>JAFXTN010000003.1 GCA_017535785.1 Butyrivibrio sp. | reverse complement strand
TCGGAGTGACGTGATTCGAACACGCGGCCCCTACCTCCCTAAGATAGTGCTCTACCAACTGAGCCACACCCCGACGACGTTCTCCATTATATCTCGTACAAAATAGAAAAGCAATATCTTTTTCAATAAAAATTTGTATTTTTTGCAAAAATCGCTATAACGTGCATGGTTAAGCTATTTATGCGCACTTTTGATCACCGTTGTTCCTTTAATTTATGTCTCCGAATTCCGGTAATATACTGCCAAAGAGCAAGTAGTGCGATAATTAGGCCGCAGAAGACGAATTGTGGTTTAATTCCGTCTCTTCCGGTATCGGCTACGGGAGACTCCCTGAAGGTCTCCATATAAAGAAGCATGCTGGTTCCGACCGTGCCGGTATTTACAGACAGAGTATCTGCGTCAACATCGTAGTCTTCATATATCTTGCAGGCTCCGAGGGAATCGGTTATGAGATAATAATCCCTGTCCTCGCGCGCAAGATAAAGCGGGATCTCGATCTGAAGCTCCACATTTCGGATGAGATTATCAAGCGGCAGCTCCTCTCCGCTTCCCACACTTTTAACCGCTTTCATTTTCAAGGCGAAGCCTTCGTTGAGCTTTCCCAGGCTCTTGGATGCTCTGCGCACAGCCGTGGAGATCGTTTCATATTCATCTATTTCCTTGGGATCATCGGACATGACAAAAGAAAAGGTGAGACTTGCATGATCACCCCGATAGATTTCATCGAGCTCTTTTCTTGTAAAACAGGATTCAAGCAACTGCTCATAGTCGCCAAATCGGATCGCGGGTGCAGGTATATCGCTTGTGCTATCCGAAGTAAGCTCTACGCTCACGATGCCGTCTCCATAGGTAATCTGTGTGGTATCTCGCATATTACCTCCGCTTGGAAAAGAATCGCCAACGCTGCCAAAATTAATCCTTAGGTGTATTTATATTTTACTATAAAGACATTTCCCGATTTCTTAAAAGAGTATAAAAAGAAAAGAACCCGCTCAGTGAGCGAGGTTCTCAAGTATCGTCTGTGCATTGTCCGCTGTTACGGCCACGTAATCGCAACCGATATAGTGCGGATTGTTTTCTTTATTAAGATAATTGATCACCGCATCCGCAGTAAAATGCGCCTGGTCAACGTAGTTATTAAACACAGTTCCCGCCATCTGTCCTTCAAGAACAGCGATGAGCACATCGGTAAGAGCGTCAACTCCGACTATCTTGACCTCTTTTCCCGCTCTTATCCCTGCCTTCTCAACAGCTGAAAGAGCTCCGAGCGCCATGGCATCGTTGTTGCAGAAGATAACCTCTGCATTCGGAAAGCTCTGTATAGCTTCGGCAACACGTTCCTCAGCCACGCCTCGCTCCCAATTACCGAAGCCCTTGAACAAACACTCGCTCTCAAGTCCCGCATCGGTAAGCGCCTTGATGCAGTACTCCGTTCTGAACTGTGTATCTGCATTTCCGGGATCGCCCTCGATCATGATATATTGAACGACACCGTCGTTGTTCTTATCAATATTCTCAATGCCAAGATCTGCAATGATCTTACCCTGGATCGTTCCGGACTGCCTTGCATCGCATCCAACATAAGTGACGTTCCAGCCGCCCTCTTCCCATCTGACTTCTTCGTCTCCGTCAGGCTCTCTGTTGATATAAACAAGCGGGATATCCGCCTCGACCGCCAGATTTGTAATGGTCTTAACATCCGTGGGATCGACAGGATTTACTATAAGCGCATTCACGCCCTCTTCAATAAAAGTCCTTACATGTCTGTCCTGAACGATCTCGCTGTCAGCGGAATCAAGTATCAAAATATTCTCTTTTGAAAATCCCTGTTTCAACAAATATGACTCAAGCTCTCTTCTGAAAAGAGTCATGTAATTATCCGAAAAGCGATATATACAAACACCGACCTTCATCTGTGACAGATCCGGCTCGGTAACATTTTCTGTATCTATTTTATCTTCCGTGAAATTCTGCTTTTCCCGATCCCCTACATTACAGCCTGTAACTACCAAAGCTATCAGCAGAGACATAACTCCTATAGCCAATAAAAACTTCTTCATTATCAAACTCTCCAAAAAGCTCCAAAAATTTGAAACTAAATTTCACAACCAATTTAGTTTATCATCAAACATTATTCACCGCAAATAAAAAGCCAAAACCCGGGAAAACTCCCAAGTTAAGGCTCCTTTGCCAAATCTGTATTTTTGATTCTTACTCATTCTACCACTTTTCTTCCGTCTTCGTAAGTAAGTACCCAGTATCCTTTTCCCGTTCCGCAGTCTTCGTAATATTGTCTGTCGACTATCACAGGCTCCTCACCGCAAGCATCTTGCGAAGCTTCAGATTCAGCTTTTTTCCCGAGGTTATCGAAATACTCGTTGGCCTCTTTCATCGAAGCATCTTCTTCATCGCTTGAAGTCTCAGTCTCCGGGGTTATATAGCGCACCTCGTTATTCTGTCTTACTATGGTCACACCTTCACTCACTTCAACAACAGGGATCTCGGTATCCTGTGAAACCATCGATTTTATCACATCCTTGTAAGGAGGTACGATCGCGCACAAAAACATATTAAATAAGAGGACGCATACCAGAGCGCCTAAGAATACGACCGATATTCCAAGTACTCGTCTCATAAAAACGGCTCCTTCCGAAAACTCAATAACTAACTGTGATCGCTGCCGCTTTTTCAAGCGGTTTTGTCGGGTAATTCTCATAAGTCTGTTTGTAATATCCGCTGCCCTTCGCATCCTGCATCTCGGCGTCGAATATGTACCAGGTCCTGTTCACCTTGACCTCTGTCCACGCGTGAGGTGTCTGACCGCCAAGCGACGATAAAACGGTTCCAGTGCAGACCTTGGCGTCATAGCCAAGTCCCTTTGCGATATAGGCAAATGCCGCTGCGTAATTGTAGCAGTTTCCCTTGCCCTCCATAAGCATATCTTTTGCGTAAGCTCCCGTCCAATTTCCCACAGGAACTTCGTTATCTCTCTCATAAGCAGAAAAATCAACCAGATACTTAAAGCATCTCTCAAGCTGGGCATTCTGCGTCATGTTTTCGTCGGTGCTAAAATCAATGACCGATGCCACCAGCTTTTTTAACTCGGTATCAGGCTCCGAATAGCTTCCGTCGGCCTCTCTCCACTTCACGCCATATTTAGTGTGGATGAAATGCTCGCCCGGAACATCCTCAAGCTTAAGGTTCGCATCAGCCTGGTTCTTGATCACCGTCCTGATGTCGTCCTTGAGCTTTCCACCGACTCCTGTCAGCGCGTACTCACCGATCGATGTCACGGAAGATGGAATCATTGCTCCGTCAAGCGCAGGCGGGAAGCACAAAAGCTCGGTCATATCCTTGTTATACAGACAGTTGCTGTATGAAGCATAAAACGGATTGTTCTCGCTCACCGTTATCGAACGGAGCTTCATAAGGCTCTTGAACGCGCCGGGCGTTATCTCCGTGACGTCGCTTCCGATGTGGACGGTTGTGATATCCGTGTTCATCCTGAAGGTCATCGCATCGATCTTGGTGGGTCCGGCCGCCTCTGCATTCAAGGAACATATCCCTGTCAAAAGAGCTGTCGTCAAAAGAAACGTCATCAGCCTTATCGCTATTCTTTTTTTATCATCAAAGAAAATCGCTGCCATTTGATTCCTTTTTATCACTGCGTCTTTTTGGGTTTCTGTGTTGCAACTTCAAATTTATATCTGATCTTTGCGTACGAAACTGCGTCTTTTGCATTGCCGCCCTCATTGGGGTGCTTGCCGTAACCTGCTGCGGATATCATAGGATCTCCGTAGCCTTCTTTTCCGTCGACGATAACCTGGCACCACTGATCTTCCCACTGATTTATGTTCTTATGAACCCAGTTGATACCAAGATAATCGAGGATGAGTCCGAGCGCTCTTGTTGATCCTGCGCATGAATACTCGCCTCCGATGAATACGCCGTAGGCAGTTCTGTATATCTTACCTTCTGTAGTATATGTTCCGAGATCGCAATAGGCCTTCACTACGCCCGCTGCGTATGCAACCTTCTCGACCTCTTTTATCTCCTTGGTCTTGGACTTTGATGACTTGGAAGATTTGGATGAAGATGAAGAGCTCTTGGAAGTATCGGATTCCTCAGCAGCTCTGTTTATCGCTTCGGCGATCTGCTTGGCAATGCTCCTTGCCTGGATCTCCTGTGCATAAGACATTCCGCCGTTGTCATGCTTGGTCTTTGGAATGATGACAACGCCCTCATCTCCCGTAGGAACGACAAATTCAGAGCTGTCACCGATAAGCCTGTTCGCTACTCTCTTTTCTTTTTTGCCGAAAAGAACCCAGTGTTCAATGAGCTTATTGGCATCAGGCCCGAAAGCTTGTCTCAGATCTCCGTAATTCAAATAGTAAAAAAGCGGATTGTACTCAGATTTGTAGTCCACGCCGTTATAAACGGTCGTGCCCTTCGATAAAGCAGTATAAGGATCGTCCGCGGCATGAACTTCCAAAGAACACACCTCGGAAACCAAAATAAAGAATGTTAGTGCAAATGCCGATAAAACGGCGGTTGCAGATCTAAATATCTTTTTCATACTGACAGACTTACCCCTCTTTAGATTTAATATATAAAATTTATCGACATTATTTACAAAAAGTTTAGTTTTTGTGTTATTATATTCGAAGTGTTCGATTTATTGTTTTTTTGATTATTATTTTTTGGAGCAGTATTTTTATGGTAACGAGGAAGAAAAAATCCTTAGCGCTACTGATGGCGGCATCTTTGGCCTTTTGCTTCGTGACAGTTAACAACTTGCCCATCATAGCCTACGCCGAGACTACGGAAACGGATCCGACCGGCGACAACGATTTAAATGATACAACAGAAAAGGACGATGCGTCCACTCTAGGCAGTACATCTGAAGATATATCTAAAGATACCATCTCAAATGAGAATGAAGAGAGCGCAACGGAGGAAACTAAAAAAGACGATTTAGTTTCCGAAGAAAAGAAATCCGATGAACAGGTAGAACCGAAAACCGAAGAAGATCCATCGGAAGAAGCTCAGCCGGAAGAAGGTCCCGAAGCCACTCCGGCAGAAACTCTATCAGACATAAATCCCTTAAAAGTTAATCCCGCAGAAGCTCCAATCATCGAATATAACAGAAGAGAGATCCCTATGCAGGGATGGATCGTTCCAACCACATACAGTCAGGCAAGTTTCTATATTCTCAATGAAATAGATTCCGATATTCCGGAGGAGCCCACAGGTCATCCGGATGAGAATTACAGCGACGCTATTACCATAGCTGAAGCCATTCCAAACGATTTCCGCTACTACGCTCCTATCGTTGACGGAAACGGTTCGGAAGAAAGCCTTGCAGATGACAACTTCACAGCGAAGAACAGCGTTATCAGCTATCTTCACAATTATCCTACCGCTGAAGATATAAAGAATGTTGTTCCTTCCTTTGATCCCGAAAAACAATACGTCATATGGTATGTAAAAAAGCTTCAGGGCTCAAGCATACACGTTGACGGTGTTATAAAAACAAGAGCAGCCTATGAGGAGCTCGTTCCCGGAAGGGATTATCCCAACGTATCCATTGAGATCTATACCACATGCGAAGAGATGGATATAGAATACGATGGAAAAGAGCACGTGATAGGCGGTTTCAATATTGTTGTAAAAGACCTTGATCACGAACTGCCCACTTTGCGCAATATATTCGATGCTCTCGGCAATTTCCTTACCGTAGAAGCCTACGCAGGAACAAACGGCGAGGGAACATATTTTTCAAGCAACGGCATCAACTATTGGGTAAACATCGATGCAGCTTATGTAGTCGCATCGGAGATAAAGACATATACGATCCCATTCCTCTTTAACGGAAAAGAGATCGCACCCGAGGATATCTCGGTAAGCTTTGAAAAAGACGGCGAATGGCTCAAGCTTCCTGCGAGCGTTATTGCTCAGCAAAAGCCCACCACCGCCAAAGTAAACGTAAAGCAAAGAGAACTTACACTTGAAGCAGGCACGACCGTAAAGAACTACGACGGCTCAGTCATCACCAATGATAAGGTAAACATCACGTCAGGATCTCTTCTCGAAGGTCACAGACTTAAGAACGTAGTCATTCACGGAAGCCAAAGCGTTGTCGGCTCATCCAAGAATGAGATCATGTCTTATTTGATCGTTGATGAGAACGGAAAAGACGTCACATCACTCTACAATGTAAAATGTATCGCAGGAAAGCTCGAGTTTGTCGATGACGGATCTTATGAAGGCTCAGAAAACAAAGATCCAAACAATCTCGCATCCATAGCGATCAAAGATAACGTAACTGAAGTAATAATGGAAAAAAATAGCGCCGATGTTGCTGTTGTTCTCGGCGCAAGTAAAAAAATGGCAAGAATGGGTCAGACAGGTGATGATACAGACATCATCGCGAGGATCCTCACGATAATCGCAGCATGCACAGCGATCGCCATTCTTGCAAGTAAAAAGAGATCTCAAGATCAGATATAATTCATAGCATCAGCTACAGAGGCCACTCCTATTATATTGATATCGGGGTGGCTTTTCTTTATCTTCTCGCAAAGAGCCTTGGGAACGATACAAGTCTTAAAGCCAAGCTTTTTGGCCTCCTGAACTCTCTGCTCCGCCATATTTACGGCTCTTACTTCTCCGGAAAGGCCGACCTCACCGAAAGCTATCATGTCATCGCTTATAGGCTTGTTCTTAAAGCTTGAGATGATCGCCATGCAGATACCAAGGTCAAGAGAAGGCTCTGCTATCTTCATTCCTCCGGCAAGATTTATATATGCATCGTAATCTCCGAGCTGAAGTCCTATCCTCTTTTCAAGGACAGCCATGAGAAGGTTTACTCTGTTGTAGTCTGTTCCGTTGGCCTGACGTCTTGGAAAGCCGAAATTACTCCTGTATACAAGCGCCTGAAGCTCAATAAGTATGGGTCTTGTGCCCTCTACTGAGCATGTGACGATAGAGCCGCTTGAATTCTCGGGTCTTCCCTCAAGCATAAACTCAGAAGGATTCTTAACTTCAATGAGTCCTCTTTCCGCCATCTCAAAGACGCCGATCTCGTTGGTCGAGCCGAAACGGTTCTTTACCGCTCTTAAGATCCTGTATGAAGCGTGTCTGTCTCCCTCAAAATAAAGCACTGTATCGACCATGTGCTCTAAGACTCTCGGTCCCGCAACCTGTCCCTCTTTGGTCACGTGGCCTACTATAAACACGGTTATATTGAGGCTCTTTGCTATCCTAAGAAGCACAGCCGTGGATTCTCTTACCTGTGAAACGCTTCCGGGTGCAGATGATATCGCCTCATTAAACATTGTCTGTATGGAATCTATGATGATGATCTCAGGCTTTACGGAAGTGATCGTATCCTCGATAACTGAAAGATTGGTCTCGCACATGAATTTCAATGTGTCAGAGAACTCTCCTATCCTGTTCGCTCTTAGCTTTATCTGCTTAAGCGACTCCTCACCCGAGATATAAAGGATACTCTTCTTATCGCCGGAGAGATTGCCTGCTACCTGCAAAAGAAGTGTCGACTTACCTATTCCGGGATCACCTCCCACAAGGATCATGGAGCCCCTAACAAGTCCTCCTCCGAGAACTCTGTTGAGCTCGCCTATATGTGTATCTGCTCTCTCCTCATCGTTTAATTCAATCTCGGAGAGAGATTTCGGTGCTTCAAGAGCACCCGATATCATCCTTGCGGATGACGAAGCTGCTCCTTTGCCCTTTGCAGCGGGCTTTACCGTCTCCTCAACAAAAGTATTCCATTCTTTACAGCCCGGACACTGTCCCATCCACTTGGATGATTCATATCCGCAGCTCTGGCAATAAAATATAGTCTTTATCTTGGTTGCCATATCTCCTCCGATATCCCCCAATAAATGACAAGGGCTTTTCGAGGTATCCCGAAAAGCCCTCGGCCATCTATTTAATTTTTATTTTTCAACTTTGACTTTGACAGAACTTCCTTCCGACAGTTCAACACTAAAATTGAGTTTGCCTCCTACGTTAGTGCTCATCTTGCCGATGGCGGTTCCGTTTACAAACACGCTGTACTCTGTGCTTTCCAAAAGTCCTAAGGTGATCTGCGCATCATTGGCGCCTTCTACATTGAATTCCACACCTCCATCGGACTCTTTAAAGCCTGTGACCGCTGTGCCGGGAACCGATTCATAAACAAAGTTCTCGTTGCACTCGAGCTTAGTAATATCCTTGAATGTCTTAACTTTGAGAACATCTCCGTCATGTTCGAAGTTCTCAAGTTTCTTCTTCTCGGGAAGCTCATAGTTTCCGAAGCTGATGCTTCCGTCGCTCTCAGCGCGAATCAACTGCTCTACGACAGCCATATTAACCCTCCTGAAATAAAACATGTATTTAGTTAATTACATTATAATTCAAGTCTACCCAATGATAAACTGAAATTTTTATTACTTTTTCTTTGTTTTTGAAGCAGTTGTTTTCTTAGCTCTTCCGGCGGGCTTTTTGGTCGTAACTGCGCTCTTTGTCTTGGAAGCCTTCTTGGGCTTAGTGGTCTTAACGCTGACCTTCTTTACAGAAGTCTTTTTGCCGTCTGCCGCTGTAAATACGATCTTTTTATCCTTAAGACCTACAGTCACATCCTCTCCTGCCTTGATATTGCCCTTTAAGAGTTCTTCTGCCATTGCGTCCTCAATTGTCGACTGGATGGCTCTCTTAAGAGGTCTTGCACCCATCTTGGCATCGGAGTGCTTCTCAACAAGGAATTTCTTTACTGCAGGAGATATCGTAAGGTTGATATCCATCTGAGCCTTACATCTCTTGGCAAAATTGCTTGAAAGGAGGGTAACGATATCCATCATCTCTTTTTCCGTGAGAGTATGGAATACCATGATCTCATCTATACGGTTGATAAACTCGGGCTTAAAGAGCTTCTTAACTTCTTCCATGACTCCGGACTTCATATCCTCATAGTCCTTCTTGGCATCATCGCCCGCGCCGAATCCAAGCTTCTTGGGATCTACGATCCTCTGAGCTCCGACGTTGGATGTCATGATCAGGATAGTGTTCTTAAAGCTTACCTTACGTCCCTTGGCATCTGTGATATGACCGTCATCAAGTACCTGAAGGAGCACGTTGAATATATCGGGATGAGCCTTCTCGATCTCATCGAAAAGGATTACCGAATAAGGATGTCTTCTGACCTTCTCACTGAGCTGTCCGCCCTCGTCGTATCCTACATATCCCGGAGGTGAACCGATCATCTTGGAAACCGAATGACCTTCCATGTACTCTGACATATCAACTCTGATAAGAGCATTCTCATCGCCGAACATTGCTTCAGCAAGTGCCTTGGAAAGCTCTGTCTTACCTACACCGGTAGGGCCGAGGAACAGGAACGAACCGATAGGTCTGTTGGGATCCTGAAGTCCGACTCTTCCTCTTCTGATAGCCTTGGATACAGCCTTTACCGCATCCTCCTGGCCTATAACTCTCTTATGGAGTACCGATTCAAGCTTAAGGAGCTTCTCGGATTCCTTCTCAGCGATCTTCTTAACGGGGATCCTTGTCCACTCCGCTACTACTTCGGCGATATCGTTCTCATTAACGATAAAGCCCGATGAAAGCTCTTTTCTCCTCTCAGCGGCCTTAACCCTTGAAAGCTTGGTGATAAGAGCCTTCTGTCTCTTATTGAGCTCTCCGGCAAGAACGAAGTCGGAGTTCTTAAGAGCATTCTCGATCTCAAGATCGAGGTTCTTTATCTGATCATCTATCTCTTTTACCTTGGAAGAAACTCCCATGGTGCGAAGTCTTACTGCAGAAGCCGCTTCATCGATAAGGTCGATTGCCTTGTCGGGAAGGTTTCTGTCGTTGATATACCTCTCGGAGAGCTCAACGGCCGCCTTGATAGCTTCCGGTGTGATCGTAACCTTGTGGTGCTCCTCGTATTTGCTGACGATTCCCTCGAGGATCTTGGTAGCCTCTTCCTTGTCGGGCTCATCAACGTTTACAGGCTGGAAACGTCTCTCAAGAGCTGCGTCCTTCTCAACATACTTGCGATACTCGGTGATGGTTGTCGCACCGATCATCTGGATCTCGCCTCTTGCAAGAGAAGGCTTAAGGATGTTGGAAGCGTCGATAGCACCCTCAGCGCCGCCGGCACCGATAAGTGTATGCATCTCATCTACGAAAAGAATGATGTTGCCGTCTTCAGCAACTTCTTTTATTACCTTCTTGATCCTCTCCTCGAACTCACCTCTGTACTTAGATCCTGCGATCATACCGGAAAGATCGAGTGTTACAAGTCTCTTATTCTGAACCGTAAGCGGCACGTTGCCTGTAGCTATGCGCTGTGCTAGTCCCTCAACGACCGCAGTCTTACCTACACCGGGCTCACCGATAAGGCAAGGATTGTTCTTGGTCCTACGGCTCAATATCTGGATAACACGCTTGATCTCGCGCTCACGTCCGATGACGGGATCGAGCTTATCCTCAAGCGCAAGTGCAGTCATATCGCGGCTGTACTGTGCAAGTATCGAAGCCTTCTTGCCGGCCTTGGGATTGTTCTTTCTTCCAAGGTCCTCCTTTACAATATTGGGGTCCTCGCCCATTGCGGCAAGTGTCTCCGCGTAGATCTTATGCGCAGGGACATTGAGAGTGCTGATAAGCCTTACGGCTACGTTCTCTCCCTCTTTTATAAGAGCCAAAAGAATATGCTCTGTACCTGTCTTGTCTGCGTGGAAGCGCTCTGCCATTCTGTGAGCCTCTTCCAAAACCTTCTCGGCTCTGGGTGAAAAACCGTCCTTATCAAGAGTACGTACGCTGCTGTCAGGAACAATAAGATCCCTGATCATATCCATCATACGATTCTCGTCTATGCCGTTATCTATGAGGATCCTGGAAGCAACGCTTCCGTCCTCCAAGATGAGACCCATAAGAATATGCTCGGTTCCGACATAATTAAGTTTCAAGGATCTGGCTGTTTTCTTGGCAAGCTTAAGTGCGTCCAAGGCCATTACGGTGAATTTAGAATCCATATCTCATCATCCTTTCATGTTATCTGCTGTTAAATTCATAATTGTCATAAAGCTTATCGACTATAGCGTGAATATCTTCTCTGCCTATGCCCTTACATATCGCTCTTGCAAGAACGTAGGAAAGCTCGTCCTGAGCCTCGTTAAGAGCCTTGAGCTTATTGATATCGATGGCAATTATGGCTCCGCGCCTTCTGTCGATCTTGACAAAGCCGTCCTGCTGCAATATTGAATACGCCTTGTTCACGGTATGCATATTGATGCCGATCGTCTCAGCCAGCTGTCTGACACTGGGGAGCTGCTCACCCTCACGAAATTGAGACGTAGCAATGCCCAGTATGATCTGATTGCAAAGCTGCAAATATATAGCTTCATCACTATTAAAATCAATCTCTATGATCATATCCGCCTCCATGAGTTCTTTTTGTGATATGTTTAGTATAACACACATAACAGAATTTCAAAAGAGCTCTCTCATGGCCCAAATACTAATAAAAAAGTACAGCCACGCTTCCATGGCTGTACTTTATTGTTATGCATTGTCATGCGTATTTATCATTTCTCATCGTCGAGATCAAGGAACTCAAACTCGAAATCGTCATCATCTCCGACAAAGTTCTTTGCTCTTCTCTTGGGAGCCTCTGACTCAGCATCTCTGTAAGAATCTCTTGAAGGTCTTGAAGGATGCTCGTCGTATCTTGACTCATCGGATCTTCTTGACTGACGATCGAGCTCTTCCTCGCTTCTTCTGGGACGAGCAGGTCTGTCTTCGGGATTTCTTGAAGCTCTTGCCTGTCTGCTCTCTTCAGTAGGACGAACTACTCTCTCATCATCAGCTTTTCTTGAAGCGTCGCTTCTTGCAGAAGCTGCTCTTCTTGAAGCACGATCATCATCGCGTGAAGCACGCTCTCTTCTAGCGGAATAACGATCCTCTTCCTCATTCTCTTCGTCGTCTCTTGCTCTTCTCCTTCTGCCTTCGGAGTAACGATCATACTCTTCTTCCTCTTCATCATCTTCATAGTAGAATGACTCTCTGAGCTTGATAGCAAGTATCACTACCGCTACAAGAAGGATTCCTGCAAGTGCACCAAGTCCGATAGCGATGAGCTTGAAGTCCTTGGCTTTCTTATCATATTTAGGAGCGCTCTCAGCAACATCTATAAGCTGCTTAACTTCAATTCTGCGTCCGTTCTCGTAATCATTTAAATACCATTTGTCATTCTCATAAGCAAGAGCGTAAGCTCCGTCTCCGACAACAGCGGGAGCAGCCTCTTCTTCAGATTCCTCTTCGGATTCTTCTTCAGATCCTTCTTCAGATCCTTCCTCTGACTCACCCTCTTCGGATTCGCCCTCTTCGGATTCAGCATCCTCTGCTTGCTCCTCTGCGGGAGCTGCTTCAGGAGCAGGTGTGCTCTCTGCGGGAGCGGGTGCGGGATCGGCCTGAGTCTTTCCTGTTGTATCTACAAGATCGTTTCTTATAAAGCCTTCTTTTCCGTCACCGAATGTGATCCTGTACCAGGTTTTTCCGTCTGTTCCTTTTGCTTCTCCTGTGATCGTAACAGCATCACCCTTTACGCCTTTGGCTATTGAATCATAGTCCTTACCGGCACCTTTTCTGATAACAACATTATCGTATGCAACCGTTGCGTTTTTCTTCTCTACATCGGTTACCGAAGTCTCCGCCGGTGCTGCGGGTTTTTCTTCCTTCTTGGGAGCCTCTGCAGCTGTATTTGATGATGAGCTTGAAGAACCGCCTGCCTTATTTACAAGGTCGCTTCTTACATATCCTTGCTCATTCTTATTTACTCTGATCTTGTACCAAACCCATCCCGAAGAATCTGTCTCCTCACCGATGATGTCTATGGTGTCTCCTTTTTTAAGGCTTGCAACCTGCGATGCAGTTGTGCTTGCAGATTCTCTAACCTTGACATTGTCGTTTGAAACCGTTCCGGTAGTCTCTGTGTACGCAAATGCCTGGAGCATAGCGGTCATGAACATTGTCACGATCATTGCTATAGCGATGGCAAATGCAAAGATTCTCTTTCCTGTCGCTTTTCTCATCTTAGCTTTCCTCCTTACTTAGCGTCGTCAATTGCTTTTCCGATATCATGACGCATATACTTGTTTTCAAAGCTAACCCACTCTGTCGCTTCGTAAGCTTTAGCACGTGCTTCCTTGAGGGTATCCCCTTTTGCGGTGATTCCGAGAACGCGTCCGCCGTTTGTAACTATTCCCTCAGGAGTAGCCTTGGTTCCTGCGTGGAAGCAATAATATCCGTCTTTGCCTTTAAAGTTCTCAAGTCCTGTGATAAGCTTACCTTTCTCGTAGCTAACCGGATATCCGTCACTTGCAAGAACAACACAAACAGCAGCCTTATCCTCAAATTCGAGATCGATATCTGAAAGCGTGCCGTCTATGCAGGCATTAAACACATCAATGATGTCTGTCTTTAATCTGGGAAGAACAACCTGTGCCTCAGGATCACCGAATCTTGCGTTGTACTCAAGAACCTTGGGTCCATCCTGTGTAAGCATAAGTCCGAAGAAGATAACTCCCTTGAACTCTCTGCCCTCTGCAGCCATTGCTTCAACAGTCCTGCTATAGATATTCTCCTTACAGAACTTATCAACTTCCTCAGTATAGAAAGGGCTGGGAGAGAAATTACCCATTCCGCCCGTATTAAGACCTGTGTCACCGTCTCCCGCTCTCTTGTGATCCTGAGCGGATGACATTATCTTTACAGTCTTTCCGTCTACAAAAGAAAGAACCGAAACCTCGCGACCTGTCATGAATTCCTCGATGACCATGTGGTTGCCGGCATCACCGAACTTCTTGTCCTCCATGATCTCTTTTACTCCGGCCTTTGCTTCCTCGAGAGTGTTGCAGATAAGAACACCTTTTCCGAGTGCAAGTCCGTCAGCCTTAAGAACGATGGGGAACTTTGATGTCTCTAAATATTTAAGAGCTGCCTCTGCGTTATCAAATGTCTCATAACCTGCTGTGGGAATGTTGTACTTCTTCATAAGGTCTTTTGAAAAAGCCTTACTTCCTTCAAGGATAGCGGCGTTCTTTCTGGGTCCGAATACCCTAAGTCCGGCTTCCTCAAACTTATCTACAACTCCTCCTACAAGCGGATCGTCCATGCCGATAACGGTAAGATCGATCTCCTTTTCTTTTGCAAAAGAAACAAGTTTATCAAACTCCATGGGAGTTATCGGAACACACTCGGCAAGCTCTGCGATACCGCCGTTACCGGGTGCACAATAAATCTTATCAACCTTGCTGCTTCTTGAAATAGCCTCACAGATAGCGTGCTCTCTTCCACCTCCGCCTACAACCAAAACTTTCATCAGAAAATCTTCTCCTCTTCGTAACCTTCAATAATGACCTTATGGTCAACCACTTTAACCTTGCCGTTGGCGATAAGATCGATCGCCATGGGCATTATCTTCCACTCCGCCTGCTCCATGATACGTCTCTGGAGAACTTCGGGAGTATCGTCCTGTCTTATCATAACGGGCTTCTGCAAAATGATGGGACCTGTATCGGTTCCCTCATCAACAAAATGAACTGTAGCGCCCGATACTCTGACGCCTCTCTCAAGTGCCTTCTCGTGTACCTTAAGTCCGTAATATCCCGTTCCGCAGAACGAAGGGATAAGTGACGGATGGATGTTGATGATCTTGTTGGGGAATGCCTTAACTACGCATTCCGGTATGACCACAAGACATCCGGCAAGTACTATAAGGTCCGGGTTGGCATCCTGTAAGATCTTAAGCAGTGCCTCATTGAAGTCCGCTCTGTCCGCAAACTCCTTGGGGCTCTTTGCAACGTACGGAATGCCTGCTTTCTTAGCTCTCTCAAGAGCATATGCATCCGGATTGTTGCTGTAAACAAGTGATATCTTGGTGTTGGTGATAACACCGCTGTCAATTCCGTCTATAATTGCCTGTAAATTGGTACCGCCTCCGGATACCATTACCGCTATATTCATACGAGTTCTACGCCCTTCTCGCCGTTCTCGGCACTTCCTACTATCCAAGCCTTGTCGCCTGATGCCTCGATAGCTTTCATCGTAGCATCAACGTCTGCGGGATCAACCGCAAGGACCATGCCAAGACCCATGTTGTAGGTATTGTACATCATCTCTTCTTCGATTCCGCCCTTCTTAGCCATAAGACTGAAGATCGGAGGAATGCCATAGCTGTTCTTCTTGATAACTGCCTTGATGCCGTCGGGAAGCATTCTCGGGATATTCTCATAGAAACCGCCGCCTGTGATGTGGCTGCAGCCCTTAACCTTAATGCCCGCATTCTTGATGGACTTCATCATCTTAACGTAGATCCTTGTGGGAGTTAAAAGAGTCTCTCCCAGAGTAGCACCGAGCTCATCATAATATGTCTCAAGGCTCTCTTTTGTCATATCAAAAACTTTACGAACAAGTGAAAAACCGTTGCTGTGTACGCCGCTTGAAGCAACACCGATAAGCACATCGCCTGCCTTGATGGAGCTTCCGTCGATCATATCCTTGCGATCAACTACACCAACCGCAAAGCCTGCAACGTCGTACTCATCCTCAGGCATAAGTCCGGGATGCTCTGCTGTCTCGCCACCGATAAGTGCTGCGTCAGACTGCTTACAACCCTCGGCAACTCCCTTAACGATAGCTGCTATCTTCTCAGGGATGTTCTTGCCGCATGCAATGTAATCAAGGAAGAACAAAGGCTCGCCGCCTGCACATGCAACGTCGTTAACACACATTGCAACAGCGTCGATACCGATAGTGTCGTGTTTATCAAGAAGGAATGCAAGCTTGATCTTGGTTCCCACTCCGTCTGTTCCGGACAAAAGAACCGGATCTTCCATATCCTTTATCTTGCTAAGTGAAAATGCTCCGGAGAATCCTCCGAGTCCGCCAAGTACCTCGGGTCTGTTGGTCTCTTTAACATAACCCTTGATAAGTTCTACAGATTTGTAACCGGCTTCAATGTCAACTCCGGCCTTCTTGTAATCCAGTGCCATAATATTTACTCCTCATTTCTATAAAAAGATCTTTTGGTGCCGATCGAAAATCGATGCACCGGTATCAATAGTTCTTGTAGCCCACTTCCTGAAGCTTCTTGTCCTTGGCTACTACCGCATCCTTAAGTGAAGCAGTGTAGTCCTTGAGTTTCTTAAGGATCTCCTCATCGCTTGTTGCCAAGATCTTGGCTGCAAGAATTCCGGCATTGGCACCACCGTTGATAGCTACGGTAGCAACAGGAATTCCTGAAGGCATCTGTACGATACTGTATAAAGAATCACGGCCTCCCAGAGAAGTTGTATGCATGGGTATTCCGATTACCGGCATCGGGAAGATCGCTGCGCACATTCCGGGAAGATGTGCTGCCATTCCTGCTCCCGCGATGATAACCTTAAATCCTTTTTCTTCGGCTGTCTTAGCATACTCGAAAAATTCATCGGGCTCCCTATGCGCCGATATGATGCGCATCTCATAAGAAATACCGAGCTGATCGAGAATATCAGCCGCTTTTGACATAACAGGCATGTCTGAGTCACTACCCATTACAATTCCAACTTTTGCCATGTTTTCCTCCATTTGCATTGCAATATTTAGTCCCTTGTATCATAGCACAATACTACATATTGTGCCAGTATAAATGCTGACGCATTTATACCGGCCTCGGGGCGATAATTAATTCTGTATTATACTAGTGCATCGTTCAGTTCCTCAGTTCCGGGAAGAACAAATCTACCTTCCTTCATGATCGTTATGGTGCTTCCGTCCTCTCTCACTGCGGTTATCTCACCGAGTTCGTCGTACGGGATCGTTATATCGGTATGGCAACTGAAATATGCCTTATCGGGATCGTTCTTTCTTTCAGCGGAAATCTCATTCTCTTTTGCGATATGTCTTTTGCCGTCGGGATTAAAGGTGTCGTTGTCCTCGTCAAAAGAGTAGCAGGTGTCGCCCACAGCAAAGTGAGGTCCTGTCTTCTCCGCTATAAGTATGTCGAGCTTGTCGGCTACATTGAATTTTCTTGCAAATGTATAAGCCGTCGTATTGGTACCTATGGCGAACTCTCCTATAGGAAGAGTCTTGTGATTATATAAGATATTGTCGTTTATGTACTTGCGGTTCTCCTCTTCGGAATCAAAGTTGGAGCACCTGTAATCCGTGATGCATCCGTCCTTGAACTTAAGCTCAAGATCCTTGAAGTAAAGTCCCATCAGATATACGCCGGTCACATGAAGAGTTCCTTCGGTGCCCTTAAGAACAGGTGATGTGAACACCTCTCCGACAGGGATGTTGACGTCCGCAACGCAGTTCTCGAAGTTGGTCTCCTTGGACTTATCTTTGAGCTCATGGAGCATGACCTTCATATCCGTGCGGTTCTCACCCATGCCCTTGACCACAACATACTTGGCTTCATCGAGCGCATCGATGAGCTTTTGCTGGATCGTCTGATAGAGCTTGTAGTCAAGCGTGTTGATCTTAACCACTTCCTCAAATATCTCGGGGAATCTGTCTCCGATCTCGGGAACGGGGAAAGAGATTATTGTAAAGCTTCTCTCTTTTCCGATGATGTATTCATTCTGGATAAGACCTGCCTGGATCTTGTACTCACCAAGCATCTTCTGCTGCTTCTCATCAAGATGGACAGCTTCCTTCTTGGGCTCGGGAGAAAAAGGCTTTGCGCCGAATTCTTCAAGTACTGCAGGACCTCCGTAGAGCTTAGCTTCCTTCTTGTACTTCTCACCAGCCGCTCTTATAGCTTCAAGCTTTCTGTTCATAAGAGCTGAGTCAAAAAAGAGTCCGAAATCATCCTTGTGATCGTAGTCAAACTGCTTGTTGGGGATAGCGCCGTGACAAGCCATTCTTCTGGCACTTCCGTCAACATAGAAAATGCTCGTAAGTGATCTGTAGACACTCGACTGCATTCCTATCTTTTTAAGATTGGTTATCGCTTTTTGGATGATCCTCTCAAAACCGAGAGTATAGATAACAGAAGCGGTACTCTTTATCGAAATATCTTTTCCGGTAGCTGCAAAGCCGATCCTGTAGCCTTCCGTAAAAGTATCTGCAAGCTTGGTGATCTCTTCTTCGGGGAGTGACTGAAGATGACGAGCTATCTGAAGCTCGTTATCGGAAATATATTCGCCGAATTTATAGAGGTATCTTAGATCGGAAAGATCGCTTTCCATGATGATCTCTCTCGCAAAATCCCTGACGGGATCAACGATCTGAGCAAATCTTATCATTCTCTCTTCTTCCGCATAGTCGCTGAAGAACCAGTACATAGTCTGCCTTACGCTCTCGTATGAAGGGAGCTTATCCTCTGCATCCGCGTAGGCAAAAGAGCCGTAGATCTCAATGAAGAGTTCCATACGGATGACCATATCAAACTTTGAAAGCTCAAAAGCAGATACGATCAGATATCTCATCTCATAATAAAGAGCCGATAAGATCTTGCCGAATCCATCTCCGAGTCTTTCGCAGGCAAAAGCGGGATTACCGTAGCTCTTGTCGTAGTTCTCGGGCAAGATATCCTTATACAGCTCATGATTTCTTTTTTGGAGTTCCTCAAGAGAATCCTTCTCAGCGCCCTTATCAAGAGCCCAGTCATAGGTCTGTATCATCATCTCAAGGAAATCTCTGACGGAGTGGAAATAAAGGTCAAACTCTTTATTCTTAAGATGCTCGTCCGCCATCTCTTCTATTCTGCGGGAAGCGAGTTCATATCTTTCGTTAAGGATCTCGTTCCCGGATTCAAATTCAAAAATAAGTTCGTTGTCGCTCATAAAAACCAATTACCTCAATCCTAAAACAAGCAAAAATACCACAAACAAAAACGATAAAAAATTGAGAAATATGCCTATGTTAGGGAAGATCTTAAAGATGTCCTTCTCAAATCTGGACATGATGCCAAGAACTAACCCTATACATGAAAATATCGCCGCAACAAAAGCCGCTGCGGCGTATTGTACCAGAGCCTGTCCCCCGTTTTTGTATGAAAAAAGTACAGCCAGTGATAGTGTGATCACTGACAGTGTACCAAGCACAGCAGACATTATCCCCTTCTCGGGGTGTCTGTTGTCCGTAAACATATACCTTTCCCTTATGAGATCATGCTTCTTTCTGTATATTTTAATTTTCTTCTTAATAGTTAATAATAAATCGTTCATATCAGATAATAATCTTTTTGCGGCTTCCGAGAAGCTTAGCTCCGCTGATGATCAAAAGAACTCCCGCAGCGATGCCTGCTACTATAGAAATAACCCCAAATGCAATGTTTAAAGCTCCTGTTGTTCCGAGTACTTTGTATGTATGCTCATCCATTATAATTACCTCCTCAGTCAGAAACTTTTATCAGTCCTTCTTGGCGCCGTACTCTGCGTAGTACTCGTCGATAGACTTCTTGATCTCCTTGTTAAGGATGACCTCGCCTTCGATAGGTCTGTTGTAAAGATATGTAACCACGTCATCCATGGTCACGATCGAATGTGCGCTGAAACCGTATCTCTCCTTGATCTCATCAAGTGCGCTCATATCGGAATCCTGGCCCTTCTCCTGTCTGTTGAGAGAAACCATAAGTCCTACGATATCGCAATCAGCCTGTTCCTGAATGATCGGAACTGTCTCTTCGATAGACTTACCTGATGTTGTAACGTCCTCGATGATAAGAACTCTGTCTCCGTCACGAAGCTTGGTTCCCAAAAGGATACCCTTGTCGCCGTGATCCTTGATCTCTTTTCTGTTGGAACAGTATCTGATCTCTCTTCCGTACAATTCACTTATTGCCATGCTGGTAGCAACCGCAAGGGGAATTCCCTTATAGGCAGGTCCGAAAAGGACATCGAATTCAAGACCGAATGTATCATGTATCGCTCTCGCATAATAATTACCGAGCTTCTTGAGCTGAGCGCCGGTAACATAGGCACCCGCATTCATAAAGAAAGGAGACTTACGTCCACTCTTAAGAGTAAACTCCCCAAACTTAAGGACATTACTGTCCACCATAAATTCAATAAACTCTTCTTTGTATCTTTCCATCTCCCTCAGCTCCTTTTTCTTTATGTTTAAAAATCAACCCGCGCATATTATAGCACCTTGAAGGTATATACACAATCAAACTCTTTCCGAAAGTGCTCCTTCGATATCTTCTTTCATGACCCTAACTGCTTCTCTTGCAGCAGCGCCGACATTGCCGCCAAACTGTGCATATTCTTCGCTCTTCCAAGCTGCGATTATTCCTCTTGAAGAATTTACGATCGCACCAAGTCCGTCCTTATTAAAGAAGTTCACAAGGTCTTTTCCCTTACCGCCCTGTGCTCCGTAGCCGGGAACAAGGATGTAAGCATGAGGCATTATGTCTCTTAAGATCTTACCCATCTCGGGATATGTAGCTCCGACAACAGCACCTACATTACTGTAGGAACCGTCCATGGACTCAAGTCCCCACTTCTCAACCTGCTCGCCGACAAACTCATAGAGAGGTCTTCCGTCGATAAGTCTGTCCTGGAACTCTCCGCTTGAAGGATTGGATGTCTTAACAAGAACAAAGATACCCTTATCTTCCTTGTTGCATACGTTGATGAAAGGCTTAACACCGTCAGATCCGAGATAAGGATTTACTGTTGCAAAGTCCTCATCAAAGCCCTTAAAGGTCTTACCCTCGATCGTTACCTGTCCGAGATGTCCGACAGCGTATGACTCTGAGGTCGATCCGATATCGCCTCTCTTGATATCTCCAATAACGATGAGACCCTTTTCCTTACAATATTCAACTGTCTTTTTAAATGTGATAAGTCCGGGAATGCCGAGTTCCTCATACATTGCGATCTGAGGCTTTACGGCAGGCACAACGTCATAGATGTTATCAATGATCTCTTTGTTGAACTGCCAAAAGGCTTCTGCCGCTCCTTCCAGGTTTTCGCCTTTTTCCGCGAAGCACTTTTTCTTTAGATCGTCGGGAATAAAACCGAGCTTGGGGTCGAGTCCCACAACGATAGGTGCTCCCGTACTTTCTATTCTGTCAATAAGCTTAGAGATCATTAAATTGTACCTTCCTTAGATTTATGATTTAAGATTTATTCTTTGTTATCAAAGAAATCTTCTATTGCTGCAAGAAGCTTTTCTTTGGGCATAGACTTAAGTAAATATTTGTCCGGCTTGAACTTAAGGACTTTCATGACGCTGTCCTTGTCATCCTTGGCTGTAAGGAAAATGACCGGTATATCCTTAAGGCGATCATCATCACGTATAGCCTGCATAACAGCAGGGCCGTCAAAATCCGGCATCTCATAATCAAGCAAAATGAGATCGACATAATTATTCTGAAGAAACGAAAGCGCCGTTATACCCGAACTTGACATATACACACTGTATTTAACGGAAAGCCAGGTCTTCATCATACGAAGCATGGTTCCGTCGTCATCCACGATAAGGATCTTCTTTTTGAGCCTGTCGTCAACCTCGCTGTAATCTACGACCATGTCGAGATCGCTTGCAAGAAGCTTGACATCGAGCGGCCTTAAGTACATCTCACGGACCTTAGATTCGTCAATGAATTCAAGAGCAAGGTCTATTTCTTCCTGCTTCCCTATAAGATACAGCATAAAGTTCTCGTTATCAATAGCCTCATTCAGATATTCAAAAAGATCCACATGGCCTCTGGAAAGTTCCCCTGTGTACAGGATATAAAACTCGGGTCTTACCTGCACCTCGGTTATCCCCCGTACACTCGGTCTGACCTGAGTGACCGTGTAGCCTTCTTTTTCAAGGCCCTTATGTATAGCGTTTACCATAAAGCTTTTTTCAAGACCTATCAAAAGCACGCTTTTTTCCATCTTTTTCCCGTCTCCTATGCGCTAGTATTACAATATCTTCAACAGTCCGTCTCTGTCAACAGAAGCAAGAAGTCTTTTCACTTCTTTATACTTCTCTTTTTTATTCTCTGGAATACTGTACTCTTCGAGCATGCTCATGATATCGTCTGCACTGTCGAAAAACGATCCCGATACAAATTCTTTCATGGACGAAAAAGCTCCCTCCAGCTCTTCTTCGTCGATAAGAGGCTTATCATCCTCGGCGTCCTCTTCACCCAAAGAAAGCTTTGAGATATAACCTCTGTACTCTTCTACAAGTTCCTCGTACTTCTCGTTTATCTTTTCAACATCATTGTCTACTCCGCATTTCTCAAGATACTCCGCTTTTTCGGAAAGTGAAAAAGCACCGATCGCTTTGGCAGAGCTCTTAAGACCATGCACGTATACAGTGAAATTCTTTATATCTCCTTCCTTTGCGCTCTTTTCTATCATGGAGGCTCTTTCTTCTATGTTGAGCCTGAAGTCCTTCATGACATCACGCGCAACCGAAGGTGAACCGCATCGCGCTATCGCCGAGTTTATATCCACGCCTCGCATCTTTAAAAGATCCGTCATAGCTTCTTTTTCTATGATATTGGGCTCAGCCTGTTCCATCTCGTAATTGGCATCTCCGGGGCGTGTGACCTTGTAAGTCGGAAGATAGTAAAGTATCATCTCCTCAAGCTTGACCGGATTGACCGGCTTTGGAATATAATTTACAAAGCCTTCTTTTAGATACATCTCACGGGATCCGGAAATGGCGTTCGCTGTAAGTGCAACGATCGGAACGTCTTTATTTATGTTATCCTCCATTTTTTCCATATGGTGGAAGGCTTGGATACCGTCGATCTCAGGCATCCTATGGTCAAGGAATATAAGATCGTACTTATTTGTTTTTACAAGCTCATACGCATCCATCGCGCTGAGCGCTGTATCGACCTTTACCTGAGTCATTTTAAGAAGGCCTTCGATGACCGTCAGGTTGGTCTTGATGTCATCCACAACAAGTATCCTTGCCGTCGGTGCATGGAAGCTTTCTTTGTAGCTCAGCATATTTAATGCCGACTCTTTATATGACTGCGTGAACTCACCTATCGGTTCTCTGTCGATGACCGTTTGCTTAAGGTCAAACCAGAACTCGGAGCCCACGCCGTAAGTACTGGATGCCTCCAGCTTGGATCCCATCATGATCAAAAGATTTCCGACGATATTGATCCCAAGGCCCGTTCCTTCAACCTGTCTGTTTCTCTGCTCATCAAGTCTCTCAAAGGCATCCGCAAGCCTTATCATGTCATCTTCTTTTATTCCTATTCCGGTATCCATGATCCTGACTTTAAGGATTATGCTCTCATCATAGCTATCCTCGGGGAAATCCGGAATATAATCTTCGTAACTGATCTTAAAGGTAACGCTTCCCTTGTCGGTATACTTGATCGCATTGGTAATGATGTTCATGATGCACTGCTTTATGCGGATCTCATCACCGAAAAGAATGTGCGGTATATTTTCATCAACTATGACCCTGAACTCAAGACCCTTGTCCTCAGCGCGAAGCTGCGACATGTTTGCGACATCGTTTATAAGAGATCCCAGCTCATACTCAACCGGAATGATCTCCATTCTTCCCGCCTCGATCTTGGAAAAATCAAGTATATCGTTTATAAGTGCCAAAAGAGTTTTTCCCGAGCTCTTTATATCAAGCGCATAGTGCAATATCTCTTTGCTCGCGCTCTCTCTTAGGATCATCTCATCAAAGCCGAGGATCGCATTTATGGGCGTTCTTATCTCATGAGAGATATTTGAAAGGAATCTCGATTTAGCCTCATTTGCAAGCTTCTCGGTCTCAAGCTGATCCTCTATAGCCTGTCTTGTCTTTACAAGCTCAATATATTCCATAAGTCTGTAGAGCGTCAGATCCACCGCATGATACAGCTCCTCGATCTCATCATTGGTATCTATCGAAAGGTTGTGGATCTCATCGACCTTTTTCTCTATATCCATCTCCGATGAATTGTAAATATCGGTAACGCCCTTGGACAGACTCCTTATAGGCTCGGCAATTCGCCTCTGCGCATAGCCGTTCACAAATATGGCAAGCGGCGTGACTATTATCGATATAAGCATCGCAAGCTTTACACTGTACTGGGAATTGTCGTAAGCTCTCGCATATGACAGCGAATTTAGCTGCGCATTTTCCGATATGAGCGTATTACTTACTATTCCTTCAAGCATCTCGGCGTTGCGGACAACAGGCAGACCGGCGCCCCAATTATCTTCTTTTTCCTCTTCCTCTTTAAGCTCCGCGACGACACCTAATGTAGGAATAAGCGTATTGGCGGAGATCTCCGCAGAAACTCCGAGTAACAGAGCTTCAAATACGATTATCCTCATCACAACTTTACCGATCTTGGATTTTCCCTCGACAATATATCTGTCGTCCTCATCAAGCTTTTCAATATCGATATAATACTTTCCGTTTCCAAACAGTTTCTTATGTTCATCGGGAATATGCTTAAAAAGAATAAATACAAAAAAGCAGCATATAAGACATGCCGGCGCTTCCGAGAAAAAGAACTCCCACGAATTGGAGAGTCTGATATCCGCCATATCCCTTCCTCCCAAAAGCATTAGGAGCATTCCCCAGAAATCACCCGCGATAAACTGCAAGATGATAGAAGCCATGAGGGTCTTGTACCACTTTTTAAAAAAGCCCTTTATTGTAAGTATCTGTACTGCACATGCAATAAGGAGATATATAAATGTAAGATATGAAAAGCCGCTCGATAAAAAGCATCTGTAGATAAAAACTATAAGAAGAGTCCACATTCCGGGGACAATACCGCATAGCGCGGTAACAACCGTAATGGGAACGTATTTGAAGATATAAGTAAAGTAGGAAAAAAAGCCGGATACAGAAGTAAGATTATGCACATTTCGGCAATACAAAATGGTAAAAAAAGAACAGACAAATACCATAATGATATTGATAAGGTTCTTTCTTGTAAAAGCGGCTAACAACCTACTATTCATGACAATCACCTCGTATGATCAGTCACTGTGTTGCACCACTATTTTACCATAATTGAGTATAACTATAAACTTTATTCAATATAATGAAGTGCCCAATAATTATTCTTGTAATTGATGATACAAGGAGCTGTGGCGAAAGCTTCATCTCCGATATAGCAGCGGTCCTTCTCCTTATCAAAGGTGTACTTTCTGCCTTCCTTGTCATGCTCATTAATATATTCAAGTGCCTGCTCAAGGGTCTCATCGCCCTTACAAAGATGAATATTCATCTATATCCTCCAAATCGGGTATTCCCTCCGGTGGGACTTACAGTCCACCGGATGCCTTATCCATGAAACGTTCGATGAGCTCGGGACAAGACGGATAGTAAAGATGCGGGAATCCGGCAAACAGATTGTTGTTCGAATGTATTCCCTTCCAGTAGCGGTTTCTCGTGCCCTTGGATACTATGCACGCATCTCCGTTATCGGATGTGTCATAGTAATGGAACTCGTGTCCGCTTATTGATTCAAACGGTCTTAAATAGTCGTTGTTCCTAGCCGCTGTGACCGTAACATATCCAAAGTGAGAGAGCTTCTCCGTCATATGCGACTCGCCCGGGATCACACCTACCATCGGGTATGTGTGATCTTCCTTGTCCTTCATATTCTCCTGAAGGTACATAAAGCCTCCGCACTCCGCAAAGATCGGAACTCTTCTGAGATAAGCGCCCCTTAAGCTGTTGATCATATCGGTGTTCTCCGAAAGCTCTTTGGCATAGAGCTCGGGATAACCTCCGCCTATGATATACCCTTCTGCCTTGGGAAGCTGCTTGTCATGGAGGGGTGAAAAGAATGTGATCTTAGCCCCCATGTCTCTGAGCATATCTAAGTTATCTTCATAGTAAAAGCAAAACGCCTCATCCATAGCGATAGCAATGTGAGGGTTGCCCATATCTCTTTTCTTCTTGTAGGTCGGCGCAAAGCTCTCCTCTACGTCGGGGATCGTCTCCGACTCCGCCGCTATCTCAAGGAACTTTTCAAAATTAAGCGTCTCCTCAAGCTTGTCTGCAACGACATCAATCTTCTCCAAAAGCTCCGGAACTTCGTTCGGAAGCACAAGGCCAAGATGCCTGCTCATGATATCAGCCTCTTTTATATGAGGGAGATATCCGATAACGGGAATATGTACCTCTTCCTCAATGAGCTTGATGATATCGGGTGCGATGGAAGGCGACAAATTATTGAGCATGATCCCCTTGATCTGGTTGTGATCGTAATCCATATACTCGCAAAAGCCCTTGACCACAGCCGCGATCGATCTGCTCATACCCTTGGCGTTTACAACAAGGATAGCGGGAGTTCCCGTGATCCTGCTGATATCGTAGCTTGAGCCCTCTATAGATGAAGCTCCGAGTCCGTCATAGAAGCCCATAACGCCCTCGATGATACCTATATTTCTGTCTTTTATGCCTCTTTTGAGCGAACGCATCACGCCGCTCTTTCCCGCAAGGAAAAAGTCCAGATTTCTGGAAGGGATACCCAGCACCTTCTGATGAAAGAGCGGATCGATATAATCGGGTCCACACTTAAATGATGCGGGTAAAAGACCTTTTCTGATCAAAATACGAAGAAGCGCGCAAGTAATAACAGTCTTACCACTTCCGCTTCCGGGTGCACATATTAATACTCTAGGAAAAATATGTTCCATCTTGAGTCCGTCCTTTGCAGTAAAATACAAGCTGTTCCTAATATTATATCCAAAGAGCCGCCTGTGTACAATTACTTTTGCGGAGGTGGACCCGCTCTACACGGATAGTTTCCAGTCGCAGGTCCCGGTATTAAAATATAAGCGCACTGTCCGGTATATATCCAGGATGAGGACGCGGCATTCAAAGATCTTATCCCTGCTGCTGACAGTGACGCCGTCGGGTGTCGTGTAGCAGCCCTTCTTAAGGATCTCTCGATAGCCCTTTATCGTATAGGCCTCGTAGGCGCCGTCCTCATTCATAAGCCTGAAGCGAAGCGGGATCACCGTCCCGTCGCTCTTGTGCTCACATATAACATCAACTTTATCAATTATTCTTCCCATGATCCATATAACACATCCTTACTGATTTATCGCACATTCAACAGCCATGTCGGTACAGCCTACCGCCCTGTCGTCTATGTACAGATCGCAACTTATCTTCCTGCTGTTGTTGCCGTACTTCTCAGTGATCTCCGGAAGATTGTCATTGACCGCATCAAACTCAAGTCCGTTGCTGCTGCAAAAATCAACCGCATCGGCAAGCGCCTCTCCGGCTCTGCATGTCCAAAGTATGAGCTTATCTCCAAGACTCTGTCTCTCCTTGAGATATGTGATAAGTGCTCCGTTCGCAGGCCCTACTTCCGGCCACTCTCCAAGACTTAATGTTCCGTCAAAATCAACTGCCAATATCATATCAAAGCCCTCTCTTTCGCCAGAATTGTTTGCAAACATTTGTTCGTTTCTTCACTTTTATTATACGAACATCTGTTTGTATTTTCAACCGCAAGATATGGACTAAAAAAGACCTCATCCCCATAATATTGGGAGACAAGGTCTGTGATCCTAATTCAATTAACCGGTCGCGTTACCCCGCCCGTTTATCCACCCCGCAACAAGTTTCTCAAACTTATTAAGGAGCAAGGCGATCGGGATCGTTGATACGATCACCGCAAGGGCATAGAAGCTTACGCGTTCTACCGGAAGCGGTGAAGGTGCGACTCCGGCAAAGTCATGATCGTAGAGCTCAACAAAGATGCCATGGACAAGGTAGATCTCAAGAGTATACTTTCCAAAGAATGCCAGCACCTTGTTTCCGAGCCTTAGATTCATGCCTATAAAAAGGAAGCAGGCAACGACCAGATATATCGCAAGCATCTGAGTGAGCAGGCTTATCAGCTTAAACATCACGCCATCCGGAATACTAGCGGAAAAATATCCAAAATTCTTAAGTATCATATAAGACAACTTAAGCGCAGGGAAAACCAGGGCAATATGGACAGCAAGATACTTGATGTAATGTCTTTTTACATGGTCAATGATCTTATCTTCATTTCTTGCAAAGATCATACCCAAAGGCATCATGAAGACTGAGTTATACCACCACTCGCCTCTGATAAAATAGTCATTTCTCGGAACAAAAAGAGATATCGCAATATATGCAAAGACAATGGCCGTAAAAAGAGCCACCGCAGAGCGCTCATTTTTGGCATGCTTGAATACGAGGTAAAAAACAACATAGAAGATCAAAAGGATCACTATATACCAGCTGTAAGGGCTGCAGTGGACGATCCCTGTAAGATACAGTAAAAAGAGCTTTTTACCCATTATCTCTCCGACGAAAAGCCTTATGGCAAGGAATATCCATCCTGTCACATAATAGGCCACGATGGGAGCGACAAGTCTTTTTTTCAGGAAATTATCAAGGTAACCCGGCTTATTCTTATAGCTCTTGTAAAGACCGTATCCGTTGAAAAAGAAAAATACGGCAGTCAAAAGAACCCCTATATTAACAAAGGGGGACAACCAGTTCCTGATAAATACAGCAACCTCTCTATTTGCAAAAACCTTTTGGGAAATATGATGGACGGCTATGGCAATGACACAGATTCCCTGAAAAGCTTTAGTCTGCTCTATCGAGAGAAATCCATCATTCCATTTACCTTCTTTAGCTATCCCGGAGCCCCAAAACAAGATCACGGGAAGGATTATATATATAAAAATAATAAATTGCATTATGCAGATTCCCCATCAAAACCGGAAAAATCAGGTCTCCGCAACGATACATTGGGAGACCCGATAAAACTTGAAATTATAATCACTTATGAATCTAAATAAATAAAAAACTTATGCTGAGATACTAACTTTTTTAACTGCTCCGCCTTCAATCTCAACTTCAAAGGCAAGTCCGCCTGAACCAAGGCAATTCTTGAAATGCTCACCGAATTTATCCTTTGTAACTGTCTCAGGGCCTGTGTCTCCACCGCGCATCTCATAAACGGTTGAATCGTTAAGCTTAAGAACATGTGAGCCATCTGCTGTAAATCCTGTAGGATCGTAAGGATCAGGAGCAAGAACACCTACTACAGTAAGCTCATCTCCTTCGAGTCCGCCATCATAAATGATGCTCATCGGCTCTCCTACTTCTCCTACTTTACCTGCGTCATCTTTTCTTGTGTTATCAAGATATGCGCTCCATGTACCGTCTGCAATATCTGAACTTGCGCTCTGCTGAGTCTCCTTTGAAGCTTCCGCAGCAGGTTCTTCCGTAGTCTCTTCTACAGCCTCTGTCTGCTCGGGGGCTGCCTGTGCTTCGCTTTCATCTGTAGCAAATTCAGGTGCCATTTCTTCAAACCCGGGATCTGCCGCAGGTGCTTCGGTTGATGTGCATCCTACAGCCATAGCAAGAACACAACCTGTCATTAACATGACAAGAAATTTATTCTTCATCTCTTTTCCCTCCTAATTAAGCGTTTTTCAAGTTACATATATTGTAACACATTAGTCAAGTCCCACAAAAAAAGCCGCCCGGCCGTGAAGCCGAGCGGTATTCCTAAAGATTTATGAAGAAAAAACTTTTTGCCTGAATTATAAGTATCAGATAGCTGCAAAGCCTCTCTCAAGATCTGCGATGATGTCGTCGATGTGCTCTGTTCCGATCGAGAGACGGATCGTGCTCTGTGTGATCCCCTGATCGGCAAGCTCCTCATCGTTAAGCTGTGAGTGTGTTGTTGTAGCAGGGTGGATAACAAGGCTCTTTACATCCGCCACGTTTGCAAGAAGTGAGAAGATCTCGAGATTGTCGATGAACTTCCAAGCAGCTTCTTTTCCGCCCTTGATCTCGAATGTGAAGATAGAAGCTCCGCCGTTGGGGAAGTACTTCTGATACAGTGCGTGATCGGGGTGATCAGGAAGTGAAGGATGGTTGACCTTCTCTACCTGAGGGTGCTTTGAAAGGAACTCTACAACCTTCTTGGTGTTCTCAGCATGTCTGTCGAGACGAAGTGAAAGTGTCTCAACACCCTGAAGAAGCAGGAATGCGTTGAAAGGTGAGATCGTAGCTCCTGTATCTCTAAGAAGGATAGCTCTTATGTAAGTAACGAATGCAGCAGGTCCTACAACATCGTAGAAAGATACTCCGTGATAGCTGGGGTTGGGAGCTGCGATCTGAGGGTAGTTGCCGCTCTCCTTCCAGTTGAACTTACCTGCCTCAACGATGATACCGCCGAGTGTTGTTCCGTGTCCGCCGATGAACTTTGTAGCTGAGTGAACTACGATATCAGCGCCGTGCTCGATAGGTCTGATGAGATAAGGTGTTCCGAATGTGTTGTCGATAACAAGAGGAAGTCCGTGCTTATGAGCTATCTCTGCGATCGCGTCGATGTCCGGGATATCACTGTTGGGATTTCCGAGTGTCTCAAGGTAGATGGCTCTTGTGTTGTCCTGAATTGCATCCTCAACTTCTTTTAAATTATGAGCGTCTACAAAAGTAGTCTTGATCCCGTACTGAGGTAATGTATGTGCAAGGAGATTGTAGCTACCGCCGTAGATGGTCTTCTGAGCAACTATGTGTCCGCCGTTTGCTGCAAGAGCCTGTATCGTATAAGTGATGGCTGCTGCGCCGGATGCAACCGCAAGTGCTGCGCTACCGCCCTCAAGAGCAGCTATTCTCTTTTCAAAAACATCCTGTGTGGAATTGGTAAGTCTTCCGTAGATGTTACCCGCATCCGCAAGTCCGAATCTGTCGGCTGCGTGCTGTGAATTTCTAAATACATAAGATGTAGTCTGATAGATCGGAACCGCTCTTGCGTCCGTAGCGGGATCGGGCTGTTCCTGTCCAACGTGTAACTGAAGTGTCTCAAATTTGTAATTGCTCATAGTCTCTAATCTCCTTTGAATTTGGATTTGAATTTGAAATTTTATGTTGCAATAATATCTCCTATGACCTACTATGTCAATAGGTAATTCAATCAGTAATATCTATCGCAGGCGATAACCGGAAGTAATATTTTGATATACCCGGTCGCAACGCGCGATTTTTACTATTGATGAGCGCATTTATCCTAGTATATAATAGGTAAAAGAAAAGGAGTGATATTGTATGTTTTCTACCAGAGGACGTTATGCTCTCAGGGTCATGATAGATCTGGCTGAGCACAGGGATGAAGAACACATTCCCCTTAAAGATATTGCAGAAAGACAAGGTATCTCCAAGAAGTATCTTGAGATCATAGTAAAGGATCTTGTGAAAGGCGGTCTTATTTCCGGCGTAAGCGGCAAGCACGGCGGATATACACTCACCAAAAGCCCGGAGAAATATTCGGTCGGCGAGATCGTAGAGCTCATGGAAGGCTCTTTTGCCCCTGTAGCATGTCTTGAAAAAGGCGCTGAGAAATGCCCTCGCGCACGAGGCTGCAAGACTGTTAAGATGTGGAAAGAGTTTTATAAGATAGAGAAAGACTTCTTTTTCGGAAAGAAACTTAGTGATCTTGTTTGAATAAAAATATAAGAGGAAAAGAAATGAGTACACTTGCTACAAGAATCAAGCTTAACAAGGACACAGCGATTCCGTGTCTGGGCTTTGGAACCTATAAGATAAAAGATCCGGTTGAAGCATATAATTCAACGAAAACCGCGCTGGAAACCGGTTACCGCCACATCGACACCGCCGCTTTTTACGAAAACGAAAAGCAGGTAGGGCAGGCGATAAACGACTTTATAAAAGAGAATAATGTCAAAAGAGAAGACATCTTTGTGACAAGTAAAGTCTGGAAGACAGAGCTTGGATACGATAAAACACTTGCAGCATTTGAAAAGACAATGAGCGTGATCGGTCTTGATTATCTTGATCTTTATCTCATTCACTGGCCGGCTTCCTATGCTTTTGACGATGATTGGGAGAACACCAACCGCGATACTTGGAAGGCCATGATCGAGATCTACAAATCGGGAAGGGTTAAGGCAATCGGCGTTTCCAACTTCCTTACTCATCATCTTAAGGCACTCATGGAATTTGATATCATCCCCGCGGTCGATCAGATTGAGATAAATCCCGGATTTCTTCAGGAAGATACTGTGGATTTCTGTCAGGAGCACGGCATCCTTGTTGAAGCATGGAGCCCGCTTGGGCGCGGCAAGTCACTTGATCATCCCTTATTAAAAGAGCTTGCGGATAAATACGGTCGCACCGTCGCACAGATAATATTAAGATGGGAGATCCAACACGACGTCGTTCCGCTTCCCAAGTCGGTAAATCCCGACAGGATCGCGCAGAACGCGAATGTTTTTGATTTTGAAATATCAGATGAAGATATGGAAAAAATAGACGCGATCGAGCCTTACGGAAACTCCGGACATTCACCGGATCAGGCTGATTGAATATGGCATAACAAAAGACCGGATCGTGTGATCCGGCCTTTTTCTATTAGATTTAGATAATCAGAAAACTGTCACTTCGCTTACGCAGGTGTCATCATACTTGGCACCTTTCTTTGCTCCTGTGATCTTGATTGTTATCGTATCAGTCTCCACAGGTTCATCAAGCTCAACGACGTTGAGATTATATTCCGACAACTGCTCTGCAGTGTTGCCTGCATTGGCGTATCCATTAATCTTATCGTCTACCTTCTTTCCGTTTCCGAAATCTATACTTACATCTGTAAGCACACCGTTTGAATTGTAAAGATCATAGCTTGCGGTATAACCGTTGCAGATCTGAATGCCTGATACAAGCTGTTTCTTATCAAGTTTAAGCGTTATTGTTTCGCCGGCGCCATCACCCTTTGCACCTTCACACCATACGGTTTTAAAATCTCCGTCTATGAGATTCTTGCCTGAGTATGTCTTTCCCTTTGATGCTGCAAGCTCTGAAGATGTCTCGACTGAAGATACTTTGATACTATCCTTTCTGTATCTTCCGTACACAAGAGTAGCTCCGTACTTGCTGTCGGAATTCTTTTTAAACAATATATCCGCATATCCTTCAAAAGACTCTCCACCACCGTTATCTCCGTAGACTGAAGCTCCTGTTAAAAGAATGTATTTATCATCCTCAAAGAACTGTGGATGCTCAACAAACTCCCAAGGCTCACCGTCTCCAAACTCAACGAACAAATTTCCGTTCTCAACTTTCTCCCACTTAGCTGGGGTGAAATTGTCTTCGCCGTAAACATCCGCAAATAATTTCTTGGCATCATCTTCGCTTATTGTAATCTTCGAGCCGTCAATCTGAGCCGAGGCAGTTCCTTTAAGAGCCGAGTTTCCCATTGAGGTATCTAGTAAAATTTCTAATCGAAGACTCGCCTTGAAATCATTGTCCATTTCGGAAAAGACAACACCCTTATCACTAAGAGCATTTGAAAGTGTCACACAACGAGCCATTCCCGAAAGGGTATCAGCATTGTCCGGCTTAGTCGCCTTTGTGGCTAAAAGCTTGTCAATCGCTGAATCGTATTCATTGTCTGAAGAAGCCGTATCCTTTTTATCATCAGCTTTAGCAGTTGACGCATCTGCGTCTGAAGCTTCCGATTTTGAATCCTTTGATGCTCCTTCTGTAGCTGCTTCGGAAGACTCATCCGATGCCGAATCCTCAGATGAAGCAGTGTCAGCCGAAGCTTCTTCCGAAGTTTCTTCAGTCGCCTGCTCTGTAGCCTCCTGCGTTACTTCTTCTGTTGCTTCCTGCGTGGTCTCGGTGTTGATAGCGCCCTGTTCCTGAACATCAGCCGATGTACATCCCACTGCAGCCGCGCTGACCATTACACTGAGAGCTATCGCAATAAATGATCTTTTCATGATTTGTTACCTCTTTCCTTTTGAGTCATAGTCATTACTTGCGATAAAATCATAACATTTTATAAAAAATATTACAAGTTTGCGCCGATTCTGTTGCACGATTTGTAAGCAATCTTCGGCGAATATATCGTCAAAAAATATACAATAAAAGAATCATTGATATATAGAACATATGTTTGCTAAAATTATAGTGGTGCTACCCTTTACGGTAGGCGGTTGGCTCTTTGCCGGGTGTAACCCGAGAACTCTCATGGTACATAATAGGAGGGAACGGTATGGGAAATCTGAAAAAGAGCAATCTTGATGATAGAAATTGCGATAACTCTTATAAGTATTGTTGTAACGATTATCAGTATCATCGTTACAGTGATCAGTATTTATAAGAATTCAAAAAAGTAGGCATCAAAAAAGACCGCTGAAAAACTTTTGGCTAAGTACATGCGGTCTGTTTTGATCCATTACTATTAACCGGAGCTAACCGTCTATCGGTAGCACCTTTTCTAAAAATATATTATCATTACCTTCCTTTATCGTCAAACATATATTCTTATGTGCACCGATCCCAAAACGCACAAAGCAAAAACGCCCATGCGGATTCAAAGCACTGCGCCCTCGCGCGCCGCATTCAGGTGAGTGTCACGACATACACGGGATTGATCGCATCGGGCATGTGGTAATCACCGACTTTCCTGTATCTGCTTGCGCTGAGCTGGACGATGTCGGGCTCGCCATAGTTTCCTTCTTTGACGATCGAAAGCGCCTCGGTCAGTGTCTCAAGCGTGATGCAGTTTATAACGATCTGGATGCTCTCGTTTTTCTTCTTTAAAAGCTCGATGATCGCTTTTAGATTCCCGCCGCTTCCGCCGATGAATGCATGGGTCGGAGTTGGAAGCTCTTCAAGCGCAGCGGGCGCTTCGCCCTTAACGATCGTGATATTATCCGCACTGAATTTCTCTTTGTTTGCCTTGATAAGCTCAAATGCTTCATCGTTTCTCTCAATCGCATACACCTTGATATCGGGATGCAAAAGAGCTGTCTCAACAGATACAGAGCCTGTTCCGGCGCCGACGTCATAGAGCACGGAATCCGAAGAAAGCGAAAGCTTCCTGATAGAGATCGCTCTTATCTCCTCCTTGGTCATGGGCGTCTTGCCCCTTATAAACTCATCGTCGCGTATTCCCTTGATCACAGGCATGTCTCCCGCATTTTTATTTTCCATAAACAACAGACACTTTCCTTTCTCATCCGCTGAAAAGATATTGTTTCCAAGCTCTTTTTCCGTAACTTCAAAGACTCTCTCATCATCGGTCCCAAGCTCATAGCCAATAACGATCCTGATCTCATCGCCCGCAGCGCCCCTAAGCTCTGCTGCCTTTAGCACCGCCTCCGCGATCTGTCCCGCGTGGGCGCAGCTTGAAGGAAGAACGATAAGCTTCTTAGAGCAAAGCGCGTATCCCAAAACATTGCAGTCTCTTCCGTGAGCGCTCACAACATCACAGTCCTCAAGTCCAAGTCCCAATCTGTTTGCCAAAAGAGCTATCGAAGAAATCCCGGAAATCTTATGAACCTCATAGCCCGCATTTTCAAAAGTTATCGCCGCGCTTTTAGCTCCGCTGCAAAGGCTTATATCACCAGAAAAAAGAGCCAGCGGATTGCGGTAGTTTCTTTCTTCCAGAAACTTTAGTATGTCCTTGCCCAAATACAAGGGTTCAAATAAAGCCCTGAGACCGCTCTTATTTAATCTTTCAAGAATGCTCTTTGCACCGAAGATCACATCAGCTTTCTTAAGTGCTTCATCAAGCTCTTTTGTATAATACCTTGCTTCTCCCGGTCCTATGCCCGCAAGAGTGATAAGCTTTTTCTCTTTAACGCCGAGCTTGTCCAAAATTTCTTTTAAGCCAAAGCCCTCACTTACCTGCGATAAGCTCTCGGGGCTCTTTATCATCACAGCTTTGATCCCGCACTCCTTGGCCGCAAGGAGCTTCTCATCAAGCCCGCCTGTAGCGCCGCTTTCCTTCGTTAGGATCACCGAAGCACCGATCTCTTTTATCAAGGCGACATTCATATCCGCGGAAAAAGGCCCCTGCATTGCGATTATCTGCTTGCCCTTAAGCCCCGCCTCTTCGCACTTTGTGATGCTATCAAGATTCGGAAGCACTCTCGCGTATACTCTCGAAACATCGCCGATCCTTGATACTATCGCCTTCAGATCCTTGCTTCCCGTAAGAAGAAGTATCTTTCCCTCTGTCTTCTCAAGCTCATCCGCAGCTTCCTCGATGGAAGCGCATTCCGTAAGCATGGAGTAGTTCTCACCGCTCCCTGTATCCCTGCGGAGCCTCAGATACTCTATCCCAGTCTTTTCGCACGCCTTCTTGATCTCATCTGATACGAGTGTAGCAAAAGGGTGTGTTGCATCAACGCAGACCGTAAAGCCCTCGTCCGAGATAAGCTTTGCCATCTCGTCCGCATCCTTCCTTCCGACAATGACATTGTCTTCGCCGCAGGAATTCTCAATCTCTTTTCCGTAGTCCGTCGCAACGCTGACGACATGCGAAACGTCTGCCCGTAAAAGCGCAGATGCAAGCTCTCTTCCTTCAGTTGTTCCTCCGAAAATCAGGATATTTTTATCCTTATCTCTCACTCTTGTATCCTCTTTGAGTAACCATCTTTCCGCCAATATTCGCAGTTGTGGAATTGCCGATAAACACAGTTGAAAACATGTCGGCGTCCGCATCCTTAAGCTCTGCCAAAGTCATAACGCTACAGCTCTCGCCGTCTCTTCCAATGTTGTTTGCAATACCGCAGACTCTCTCAGGCGGCAGCGTCTCCATCAATACTTCGCACGCATGCTTTAGATACCCCTTCCTTCCCTTGCTCTCCGGATTGTAGATAACAATAGACATATCCGCCATCGCCGCGCACCGCAGCCTCTTTTCGATAAGCTCCAAAGGCGTAAGTCTGTCGCTCATGCTGATAAGGCAGAAGTCATGTATTAAAGGCGCCCCAAGAAGTGCCGCTCCGCTGAGAGCCGCAGTAACCCCGGGGATTACCTTGATATCAACATCAGGAAACTTTTGGCCCAGAAGAAACGCCAGTCCCGCCATGCCGTAAACTCCGGCATCCCCACTGCAGATAAGCGAAACCGCCTTGCCCTTGGCCGCTGTCAAAAGAGCCAGCTCAACCCTCTTCTCTTCTCCCATCATGGGCGTAGAGATATATTCTTTATCCTTGTAATATGGTCTGACCAGGTCGCAGTACACCGTGTAACCTGCGATCACATCAGACTCCAAAAGAGCTTTCTGCGCTCTGACAGTCATATCTTCATAGGCTCCGGGTCCGATCCCAACAACCGTTAGCGAACCTTTCTTCTGCGGTCTTAAAACTCCCGCCGCAAAAGTCATACCCGTTCCTTTTGTCTTGTGCATAAGGACTTCATCCGCTCCCATCGCTACAACCGCTCTCTCGCAGATGTTGTCGCACCCCGTCACCTCAAGTGCAAACTGCGAAGCCTCAAAGTCTCCGGGAATTTCCATAAGCTCATCCGCATCAAATGTCACATAATATGCGTCAAGCTTTTCGGAAACAAATATAAGTCCATCTTCATCTTTTTTGATAGACGCGGAAGCAAGCGCATCTACTGCCCTTTCATCTATCCCCGCCTCTTTTAACTTATCTGTGCAAAAAGAGTAAAGAGCTTCCCCGTCAGTTCCCTTCTTGCAGCCCATTCCGACCGCAATGCACTTAGGGATCAGCTTTAAATAATCTCCCTTAAATCCTAGCGCACTAAGAGCCTCGTCGTCCCTGTACGAAATGACAAAAAAGTTCTTGTCACCTTTTAATAACTCGCCGGCATCGCTCACTCTTTCGATATTCTCATAACCTATGCTGCCGCTTACGAGCGCTTCTGCACCCTCATCGACATAGTAATAGCCCTTCTTCTCATCAAGAAGGCGAGCCGTAAACTCTTTTGCCGCCTTCATATCAGAGATAACAAAGCCATTTGCCTTGGCATAGACATCAACCGCAAATTCATTCTCAACATCTGTCGCGGTTGTAAGAACAGGCTTAGCTCCAAGAAGCATGGCGATCAGCTTGGCTTCCTTTACTCCGCCTCCAATGTGCCCCGAAAGAACAGGGATCACATTCTTTCCCTTTTCATCTATGACTATAACCGCGGGATCTGTCGTCTTATCTTTTATATAAGGCGCGATCGCTCTTACCGCAATGCCTGCGGCGCCTATAAATATAAGGACATTTTCGGCCTTAAAATTTTCTTTTACAAACTCATCCAAAGACTCAACGGGCTTATCGATACTTGAATTATCATCCACTTCGCTCTGATCAGCCCACTTCGCCTTACCGTTTGTGATAAGAAGGATCGCAAGCTTTTTTGCAAGCTCTCTTCCGTTTTCCGTAAAGCATATTATTTTGTACTTGTCATATTCAACCTTATACATATCTCTTCCTTATCTGCTCTGCAGTAAAATCCGCGCTCACTTTTTTCCGAACGCCTTCTCATACATCTCATCAGTCAGCGAAAAGAGCTCTTTTATCAGCCCCTTTTCAAGAACCTTCGAAGGTTCCTCGCACATCGTCCTTCCGTCATCATAGATAAGAAGAAGTCTGTCCGAATAGTTAAGTGCAAGCTCAAGCTCGTGAAGCGACATGATAATTGTCACGCCCTCTTTTGCAAGCCCTTCGATCACATCCATAAATTCCATCCTATACCTGATGTCCAGGTACGAAGTGGGCTCGTCCATGATAAGGTACTCAGGCTCCTGAGCGATCGCCCTTGCTATCAAAGTCCTCTGCTTTTGCCCGTCGCTAAGCTTGTCGTACGGCTTATCTTTGAGCGACTCGATCTTCATGAGCAACATCGCCCTTTGCACCGCCGCAGAATCTTTTTCCGAACCAAAGCCGAAGCAATCGGTAAACGGAAGTCTTCCCGCGCTCACTACATCCTTGCAGGTCATAAGCTCAGGCTTTATCCTGTCCGTCGTAACGATAGACATCTTCTTTGAAAGCTCGCGAAGCGATATCGTCTTAAGCTCATCCTCGCCGAGGTAGACCGCGCCTCCAAGAAGCGAAAGCTCGCCTCTGATACTTTTTAAAAGAGTCGACTTTCCTCCGCCGTTTGGCCCGATGAGCGAAATGATCTCGCCCTTTTTCACCTCGAGGTTCACGTCCTTAAGCACTATGTTTTTTCGATATCCGGCAGAAACGTTCTCTATTTTCACCTGCTCTTACCTCGTCTTATTATCATAAAAATAACTATCGGCGCGCCAAAGAGCGACGTCACCGCTGAAATATTCATCTCTGTCGGCGCAAAGAGCATCCTCGCCAGAAGGTCGCTCAGCATGCAGAATACCGCGCCCGAAAGGAACGAAGCCGGTATCAAAAGGATCGGCTTTGATGATTTCAAAACTTCTCGCATCAGATACGGAACCGCTATTCCTATGAACGACACAGGTCCCGCAAATGCAGTCACGCACGCTGATAATATGCCCGACAGGATTATTATCGCGATCCTGCAGAGCTTAACATTGACTCCGACGCTCCTTGCGTAGCCTTCACCTAGCCTGAACGCATCAAGAGTTTTGGAAAAAAGAACTACCGCAACAAATGTAATTCCTACGATGATCACCGAAAAGACCGCACCTTCCGCATTCGCTCCGGAAAAGCTTCCCTGCGACCAGCTGTGCAGGTTTACGATGTCCGAATCGTCAGCAAACGTCACGAGGAAATCCGTTATCGCACTGCAGATGTATCCGATCATGATTCCCGCTGCCAAAAGAGCTGACATACTCCGAACCTTTTTTGAGATCATGATGATGAATCCCGTCGCCGTGATCGCACCGACAAATGCCGCAAACACAAGCAAAAGATTGGATACTCTTCCTATCTTTCCCGCAAAAAAGATTAGCGTTAACGCAACTACCATCTTGGCTCCCGAGGATATACCGAGGATATACGGACCTGCGATGGGATTGGCAAAATACGTCTGAAGAAGGAATCCCGATACAGCAAGAGCGCCTCCCAAAACCAACGCCATCACTGCCCTCGGAAGCCTTATAGTCATTATTATGTTTATGATCTTGGTATTACAGCTCTTTCCCGCAAAGACCTCCGCGATCTCCTGCGGGCTAATCCTAACGTTTCCCACGAGTATATTTACGAAAAACGCGCCTATCACCAATATCAAAAGAGCTGTAAAAACAACCGCCGTTCTTTTCTTTATCTTTTTTTCCATCTTAAGGATTCTCTTTGGCCTTTCTGAATTCCGTGTCGAAATCCGCGGCATAAAGCCTTGATTTCTCATATCCTGCCTGACTGAGCGCATCACCTACTATGATGAGCGCCGTCTTATTTATACCATGCTCGCTTGCCATATCAGGCAGTTCTTCCAGCGTGCAGATAAATTTCTTTTCATCATCCCAGGTTGCTTTGTAGACAACAGCGCAGAGAGTCTTTGGATCTCTCCCTGCATCTATGAGTTTTTCCTTAAGCCCCTTGATATCTCCCGCTGACAAAAAGAACACCAAAGTCGCGCCGATCACCGCGAGGTTTTCAACAGACTCTTTTTCCGGGACCTTGGTCCTTCCTTCCATCCTCGAGATAATGACGCTCTGAGTGATCCCGGGTAGCGTGTACTCGATCTCAAGTGCTGCCGCAGCACCGCAAAAAGAGCTTACTCCGGGCGTTACATCATACTTGATCGCGAGCTTATCAAGCTCATCCATCTGCTCTCTGATAGCACCGTAAATGCTGGGATCTCCCGTGTGGAGCCTGACTACATCAAGCCCCTTTCCCTCGGCGTCCTTCATGATATCTATAACTTCTTCGAGAGTGAGCTTAGCGCTGTCATGGATCTGCGCGCCTTCTTTAGCAGAATCCAAAAGCTTTGGATTAACAAGCGATCCCGCATATATGATCACATCCGCGTTCTCTATGAACTTCTGTCCCCTGAGGGTTATGAGATCCACAGCCCCCGGTCCCGCTCCGACAAAATGAACCATATCCACCTCACACTTCTTTTATGAACTCATGCGCATCGCCCGTGCTCACAAGCTCTGTATATTCGTTGGAAAAGACAATCACTTCAACGGTCATTTTCCCATCTGACCACTCTTCCATATGTTTCTTTATAAGCTCCGCCATCCTCGGAAAAACCTTGTCCGCAAGGCCTTCCTCTGTTATGATGCGCACCGCTTCATCTGTCATCACGCATTCGGAAAGCGCTTTACTTATGCGCTCCGCCTTATCTGTTCCTTTTCCGGCAAAAGAGCTTGCTATGTCCGTAAGTATCTCCATTCTGTGGTCGCCGTACTTGGAATGCGTATTCTTGATACCTCCCGCGACCTTAACAAGCTTACCGATGTGTCCGACAAACAGCATCTTCTCAAAGCCTTCGGAAACAGCGATCGAAACCGCGTCATAGACAAAGTTAGAAGTCTGTACCGCACCATCGTCTTTAATATCATATTTCTCGCTTAAGAAGGTCATTCCGTAGTTTCCGGGAGCCGCAAGAAGTATCTCTTTGCCTTCAGCTCTTTTGACCCTGACGTGAGTCCTTATCGTCTCGACGATCGCGCTGTCGCTCATGGGCTCTACGATCCCGGTCGTGCCTAGGATCGATATCCCTCCGACTATACCAAGCATTGGATTAAAGGTTTTCTTTGCGATCTCCTCGCCGCCTGTGACACTGACGATGACGTCGAGGCCCGTCTTTCTATCGCCAAGGACCTCTTCGAGGTTCTCGCGGATCATCTTTCTTGGAACGGAATTGATGGCAGCAGCTCCAATTGGCTGATCGAGGCCCGGCTTTGTCACGCGGCCGACGCCTTCTCCGCCGTCGATATTGATGCCCTCTTTATCAGACATTTTCACAGTGACATTTATATATGCTCCCGTTGTGACATCGGGGTCATCGCCTCCGTCCTTTATGACAGAGCAGGTGACTTCCCGGTTGTCGGGGCTTTTTATTATATTCACGATCTCCGCATTGTACACAGGTCCCTTGGGGGTCACGATGCTGACGTTGTTGATGTCTTCGCCTGTAAGCATCATCATAAGCGCCGCCTTGGCCGCAGCAGCCGCGCAACTTCCTGTTGTGTACCCGCTTCTAAGTTTTCTCTCCATACGAATCCTCGCGGTGTTTTGTTACATGCCTCTGGTGCTGTCTATGGAATACAAAATAGAATTCACTATCGCCGCAGCGACATTGCTTCCGCCCTTGCGGCCTCTGTTAACTATGTATGGAACATCGCTGTCTATTATCAGTTCCTTGGCTTCAACCACATTTACAAAACCGACGGGAACGCCGATTATGAGCTCTGGCCTGTAGCCTTCATCCATCAGCTCGCGGAGTTTTATAAGCGCGGTCGGTGCGTTACCGATAGCAAATATAAGCTTCTTACCCAGGCCTGCAGCCTTTTCCATGCTGACGTAGGCTCTTGTGACCTGTCTTTCTTTTGCCTGTCTTGCAACTTCTTCATCCGCCATAAAACAGAAAACTTCGCCTCCGAATTTGGCGAGAGACTTTTTATTTATCCCTGAAAGAGCCATGTTGGTGTCCGTGACGATGCAGGCTCCCTCGCGGATCGCTTTCCTTGCTTTCTCTATCACGTTCTCTGAAAACATCAAGGTCCTGGTGTACTCAAAATCAGCCGTGGTATGGATGACTCTGACAACGGTCTGCTCGATGTCTTCCGGGATGCTGACGCCGCTCTCCGAAAGCTCTTTTCTTATGATCTCAAAACTTCTTTTTTCTATATCCGAAGGAAGTATGTGCTCTATCTGCATTTTCATCACCTTAATCTATGGAAAAACTCAGTATCATCCGCTTTCTTCGCAATAATATCATTCAGATCCTTGATTATATTTCCTGTTCTGTCCGTGAACTGATACAGCGATTTATCCGTGTACCAGACATCGCCGCTTTTTACCGCCTTGAAATCGGCGAATATCGCATCCTCGGCCTTTAGATCCGAAAGGCTGCCTGGGCAATCCTCAATCGTTGAATTGTAGATGAGAATGTCCGCATCCTTGGCGTAGTCGTAAAATGCTTCCATGCTGACGGAAAGATATGACGAGTGTCCCTTGGAATCAACATTCTTCGGGGCAAGATACTCTCCGCCCGCCTTTTCAACCATCTTGGAAAAATAGTCATCGACACTTCTCGTATATACGAGGTGCTTGGAATTAATGGAGAAAAAAGCTATCTTCTTGCCAGAAACATCCGAGCTTTCAAAGGTCTTTGCAAGCTCTACCTGCTCGTCGTAAGCTCTTTTTGCTTCATCTTCCTTATCGCAGATAAGTCCGTAAACCCTGATCCATTCGCATCTTCCAAGCGGATCGCTCTCATAGCTCGATCTATCCACAAACACAGGAACTCCAAGCTTTTCAAGCTTCCCCATGACCTTGGGTGTATGAAGGATCATCGTCGATTCTATTGCAAGATCAATGTCGTTATTTACTATCTTCTCGTAATCGGGAGCACTGTATTTGCCGCCGTATTCAAGCTTTCCGTCGTCCATGCTCTTCTTTGCGGCATCTATATACCAATTATCTCTTTCTATTCCGGAAAGTGCAATTTTATCGACCGAATCTATGGAATCAAATTGGCACATCGCGCTTGAAGCCGCAAGGTATATCTTATTCACGGGCTTTTTTATCACGGTAATGGTTCTGCCGTCTCCAAGGCCCTTTTTCACCGCTTTAAAAGTGTCCTTTGGAAGTTCTTTTCCCTCAGGTACAAGGAGGTAATTCCTGCCGTCATAAACGCTGATAACAGCGTAATCGTCTTTATATCTATGTATAGCGTAGCAATCCGCGTACGCGTTTTGGTCTGTACTTAAATATTCAAGCCCTTCGATATCGGGAGCTTTATTAACCAGCGCCTTGTTCGCAATATCTGCGCTGTCTGCGCTTTCATCATCGGCGTCGCCCGGTTCTTCACCGAATTCTTCGGGATTACCTGCTTTGTCGCCGGACTTTGCATCTTTTACCGAGAAAAAGAGTTCGTAGTCGATCAGGTGGGGCGTGCTCATGGCAACGGTGTCCGCCTGAACCTTCATCTTCTTGTTAAGCTTAACGGGAATAATGAATTCGGAATTCCCGTCCTCGTTAACGGGCTCATACCTTGTTCCGTCAACGATCATGTAATCATAATTTGGGCTGCTCCAGAAAATGTCCGCAGTAGCCTTTCCGTCTTTTACGGTGACCGTGCAAGGACTGTCGATGCTTGCTCTTCCGCTCCCTCCCGTAAGAGTAACAGATGCGGCATATTCCCCATCTGAAATACTGCCGCATCCGATCACACTTATGGAAAAGAACAGGATTATCACCATACTCTTTATGCTGTTAAAAAGAATATTTTCCTGTCTGTTCATTTAACACCTGTTTATTTGATCACTGCACCTGTGTGCTCAACATAGATCTTCTGTACATCTGCGATTCTTCCAAGGCCGCTGATCTGGCAATCAACCTTCTCAAATGCTCCTGATGCCTCAAATGTGCTCTTCCAAGAATCCTCTTCATCGCCTGCCATGTCATTGTTGGCATGATCGCCTGCAACAACCATAAGAGGACGAAGAACAACCTTGGTATAGCCTGCATCTTTAACCCTACCAAGAACAGCGCTGAGCTCTGTCTCTTCAGGCTCACCCTCAACAGTTCCGATGAATACGTTCTTGTATCCGAGCTTCTCCATCTGTGTCTGCATCTGGCTGTAAGTTACGTTTGCTGTGTGAGAAGTTCCGTGGCCCATAAGAACAATTGCAGTCTTATCCTTATCAGCTGCATCTGCACTGTCGAATCCTGCTGTCTTAACAGCTTCAGCTACAACCGCCTTGGCAACTGTCTCTTTATCTGCATTGATAACTGTAGCATCCTTACCAACTTCTCCGAGAAGAGGCTCAGCAACTACTACCTTATCAAATTTCTTTTCATATTTCTTAAGTGCATCCATGAGCTCATCGTACTCAGCGCCGTGCATAAGGTGTGTGGGCTGAACCACAAGCTCTTTTACGCCGTTATTAACTGCTCTCTCAAGAGCCTGCTCAACGTTATCGATCTTCTCTGAATCTCTTGCCTGAACGTGATTGATGATGATCTGCGCAGTGAATGCTCTTCTTACTGAATAATCGGGATAAGCTGCAGCAAGGGCCTTCTCGATTCCGCCGATATCCTGAGCTCTGCTCTCGTTAAATGAAGTACCAAAGCTAACTACAAGGATCTCTTTTTCACCGATCTTGTCAGCATTAAGAGCATCGTCCTTGGAAGCATCACCTGTATCTCTTCCGAAATAATCGGGATCTGCTTCTTCGCCTTCAACGAGCTCTTTCTGTGCATCAGTGAGAGCATCCCAAGCTTTCTTGGCCTCTTCGCACTGCTTGTCTGTATCCTCTGTCCACTTCTGAACATAGATCGCATCGATAAGCTCTGCAACCTTATCAGCTGCTGCCTGATCTTCATCTGATGCTGCAGCATCCACAACAGATACTACAACCTTGTGATCATACCACTTTCCCTTTGTTCCGATAAGTGCCACGTCAAACTCCTTATCAAGTACAGGAACGGGAATATCAAATCCATTGACTTCCTCAGTTGTTCCGTCGTCATAAGTAACTGTGTCTATTGTGGGCTGAAGAAGCTCTGCGCCGTCTTTCTGAGCATCCTCGGAAGTTCCAAGGAACAGATTAACAGTATTCTTGGAAGGAAGTGTAACGTGAATGGTCATCTCTCCGTCTTTAACGGTAAGTGTGCCCTTTCCGTCATAAGCTTCGTTGATATGGAACATTGAGCTGTCTGTGCTAAAAGAAGCTGTGTATGTTCCGTCAGCAAGCGCGCCGTCTTCAGCAGCTGCCTCGCTTGTAGCTTCTGTCGCAGCCTCAGTTGTCTCTGCTGCCTCTACAGATGCCTCTACGGAAGCTTCCGCTGCGGGCTGCTCGCCCTGTGTCTTTGCACATCCGGCAATCATTGACGCGCACATCATTGTTGCAAGAACTAATGCAAGTGTTTTCTTTTTCATAATGATCCTCCATTTTTTATGAAATTCCAAAAGCCTTGAGGGCCCGCGCCGAGCGCGGATTGCACAAAACAAAAAGAACTTATGCCGAAGCACAAGTCCTTAGTTTCAAAGATGTGTAAAATGCGCACAAAGCACTAACTTGCTGCGTTCTACAGCAAATCTCTCTTCGTACAACCAATTCCTCGTGGCTTGGATATCCCATGTACAGCGACAGGCAGGTCTCCCGGCTTATCAAGATCAGCTTGCGCCATCTTGAATCACGGTGACGAGATCGTGCAGGACTTACACCTGCTTCCCTTTTCACCCACAGCTCTTTTGCCAAGTCATCTAGCTACAAGAACCGCGGACACCTTCCGCTTCTATGTAATTTCACCACATATGATAGCACACATCAATACTTATACTCAACCGTCTCTCCATGGCCGTTGATATAAGTTACTACGTTCTGCTCGGGATCGAAATCCTGCAGAGAAGTATATTTAAAAAAGCTGTATTTATCACTGTTTGCAGTGAGTGTTGAGTAATCAAAATCTCCCTCATATATTCCGTCGATCAGCATTGAATGAAGATCGCCGGGGATATCGAAGCCGCTGTCTCTGCGGTTCTGCGCCGTCATCATAAAGTAATCCATAACGATACTGCCGCCGGAAACATAGGAAATTGCATAAGTTACGTCGGAGAAATAGCCCGCGCCGTCTATATTTAAATAAACAAAAGCATGAGCAATCTTATCTGTACCTACCGTAAATGCATCGATATTGCACTGCATCAAAAGATATGCGTATACAGGCGCCAGTCCCGAACAGATACCGGATCTGTTCCTAAAACAATTGTATGTTCCGAAAAGCCCATCTCCTTCGCCTTCCGCAAAATCTCCGTTCATGTCGTCATTGTATTTGAAATTTTTCACCATGTATGTATAAATGGCGAGGCACTTTTCAAAATCCGTATAGTCAGTCTTTACGCAGTCTCTGAGGATTCCTTCCACGTCCTGTTCAAACGCTTTTTCTTTTTCCAGGAACTCATTCACAGGTATCTTATAGGTTATTGTTCCTTTTCCGTCCTGATATGTTCCTCTTTGGATAAACTCGGTCGCAACCGGGAAAAGATTTCCAAGCACGCCCATATCGGTACACCATCTGTATGCGCCCTCATTTGCACATTCAAATGTATCTTCACCTGCCCTCAAAGCATCGACAAGCTTATAGAGTGAATCCCAATATTCCGTCGGATATGTAGGATATAAGCTTGCTACAAATACATGAGGGTTAAAAAGATAGTGTCCCTCATCGTCATAGTAGTTCTCAGCCTGAGACTCATCAAGTTCAAGCTCATCACCTGAAACAACATCCTCAGAAGAAGCCTCAGCACTAGCCACCGAGCCGTCTTCAATGGGCTCAAGGCCACTCTGAGTGTCAAGCTGCTCAACCATAGCATTTACGGTTTCTGTATTATTTCTCGCTTCATATGACTCATCGATCTTGTTTGTGGAACTGCAAGCTGACGAAAGTAAACTTGCGATAAGTATTGTAAGGATCAAACCTTTTTTCATAAAACAATAGACCTCCGTATTTTCGGTCCCCCTGATCCCGAAAAGATTTTTTTATCCTCAATACTTATATTGCAATTTCTTTTTACCGTCAATACTTAATATTTGTATTCTTGAGTCTTTCCGCTTGCATCAATATATGTAAGTATATTTTTGTCGGGATCCAAGGAAACAAACTTGGCTCCGTCAAGGAAATCGTACTTATGACCTGTTACCGTATAGGGCATTTTATAATCCGTAAATATAACATCCTCAGTATCGAAAATAAATACTCCGTATTCGGTATAATCCTTAGCACGTTTATCATAGGACATGAGGAAATAATCAAGGATAAGATTTCCGTCATTAGCTTCCCTAAGTCCCCATGTAGGATCTGTGAAATAGCTCTCTCCGTCAAGCTCTATATATACCCAGTTATGACCGGGACCGTCAATCTGGATCGCATTATCCACGCCGACCTGATGGAGAAGATATATATATGCCGGTGCAAGTGATGAACAGATTCCCACTCTGTTTCTAAAACAATTGTATGTGCCATATTTGTCATTGATCTCTTCCATAGACATATCCGGGTTATTTTCAGCCATATCATAACCGTACTTGAAATTCGTAGCCATATAATCATAGAGAATAAGTACCTTCTCAAAGTCGCTGTAGTCCGAACGGATACCGGTCTCTTTAAGGATTCCCGCAATATCATCCTCGAAGGCCTTTACCTTCTGCAAATATTCTTCCTTGGAGATCGGATAAGTGATGTGTACAACTCCGTTATTGAAACTATATTCAGCACCGTCACCATAGGAACCGATAGGATACCCCTCAGGGAAATATTCATTCCAAACAGCTGCATTAATGGAGAAATTGAAAGCATCAACATTCGCGCACTCATAGGTATCTTTTCCCTCTCTGAGTGCCTCTATCAGATTATAAAAAGCATCCCACTCTTCCTGTGTATGTAGATCCTTTAAAAGACCTTTGCCGACATAGGGATTGAACATATAATGTCCGTCCGCATCGACTATAGGCTCTCCCCTTTTGGCCGTCTGCTCTGCTACGGAGCTTGCCTCCGAAGAAGCGTCGGAAGCTCCCTCTGAAGCCTTATCCTGCTCTGAAGTACCGGTCTTGTCTGAAGTCTGTTCTACTTTTCCTGAATTTGCTACGCTTGAAGCGTCATTTGCGCTATCAACCTTTTTATTGATCCCGCAACCTGTAAAAACAAGTGCGACCGCAAGAGCAGCCGCGATAACTCTCTTTTTCATATATTTTTTTAACCTTTCCTTTCATTCATAAAGATCATGACAGATCCATATAAGCGTTTTTATAAAAAAGAACTCTATCACATTTCTTGTATTTTGTAAAGAAAAGGTTAATTATTTATCTTTTATCCCGTAACAAACTCCCTATCTCATCAAAGAGCCTGACGTATCCCTTCAAGGACTCCGCCTTCTGTCTAAGGGTCTTGGAACGCGCCCAGACAAGGATCTGCGCTTTGCCCTTGCCATTCTTGGCTTCCTGGATAAGATTGGCCGCGGCACTGTTACCGTCAAATGCCACAACCACAGAGGGTCTTCTCTCAAAGATCTCGTAGTTAAAGCTCTTGTAAATTCCCATACCCTGTGCCTCCGTGGACACTCTGATCTCCACATCGGCAGCCATGAGCTTGTCCCTCTCGGCCTTTGAAATAACTGAGGGCACAACCGCATAGATCTTGAAGCCCTTCTTGTTGTGATCAACAAGATACTTCTCATAACCTGAGAGCTTGTGACCTATCACAAAGCATACGTCCTCGGGATTAAAGTGCTTTATGAGAGCATCCATCTGAGCCTTGCCCTCACTAGTAACTCTTGTGGCTCTCTTTTCGGTATTGAAGCTTCCGCCAATGAGCACAACGGGAGTGCAGTCCCAGGTTATCTCCTCGATCTTGTCCTTTAGCTCTGTGTATGCGTCAAGACCATCAGTCTTAGTAAGCTTCTTACCTATCTTGACGGCCTTCATCTTCTCAAGGAGCACCTCCTCCATGTCTCGTCCGTCAAGCATGTGATTATAGCTTTCCGTCTTTTCCCAAAAAGCTTTCTCGCTGTTTACGATCACCTCTTCCTCTGTCTTTTTCATGAGCATCATGTCATCCTCAGACAGATTGAGAAGCTTTTGCAAGGACAGCTCCTCATCTATGGAATTGGTTCCGTACAGAGCTGTGCCGTCCGTTCCCTGCACGCACTTGATGTCCTGCTTTAAGTACTGTCTTATGGGATGCTTATCAAGTGAATTAAGGTTATTAAGTCTCACATTACTTGTTAGCTGGAATTCAAGCACCACGCCGTTTTCCTTTAGCTGCTTTAGCACAGCCTTTCCTTTTACGGACCTTGGACTGTAGGTATACAGGCCGTGTCCAAGGCGGATTATAGGCATCTTCTGACCGGGCGCCAAAGAATCTTTTACGCACAAAATACTGTGAGCGATATTGTCCTTCTGGCTGTCGTTCTCACCTGCGTGGATCCTGATGACAAAGCCCGGATCCTTGGCAGCGATCTTAACTATCTCCTTAAAAGCAGGCTTTAAGGTGATGATGTCATTTATCTCCTCACCGACAAAATCACAGCCGGCAACGTAAGGATCAAGTGCCGTAGCCTTCAAGACCTCAAGGTTCTGTGCAAGGTAATCCGCCGGTGTCACTGCATCTTTTATGATCGTAAGAGGGATCCTACGCATCGCGGCGAGGAAGCGGAGCATTACTCCGGTCTCTTTGTAGATCTTGGGCATCACCTCATGGACCTGACGCAGCATCTCAAGCGACTCGTATTTCTTAACAAGAGTCGTGTCGCTTATCTCCGCATATCTCACGCCGTAGCGCTTGTAGTTTCTTGCGATCCAAAGGAGCTTGTCCTGGAATATCGTATTGTTGCAGTAATCGGGATTCTCCTTGTCCCTAAGCATCCTGAACAAGAAGTTTCTAACGTCCTCATCAGGGATCTGAGACACATCTCCGATATCGATCTTGTCCTCGCTCTCCTTGCCCTTTGTAAAGACATAACGGTAGAGGTACACCTTCTCAAGGTTTGTAAACACCGCCTGTCCGTCCTTGATGACGGAAAGAGATCCGCGGATCTTTACGATGTTCATCTCTGCGTTATCGAGGTTCTTTAGTATCAGGTCTGCAAAGTTAATGAAGGTCCTGTCGTTGATCTTACGGTCGAGGTACTTGCCCTGCAGATCCGAATACACGAACTGCCTTGCTACCTTTTCGCGCTGGGCGTTGACCTTGGCCCACTGCTCATCCGTAAGCTGAAGGTCCAATTTTTTAATATAGTAAAGGGGATATCTTATCTGATGATAGATTCCGAGCGCTATAAGCACATCAGCAGGAAGATTGCCGTTCATGTGCGTGTGAAGATCCGCGCGGAATTTAAGTTCTTTATTGATGTATGTCTTAAAGATTATCTTGTCCGCTTCAAGACTGTAGTCCTTGGACTGACTCATCAAAGTCTTGGCGATCGCCGGCATTGTGGCCATAAGGCTAACCTTGCCCTCGGGCGTTATCCTTGCTACTTCTGTTTCTCCAAGGGAAAAGATATAGCTTTCCTCGTTACTTCCGTCTATATAACAGGGAACCTCGCCCTTTATGATGAGCATTCCTTTGTCATCTTCCGAAAGAGGGAGCTTAAAGGTCCTCGCAAGATTTCTTATAAGGTTTCCCGAGTGATGATTGGGCGTCGATAATATGTAAAAGAGCTTGTCCAGATCCTTGTACAGGCTTACGATGATATCTTTTTCATTATCAAGAAAAAAGCATGTGAAATACGTCATAACAGCTCACCCTTTCCGTGCTTAAGAAACAGATCATATATTTAAAGATATTATACAGCAAAAAGGCCCTTAGGGTTGCCACTCCCTAAAGACCTTTCCGCATAATTTATTATGAAATCTTCCAACCTACCGCTTGACGACGCGAGTCGATAAATCTCTTGTATATTCCGTCCTCAGCAGCGAGTTCGCTGTGTTTTCCTCTCTGTACGATCTTTCCCTGATCGACAACAAAGATCTGATCGGCATTCTTTACCGTCTTAAGTCTGTGCGCGATCATAAGGATCGTCTTTTCTTTCGTCAGCTCTTTTATCGCAGTCATGAGTTCTTTTTCATTCTCGGGATCAACGTTGGCTGTTGCCTCATCCAAGATGATTATAGGTGCATCCTTCATGATGGCACGCGCAATTGAGATACGCTGCCTCTCACCGCCCGAAAGCGAAGCTCCGTTCTCTCCTATGATCGTGTCATATCCGTCCGGAAGCGCCATGATAAAGTCGTGACAGCATGCCTTCTTGGCAGCGGCTATTACCTCTTCCATTGTGGCATCAGGCTTACCAAAGCGGATATTGTTGGCGATCGTATCATGGAAAAGAAATACATTCTGAAATACAAAGCTGTAGTTACCCATAAGTGAGTTCATTGAATATTTCTTTACATTTTTTCCGTCGAGCTTTACCTTGCCCTTATCCACATCCCAGAATCTTGCTATAAGGTGGCAAAGAGTTGTTTTGCCTCCGCCCGAAGGTCCGACAAATGCAGCGCTCGTTCCCGAAGGAATGGAAAGTGCGATGTCATCGATGATCTTCTTTTCATCATAGGCAAAATCAATGTTGTCTACATCGATATCGGTCTTTTCGACCACTATATCATCGCCATCAATGTCCATAGGCTTGATCGCAAGGATATCATTTGCTCTTGCGACCGACATATCAACAATTCGAAGAAGTGCCGAAAAGCTTCCTGTCGCCTCAAGTCCGTCAAACACCTGGAATGACATGATCATCATTATGATGGCCGTCACAAGATCCATGGTTCCGTTTATGTAGAAAAGACATGACGCAAGCATTATCGCAACGCCTGTGACCTTGAGGACTCCTCTTTCATACGGGACAAAAGTATTGGCTGAAATCTCAAGATCCGTGCATACATTAGCCGCTTCATCTATGCTGTAGTTGAGCTTTTTACGGGCATTTCCTATAAGATTATACGCCTTGACTTCGGGTATCCCCTGAATGTATTCGATTATATTGGCAACAAGGTTTGAATCCGCAACTATCTTTCTTGCTGAAATCTTCTCACCGTGCTTTCTCATTGCATAGTTGATAAAAGCATAAATTATTATGCCGGCTATGCTGATAAGTCCGATACGATAGTCAAATATAAAGATAAGGAGCATGATGACAGTTGTTCCGAGGATCCCTTGTGTCGTCACCATTACAACTCTGGTCGCAACATCACCGAGAGCCTCCATTGTATTGGTTGTCACGGAAGTGATCTGTCCAAGGCTGTTCTCATTGAAATATCCCATGGGGATAAATCTTAGATGCTCTGCGATATGGATCCTCTTATCCGCACATTCTCCGTAGCCGCCTCTGCACTGCAGCATGGTCGCAAAACCTTTTAGCGTTGCTTCAAGAGCAAGCGGTATGGTCATGATCAAAAAGCCGGTAAGTATCGCCTTCTTATTGATCGTTCCGTTAATAAAGTTCATCAGGATATATCCCATTGCAGGATATTTCATCGCGCCCAAAAGAGCTGCAACAATGCTGAGCACAAGGGCTATATAAAATCTCTTTCTGTTCTTTTCAGAGCAAAACTTAAAGAATCTTCTGAGTGTTGCGATCATTATGCCACACCTCCTTCCGAGTCGCTGTCCTTTGCGGAAATATGAGCTTCCCACATCTTGGAGTAAAGTCCCTTCTTCTCAAGAAGTTCGCTGTGCGTACCCATTTCTTCAATGTTTCCGTTGTTGATCACAACGATATTGTCGGAATCAATGATAGTTGAAAGTCTGTGCGCGATGACAATAAGTGTTTTGTCCTTAACGAGCTTTGCTACCGAGGCCTGGATAACAGCCTCATTCTCGGGATCCGTGTATGCAGTGGCTTCATCAAGGATCACTATCTTGGCATCCTTCATCATAGCTCTTGCTATCGCGATCCTCTGCCTCTCACCGCCACTTAAATGAGCACCTGAGCCTCCGACTACTGTATCAAAGCCTTTTTCAAGTCCCATGATAAAGTCATAGCAGCCGCTGTCTTTTGCGATCTGCTCAACCTGTGCATTGGTGGCTTTTGGATTGCCCATCCTGATATTCTCTCTTACCGTTGTATCGAAAAGGAAGTTGTCCTGTGATACGTATGCGACCATATTGTTATAATCGTAAAGAGACATATCCTTGATATCAACTCCTCCGATCTTGATGCTTCCTTCATCAGTATCCCAGAGTGATGCGATAAGTCTGGCAACGGTGGATTTACCGCTTCCTGAAGGACCTACAAGTGCGGTAATGGTTCCGGGCTTTATATCAAGATCGATCCCGTGAAGAACCTCTTCGTCCTTGTAGCCGAACTTTACGTTTTTAAGCTCAATTCCGTTATCTGCGGGATAAGCCTTACTTCTTTCCGGTCTCTCTAGCTCTTTTTCCTCAAGAACCTTATCGATATCGCCAAATATAGCCGTTGCCTTTCCGATATCATCGCTATAGCCCATTGCTACTATAAGAGGTGATGCAAGGCCGGCAGCGAGGATAAGGATGTTGATAAAATCAACAAGCGTCAGACTTCCGTTTAAGGTGTAAAGAGCTCCGACAGGAAGGACCGCAAGTAGTGTAGCGGGCGCGATCGCCGTAGCAAATGCATGGGGAACAATGCAAGACTTCATCCAGTCAACAAAGCTTGCCGCATTATCATTTGCCGCGGAAACAAATCTCTCATATGAGCTTTCGGCTTTACCGAATGCCTTGATGACTTCTATTCCTCCGATGTATTCAACCGCAGTATCGTTAAGTGCTTTGGTTGTATCCTGCGTGCGTTTGAAAGGCCTCTCGTAGTCCTTGAACATGACAGCCATGGCCACAAAAGCTATCGGAAGTGTTGCAAGTGACCAAAGCGCCATTCTCCAGTCAAGTCTTATGATGAAGATGAACATGATGACAGGCGCAGTGATATTGGCTGTGAACTCAGGAATAAGATGCGCTAAAGTTGTCTCTGTTGAATCTACTCTCTCCACGATGATGTTCTTCATAGCTCCCGAAGGTGTATCAAGAACCGTTCCGAGCGGAAGTCTTGAAAGCTTGTCACAGAGAGCTTTTCTGACGTTCCCGATAAGTCTGAACGTGGTCTTATGTGATATGTTGGTTGATATGTTGTGAAAGATTATCCTTAGGATCCAACAAGCGGCAATACAGATCGCCATGTGGATATAGAACCCGGAATCCTTGTTCCCTCCTACAAGGTTCCTGACTACCTCGCCCATAAGTATGTATGGTGCAAGTGAAAAAATAACGCCGATAAAAGCAAAGATCATGCTGGTTATATATTTACTTTTATATATACCGGCGTACTTGAATATATAATGCAATATATTCTTTTCTTTGGTCTGACCTCCCATATAAGTCTCCTCCTTATTGATAATGATAAAAAATATCAGTTAGCAATTGCTAACATTGGTGTCAAAAAAAAGTGAACGATGTTCACTGAAACAACGTCAGTGTACACCGTTCACCAAATTATGTCAAAGCTTTTTATTTACTTTTCTTCAGACTTTTTAGGATCAACTTTGATGTCTACGTCTGCGCCGTTAAGGTTAATGTTCTTATTAACCTTGGCATCATATGTGCCGGCTCTCATGATCTCTGTGAAATCAACGCCTGTAGCTTCTGACATGGTATCAAATACCTGTTTCATAACAATAGGCATATTTCCTGAAATCTGGCTTGCTCCATTTGATCCGTCGCCTGTTCCGTAGATGTTGATCTTGTCGATCTGTGAAAGAGGCTTTGCAATTTCAGCAGCCATCTGAGGCATGATCTTGATCATCATCTCAGCCATGGCAGCACCGTTGTACTTCTTATAGGCTTCTGCCTTTTTCTCCATTGCTTCGGCTTCAGCGATACCTTTTGCCTTAATGGCTTCGGCTTCCGCTTTACCTTTGGCTGCAATACCTGCTGCCTCTGCATCGTACTTAGCTTTGATACCTGAAGCTTCCTGCTCTGCAGCATATTTCTGAGCTTCCGCCTGAGCCTTCTTTGCATCAGCCTCACGCTCCTGCTCGTACTTGGCAGCTTCAGCTTTTTTCTGACGCTGAATAAGTTCAGCCTCAGCTTTTTTCTCAGCCTGATACTTTTCGGCATCGGCTTTTTTCTCGATCTCAGCTGCAAGTTCCTGCTGCTTTACGATAACTTCTTTCTGCTTAAGTTCTGCTTCGCGTTCTGCTCTTGCGATCTGTGCATTAACAGTTGCGGCCTGAATGGTCTTTTGCTGTTCCTGCTCCTGGATCGAATAAGCTGCGTCCGCTACAGCGCTTGCGGTATCAGCCTGCTTTTTAAGTTCAGCCTGCTTGATGGCAAGTGCGTTGTTCTTTTCTGCGATCTCGGTCTGAGCAATAACTCTTGCATCGTTTGCTGCCTTGTCGGCCTCAGCCTGTGCAATTGCTACGTCTCTGTCTGCCTGTGCTTTCGCGATTGCGGCATCCTTCTTGATCTTAGCTGTGTTGTCCATACCAAGGTCATTTATAAGACCGTTCTCATCAGTAACATTCTGGATGTTACAAGAGAGGATCTCGATACCGAGCTTGTTCATATCTCTTGAAGCCTTCTCCATAACCTGATCTGAGAAGCTGTCTCTGTCGGTGTTGATAGTCTTAAGAGCAAGTGTACCGATGATCTCACGCATGTTACCCTGTAAGGAATCCTTCAGGTCATTAGTGATCTGATCGGGAGCCTTGTTAAGGAAGTTCTTAGCTGCAAGCTGGATAGCTTCCTGGCTTGTACCGATCCTAACCTTTGCAACAGCATCAACGTTTACATTGATGAAGTCGTTTGTAGGAACGGACTGCTCTGTTTTGATATCGACCGTCATCTGTCCAAGATACAATTTATCGACTCTTTCAAAGAACGGGATCTTGACGCCTGCACGACCTATCAAGATTCTTGGCGCCCTCCGCATACCTGAAATGATAAATGCTTTGTCCGGAGGCGCCTTCACATATCCTGCCGCCACTACGATAAGAAGCACGGCAATAATTGCTGCGATAATAATAATACTTAAGGTATTCATACTGTTCCTCCTTTAATTGAAACATGTTGTTTTGTATGAATACATTGTATTGTAGGCACCATGCGGGATACATAGTGAGGTTTGCGAAAGCCCCGCTCCTATCTTGCGGTTTTGGAAAAATAAGAATGGCAGGGGGTTAACCCTGCCACATTTATCCTATATGCTTAAGTATCTCTTCAATAGTGATCTTCTTACCTGTCTGTCTCTCGTAGATCTCATCAAATGAAAGTCCCTGGTCGGCAGGATTTAGATCAACGTCTTTGGTCTTTTCTTTCCACCTGTTTCCTTCGGGAAGGAAGGTGTATGCAATGTTATGCTGATCCCACTCATAGGCCATATCTTCCGCTGTTCTGTAGGACTGCATATCGCTTCCGTGAATAGGATGCTCTGCGATAAGTGCCTCACAGATAATGGTGATATCCTCGGTGTTATCGATCAGATAGGAATCTATTACCTTCCAGTTATCCGCAGTGTAGATCGCAGAAAAGTCCGTTCCGTTGTAAGTGAAAACATAATTCTTCTTACCGCCGTCGGCGCTGTGAAGATTGATGTCAGCGGTGCTCTTTAAGATGCCGCCACCAAATGGCGATGAGGAACCGGTGGTTCCGCTCTCCTTGGCGGAATTATCTGCATCAGTAGCCTTCTGAGCTTCAGCCGGATCATTGGCCTTTGCAGTATCGGAGCCCTCAGTGCTGTCATCTTCGTCAGCGTCTGCTTCCTGCGAAAGTTCTTTTTCCGGTTCATACTCAAAAAAGCTCTTAAGCTCAGAGGAAAGATCAGAAACAAACTCTGATGCTTTTTCCTTATCATCTTCATCCATTGCTTCGGTAAACAACATTCCGCAGCCTATAAGACCAATGGCACAGGCCATAAATATCGCAAGCGTAGTAAAGTATATCTTTATTAAGTTCTTTTTTCTCTTGTTTGATAATTTCTTCATAGTTCTAATATTATATGCTTTGAATCAAAAAAGGTCAAAATTTGGCGCATTTACGCTCATAAATGCTTTGACACAGTGGCCATATTGTTGTATTTTGGACAAGTAGGAGGAATTAATATGTCAGAGACTATAACACTTACAATACCAAGACAAAAGACTATCGCTCTCATCGCCCATGACGGCAAAAAGGGAGAGCTCATTCAGTGGTGCAAAGCCAATGCTCATACACTTAAAAAGCATTTTCTGTGCGGAACGGGAACTACAGCCCGCATGATAACAGACGCAACCGACCTTCCGGTAAGAGGCTACAATTCAGGCCCTCTCGGTGGCGATCAGCAGATCGGTGCTAAGATAGTGGAAGGAAAGATCGACTTCGTTGTATTCTTCTCAGATCCTTTAACAGCGGCTCCTCACGATCCCGACGTAAAGGCTCTTATGAGGATCGCACAGGTTTACGATATTCCTTTTGCAAACAACAAAGCGACAGCGGACTTCCTCATCAACTCAACACTTATGGATGAAGAGTACGATCACGATGTCATAAACTTCAAACAGAACATCGCAGAAAGAGCCGAGACTCTTCCGACAGAATAAGATAAGCGCTCTGCTATGATATGTGCCCTCTTTACCGGACAACCGGTAAGGAGGTTTTTTTCTGCCATGAAAAATCCAAAAAATTTGAAATGTCACTTAGGAATTTTGAGATTATCGGTGTCTATATATATGAAATCAGCTAATCATAATTTCAAGGAGAAAATGTATGAAAAGGGAAAAAAAAACTAATAAGTCGGTTGTAATAGCGCTCGGTGCACTGCTGTTCATTGCTCCGATTACAGTAGCAATGACCACTCCGGCGGAAGCTCATGCAAACGGTGTTACAATTCCAACACCAATACCGGATATAACTGACGGGGAAAGAGGCAACGTCGAAGAAGGTCAATCCTTAGATACAAACGCCGGTACAGTCGGTAATAATGATGGAAGTATCAATACAAACAACGGCACCGTCGAAGAAAACAATGGCTATATCCTAACAAATAATGATCATGTAGAAAATAATAATGAAAATTCCACAATAGAAAACAACCGCGGAACTGTAAGAAATAATTCCGGACTGATCAACGATAATTACAATGTTGTTGAAAACAATAACCAAGGTGGAATTGTTAAATTTACAAGTTCCGGATCAGGAACCATAATAAATAACGACGGTGGAGAAGTTTTGGATGCATCATCCTTCGCATCTAATTCAAGCGATATCATAATAAACAATTTTTATTCCGGAACTATAACTACCAATTCTGACTCCTATATTAGAATTATAAACAACTACTCTGACAACGAATTTGATCCGAGTAAGATCAAAGATACAAACAAATTTCACTCTTTAACAATAAATGATGCGAATAACGCAAACATCACATACAGCAGACCTGAATTCATCCACAATGATCACGATGATAAGGAATATGTTCAGGTTAAGAAGAACGGAGAAGCTAAGCCTATAAGCGGTACAATTACTATATCAGCAAAAGACGGCTACAAGATTACAGATGACGGCGTAAGAATGAATGAAGTTGGACAGCTGGCATATAATCTGACCAGAAATACCGACGGTTCTTATACTGTAACTCTTATGAATCTCAACGGAAACGTGACAGTTACTCCTGCAAATCTTCATCTTATTATTTCTGCCATTGAAAATCAGAATAATACTCCGGGAATAACCGGTGGCAGTACAACACCTATAACGATCACAAAAGCAAATATTGCAGAAGCTCCCGCTAATAATAGTTCGTCAAATAACGCTTCTGCTTCATCAAACAGTGATCAGGGAATAGCTACGCCAAACTTTACACAGGATGCAATCAACAGCATTCAGGCTCAGGCACAGACTCAAGCTTCTCTTGCAGAGCAAACCGGTACTCCACTGCAGATCCTTGATATTTATTTTGATAAAAAGATAGATCTGAACCCTATGCTTATAAGATATCTCTGCGAACAGGTCTCTCTTCCCAAGAGATGCCACTTTAATTACAATGATCAGCACTACGTGCTTTTCATCCCCGCCTTTGATATCTCTGCTCCTGCATACCAAGACGGTCTGGATATGCTTGATAAAGAGCCTGCAAAGACAGCCGGTTTCCTAAGAATTGAACAGTTATTCAAGCCTTTGGGATTTGCCACCAATATCATTGAGGACGAAGAAACTGTAGCAGTTTTGCAATAATAAAGCATAAACAACATTTGCCCCCACTATTCTAAATATTTTTTCATAAAAAGAACTCCACCCTGCTTCATCATCTCTGAGGTGGAGTTCTTTGTTTGCTTTTATTTTATATCCTCAACAAGTCTATGCTTTCCATCTATTGATTCATAGACGAATACTTCGCAGTTGAGTGGTCTGGGGCGCCAGATGAAGCCGCGCTTGGCGTCTTCAAGGTAGCCTCTTATAGGACGGATGATACCGCCGTGGCAGACTACAAGGACGTTTTCGTAGTCCTTCTGCTCAAGTTCTTTTAGGAACTCGGAAGTTCTTGTGATCATGCTCTCTATATTCTCTACTCCTTTGGGAGCGGGGAATATCTCGGGATGTGTCCAGAAAAGTGTCATTGGAAGTCCGACTTTAAAGTAGCTGCGGGCTTCGTACTTTCCAAAATCCGCCTCAATGATACGCTCATCCTTTATGATCTCTTCCTGCGGAAGTCCGCTTATAACGGAAGCTGTCTGCACTGCCCTGATAAGGGGGCTTGAATAAACGGCATCGAATTTAATGTCACCGATCTTTTCTTTGGTTGCTCCGGCCTGAGCTATTCCAATCTCATTAAGGGGGATGTCGCTCCTTCCCTGCATGAGATCCTGCTTATTGTAATCTGTCTGTCCGTGTCTTGTAATGTATATCTTCATGTTTTTACCTAGTCTTCTTCCCGTAGTCGGGCTTTAAATTTTTAAGTTCTTCGTAGAGGATCTTGTAGTTGTCGTATCGCACCTTGGCGATCTTGCCCTCTTCGACAGCTCTTTTGACCCCGCAATCAGGCTCTGCGATGTGAGAACAGCCCCCGAATCGGCACTCAGGTTCAAAGGCTTCGAACTCGGGATAATAATTCATGAGATTGTCCGTCGTAAGATCAAACATGCCAAGCGAAGTAAAGCCCGGTGTGTCTATTACGAAGGTGTGCTCGCCGCCCTTAGAAAGCTCTTTTACGTAAAAGAGCTCCGAATGCCTTGTGGTGTTCTTGCCTCGCTCGATCTTCCTACTGAGCTCTCCTATCTGCATCTGCGCATCGGGAACCAGCTTGTTCAAAAGAGAAGACTTTCCGACGCCGCTTGGGCCTGCTAGCGTGGTCGTCTTGCCCTTCAAAAGCTCTTTTAACTCATCAAGGCCTTTTTCCTCTTTGACGCTTATAAAAAGAACCTTGTAGCCGCATTTCTCGTACGCGTCATAGAGCTCTTTCTGCTCTTCCTCGGACGCGATGTCCTGCTTATTAAAGCAGATGATAACGGGGAGATTCTGCTGCCGCATCATGATAAGGAACCTGTCCAAGAGGTTATAGTTCGGGTTCGGCTTAACGATCGCAAACAAAATAACCGCCTGGTCAACGTTGGCAACAGGCGGTCTTATAAGCTGATTTTTTCTGGGTAATATCTCGATAATATTACCCAGCTTATTCTCTTCATCAATGATGTCGATGCCAACCTCGTCACCGACAAGCGGTTTGATATTGTCTTTTCTGAAGATGCCCTTTGCCTTACATTCATAGATTTTGGTGTCTTCCGTTTCTATGTAGTAAAAGCCGGCTATCCCTTTAACAATTCTTCCTTTGTTCAAATGTATCAGTTCCTCTGATTAAATGTAACTGCTTTTTCATCTACAACTTCCGTGGTCTGGCCGCCGGTCTGCTCGCCCGTTTCAGGGTTGGTGGAAACCGGAGTTGTCACGGTATATTTATATAATATCCTGCCTGTAGGAGCAGTAATATCATTGTACTCAAGATTAGCTATAGGGAATTCCGTCGTCTCGGTATTAAGTAAAGACTGTCCGTCCGATCCAACGAGTGTTACCCTGACAGGTACTCCGGGTGTGTAGCCCTTTCCCGGGGGCGGAGCATCAATGCTGCCCTTAAAGCTGTACTTTACATTAGCAGGTCCGATAGAGTGCTCTAAGTGGATCTTAGTGCCCTTTTCAACCATCTGGCCTACAGGAACGCTCTGTGCACAGATCTTGCCTGTAAGGTTGGGATCATCGTTATTGACGTCTGTGGTCCTTCCCTCTTCAAGTCCTGCTTCTATAAGAGTGATAACAGCTTCTTCGGAATCCATACCGATGACATTGGGTACTGCTACCTTTCCTTCGGTATCTTCCTTTTCTTCTTTATCTGCGGATGCCTGATAATTGGATCCGTCACTTACATATACGGTAATTGTATCGCCGCTTTTTGCCTTTTTGCCGGCTGCGGGGCTTGTTGATACAACCGTATCCTTGGGTTCTTTATTATCTGTATCAGCGGCCTTCTCAACCTTGAAGTGCTTATCATCTACAAGGATCAGCTTAGCCTCTGCATAAGACTTTCCGGCAACATCGGGAACCGTGATCCCGCCATTTGCATCCTCTTTTTCCTCATTTGAAGAAAGTTCTGAGGATGAAGCTGTTGCTGAAGCCTCTTCTTCGCTTCCGAATAATCCCATTCCCTTTGCCACTATCATGATAACAATAAGACCTATGATAACGGCTGAGAAAATAGCCATTCCGACAGTCATCTTCTCGAGCTTACCGGACTGGGGATCAAAAGAGCTGCTCCTTCTTCTTTCTCTCTCTCTTTCGTAATAATAATCATCGTCGATGTCGTCTTCGTATTCCCTCTGAGATTTCCTTCTTCTGGGCTCATAGTCATCGTAATCGTCGCGACGATCCTTGTATGCTTCCTGTCTGAGTCTCATCTGCTCAGTCTCTGAAAGACGCATACTTCCTGTATCTAAATGTCCTCCGACAGGCTCTTCGCTATCTACTCTTGTAGCGCCCTCTTCATCGGGATCTGCAAGTGTAACGAAATCTTTGTCGGGTGTGATGAGTGATCTCTTAAGGTCTGTTATGAGCTCAGCAGCGCTCTGATATCTTCTGTCAGGGCTCTTCTGGCAACACTTAAGAACGATCTTCTCAACACTGATCGGAATCTCATCGTTGTAATCCGCAGGAGTGGGTAGATCCTCCTGGATATGCTTGATAGCAATAGCTACTGTTGTATCGCCGTTAAACGGCACTCTGCCCGTGAGCATCTCAAAGAGTGTGATACCAAGTGAATAGATATCACTCTTGGCGTCACTATAGCCGCCTCTTGCCTGCTCGGGTGATGTATAGTGAACGGATCCCATAACATTGGATGTGATGGTGTTACTAGTCGCAGCCTTTGCAATACCGAAGTCTGTGACCTTGACCTTACCGTCCTTGGAAATCATGATATTCTGAGGCTTGATATCTCTGTGGATGATATTGTTGTTGTGCGCAGCCTCAAGTCCCATAGCAACCTGGATCGCTATGCTGACAGCCTCTTTAACGGAAAGGCGAGCCTTTTTCTCGATGTATTTCTTAAGAGTGATACCATCAACTAACTCCATGACTATATAGTTGATGCCATCCTCGTCGCCGACATCGTACACGTTAACGATATTAGGATGCATAAGGCCGGCAGTAGACTGAGCTTCTACTCTGAACTTAGACACGAAGTTCTCGTTCTCGGAAAACTCCTGTTTAAGAACCTTAACCGCAACAAGTCTATTTAATTTATGATCTTTGGCTTTATACACATCGGACATTCCGCCGGTACCGATCTTCTCAAGCACCTCATAGCGATCGCCGATCACCATTCCTATCTTAATCATTCAAGTCCTCCATCGCGCACGCGTTCTTCAGCAAACGGTTCGATCAAAATAACGGCTATATTGTCTTTGCCGCCGTTATTGTTTGCTGCAACAACCAGCTTCTGGGCTTTTTCTATAATATCTCTCTGACCGCTCACGATCATGCGTATCTCTTCATCATCAAGCATGTTGGTAAGTCCGTCAGAGCACATGAGTACAATGTCTCCGCGATTTAATTCCACCGTAAAAAAGTCGATGTCCACAGTATTCGTGGCACCGATCGCTCTGGTGATAATGTTCTTATCGAGGTGCGTCCTTGCGGTCTCCCTGTCAATTCCGCCCATCCTGACCATTTCCTCAACCAGCGAATGATCTCTTGTTATCTGTGTGATTTTATCATTGATGACATAGAGCCTGCTGTCTCCGACATTGGCGACCTGAAGATACCTTCCAAGCACGGTACAGGCCACAACGGTCGTACCCATTCCAAAAAGATTGGGATTCTCCGCAGCCTTCTCTCTGAGCTTCTTATTGGCGGTCTTGATAGCCTTCTCCAATATCTTGACAGGACTCTTTTCAAAAGACCTTTCGATTTCCTCAACCATCGTGTCTACGGTGTACCTCGACGCATAGTCTCCGGCGTTGTGGCCTCCCATTCCGTCAGCCACGATAAACACGTTGGAAAGATTTCCGATCTTACTATCGGATGAAAAGACATAGTCCTGATTCAGTTTTCGCTTTTTTCCAATATCCGTTACGGAAAAAGTCTTTAACAAAATCTTCCTCCCCGGGGATCAACTTTTTTCATCAACAAAATAAGCAGGTGTTACTATTTCTCCTCCAAATGCCTCCTGCGAAGTTGTCCGCAGGCGCCATCAATATCCCTGCCCATTTCTCTTCTAATAGTAACATTTATTCGATTTTTTTCAAGTTTATTCTTAAATGCCAATGCCCCCGAACGGTCTGTAGGCCTGAAATCGCGCTCTTTTATGGGGTTGACGGGAATAAGATTAACAACACAATTTATTCCTCTTAACAATTCCGATAATTCCGATGCATCTTCATCGGTATCATTTACCCCCGAAACAAGTGAATATTCAAAGGTAAGCTGCCTTCCTGTCTTGTCAAAATAGGTCTTGCAGGCGTCAAGTACCTCATGTATATCGTAGGTATTGGCGATAGGCATCAGCTCTTTTCGCTTGTTATTATTGGAAGCATGGAGCGAAAGTGCGAGATTTATGGAAAGCTTCTTTTCCGCAAGCTCCAAGATCTTGGGTACGATACCGCACGTTGAAACCGTGAGATTGCGCTGTCCGAGGTTCATTCCGTGCTCATCCGACAAAAGCTCTATGAATTTAAGAAGGTTGTCGTAGTTATCAAGCGGCTCTCCGCTACCCATGACAACGACTCGAGATATCTTTTCCCCGAGATATTCCGATATCGAATAAATCTGATCGAGCATTTCAGAGGGCAAAAGATTCCTCTCAACGCCGTCGATCGTCGAAGCACAGAACCTGCATCCCATACGGCATCCGACCTGAGACGAGATGCAGACGCTGTTTCCGAATTTATATTTCATAAAAACGCTCTCTATAACATTGCCGTCATAGAGACCGAAAAGAAATTTCTTGGTATCGTCTATGTGAGACTCCTGAACCTGCACTACTTCAAGGCTTGTGTAGCTGCACTTATCGGAAAGCTTTTCTTTGAGCGCCTTGGGGATGTTCTTCATCTCATCGTAGTTTCTTGCTCTCTTTACATGCATCCAGTCATAGAGCTGCTTAGCCCTGAATGCAGGCTCGCCGATATTCTTGATGAAAGAAGAAAGCTCATCAAGGTTAAGGGATTTGATGTCTATTTTGTTGTCTTTACCTAATATAAATTCACTCATACTTATAATTATATCTCACATATTCTTTTTTATAACAGTTTTCCCAAGTAGCTTCTTGGCCTTGGTACACCACTTAAGATATGCCTCGTAAGTATCTATACCAAACGTCACCGTAAGATAATAAGAGTTTCGTACGAGCACGTCATCTATCAACTCTTTTAAGCTTCGCGATGAAGAATCCGTCGGTTCCGAATTCTCCGGGAAGGAGCTGAATGTAGCCCTTTTTCGCAGTATCTTTTATGTTGTATCTGTCATTATCGAGGATGTACTTAGGAATGAGATCAGTGATGTCCACAGGCTCAAACGGGAAATCGGTGCAGATCTTGGTGATCATCTGCTCATTCTCTGCCTTGTTGACGGTACATGTCGAATACATCAATGTTCCGCTTACCTTTACGTAGTCCCAGCAAGCCTTTACGATATCCCACTGAAGCTTTGTGAGGTCGTTTAGCTTCTCTTTTCTGATATTCTGCTTGATGTCGCTCTTTCTACCTATTATGCCAAGTCCTGAGCAAGGAACGTCGAGATAAAGGATATCTCCGTTCTCCTTCATGTTCTCGTCATGTATCTTGGCATCAACAGTCTCTATAGCGATGTTGTTAAGTCCGAGTCTGTCTGCGTTTTCGGCGATAAGTTCTTTCTTTGCGGCAGATACGTCACGTGAAAAGACCTTTCCTTCCTCACCTACCATCTGCGCCGCGTGCATGCTCTTTCCTCCGGGAGCGGCGCATACATCGATAACGGTCTGTCCTTTTAAAGGAGCAGCGATCTCGGTAACGAGCATTGAGCTCACATCCTGAACTGCAAATCTTCCTTCGGCAAAGCCCGGAAGATATTTGATATTATCTGTCTTTTCAAGCTCAAGCGCATAGGAAAGGATCGGGTTTTCTCTTACAACAACTCCCACATCCTCGAGCTCTTTTTTTAATTTCGCAACGTCTTCCGTGTCCGTTGTGGTGCATCTGATGACTGTGGGTCTTGGCTCTAGGAAGAACTTAAGTATATTCTCGGTCCTTTCAAAGCCGTAGTCGCCAAGCCACATGGTACAAAGCCACTTGGGAACGGAATAAAGTACGGAGAGATGATCCGCACCGCCGTTAAGCGCTTTATCGGGATATGTGATGTTGTCTTTGTTTCTTGAAACATTTCGAAGGACGCCGTTTACAAAACCCTTAAGTCCTGTGAACTTGTGCTTCTGCGCAAGCTTTACGGCCTCGTTGCAAGCCGCGCTGTCGGGCACGGAATCCATGAACATTATCTGATAGACGCCCATTCTCATAAGGCTTCTGATGAAGGGCTGCATCTTTTTTACTTCGACCTTTGAAAAAGAATCGAGCACGTAATCAATCTGGATATTTCGCTCTATACATCCATCGCAGATTCTTTTTATAAACGCTTTGTCTCTTGTCTCAAGGTAGTCGTATTTTTCAAGGACATCCTTTATAAGTCCGGCTTTCTTGCTGCCCTCCTTATCATATTCAATTAGGATATTTAAAACGATCTCTCTGATATTAGCCATTTGTGATATTAGTGCCTCTCATCTTCATTCTCGAATTTCTCGCAGAATCTGGCTGAAAATGAGGGTTCCTCCCCTGCAATATTTAGGTGCGAGATATCTCCCACCCTAATAGTTCTGAATGTAGCGATTCCTTTTTCTCTTTCCTCTGAAGCGACCACTGTCACAGAAGTGGGCGCAACCGCCATGTACTGAAGCGGAACAAAAGGTGAAACGCGCCAAAGATATGAAAGCATGACTCCCGTTATTCCGTAGTGGCAAAAGAACGCGATCGTCTTATTGTTGCCCTCTTTTACCTTATAGGCGTAGCCGTCCCTCACATAGCCGTATGACTCCAAAAGCTTGGAAAACTCGCTTGTCACATGCTCATAGACTTCAACGGTGTTGCTGTACTTAAGTATCGGCGCATCTTTCCAACCATTGTGATCGAAAAGCTCCGGGTGACTTCCGTAATAAGAAGGAAGCATGTCCCAGATTATGTGCTTGTCATATTTTCCTGTCGCGGGATTGATCTTGAAATCCTTGGAATATGCCCTCACAACCTCTTCTGAAAGATTCGGGTCTATAAGGGCGGGAAATTCCTGGAGCCACTCGCAGGTAGTAACCTTCTTGCCGAGCACCTTCAGCGAATATTCTGCAGTCTCAACCGCTCTTCCAAGCGGGGACTGATAGACTTCATCGATATTGTAGCGCTCTATCATGTCGGCCAGCGCCTTAGCCTCGATCTTCCCTTTCTCCGTAAGGCCATCCCTAACATAGTCAGGGTCCCCATGCCTAATAAAAATCAGTTTCATAGAATTCTGCTCTCTTTTTTAATGATATAAAGCTATTATATCATCATAACCCACTTTTCTGCACACTTCCGGAAAAGAGCCGTCTTTGGAGCATGCGCATAGACTGTAATCCTCTGCGCTGTCAAATTTTATAAAATAATATTCATCGGACTTTACGCCGTCTTCCAAAAGCTTGTATCTTCCGTCCTTAAAAACCACTCCAAACTCATTCAAGGGTTTTGAAAGTCCCATTCCTATGCACTTTATATATGCTTCCTTAAGGCTCCACATGTCATAGAAAAGCTTTTTCTTTTGATCTACATCTGAAACGGCGGCGAGTTCTGCTATCTCTTCCTTGGAAAAAAATCTGTCGGCAACCTTTAAATCTGCGCTCTTATGCTCCTGAACATCGATGCCCACAGGGCTCTTGGAGGTCGCACATACAACAAGATCGCCCGAGTGGGATATATTATAAAAAATATCCTCGTGCCCTTTTACAAAGGGCTTTCCGTACTTATTCTTATCAAACGTTATATCCTCAGGATCGATCCCAAAGTCCTTTGAGATCGCATAAAAAGATAAAAGAAGACCCGCAAGAGATCTCTTTTTATCCGCATCAAAATGAAAGCGCATGATCTTATCTCTATGCGCCTCATCTACATATTTCAAAGCTTCTTCGAATCTTTCGTCACTTAATTCAGTTAATGCATCGATCATATAAATCTGCATCGTTATCACCGTTCATACAAGAATCATTGATCTGTTTTTTAAAGTATAACCTAACAGCAGGCAAAAAAATAGAGAGTGAAAACTTCCACTCTCAAAAAGGACAAAAAAAATGAGAGCTCCAAGCAATGACTTAACCCCCATTATAATCACCGCTTGGCTACCTCTCACCCATCTTTATATGAAAACATTATCACTATACCCCATATTCTTAAAGGGCGTATTTCGTACAAATTTTATTGCACGATACGCCCTTTTGATATGAATTATCATGAATATAATTATACTTAATCAGTAATCACTGAAAGGAGAAAAGATATGAAAAAGATGTTAGTTTCAGCAGCTTTACTTGCAACACTTGTACTTGGACTCGTAGCAAAAATCAAAGAGCCCGATGCAGGAATCTATCCTCCTCCGGTAAAATATGAGTTAGCTTGTATTCTTATCGCTCATCGTTGAGCTATTTGAATAAATGTTTTTTCATAGAATAGTTGGGGGAGAAAAAACATCAAAAAAAACGCACCACACATTCTTATCAATGTACGGTGCGTTTTTTATTTTGTAATATAAAGAACTTAGGTGAAATTCTCTTTATAATATCCTTCTATCGTTGGTGTATTGATCGGAGACTCATCAAAATATTTTGCCAGCGCCAACGATAATCCCACATATTCTTTGGCGGCCTTCTTATATTTCTCGTCATGATTGTCCATCCATATTTGATCATATAGCCAGCCTATATTAAATACCAATGCATATAACAACTCCTGACAAGAGTTTTTCTTTTCCAACGCAATGCCTTTTTTGCAAATCTCTATAGACTTCTCATACTGTCCGCTAAGTCCAAGAGTATTCGCATAATTGAAATATATCTTCACAGCTATCATACTGTCCTTATTATCTTCAGCCTGTTCAAGATAAACATCTAGCTTTTCGAATATTTTTACAGCCATTTCGGTACAACCGATCTTATCATTCGTTATGGCTATATCATTCAAAAGATTTAACTCAGTGTCATTATATAAACGAGTTATGGAAAACTCTCCATCCTTATAATCAGGCACGGATTTCTTTAATAACCCTTCTTGGATCTCCAACATCTCTTTTGTATAGTCATAATAAGTAAGAGTTTCCAGCCTGGCAAGGAACTGCTCTTTTTCAACAGATTCTACATTTTTCAGCCCCTCTTTAAGTATTTGCATCTTCATACGAAGCTCATCATACTTCTGATTATTCAAAAGATTCTCATACTCAACGTATCTGTCACCATCAACAAAGAGCCCCATATCATAAGACATTATGATCTGCTCGGGTCTTCCGCCCATCTTCTCCTGAAGCAGCCTGTAGTTATCCTCGCTTGGGAGCATCCCCTCATTTTCATATCTCTTGAGCGTAGTGATATCACAGATTCCTTCGGAAAGCTTTTCTCTTGAGAAACCCTTTTCAACTCTATGTGATTTTAATAACTTAGATTTTTTGTATACGCTCATAGCATCTTGTTCCCCATCAATTCCGGCCGAGAAGATCGTCAAATTTAAGTATTGTCTCTTCTTCCTCGCTAAGCTCTCCGGCGTATTTTTTCTTAAGCTCAAGAAGTCTTACCACACCTTTACTTTGTTTGATAAGCCTCTTATACTGCAATGCACTCTCAATATACTCAAGCTGCACCTGCTTCATCCATCTGTTCTCGGATTCACTTACCAGCTCCGAAATCAGTTCACCATAATAAACAACCTTCAAATAATGATTATCCTTCAGCTTTTTAAGGAAATAACCAAGCTTAAAAAGCAGATTATGATCACTGATACTTGCGATCTTATACAATAGTCCGAATTCTCTGACCGTATATAGCGAATTGTCTATATCATCAAGCTTTTTCTTGCAAGTCTGCTCAAATGCCTCCTTGTAAAAAGACACTGCGCCTTTGGTATCATTTTTCATTCGGCACAGTTCACCACTTACCTCAAGTTCGAGCTGCCTGTGAATGTTCTTGCTCCTTGTTTTTGAAATAGAGGAATACTCTTCAAGATATTGCCTTGTCTTATCGGAATCTTCATTCTCAATGGACTCCAAAATATTTTTTCTGATATCAAGAAGTCTATGTTCCTCATCGGTTACCGTATACAAAACTCTGTTTGAATTTTTCCCCATTCTCTCAAGGAGCGCAGACAGCATAAACTTATCAGGCAGCATCTTGCCGCCTTCATATCTGTTATATGTTGATGCACTGCAAAGGCCATCACATACTTTGCTGATCGTAAGCGAAAGATTTGTTCGCTCCGTGCCAAGTATCGCCCCTATTACATTACTATCATTCATCGCGCGCCTTGTCCTTCTAGTAATGAAATCCCGTCAATCTCGTCTTCTGCCGTTAAGCAATACAAGTCTTAAAAGCTGCACAACTGCTGAAGCTGCGCTTGCTACATATGTCATAGCCGCAGCCGAAAGAACTTTCTTGGAATGCACAAGCTCCTCCTGATCGAGGATACCGTATTCATCCAACATCACAAGTGCTCTTCTTGAAGCATCAAACTCAACAGGGAGTGTGACAACCTGGAAGAGAACCGCAAGTGAAAATACCCAGATACCGATCTTGATAAGAAGCGGAAAGCTTAAGAACATTCCCAAAATAAGGATCGGGATGCCGGCCTTAGATCCGATACTTGCGGCAGGCACGATAGCTGTTCTTATCTTAAGCGGAAGGTATCCGAACTGATGCTGACAAACGTGACCGCACTCGTGCGCCGCGACACCAACCGCAGCAACGCTCGGTGAATCATAAGTCGCATCCGAAAGATTTACCGTCCTGGTCCTTGGATCGTAGTGATCGGTAAGATTACCCGGAACATGCCTTACGGCGACATCATTTATACCGTTTCTCCTAAGGATCTCCATGGCAACCTGTGCTCCGGTAGCATTGTTTCTATTTCTGATCCTTGCATATTTCTTGTACACAGAAGATACCCTGCTGCTGGCAACCATGCACAGTATACCCATGATGATAACCAATATATACAATGGATCGAAACCGTATCCATATAAACCACGTCCGTAATACATATGATCATCTCCTTTACAACTAACTTTTTATTACTGTCAAAAGAGCTTGCTACCCGCTGTAAGCTTGTATCCAAGAAGGAAGTCCTTGACCGCCATGCGCTTTTTTCCTTCAAGCTGCACTTCGCTCACGGAAAGAAAATCTTTTCCCGTAGAAACGATAAAGGCTTCTTTTCCTGTATATACAACCGTTCCGGGCTCTGATCCTTCTATGGATCCTGCTCCGTTCGAAATTTCTTTTACCTGCTCAGAACTTAAAACATCCGCCTTCCAGATCTTAAGGAGCTTGCCGTCAAGATGTGAAAATGCGCTGGGCCAAGGATTGAGGCCTCTTACGAGGTTTCTGATAGTCCTTGCATCCTTGCTGAAATCGATCTCGCCCATGTTCTTGGAGAGCTTGCCGCATTTGGTAGCAAGCGCTTCGTCCTGAGGAACGGGAGTTAACTCGCCTCTCTCGATCTTGGGAAGTGCCTCTACTATGAGCTCTGCACCAAGGTCGGAAAGCTTATCAAATAGTCCGCCGCCCGTCTCGTTTTCGTCTATAGGTATCTCTCTCTGAAGGAGGATATCTCCCGTATCCATGCCTATCGCCATCTGCATAATGGTTACACCGGTAGTAGGTTCACCGTCAATGATGGACTGCTGTATGGGCGCTGCTCCTCTGTACTTTGGAAGGAGCGATGCGTGTATGTTTACACAACCAAACTTCGGGATATCAAGGATCTCCTGAGAAAGGATCTGTCCGAATGCCGCAACAACATAGATGTCTGCTTCAATTCCCTTAAGGTATGCAACATTGTCAGCCTCTTTTATCTTAACGGGCTGAAAAACCGGGATATCATGCTTGATAGCACAGTCCTTTACATCGGATATCTGAAGCTCGCCGCTTCTGCCCTTTGGCTTATCGGGCTGAGTGACAACAAGCACAACCTCGTGTCCCGCTTCTATGATCTTTTCAAGAGCTGCCCTCGCAAAGTCCGGCGTTCCCATAAAAACTATCTTCATTGCTGCTCTTCCTCGCTCTGTGCTATGAGATCTTCGTTATTGATAAGATCGCCCTCAACCTTCTCAACATACATATGACCGTCGAGATGATCGTTCTCATGAAGGATGGCTCTTGCAAAGAGCTCCTCACCTTCCATGACAAATTCTTCGCCTTCGAGATTGGTAGCCTTGACCTTTACATAATTGGGTCTTGTAACTATTCCGGATTTACCGGGAACGGAAAGGCATCCCTCATATCCTGTCTGCTCTCCGCTTGTCTCAAGGATCTCGGGGTTGATAAATACCAAAGGCGTATCGCTTTCCGGAGAAACATCGATAACAAAAATTCTCTTAAGGATACCTACCTGAGGAGCTGCGAGTCCTACTCCCTCAGCCTCATACATGGTATCTATCATGTCTGCCACGAGCTCTTTTATCCTGGGTGTTATTTCTTTTACTTCTTTGCAACGGCGTACAAGTACATCATCACCGATTTCTCTTATAGTTCTAAGTGCCATTTAGGCCTCCTTTTTTGATTATAGTGTTCCTGCTTATTATAAAGCTTAACCCCCACTATTATCAAATTTTTTTGATAACAGCAGGGGTCTTCCCATCAATACCCGTTTACGGGGTCAAAATCAAATTGAACAGAAATATCTTTTATCTTACCTGCGTCACTAAGTTCTCTTACATATTGCTCGAGAGAATCCTTAAGTCCTACAAGCTTCTCGTAGTCATCAAGCTTAACGTAAACGGCGATCCTGTAAACATCGTTTATCTTACCGACTGAAGCAAATGCGGGGCCGATGAACACGGCGTTTTGGATCCTTTGCTGCTCCATGAGAGCCCTCAGTCTGTTTGCAAACTGCATACCGACTTCTTCGTTTTTGCTCTGCACCTGAACGCACATCATATGCGATATCGGCGGGTATCTAAGTATATCCCTGTATGCGATCTCCTCTTCGTAGAACGCCTTGTAATCCTGATTGGACGCAGTGATTATGCTGTAGTGCTCAGGCTGATAGCTCTGGATTATGACGTTTCCGGGCTTCTCTCCTCGTCCCGCTCTTCCCGCTGCCTGCGTAAGAAGCTGGAACGTCCTTTCACTAGCCCTGTAATCCGAAGCATAGAGCGACATATCGGCTGCAAGGATACCTACCAAAGTCACATCCGGGAAATCATGTCCCTTTACGATCATCTGCGTTCCGACAAGAACATCTGCTTCCTTGTTGGCAAATGCCGACAATATCTTTTCGTAGCTTCCCTTCGCCCTTGTCGTGTCCGCGTCCATTCTGAGCACCTTTGCATCCGGCCAGAACTTTTTAACCTCATCCTCTATCTGCTGAGTTCCCGCCCTGAACGACGAAACAAACTTAGATCCGCACTTAGGACAGATCTTCTTGGCAGGCTCCTCATATCCGCAGTAGTGGCAGACTAGGCGTCCTCCCCTGTGCTCCGAAAGCGCAACATCGCAGTGCGGGCACTTAAACACATGGCCGCAAGCCCTGCAGGAAACAAAGCCCGCGTAACCTCTTCTGTTTATGAACAGCATCACCTGCTCTTTTTTGGAAAGCCTGTCCTCGATAAGCTCCTGCAATCTTATGGAAAAGATAGAGCGATTGCCCTTTCTGAGTTCCTCTCTCAGATCCGCGATCTCAACAAAAGGAAGCGTTCCGCCCGTGAGTCTCTTATTAAGCTCAAAGAGCTTGTACTGCCCGGTCTGAGCCTTGTAATAGGAATCAAGCGAAGGCGTCGCGGAACCAAGAACAACACTAGCTCCGTCCGGAACAAGTCTTGCCAGCTCGATCGCCGTCTCCCTCGCATGGTATTTGGGCATTGTCTCGCTCTTATAAGTCGTCTCATGTTCCTCGTCGATAATGATTATCCCGAGGTTTGAAAAAGGAGTAAAAAGAGCTGATCTCGGGCCTATGATGATATCTATATCTCCGGTCCTTGCTCTCTCCATCTGATCGAATTTTTCACCCGGTGACATCGATGAATTAACGACTGATACCCTGTCACCGAAATGCCTGTAAAAGCGCATGAGTGTCTGGTATGTAAGCGCGATCTCGGGAATGAGGACTATAGCCTGTTTTCCTCTTTTGATAACATCATCGATAAGCGCGATATAGACTTCCGTCTTACCGCTTCCCGTAATCCCGTGGATCAGGTAGGTATCTCTTTTTCCCGCATCATAATCTTTTACAAAAGAATCTACGACAGCCTGCTGCTCGTCGCTAAGTGTCTTTTTCCCATATCTGTCTGTAGACGCCGCGATGGGATTTCTGAAATACTCCTCGCTGTCTATCTTGATGATACCTTTATCCGAAAGCGCTTTGAGCGTAGCTGAGGTAACACCGAGCTTTCCCGTGATAAGCTCATACGGGATCCTATCTTCGGGATTATCCAAAAGCTCTTTTATAATCCTCTCTCTTGCCGCCTGCTTCTTGCGGACGCACTCGTAGTAATACTCCGTAGCTTCCCTTAAAGGAAGGCGAAGAGATACGTATTTGTGGACCTGTCTGTTTTGTTTCTTGGAAGAAGGAAGAACCGTTCGAAGTGCCGCGATCATCGTCGATCCGTAGTGATGCTTCATCCACGCGGCAAGCCTTATCGAGATATCCTGAGCGGAGATGTTTTCCTTATCGATCCCCTCTATCTCCTTGATCTTGGCGGGATCCCAATCGGCCTCGTCGGTAAAAGAAATAACGTAGCCTTTCCTTCTGTTGTTACCCCTTCCGAAAGGCACATAAACAGGATCCCCGATATCGATACTGCTGCGCAGCTTCTCGGGAACCCTGTACTGAAAAGGTCTGTCTACCTTCTCGTGAGATATATCTATTATGACGTTTGCATACTCACATGCTGTCAATAAACTCTCTCCTTGCATCTTCCGGGAATCTCTTCCCGAAATAGTATTTATCAAGCCTGTTCTTTAAGTATATCAGCGATAAGATCACGCTCATCCATGGGATATTTTACACCCTTGATCTCCTGATAGTCCTCGTGGCCTTTACCAGCAAGAACTATGATGTCGCCGTGTTCACCGTTGTTTATCGCATAGCGGATGGCTTCTTTTCTGTCCTCGATCATGATGTACTTACCGTCTGTCTTATTCATTCCGGTCTCGATATCCTTCATGATATCAAGAGGCTCCTCAAATCTCGGGTTATCGGAAGTGATGATCGTAAAGTCCGCATACTTTCCGCTGACTTCGCCCATCTCAAAACGACGGAGCTTACTTCTGTTACCGCCGCAGCCAAAGACGCTGATAAGTCTGTTCGGATGATAATCCTTGAGAGTTGAAAGAAGGCTCTTAAGCGCCATAGCGTTGTGCGCATAGTCGATCATAAGAGTAAAGTCATCGGAAACTTTGACCATCTCTATACGGCCCTTGACCTTGGCCTCTTTAAGTGCCTTTGCGATCTGCTCGTCATTGCAGCCAAGGTGCTTGGCAACAGCGATCGCACAAAGAGCATTGTACACACTGAACTTACCGGGAGTTCTGACTTCGGCGTGCATGTTTATGCTACCTTCGGTGTCAAAAAATACTCCGAGTTCGCCGGGCTTATGGATATAAGCAAGGTTGATCGCTCTGATATCAACGCCCTCTGAAAAGCCGTAGGTCTGAGCCTCACATGTGTGGCCTTTCAAAATATCTTCAACATGAGGATCGTCTCCGTTTAATATTCCCATCTTGCACTGCCTGAACAAGAGGCTCTTACAGTTAAGATAATCCTCGAAATCCTTGTGCTCGTTAGGTCCTATATGATCGGGCTCGATGTTGGTAAAGATACCTATATCGAAAATAAAGCCCTGGCTTCTGTGAAGCATAAGTCCCTGAGAAGAAACCTCCATGACAACGCTGTCGCAGCCTGCCTCTACCATCTTGGCCATATACTCCTGAAGATTGTATGACTCAGGTGTAGTGTTCTCAGCATGGATATGCTCATCACCTATGATGACTTCGATAGTACCGATAAGTCCGACCTTGTGTCCTGCATTTTCGAGCATGCTCTTTATAAGATATGTGGTAGTTGTCTTACCCTTAGTTCCCGTAATACCGATAGTAGTGAGCTTACTTGCGGGATGTCCGAAATATGCTGCGGATATGAACGCCATTGCATATCTGGTATCGTCTACTCTTACTACCGCCATCTTGCAATCAGCCGGAAGTTCAACATCATGTTCCACAACTATAGCGGCAGCTTTTTTTTCATAAGCTTCTGTCGCACATGAATGTCCGTCAAAATTGGCTCCCTTTATGCAAATAAAAAGTGAACCTTCTTCAATTTTCCTGTTGTCATTAACAACATTTTTGATCTCAATCGCAGATGGATCAAGGGTTTCTGAAGAATTACCCGCCGTGACTTGTGACTTAATATCACTTATCAATTCACTTAATTTCATAATAAAGCCTCCACATTTTTGATTAAAATTATTTCATTTAACCGATTAATTTAACACTTATTTTAGTTAAAAAAGATTAATTCTAATTTTTATAGATTTTTCACATTTTGTTCATATTTTTACGGTATTATAATAATCAAGAAGTAAGTAACTCGTTTACTTACTATCTCCCCCTCATAAGAAACCGCAGACACACGCTTCGCGTGTGTTTTTGTGGTTTTATGGGGATTTTTCTTTTTCACGGGGAAATATCCGCATATTTCCTCGCAGATTCCCGCAAATTCAGGTGAAATCCTCCATTATGATCTGCAGACTTTCTCTTCCCATATAGGAGTTGATATCGGGGTGGTAAGCTATGCTCACCTTGATAGTACCGTCTTCTTTACCTTTATTATACAAGTCATCCAGTATGCTCTGTCCATATCTTTCAGTTAGGAAATCGTGCCATCTTTCCATGTCACCGAAATACATCATGTCATATATCTTTCCGCCGTCGGTAACTCTGTATTTACCGCAGTTCTTGTTCTTTCCGATAATCCTTCCGGACAATAAAGCTACGTCCTTCTGCGCAAAAGAGGGCTTGGGATTTCCGGTTCCGAAAGGCTCGAGCTTCTTAAACTCTTTTACAAGGTCCATGCTTGCCGCATTTAAAGGCATTACCATATCAAGATGAAGGATCGGCTCAAAGTCCTTTTCTTCAAGCTTACAATCCTCATTGAGCCTATCTCTGAGGATATCTATATTCTCAACAGGGAGCGATAAACCAGCCGCCATCTTGTGGCCTCCGAACTTTGTAAAAAGCTCCTTGCAAGCTGATAAGCCCTCATACATATCATAATTATCAACAGACCTTCCCGATCCCTTGGCGCCTCCGTCGAGAGCCTTAGTCAGTATTATCGTAGGCCTGTTGTATTTCTCTTTTATCCTTCCTGCGATGATACCCGCGATAGATTCGTGAACATCAGGCATATAAAGAACGATGACCTTTGGAAGCCCGCTCTTTTCCGAAGCCTCCTGAACGATCGCGATCGCTTCATCCACGCCGTTCTTGGTCTTATCCTTGCGGCTGTCATTGAGACTCTTGAGGTCGCCTGCTATCGTAGCCGCCTTAGCTCTGTCTTTTTCCATAAAAAGAGAAAGCGCACGATTGGCAAGGTCCAGCCTACCCGTAGCGTTGAGACAGGGCCCTATGATAAAGCCGTAGTGGTATCCGGAAAGACTTGAAGCATCAAGTCCGTTTACATTGATAAGAGCCTGAAGCCCGGGATTATGCGTATCCTTGATAAGCTTAAGCGACTGCTTTACTATGACTCTGTTCTCATCCTTGAGTTCCATGACATCACAGACAGTTGCTATACCTGCGAATATCATCATCTCGGTAAAAAAGTCTGTTCTCTGCTCATCAGTCACATCCGCGTCCTTATAAATATCAGAAAGCACCTGAAGGAATTTATAGGCAACGACAGCTCCGCAGATCTCCTTAAAGGGATAATCTCCCTCTGCTCTCTTTGGATCGATAACAGCCTCCGCAGGCGGAAGGATCTGACTCTTTTCACCGCTCTCATCTTCTTCAAAAGGAACTTCGTGATGGTCTGTCACAACAACCGTCATTCCTTTTTCTTTTGCGTGAGCTATCTGCTCCGAAGCGGCAATACCGTTATCACAGGTGATTATCGTATCGACACCCGCATCAAAAGCATCATCTACAAGCTTTATACTAAGTCCGTATCCGTCCTTGATCCTATCGGGAAGCACGCAGTCTGCGTCCGCTCCAAATAAAAGAAGTCCGGATAAAAGAATATATGAAGAACAGATACCGTCGACATCATAGTCTCCGATAACTCTTATCTTGGCGCCTTCCTTGATCTTATCAAGGATGATCTGTGCGCCCTTTTCCATATCTGCCATAAGTCTTGGATCATGCAGGAAAGAAGGTCCTGCGTTAAGATAGTCGTCTACACTCTGAACTGTACAATCTGTGCTTTCCGTGGCCTTGGAATTTATCAGTCTGTTTGCGATAAGTCTCGCTGTAATGTTGCTTATATTAAATTCTCGTGCCAATCCGTCAAAATCCGCTTTCTTATTGGCAATCATCCATTTCGCCATGAAATACACCTCTGTAGTTTGATTAAAATCCATTATGAACAGTATAACACTGTTTGCACCGTTACAAAAACCCGGGAAACGCCGTCCTTATAAGAACGCATTTCCCGGGTCCTATTATTTGTTATTCAAAAATCTTATCAATCCTTCTTAGCAAAGAATGTCTTGAACTTTGTTCTAAGATCGAACCACATAGGTGATGCGATGAAGATTGATGAATATGTACCGCAGATCACACCTACCATAAGAGGAAGAGCGAACATCTTGATATCCGCTACACCGAAGATGTAAAGAGCAAGTACTGTGAAGAAGGTTGTAGCTGATGTGAACAAACTACGTGTGATAGTCTGTGAAACGCTGTTATTAACAAGCTGAGCCATTTCCTTCTTACCTGTTGCAATGTGAAGGTTCTCACGGATACGGTCGAATGTAACGATAGTATCGTTGATCGAATATCCGATGATAGTAAGAACTACGGCGATGAATGTGTTACCAACCGAAATTCTTGAGATAGCATATGCAACAATAACTATAAGTGCATCGTGTGCAAGAGCGATGATCGCAGCTGCACCGAACTTGATGTCCTTAAATCTGATCCAGATATAGATGAGCATAAGGATGAGTGCTACGAGAAGTGACTTAATAGCATCTACTCTCATCTCACTACTGATCGTTGAGCTGATCGTCTCAGCAGCAATATTATCTGCAGGTACACCATACTTATCTACAAACATCTGCTCAACAGCTTTTCTCTGATCTACATCCATTGTAGCGCTCTTGAAGATAACCTGGTTTGTTCCGGAAACTCTCTGGTGAAGAACTTCCTTAACTCCTGAAGCTTCCTTGATCGCAGGAATGATATCATTCTCGATCTCAGAAACAGAATACTCTTTATCAAAAGTAACATTTGTTGATGTACCGCCTACGAAGTCAAGGCTGTAGTTAAATGCACCCTTACCCTGTGAAGAGTTGACTGCCATAAATACGATACCGATCGCGATAACGATACAAGAGATCGCGTAGAAGAGCTTTCTCTTTCCAACGAAATCAAATACCTTAACGGGCTTAGCCTTACCGTAAAGGACAGGGCTCTGAAGTCCGAGACCGTAGAAAATATTAGTGATCACTCTTGTTACAACAAGTGCTGTGAACATTGAAAGGATGATACCAAGCATGAGTGTCTCGGCGAATCCCTTGATAGGTCCTGTACCGCCTGCTCTAAGAACGATAGCAACGATAAGTGTTGTGATGTTACCGTCAAGGATTGATGAAAGGGCTTTGTTGTATCCGCTCTTTCTAGCCTCGTCAACAGCCTTACCTGATGCGATCTCTTCCCTTATTCTTGCAAATACAAGAACGTTGGCATCAACCGCCATACCGATTGAAAGGATGATACCGGCAATACCGGGAAGTGTAAGTGTTATATCAAATGCGGAAAGCAAGAATACGATGAGTCCGCTGTAGAATGCAAGTGCAAGTGTAGCTGAAACACCGAGTATTCTGAAGAATACGATCATGAAGATCGCAATAAGTGCAAATCCGACAGCTGCCGCAATAAGTGATGTATGGATAGCCTCTGATCCAAGCTGAGCACCTACTACATTTGAACGGAGCTCTTTAAGCTCAAGCTTAAGTCCACCGATACGGATCATTGTAGCGAGGTTCTGAGCTGATTCAAATGACTTCTCACCTGTGATGATGGCTTTACCGTCTGTAAGAGGTGCCTGAACAGCGGGAACACTTATAAATCTTCCGTCATAGTAAATACCGATAGTATCTTTATTGTTATTGAAAGCCTTAGTTGTTGCTTCAGCAAATGCAGCCTTACCTGCCTCGTTAAACTCAAGAGAAACAACGGGCTCCTGATTGCCGTACTGATCCTGCTGAGCCTTTACCTCAGATACTGCTACGTTCTCACCTTCAAGGATAACAGAACCGTCTGCCTTAAGCTCGTCGATTGTCTTGTTGAGCTGATAACCGGGCATTACGCCTTCTTCAAGAACCATGTTGCCGTCAGCATCTGTTGTGATACCTGAGTGGTATGTATAGTTCTCGTTGCCGTCCTTATCAAGGTGTGCAATGAAATAGAGCTTACCGGGCTGTCCAAGATCCTTAAGGATAGTGTTGGCATCCGATACACCGGGTATCTCGATATTGATCCTGTTAGAACCTTCCTGATATACCTGTGACTCTGTGCTGTACTCATCTACACGCTGCTGGAGCTTGTAGATAGTATCCTGCATATCTTCTTTGTCAGGATTCTCTTCTCCCTCAACTTCGTAAGTGATACTTACACCACCTGCGAGATCGAGACCCAGGTCGATGCTGTCCAATGATCCTGACTTATCCGCACCGAGTCCGAATACTGCTGAATAACCGATTCCCCCTAAAAGAGCTAACATAATGATCAGCGCAGGAATCCACTTTAAGCGTTTCATTATAATGATCCTCCCATAAAATAATTGCTATTATTCGGCTAAAGCCGCTTTTATCATAATCGCACACTCAATTCGCTTTCTCTGAAGCTCACATCCGTGCTTATATGTTGCATTGATATCCCCGTTGAAATTATATGCGTTGGCAGCACATCCGCCGCTGCAATAATATCTGGCAAAACATTTTTCACACTCGGGTCTTGAATAGACATTGCTCTTCTTGAACATGTCGCGAATGTCATTCCTTGTGATACCGTCGTATACATTACCCATGATAAAGTCTTCGTTACCTACAAACTGATGGCAGGGATAAAGGTCTCCCCATGGCGTAACTCCAAGATACTCACATCCCGATCCGCATCCGGACAATCTCTTTGCTACGCAAGGACCGCCCTCAAGATCTATGTTGAAATGGAAGAAATTAAAGCCTTTTCCTTCCTTGTGTCTCTCAATATAGTACTTGGCAAGCTTATCATATTCCTCACAGATGATCGGAATATCCTCATCCTTGAATGAGTACCAATCCTCCGGCTTAGCTACAACGGGCTCAACCGATATCTGCTTGAATCCAAGCTCTACAAGATGTTTGACATCCTCTGAAAAATCGAGGTTGTTATGAGTAAATGTACCTCTTACGAAATACCTGAGCTGGTGTCTGCTCTCAGCAACCTTTTGGTACTTGGGAACTATATCGTCATAGCAGCCCTGACCGCCTCGTCTCGGACGCATCGCATCGTTGACTTCTTTTCTTCCGTCAATGGAAAGAACTATATTGCCCATTTCCTTATTGACGAACTCAAGTATCTCATCATTGAGAAGCGTACCGTTGGTAGTGAGCGTAAAACGGAAGTTCTTGTCATATTCCTTTTCAAGGCTTCTTCCGTACTCAACAAGCTTCTTGACTACTTCCCAGTTCATGAGAGGTTCGCCGCCAAAGAAGTCTACTTCAAGGTTCCTACGGCCTCCCGAATTCTTGACAAGGAAATCAAGTGCCGCCCTTCCGACCTCTTCACTCATAAGAGCCTTCCTGCCGTGATATTCGCCTTCATCAGCGAAGCAGTACTTACATCTTAAGTTGCAGTCGTGAGCGATGTTAAGACAAAGTGCCTTAACTACCGTCTCTCTGTTCTGGAAATCATCAACATAATTCTCATATACATCGTCCGTATAAAGAACCTGTGATGCTCTGAGCTCCAAGAGCTCCTCGATAGCTTCCTTGATATCATCCTCGGAATATCTCGATGAAATATCCGTATCTTTCAAAATATCTGTGTAAAGAAAATCTTTAAGGTCTTCTGAAACTGTTGTCTCATCTTCGGGTGCTGCCGCCGTCCCGAACTTTACTTTAAGCTTCTCCTCTACGATCGTAACAAGATCAAAAACTACATCATCAACAACGTGAACCGATCCGCTGTTTACATCAAGAACAATGTTGTAGCCGTTGTTCCTATAAGCGTGAATCATAAAATCTCCTAGTAGGGGTAAGCGAAAACATAGGGCAGCGGCCGAGGTCGCTGCCCGTTAAACGTCTACCCGATAATTCTTTGCAAATTATTTGCTAAGCTGCTCGCAGCTCTGGTTTCCTACTGTGCAGGAAGTCTTGCAAGCTGACTGGCATGATGTCTGGCACTCGCCGCATCCGCCCTTCTTCATAGACTCTTTAAGATTTCTTGTAACCAATGACTTTACGTGCTTCATAATATGCCTCCTACTTGAAAACGTGATATATAATAACGTTTTTCGAGTTTTTTCGTCGTCCTAGTATACCATATATTTTTGAATTATTAAAGCGTTTCTTCTTCCTTGGGTTTATTTACCACAAGAAGGACTTTTGTAATACGATTTCTCTTGATACCGCGCGCTGTAAGCGTGATGCCGCTGTCCAAAGTGGCTGTCTCGCCGTATCTGGGAAGTCTGTCAAGATTCTCGATCATAAGTCCGCCGATGGAATCGTAGTCCTCCGACGCAAGCTCTGTTCCGAGCGCATCGTTGATATCCGTGAGCTTCATGTTACCCTCAACAAGATATCTGTTGCCGCCGAGGTCCTTGATAAGCTCAGCTTCATCAAGATCGTACTCATCCCTGATCTCTCCGACGATCTCCTCAAGAAGATCCTCAAGAGTGATCATGCCGACCGTCGTTCCGTACTCGGAAAGCACGAATGCGACGTTCTGGGTCTTTTCCCTCATCTCCATCAAAAGATCCGATGTCTTTTTATACTCATATGTATAATAAGCTTTTCTCAGATGGTCTTTTATCTTGAAGTTCTCTTTATCCTTGATAAGGATAAGGTCCTTGACGTTTATAAGTCCGATGACATTGTCCTGATCGCTTCCGTCGTAAACGGGGATCCTGGTGTACATATCTTCCTTGAAGGCTCTCATGACTTCGCTGTAATCAGCATCGGAGCTCACACAACTCATATCGATCCTTGGGATCATGATGTCCTTGGCAAGAGCGTCACTGAAATCAAATACGTTGTAGATGATCTCCTTCTCTCCGCTCTCTATGACACCGTCCTCGTGGCTTACGTCAACGTAGGTCTTGAGCTCGTTCTCCGTCATTGACTGTCTGCTTGTGGTATCGACCCTAAAGAGCTTGAGGATCGCAGTCGCAATGCCGTTGATCACAAAGCAAAGAGGATGCATGACAGCCATTACGAAAAGAATACTGCCGGCATACCACAACGCCATGTTCTCCGCATAAGCTGTAGCGACCGTCTTGGGAATGATCTCGCCCAGGATAAGGACCACGAGTGTAAGTACTCCTGTTCCGAGTCCGATGGCAAAGCTTCCGAAAAGATCTGTCACAAACACGGTCATGAGCGCAGAAGCACTCAAGTTAACGATGTTGTTGCCTATAAGGATCGCAGAAAGCATCTTCTGCGTATCTTCACATATTTTAAGAACCTTACCGGCTCTCTTGTTGCCTTCGTCAAGAAGCGCCTTGATCTTGACTCTGTTCACGGTCATAAATGCTGTCTCTGCCGATGAAAAGAATGCAGATAAAAGTATCAGCACGATCAGTATTATGACCCTGATCACATGAATATTCAAACACTTTCCTCCTGTAAAAGATACCCCTTAACCGATAGGATTGTTGTAGAACTCTTCGAACTCCTCATATCCCTGTTCGGTAAGCTGCTGCTTCTGGAATTTCTTGTTCTTGTTCATACGAACGACAAGAACCTGCTTTCCGTCCGCTCTGTCCTTCTGTGCCTTGGATATGATCTCCTGAAGCTTCTCTCCGCGGATTCCTTTTTCTATAAGGAAAGCAACCTTGGAACTCTCGCCGGGGATCTTGAAGCCCTCGTCCATCATGATCATGATGATACGCTCAAATCCTATTGAGAAGCCGCATGCAGGTGTGTCCTGTCCGAGGAACTTACCTACCATCTTGTCATATCTTCCGCCGCCACCGCAGCTTCCGCCATACTGAGGCATTGATACTTCAAATATTGTTCCTGTATAATAGCTCATTCCACGTACAAGTGTGGGATCAAATACCATTTCAAACTGCGCTGTCTTGGTTCCGTCAACGCTGTTGATGATCTCTTTTAAGCCTTCTCTTACGTCTTCTTCAAGGAAGTCTCCGAGCTTGTCGGAAAGAATGCTTATCGCTTCCACGCCGTTCTTTCCTTCAATGATCTTAAAGAGCTCTGTATATTTCCCGATCTTCTCGATGTCCTTGGCATCGGAAGAGATCTCTCCACCTCCGAGGTACTTCTTAAGCTCCTCTTCAACACCCTCAAGACCGATCTTGTCCATCTTATCTAATATAATGAACACATCGTCATACTGATCCTCTGTGAATCCGCTGTATGCAGCCATAGCCTTTAAGATCTTTCTGTCGTTGATACGGATCTTAAAGTCCTTGAAGCCGAGTCTTCCGAGTGTAGTTGTCGTAGCAAGTATAAGCTCGATCTCAGCGAGGTTACTTGCCTCTCCCAAAATATCTATATCGCACTGCATGAACTGACGATATCTACCCTTCTGAGGTCTGTCAGCTCTCCACACATTTCCCATCTGAAGTGCCTTGAAAGGTGCCGGAAGTTCATTGGCATGATTGGCATAAAAACGAACGAGCGGAACCGTAAGGTCATAGCGAAGACCTGAATCCGTAAGATCGTTTTCTTCCTTTGCCTCTGCAAGATTGAGTTTCTCTCCGCGCTTCATTACCTTAAAGATAAGCTTCTCGTTCTCGCCGCCCTGTTTACTGTTCAAGTTGGCAAGTGACTCTACGCAGGGAGTCTCTATAGATGTAAATCCAAATTCAGCATAAGTTTTCTTGATGATACCTATGCAATAATCTCTGAGTTTCATTTCTGAAGGAAGTATATCCTTCATTCCGGTAACGGGTTTTTTAATAAGTGCCATTTCTAACCTTCCTTATCGTATGATCAAGCATAAATTTTACACTTATAAACAAACCTTTGCAATGTTTTTAATCATGAGAAATTATGCTCCTTCAAGAATTCGATGAACTGTGCCTCGGGCATGGGCCTTGCGTAGAAGAATCCCTGGATGTGATCGCATCCAAGTCTTATAAGCTGCTTGGCCTGTTCACCTGTCTCAACTCCCTCTGCCACGATTTCTTTTCCGAGGGACTTTATTATCTTTATCATATTGATCATTACCATATATGATACTTCCGATTCAAACGCTGCCTGCACAATACTCTTATCAAGCTTAAAGAGATTGACGGGCACCGTCGCTATCCTTGTCACATTGGAATAACCGCTTCCGAAATCATCCATGGAAAAAGCGATTCCCGCATCCGTAAGCTTTTTGACATTATCGTCAACTACAGACGTGATCTCTTTTTCCCAGGTCTCTGTGATCTCGAAGTTGATCTTGTCGGTACCTATGCGGAATTTCTTCAAGGTGCTAAGAACGCTGTCAGCAAGGTTTGTCTGGATACAATCGACAACCGAGAGATTGACTTCAACATACTTGATGCCAAGATCAAGGACATCGGTCGCTGCAAGCATCTCACAGACAGAGCTGAGTACAAATCTGTCTATTCCAAGTACAGTTCCGTTTCTCTCCGCTATCGGGATAAAGATGGCGGGAGAAATAAATCCGAATTGATGATCGCGCAGTCTGACAAGCGCTTCACAGGTGTCAAACTTACCCGTAAGCGGCGAATAGATAGGCTGATAGTAAACCTCCAAAAGTCCGTTCTCAACGGCCCTTCTAACTATGCTGTCGATCTTCTTATCATGCTCTGCGTACTTTAGATTAAGGTCTGAAACTCTTAAAACCTCTCTGCTCTGACGGATGAGCATCTTCTTCATCTCATCTCTTACTTCCCTGTATTTATCCATATCTCCGACTTCATCGGGGAATCCTATAGCAAAAGGGCTCTCGGTAAATCTGATATCTTCCCCTTTAAGCTTCCAGGGATCTTTAAACCTTCTTCTTATCTGCTCTGCAAGTCCTTCTATAACTTCATCATCGGGATTGATGTCTTCAAGAAACATCATGAACATACCGTCTTCCGGATAGAAAAGCGAAGCATCGGGATATATCCTTCTAAGATACGACGCAAACTGAGAAAGAAGATTGGATGAAGCCTCAACCGATTCGCTTCCAAGTATCTCAGGGAGCCTGTCGATATTGATACCGAATACGGTGAATCTTTTTTTCTGCAAAAGATCTGTATAAACCGCGAAATTAAGCGCATTCCTTGTTCCCGTTCCAGACATTCTCTCAATGAACTCGCTGGGATTTTGGAAGGTGTACACGCACAAAAGAAGCGCAAGCGAAGTGCAGAATTCAAACGGCGCATAAGAGCAGAATAAGATCTTAAGCGGAACGCCCACCGCCATCATAATGTAATACGCGATAAGAACGATCGCTTTCTCACTGCTTACCGTCTTATAGTATCTGAAAATAATATATGCGGCTAAGACTAAATACAGCGCCGCCGAGATGTTGATGAGACCGGATGCTGGAGTCGTAAAGTGCATATCTCCTTTGGCATCAAAGTAAAATACGTCTCTTGTAAACATCGCAGAGAAGCTTAAGATAATAGAGCATGTGGAGGGAACAAAAACGATAACAGCCTTCCACCACCTATCAAGTTCGATCCTAAAGAGCGTTAGCAGATAGCCCATCGAAACGATCGCGATAAGATACATTCCCGCCTTTTCCAAAACTGCCATGAAACAGTTAAATCTATAGCTTATAAGTGCTTTGGCCCAATCGGATGCGATCCACAGATTATGCAATCCGCCGACGATATTAACAAACAAAACGTAAAAAATGAGCATGCCGAATATACGTCTTTGCTTGCCGTAATAATCCTCTTCCGAATAATGGATGATGAGCGTTATCACAACAAGAACAAAGGCGGCCATGTTTAGGACTAATTCTAAATTATGTGGTCTAAACAGTTCGTCCATGGTCATCCCTTTTCAAAATATTCGTCGATAAATCTGACATAAGAGCTGTCGTTCATAGGTCTTCCGAGATAGTCGCCTATAAGATAATCACATCCAAGGCTCTCCGCCATCTCTTTTTCCTCCTTGGTCCTGATATCGGAAGCACACACAAAGATACTGATATCATGGAAAAGATTGACGATGCCCTGCGCCAGCTTATACATAGGCTCCGAACCGATCGCGTTTCTGATAACATCCGGAGCAATGTTTACCTGCATTATGGGAAGCGAGATTATCTTGGAGAGATTGCCGTATCCGCTTCCGAATCTGTCTACGATTATCGAAACCTTGAGATCCCCGAGCATCTTGATATTTCTCTCTGCTATCGTATTCATTGTGGTAAGGCAGGTTTCGGACAGTTTAAGACTTATCCATGATGCCTCGGCCTTTTCTTCCCTGAGGATCCTCTTTACTCTTCTCACAAAGTCGTTTCTCGAGATCTCACCCTGACACATTCCGACAACAGCTCTGTACTTGCCGTTTTTGTCACCACCGTTCCAGAACGCGAGTGACCTTGCGGCCATGCGAAGGACATACTCGTCGGCTTCCATTAAAGTCTGAGTCGTTCCTATATCCGGGATGTGATTTCTCATATCGATCTCTTCGCCGTTGCTGTCATAGAAAAAACATATCGCATCGGCGTTATAGTTTATCTTATAAATCTTGGACAAAAGAGGCTGGAACCTGACCACAGCCTTCTTGGCATCAAGGTTTTCCCTTGCAATAAAATCATAGTCCCTAAGAAGCATCTTTTCCCCGTGGTTAAATGTACTTACATCAACAACAGTATCCGCAAGATCCGAGATCTCTTCCGTTATCAGATCTACCTTTGCCATAAGCTCCGCAGCGCTCTTATAGTGCTCCGGATAATTCATGACGAAGCAGTGTCCGTCGATCTTGATCGTCATTCCTGATACCTCGAAGGACTTCTTTGTTCTCTCCGCAAGTCTCTCTGCCAGAGCCTGTGCCTTCTTACCGCTATCGGAGTGGACCATTATGGCAAAAACGTAATCCGAATATCTGTAGGTATAGGTTGTGAGTCTGAGCTCTTTTTTACCTGCGCGCTTAAGATAATCGGCAATCCTCTTAAGTACCGCCTGAGCCTGAACGTAACCGATCTCAGAGCTGAGCGCCCTGACATTGTCGATTGAAACAAAGACAGTGTAATAAGGGTTATTTCTTTTTATCTTAAGATCAAGCCCCTCAAAAAAAGCTTTTCTGTTGAGGATATTCAGGTTCTCGTCAACAAGCTCTCCGGGGTTTTGAAGCGTTATGAATACAAGTGCGACACTGATCGCACTGTAGAAATTCTCGATAAGGATATCCGGATTGAAGTACTGGAAAAAGATCCCGAAAAGAGTGAGTCCCACGTACGCAAGAACTATCACCTTGGTCTTTAACCTCATCAGCTTATCGTATTTAAGGACCAGAACGATGCCAAAGCCCATGTAGTAAAACGCGATAAGGTAGAAAAGGAAAATGAGCGCATCTCTTTGATACAGACCTTCCTTGGTGTAATGGAAAAGTATCGGATGGAACCAGTTGATGATAACAAGCAAGGTTCCGAAAGAAATACCAAAATACAGACCAAAGAAGCCTTTTAAAGACCTTGGATCAAAAAAGATATCAAGGACCGACATGATATACAAAAGATAGCAGACACCCGATCCCAAGTGTGCAAGGAAATACAAGGAACCGCACACCATTTCAAGCGGATTGTACCAAGGTGCATTTATGGGATGAAGCTGGAGCGTAGACTCAACACACTCTGAAAATGTCGATAAGCAGACAGCAAAAAAAAGCAACGAGTAAGCCCTCTGTCTGTAAGCGAGAACCCGCCTTCTGGACAGAGAGGTTATTGCGATCGTTGCTAATGTACATAAGGCACATATATCAAAGTAATAATTATAATGCATGCTTGGCCCTCGACATAAAAGCATTCAGCCACAAAATTTATTACTAATATTATACTTCTTTTTAGTAAATATTGATACGATATTGAGCAAATAATTCTATACTCTCAAGCCTGCAAGCGGTGCCTTTATCCATCTTAGGCCACTCCTGCAAATAGATCTTATCTCCCTCGTTGAGAGGCTTTATATCTATCTCAAACGCAGCGCATCCGTTATCGCCCATAAATCTGTCGAGACCTACTTCCCACTTCTGTCCCGTATAGAAATTATCAGCTATAACTTCGCCGTTATGCTTTATCTCGCCTGAATCTCCCGCATAGGTCATATGCATGAAAAGCTCGTTCATCTGAGGCACTTTGCCGTTTATCTTTATGCGGCCCTTTCCATCCTCAAAGTCAAATGAAGCCGTCGCATCATTACTGAACGCTTCCTTGCACTCATATAACGCAAGCGCATCTCCGTCTGCAAAGGTGTTTGAAGCATCACTCTTTTTACTTAATCCAAATTTATCCGGTGTCTTTTTAAGCTCCGGATAAGCCCTGAATGAAGGCTTTATGCTATCACCGTTTTCAACGTTAAGATAGAGGCTCACTTTGCCGTCAGCACCTGTAATAGGCTCGGCGTCAGAGATGATAAGATGCTCCTTTCCTCCAACTACGATCTTGGATGAGCGCAGAGCTTCGCTCCTTGTAAGGATGATGATCTTGTTTCCTTCCATATCACCCTCTATATCAAAAGCAACCTCTCTGTCTGTATCCGTATAGAAGACATAGCCCTTACTTCCCTTTCCGTCTATGTCATTCACGATGCAAAGGGGCGTAGCGTCGATCGAGATGAGCGCTTTGTCGCCAAGAGGCATTCCGAACGGGTAAAAGAAAAAGTCTCCGTCCGCGATATCTCTTTTGGCAAAAGAAGCAAGCTCGGTTCCGTCCTCTTTGTACGCCGTCGGCGCTATATCCTTGTGGAGCGCCATCTTATAACGTCTCTGATAATTATTTACAAAAAGATATCCGCTGTTATACGCATTTCCTTTGGAATCTTTTCTTTGCTTGTATCTTACGGAAGTACGAAGATCCGTTAGATTTGTGGGCTTAAGAGGATTGCCCGGCTGCTCCGTATAAGGCATGTCGCAGAGATCATCGCCAAAATCATGTATAAAGCTTGCGATCATCCTGACTTCTCTGTAGGTATCCTCCATCTGACCGTACTCTCTAAGGGGAGCATTAAAGTCATAGGAATATGCGGGAAGATCGTTGGGGTAGCCTGATTCTCTCGTCTCCTGAAGAGTCGTAAGTTTTCCCTTCGGATTGGTTCCGCCGTGATACATATAATATCCAAGGAGATTGGCGCCGCAGCCTATCTTGGTCATTGTCATCGCAGCAGTATCAAGCCCTGTCGCGATAGGTCTTCTGTGATGTGTCACCTGAAGTCCTCCGCCGAGCTCAGCCGTAAGGAACGGGAATTTATCCTGATCAAATGTGATGCCGACGCCGAGTCCGTAGTCGGAACCTATATTGTGATCGTTTCTCTCTCTCGTAAAAATATAGTTGCCGCTTGGCTCGATCTCAGTGAGTCTTTGATCCCACGGAGCCTCGCAATATCCGCCCATAACAGGGACCATTCCGCCCGTAACAGCTCCGCCCCAGCCGGTTGCCGTATATAAAGGCGCATCAAAACCGATCTCCCAGGCCATATTCCTTAGAGTTCTCATGTGCTGCTCGCCTTCTTCTCCGGTCTTTCCGCCGCAGTGTCCGTATTCGTTTTCAATCTGGATGCCTATTATAGGACCGTTGTCCTTGATAAAAAGACCTTTCACCTGCTCAAAGGTCTTTTCATAGAAAGTCCTTACATGCGCAAGATACTTGGGATCGTCGGTCCTCACTTCATAGCCGTTTTCTTCTCCGTCCTTTAAAAGCCAGTCGGGGAATCCTCCGTTTCTGGCTTCGCCGTGTGCCCACGGACCTATCCTAAGTACGTTGTAAAGGCCGCATTTCTTAACGGTCTCAAGGAACTCTCTCAGATCCCTGTCGCCCGTAAAATCAAATTTTCCTTGGATCTCCTCATGGTGTATCCAGATAACATAAAGCGAAATTATATCTATACCGCCGGCCTTCATCTTAAGAAGTTCCTGCTCCCAATACTTTTTGGGGCATCTTGAAAAATGCATCTCGCCCATCATGGGGTACCAGCGCTTTCCGTCCACCAGAAGGCTTACGGGGTCAAAAGAAATCTTGGAGTCTTTATCTATATGCATAAAATAACCTCATCAAATTCATCAAAAAAGTTTACGAAAAGATCAGCACTCTGTGCTCTTTCGAAGCATGATCTCGTGGTTCTTAAGTCTCTGGCTTGAAACCGTCTCACCTTCTATGCTCCTTATAAGAGCTGACGCCGTGACAGCTCCCAGGTTCCTGTCGTTAAAGCGAAGTGATGTGACAGAAGGTATTGAATTTTCCAAAAAGGTGCTGTCATAAAAAGATGCAACCTTGATATCTTCAGGGATCCGAACTCCCGCTTCCGAGCACTTTGCCAGCACTTCTCCGACAAATCCGTCATCCATACAGACAATGCCTTCGACATCCTTCTTAAAGATGTCCTTTATCGCATCATCAAGCTTTTGCGTGTTCTCGATATCAAGATAGACTATTCCCTCGTCGATCTTAAGTCCGATCTTCTCATGCGCATCGCGAAATGCCTTAAACCTTGTCCTTGTGATTATATGGTTCTTGGAGCCTCCTATGAGAGCAAGCCTTGTCAGGCCTTTTCCCAAAAGATATTCGACAAGCTCCACGCACGCATCATAGTTATCATTGTCTATCCATAGTATGTCCTGATAATCCGTGCTTCCGACAACCACAAACGGAACGCCGCGCTCCTTTAAGTAAACCGCAGGAACATCGTCAACAAGCGTTCTTGTGAGGATAGCTCCGTCAACCTTGTGGTTTTCGACTATTCTCTTTAGACCGGTGATATTGTCTTCCGCTGCCATCGTGAGCATGATGTCATAGCCGTAATTAGCTGCGATCTCTGCAATACCTACGATGAGCTTTTGGAAAAACGGGATTTCCATGGCGCTGTAGTCATCAGGCCAGACAACCGCCAGATTATAAGTCCTTTGATTACCTGAATACTTCTGATTGGCAAGCGCCTTTGCCATCATATTGGGCTCGTAGTTATTTTTTTCCACATAATCCATCACCTTATCCTTGGTACCCGAGCCTATCCTTCCTTTTCCGGAGATAGCTCTTGAGACCGTTGTCTTTGAGATTCCCAGGGCATTGGCGATATCTGATATCGTGATCTTTTTACCGGACATATCATTACCTCGTGGGGGACGAAGCAAGTGCCTGAGGTTCTATCAGCCTTTAACGGCACCGCCCGTAACACCTTCAACATAGTACTTCTGAAGGAACATAAACAACAAAGTTACAGGAACTGATATTAGTACGCCACCGGCGCAGAATCTTGTGAAATAACCCTGGTAGTCATTGGTCCATACCCATCTTGTCATCGCAACCGCTACGTTGTAGCTGGGATCATGTCCGAAAGCTACATAAGAAGCAAATACGTAGTCGCACCAAGGTGCCATAAATGCTACCAGTGCGGTGTAGATAATGATGGGCTTGATTATAGGAAGGATCATGGAAACGAAGATCCTTGCTCTTGAAGCTCCGTCAATCCTTGCGGCTTCATCAAGCGCCTTCGGAATAGTATCAAAAAAGCCTTTGCAGACATAATACTGCATTCCGGAGCTTGCTATAGATACAAGGATAAGTCCGGGAACCGCACCTTCCTGAGTGAGTCCGAACTGCTTTAAAAGGAAGTACAGACATATCATGGTAAGGAAGCCGGGGAACATTCCGAGTATAAGCCAGAATTTCATGAGGAATGTACGTCCCGTAAATCTCATTCTTGAAAGCGCATAGCTTACACAGAGAATGATGATAGTCTGGAAGAGTGCCACAAAAAACGCGATAATAAGCGTATTGGCATACCATCTTACATAATTGGTCTCTCCCGAAAACAGGAATTTATAGTTATCTAGCGAAAATGATTTAGGCACAAGATAGTTGACCATTCCGCCGTATTCTGTGGCATAGCTTCTGAAGCTCTGAAGCACAAGTCCCACAAACGGGAACAGCCATATGATACTTATGATTATTAGGACCGCATAGGTCACTGCATTTTCGATCGCTCTTTTCTTTTTCATTATTGGAATCCCTCCTCATCACGTACAGACGGAAGCCTGTTGTAAACAGATAACATAACCACGGCGGTAACGATAAATACCATGATTCCTATTACGGCTGCCATCTTGTAATTGGTCTCGTTTACGGTCATCTTATAAAGCCATGTAACAAGAAGATCCGTATTGCCCGCGTTGCCCTTAAGACTCATGGACTGCGGTCTTCCCTGAGTGAGAAGATAGATTACGTTAAAGTTATTGAGGTTACCCGTAAACTGGGTAAGCAGATAAGGACCTGTTACAAACATCATGTATGGAAGCGTGATACGTCTAAACATCTGCCATCCGCTGGCTCCGTCTATCCTTGCGCTCTCATAAAGGTCCTCGGGGATATTCATGAGAATACCCGTTGTGATGAGCATCATGTAAGGAATTCCGATCCAGATATTTACTACCAGGATAGTTATCCTTGCAAGCATCGGATCCGCCCAGAACGGAATATAGCTCTTTATGAGTCCCCATTTAATGAGGTATCCGTTTATAAGTCCGTCGGGTGCAAACAATCTCATGATGTACAAAAGAGATACGAACTGCGGAACGGCAATGGTAAGTACCAGGATCGTTCTCCACAGTTTTTTGAATTTGATTCCTTTTTTATTGATGAGCATTGCAACTCCAAGTCCGAGGAAATAGTCAACGAACGTTGCGAGGAATGCCCACACAAGTGTCCATGCCAAAACTCTTACGAAAGTAGAGCCCATTCCCTGAGTTCCGAAAGATAAGATATTCTTAAAGTTATCAAGTCCTACCCAGGTAAAAAGATTGGATGGCGACTGATGATTCTTGTCGTAGTTGGTAAACGCGACGAGGATCATAAATGCTATGGGAAGCACTGTAAACACAAAAATTCCCGTCACCGGAATGGCGAGAAGTGTCTTATGGAAATTCTCATCAAAAAGAGACATGAAGACGGCTTTATTCGTAGGAAGAGTCTTTCCTTCTTTTAGCAAAAGCTCCTCTTTGCGATTCTCTTTTACATTCAGATACCAGACAGCTATCAGCGCCATAACCGCAAACACGCTAAGGACGCCGAACAGCAGGATAAGAAAACTGTTGTCTCCGTATACTGTCTTTCTTCCAACCTTATGTGTCAAAGTCGTTCCGAGAGTAGTTATCTTGGAAAGATATCCCCATCCAAAGGCCGCCATGTATACGATGAACAAAACCTCGCATAACAAAAGCGTCACCCCTATGAGGATCTGCCCTCTGAGGATCGGACCCAGACCAAATATAAAGTATGACAATCTGGTCTTTATATCCCCTTCTTTAAAAGTAGTTCCTATCTCCCTTAACCCTGAAAGAAGCGCGTTCTTTTTCTTTTCCTTGGTACCCCGTGCCATATTCAGCTCCTTTTCTTTTAATTGCTCTTAATTATTATATAGGCTCGGAAACATTACGAATCCGAGCCCACATAGTCTTTTTATCCGTTTAATTATTTAGCGTAACTCTCACATGTTGTCTGGAAATCTGAAAGAGCCTTGTTGAGATCGTCATCACTTGATGCTGCTGAGATCTCTCCTGCGATAACAGAATCTCCGAGTGACTTAGCAAGATCCCAGTACTCTCCGGGATACTGTCCCTGAGGGATTGTGTACTGAAGCTGATCTGCAAGTGCTGAAAGAGCTACATCGGCTTTAACAACGTCAGACTGCTGAGCTTTGAGGTTTGAAGGTCCCCAGTTAACTGCTTCGTATCTTGCAAGCTGAACTTCTTCGCTTGAAAGGAACTCTGCAAGTGCATCACATACAGCGAGCTTGTTCTCATCTTCCTGAGGCTTAACACCAAGAAGCTTGAATCCACCAAATCCGCTCATCTGATATGTCTTGCCGTCTGCTCCCTCGAATGAAGGAAGCTTAGAACATGCGTAGTTGTCACCGAATACTTCCTTAACAGCCTCGGCATCCCATGTTCCGTCTACGATAGCACCAACGTCTGTTGCATTGCTGATAGCTGAACCGTTCTTGAAAGCCTTTGAAGATGTAACCTCGATGATCTCCTTAAGCGCTACAACACCTTCAGGTGATGCATAAGAAGCATTACACTTTGTGAAGTTACCGGCATCGTCAGTCTCATATGAGAGCTGAGCGCCTGCTCCGAAGAAGAATGCTGTCTGATACCAACCGGAATTAGCTTCAAAGTAGAAGTTCTTTCCTGCTGCCTCACAATCAGCAATGATGCCTTCAAGTGTTGAAGGATCCTTTACAACGCTCTTGTCATAATAAAGGAAATATCCGTTATCGGAAGTGATGGGATAAGCATAGAGCTTCTCACCAACTGTAGCTGCCGCAACGGCGCCGGCGTCGTTCTCAGCCTTAACCTTCTTGGCATTCTCAGGCTCAACTTCCTCAAGTGCTCCTGCTGAAACAAGTCTTGCGATCTGGTCCTGAGCAAATACATAGATATCGGCACCTGCCTTAACGTCTGTGATCATATTGCCGGCTGCATCGCCTTCACCTGTAGCTTCAACATTGAATGTATATCCGTCAAATTCGGGGTGAGCTTTCTTAAACTCATTGATCTGATTGTTGGTGAAATCAACAACATTATCAGCAACCCAAACTTTAACTTCTCCGCTACCAAAATCGCTCTTCTTGCCACCGCATCCGGTAAACAATGTAGCTAAGACTGTAGCAGCCATCAAAACTGAAACCAATCTCTTTTTCATTTTAAACCCTCCATAGTTGACATTCCGCTCGCACGTTATTGCGCAAACGGTTGCTCTAAAATTAGCTTATGACCTAGACGGTTTTTTGTCAATAAAGCACATTCTATGATTATTTCTTTGTCAATTTATATAAAATGCATATTGACTTTTTTGATTTTCGGTATCGTTACCGGTAACGTTTCCCTATTTTACGCTCAAAACTCACGTTTTAAGAAATAAACCCCATTTTGTGCTATCTTTCCCATATTGCTCATGTCAAAAAGTTTCTTCATGAGTTCCGGAACGGAAATATCGATCCCCTTGTCCGAGATCATCTCCAATATGCCTGAAGCCGAAATCGGAATTACGTCAACAGATTCAAGAATCGCGGTTTCAAGCGCCTCTTCAGGATCGTGCACACCGGACCTGTTCTTCACATGCCAAAGCCTGTCTATGACATCATTTACATCGATAACTACTCCTGCTCCCTGGCTTATCAGGTAATTGCAACCATCGCTCAGTCTGTCCGTCAGCCTTCCGGGACACGCCAAAACCTCTTTTCCCTGCTCAAGAGCAGTATCGACCGTGATCTGTGTTCCGGATTTACGCCTTGCTTCGACGACAACCACGACATCTGAGAGTGCACTGATTATCCTGTTCCTAAGGGGAAAAAAGGATGCCTTGGGTTCGGTTCCGGGTGGAAACTCAGATATCACACCGCCGCTAAGACAAAGCTCTTCATATACATCTCTGTTCTCATCGGGATAGCAGACATCCACTCCGCATCCAACGACACCGTAAGATTGGCCTCCCGCCTGGAGCGCCGCCTTTTGGCTGATACCGTCTATTCCTCTCGCCATACCGCTTATCACCTGAACTCCGGCAAACGCCAGTCCTCTTCCGAGCTGCCTTGCCATATATCTTCCATACTCCGAACACATCCTTGCTCCGATGATCGCAACGGAGGGTCTTTCGGGATCGGGGAGTCTTCCTTTGACATAAAGGGCAAACGGCGGATCAGCTATATTCTTGAGCTTTTCGGGATACTCATCGTCTATCCTTGAGATGAATCTGATCCCATTATTTTCAAGCTTTCTCCTTTCCTTTTCAAAATCCCATACATTGCGGGATTTCATAAGTGATTCGACCTGCTTGGGACTAAGGATCATAGAAAGCTCTTTTTTATCCATGCTGTAGATCTCTTTACAGGTCCTGTCTCCGCAAAGAAGCTTATCTATCGCTTTATTCCCGATCCCTCTTATGTTAAAAAGCCAAAGCGCGTAATCATTTTCTGTTAAGCTGTTTATCATTCACTTTCCTCTCTGTTGTTCCAATATTGTCCGTCGGACATCCGATAGCTGAGTGCCTCCATGAGATGCACCTTTTCGATATTTGCCGCTCCCTCAAGATCCGCTATCGTCCGCGCAAGCTTAAGCACCTTGTGATAGGTCCTCGCGCTTAAGTCCATCATGCAAAAGGACTGTTCCATAAAAGCCTGCTCTGCGGTCCCAAGCTTACAGTACTTCTCAATTTCCTTGGGAGTCATCTGCGAGTTAAAAGAAATCTCGCTTCCCGCGAATCGCTCTTGCTGTATCCTCCTTGCCTTCATGACCCTCTCGCGGATCTGCCTGCTTGATTCACCGGCTCTTTTGACCTTGCTTGAAAGATCGGCGATATCCACCTTCGGAACCTCCACGACTATATCTATCCTGTCTAATATCGGCCCCGAAATGTGTGAAAGATATCTCTTGATCTCATGCGGAAGACAGGTGCACTTGTTTCTGTCGGGATAGTATCCGCACGGACAGGGATTCATCGCGCCTACCAATTGGAAATCCGCGGGGTATGTATAGTTACCCTTGCTCCTTGTTATGTTGACGATCTTATCCTCCATCGGCTGTCTTAGCATGTCTATGATCGATCTTGGAAACTCCGCCATTTCATCGAGAAAAAGAACTCCTCTGTGCGCAAGGGATATAAGTCCCGGCCTTGGAATGCCTCCGCCGCCCACGAGCGCTGATTCCGTCACCATGTGGTGCGTACTCATGAATGGTCTTTTTGTAATGAGCGCTTTATTGTCGGGCATCCTTCCCGCAACGGAATAGATCGAAGTGACCTCCATGCTCTCATCTTCGGAGAGCGGCGGAAGTATCGTCGGGATTCTCTTAGCTATCATGCTTTTTCCCGTTCCGGGAGGTCCGACCAAAAGAATATGATGAAAGCCCGCTGCTGCTATCTCTGCAGCTCTTTTGGCTCCCGCCTGTCCGTTGATATCGGAAAAATCGAGCTTGTCGTCATAGATATCTTTTTCGGTAAAAAGACTCTTTATATCAACCTTCGTCGGTGGAATAAGCTCGTCGCGCTCCTTCTCGTTCGCAGACAGATATGCTATAACTTCCTGAAGCGAACTGATTCCCACAATCTTCATACCGGGCACTACCGCACCCTCTTTGGCATTCTTCTTAGGCAGGATTATCGTCTTGTATCCCTTGCTCTTAGCCTTAGTAACTATGGGAAGCGTTCCCTTTATCGGACGAATGTCACCATCAAGACCTATCTCGCCAAGAAATAGGATGTCTTTTACCGCTTCCTCTTTGATATCTCCCGTCGCTGTCAAAATACCAACCGCAATAGGCAGGTCCACAACAATTCCTTCTTTTCTTATAACCGCAGGTGAAAGGTTGACCGTAATCTTAGCAACAGGAACCTTGTATCCCACGTTCTTAAGCGCAACCTTAACTCTGGCGCCGGCCTCCTTCACATCACCGCTCATAAAGCCAACCATATTGAATCCGGGCAGCCCATCCGACACATCGACCTCAACCTTCATAATGTAAGAGTCAATGCCCCTAACGGCTCCCGAAGTAATTGAACTAAACATTTACTTCCTCTTTTCTCTTTTTAATTGTTCAAGCCTTTTGTCTTTTAAAAATCAATCTTGGGAAAAATCACCTCGAACGAAGTGACCTTCTTAAAGAATTATCACGATGAATAATGTATCAAATCTTGGTGGATTTGTAAATATCTGAACCAAAAACGAAACTGCCTCCCGGCGGCATATAATCGGCAATAATTACCGCCGCTACGCTTGTTCCTTTTCTCAAGCGGTGTCTTCCTCGACTTTCGCACCGCTGCTACGCGCTTTTTTCTTCTCAGGCGGTGCATTCCTCGACTTTCGTACCGCCGCTACGCTTTTTTTTCTTTTCAGGCGGTGCATCTCACTACTCCCGCACCGCCTCCACGCTCTTTTTTCTCTCCAGGCGGTACTTCTCTCGACTTTCGTACCGCCGCTATGCTCTTTTTTCTTTTCAGGCGGTGCTTTCCTCTACTTCCGCACCGCTGCTACGCTCTTTTTTCTTTTCAGGCGGTGCTTTCCTCTACTTCCGCACCGCTGCTACGCTTATTTTTCTTCTCAGGCGGTGCATCTGTCGACTTTTTACGGGTTGCAGTGCCAAACCGCATTCCGGCCCGTAATCTTCCCTCGCTATTTACGGGTTGCAGTGCCAAACTCATTCCGGCCCGTATTCTCTCCTCGCAATTTACGGGTTGCAGCGCCAAACTTAATTTGCTCCCGTAAATCCACCCGAATATTTACGGTTCCGCGAACCCAACAGCATTCTGCCCCGTAGTCCCCCACTCGCATCGTAGGCATTTCTGCCACATTATTCCTTTCCTGCTTGATCAACGAATTATCAGCCGAGAAAAAGAATTGTCAATCCTGCGCAAAGCGCACCGCGGAGCGGCTTTGGGATTGACCATCCTTTTCCGGCTGATAAACTACGCCCAAGCAGGAGCGGGATAAAGCGCTGCCATTCTCTGATTCAGATGTTGACCGCTCCTTGCAGAAAAGTAATAAAAAAGAGCTTAGCGTTAAAGCTAAGCTCTGATGTACGATCAAGGAAACATGCGCCTTACCGAAGCATCTTATTCTGCATGGTCTCGGGATCCTGAGCAAACTGAAGAGCCATCTCGCGAGAGATCTTTTGTGCCCTGTAAAGCTCGAGTATTGCATCGTCCATTGTGATCATGCCCTGCTTTCTGTAGGTCTGCATGTAAGTTATGAGCTGGTGAGACTTGCCCTCACGGATAAGGTTTCTCACAGCGCTGTTTACGTGTAGCACTTCGAATGCGGCATTTCTTGAAACGCCGTCCGCTGAAGGAATGAGCTGCTGGGAAATGACTGCTTCCAGAACTCCCGCAAGCTGGATCCTGATCTGTTGCTGCTGATGAGAAGGGAATACATCGATAAGTCTGTCGACCGTATTGGATGCTCCGATGGTATGAACCGTCGAGAGCACCAGATGGCCCGTCTCTGCAGCAGTTATAGCTGTGCTTATGGTCTCAAGATCTCTCATCTCGCCGACAAGGATTACGTCCGGATCTTCTCTCAAAGCCGCACGTAACGCATTGGCATAGCTGTTTGAATCCGTTCCTATCTCCCTTTGGTTAACGATGGAGAGTCTGTGCTGATATGTGAATTCTATAGGGTCCTCAAGCGTTATCACATGAGCTTCCCTGTTGTTGTTTATCATATCGATGATGGAAGCAAGTGTCGTAGACTTACCGCTTCCCGTAGGTCCCGTTACGAGTATGAGACCTCTTTTTTTCATATATAGATCAATGACAGTCTCGGGTATCCCAAGGCTCTCGGCAGTGGGTATTTTGGTCGCAACGACTCTGAAAGCCATAGCGATAGAGCCTCTCTGTCTAAAGAGATTAAGCCTGAAACGTCCTACTCCGGGTATGGAAAAAGACATATCGTGCTGACCGTTCTCTTCAAGCTTCTGCCTCTGCTTCTCATTCATGATCTCTTCCGCGATCTCCTGAGTGTCGGCAGGCATCATCTTGTCATAGTTGTCCATTGCTATAAGATTGCCGTTAAGTCTCATTTTGGGAGGAAGACCGACCGTGATATGAACATCGGACGCCCCTCTATCTTTGGCTTCTTTTAGGATCTCTTCAATCTTTGACATAGTACCCCTCTGCATCAGACATACTCAGGCTCATCAACGGTGATTCCAAGAGCTTTCATCTTGGAAGTATCCATGATATAGCGGTTGTCCATTGTTTTCATGATATCTACTATCTCGAGATTACCATACGCTCCCGTGTTGGAGAGGTCGATAATTGTATTATCCTTAAAGCTAAGTACTGTAGGGCGAAGGAAATCAGCCTCATTGGTCCTTATTACAAGCGCCTTCTCACCCGTATTAAGCTCGACGCTGACGCCCGGAACAAGGATGTTAAGTGAATCCACAAGCGCTTTTACCACCTTGTGATCGAAAACATCGCTTCTCTGCATCATCCTTCTGATGACAAGCACCTCGGAAATAGGCGCATCGTCAACTCTCACAGCCGTTTCCTTATCAAAGATACCCGCAACAACGAGCACCTTGGCTGATATAAGAGCCTTACTCGTATCAACTATATTGTTTCTCCAATAATCATAGAGAATCTTTCTCGACTGATTGCATGCACGTCTTACATTCGGAAGGAATGAAAAAGCATCATCAATAATGGGATATCCCGCAACCTCGTGAGCATCTATAACAGAAAGCTCTTCCTGCGTGCAATTAAGCTTGGACTGAAGCTCCGCGCTTAATGTAAGCTTACCGATATCATGGATAACTCCCGCCATAACAGCCTCGTTCTGGTCGGAGAGCGATACTCCGAGCGAATGGCAGATCATGGCACTTAAAATGCCGACATTGAGTGAATGCTTGTAGATATAATCTTCCGTACTTCTAAGAGCCTGTTGGAATGTGATCTTCTTGTTCAGATTACCGTAGCTCTTGATTATCTGAGCACAGATATTAGGGAAACGCTCCTGTTTATGGGTCTTGACGATATGTTCCATCTCATCCATTATCTCGTGGTACATGACCGTCTGGAACCGCTCAAATTCAATATCATCCTGTGTCATAGGCGGAACAGGCTCCGCGGGCTCTAAGATAAACACACCTATAAGGCCAAAGTTCTTGATGTTCTCAATACTTTGCATGTCCTTAAGAACGTGTGCCCTATCATACAAAAGAGCTCCCTTCTTGCTATAGATCGGCCTTGCAAGCCTCATCCCCGGTCGTAACTCATCACACTTAATAAAAAGCATGCCCTCTTTCTCCTCCAAAAAAAACCTTCTCATTACTTATAATTATCATTCCAAGAATGCAAAAAATCAATGACAATCAGGTAAGTTCATCCAAAGTATTGCCGTATGAAGACAGGAACTCATTTACAAAATCAAGAACCTCGGGAAGCTCCTGATAGAGACTTCTTATGGTCTTCTCAGTACTCTCTTTTGCCGTCCTGAATTCACTGTTGCCGGCTCCTATCTCAGCCATACATTTGATGAGCGCAGACAGCTTGTCCGCTGCCTTTACAAGCCTTCTCATATATTTCTCATCTTCATTATCATCTGCATTAAATATAGCTTCAAAGGATGGTCTGAGGTCATCGGGAAGCTTCTCAAGAAGCTTGTCGTCCGCGATCGCCTCAACTTCCTTGTAGGCATTCTTAAGCTCTTTGTTGAAGTACTTAACAGGTGTGGGCATATCTCCCGTGATGATCTCGGAAGCATCATGGTAAAGCCCTATGAGCGCCGCCTTATTGGCATCAAGGTGCTTGCCGTAGCGCACATTACCTATGGTACAAAGAGCATGAGCTATCATGGCAACTTCCATTGAATGCTCGCAGAGATTCTCCTGCCTCGTGTTGCGCATAAGTGCCCATCTGTCTATATATTTCATTCTCGAAATAAGTGCAAAGAAATTGTAATTCATCGTGTTCCCCTTTTCCCCATATTATTTTCAGTCCTGCGAAGGCTCTTTTGCCTGATTTAGATCAAAAACAAAACTCCGCCATAACCGTATTGCTGACATCAAAGCCCTTCTCGGTGAGCCTTAGGTTATTTCCCACTCTCTCGATAAGTCCCAGGGTCTCGTACTTTATCAGCGGCCCTGCGTAGACGTCCTCAAGCTTTTGTCCGAACTGCCTGTAAAAAAGATCTGCATCAACGCCCTTAACGAGCCTAAGCCCCAGGAACATAAACTCTTCCATACAGGCCTTCTCAGAGAGCTCTTCTCTTTCCTCAACAACACTCTCGGAATCAGAAAGCCTCTTAATATATTCCATTATATCAGTGATATTACTAAAGCGCACATTATCTATCATCGAAGATGAACCGAGCCCCAAGCCCAAGTAATTACCGCGTTCCCAGTATACTTTATTGTGATAGCACTCGTTCTTTTCCCCATCTCCGTACGCATAATTGGAGATCTCGTATCTGTGATAGCCGCCTTCTTCAAGGATCCTCTTGGTCTCATGATACATAAGCCTGTCAGTGTCCTCATCCGGAAGATCAAGGTCCATGTCAAAAAAGGGTGTGCCTTCCTCAACAATGAGACTATATGCGGAAATATGCGAAGGCTTAAGCTCCACTGCCTTTTTTAAAGTCGAATGATAAGACTCGAGGGTCTGATCAGGAAGCGCGCTCATCAGATCGATATTGATATTGGTGAAGCCGGCTCTCTGCGCATCCTCATAGGTCTTGTAAAAAGCGGCGCTGTCGTGTATCCTTCCCAGCGTCTTAAGTTCCTTGTCGTCAAAAGACTGTGCGCCTATGCTGAGTCTGTTGATACCGGCAGCTCTGTATGCCTTAAGCTTGTCAAAAGAGGCTGTTCCGGGATTTAACTCTGTCGTGATCTCGGCGTCCTCAGTTATATTAAATTCGGAATGTAAAAGTTTAAGAATATCGCAGATATACTCGGCATCAGGCAAGGACGGCGTTCCTCCTCCGAAGAACACCGACTTTACCGTATAGTCTTTGTAAGTATCCGCATATGATCGGATCTCTTTGGAAAGAGCTTCAAAATAGCTTGATATCAGCTCTTTTTCCGCCTGAAAAGATAAAAAGTCGCAATAAAGACATTTGCGTGCACAGAAAGGAACGTGCACATATATCGACAAATCTTTGTTAGTAAACATATCAGTCTCCGCTGTCAAGCTTCAAGACGCTAAGGAAGGCTGCCTGCGGTACTTCAACGTTACCGATCTGGCGCATTTTCTTTTTACCTTCTTTTTGCTTTTCAAGAAGCTTCTTCTTACGGGTTATATCACCGCCGTAGCACTTGGCAAGGACGTCTTTTCTGTAAGCCTTAACGGTCTCTCTGGCAATGATCTTGCCGCCGACTGCTGCCTGGATCGGGATCTCGAAAAGGTGCCTCGGGATCTCTTCCTTGAGTCTCTCGCACATCTTGCGTCCACGCTCGTAAGCGCCGTCCTTGTGAACGATGAATGAAAGAGCATCGACCTCTTCTCTGTTGATGAGGATATCAAGCTTAACAAGCTCAGATCTCTCATAGCCCTTGAGTTCATAGTCGAAAGAAGCATAACCTCTTGATCTTGATTTGAGCGCATCAAAGAAATCATAGATGATCTCATTAAGAGGAAGCTCGTATTTAAGAATAGCTCTGGTCTGCTCTATATAATCTGTACTTAAATACTTGCCGCGTCGTTCCTGGCAAAGCTGCATGATCGCACCGACATATTCCGTGGTAACCATGATCTCGCCGCTTACGATGGGCTCTTCCATATAGTCGATCTCAGTGGGATCGGGAAGGTTCGTGGGATTGGTAAGATCAAATACAGTTCCGTCATTCTTGTGAACCTTATAAACAACGCCGGGCGCTGTGGTAACAAGGTTAAGGTCGTACTCTCTCTCAAGTCTCTCCTGGATCACTTCAAGGTGAAGAAGTCCAAGGAAACCGGCACGGAATCCAAAACCGAGTGCCTGTGATGTCTCGGGCTCATAGAAAAGAGAAGCATCATTGAGCTGCAGCTTTTCAAGGGCATCTCTAAGATCTGAATAGTGCGCCGAGTCTGCGGGATAAAGTCCGCAGTAAACCATGGGCATGACCTTCTTATATCCGGGAAGTGCCTCTGCGCAAGGATTGGCTGAATCTGTGACTGTATCACCGACTCTGGTATCCTGGATGTTCTTAATTGAAGCTGTGAAATATCCTACATCACCTGCTGAAAGATCGTCGCTTGGAATAAATCTTCCGGGTCCGAAGTAACCTACTTCTACAACCTCTGCCTCTGCGCCTGTAGCCATAAAGCGGACCTTCATGCCCTTCTTGATAACGCCGTCACGTATCCTTACAAATACGATAACGCCTCTGTATGAATCATATATGCTGTCGAAAATAAGCGCTGTGAGCGGCTTGTTCGGATCTCCCGTAGGAGCGGGGATCTTGTGAACGACTGCCTCGAGGACCTCCTCGATACCTATTCCGTTCTTGGCGGAAATAAGCGGAGCGTCGTGCGCCTCAATTCCTATAACATCCTCTATCTCTTCCTTGACCTCATCGGGCTGGGCACTTGGAAGATCTATCTTATTGATAACAGGGAAAACATCAAGATCGTGGTCAAGAGCCATATATACGTTGGCAAGTGTCTGCGCCTCTACTCCCTGAGTAGCATCAACGACAAGGATAGCGCCGTCGCATGCCGCAAGGCTTCTTGATACCTCATATCCGAAATCCACATGTCCGGGAGTATCTATCATATTGAAGGTATACTCTTCACCATCCTGCGCCTTGTAGATCATACGCACAGCCTGGGATTTAATGGTGATACCTCTCTCCCTCTCTATATCCATATTGTCGAGGACCTGGCTTGTCATCTCTCTCATTGTGAGAACGCCGGTCTTCTCGATCATTCTGTCGGCAAGCGTTGACTTACCGTGATCGATATGTGCAACAATACAAAAATTTCTTATCTTACTCTGGTCCACAAATGTACCTCATCTCTCTGATCAAAATACGATCGCACCTTGCCTTCCTATAGGCTACAGAGCGATTTCATCTTCATATGATACCATGACACCGGACAAAAATCTATTGACAGTTTTGGCAATATCATCTAAACTATTTACCGTATGAGCATTAACTGTCCGTGTCCGGCTTAATGCGCACACGAACTTGACAATATTAGAAAATAAATTGGAGGTAACTATGGCAAATATTAAATCCGCCAAGAAGAGAGTACTTGTTAGTCAGAAAAAAGCTGATAGAAATCAGATGATCAAGTCTGCAGTTAAGACAGAAATTAAGAAGGTTAGAGCTGCTATCGAGGCAGGTAACAAGGAAGATGCTGCTAAGGCACTCCTCGTTGCTACAGCTGCTATCGATAAGGCTGAGTCAAAGGGAATCTTCAAGAAGAACACAGCTTCTAGAAAAGTTTCTCGTCTCGCTCTTGCCGTTAACAAGATGGCTTGATCGTTCTTTGAACAATATATAAGAAATAATAAAACCTCATGTCTTCTCACCGACATGAGGTTTTTTCTTTTATCATCTTTATTTATCTTTATTTCTTCTCGTAAGCTTTTCAGCCCTCTCTCTCATTTCATCAAGACTGCTCTTAAACTTCTCGGACACCATCGTAGGGTTGTCCAGGATAGTACGTGTTCTGTACCAGTCAAAGAAATTCTTGATAGGCTTGGGCGTCATTCTGTCTTTTATGATGCGGTACTTGGCATAAAGCTCCGTGATCTCGTCTCTGAAATTATCCATATGATCCGAGCTTACAGACACTTTATCTTTTACCTTGGCAAAAGAGCTTTCAAGTGCGTCACTTAATGCATCCAATCTCTCAGATATTCCACCTGTTATACCGCTTCCTAAATTGAGAGCCATATCACCGAGATCGGCAGCCTTTTCACTGATTCCGTCCACGGTACTGATGATGCCGTCTTTGACATCCTCAAGACCCTCTTTAACCTCTTCACCCTTGAAGGCGATGATAACATCCAGTCTCTTCTGCATCCTCTGCATCTCACCCTTAGCTTTCTCCATATAGATAAGCACATCTCTGAGGTCGAGAGCGATCTTGAATGCAACCATGAAATCACAGCTAAAGTAAACCGTAATGATCATAGTGATAACAGAAAGGATATTATAAGGGATAGATAAAAGAGCATGCTCTATCGGAACCTGTAAAAAGCGGGTAAATACAACCGTCAGAACGCCCCAGAAAAGAGTGGACTCAAGGCAGATATGTCCCTTGTAATTAAGGAACTTGTGAGAATAGTCCCAGTATCTTACCTTAAAAAGACTCTCCATGGTAACTCCGGTCACATACTCAAGCACTGTAGCTCCTATGCAGCCTGCAAGGTAAACAAGAAAGATATTATCGTAGAATGGCTTAGATAAGACAAGCATCATTATCCCGCCACTTCCATACAATGGCAAAAAGGGGCCTCGCATAAAGCCCCTGTTTACCGGATGTTTTTGTAATATTGAAACATATGTTGATTCGAAACACCAACCAAAGAAACAGTAAAAATAAAATAAGAAAAGCCACTGAAGCGGCAGATAATTGAACATAACTCCCCCTTGTTCATATCACGTTCTTATAGTTCTTTTATAAGCATCCTCTGCCTATCACTGCGCGGGATTAGAAAAATCAATGATAGGATATTCAGGTGCCGTTGTCTTCTCTACAGATATAGCCTTAAGTACAGGGCCCTCTCCGTTATACTCAGGCACATACTCTTTAACGACCTTGGCTGTGACAAGAACCCAATCCTTCTCATTGAGCTCGTCTGTCTTATCATAGTCGCATGCAAATCCAAGGAACTGCATATCCTCGGCACAGCAAGTCATTGCCATTCTGCCGGGAACAAATCTTCCCTTAGGGAATTCCGGCGGAATAAGCACCATTCCCTTGAACTTAACGTTCTTACCCACATATCTGTCTACATGATCAAGGCCGTCAATGTAAAACATGCCGTAGCCGTAGTTATTAAGCTCGATAGGATCGCTGTTTAAGTCAAAAGGAAGATCCTCATCGAGAGTAACGTCTACTTCGCCGTTTCTGTCTTCAAATATGATATCTGCCTTTTGGTTTATTGCCTTTACATTTCTCTTATAGGAAGCAAGGTCTTTGATCCTATCGCATCTGTTGAACAAAATAAGATCTGAATTACGGATCTGCTCTGCAAGAAGAGACTTCATGTTGCTGAAATAAAGCTCAAAGCTTGATGCGTCAATAACAGTGATCTGCTGCTCAAGCTTCCACATGATGGGAAGTCTCATGTTCTTGAAGTTCCACATTCCGTTGTATTCTATAAGGATCCTCTCCGGATCGTACTTGGCATCAAGTGCAACAAGCGCTTCGGGAGTAAAATCCTCTTCGTTCTCGATCATCTCGATAGCTGTATTGGTAGCCTTAAGAAGGGGTTCTTCGTATTCGTTCTCACCCTCTTCGCAGACGATAAGAAGAGTCTTACCTCTTGTTCTGAAATAAGGCTGGTTGATCGTATATCGGAAAAAGTCTGTCTTTCCGCTGTCAAGAAAACCATTGATTATATATACGGGTTTCACTTTATTTCTCCTTATCATAATCTGCGGAATAACTTCTCAAGGTTAGCTTCATTGAGCTGTGAACCTATTACGCAGAACTTACCTGTAACATCGGCTGAACCTGTTCTGACTTCAGCTTCACCGGGAACATAGTCAAACTCGATCCATGCACCGTCTGTAGAAGGAACAACACCCTTTGTACGAAGAACGATACCGAATGTCTCCTCGTCTTCAAGTTTAGAAAGCATTCCCTCGATCTCTTCCTTAGTATATTTAAGGGGTGTCTCCATTCCCCAGCTTGTAAATACGTCAGCTGCGTCATGATGGTGGTGATGGTGATGATGCTCGTGCTCATCTTCATCCTCATCATCGTGGTGGTGATGGCAGCAATGATGCTCGTGCTCATCTTCATCCTCATCATCGTGGTGATGATGGCAGCAGTGATGCTCGTGCTCTTCTTCATCCTCGTCATCATGGTGATGATGGTGGCAGTGATGCTCGTGCTCTTCCTCATCATCGTCATCATGGTGGTGATGGCAGCAGTGATGCTCGTGCTCTTCCTCATCCTCATCATGGTGATGATGGTGGCAGCAGCAATGCTCGTCTTCATCCTCATCGTCGTCATCGTGATGTGCGCTGTAAACTACAGAGCCATCCTCGGCAACGATCTTGTGACTTCCATGATGATGGTGGTGATGGTGATGCTCCTCTTCTTCCATAACAAGCTTAAGAAGCTCTGCCTCAAGATCATTGTTGCCCTCGAATGTATCAAGGATCTCTTTACCTGTGATCTCAGCTAAAGGAGTTGTTATTATAGTAGCTTTGGGATTGTGCTGTCTGATAAGCTCAACCGCCTGCTCTATCTTGGCCTGATCTGCCTTGTCTGTTCTTGTAAGGATTATAGTTCCCGCATTCTCGATCTGATTAATGAAGAACTCACCGAAATTCTTGATATAAACCTTAGCCTTGGATACGTCTACAACTGTAACTGCACTGTTGAGTTCCATATTGTCATCTGCATCCGCGATATTCTGGATAGCTCTCATAACATCTGAAAGCTTACCAACTCCGGAAGGCTCGATAAGGATCCTCTCAGGTGAATACTGCTCCATAACCTGCTTAAGGCTTGTCTCGAAATCTCCTACGAGTGAGCAGCAGATACATCCTGAATTCATCTCTGTTATCTCGATTCCGGATTCCTTTAAGAATCCGCCGTCTATTCCGATCTCACCGAACTCATTCTCGATAAGAACTACTTTTGTTCCGTTCAAAGCTTCCTTTAAAAGCTTCTTTATAAGTGTCGTCTTTCCGGCACCAAGGAAACCTGAAATAATATCTATCTTTGTCATTTCTTTTGCTCCATTCCGCACAATTCAATTGCGCAATAACACTACAACAAAATCTATTCTATTGACCTGCCGCCTAAATGTCAAGGAGCGTGAAACGACGGTGATAACTGGCTCTGTCAGACTTTGGCTTCCATTATACGGCCCCTTATTTAATCGCCCGTACTTTCATCATGTGCTTCATCATTTTCATGAGGAGAAGCTGTAGGTTCTGTGACGTTCGCATCGACGGAGGAACCGGAAGAATCGCTGTTTCCGGAAGCATCGACGGTTGAAGGTGAAGAGTCATCAGTAGCCTCAGCATTTTCGGGAAGCTCCTCGCTGCTTGAAGCAAACGTGCTAACAGACATAGTGTCATTTGTAGGTTCGCTCGGAGCTATATCTTTACTTATGCTATTCTCATTAGTGCCGCCATCCCCGTCTGTATCATGTCCGGAATTATCTTGAGAATTATTCTCATCGCCGGATACTGCCGTGCTTATCGAAACCGCTTCGCTTGGTGCTACAGGAGCCCGGCTTTGAGCATTATCTTTTTCCTCATCAGTATCATCCGCATCATCGCCTCTTCCAAAGTCTGCTCCGACAAGACTGAGAATATTAAGGCTTCTGGTTGATCTGAGATTAGCTGTACTTACTGCGTTGGAAGTATTTATCGCAGCTACGGAAGTATTGTACTTGGCGTTCTTTCCCTGGAACTTAAGATGCGCCGAAGCAACCTGTCCGTGGGCAAAGCCGCAGTTTGGTGCATAACCTTCAAGCTGTCCGTCCTGCTTGTTGCATGAAAGAACTCTTTTCTGATTTACTTCCATGACCTTTCCTTCTCTGTCTATAACCTCTTGCATTGAATATACTCTTTCATAATGACGCTCGTTGTTACTTACAAACTCAGCTCCGCAATGATTGCAACGATATCTGTTATTGGCGCCTCCGTCCGGATCGTCCTTGACCCAGCCTCTGTCCACAACGCTCTTCTTGGTCGTGATCAAATACTCATCCACTGTCTTATAACAGCTATCCGTATGTCTGTGATAGACAGGAGTATTGTAGCAGCCGCCCTTGTAGGCAGCGCTTACAAGATTGGCGTTGACGGTTCTTCCTTTTCCATCTTTATGATAATGATATTCATATACGATCTCTGCTGCGGTCTCCCCTGAATCAAGTACCATCTTCTGGGGAATGTTCTGTATAGCTTTGGCAAATTCAGTAAACGTGGCATCCTCGTTGATTTTAACTCCCTTTGTGAGCAATGCGGATGCCAATAGCTTTTTTCCATTACTCACACGCCAAAAAACCTGGTCGAGCTTGTCGTTTACTTCAGTTGTCTTTGTGTTTATGTATTCCTTAACTCCGTTTATGTCGGTAGTTACCTTGCTACCGTAATCATTAAACTGCTGATCAAAATTGTTTGTGATCTCAGTAAAGCCCTTCTCGTTAGACTCGATTGCTTCTTTATTTCTTTTGTCTAGCTCATCTTCCAGATCGGAAATCTTACTTGCAAGCTCATCGAATTTGATCTCGCTCTTTGAAAGAAGATCCTTGCTGTTCTCCTCCATATCACTGTTGAAGGAGGAAAGCTTTTTAAGAAGCTCCTCGTATTGCGCCAAAGACTCTTTTGAAATGCTGTCATTTCCGCTGTTCACAGCCTTCTTGATCTCGTCCATGAGATCCGTTGTCTTATTCTTGGTATCCTGATAATCCTTGTTAAGCTTCTCAAGCTCAGTATTTACCTGCGCAAACTCCGAAGCGATCTTTTCCTTATCAGCCTTGTTTCCGGCATCGATCATCTCTTTCAAGCTGTCGATCCTTGACTGAGTGTCGCTTATATTGTCATGTATCGTATTGAGATTTCCCGAAAGAGCTCCCGCCTTCTCATTTACGATGTTCTTGTATTTATCGCTCTCATCATCTGTCTTCTTATCTGAAAATGACTTTATGGTGTCATTGTTATCTGATATGCCCTTATCTATCTCAGTGAGGAAATCGTGAAGCTCGTCCAGCTTCTGTGTTGTTGCCTCCTTGGATTCGCGCTCGGATTCCTCGAATTTCTCCTGCGCATTAGCGGTAACAACAGGTGTACTGATATAGATCAGCCCTCCGCAAAGGATAGTCGCGATCACTACTGCTGCGGCAACTACTCGAGTGTCGTGCCTCTTTAGTTTCCTAAGTAGTAGCTTGATCGAATTGTTTTGTTTTTCCCATTTTTCTCTTAACTTCATATACATCCTTTCTGCTTCAGCGAATGCAAAAAGGGCATAAGAATAGACCTAAGACATCCGCTGTATTAAATAAATAAGTGGAATTTTCTTGGACGATCATCCAAGATATGTCGAAAGAACTCCGACGAAAATTTATTATACATGAACAGGACCAAATTGCAAGGAAAAATTGCAAAGCGCGCAAGGGCCTGGTTTTGACAGCATCATCAAAAAACATCTATACTGTATTAGGATCAAATTATACGAAACAGGATCGTTCATTATTTATGATAAAAAGATATTTCACCAAAAACGACATATTGCTTATCGCTGCTCTCCTGTTGTTATCCGGAGCGCTCATGCTTGTTCTTCTGCTTTCCCAAAAGCACGGAAGCACTGTTGTCATCAGCGTTGACGGAAAGGACGTTAAGTCTTTTTCACTTTATGAGGATACAAGATTTGTTATAGACGGATACCACGGAGGAAGCAACGTTCTTGTCATAGAAAACGGCGAAGCCTATCTTGAATCGGCGTCATGCCCCGATAAGCTGTGCGTGAACATGGGAAAGATCAGCAAAGTCGGACAGTCGATCATCTGTCTTCCCAATAAGGTCGTGATCGAGATACGCGGTGATTCAAGCGAGGAAGAATACGACGCAGTAGTCGGTTAAAAGATATTATTATCTGCCAAGGAAACGTAAATGAATAACAGCACTAAGACAAGTAAGATAACTTTATACGGAATATTTGCTGCACTCGCAATGATACTTAGCTATGTCGAGCTTCAGATCCCGGCGTTCTTCGCAGTACCCGGAATGAAGCTCGGACTTACCAACATCGTTGTGGTCGTAGCTTTATATGTGCTTGGAGAAAAAAGCGCGTTCTTTATAAATCTCATAAGGATACTCGTTGTATCACTTTTATTTGGCACCGTGATGAGCCTTTGGTTTTCACTTGCAGGCGGAATCCTAAGTACACTTATCATGATCCTTCTTAAAAGATGCAATAAATTCAGCCCTGTCGGTGTCAGTGCCGCCGGCGGTATAACTCACAACATCGGCCAGATAATCGTCGCAATGCTCATGTTAAACACCGGCTTCATCATCTGGTATCTCCCAATCCTCTGGATAACCGGTGTCGTCAGCGGAGTCCTCATCGGTATCATCGGCGGTATCGTGTACAAAAGGCTGTCGCATAATCACGATGAATTTTTGTAATTCTCCCATACAAAACATAAAAAACGTCCTTTGTAACCGCAATGCGATCACAAAGGACAAATACACTGATAATTAATAACTTTTATATGGCTTTTTAAAGAGTGGAATAGGTTTCGGATTTGCAGTTGTAACATCTGCAGTTCCATAATATCTCATGTTTTTTCCGTTAGGGGTAACAGCGTATCTTTCGTATATATCCCCATTGACACCATGCAAACGCGCAAAGATCATCCCATCACTCTTTCCTATAAGATCTTCTGATACAAGTTTGCCAAGGTATCTTACGCCATCTTTTTTATCCTCTACATATATATGTGTTTCCTTAAAATAACCAAATCCTCCCGCGTGATTAATACCATCATTCGATACCAAGAGGACCAATCCATCATAATCCTTAACATAAATAGTTGTCAGATACGAGCCGGGTGAAATGCTTTCAACAAAGTCTTCTAGAGTTTTGCAATCCGGAACAATACTTCCTTTTACATAAAACAATTCATTTCTCTCCATGGTATATTCCATAGTCTCGACACTCTCTACCTTCCCAATACCTCTTAATCCAGCAAGCCCCGTCACCGCAAAAGTTAACACGCTCATAACACATGCAGCCAGTAGCATTCCTTTTTTTCTCATCATTTGTTTCTCCTTTCCTTTATAAGCTCTGTTTTTTTGCTAATCCCCCTTATAGATATATGCAACAGTTTCGCAATAATTCTATCATATTATCAATATGTGTTCAACTGATTATTTTCTTTTTGTATTTCATAAAAAGAGAGGTTGCCGCATAATTACGACGAGTCTTTTATTGTAGAACTATTGTATACGCAGCTAATCGAAAATGTGCTGTTCTCGGACGAGGATGATGAGTTTCATAGCGAATAAAACAGGGATATGCTGATTTTTCTGAACAACGTGAAATGAAGCATATCCCTGTTTTTGAGCTAATGAAAGTCACACCGCAGCCGAAAACAAACATTTACGATTATGCGCGTATGCAATTAGTCGACAAAAAAGGCCGTCGCAAAATGCGACAGCCTCTTTTTATATATAGATGTGTGCTTATTAAACAATACCCTGAGCCTTCATAGCCTCTGCAACCTTAAGGAAGCCTGCGATGTTAGCACCAGCAACATAGTTGCCTTCCATGCCGTACTTCTTAGCTGCATCGTCGATGCTGTGGTAGATGTTAACCATGATCTGCTTAAGCTTAGAGTCAACCTCGTCGAAGCTCCATGAAAGTCTCTCACTGTTCTGTGACATCTCAAGAGCTGATGTAGCAACACCACCTGCATTTGAAGCCTTACCACAGATGAAGAGAACCTTGTTAGCCTGAAGATACTCAGTAGCCTCGATAGATGTAGGCATGTTAGCACCCTCACATACAGCCTGAACGCCGTTAGCAACAAGCTGCTTAGCATCCTCAAGAAGGAGCTCGTTCTGTGTAGCGCAAGGAAGAGCTACATCACACTTAACTGACCATACACCCTTACCTTCGTGGTACTCAGCTGACTTTCTAGCAGCAGCGTACTCAGTAAGACGTGCTCTCTTAACTTCCTTGATCTCCTTAAGAAGCTCAACGTCGATTCCTTCGGGATCATAGATCCAACCTGTCGAATCTGAACATGTTACAGGCTTAGCACCAAGCTGCTGTGCCTTCTCGATAGC
>JAFXTN010000022.1 GCA_017535785.1 Butyrivibrio sp. | reverse complement strand
TTATTCCTGTTGCTAATAATCACCCTGCTTCAAAAGCAGATCTCGCAGGGCTTGTTAAAGTTACCCTTTTTTCAGCAATTGATATGAAAAAGTATCAAAAAACATTTCCATTTATACTTGACATATCACCGCTGGACTTATTATCCAACATAAAATACTCCTTCCGAGTAGTTGATCCTATTATGATTTGATTTGCTGCGAGAGAAGAAGGCTACCATGGAAATGGGTCCGGTTCTTCCAAGGAACATTGCAATTATAATTATAATACGTCCCGCAGTGTTGAGTGAAGATGTGAGACCTCTTGAAAGACCTACGGTTCCGCAGGCACTTACAACCTCAAAGAGGGCATCCTCCATAGGGACGGGATTGAACATAACAAACAATACTGCAAGTATGATAGTAGCCATAACACCCACAAATGCAACGGCAGAGGCTTTACGCATGGAATCCTCTGATACGCGGCGATGGAAGATGACGTTCTCATTCTCATGCCTTACATAGGAGCGGACATTCATAAGCAGCAGGAATACAGTCACAGTCTTGACACCGCCTGCGGTTCCTACAGGGGATCCACCGATGAACATCAGGAAGTATGAGACCAGGCAGGAAGCGATAGTCAGGTTCTCCTGGGGAACAGATGCAAAGCCTGCAGTCCTAAGGGTTACGGACTGGAAAAGACAGTTCATAAGCTTGTCACCAAAGCTCATATTGCCGATGGTTCCGGGATTATTGTACTCCGCGATCAGGAAAAAGAGTGTTCCTCCGCCCAGAAGTATAAGAGTAAAGCTAAGTACCAGCTTACTGTGCTCGGAAAATCTCTTTATGATGGTGATGGGAGAAAACCTCTTTTTAACGCCCTCTTTAATGGTGTGGAGAACGTCAAACCATACCACGAAGCCAAGTCCACCAAGGACTATGAGGAACATGGTCACTGTCATGACCACGGGATTGTCTCTGTAATTCATAAGACTGGAGGGTCCGATGACGTCCATACCCGCATTACAGAATGCGGAAACGGCGTTAAATATCGATATCCACAGGCCCTTTCCAAAACCAAACTGTGGAATGAATACTGTTGAATAGAGGATCGCTCCGAGGCCTTCCGTTATGAAAGTTCTTTTGACAACCTTTATGAGGAAGGTAAGGAGCTTATTACCTGAACTTAGGTTAAAAGAGTCCTGAAGAAGGAGCCTGTCCCCAAGTGAGAATTTCTTGTGAGTAAGGAGCATGAGCATTGATGCCATAGCGATCATGCCAAGACCGCCCATCTGAGCCAGTATAAGGATGATGAGCTGACCCAAGAAGCTCCAATGAGCATAAGTATCCACAACTACAAGACCGGTAACGCATACCGAAGTTGTAGCGGTGAAAAGAGAAGTCAGAAAATCAGTGGGTTTGCCGCTTGCGGATGAAAAAGGAAGCATGAGAAGCAGCGCTCCCACCAGTATCGCTATAAGAAAGCTGACCGGGATAATGTGTGCCGGCGCCAGTTTTTTGTCTTTAATCTTGGTTGCTTCTGTCATAATGATAACGGTAAGTCTTTTAGGGGCAAATGTCAATGATAAAGAAGCCCGAAACTACGATATTAACCGAAGAAATTCTTCATGTATGCGATAGTCCTGCGTCATCTCCGGATGAAAAGCAAGGCCGATCTGATTCTTGTAGCGAACTCCCACTATCTTGGAATCAACGGTGGCAAGGACCGATACATCCTCTGAAGTCTCGGTAATATAGGGAGCTCTGATAAATACTTCCGGAAAGTCTGCGATCTTGCCCACATCACCGGTGGCCTTAAAGCTTCCAAGCTGCCTTCCGTAGGCGTTTCTTCTTACTGTGACCGGTAAGGTTCCAAGATGGCTCTTTTCCCCGCTGTCGATGTCCTTTGCAAGGAGAATGAGCCCTGCGCAGGTCGCTAGGACGGGAAGGCCTTCAAGAATCTTGGATCTGATGGTATCAAACATATCCAGCTGTCTTAGGAGTTTACCCTGGACGGTGCTCTCTCCGCCGGGAAGGATGATGCCGTCTATGTCTTCCAGATCCTTCTTTTGTCGAATCTCGGCGCACTCTGCACCGAGATCCTCTATTATCTTTTTGTGCTCGATAAACGCCCCCTGAACCGCAAGCACACCTATTTTCATATTATTGTCCCCTTTCTTCCATGATGAGTTTGATCTCGTTTTCGTTGATGCCCACCATTGCTTCACCAAGATCCTCGGAGAGCTCAGCGATAAGCTTGGCGTCCGTGTAATTTGTCACAGCCTGGACTATGGCAGCAGCTCTTTTGGCGGGATCACCGGACTTGAAGATTCCTGAGCCCACGAACACGCCCTCAGCTCCCAGCTGCATCATAAGGGCAGCATCTGCGGGAGTGGCAACGCCCCCGGCTGCAAAGTTGACCACGGGAAGCTTGCCGTTCTTGTGGACGTAGAGAAGCAGGTCATAGGGAACCTGCAGTGTCTTGGCTTCCTCAAAGAGCTCGTCCTCGGAGAGGGTAGTGACCTTCCTTATCTGAGAGTTGATCTTTCTTATGTGGCGCACGGCCTGTACAACGTCTCCTGTTCCGGGCTCACCCTTTGTCCTTATCATGGAAGCACCTTCAGCGATCCTTCGAAGAGCCTCACCAAGGTCTCTTGAGCCGCATACAAAGGGCACTTTGAACTTGGTCTTATCTATGTGATAGATGTCGTCCGCAGGTGTGAGGACCTCGGATTCGTCGATGTAATCTATTTCAATGGCCTCAAGTACCTGGGCTTCAACGAAGTGACCGATCCTGCACTTCGCCATAACCGGGATACTTACGGCCTCCTGGATTCCTTTTATCATCTTGGGATCGCTCATTCTGGAGATGCCTCCTGCTGCTCTTATGTCTGCAGGGATCCTCTCGAGGGCCATAACGGCGCAGGCACCGGCTTCCTGTGCGATCCTTGCCTGCTCGGGAGTGGTGACATCCATTATGACGCCGCCTTTGAGCATCTGCGCAAGTCCTTTGTTAAGTTCGTATTGTGTCTGTTCCATTGTGATTTCCTCCTTGTGATTTTATGTCAGAAATCATATAATGAATCTGGTTATATGAAAATTACCAATTTGAGTATTTTTATAAGTCCAGTTTTATGGAGGAAATATGCTGACTTACAGTTTTGATAAGGCCAAAGGGCCCATGTATCTTTACCTCTACAAATGTATTAAGAACGACATATTATCAGGGAAGCTGGGACCAAATGAGAAGCTTCCTTCCAAGAGGTCTTTTGCCCAGAACAACGGAATTAGTATCATTACGATCCAAAATGCATATGACCAGTTGATAAGTGAGGGCTATGTCTACACCCTGCCCAAGAAGGGCTACTACGTGGCGGCTCTTGATATGATGCCGGGAACGGCGGTGGATGCCAAGGTGGACTACGACATCAAGGTGCCCAAGGAGGACGTGTACGAATGTGATCTTTCCAGTAACCGCGTCAATCCCGACAACTTTCCTTTCTCTATCTGGACCAGAGTTTCCAGGGATGTCATGTCCAACATGAAAGAGGAGCTGATGCAGATATCCCCTACGGCGGGAGTTATGGAGCTGAGGGAAGCCATTGCGGAGCATCTCAAGTCCTTTAGAGGCATGCTGGTGGATCCCAACCAGATAATTGTGGGATCGGGAACCGAGTATCTCTACGGCCTTATCATGCAGCTTCTTGGCAGGGAAAAGAAATATGTAATTGAGAATCCGGGTTATAAGAAGCTTGCGGATATCTACAAGCAGAACAAGATAGACTTTTCCTATGCTGCACTTGATGACAACGGTATTACCGTTGAAGAGCTTGAAAAGAGTGGGGCCGAGATCGCCCATATCTGTCCCAATCACCATTTTCCAACAGGCATAACCATGCCTGCCAGCAGGAGATATGAGGTTCTTGCCTGGGCCAATGGAGGTAGAGGCAGATATATCATAGAAGATGATTATGACAGCGAATTCAGAGTGGCAGGAAAGCCCATTCCGCCGCTGTTTTCCATAGATGCCTGTGAGAAGGTCATATATATGAACACCTTTTCCAAATCCCTGTCACCGACCATAAGGATCAGTTACATGATCCTGCCGGTGCACCTTGCCAACAGGTTCTATGAGACCATGTCTTTTTATTCCTGTACGGTTTCAAACTTCGAACAGTATACTCTGGCAAGGTTTATATCTCAGGGATATCTTGAAAAGCATATAAACCGCATGCGCCTTTATTACACCAAGCAGAGGCAGTTTCTTATGCATATCATTGAGAGGAGTGCACTTGGAGATAAGTGCAGGATACTTGAGAATGATTCGGGACTTCATTTCCTGATACTGCTTGATACGGATAAGACGGATGCTGACATAGAAAGGAGCCTTAGGGATAAGGGAATCAAGATAAAAGCTCTTTCGGATTATTATTTTGCTGACAGTACAAAGAGTAAGCACTGCTTTATAGTCAACTATTCCAATCTCGACGAGAACAGGATTAAAGGAACGCTAAAAGAAATAAAGAATACCATCTGATGATCGAAGCAATTAAAAAGCATAGGAAAGAGATTTCCTATGCTTTAAATATTTGCCGTAATCTTATTATGTTTATTGGTCATATCCCAATGTGGTTCCGACTCTGCAAAGGCCCATGTAGCCGTTGTCGTCGTATAGGGAATCAATATCGGTACCTGCAGGAATCGTAAGATTCAGAGGTACTCCCTTATGACCTTCTGACAGGAAAGATATCTTGAGGGTTACATCAGGACGTTCCTTAAGAGCATCTCTGACCCCACGGCCAAATGAGTTCCAGGTCGCGGTCTCTATATTGACAGTTCCGTTCTTGGGGGCATTCCTGATACTATTGGCTGTTTCTGCTTCAAATACTCCGACTGCAGGTAAAGGGTTCCTTGCTGCAATATCACCACATATGCTGCATATATAAGCTTCCACACCGTCGGAATATGCTGTAGGCGATGTTATTGTCTGCCAACTGTAGGAATGAGTATGTGATGAATGATGGCCGGAGGATTCCTCTTTGGCATGACCTGCACTCACGATATTTGAGGCTGCTCCGAGCACTATCCGTGAGGTTATTGGATTTCCGTTCCTGAGAAGACCATAAAACGTGAAAATGGAATCGGTATATTGACCTATGGTAACTCCGGAGGGGAGATCGGTTGAAATATTTAATGCACCGTTGGAAGCAATTGCACCGCCCGGCCCCTGGGCAGTTACTACGGTATCTGAACCGCTAATGGTTATTGTGGAATTATCGCCAAGAGCAACAATCCCATTATAATAATTCTGTGTAGTTATTGCCGTAATATTACCTCCGGTAATGGAGATGGTAGAACCGGTATAATTTGTAAAAATAGCATTAAGCTGATCGGTGTTGAAGATCAGATTACCGTCTGATATGTCTATCGATGAAGCAAGCAAATATTTGCCACTGACATATGAATCGTTTCCGGTAACTATAAAGTTACGTGGGGTGATCCTGCCGTCAACTTCACATTTGCCATTATGAATAATCAGATCTCCTTGGATGTCAATAAACGAATATGCACCGTAGTTACTTGTGGCGACGATCAATGTGCCGCCATCAAGGATAATATTTCCTGAACCGGTATTTGAGCAATAAGTAATAGTTAACTTCTTACCGGGATGGTTGGGATCAGCTTGTATGGTGAGATTGTGGTCATGTAACAGCAGAGCACTATACGAGCAGTCCGCGTCCAAATTGATGGTAACATCCTGTAAGAGGACAAGTTCATTGTAAGTGCTTAGCATTCCGGAATCAAATAATATGTCATCACCGGATATTTCCGATGCATTGACCGTAACAGCAGCATGAACATCTGCGGGCATTGTCGCCACAAAAGTTGCACCGGCAACCATAATTCCAAGTAAGCTTGTAACTATGCGGTTTCTAAGGTTTCGTCTTGGGGTGGCTCTCTTTAACATTGAATCCCTCTTCCAAATATGTACCGTTTGCGTTTATGCGACAGCAGAATTACAGAAGCTGAATGCCGCCGTCCTTGCAGGCCTTAACAACATCATCGGGCCAGATAGAACACTGAACCTCACCGATGTGTGCCTTTCTAAGGAAGAACATGCAGATTCTTGACTGGCCGATTCCTCCGCCGATGGTGTAAGGAAGCTCCTTCTTGAGGATCGCTTTCTGGAAAGGAAGCTCGGCTCTCTCTGTGCAACCTGCCTTCTCAAGCTGTGTCTTAAGTGATTTCTCATCTACACGGATACCCATGCTGGAAAGCTCAAGTGCGATGTCCAGAACAGGGAAGTATACGATGATGTCGGCGTTGAGTGCCCAGTCGTCGTAGTCGGGAGCTCTGCCGTCGTGCTTTTCTCCTGATGCAAGGAGGTCACCGATCTGCATGATGCAAACAGCGCCCTTAGCCTTGGCGATATAATATTCACGCTCCTTGGGTGAGTACTCGGGGAACATGTCCTCAAGCTCCTGGGTTGTGATGAAGAAGATATCCTCAGGAAGGATCTCTTCAATGTAATCGTACTGGATAGACATGAACTTCTCAGTCTTTCTGAGTACCTTGTATACGTCACGAACAGTTTCTTTAAGGAAATCGATGTTGCGGTCCTTCTTGTCGATGACCTTCTCCCAATCCCACTGATCTACGAAGATAGAATGGATATTGTCGGTCAGCTCATCGCGGCGAACTGCGTTCATATCTGTGTAAAGACCTTCGCCAACATTGAAGCCGTACTTCTTGAGAGCGTATCTCTTCCACTTGGCAAGAGAGTGTACGATCTCAGCAGGTCTCTGATTGTCATTTAATATGTCAAAAGAAACAGGTCTCTCTACACCGTTTAAGTTGTCGTTGAGTCCTGACTCAGGGGTAACGAACAGCGGTGCTGTTACTCTCTGGAGATTGAGCTTGGTTGAGAGCATACCCTGAAAGAAATCTTTGACAGTCTTGATCGCTACCTGTGTATCGTGAAGATCAAGAGCTGATTTATAGTTCTTGGGAATTTTAAGGTTTTCCATAATCTTTTTTGCCACTTTCTTATATTGTTTCCTTAATCATAGTAATGCCTATGAAATTTGTTCCACTGTTTATTAAATCGCTTTTTACTTCATATTGCAAGAAAAAAATGTTTAAATATACATATGATTTCAGATGACTTGGAGGTTGACTATGGAGATCAAATACTGCGAAGAAAGACCGGATTTAGAAACATACTATGAGCTCAGGGCTGCCGTTGATTTTAAGAACTTCTGTCCCGAGCAGTCACAGAAAGCTTTGGACAAAAGAGATCACTTTGTGATCGCCAAAGACGGTGAAAAGGCTGTAGGAATGGGAAGCGTTGTAGGCGACGGCATGTACTGCACTATAGTTGATGTAACGGTAAGACCTGAATATCAAGGTCAACACATAGGCGCAAATATTGTAAACAAGCTTGTAGAGCTTATCCTGCGTGATGCCCCGGAAGGCGCTAGACTCAGTATCCAGCTTATTGCCGCAAAGGGAAAAGAAGGCTTCTATAAAAAGCTTGGATTTGAAGCACTGCCTTGTGAGCAGACAGGACCGGCGCTCAGAAAGCTTATTTATACATGACGGAGGAGAAGCTTGAAAGTAGTTATCATAAGACACGGAGAGGTCGACCATAAAATAAGGGAATGGTGCAATCCTAAAGAGTATGAGGAAGATGTAAAAGCATATGACTTGGCACCGATCTTACCTATGAACTATGAGGTTCCACAAGTGGATCATGCTACTTATTACGTAAGCATGTTGCCAAGAACTCTTGCCACGGCAAAGGCCATATTTGGGGAGCGAGAATACATCGCAACAGAGCTTCTTAACGAAGTGCCCATTGCCGCAAGCATAAGAACTAAGTTAAGACTTCCACTGGCATTTTGGAGCATCTCAGCCAGACTTCAGTGGCTTTTCAATAGTAAAAGACAGAAAGAAGGCAAAAGAGATACTGTAATAAGGGCCAACAGATTCATAGACGATCTGCTTGAGAAAAAAGAAGACTGTGTTGTCGTCACTCATGGGTTTTTTATGATCACTCTTTTGTCTGAAATGAGAAAGAGTGGATTTACGCTCAAAGGAAAATCGGCCGGGTTTTCAAACGGTGAATCCGTGGAGGGATATATAGATATCCGCTAAAAAAGAGGCATTTTAAGCCTCTTTTTTTATTGTTTATATTTTTTATAAATGGCATTGACATACTCTGAGTGCCGTAGTATTGTATCTATAGTAGTATGACAGACGTAGTATATGATTTGATGAAGAAAGGTATTTAGTAAAATGGATAAGAAAAAATCAGCAATAGGAAACATATTAGTGATCGTCATAACTGCAATCATGGCTTTGTATCCGATGGTTGTACCGAGTTTTGCAGTTACAAAAATGAACGATGTTGTAAGGGTAATGTTTAATACTCTCTTGGGAATTGGCGGAGTTATTGTCATGAAGAAGGTATACGGAACAGAATTTAAGTTTAAGGGTATCGAAGTTCTCAAGGGGATTTTTGGCGTTTGGGGATTGGTTTTTCTTCCTTTGGTTGTTTTGAATCTGATGGGCGAGCACCCGATGGAACTTACCTTTGTACAGGCGATTCCATCTCTTATCATTAGTATGTTAACGGGAATTCTTGCAGGAGTTTCTGAAGAGCTTATTTTCAGAGGCACGGTCTTCAATGTGTTCAGAGAGCGCTTTGGTGAAGGAAAACGCGGAATATTGGTGGCGGCTGTTTTATCTTCCGCTATTTTCGGTGCTATTCACCTCACTAACCTTATATTCCACCCTAATCTTGTGGTATTTGTGACTTCTCAGGTTGTATATGCAGCATTATTCGGCATTGCTTTTGCATGTGCATATTATGTTACGGGAAATATTTGGGTAGTTAGCGTAATTCATGCAATTATCGATAGCACATCATTTTTCTGGAGATGCTTCAGTAAACAGGCAGGCGGAGAAATTTTGCCCTCACAGGATATCCCTTTTTCAGTGGGAGTAACAAATGTAGTTGTGATCGGTTTCTTTGCAGTGTCCGGACTTATCCTGCTTTTCATAGATTTCAAGAAAAAAGAAAAAAAGAAGTTATTGACAGCGAAGTGAGTTAGTGATAATACTATTATCGATAATCAAATTATCAGTAATCAAACAAGAGGGGAAAATATGTCAGTTAGAGATACCAGTATAGATCCAAGGCTCCTTGACAGTGCCCGCAAGGAATTTATGGAAAGAGGTTTTCTTAGGGCTGAGCTTAAGAGGATATGCGATAACGCCGGAGTCACAACCGGGGCGGTATACAAGAGATATAAGGGCAAGGAAGAGCTCTTTTGCGCAGTAGTTAAGGACGCGCTTAATGTTATAGAGGAGTATATATTTACCCGCATGGATCTTGATCTTACGCCGCTTTCGGATGATGAGATGCATGATATGTGGGATATGACTCCGGAGAAGACCATGGAGATGTTTGATATTTTCTGGGATATCAGGGAGGATCTCATTATTCTTCTTGATAAGGCGTCGGGAACTGCCTATGAAAACTTTATCAATGAGTTTTCCTGTCGCATGACTGATTCCTATTACAGATATTATAAGGAGACCAAGAAGAGAGGACGGGCAACTGCCAATATAACCAAGTCCGAGATGCACGTTCTGTGTACAGCTTTTTGGAACGCCATATATGAGCCCTTTGTTCACGGTATGTCCCGTAAGGAGATAGAAGAGCACTGCAGGATCATGTGTACTTTCTTTAATTGGCCGGGAGTTATTGGCCTTAAGTGATTTCTTTTGAATAAAGTTGATTTTGAGCCGCCTTTGCAGGCGGCTTAAAAATAGATCATGTGTTAGCGGTCGCTAACCAAGGAGGAGGCTAAGATATTTAAAAAAGTGGCTCCGTACATCGGAGAGTACAAGAAGTACACAGTTTGGGCCGCTATTATGATGTCCTTTGGAATTTTGGCAAGTGTTGTGCCGTATTTATTCCTGTATCAGATAATAGCGCCACTAACAAGAGGGGAGAGTGTGAGCTTATCATTTGTGATGATGAGAGTCTTGGGTGTTGCGATCTGTGAGATCCTATACTCATTTAGTTATGTTCAGGGACTGGAGTTTTCCCATGTGAGTGCATATAACACTCTAAAGAATATCCGTATCTCTTTACAGGGTAAGCTTGAGAAGCAGTCTCTTGGAAATATCGCAGAGCTTGGAACAGGCCGTATCAAGAAGGTTTTTACCGACGATATCGATCAGGTGGAGCTTCTTTTGGCACATGCGGTTCCCGAGGGAATTGCCAATATTGTCATTCCTGTTCTGATCCTTGTGATCATGTTTGTGCTTGATTTCAGGTTGGGACTTCTTTCGCTTATCCCGCTTGTTGTGGGCGCTGTTGCCATGTGCATTATGATGAAGGCCGGATTTACCATGATGAATGACTATTATGAGTCAGCTGCTCACATGAACAACACTATCGTTGAGTACGTCAACGGTATGGAGGTTGTGAAGGTATTTAATAAGGACGGGGATTCTTACAAGAAATTCGGCGATGTTGTAAGGAACTATCGTGACTTTACCATCAAGTGGTACAAGGTTTGCTGGCCCTGGATGGCTACATATTCAAGTGTAATGCCTTGTATCGTGCTGTTTATGCTTCCTGTGGGTTCTCTTATGATCCTTTCGGGAGCGCTTACGCTTGATAAGCTTGTGCTTGTTATGTGCATGTCTTTCTCTGTGGGTCCTGCGTTCTTAAAGGCTCTTAACTTTGCTGGCAAGTTCCCTCAGCTTGAGTACAAGATCGATGAACTTGAAAAGCTCTTGGAGCGTCCGCCTCTCAAGGAAGGAAAGAATGGCTTCAAGGGCGCCAATACAGATATCTCTTTTGAGAATGTCATATTTGCATATGAGGATACTGAGGTCCTTCACGGTGTGAACCTTGAGCTTAAGCAGGGTACGACCACTGCGCTTGTAGGTGAGTCGGGAAGCGGTAAGTCAACACTTGCAAAGCTCCTTGTTCACTACTACGACCTTGACGGTGGATCCATAAAGATAGGCGGTCAGGATATCACGGACATGACCATCGAAGCCCTGAACGATCAGGTGTCTTATGTTTCGCAGGAGCAATTTCTTTTTAATACATCTCTTTATGAGAACATTCTTATCGGCAAACCCAGCGCTACCAGAGAGCAGGTGCTTGAAGCCGCAAGAAGAGCTCAGTGTGATGAGTTCCTTGAAAGACTTCCGGACGGTATTGAAACCCAGGCCGGCGACGGCGGAAAGCAGCTCTCAGGTGGTGAGAGGCAGAGGATCTCTCTTGCCAGAGCAATACTTAAGGACGCTCCTATTATTGTTCTTGATGAGGCAACAGCCTTCATGGATCCCGAGAACGAGGACAAGTTAAACGCTGCCATAGACGAGATCATCAAGGACAAGACGGTTCTTGTTATCGCGCACAGATTGTCCACCGTAAAGAATGCGGACAAGATCTGTGTTATGAAGGAAGGAGAGTGTATCGCGGCGGATACCCACGACAATCTCCTTACAACCTGTCCCGAGTATAAGAAGTTCTGGGATGCGTCTGTCAGCGCCAGCTTATGGAAGATAAAGGAGGCATGATCTCATGTTTAAGATACTTCAAAGGATTATAGGTATTACCGGTAGATTTAAAGGAAGAATAAGGGCTTCATATATAACATCTTTCATCAAGGGCGTTATGATGAAGGCTCCTTTGGTACTGTGTTATTTGGCCATCAGCTCTTTTATGCAAAATACAATGACCAAGGATAAGTGCATTTACTATGGTCTTGCTCTTTTGGCTTGTCTGGCTCTTCAGGGAGTGTTCGAGTATATAACCAATATGTTGATGTCGGCAGCAGGCTACATGGTGTTTGCGGATATCCGCCTGAAGTTGGGTGACCACCTCCGTAAGCTCCCTATGGGCTATTTTACGGAGGGCAACATCGGTAAGATCAGCTCTGTTCTCTCAACGGATATGTTATTTATCGAGGAGAACTGCATGGGTGTTCTTGCTGAGATCGTTTCATTCATGATCTCTCAGGGACTGATGGTGGTGATGATGTTTGTAATGGACTACAGGATGGGTATCATGGCTCTTATCATCGTTGGTGCGTTCCTCATTGTGGGCAATTACATGTTAAGGACATCTATGAAGCACTCCGTAGTCAAGCAGGAGGTCAGCGAGGATCTTACTGATGAAGTGATTGATTTTGCTGAGGGAATCGGGATCATCAAGACATACAACCTGCTTGGAGAGAAGTCTAAGAGACTTACCGATGAATTTGAAACAAGCTGCGACGAGGCTATCGGCTTTGAAAAGGCCTACAGTCCCTGCGCGAGGGCTCTTTATCTCACTTATGGAATCGGAACCTCAATAATGCTGGCACTTTCCGGATATCTGTACAGCATAGGGATATTCACACCTGAGTACATGGTGGGAATGGTGTTCTTCCTATTTGACCTCTTTATTTCCATCAAGGCTTACTACGGTCACATGCCAAGGCTCACAGTTACCGCTGCCAGTCTCGACAGGATTGATGAGGTGTTCGCTGCCGAGGAACTTAAGGACCTTGGGACAAAAGAGCTTCCGGCTGCGGGAGCTTTAGGCTCGGATAACCCCGACGGTGATGTAAGCGAGATCGAGTACGAGAACGTAAGCTTTGGATATACGGAAAAAGATGTCCTTAAGAATGTTTCATTAAAGATCAAGGCAGGGGAGATGACTGCTCTTGTAGGACCTTCCGGTGGCGGTAAGTCCACGATCGCATCTCTTCTTGCAAGATTCTGGGACATCAAGTCAGGTCATATCCGCGTAAGAGGCAAGGATATCAGGGATGTGTCCCTTGGAAGCCTTATGGACAACATCAGTATGGTATTCCAGAGGGTATATCTTTTCCAGGATACCGTGTACAACAATATCGCCATTGCCCGTCCAAACGCTACCAGAGAGGAAGTTGAGGAAGCAGCAAGGAAGGCTAGATGCTATGACTTTATCATGCAGCTCCCCGATGGCTTTGACACCGTGATCGGCGAGGGCGGAGCATCCCTTTCCGGCGGCGAGAAGCAGAGAATCTCAATCGCAAGATGTATCCTTAAGGATACGCCTATCGTTATTCTGGACGAGGCAACAGCCAGCGTCGATGCGGACAATGAGCGCGCTATCCAGGAAGCTATCTCAGAGCTGTGCAAAAATAAGACTCTTCTTGTAATTGCACACAGGCTCAAGACAATTGCTGATGCAGATCAGATCCTTGTTGTTTCAGACGGCGAGATAGTTGAGCGAGGCACTCACGCTGAGCTCATGGAAAAAAACGGCACTTACGCCCATATGGTTTCACTGCAGGCATCATAAGTTGGGGATTCGGAATTAAATATACGGACCAAGGCGCATCGGGAACGGGATTCTTCGTTCCCGATGCCTTTTTATGTAATAGGAAATTGCTTCTCTAAGACATAAAAAATCTTGTACGCCTGAGGCCCAGTGCTTATAATGTTGAATTACAACAATTAAGTGAATCTTCGCTACCGCCGAGGATTCGAATGAGGGGGACAGCTATGAATCCGTGGCAGGAGATAAAGCTTGATGATTATGAAATTCACATGAGTCTTGACTCTGTGAAGCAGCTTCAGACAATGAATTCCATGATGAAGGAGCAGTTTGAGGCTTATCCCGTCACCACGGCCATGGTGCTTGGAATCGCGGGAGGCAACGGCCTTGAGCACGTTGATACAGCTAAGTACGACGCGGTTTACGGCGTTGATATCAACGCGGATTATCTTGAAGCCGTGGAGAAACGCTACAGCGCACTAAGAGGCGTCCTTAGAACTATCAGGCTGGACCTTATAAATGACTACGCAGAGCTTCCTAGGGCGGAGCTTATTATCGCGAACCTCCTTATAGAGTATATAGGCTATCCGGTATTTCAGAAGGCTGTTAAGCAGGCGGATCCCAAGTACGTTTCCTGCGGTATCCAGATAAACACAGACGAAAAGAGCTGGGTTTCGGATTCCCCGTACCTACACGCCTTTGACAGGCTTGACGAGGTCCATCATCAGATGGAGGAAAAAGAGCTTGAGTCGGCCATGAACAAGATCGGCTACAGCAAGATTTTACAAGTCCGAAAGGACCTTCCGAACGGCAAGGCTCTTGTAAGACTTGATTTCCAAAAAGATGCCTAGCACCGCAAGAATGAACGCCTACGTGCATTATCTTCTTGTAAATCCCGACTATCACGGCAATACTATAGGAAGAACCCTTGTTGATAAGATAAAAGAGTACTACAAAGATTACATGCGCGTTGCGGTGATCGCATACGACAATGAGGCCCATTTCTACGAGCACTGCGGCTTCAAAAAAAGCGACGACACATCCTCAATGTTCATCACGTCCCTCTGGACATGATGAGGCTTGCTGCCAGGTCTATTCCGGCGCGGTCGCGGAAAGCATTTTTTATAGGTGAAAAGTGAAAAACGAATTATACGAAAACATACAAAAAGTTGATAAAGTAAGAGCCATTCTCGTAGGTCTTAACACGGACAAGAGCGACGATGATTTTGAACGCTCCATGGATGAGTTAAAAGAGCTGACTAAGGCGATAGATATAGAGGTTGCATCAGTTGTGACACAGTCTCTTAATTCGCCCGACAACAGCACATACATCGGTAGCGGAAAGGTTCAGGAGATAGCGGCGGCGCTGGACATCTTTGATGTGAGCATAATCATATTCAATGATTCTCTTTCACCTATGCAGGTGAGAAACTTAGAGAAGATCCTGGATACCGAAGTTATAGACAGGACAGGCCTTATCTTGCAGATATTTGCCAAAAGAGCAAGGACAAGAGAAGCAAGGCTCCAGGTGGAATCCGCACAGCTTCAGTATATGCTTCCAAGGCTTGTGGGAATGGGTAAGACCCTCTCAAGACAGGGAGGCGGCAGCGGAAGGCTTTCCAACAAGGGTTCAGGTGAGAAACAGCTTGAGCTTGACAGAAGGCGCATTGAGCACCGCATGAGCGAGCTTAGAAGAGAGCTTGAGAACGTTGAAAGAGAGCGCAACACTCAGAGAAACAGAAGACTAAATTCTTCGATAGGAAGAGTTTCTCTTGTCGGATATACCAATGCGGGCAAATCCACGATCATGAATAATCTCCTTAGGCTCTACGGCGGCGAAAGCGTAACCGATAAGACAGTGCTTGAGAAGGATATGCTGTTCGCGACTCTTGATACATCCGTAAGAAAGATTGAAGCTCCCGGGCATAGACCGTTTCTTTTGGCTGATACCGTAGGTTTTATAAGCGAACTTCCGCATGCGCTGGTAAAGGCGTTTAAATCAACGCTTGAAGAGGCTAAATACGCTGACGTTCTTCTTCAGGTGATAGATTTTTCCGATCCTGAGTACAGATATCACATGGAGATAACCAAGAAGACCCTTTCCGAGATAGGAGCTGGCGACATCCCGGTCATCTATGTGTTTAATAAGTCTGATATCGTAAGGCAGCAGCAAGAGGAAGAAAATATGCTTGTCATGGATGTTCCAAGGGCCATGGATGACAGGATATATATCTGTGCCAAGGACGATGACAGTTTGGAAGAGCTTGTGAGCCTTATAGAGAAGAAACTCGGTGAAAAAGAGACTGAGTGTGAGCTTCTTTTTCCTTATTCGGAAGGAGGAACTGTCAGCATGCTCACTGAGAGAGGGGTTGTGAGAAGCAGTGAGTACCTTCCCGAGGGAATAAAGGTTACAGCAACCTTATCAAACAGCGACATTAGTAAATATGCGGATTACATGATACCGTAATTTCGTTCACGAAATTTGAACACATAATTTTCACAATTTTTTCAATGTTAAGTCACTTTTTTCCATTTACAAATTGCTTAACACAATGTATAGTCTTATAAGTTTTATGTGTAATTTTCTTTTGCAAATAAGAAAGGAAGTGACTATTGTGTTGAGAAAGCTAATGAAGAAGAACATTATGCTTAGACCCGGTCAGGTCAAGGAATTCGTCAACGCAGCAACAAAGTGTGACTTCGATATTGATATATACTATAATAGATATGTTGTTGACGCTAAGTCGATCCTTGGAGTTTTCGGATTGGATCTAACAAAAACTTTAACTGTTGAATACAGCGGCTTTGATCCTGAGTTTGAGACTTATCTTAATACTCTTTCAATTGCCAGCTGATTCATATATGCAGTACAAAGGTAACCGTTCGCGAGCCGGACAGTACCAAGAAGTAAAGAAATAATTGTTCATTGTGGTAGAAAAGCTCTCCATGGTATAAAATATGCCATGGAGAGCTTTTCGTTTATGGTGATACAGATTTCAGTCCGCAGACTTGTAGAGTTTATCTTACGTAGCGGAAATATAGACAACAGAATACATCAGGTCTCCGCAGATGCGATGCAAGAGGGCGGAAGGATCCACCGCATGATCCAGAAGAGCATGGGAGCGGATTATCACGCCGAGGTCCCTCTTAAATATACCCACAATACAGGCAGATATGAGCTTGTTATCGAGGGAAGAGCGGACGGCATACTGGATAAATATTTTGATGATGAGAATGCTTTTGACCCCCGGCAGTCCATGTTTGAGGGCAAGAAGAAGCAGATGCCCCTTATCGACGAGATAAAGGGCACATACAGAGACCTGTCGAAAATGAAAGAGCCTGTGCCGGTACATCTGTCACAGGCTAAATGTTATGCCGCGATATATCTCATTCAAAGGGGCTGCCCGTCAATAGATGTCAGAATGACATATTGCAACATGGACACCGAAGAGATCAAGTATTTTGATCAGACTTATACGGCGGATGAGATCATAAAGTGGTTCAACGAGCTTATAGAGAAGTACCTTAAGTGGTCTGATTTTGAATATGAATGGGAGCTTACAAGAACAGCCTCCATCAAGGAAGTACAATTTCCTTTCCCTTACAGGGATGGGCAAAAAGAGCTTGCTGCGGGCGTTTACAGAACGATCGTGCATGGCAAAAAGCTATTTTTGGAAGCGCCGACAGGCACAGGAAAGACGATAACGACGGTATTTCCCAGCGTAAAAGCGATGGGAGAGCAGAAGGTAAGCAAGATCTTTTACCTGACGGCAAAGACGATAACAAGGACAGTGGCGGAAGATGCTTTCAATACGCTAAGAGAGCTTCAGAAGCTTAAGTTTAAGACGGTCACGATAACGGCAAGGGATAAGATATGCTTCCTTGATGAGGGAGAGAGAAACTGTAATCCCGAGGCTTGTCCGTATGCAAACGGCCACTATGACAGGATAAATGACGCGATATATGACCTTCTTACCAATGAAGACAGCTTTGACAGGGAGAAGATAGTAGAGTACGCGTATAAGCATGAAGTATGTCCATTTGAGATGTCGCTCGATATGAGCCTTTGGGCAGACGGAGTCATATGTGATTACAACTATGTATTTGACCCGTTTGTGTACCTTAGGAGATTCTTTGCTGACGGACTTAAATCAGATTATGTATTCCTTGTCGATGAGACTCATAACCTGCTAGACAGAGGAAGGGAGATGTACAGTGCTGCCCTTAGAAAAGAGAGCTTCTTGGAGCTTTCCCGCACCATAAAAGAGTTTCATCCTAGGATAGCGGGACATCTCGATAAGTGCAACAAGGCTCTTTTGGAGCTGAAAAGAGAATGTGACGGCTGCAAGGTACTCACCGGGATTGATGGCTTTATAAATCCTTTGAACAGGCTTTCAGGCATCATTTCGGAATATCTTGAGGATCATGCGGAAGGCCCCTGCAGAGAGGATATTCTGCTGTTTTATTTTGATATATCAAGATTCCTTACCATATATGACAAAGTGGATGAGAACTATGTTATCTACAGCGAGTTCAATGAAATGGGAGATTTTATCGTACGTCTTTCCTGCATAGATCCTTCGACTAATCTGGCGGAATGCATGGCAAGAGGACGATCTTCCATTCTCTTTTCCGCGACACTTCTTCCGATACGCTATTACAAAAAGCTCCTGGGAGGAACGGATGAGGATTTTGAAATGTACGCAAAGTCCGTCTTCGATCCAAGGCGTCTCGGACTTTTTGTCGGAAAGGACGTGACTAGCAGATATTCCATGAGAAGCTATGACCAGTATAGAAAGATAGCTTCGTACATAGACAATATAGTAAGCGCAAGGGGAGGAAACTATCTTATTTTCTTTCCTTCACATCAGTTCCTCGATGAGGTCCTTGATATCTATGAGAGCGAATATTTTGATCCCGATACGTCGGAGCTTGTCGTGCAAAAGAGCTTTATGAGCGAGGATGCGCGTGAATCCTTCCTTGAGAGATTTTCGGAAGGCAATAACCTGGATCTGTCCGACGTCATCCATATGGACATTGAGGTTGAGGAAGATAAGAACATACTCGGCTTCTGCGTTATGGGAGGAATATTCAGCGAGGGAATAGATCTTAAGTACGACAGCCTCATCGGAGTTATCGTTGTCGGAACCGGAATACCGCTTGTATGCAACGAAAGAGAGATCATAAGGGAATTCTTTGAGCAAAGAGGCGTGGATGGATTTGACTATGCCTACAGATTCCCCGGAATGAACAAGGTACTTCAGGCAGCAGGAAGAGTTATCAGGACGGAAGAGGACAAGGGGATCGTGGCGCTACTTGATGATAGATTCATGCAAGGCAGCTACAGAGCACTTTTCCCTAGAGAGTGGTACGGATGCAGGGCGGTTTCGACCGGTGAAGTCAAAAATGCTGTATCTCGCTTCTGGAGCGCGTTTTCGGATGAAAAACAAGGCTAAAAATACAAAAATATAAATAAAATGCCAATATAGGTTTACATAAAGTGCATTATAATATAATTATGTAAACCGAACAGAAGTTCAAATTGTGCGTCAATGACATGCAATAACGTCAATTGTCAGATAAGTGATAAAAAAGTCTTAACAAAACGACAGTGTTGTCATGTGGATAACTCTGTGGAAATTGGGGATTAGTTGAAAAATATGTTTCATAACACCCCATGAATTGGGCGTTTAAAAAGCACGACGAAATTAAACGATAACCGGTGCAAAAATAATCATCTGACCAGCAAAGTCAATAATAATATGTAAACCATAAAAATGACCGTCACATGTGTCAGTTAACGCTTTTCCGCTTGATATGGGGAATGAGGATGGAGTATCATTATTTCATAATACTCATTTGAAAGAGTTGGAGTTGGGGTATGAACATACTGGATTATGACTTAGAGGTTCAGGCGCTTAACAAAGAGCTTTTGACAGCCAGAGCCAATATGTCCGGAAGCTACATAACCATATGCAACAGGCTTATCAGGAAGGCCAAAGAGGTTGATGATATCACTCTTTTGGGCTATTCCCATTATTTTCTTGCAGATGCGTATTATATGGTCAGTACCGAATATCGCAAATTCAATTCCAGTCTTCTTAAAGCTATGGAATATCTGCAGATGTGCGGAGAGGACATGTACCTTGCAAGGTGCTATAACCTCCTGGGTATCGATGCTTTAAGTCATGGTAATTTCGAATTATCCCTAGATTTCTTTATGAGTGGTGTCAAGCTGTGCAACGATGAGCAAGATGAGCTTAGTGCAGTATACGGTCTTTTGGAATACAACATTGGTCAGATCTATTATGAGATCGGTGATTTCAAGAAGGCGCTTCCTTATATCCGTTCGGCTTACAAGCATATAAGACGTGATAAGAATGATAGTCTCTATTACAGGAATCTTCTTTTCTGCTATTGCTTCCAGGCGGATTGCTATATGCAGCTGGGAAAAGCAACATCCGTAAAGAACTGTCTTCTGGGTCTTAAGAGACTTGAGGACGATCCTAAAGTAAACAGAGAATATTTCCAGGACATTCCGGTCCTTGATATCAGGATGAGAGGTAATTACCTGCTCGGAAACACAGAGGAATTCGAGAAGTACTCCGACATTCTTTCGAAACTCATACAGACCAACAAGTTTCCTCTTGATTGTGTTGAGGATATTTTCGGAATATGCCGTTTCTTTATGAGGATCGGAAGAGTTGATGAGGTCGTTTATATAGTCAAGAATATCGAGAGATCGATAAACGACATGAACATCTCATATCTTAAGAAAAAGCATGCAAGGCTTAAGTGCGAAGTGTACAGCCTTATCAAGGATGAAAAGAATAAGACCAAGGCGCTTGAGGAGTATTATCTTTATTCCATCGCTCAGGAAAAAGACAGCCTGGTAAACTACAGGTTCTTTACTGATATCAGGACCAAGCTTTCCGCGATCGAGCAGGAGAATTACAAGCTCCTTAAGAGAGCTGAGACGGATTCTCTCACGGGACTCGGTAACAGATACGGCCTTAATAAGTATGCCGATGAAGCTTTTGAAAAGGCGTATAGCGAGCAGAAGTCTCTTGCGGTCGAGATACTTGACGTTGACAATTTCAAGCAGTATAACGACACATACGGACATCAGGCCGGTGATGTATGTCTTAAGAGGATAGCCGAGGCAATAGCACTAAAGTGTTCATCCAATAAAAATATCCATGCGTACAGATACGGCGGTGATGAATTTGTTCTCATATATGAGGGCATGACAGATGAAGAGGTTATGAATCATGCCATGGAGCTTAGGGACAGCGTCCATGAGATGAAGATAGAGAGCAAGGCTCAAAAAGAGGGTAAGATAGTGACCATATCTCAGGGTATCCGTAATTCGGTTCCGAGAGAGGCCACAAAATTGTGGGATTACATGTATACGGCTGACAATGCTCTTTATGAGGTAAAAGAGCATAAGAAGGGCGAGATCGTTATGCTCCATAAAGCGGTCATATCTCAGGAGTCGCTTGATGAAGCGCAGTATAGCTGATCTTTTGCTGCAGCGCATATATAAGTATTAGGTTTTGAAGGGATTTCTTTTTACAGCGGGTTATGAAAAATATAAAGTGGACAATGCGTCAGGCCATTCTGAGTCTGGTCATCGGCTGCACGCTCTTTGCGATCGTCACACAGACGGTTGTATTTGAGGTCACATCGAGGCAGCAGATCAGGAGAGAGAGTCTTTTGAACAACGACGAGACTCTCCAGAGAATGGAATCTGAGCTTAATTCTTATATTCACGGTCTCATCGTAAAGATGCAGACTATCTATACAGAGGCAGAGATGATCTATGACATGAGAAGAGTTCATGTCGGTGGAAGTAATCTTGTTAAGTATTATTGGGATGCATGGCATTTTGCGGAAAAAAAGTTTGATCCTTCCGATCAGCTTCTGGCCCTGTATATCTATGACAATGAAGATAATCTGATCAGCTCATGGAGAAAGCAACCAAACAAGTATCCGCACGATCTTTATGATAAGGATATGTATGTCAATGTTGCGCATCTAAAGAGCTATCTTAAATCCGACGACTATGCCGTTATGCTTTCCGGATATCACAATGACGTAGCGGATCAGGATGTACTTCGCTTTTGTTTAAAGCTTCATACTTATGACGATACCAGATCTCAGTACGGATATCTGATATGTGATTTTAATACGCAGAATTTCTCGGATATCATGAGTAAATACATTTCTTCGAGAGATGTGTATGTTTGGCTTCAGCCAAGAGGGGATTCGCCGATAGCGCAGGTTGGAAATACGACCAAGGAAGAAAGCAAGATCTTTTCCGAACTCACGAAGGTGATCGCTACAGCTTCCGATGAGTTTCCTCAGTTTGAGGACGAATACGGCTCTTTTTACCTAAACAGCAGAGCGTCTGAGAAATACAACCTTCATATTGTCATGCTTACGCCGCAGTCGCTCATGCTTCAGACGCAGAGCGCGCTTTTCCGTATGCTTACGATTATCGCGCTGGTGATCATTCTTTTGACATTGCTACTTGGAACGAAGATCTCGGGATATATCTACAGGCCGGTGGAAGAGCTCAGCAATACGATCATCCAGATCAAGGAAGGTGACACGGATCTCAGAGTCGGAAGGACGACCGGGTGGAGCGAAGAGCTTAAGGTCATGGGCGAAGAGTTCAATGAGATGCTTGATACGATCCAGAAGATGGTTGAGGAAGAGTACGAAGCCAAGGTATTGATGGAACGAACTCAGTACAAGGTGCTCCAGGCTCAGATAAATCCTCATTTCCTGTATAATACGCTCGATACGATGAGCGGAATAGCGGCTTCACAGGATTGTACGCTTGTGAGCGGACTTTGTCAGTCGCTTTCGGCTATTTTCAGATACAGTCTTGATATCTCCGATACGCAGTCGACTCTGCAGCAAGAGATGGCGCACGTTCGAAATTATCTTTACGTTATGGACGTCAGAAACGGAAACAGCGTAAAGTACACATATCATATAGAATCTGATACACTAAGAGACAATATTCCGAGGATAACGCTTCAGCCGATAGTTGAGAATGCGCTTCAGCACGGTCTTCGAAAGAGCAGGAGAAAAGATAAAGAGCTTATCATCTCAGCAAGGCATGAAGACGGAAAGCTCCTTATCACGATCGAGGACAACGGTGCCGGTATGGATGCCGAGGCAATGAACAAGCAGCTTGAAGAGGCAAATATCGGAAGGATCGAAATGGGACGCTCGATAGGTATCATGAACGTAAATGCCAGAGTAAAGAGCGTTTACGGAAGAAGCTACGGAATACGTTACGAGAGCGATCCCGACAGCGGAACTAAGGCAACCATAGCATTGCCGATAGTTAAGAGCGCGGACGACTCGGAAACGGACGAAGGTATTGAGCAATAAAGGAGCAGTACAATGGGGTTAAAGTACAAGGTATTGGCGGCTGATGATGAACTTTGGAGCCGTGAGAACATAAAGAGAATGCTGCCTTGGGAAGACTACTCGATCGAATTTCTTGAACCTGCCTGCGACGGGGAAGAAGTGCTTGAGAGGATTCCCAAAGAGAAGCCCGATATAGTCATAACGGATATCAACATGCCGTTTTTGAGCGGACTTGAGCTTCTTGATAAGATAAGCAGCAACTATCCGGATATCATAACGCTTGCGGTCAGCGGTTACGATGATTTCCGCAAGGTAAAAGGCGTATTTATGTCAGGCGGTATCGACTATCTGCTTAAGCCCGTAAGCAGGGAGCAGCTTGTTGATTCGCTTAGTAAAGCAATTAAGACTTTGGAAGAGAGGGAAAAAGAAAAGGCACACAAAGAGGACAGTCTTCTCAGGGAAAACTATGTATCCTCATTCCTTGAAGACGATGAGTTCTCTTCTCTTTTGAACGGAAAATTATTCAGACCCGGAAATGAATTCCATGTTCCGAGCACAAAGGTCTTTTCCGAGATTTCGACCATACTCGTTAAGTTTCACAATGTTGAGATCCTTAAGCAAAGCTATGAAAAGGATGTCCTTCGTATGTCATACGGCCTTAAAGAAAAGCTTCGCGAGTTGATAGACAACGAGAGGATCATAATATTTAACTATACCGACAAGGTTAATGAATTTATCATAGAGCTCAATGCTACGCCTGCAAGGCTTCATTTTATCGCAGACCGCATTCTTGAAGCGTTCCCGATAGAAAAGCAGGGACCGATCACCGTTGTCATTCATGATAAGGCTACATCGCTCGACGATATAGCCGCTGTTTACCGCGAGATGATTGCGGATCTGGTGACCAGACCTTTCGGAAATGAGCACAGCATCATTGTTTGCTCGGGCTCCAAAAAGGTTTCGGATTTCCATGAAAGATATACAAACCGCGTCGAGTCACTTGTTTCGGAAAGTCTTGCCAAAAAAGACATCGCTCAGGCCAAGAACATTATCATGGAGACAGCCGGTCTGGGTAAGTGCGACAGTCAGAAGTGGAGCCTCTTTGAGGTGACACAGTTTACGACCAGAGTGCTCAATACTATCGCGGATTCAGACCGCGGTGACGACACAAGGTTTTTTGAAGAGGTTCAGGATGCGATCAACTACGGCCTTCGCTCTTTGAACAAGGAGACGATCATCGGTAATATCGAGCTTGCTCTGCAGATAGCATCAGATTCAGATAACTCCGAGAGCAGCTCCATCAGTGAGCAGGTCGAGATCATTCACAATCATATAAAGAAGCATTATATGGAGAGGCTTTCGCTTGCGGATCTTGCCGAGCAGTTCTATGTTGAGCCAAGTTATCTTTCGCGCAAGTTTTCTCAGACATATAACGAGACCATCACTGCTTTTATAACGGGATGCCGCATGAATAGGGCGAAAGAGCTGATGAAGGACGAAAAAAACAAGCTCGAAGCAATATCTTTTGAAGTAGGATACGATGATTATAACTATTTCAGCAGGGTATTCAGAAGATCTGAGGGTGTGAGCCCCAGCGAATACAGGAAAAGAGCCTTAGGGCAATGAGAGAAATAAATTTTCAAAATAGTGATACCTAGTTTTTCTAAATTGTGCTAATTAAAAAAAATCCAAGTTGATACAATAGCTTCGTAAACAGGAAATAATATTTCATTCTGTTTACGGAGCTTATTTTATTAGGGAGGGGATATTAAGTGTTTAAAAGAAAGAAAACTGCAGCTTTTATAGCAGCGGCGATGATGGGATTTTTGATCGTGCTGTCAGGCTGCAAGGCAGATAAGAAAGCTCAGATCGATACTACCGACGGAGTTACGAACATTCTCGATTACGTGACTGTCGAGTTTAGCGGCAATAACGGCGAAGGAACAGCATTTGTAAAGGTTGACTATGACGGAATAGAGACAGAGATGGTCGGAGGCGAAGAGAAGATCAAGGAATTTGAGGATCTCGGAGATCTTTCGGAGCTCACCAAGTATATCAATGCAGTTTCATCAATATCGCTCAACATAGATAAGAACTCAGGACTCTCAAACGGAGACGAAGTGGTTGTTACAGTTTCATACGATGAGACAGCGGCGACATCCGCAGGCGTTGTGTTCGGAGAGGAAACGAGCAGAACATATGAAGTAAAGGGATTAAAGAAATAACATGGGTTCCAAATCAGGTTCGCGGATGGCACGAACCGATTTATATATTCATTTTTCTAATTTCCAAAGGAGGGTTATAGATCTATGAAAAAGACATTCAAAAAGTTGGGAGCACTGCTCTTGGCAGGAACAATGGCTGCATCATTGATGGTTGGTTGCGGACAGGCATCCGGCGGCGGTGCAGCAGCACCTACATCTGATGGAGCAGCATCAGGGGATGCAGCACCCGCAGCATCAGGCGACAATATCACGATCGGTGTATCTATCTGGAGTTCAACTGACGTTCTCGGAAGCCAGTGCAAAAAGATCGTTGATAAGGCAGCTAAGGCAAACGGTGTTGAGGTTCAGTATGTTGACCAGGGACACGTTTCAGAGCAGGTTACAGCATCTGTTGAGCAGCTTTGCGCAGCAGGATGTAAGGGAATTATCATTTGTAACTCAGCTGATTCAGAAATGACATCCGCTATCAATACATGTACAGAGAACGGCGTTTATATCGCACAGTTCTTCCGTATCATTTCAGAGGAAAACAGCCCTGAAGTATATAAGACAGCTTGCAACTCCAAGTACTATGTTGGAGCAGTTCACGAGGATGAGGTAACAAACGGATATACACTTGTTAATCTCCTTCTTGAGAAAGGCGACAGAACAATCGGACTTGAGGCTTGGACAGTTGGTGATGCTACATTCCAGCTTAGATGGAAGGGTTATCAGCAGGCAATCGATGAGTGGAATGCAGCTCATCCCGATGACAAGGCTACAATGACTGAGCCTGTATATGCTAACACATCTTCAGAAGAAGGTGCTGCAGCAGCTATGTCACTTTACAACTCAAATCCCGGTATGGACGCTCTTATCGTAGCAGGTGGTGGTGGAGATCCTCTTGTAGGTTCTATCGGTGCTTTTGCTAACGAGGGTCTTACAGGTAAGATCGACGTTGTATCAACAGACTTCCTTGATGACCTTGCAGATCAGCTTAAGTCAGGCGGAATGTTCGCAGAGTCAGGCGGACACTTCTGTGATCCTCTCTTTGCATTCTTCCTCGTTCTTAACGCAGTTAAGGGCAACTATGTAAAGGAAGAAGGAACATTCGGATATGAGATCCTCTTCCCTTATCTGTATGTATCATCACCTGATGATTATGCAAACTATGAGAAGTATTTCGTAAAGGATGATCCTTACACAGACGAAGAGATGGTTGAGATGGCTGGTTACAGCTTTGAAGATCTCAGCAAGGCAGCTTCAAATCTTTCAATCGACGACGTTATTTCTCGTCACAGCAACTGATAAGCGTATATTTTTTAGAGAAGGGTATACAGCGTAAAGTAAAAAACTAAAAAATGCCGTATTTTCCGCCATCCGGGGAATACGGCATATATTTAAAGAAACAGCAAAACGGTATTAAAGAAGAAAACAGTATCTATAACAAACTCTTGCGGGAGGATTTTATGAGTAAGTTTCAGAAATTCAAACAGAGTCAAATATTCGGGCTTCTGCTTTTGATCTTCATCGCTTTTGTCTTTTGGGCAATTTTCAAAACACTTGCTCCTCAGACATTCGGTGATTTTAACAGATTAAAAACCTATTTAAAAACAGCACTGATCTATGCGGTCGGAGGCTGTGGTCTCTATTTTATCTGCGTTATGGGGCCTTTTGATATGAGTGTGGGCGCAAACATCGTGCTTTCATCGGTGCTTGCCGTAAATATGAGTAATCGTTTCGGATATGCGGGACTTCTCATAGCTCCGATGATAAGCGGAGTTCTTGTGGGTCTCCTAAACGGACTTGTATATATTAAACTTAGAATTTCATCACTTATCGTAACAGCGGGATTATCACTTGTTTATGAGGCGCTTTCCATTTTTGCGACCAATGAGAAAAACGTCATACTGGGACAGGGCTACAGAGCCTTCGGTGATTATCCTTGGAATCTTATATTGGCTCTTGCCGCATTTTTCCTTTGCGGATTTATCCTTAAGTACACCAAGATAGGAACATATACCTATGCTATCGGCTCCAATGAAGTTGTTGCCAAGAACATGGGTGTTAACGTTGATAAATACAAGGTTGTAGCATTTGTACTCTGCGGACTTTTCGTTGGTATCGAATCAATCCTTACAATTTCATACGGAACTTCAATGACAAGTGAATCCAACCTTGCTTCCATGGCACGTAACTTCCCGCCTCTTATGGGAACGTTCTTTGGACTTGCATTTAAGAAGTACGGACATCCGGTAGTTGCTATCGTGATCGGTGAGTTTATCATCCAGCTCCTTTTCCAGGGCTTCGTTGCTCTCGGAGCTCCTACGACCGTTCAGAACATCGTAACCGGTTTGGTTCTTCTTGCAATCGTAACTATGACCATCAAGCCTGTTAAGGGTGAAGTTGTTAAATAAGGAGGAGAGACATGAGCGAAGTATTACTTCATGCCGAAAAAATCGATAAGAATTTTGGCGTAACACATGCCATTGATCATGTCACTCTCGACTTTCACAAAGGAGAGATCCATGCACTGATCGGTGAGAATGGTTCCGGTAAATCAACATTTACATCCTGCCTTACAGGAATTTATCACAAGGATACCGGTAAATTTACATTAAACGGAAAAGAAGTTAACGCAAAAAATCAGGTAGACGGTAATTACCAGGGCGTTGCGATCATCGTACAGGAGATCGGAACATTGTCCGGACTTTCCGTTGCTGAGAATATCTTTTTGGGAAAAGAAGATGAGTTTACAAAGTTCGGCGTTAAGAACACCAACGCTATGAACAAAAAGGCGCAGGAACTCCTTGATTCCTACGGATTTGGCTATATCAAGGCCGCAAACCTCATTGATAAATACAACTTTGAGGACAGAAAGCTCATCGAGATCGTAAAGGCAACTCATTTTAAACCACAGATCCTTGTAGTTGATGAGACTACAACAGCTCTTGGTGAAAAAGGAAGAAAAGAGCTTTTCAAGGTTATGAAGGATACCAAGGATGACGGAAGATGCGTTATCTTCATATCACACGACCTTGATGAAGTAATAGAGCAGTCCGATAGCATCAGTGTTCTGAGAGACGGTGTATATATCGATACCGTTAAGAGCAGCGATGTTACTACGGATGATCTAAAGAAACTCATGGTAGGACGTGAGATGAGTAATAACTACTATCGTACGGACTACGGTGAGAAGGTATCGGATGAAGTGGTCTTGAAGGGTGAGCACCTCACGGTACCGGGAGAGATAAATGACTTCAATATAGAACTTCATAAGGGAGAGATCATCGGTATAGGAGGTCTTTCCGAATGTGGTATGCATGAAGTGGGGAAAGCTCTTTTCGGAGCATCTTATTACAGAGAGGGAAGCGTAACCCTTTCAGATGGAACAAAGATCAACGACATCAAGACTGCGATCGACCACAGTATAGCATATGCATCCAAGGACAGAGACAACGAGTCGCTCGTAATAAATGACACGATCCAGGACAACATCTGCCTTCCTTCTATTGAAGATCTTAAGAGAAATCATATCCTCTTCGGCAAAGATCAAAAGGTCTTCGCAGAGAAGTTTGCTAAGCAGATGAGTACCAAGATGGAAGGAGTTCATCAGTTCATGTCAGCTCTTTCCGGTGGTAACAAGCAGAAAGTCGTGCTTGCAAGATGGATCGGAAAGGATTCGGATATCGTCATCCTGGATTCACCCACAAGAGGTATCGATGTCAAGGTTAAAGCCGATATCTACCAGATGATGGATACAATGAGAAAGAACGGTAAGTCAATAATCATGATCTCAGAGGAAATCTCAGAGCTTCTTGGTATGGCTGATCGAATAATAATAATGAAGAACGGTCGTCAGAGCGGCGAATTCAAACGTTCGGAAGATCTGAAAGATACAGATCTTATCGCAAAGATGGTATAAGGGAGGCCGATTATGGAAAATGAGAAAAAAATAAGTGTTCCTTTCATGGAGCGGCCGATCGTCAGGAATGTAATGCCTTTTGCCGGTTTTATATTTATCGTCGTTCTATTTGCAATACTGACAGGAGGACGGCTTTATACGGTAGGAAATCTTAAACTTTTACTGTCGCAGTCCTATGTACTTCTTATAGCATGTGTGGGCGTATTTATGGTTATGACCATGGGTGGTCTTGACTTCTCCCAAGGCTCCATGCTCGGTGTGTGTTCTGTAGTTATATGCTTTTTATCTAATTACAACATAATTTTAGCCATCTTATGTGGTGTCATCACAGGTGGCCTGATCGGATTGATCAATGGATTCTTTAACGTAAAGAGGAAGATTACATCCTTCATTGTTACAATATGCAACATGTACCTCTTCCGTGGCGTTGTAGCCTACGCCACGACAAAGACTCCCGTATACGGAGCTTCCAATATCACCTCATATAACACGCTTGGATTTAATCTGACCTTTACAATCCTGATCTTTATTGTGGCATTTTTTGCATTCCAATATACAGGACTTGGAAACAGACTTAAGGCAATCGGTGCCGGCGAGACAGCTGCAAGATTCGCAGGTGTCAGAGTTGAAAGAACCAAAATGATGGTTTACGCCGCAGCCGGAATGATCACAGGTCTGGCAGCTTTTATCAATAGTATCAAGGTTGGTTCCGTTACCTCCACCGCAGGAAACCAGCTTGAGACTCAGATAATGATAGCTTTGGTTCTTGGAGGAATGCCGGTTAACGGCGGTGCCAAGGTTAAGTTCTACAACATTATCCTTGGTGCACTTACATACAAGATCCTTACCGCAGGACTTGTAATGATGAAGATCGAGCCTAAGACTCAACAGCTTATTATGGGTATCGTCTTCCTTGTAATGGTTGCTGTATTCGCTGACAGAAAGACAGGAATGATAGTTAAGTAACTGATATAACCAACCAATTAACTTATTATAATAACCATAGCCTATACAATATAGTTTCATATTAACTACGAACATCACACACGACGTCCGGAATCTGCAGAAGATTCCGGACGTTTTTCTTTTTGGAAAAAAGTTTGAAAATTTTGTTAACCATGTTGCAATAATGCAAAATATGGTATAGAATACAATTATTAAGAAATGCTTCACAAAAGGATAGAGTATCTTATAAGCGAATTATTGGGGATAGATTATGATATGGCTCAGATTCTTATGTGCAAAGAACCTGAGCCATATCATACTAAAGGTAACATTGAATTGGGGAATTGTGAAGAGCAACTGGTGTTGCACTTCAAAAAACGCTTATGATTGGGGATTCCAATCTATATATAAAAGGAAAGTGAAGGGGAAAGTTATGAATAATAAAGAGATATTAAGGGAGAAGATGGACAGACTGGTCGCTGAGACAACTGTTGCGAAGGGACTCGTTGATACATCCGACGCTACTTACCTGGAGAAGTATAAGAACAGTATGGAGACTGTTATCAGGCTTATCGACAGCGATTCGATACCTGCTTCCGACGGTGGTGTTATTGGAGCGACAAGCGGATTATCCGAGCGTGACAAGCTATCATCACTTATCAGTCTGTACGATGCAGCGGCAGATGTTGATCTGTACTACAGCCAGAATTGCAAGACATGGGCAGTTTGAGGCGTATATTTAACCGTTTATCTGATCGCAGAGCCGGGAGGAACCGCAACCTCATTTCCGGAAAACACTTAATATCCCGACTACATCATGAGAGGGAGAGGAAATATTAATGAAATGTAAGTGTTTCGCTATGATCATTGGGATGGCTTTTTTGTGTTGCCTTGGATTAACAGGGTGCGGAGACAGAAAAGAGCCTGATATCACCCAGTATGAGAATGAGGAATATTATGTTATAAGTGAACAGGATAAAATAGCGGAATCGGAATCAATCGACTTAAATGAGGAAGAGAACAATATCTACAGCAATGGATCCGAAGAGGAAGATGATGGATCAAAGGGTATTTTCTCAAGCGCTTTTGAAGCGGGTGAAGTTGAGAACAACGGTAGTTTCTTTGTAAGAGTCGGTGATAAAGTTTATTATCGCGTGTTCAATACAGCGGGTATTGAAAGTCCTACCTTGGGTGGCTTTATAAACGAAAAGCCGGAGGCACTTCAAGCCAAGATCATGAGCTATGATCTGAAAAGCGGCATGAGTGAGTGTGTAGGTACCACTTACGGCAACGGTAAGATGTATGCTGTGACAGACGGTTTTGTATTTTCCGAGCCAAGTAAGTCAGGAACAGTGCACAGCACTATCGGAGGCCCGGATATGAGACCATATTTGGATGGATCTCCCGAGGCGGTTTCTGAGGACGGCAGAGGACTTGTAACAAGAGAATTTGTAGAAAACGACGGATATCAATCAAGCATTATCCATGTTTACTATGATAATGAAGAGATTGCAACCATAGAGGACGGAGAAGGATACTATACTACTGTTTTCGGATATACCGGCAACAATCTTTTTGTTATGAAGAGTTGCTATGAAGACAATAAGTATTATGTATCTTCTTATGATGAAAGCGGAAGCTGCACGGATTACGGAAAGCTCGCGCTTGCGATAAGTGATTTTTTGTATGATCCGGCACCTGAATTTGAGCAGCTTATCACTGACGGGACCAATTCATATTTTATGCTTGGCTATTACGAAGGAAGCGGCCATTATTTCGCAGGATATGAGGTCTATAAGGTGACTTTGGGAGAAAAGGACAGTATCTCCTTTGTTAAGACAGGAAAAGCCAATGAGGCAAGTGATTTTTATGCGCCCAAGATCTATCTTGATGCCAAAGACACGCTTTGTTTGGCAGATCACCTGGCTGGTGAGATCGCGATCTCCAATAATGAGAACGGAGATCTCGTGTATTACAGTAAACCCGATCATCCAAGCATTCTTTTGAAAGCTTTTGTACCTGAACCTACAAGCAGTGCGCAGGCTTATTATGTGGATGAGGCAGCTGTTTTTGGCGATGATGCCTTCATAATCACAAATGAAATAGAAAGAAACCCGGATGGAGATATCGGTTGGCGTGATGCCTACAATATCAATGAGATAGATTACCTTCACATCCCTTTTACACAGAATGAAAAAGAAGGGAAAGAGCTTGCTCTGGATAAGGACAAGCTGGAGATATTGAATTTATCAGAATAAATATAAATATGATCAGACAAAAGATATTGCGCGAGGCGGAAAAGCTTTCGCGCAATTTTGGGATACAGATTGTAAAAGCTTATAAAAGGGAATAATAAAAATGTCAGAGAAGGAATTACATATCGATACTTTCAAATATACGGGTATCGTTAATGAGATCAAGAATATGGCGGCGTCCTGCAATTTATCGGCAAAGCCGCTTGAAAGCGTAAAAGCTTGGAATA
>JAFXTN010000021.1 GCA_017535785.1 Butyrivibrio sp. | reverse complement strand
AAGCATATTTTCAATAAGGAGGGAAGCCTTATGAATAGGAAAAAATGTAATACAAAGGGATTCACATTAGCTGAACTCCTTATTGTAGTTGCTATCATCGCTGTACTCGTAGCGGTAGCTATTCCGGTATTTACAGCGCAGCTAAAAAAATCTAAACAGGCAACTGACCTTGCTAATGCCAGATCTGTTTATGCAATGCTTTCTGCTGACTTTTTGGCTAATGGTATTTCTACAGTTAATGTAACTATGACTCAAAATGGGAATGATTGTTCTCATGTAACTGCAGAAAATGGATTTGCAGCAGAAGCAGATGGTGTTAATGGACCAATTACTGTAACTGTAACTGATGCAAATGGAAATTCAACGGAAACATTCTATTTTTCCGGAGCATCATATTATTTACAGGTCGATGTTGATTATACTGGGAAAGCTCCTTATGTACTCATAAATGATGAGGATGATGATACCTGGGAAAGATTTGGAAATGAGGATATAGAGTTCTGATCGATGATTAGACAGGAGTGAGATGAAAATTCACTAAATACGTGAATATGTATTATTTTTTCTATGAGAGAAGGTAGATCATATGAATAAAAAAAATCACAAAAGAGGATTCACACTTGCAGAACTGCTTATTGTAGTAGCAATCATAGCGGTTCTTGTAGCGGTAGCAATACCGGTATTTACAGCACAATTAAATAAAGCAAAGTATGCTACGGATGTAGCAAATGCCAGAGCAATCTATGCTGAATTATCAGCAGATTATCTTGCTAATGGTGTTACCACTGTGAAAATGAGAGGCATCGGTGTAGGCTTCGGTGAAGGAATATTTAGTACCGCATTATTTGAAATAGATAGCGGATTACCGTGTACTGTCGAGGTATATGATAAAGATGGAAATCTGCAAAACACATATTCATTTACGGGAATAGCAGATTATATTGAAATTGGATTTGATGGAACAAGATCCGTTGCTCCGGGAGTTGCTATTTACAGAGATAGAGACAATGCACCTGATGATTTTGAAGTATGGGGTAATGAAGGAATTCTTTGATATGTGAATATGTATAAGTGTTTTTTCTTTGTATGAGAGGGGTTAGATCATATGAATAATAAAAATCACAAAAGAGGATTCACACTTGCAGAACTGCTTATTGTAGTAGCAATCATAGCAGTGCTTGTAGCTATAGCTATACCGGTATTTTCTGCTCAGTTAAAACGTGCAAAGGTGGCAACGACAATTGCTAATCTCAGAAGTGCTTACGCTGAAGCCTCTGCGGCGTATTTAACAGGAGAGCCGGGAAATGGTCATATTATTGATGCTTCAGGCTCAAATAATGGAGTGAAATTTATTTATGCCACAGAAGTTAATATGCAAAGCAATTTAGATTTTATGTATGAATTTAATATGTCTCAAGCGGAAAGTGAAAAATGGGAACATGAATATTTTGATCCGCTACCATTTCCTGTTGCAGGCATAATCGGATGTGACGTGGGTGAGGACATTCCAATATGGTTTTTCTTTAAGGAAGATGGCTCTGTAGACACTGATTGTCAGGGGCCGGAGTACTGATGAAAGATGAGGGCATTATATGAAAAAAGACATGGTGCATGGTGATAAAAACAAAGGCTTTACTTTAGCTGAACTTTTGATAGTAGTAGCCATTATCGCAGTACTTGTTGCAGTAGCAATTCCGGTATTCACTGCTCAGCTTGAAAAATCAAGGGAGGCGGTAGATATATCCAATATCAGGGGCGCTAAAGCTGCAGCTGCAGCTGCATTTTTGTCGGGAATAGATGGAGTCGGGAATGAATTGGTTTGGAGAGATTATTCCGGAGGAAAATTTGTTTATCTGGCTTATGATGCGGCGAGTGGAAGAGTAATGGATGTTGATTACTTTGATACTAATTGTGAAGGGTATTATTTCAAAGGAACAGCTGTAAAAGGCGGATGTGAAGATTTTGATCTGGGCGATAATCCGAATGATATTCCTTGTGGAAACGACGAAAGATATTATACGGAAGAAAGTGACTGCGTTGACTGGGGCCGAGCTGTTTTTATTTATATAAACGATGATGGACAAATGTTCATGAGGATACATGATCTATAAGTTTGAATTGAGAGTATGATAACGGAAAAATTGACAGCTATCACATTCGATTATGGATTTAGGTTTTTAATAAATTACAGTATCAATGAGTCGAATCGATTTTATGAGGTGACAAATTATGAAAGATAAAAGAAAAGGATTCACGCTGGCAGAACTACTCATAGTAGTAGCGATCATAGCAGTGCTTGTAGCTGTAGCAATTCCGGTATTTACAGCTCAACTGAATAAAGCGAAGTTTGCAACTGATTTAGCCAATGCTCGAGCTCAATATGCTGTAATATCTGCAGATTATCTCGCTAATGGAGAGATAACTTATCAGAATTATGTCGATGGTCAAGCTTGTGGCATGGGTACAACCAAGGGATATCCGATAACAAACGAATTACGTGATGCAGATGGAAATGTTGTAGAAAAATTTGAATTCAATGGAATGTTTACTATGGATATGGGATACTGCGGAAATTCAATTGGAATGATAATATACGCAAATGATTGTGATTATCTTGATGAAAACTTTGTTTTGGGTGAAGGAAATGAGTTTTAACTTAGCACATTGAGCTGAAAGTAAAGGTGATGATTATGAAAACAAATCAAGAGAACAAAAGAACTAAAGGATTCACTTTAGCAGAACTCTTAATCGTAGTAGCGATCATAGCAGTGCTTGTAGCTGTAGCGATTCCTGTATTCACAGCACAGCTGAATAAAGCTAAATATGCTACGGATTTGGCTAATCTTCGCTCTCTTATGGCAATAGGAACAGCTGATTTTTTAGCAAATGGAAAGAGCACTATAGATGGCGTTGTTTATCATGGAAATAGCACTGAGGGTGGAAACCAGTGGGGCGGAAGCGTCCTCAATAATGGGGATGGAGTACCCACTACTATAAAAATTGTTGATTTGGAAGATGGACATGAAATAGAGACGATCACTTTTACCGGTGTATCCTACATTGAATATTATGATGAGAATTGTACGATGGATGAAAGTGGCTTTGCGCCTTGGGGATACATAGAAAGTGATTATGGAGAAACCCATGAATTTGGTAATCTTTCGGATTGATTTGGATTGACTGTGTTTTATAGCATCAAGGGGGTAATATGGCTAGAAAGCGTATTGGCGATCTATTGATAGAGAGGGGACTCATAACAGAAAAAGAGCTTGAATTTGCCTTGGAGACTCAGAAGAAGACCAAGGAAAAGCTTGGTGAGGTTCTGATAAATAATAAGATCGTTACACCCGAGAATATAGCCAAGACATTGGCTGTGCAGCTTGAAGTTGATTATGTGGATCTTACAAAGGTCAACATACCGCTTGAGCTGTCTAAACTTGTACCGCCGAATACGGCGAAAAAGAATCACATGGTACCGGTGCAGAAGCAGTTCAACACTCTGTATGTTGCCATGGACGATCCTCTGAATTACTATGCGCTTGATGAGGTACGAAAAGTTACCAATCTTAAGATCGTACCTCTTATTTCCACGAGCTCTGCTGTTGAGAGAGCCATAAATACTCTCTACGGCAATGAGGGCGCCTGGAGAGCTATCGAAGATTATAAACGAGATCAGGATACGGATGCATCGGCTCCCGATAAACTCGATTCATCCGTTCAATACTATGTCATCACATCGGGATCTTTTTCCGGTGATTCTGACAATGCTCCCACAATTAGACTTGTTAACTCAATAATAGAAAGAGCTGCGGCGGAACGTGCATCGGATATCCACTTCGAACCGAGAGAAAACGAAATGGATGTCAGGATGCGAGTTGACGGCGTTATGCGCGATGTCCTGAAGGTTCCAAATGACATCACGATGGCCGTTATCGCCCGTATCAAGACCATGTCCGGTATGGATGTTGCGGAGAAGAGGATACCGCAGGACGGTAGATTTACCGTATCCGTAGCCGATAGAAATTTCGACATGCGTGTATCTACACTTCCGATCGCTTGGGGTGAAAAGATAGTATGTCGTCTCCTTGATAAGTCTGCGACCAACATCGACAAAGAGATGCTTGGACTTAGACCTGACGACATGGAGAAGTACGAAAAGCTCATCCATTACAAGAACGGCGTAATGCTTCTCGTTGGACCTACCGGAGCAGGTAAGACGACGACCATGTACGCGATGTTAAATGAGCTCAACACAAGGGATGTTAACCTCGTGACCTTGGAAGATCCTATAGAGTATAACCTTGACGGTCTCAATCAGGTACAGATAAATCCCAAGGTAAATATGACCTTTGCAAACGGCCTCAGAGCGATCCTCAGACAGGACCCGGACATCATATCCGTGGGTGAGATAAGAGACGGCGAGACCGCAGATATATGTATGAGAGCGGCACTCACGGGACGTTTCGTTATGAGTACCATCCATACCAACGACGCCGTCGGAGCTATCGACCGTCTTGAAGATATCGGCGTTGAGCCCTATCTTATATCAGCGACTCTGCGAGGCGTAATATCACAGAGACTTGTAAGGCGTATCTGCCCGTATTGCGCCGAGGAATATACCCCTACGGCCGACGACGAGGAAAGGCTTGGTATCAAGATACAGCCCGGAACGAAATTTAAAGTCGGAAAAGGCTGCCAGCACTGCTTTAATACAGGATATTCGGGACGAATCGCCGTATTTGAGATCATGCTGGTAACACCCAAGATCAGGGAACTCATTACCAAGAAAGCAGGAAGAGAAGCAATACTCGAAGAACTAAAAAAGCCTGAAAACAAATTTGTTTCACTTAAAGAAGCAGGCATAAAGCTCATATATGATGGCATAACCACAGTATACGAAGTAATGCGTATCACCAACGAAAGTGATTGAGGTAGATGCTTATGATGTCAATAGAACAGCTCGTTATAAAGGCAAAGGAAGACGGAGCCTCCGATATTCACATTATCTGCGGCCTTCCGCCCAAGTACAGAAGTAGCGGCGATCTTGAGAACATGGAGGAAACTCCTGTGACCGCCGAGGACTGCCTTAATATGGCAAAAGAGCTTTCTAAGACGCAGGAAGCTTTTGATGAACTTATGAAGACCGGAGAACTTGACGCTGCAGATACCTTTGCAGGTAACAGATGCCGTATCCATTTGTTCAAGCAGCAGGGAGTTCCGTCACTTGCTCTCAGAATCCTTTCCGAGCATATCCCGGAGCTTTCGACGCTCGGAGTGCCGCCCGCTGTTCTTGACCTTCCTAAGCTCCACAAGGGAATCGTCCTTGTAACAGGCGAGACAGGTTCCGGTAAGTCAACAACGCTCGCTGCGATAATGGACAATATCAATCACAATTACAAAAGACATATCGTAACGCTGGAAGATCCTGTCGAGTACATGTACACTCCGGATCTGTGCGCGATAAATCAAAGAGAAGTAGGAAAAGATACACAGAGCTTTGCGATGGGACTTAGAGCATCACTCCGTGAGGACCCCAACGTTATCCTTATCGGTGAGATGCGTGACAGAGACACTATCGAGACAGCCATAACTGCAGCTGAGACCGGACACCTCGTATTCGGAACATTGCATACGGGAAGTGCGGCAGATTCCATAGACCGTATGGTACAGGTATTTCCCGAGAATGCTCAGCAGCAGATAAGATTGCAGCTATCCATGGTATTGCAGGCTGTACTTACTCAGCAGCTCATTCAGAAAAAAGGCGGCGGAAGAGTACTTGCAGCCGAATACATGATAGTCACCGATGCTATCAGAAACCTTATAAGAACCGGAAATACTCCTCAGATCGCCAATGCAGTTGCAACGAGCTCCGAGATCGGCGGACAGACGATGGATCAGGCAATATGCATGCTGGTGAAAAAGGGAATGATAACAAGAGAAAATGCGCTTCATTACGCGGTAAATAAAGACTTTGTAAACAGAAATATCTTTTGATCATAACGGATTTGGGCAGCGGGGTGTGTGATGAAAAACTATAAGTATGTTGCAGAAGGTAGCGGAGGACTTCAGGTAACGGGGATGGTTGAAGCCACCAATGAACTTGAGGCATCCGCCAAAATACGAAATAACTATAACGTCATAATATCGCTCACCGAGATAAAGGGAGAATCCGATACGCTTATCGGAAAGATCCTATTTGGCGATATCGGTGGAACTAAGCTTAATTCCAAGGCTTTTACTATGATGTGCAGCCAGTTTGCAACCATACTTTCAGCGGGAATACCGATAGCCAGAGCAGTCAGACTCATCGGAGATAAGACCAAGGATAAGTTTCTTAAAAAAGTCCTTACAGAGGTTGCGTCGGATGTAGAAGCAGGAAGAACCATATCCGCAGCATTTGAAGACCACGGAAACGACAAATTTCCTCCTACATTCTGCGAGACACTTAAGGCAGGTGAGGAAGCAGGAGATGTTGCGGGAAGCTTTGAGTCAATATATAAGCACTATGACAAGCAGACCAAGATGGGAGCAAAGGTAAGAGGAGCTATGATCTATCCCTCGTTTGTACTGGTGATCGCAGTCATCGTAGTTATCGTACTTATGGTCAAGGTCGTACCTACATTTACAGCTATCTTTGATGAAACGGGCGGACAGCTACCTCTTATGACAAGGATGCTCATAGCGATATCCAACTTTGTACGCGACACATTTATCTATTTCATCGTGCTTGTTGCGGCTATCGCGTTCGGCGTGATCCTTTATAAAAAATCTCCAAACGGAGCCAGAAACATAGCAAAATTGCAGCTTAAGCTTCCGGTACTCGGAAATATCATGGAGCTTAACTGCGCAAGCTTATTTGCGAATACAATGGCGACCATGGTCCAGTCGGGAATCCCGATGACCAAAGCGGTTGGAGTAACCTCCAAGGTCATGCCAAACAAGATATACGAGGAAAAGACACTTCAGATGGTAACAAGACTTGAAGAAGGTAAGACCATGAGAGCAGGTATGACGGAAGCCGGGTGCTTCCCGGATATCCTGACAGATATGGTCGGAGTCGGAGAAGATACCGGTGAGCTTAAGACCACACTTGATACTGTAGCCAGGTATTATGACAACGAACTTGAACAGGCTGTAGCCAAGGCGATAGCGATGCTTGAGCCTGCTATCCTGGTGTTCCTTGCAGTGATCGCGGGATTTATTGTTATTTCGATATATATGGCAATGTTCAGTATGTATAACACTATGTAAGTATTTAGACGGGAGAAGCTAGTGATCATCTACTTTGGAGTCGTGACTTTCATATTTGGCCTCGCCCTTGGTTCTTTTCTTAACTGCATGGCAATGAGGATAGTAAGAAAAGAAGACTGGGTAAAGGGAACGAGCCACTGCATGCACTGCGGACATGAGCTTGGAGCACTTGATCTAGTTCCGGTATTCAGCTATATCTTTTCCGGCGGGAAATGCAGATACTGCAAGCAAAAAGTATCGGTAAGATATCCGCTGACAGAGCTTATCTTCGGACTTCTCTGTCTCGGACTATATATAGCATTTTGGAACAACATCATCTTGCTGATAACGTACATCATACTCACCGCCTGCCTGTTTGCAGCATCTTTGGTAGATCTTGAGATCATGGAAATACCAAACGGCTGCATCATCGTGGGAGTTATCACATTCATAGTATCAAAGGTTGCTCAATATCTTTTGGAAAAAGATAAGGCGAATATACCCGGGATACTTGAGAATATCCTCTCTTGCGTGGGCATAGTAGTGATCATGGTTGCGATAGCTCTTTTGATGGGAAAGGTGTTAAAAAGAGACGCACTAGGCGTAGGAGATATCAAGCTGTACGGAATGCTTGCTCTTTATCTTGGGGCAGCAGGAAGCTATGAACTGATACTTCTTTCGTGTATCATAGGACTTTTATTTGTGGGAATAAGAAGGAGATTCTTACCGGATAAAACAAGGGAATTTCCTTTTGCACCGGCTATAGCAATGTCGGGATATATACTTTTGATCTTTTCTAAAACGGTAACCGATTGGTATTTTAGTTTATTCTAAGGAGCTTAATAATGTTCGGAAAAGGCAAAGTCATCGGAATATATACAGCACACAGAAGACTTTCTCTTAGTATGTACAAGGGAAAAGAGATAAAGACTACGTGGGTTGATATTCCAAACAACATAATAAATAACGGCCAGATCGTTTCCAAGAATCTCTTTGCGGCCTTTATAAAAGAGACCATGAAAGAGAAAAAATTCAGAGGAAAGAAAGCCTATTTCGTTATAGGAACCGCTCGAGTGCTTACAAGAAATATAAAGCTTCCCAAGATGGGTGATGAACAGCTTAGGATAAATCTTCCTTATGAATTCAGAGACAGTATAAGCGGAGAATTAAAGGATTACCTTTATGATTATGAGCTTAGAGAAACTGTCGATACGGATGGTGACGGAGCTCCCGATTCCATGGAACTTTTGGGAGTTGCCATATCCAAAGAGTACTACGAGACTGTAGACGAGATACTGCAGATGGCAGGACTCAAGCTATGCAAGATGGTTCCTGAGGTGTGCATACTTGAGAGATATTTAAAAGAGTTCCCGACTGAGGAAGAGAGGAAAAAGGAAAGATGTTTCCTTGATATCGGAAACAGAGCTATCAGATTCCAGATCTTTAAGGATAATAAATTTAAGCTCGCTCAGGTAATTGATATCGGTGAGAATCATTTGTTCCAGGCAATTGCTGAAGATCGCAACATTGAGATGGAACTTGCAAGGACCTATGTAAGGACCAATTATGAAGACTGTGTAAATTCCGAAGTAGCCATTAATGCATATAAGGATATCACGATAGAGGTTATGAAGGGTATAAACTACTACGAGATGTCGGATATGAGTTCAAGGCTCAATGAGGTCCTTATATACGGAACAGGAGCACTTATCCCTCCGTTTATCGAACTTTTAAAAGAACGACTGAATATGAACGTGAACACTTTCGAGGAAGCGTTCCCTCAGTTCACAAACGAGAATTTTAGTATAGTTTCGATTGCAATGGGAATTCTGTTAAAGGATCAAAACCAGGGTTCTCATATTAAGAACTATGTAGACTTTACTGAAATATTTGAGAAGAGGGTCATCAACTGGAAAGGCCTTTTCTGCGGACTTCTGGTGATAGCGATCTTTGCTTCTCTCTTCGGTAAATTTGCGGTATACGATCTTATGCAAAGTGTAAATAAGAAAAAGGCGGAGGTTGCTCAGGTACAAGAAACGCTTGATAAATACAATGCAACTCTTGAAGCCGAGAAAGACCTTCCGGAACTTTATTATCACTACACCTGGCACTACATGACCGATGAAGAAAAAGGCAACGTCAACAGGATCGTTCCGATGGAGATAATAGAGCTTTTCAAGAACAGAGAGTTTGAGCTAAACGGCTACAGCTTAAAGGGCAATGAGCTTACGGTTGCCATTACCACTGATTCGGTAGATAAGCTTGTAGGAATAATAGAAGAGCTTAAAGGAACAGAATTTGTTGATGCGGTCAGCGTAAGCGATGTTCAGAGAAGTAAGACCGAAGATACAGAGAATTCGGATGAGATAGTAGATGTGCAGATGAAGATCACTATGATCAAGATCAAATAAGGAGAAAACCGGTGCTTAAGAAGTTAAACAGAGAACTAACAACAAGAGAAAAATTCCTTCTTTTAATACTGGCATTGATAATGATCGGTGCAGCCTATTATTTCTATGTGTATGAACCTTCGATCAGCCAGATCAAGCGTCTTGAGCAAAAACAGGCAGATCTTGAGCTTGAGATAACAGAGGCTGAAGTAAAAATGGAAGAGATCCAGAAGATGAAAAAAGAGATGGATTCCATAGTTGAAGGCACACCTGAGTACACATACATGCCTAGCTATAACTATGAAAAGCAGGAGATATCTTATTTGCAGGATATTCTTACTGCCAGCACCAAGGAATACCACATAAATTTCTCTAAGATATCAAGAGATAAGGATCAGCTCAGAAGAAAGTTCTCGTTATCATTTACCGTATCGGGATATGAAGATGCCAAAAAGATAATAAAAGAGCTTGAAGGCAGTGATATACGCTGCATCATCGGAGATATGAGCGTTGGCTTTGATAAATCCGGAAAAGGAGATAACGAGGTCGACAAAGATCTCTTCGAAAAAGATATAACCATTGATTGTTCGGCAACTTTCTATGAGACGGTATATGACGCTGTAGAAGACCTTGAACTCCCCGCGGATGGTAAGAGCAAATGATCAGAAAGAAATTTTTGGAAAAAAGAGGGGCAACGATTGTTTTTGCACTTGGCGTGCTGCTTGCTTCGACGCTGATCAGCGTGGCGGTTATAAGCATTGCGCTTAACAGCGCAAAGACGGTTGCAAGACAAAGAGATAGTTACCAGTCCGATCTTGCGTTATCATCAGCTGCATCTTACGTAAGAATGCTTTTTAACGGATGCAGCTATTCTTATGATGAAGGAAGCGGCGAATACGTGGTCGGATACGGCCCTGCGGGAGTAAGTGAGAGCGAACTCGGGAAGCTTTCGGAAAAAGAAAAAGAGAGCTACGGAGACAGCTCTTTTGAAACCGAATTTAAGACTCTTGTATCGGGCGCAGGAAATGAAATGACCTGGTATATCTCATCGGGAGCGGATCCCGGAGAGGACCCCTTAAGAGTAAAAATTTCAGCCAAAAATGACGATAATAATAACATAGAGGTAATTCTCAGCGACGGAAGAGAAGGCATAGACGAAAGTGAGATAAATAAGAGCACGGTCAAGCTGTTCTTTGCGGTAAGCTCCGAGGAAAACGGGATCGGCGGCAAGGATTATACCTGGTCAGACTGCTCGATAGAGACCAAAGGAAATTGACAGTTGCTCGATTGAGATAAAAGGAAACTGACAGCGATGAGGGGGATGAATATGGGTAAGGTAATTGGATCCGTATTCTCGAAACTTAATGATCGAAGAGGGGAATCCCTTGCGGAAACCTTGATAGCACTGATAATCGCTTCCATGGGTATGATGATACTCGCGGGGGCTATTGTTGCTTCCGGAAAAGTTAATGCCGGGACCAAGAATGATATTTTTGACAAAGAAGAGGTAAGTGTCAGCGAGGCAGCAGGAGTGACGATATACATTGAAAACAGCGACAAGAGCGTATCGATGGAGCTTGATCATGCGGCGGGCGGTTCTCTCGGCTACGGAGCCACCGATATAAATGTCTACGAGGCAGAAAGAGAGAGCGGGGAGAAGTACTATTACTGGTCAGCGGAATTTGAGGATAACTAAAGCCTATGAGTATAAAGCGCAAAGTCAAAAGAGCATACGGACTTATCAAAAGTCGCAAAGGCTTTTCGCTTGCGGAGCTTTTGGCAGCAACGGTCATCATACTTCTTGCGACGTCTATTTTGACCGCGACCGTTTCGCTTGCAGTTAACAGGTATCAGAAAAGCGCGCAGATATCAACTTCCATGGAGCTTTGCAGTGAGCTTTCGGAATATGCTATGAGCGAGCTTTCAAGCTCTAAGGTGGCTGTAGTAGGCGGAGAGATAAAAAAGGGCGACAACGGAGAGATATTATTTAACAGCGATTCCCATAATTTCGGGCCGGGAGCGCATTTCTCCGTAGTAGATAAATCCGGCGACATCATCGGATACGTGAATGCATCGGATGACGGCCCGTACGGCAGAATCTGCGAGAGTTCTCTTTTGTACAGCAGTCCTTTGTATGATATAGCCGGAGAAGGCGCATATAGGACGAAAACAGGCAAATACGAGCTATCCGCAGGGATGAGCATAAAGTTTGAGGACGACGCGTTTAAGGTCCATATAAAGGTGGTAGACAAGGAAGGAAACGTACTTTCAGAGAATTATTTTTTGGCGGTACCTATCATAGTTGATAAAAGGTGACAGGCTTTTAGATCAGAGTAAAAGGTGACGGGCTTATGAGAGGGGATAAGACAACCGGTAAACTGAATAACAGGGGCTTTACACTTGCAGAGGTACTTATCGTCGTTGCGATACTTGTGGTTTTGTTCGGCCTCGGCTTTGCCTTCGTCAGCTCATACATTGAGAACAACAGGCAGGCAGCAGCCGACAGGACGGCGGAGAGTATCGCCATGGCTTTCCAGAACAGGATGCAGGAGATCTACGCTTTTGACGGAGTGACGCAGGACATGCTCATGGGCGGATCATCCCCGTCCGGTATCCTTGAAGGCAAGACCATCCGCATCAAGAGCGAGGTCAACGACAGCGAATACATAGATATCGACGTAGAGTATTTTGTCATCGGTCAGGAAAAAGGCGTAGCAAAGCTTGGAAGCGACGCGGTGCTCAAGCTCCTTACCGCGGACGGACAGCTCCTTTCACCTGAGCTTTTCGAAAACGGAATCTTACTTGAGTTCGATCCCGTAAACTTCCGCGTATACTCCGTTGTTTACCTGACAGATACGAACAAGTACCACATCGATGAGCTTTATACATCAGAGAACATGGACATCATAAGAGATGATGAGAGAAGAAAGAGCACCTTTAAGGGCCATGTCGGATATTACCAGGTATCGGACGGCGACGGTTCTGAGGATAAGCTCGCGGAAGCCATCATCGACAATGATGTAAGAAATAAGATAAACGTAAGGGTCGGACATTACGTAGGCGGAGAGAGACGTCTTTTTAACTCGGACAAGCTCCTAAGTAACATCGAGATCGTATTCCCTTCGCAGGGACCCAATTACAACAACAGGATCAAGAACAAAAAAGTCCTCTTAAGAGTAGAGATTGAGGGCGAAACAAGTAAGAACAAGATGGTATTTGCGCAGTGGGGCACCTATATCGACACCCTTGAATACACGAAGATACCTCTTTTGCTCGACGCCTTGGGCGTAAATGAACAAAACGGCAAGCTTTCCAGCTTCGCGGGCCAGTTCTCCAAGAACGGATCGCTTCCTTCATCCGACGATGTGTTTAAGGACGTATCGTGGATCCCCGTCGGCAGAGTTGCCGCAAGGCTCAATGAGAGTGGCGCGGACGATGCGAACGCATACCTCTACCCCGGCGAGAACGTGACAGTCAAGGTCGACGTTTCGACCTACGCAAATTACGAAGGACACGGCGAAGTCATCATAGACGGCGCGCTCCTTAGGGCGAGTGCGACAGCTTCAGACAACAGCCTTTTTGCCTACGACAACGGCATCAGCACCGAAGAGGGCAAGATCAAGACCGGCGTTAAATCCGGCAAGTACAACGCATTTATCGCCTACGCAAGGCACCTTCAGAACCTTGATGAGAGCAGCGGCATCGTCGATTCCATAGCGACGGGAAGCCTTTACGACAGCTTCGGCGAGAGACCTATAAACGCTGTCCAGACAAAAGATATTGATTTTAACGCGCCGGTTGATGGCGAGGAGCCCAAGGAAAATGAGCGTTTCCTGTGGTATGACTGCTATACGATGAGCGAAGCATCGGAGAGAGAATCGAGATATTTTACTCCGATATTGAACGAATACATTGATAAGTACGACGCGCTCAACGAGGGCGAGGCGGAGGCACAGCCTCACAAGATCCTCAATCTCAAGATCGATGAATCGGACCTTTCAAAGAGCGCGGTGCTCGTATTTAACGAGGGCAAGACGGCAGTAGTTCCAAGATCGTACCTCCCGACCGGAAGCTATAACGTGACGGTAAACGGAACCACGGTCTACGACAGATACTGCACGGGACTCTTTAGGATATTCTGGGGAAGCGAGATCAACAACCTGATCCTCATAGATCCTCAGATAACCGGCATCCAAAAGGTCGGCGCGGACGGAGATGAGGACAACGTCATCGCATCCTGCGGCGCACTTTCGGGAATAATGATGAATGATTCGACCGTCAAAGACTGCAGAGTTGAGATAACGGGTGAAGAGACGGACGAGGAAGGCGAGGACATTCCGACCGGCTACATCGTGACGGTTCCGGAACCATGAAACTGATTGAATTGATTCATATTTTATGAGGGGCGGACTATGAAGAGATTCAGTACGGGAAAAAGAAATAGCATCAAAAAGAAGCTGATGACACTGATCTTGTCAGCTGTTCTTGTGCTGAACTTCGGCCTTTTCGAGGTTATAGCCTACGCCGCCGAAGAGCTTCAGTTCTTTGACGAGCTCACTGACGTCATTGGGGTCGACCTCGACGACGGAAACGGCGGCTACACTAAGGTTTACTTTGACGGCACCAATTTCCTTACAGAGAACCCCAACGCGGCTTCGGGCGTGAACTATCCTTCCGAGCAGTGGACGGTCTCCAAGGACATAGCCGGAACCTGCTACGAAGTTAAGGCAATCATCCCTTCGGGAGCTTTTGACAAAAGAGCCGGCTTCTACGCGAAGAGCGTCTCTGCAGCGTCACTCAGCTCCGGCCAGAAGGCTGCAATAAATAAGAGCGACATGCCAAAAGACAGCCTTGAATACCTCGATATCGGATTTAAGGATGTCAACGGTAACGACGTTGAGCCCATTAAGCCCATCAGCCTTTCGATCACCATGAAGGACAAGGCAAAAGAGGCTAAGGACAACGGCGACAAGCTCCTTGTCGATGTCTACCACATCGATGAGAGCGCAGGCACCAAGCTTGAAAAGGTTGCATCCATAGATGAAAAATCGGAAGTCATAGATGAATCCATTGAAAACGTGGGCGGAATATCTACGAGCGGCGCAGATATTGTGGCTACCTTTGAAGCGGACTCTTTTTCCATATTTGTCATAAACAATTCCACAGCTAAGAGAAAGATCACATTTACAAGGAACGACACAGGCGTTATCAGTGGCAAGGTTTCAGGAACGATGAAATCAATACTCATTGATGTGCCTACGATGCCCGGAGCGCAGGTTGAGCTCACGGACGATAAATTCGCGTGCAAATATGTTTGTACCGGCTGCGTCTTTGCGGGATGGTACACAAAGCCCGTCGTTGACGGAACAGGCGAGTTCTGGAACATCGGCGACATGAAGACTATAACTCAGGATGTCACTCTCTATGCGCAGTGGGCGGTACACGATCACGGCGCGGGATGGACTCCTATCGACGTAACGCTCGGCCTTTATCTTGAGGACGGCGTATACAAATTCGATCCCACAACACTTCCCGCAGGCGGAAAGTATTATCTCACCGTCGATACGACATTTACTAAGTCATGGGCAGTTCAGGGAGATACAACGCTCTGTCTTAATGGCTATGTCCTCACGGCAGTCAACGACAGCAGCCAGGTTCCTATCGTAGTGGGCCTCGAAAGCTCTTTTGAACTCGATGACTGTAATGCGAGCACGCACGGAAAAGGTAAGATCACGGGCGGCAAAAAAGGCTGCATAAGCATAACCGGCGGTACCTTCAAGATGTCGGGCGGCGTCATCACTGAAAATGACGGCGACGGAATCAAGATAACAAACGGAACGGCGCAGCTCTACAACGGAGAGATTTCCGACAATACGGGAGCCGGCGTCTATGTTTCCAATACCGCGACCGCCACGATCTACGGCGGAAGCATCATAAGAAACGAAGATCACGGCGTTTATTATTCGAGCGGAACCGTGAAGATAGAAGGAAAGATCTATATTTCGCAGAATACCGAAAGCGGCACGAGGAGCAATGTCTACCTTAAGAACGGCAGAAAACTCACGGTTGTGAATCCTCTTTTGTCAGGTACAAGGGTAGGCATCCGCATGGAGGATCCGGGCTTCTTTACAACGGGCTACGGCTACGTCGACGGCGAAAATAAGGACGTCGATCCCGCCAAGTACTTCATATCCGACAGTAACGAGTACGACGTCATCCACGACGGAAATGAGGCCAAGCTCGTGGCGCCCGACCACAGGCACGATATCTACGGCGTTCATCACGATGACGACGATGACAATATCGCTTTCAGAAGATGGGTCAACGACGACAGCCTTCCTACTTCGGCAGGAAGCTACTACCTCGAGAATGACGTCAACCTCACAAGCACGTGGGTTGTTGATGAGAATATAACTCTCTGTCTTAACGGTAAAAAGATAAATTGGGAGGGCGGAGATTCCAGGATGATCGCGGTTTCCGACGGAGCGGAGTTAAGGCTCACGGACTGCGGAGACGATGACAGATCGATAACAAGTCCCGTGGACGGTCAGGAAAAGACGGTCAGCGGCGGCGTTATCACAGGTGCTTCTTCGCACGGTGCAGTAAAGGTAGAGAGTGGCTCTTTTAACCTGTACAGAGGAAATATCGCAGGTAACAGAGGCGGCGACGGCGGCGCTGTATATGCGACGGATTCGGGTACATTCAACATGTACGGCGGACATATAACGAACAACAAGGCTGACATCGGAGGCGCGGTTACGGTTGGCCATGCGGCTAATATCAGCGCAGGTACGATCACCAATAACGCTGCGGATTACGGCGGTGGTATCTATATTTCGAGCGGCGGTACCCTCACCGTGACGGGCAGCCCTGAGATCAAATATAACAGCGCGAACACGGCGGGCGGAGGAATCTATTTCAATTCCGGCGCTACGTTCAATCTTCGCGACAACCCGTATATCTATGAGAATTCGGCGGCTTCCGTTGTCAACAACGTCGAGCTTCCGGCAGATGCGGGCGGTGTTAAGCACACTATCACGATCACGGGCGCGATCACAAATTCAAGCGGAACGCCTCGTATCGGTATCACGAAGGCAATGAGCGAGGGATTCGCTAGGACGCGCTTTACAACCGGCTACGGCTACAGCGATTCTTCAGTAAATAACGAGGACGGAACGGCGTCCACTCAGAATAATATTGCTAAGCTTCCGGGAACCGTTTTTGACTCGGATGTGAGCCTGTACGTTGTGGAGCCTTACACGGACAGCTGCGAAGCAATGCTCGCGGGCGACTACGTTGTTGAGTACGATCTTGACGGCGGAACCTGGAAGGATACGGTTTATCCGGATAACTCCAACAGCGTATTCCACAGGGTAACAAGAGATGAGAAGACATATTATGTCGAGAACGTCTCTTCAATAATCCCTACGACGGCGACGAGGCCTGCTGACCCCGAAAAAAATACTTTCATCTTCTCGGGATGGATGGTTGTTGAGAACGGCAATCCTACGACCAAAGAATATGTACACGGAAATCTTGTAAGAGACGATATAAGGCTTGTGGCTCTATGGGAGCCCGAGACCAATGAGATAAGCTACAGCGGCGGACTCGTTGGCTGCGGTGGCGGCGATATCTCTTTTGACAACTGCAGCGTAGCGTATACGGAAGACGGCTCTTTGGGCGAAACAAGCATGCTTGTAAGGTCCGAAGGCTTTGACGGATACGTCGGAGGTATGATCGGATTCCTGTTCGGAGACCTCGATGTCAAAGGAACCTCCGCGGCGAACAGCAACCTTAAGGGAACGCACGTCGGCGGTATCTGCGGCGACTGCGAAGGAAAGGTAAAGGCCGAAAACGGCACCGGAGCAACGGGACACATTTTGATGAGCGAGGAAGTGACGGCTAATCCTTCCGATGATCCAAGGCTCGTCATTCCTTACAGGACATTCGCGGGCGAGATAGTAGGAAGAGATAAGAAGAGCGGCGATTCGTTCAACGGATCGACAAGCTTTATGTTCTACGATTCGGATAAGCACAGCAGCGTAAATGCTATACCCGGTATCGACCAGGTCGTAAGACCCGGAAAGCGCTTCTACCAGCCTACAAAGGCTGAGGACATACTCAGAAACATTGGTATCATAAGTGCGAATCAGTAACATTATTATCATAAGTGCGAATCAGTTAGAGGTAACGCCTATGAAAAAGAGATTTTTGAGAATAACTTCATTATTGGCCATGGCCGTTTTCTTCATGGCCAGCTACGTTGAAGCGACGGCGCAGAGCGATGTTTCGCTCCCTGTCGATGTCGGCGGGATGGAAAAATACGGCTATGATTTTACGGGCTTTTCCATGGATAAAGAATCTCTTTTGACCATGATGGATGCCTCGATAAAGGGCCTTAATAAAGCAATCAAGGAGTGCGACGATGAGGCAAGAAAGAGTGAGCTCTCGGGCAGAGTGGAAGCTCTTTCGCGCGCGTATGACGTTGTCTCAGCGTCCGATAAGGAACGGTACTTCCTGACGGATGAGGAAGGCAATCTCATCACCGGCTCCGGCTCACTTTATAAGATCCTCGGGTACATGCGAGGCGGCGTTGAGAGCCTCGAGATCGACGCGGAATGGGATATGACGCCCCGAGAGATTGTGATAAGCGGAAACGGCAACAGCGCGCTTGTATATTATAAGGACGGCAAGTTCTATTCCGATCGCGAAGCCGAGACCGAAGTCTTCAACGTCGGCGACGTCGGCGGAAGGATCGTCACAAGCGACTCCTCCGAAGGCCACTACAAGGGCGTGTACCTCGCCTCCGGCCTCGAACTCGTCGACACCGACGGCAACCTCATCATCGACGACGACCTCGCCTCCGCAATCGAAGCCGAACTCAAGCTCACCGCCTCAGCGGACTACTACCTGCACTTGCAGGTCATCAGAAGCGATGGCGCGGGCTCGGGCTCGGGATCGGGTGACGGCGGCGCGGGCGATGGTTCGGGCGGCGGTTCGGGCTCGGTAAAGGAAGCCCCGATAGACCTTTATTACTACGACGATGTTCTCTACCACGATCTTGGTTACTCCGACAGAGCGGATAGTATAGATATACCTTCGTCCGGCGACGAAGACGGCGACGGCGCGGGCGTCAACGCTAGAACCTGGAAGCTAATCGACATGATCACTGATGCCTTTGGCGAGAGCTACATCTATTCACTTGTTGAGCTGAAGCCTGTAATTGGCGAACGTGTGACGGAGATAGAAGTTATCGAGCCTGAGGACGACAGTGACGACTCGGATGATAGCGGCTCCGGCGATGACGCGGACGGCGCGGGTTCCGACGGCAGCGGCGCAGATGGCCGCGCGGCCTCTGATGACGATAGCAGCGACGAGGAGCTCATACCAACCATTATCGTCCACACAGAAGATTATCTCCAGGGCTACGTTGCAACTAATAGAGATGATTCAGCTATATTTGTCGTATCCGCTGACGGAAGCATTGATTACGACAATACAGATATAGATGAAGAAACCGTTGATGTAGACAGCATCAAGGAAGAAACACTTGCAAGATGGCTTGAAGAGAAGGAAGCTGAGAGACGTGCAGCAGAGGAAGAGGAAGAAGCTGCAGCAGCGGCTTCAAGCGGCTTGTCTATAGAAGATGCCGCAGCAGTTGCATCCTCTGACGAAGCAGGACTAGCTTCCAGCGACGAGTCCGACGAGGCAGGTCTTGCAGCATCTGAAGGCGCTTCCGGACCTAGCGACGCAGCCAACGAAGGAATGTCCGGCGACGGCGCGGGCACAGGCGATGCAATAGGCGACAGCGTCGGAACAGGCGCGGGCAACGAAGACGCAGCTGGTAGCGATCAGCTCGGCGGCGAAGGCAATGGCGACGGCAACGATGATGCCCTTGCAGGCGGAAACGATGGCGACGACGACAACGATGACGCCCTCGACAACAGCGGCGATGACGGAAACGATGATAGCAGCTCAGGCGACGACGCGGGCGATTCCGGCGACTCCGGAGACGACGGAGATGACGATGACGGCGGCGAGACCGTATCCGAAGACGCAGCGCCTACCGAAGAGTACCACGGCGACGAAGGTGATAGCGGCGACGGTGGCTCAGGCGATGGAGATGGCGACGACTCCGAATGACAGGAAGACACATTATGATGATAAATAATCATATAGACAGTGCTGTATCAAATGAATTTTGAACAGCACTGTTTTTTTGTGCTCGGCACCTGCCGCGGATCGAGAACCACCGCGTCGCCCTCCCCCCCTTCACAATATTCCACCTTCATAACATAAATTAAGTAGTCAATTTCCCCCTTATGTAATAGAATAAAGCATTGAATGATTTTATTTGATATTACGGAGGATTTATCAAAATGCAGAAATGGGCAAGACTTCTCTATCAGCCATCACTTCCGCTCTACAAGGACAAGAGAGTGACAAGCAGCAAGGAACATATCGAGATTTCCAAGAACGCTGCAGATGAGGCGATAGTCCTTTTGAAGAACAACGGGATTTTACCTCTTTCAAAGGAAAAGCCCCTCGTACTACTCGGAAAAGCAGCAGTTGACTACGTAAAAGGTGGCGGCGGCTCAGGAGACGTATACTGTGAGTACATCCACTCACTCTATGATGGACTTAAGATACGTGAAGTCAAGGTTTATGAGCCTTTGATGGAATACTATAAAGAGGGACTACAGGAGCAGTTCAAGAAAGGATGCGTTCCCGGAATGACCAAAGAACTCCCCATCCCTTCAAACATGCTCACCGAAGCCAAGAACTTCTCTGACACCGCAATTGTGGTGATCAACAGATTCTCAGGCGAAGGCTGGGATAGAAGCGACAAAGAAGGCGACTATGAGGACTTCAATCCTTGGCCTGCCGGCGTCAGCATGCCCAAACTCTCGGGCGAGATATTCCCTGACGGAGACTTCTACCTGAGCCCCGAAGAAAAAGAAATGATCAAGACCGCGAAAGACAATTTCAAGAACGTCATCGCAGTTCTTAACGTCGGCGGAGTTATAGATTGCAGATGGATCGAAGAAGATTCCAAGATCGCCGCTGCCGTATACATGGGACAGGGCGGTATGGAAGGCGGACTTTCCGCAGCAGACGTCCTCCTTGGAAACGTATGCCCTTCAGGAAGACTTGCAGATACATTTGCAGGCAAACTCGAGGATTATCCCTCTACAGAGAACTACCACGAGTCCATAGATTATGTTGATTATACTGAGGATATCTACGTCGGATATCGCTATTTCTCAACCATTCCCGGCGCAGACAGCAAGGTCATCTATCCCTTCGGATACGGCCTTTCCTACACCGATTTTGAGGTAAAAGAGCTGTCGGCTGCCAAGAAGGACGACGAGTTCATTTTCACAGTTAAAGTCACCAATACAGGCAAGGTGGCCGGAAAAGAAGTAGTTCAGCTCTATGCTTCGGCACCTAACGGTAAGCTCGGAAAAGCCGCAAGAAGCTTGATCTCTTTTGACAAGACAAAAGAGCTAAAGGCCGGCGAGTCACAGATCCTTACCCTCACAGCCAACGAGTACGCAATCTCTTCATACGACGACCTCGGCAAAGTAGCTGATGCTTCTTACCTTCTTGAGAAGGGCGAGTACAGCTTCTATATCGGTAAGAACGTAAGAGATGCCGTTAAGTCAGAGTACACTTGGAATCTTTCAGAAGATAAGGTGGTAAAAGAGCTTTCGCACAAGGTTGTTCCTTCGGAGTTAAAGAAGCGTATGCTCAGTGACGGATCTTTTGAAGAGCTTCCTCTTGGAGAGCATAAGGACAAGAACGAATGCATATTTGAGAAGATGCAGCCCGGAACCGAAGAAGCGACTGCTCCTTTGGTAAAAGAGATCCCGAGGCACTACTATACACAGCCTATGCGCGAGGGAATCAAGAAGTTTTCTGAGGTTGCTGAAGGCAAGATCACACTCGATGAGTTCATGGAGCAGCTTTCAACCGATGACCTCATCCATCTTGTAGGCGGACAGCCCAACACAGGCGTTTCCAACGTATTCGGCTTTGGAAACATCTACGAGTACGGCGTTCCCAATGCAGCTACAGCAGACGGCCCCGCAGGCGTCCGTATCATGCCCGAGACAGGAGTTCGCACAACAGCGTTCCCTTGCTCAACATCGATCGCATGCACATGGAATAAAGAGATCGCTGAGGCGGTAGGATTTGCAGGCGGTGAGGAGCTCAAAGAGAACAACCTCAGCGTATGGCTCACACCTGCCATCAACATCCACAGAAGCCCTATGTGCGGAAGAAACTTCGAGTACTATTCAGAGGATCCTTACCTCACAGGAAAGATGGCGGCTGCGATGGTTCGCGGTATCCAGAGAAACCACGTTGGCGCAAGCGTAAAGCACTTTGCCTGCAACAACAAAGAGACCAACAGAAAGCACAGCGACTCAAGAGTTTCAGAGAGAGCACTTCGTGAGATCTACTTAAAGGCATTTGAGATGATCGTAAAAGAGGAAGAGCCTTACACCATCATGTCTTCCTACAACGTAGTCAACGGCCTCCGTGCTTCCGAGAACAAAGACCTCATCACAGGAATCCTCCGCGATGAGTGGAACTTTGGCGGAATCGTCACATCAGACTGGTGGACAAGAGGCGAGCACTACAAAGAGATCAACGCAGGTAACGACCTCAAGATGGCGACAGGCTTCCCCGAGAGAGTTAAAAAAGCCATGGAAATGGGCGCTCTCGACACAGACATGCTTAAGCTCTGTGCAAAGAGGATCCTTGCGACACTCCTTAAGTTTGACTGATCCTTTTAATCTTAAATTCATTGTTCAGCTGAACGACTGCGGAGATAAAGAGTATTAAGCAGAGAACAACTGAAAGGATAGCAAGTAAAACAGTATAATCGGTCTTTGGAGCGGTAGTGAAGCAGTCCCAGAATTTAGACGTAAAATCCATGATCCCATGGAGTATGATACAAGGCCATAGATTCCTTGATCTATAGTAGATCACGCAGAAAAGGCTGCCCATCAGGATCGCATATAACACTTGTGCCATAGTTGCTACAAAAAGCTCCGGGTATGATATGAGATTGAGAAGGTGAAAAAGTCCAAACACCGATGATGAGAGGATCATAGAAGCAAAAACGCCCCTCTTGGTATCACCAAGCCTATCTAAAAATGCGTTGAAAAAGAATCCTCTAAAAACAAGCTCCTCAAGTACACCGGTTCCCATTTCGGAAAAGATGATACCGATAACCGATGGAATGCATGATAATATCGGCATTGTCGGAGTTTTATGATCAAATATAAGGTTCGAGATGAACAAGATCCAGAATGTTGCTCCATAGACAAAGAGTCCTTTCTTCAGGTTCTTTGTTGAAGGAGCAACACTTTTTTTATACATCTTTTCAATGATAAAGTAGCCGAGGATAAAGATCAGCGTTCTTGACGCAAATTCCGCCATTCCTCCAAGCGCGGGATTTACGATCAAGTGGTTAATAGCATTATCTACGAAGATAATACATCCCAGTTCCAATATAAATCCGATGATTATTCCCAATAATAATTTCAAATTTTTCATATCTTTAGCTTGCGATCCCGTAGCCCACGAGATCTAAACCTCCTTTAAAAAATCGCATTGTTTATATGCTACGTCAGCAATAGTACGACTGATATACTACATCAGGCATAGTAAAGATACTACATCTATCCTAGGGTGTCAACAGTTTTTTTTCAGGGGGCATTTTATACCGTTGGAATCACCTCGACCTCCTTGAACCTCCTCTGAGATGTGTGTTATTATGTTAAATAGTTATTCACATGTACGCTTATAAAAAGTAAAGGGGAAAAAATGAAAGAAGAAAAAGTCTACATGGACGCAGGCGTCTTTACGGAGATAGTCGGTTCTATCGGCAACTCCGCAGCAGATTGCGTCCTATCCGATTCCGTACTTGAAAATATCGAAGTCTGGGAAAATACCTCAGTTGGAAAGAAAATGGAAAAGCTTTTAAGGGATGTTCTTAATTCTTCAAAAGTGTACAGAGAAGAATCATCTGTTGTGCTGCCTACTGCTTATTTAAAGCTGAGGGACAGCATGATAAGAGTTGATGATGTTGCAAGCAAGAGTATAAAAGTAGATTCAGCGAAAGAGTAATGGGGAACGATCATGCGTACTATAGAAGATATACAAGATGAGATCGACCGCCTCTGGGGTAAGATAGAGAGAGCGGAAGAGTTTATAAGACTATTGAAAGAAGCAAGTGGACGTATTTCGGGAAAAAAGGATGCGATAGATACAGATGTCTATCGTCCTTTCCTGGCATACGACATGACAAAGGCCTCCAAATGGAGAGGCGAAAGAGAAAGAGACGCAGCAGAGCTTAAAAAGAAGATAAATGAGCTTACGGAAGATGCACAGAAATCCACTTCCACGCTTCTTTCTGAGATCGATGCTGCAATAGAAAAACTGGAAGAGCTTATAGAAGAGTGGAAAGCAAGGATAGAGCATCTGGAAGCTGAAAAGGATGAGCTTGAAGGAATGCAGGAAGCGCAATAAAAAGGAGAGACTATAATGGGGAAGAGTCATGATGTCGAGAAGGCACATGCATTTATAGAAAACTTATACTATCTGACCGATAGCTACAGCGATAAAGCAAATGTACTTGAATCAAATTATGAAAAATATGTCCGTAATGATAAGTTTGTGGGAAAAGCGGCGGATGCATCCAAAGCATTTATAAGTGATAAGCAGCTTAAATACCATTATGAACAGAAAAAGATCCAAAGCAAGCTTTGCCGCATGTATAGCGATATAGAGGAAGAGTTTAAAGCAGAAGTCGATGCTTCGCCCAAGGCGCGCATAGATACCGATGTGCTTACAGGCATAAAAAGAGAAGTCGAAGACTTTTTTGACAATCTGAGCTATAACGGAAGAGGTATCGAGAACGATGCGGCATATTTACAGCAGCTGGCAAGTGAGTATAGTGATCTGTACAATTTTTCTTTTACCCAGCCCGATTACGATCCTACGCGCCAAGCGTACGGACAGCTGTGCGGCACCGGAGAATTCATTGATACCTGCATAAAAAAGTTTGAGCGGTTTGATCAAAACTCATGGGATTACGTGAACAGAACGGGGCTTGAAGAGTATGTCTACGAGCTTACGACAGACATCAATGCCAAAGCTGACAGGCTTAACGAGATGGAAGTTTACGAGCCTCAGATGGAAAAGACCTTGATCAAGGCGATTTCTCAAGGCGGAATAAAGGCTATCAAAGAAATTGATCCACATGATATATATAAACAGGGTGGCAACAAAGAAAGACTTGAGCAGATGGAGAAGGGAGCCAAGATCCTTTCGGCGATGGGCGATTATCTTGAACCCAAGCTCAAAGAGGCCGGAAAAGCATTGGTAGACCTTCAGCCGGATAACAGATACTATAACAACCTTACTTCAATGGGACTCTTTTCTTTCTTTGAGTTCGCAGGAGGAATACAGAGCCTGATGGAGACCGGAAGCCTTGCAGACACTGAGAAAAATGCCAAGAAGAATTTCAGGGCATTCCAGCGCGGAGGCGTTTCGGTCGCTGTAGAAACCGTAACCGGATTTTTGAAACTTCCTGAGCTTGGATTTAAGGCAGGACACGGAATTAGTGGTATGATTGAAGAAGGTGTTGATTACATCAAAGAAAAAGGCACCGACAATCTCCCGGCAGACCTGATGGCATGGTTTGGTGATAAAAAAGATCAGGGTATGGCGATCGTCAACATCCTTAAAGACGAAGCCATCCAAAAGACAAAAAACATGTCCGTAGAGGAAGGCTACGAAGCAGCAGGCTACATACTTACCACGATAGGAAGTTTCGTCGTCGGAGGAGGAGAAGCCGGCGGAGCTTCAAAAGCCGGAGAAGCTACGAAAGCAGCCGAGGCCGGAGAGGCTGTGATCAGTAAACTGGACGATGTAGAAAGAGTCATCGACAAAGCCGATGATGTCGCAAAAGTCGTCGATAAAGCCGATGACCTCATAAAAGTCACCGACAAGGCTGATGATATCGCCAAAGTAGCGGACAAAGCCGATGATGTAGCAAAAGCCGTAGACAAAGCGGATGATCTCGCAAAAGTCACCGACAAGACTGATGATGCAGCGAAAGCAGTTTCGGAAGCGGAAAAAGTTGATGTAGAGTTAAAATATAAAGAAGGGTGGACAGATATCCAAAAGGCTGAAGCGGATGCTAAAGTTAAAGCCCTTTCTGAAGCTACAACAGTTAAAACACCGGCAAAACGAAGTGGAACTTCGGCAGCATCTAGATATAAATCGGCTTATGGAAAAGAATCTATACCAAGTGGATATGATATAGATCACACCATTGATTTGCAGTTGGGAGGAGCAGATGAAATATTAAACCTTAATCCATTAGACATGAGTGTAAATAGAAGTCTAGGTACTCAAATAAAAAACAAAATAAAAGATTTACCTATAGGAACGGTATTTGGTGAATTTACGATAAAGTAGGGAGTTTAAGATGATAAATGATTTTTTGAATTATTTTGAGAGTAGTGAAGAGTTTAATTGGTCAGGTGATTTATACAATGATTTTATAACAAAATTAGGCGGAAAAAGATTTGGCGAAGGGTTGTTTAATTCTTTTTCTATGGAAAATGTATCAAAGTGGACAGAGATAATTGATGAAGCTTACCCTGCGTTCAAAGGCTTATATAAAGCGTTTGGATATGATTGGTTGGGACGTTGCTTTGGAATTGATTTAAGAAAAGATACTTTTGGTAATGTATTGATGTTCGAAATAGGAACTAATGATGTTTTGGAAATTCCATGTTCATTTGAAAATTTTCTAAATGAAGAGATTCCCTTATATTCGGACGCTTGCTTGGCTAAGTCTTTCTATGATGAATGGAAAAATTTTTCAGGCAAAGAAATTTCATATGGAAGATGTGCGGGTTATAAGATTCCCTTGTTTTTGGGCGGAGAAGATAATGTAAACAATCTTGAAGATAGTGATATGGAAGTATACTGGAGTGTGCTCACGCAAGTAAAGAATAGATAAAAGCGATAGAATGAATACCAATATGACATTTGAGAATTTTATTGATAAAATGGCTCAGTTTTTCCGGCAACAGTCGGTGAGAAAGAAGAGCATATAGCTGAATATGGAGAATTATTATCCACGGTATTTGTTGAAGAGTCTATAATGCCGAACGTTGTAGATCTTTTGGAAGAGGATACAGATAAAGAGAAACTTCAGGAAATCTTTGATTATTTTGAGGATGTCAGTGTTAATGCGGATGACTATCTAAATAATGTATTCTCGATAACAACATTGGAAATACTGGGAAATGAGAAACATATATTAGAAACCGCGAAGAAATATATGGGGCCTGTTACAACGAAGCTTCAAAGAGAAGCGGATCTTGGAATTGGAAGACGAGTATAGCCCGCCTTAAGTTTGACTGTTCCTTGCATACGTGATAGATTACTGTCTGTATGTTACTGAGAATCATTATCATTAGTTTAGACAGTAGGATTGGGAACACTTAAGATGAGAAGCGAAATTATTATCGGAATACTTATTCCCTTCTTGGGAACGGCGCTCGGCGCTGCAATGGTCTTCTTTTTAAAAGATGACATTTCTGAAAGACTTAAAAAGATACTTACGGGCTTTGCCGCAGGAGTCATGGTGGCAGCTTCATTCTGGAGCCTCTTGCAGCCTTCGATAGAAGCAAGCACCGAATACGGCAAGTTTGCATATATGCCCGCAGCTATAGGATTTTTGATAGGAATCGGCTTTGTCCTTTTCCTTGATATCGTTACTCCGCATATGCACATGGATAACGTATCCGAGGGCCCGACAGGCAGTAAGCTCAAGAGAACCACAAAGCTCATCCTTGCGGTAACACTTCACAACATCCCCGAGGGAATGGCTGTAGGTGTCATCTACGCCGGATGGCTTTCCGGACACGTGGCTGTCAGCAGAACCGCAGCCCTCGTCCTCGCGATCGGTATCGCGATCCAGAACTTCCCTGAGGGCGCGATCGTATCAATGCCACTCAAAGCAGAGGGCATGAACAAAGGAAAGACCTTCCTCTACGGAGCCTTCTCCGGAATCGTAGAGCCGATCGCCTCGATCATCACGATCTTCGCGGCCGCAGTCGTAGTCCAGGTTCTTCCCTACATGCTTGCCTTCGCAGCCGGCGCCATGATGTACGTAGTAGTCGAGGAGCTCTTCCCCGAAATGTCAGTCGGCAAGCACACCAACACCGGAACCGTCGCCTTCGCCATGGGCTTTGTCCTAATGATGATCTTAGACGTGGCGTTGGGGTGAATGAGAGACAACCTTAGAAAAATTTTTACTGAAAAATGTATAATTATTACTTTTTTCGAGCTGAAAAGCATGCACATTTATGAGAAAATTAAATGTGTATGCTTATTTTTTTGAGAGTAAAAAGAGCTTGAAAAGAAGATAATACTTACTGGTATATATTGATAATAGAAAATGCACAGAATGAAATATTAATGAGACTTTAGAATGGTAAAATATATAGTATAGACTAAACGACTTGTATAAAAATGCTGAAGGAAGAAGCGGTGTATTATTGTGGAGGGAATTGTTTGCGCACAAGATATGATGGAATAAAATTATTAGAAAGTTATGATTGGGCATTTGAATATCATGTAGAAAACGCCATGAAATATATAAATACATTCAATGAATCTGAAAATGAGTATAGTGTAAATCAGGTGATTGAGATATATAACGTTCATGAATTACTATCACACAAGGCGTTAAAAAAAGAAATACTAAATGAGTATGCTCCAAAAATAAAAAATCTTATGCCGATAGTTGCTAAGTTT
>JAFXTN010000020.1 GCA_017535785.1 Butyrivibrio sp. | reverse complement strand
TTCGGAATATTTTACCTAGGCACAGTTTGCTTATCGAGGTCTCCCACGAGATTAGCAAACCACTGCTAAAAGTTTGATCCGGTCAAAACTAAGCTTGGCTTTTGTTCTGTCCGTTAATTTACTATCTTTTGTTCTGAATTATTCTCTTGGAATTTTTCAGGGTTGCATTACTGTTTATTTGTCAAGGTACTGTGTTGCGCTGTCCTCAGCGACAGCTTATTTAGAATATCATAGGGTTATAGCTGTGTCAATAACTTTTTTTATTATTTTATAAAAGTTTTCCGGATATACTCAAACACGCTTAAACACACGGTTTTAAACGTGTCCATCACTTCGATTTTTGTGACGAACTGAACAAGGAAAATTATCAAAAACGCCTCAGCTGCGCCAAACAGTGCTCCAAGAAGTCTGTTTATCCCGCTTAGCACGGGCACTTCTTTTACCTTAGAAAAGGCATCTCCGATAGCCGTCATAAGCTTATAGATCAAGAAAGCTACTACCAGATATCCTATTTTCGGTATGACTGTTCCAAAGTTGGAGTTTAGTACATCTCCTGCAATCTTAGTAATATAGTATATTGACACAAATGCCGCCAAAACAGAAACAAGGCCCGCAGCTTCCGCAAACAGGCCGTTCTTGGCGCCATATGACATTCTCCATAAAAAGAGGCACACAACAACCGTTGTAATGACCACTTGAGAAATATCAAAATCCATGGCTGTCTCCTATTTATTTAAGGATCATTGTATCCGCACTAGTCCTGGTAACAAGAATGAACTTGCTCATTGTTGTTGTCGGAACAACAGTCCTTACGGGTTCCTTAAAAACACCCTCATATTTAATATGTCCGTTCATATCCTTAAGAAGGAACTCGTCCTCATTGTATATTACGATCTGTTTGTTGGTGAATATGATCTCTGAATATTCCATATCAAAGTATGTCGTGAGCACAAGGCTTCCTGATGTGTTATATACCTGAAGTCTATATGCACCCTCGTCTGTACTGTTTGCGTAAACAAGTCCGACATAAGAATCATTGAAATATACAGAACGGACCTCATCGTCTCCGGTGAAATTCTCCACCTGTATAACCGGCTTCTCCGAGCCGGTATAAAACATCATTCTGTCATCAGATACGGCGAACGCCTTATCCGTAGTCATAAACTGCACGTAAGGCACAACAACACCGGGATAATCATAAGAACTTGCAAAGTTATCAATGGAGTTCTGTCCGACCGATCCGAAATTAAAGAAGGATACGCTCGTCATGACCGAACCTTCTCTTGGATAAAGATAAGATACACATACAAGCTCGCCGTTCGGAGAAATACTGATGCTTATTGGATATCCGCTATCTTTCATTGTGGTCTTAAAGTTTGCAAGTGTATTGCCCTGCGCATCATACAGATAGATCCAAGTAACATCTTTTCCGTCAAGAACCGCAGCAACAACGCCCTGAGACGAGACACAGAAATCTCTTATCGGAAGATTGGTATCAACTTCGCCCAAAGCTCCGCTTACATTATTAACATATATATTGTGACCGTTATAATCGCCTATTGCGATCGCATCTCCGCACGTTCTGGCTATAGGGCTCTGCATCTCATATGTCTGATTCCACAAAGCCTGTCCGCCCGCATCCAGACAGCTCACACCGTCTTTACTGTACTGCACGATATGTCCGTTGAGACTGACAACCCTTGCATCAGCGCCGTTAGTTATGGGCGCGCCCTTTGTATATGTAGCTTCGGAATATTCCTTATCTCTCCAGCTCACATAAATAACAACAGTCAAAAGCGCAATGGTAGCCACAATGACTATAGTACGGAAAAAGACAATAAGCTTATGACTTCTTATCCTTTCCTTATAGGAAGTTCCTCTTTCGGAAGTATCCTGCGAATCTGCTCTATTTATTTTTTCGGCATATTTGCTAAAATCACGTACTTCCGCCAAAATCAGCCTCCAAAAACACCAATCCGTTCAATCAAACAAACTGGTAGATTGTTGTTGTATCGTATTCCCTACCGGGTCCAAATACAGGATCAGGGAATCCTGCCTCGTTAATTGAATTGGGATAGAACTGAGTCTCAAGACATACACCGTCTCTTGCCTTGTATTCTATTCCGCCCTTTGCATCTTTTGCAGAAAGGAAGTTACCTGCATAGAGCTGCACGCCCGGAAGATCTGTAGAACACTTCATTGTGATACCTGTCTTGGGTGATGAAAGAGTAGCAAACTCTCTCATAGTTCCGTCAGCATCGTCGATAACGTAGTTGTGATCGTATCCTCCTACTGCCTTAAGCTGAGCATTGTCAGCATTTATATCCTGGCCGATAGTCTTCTCCTGTGTGAAATCGAAAGGAGTTCCCTTTACAGTTGCGATCTCGCCTGTAGGGATAGCTGCTGAATCAATTACAGGTGTGTAATTGGAAGCATTGAGCAAAAGAGTGTTATCAAGTATTGAACCTGATGCCTGTCCGCCGAGATTAAAATATGTATGATTTGTCATATTGATAAGAGTGTCAGCATCACTTGTAGCATGATAATGAAGTGAAAGAGCATTATCATCTGTAAGTGTGTATGTGATATTAAACACACGGTTTCCGGAGAATCCAAGATCTCCCTCAGCTGACTTAAGTGTGAACTTCACGAAGTTATCACCCTCTTCTGCATCCCATACTCTCTTGTGGAATCCGTTATCCATATCTGTATGAAGATTGTTAGGGCCATCATTAACGGGAAGAGTAAACTCTTTTCCATTAATAGAATACTTAGCATTTGCGATTCTGTTCGCTGTCGGTCCTACTGCCGCACCAAGGAAGCAGCTGTTGTCAAAATATCCCTTAACATCATCAAAGCCAAGAACAACATCAACCTTGTTGCCGTTTTTATCTTTAACAAAAATATTCTTGATGATGCATCCGTAGTTGATGACCACTACCTCAGTATCATTGCTGTTAGTGATGTGATATGCGTAAATAGCTTCGTTCTTAGCGGTCTCCCCAACCTGTTCTTTTCTTAGTGCCATAATTAATTCCTCCGTTTAAAAAATGTATTAAAGCTCCGTTCTGCCTTCCAATGCCCTGAGCAGTGTCACCTCGTCGATATATTCAAGATCACCGCCGACCGGAACACCACTGGCAATTCTTGTGACTTTAATTCCCGTGGGCTTTATGAGCTTACTTATATACATTGCAGTTGTTTCACCCTCAAGGCTTGAGTTGGTTGCAACAATGACTTCTTTGATGTCCTCGGTCTGAAGTCTCTGCATGAGTTCGGTAAGCCTAATGTCTCCGGGTCCTATCCCCAGCATCGGAGATATTGCTCCATGAAGAACATGATATACCCCGTCGTATTTGCCCGTCTTCTCATATGCTGCTAAATCCCTTGCATTTTCTACTACCATGATCGTGCTGTGATCTCTTGAGGTATTGCTACATATGGGACAAACATCGTCATCCGTGAGTGTGCAACATACTTTACAATAGTGCACGTTCTCTCTGGCGCTCGTGATCGAATCCGCCAGTTTGGCCACTCTGTCCTTGGGCAGGTTTATTATGTAAAAAGCCAGCCGCTGTGCCGACTTCCCTCCTATTCCCGGAAGAGCCGCCAGCTCATCTATCAGCCGGTTAATATGTCCGCTGTAAAGATCCATTAGAAAGGAAATCCTCCGCCTAAGCCGCCTGTCATCTTTCCGATCATCGCTCCGCTTGCTTCATCAGCCTGCTTCATTGCTTCGTTAACTGCAGCAACGATCATGTCCTGCAACATCTCAACATCATCGGGATCAACCGCATCAGGTGAGATAACAACACTCTTAAGAGTCTTGTTTCCGAAAACAGTAGCTTCAACAGCTCCGCCGCCTGCCTTAGCAGTAAACTCCTTAGTCTCAAGCTCCTTCTGGCTTTCCTCCATCTGGCGCTGCATTCTCTGCGCCTGCTTCATCAAATTGTTCATGTTTCCCGGCATTCCGCCTCCGGGAAATCCTCCGCGTCTTCCCATTTTTTAATTCTCCTTTTCTTCATCTTCAGTAACAATATCAAAATTGATTGCCTGTAAATTTACATAATTCTCTTCAAAAGCCTGTTGCTGCTCCAAGAATCTTGTTTCAAACTCAACATGCTTGCCTATTGCCGCATCCAGTACATCCTGAAGCTCAGCCGCAGATTCATTGGCATATTTATCCGCGTACTGCTTGTTGTCAAAGACGATCTGCAATACATCATTATTTCCAAGACTTAATCTTGCCCTCTGCATAAAGGTCTTCATGGGATTACCCATCCTCGCTAGGATACCCGGCCATCCCTTCACAAGCTTTTGTATATCTTCAGGCACCGCTCTGTCAAGAACTTTCTTGACCTTAGGCTGCGCCTGCGCTCCGGCCGTTGCTCCGCCCGAAACCGAGACAGACAGCTCACCGGATCTTATCCCGGCAAGGACTTTGCTGTTCTCCTCATCGTGCTGTTCAAGAACTCTGAGTCTGTCCTCAAGGGAATCATCATTATCATCCATCTGAGGCTTGCACATCTTGATAAGAGTGATCTCTATCAAGATACGTTTCTGCGTTGCATACCTAAGCTGTGATGACAACTCCGAAAAAATACGTATATATCTGATTATTGTATCAGTCTCCGCGCCTTCTGCCTGCTGCTTGAGTTCTTTAAGATTATCTGATGAAACATCAACAACATCTTCCATCTGATCGGAAGCCTGCACAAGCATAAGGTTTCGCAGATACCAGACGAAGTCATTAACAAACTGCGCCAGTTCTCTTCCCTGAATGACTACATCCGAAAGAACGGTAAGCGCCGAATTGGCGTCTTGAGAATATAATGCGGAAAAGAGCTTGCTAAACACCTCAGTGTCTACGGCTCCGAGCACATTCAGCACCTTATCATACGTAAGCTCCTGACCGTAATTAAATGCAACGCACTGATCCAAGAGGCTTAACGAATCTCTCATGGACCCATCCGCAGTCTTGGCTATGTATCTAAGCGCCTTCTCTTCAACCTGTATGCCTTCGGCATCTACAACCTCCCGAAGCCTTCCTTCTATGGTATCAATAGTGATCCTGTGGAAATCATATCTCTGACACCTTGAAAGGATAGTTATCGGGATCTTCTGAACTTCCGTTGTCGCCAAAATAAACATCACGTATTCCGGCGGTTCCTCCAAAGTCTTAAGAAGCGCATTAAAAGCACCGGCGGATAACATATGTACCTCGTCGATGATATATACTTTACGTTTTCCTTTTGTAGGGGAATACGATACCTCATCTATGATCTCACGGATATTGTCTACACCGTTATTGGATGCGGCATCTATCTCGATGACATTCATGCTGTTGCCTGCCGCGATCGACTTGCACATCTCGCATTCACCGCAAGGACTTCCGTCTACGGGATGCTCACAGTTGACTGCTCTTGCAAGAATCTTGGCAACAGAAGTCTTACCTGTTCCGCGGGTTCCGCAAAACAGGTAAGCATGTCCGACTCTGTCAGATTTTATTTGATTCTTTAAAGTGGTTATTATATGGTCCTGACCCTTAACGTCTTCAAAAACCGGGGGCCTGAACTTTCTGTATAACGCTACATAACTCATCTGAAAAACAACTCCGCCACCAAAACCCTGTTATATGTATGCATCAATCCCCAAAGCATACACCAAGCATCTTGGCTTCTTTTATAATACTTGCATCGGGAGATACGTATTTAAGCTTGCCCGCGATATCTCCAAGCGGAACCTTTACGATCTCTCTGTTCTTGTAGGCGACCATATAGCCGTATTCCTTTTTAAGGACAAGGCGGCCCGCCTCTGCTCCGAGTCTTGATGCAAAGACTCTGTCGTACGGATCCGGTGCTCCGCCCCTCTGCATGTGGCCGGGAACGGTAACTCTTACTTCGTGACCTGTACGCTTCTGAATTGCTTCAGCGATCTCGTAGGAAACTGAAGGATATTTACTCTTCTCCAGCTTCTCCTTATATTCTTTCTTGGAAAGCTTGGCATCCTTCTTGGAAATAGCACCTTCAGCAACAGCTATGATCGTAAATCTGCTGCCTTTCTTATCTCTTCCCTCGATCGCTTCACACACTTTATCAATATCATAAGGGATCTCAGGTATAAGGATAACATCCGCGCCGCCTGCGATTCCCGCATTAAGCGTAAGCCATCCAACCTTGTGTCCCATTACTTCAATAATAAATACTCGTCCGTGAGAATCAGCCGTAGTATGTATATTGTCGATCACACCGGTAGCTACATCAACCGCGCTCTGGAAACCAAATGTCATATCTGTTCCCCAAAGATCGTTATCTATAGTCTTTGGAAGTGAGACAATATTAAGACCTTCCTGCGAAAGCAGATTAGCTGTCTTCTGAGATCCGTTACCACCGAGAACAACCAGGCAATCAAGCTTAAGCTTATAGTAGTTCTGCTTCATTGCCTCAACCTTATCAAGTCCGTTCTCATCAGGATCCTTGATGGTCTTAAAAGGAGTTCTTGAACTTCCCAGTATTGTTCCACCCTTGGTAAGTATTCCGGAAAAATCACGAGATGTCAGCATGCGAAAATCACTGTAGATAAGACCTCTGTAGCCATTTAAAAAGCCGTAAAACTCGACTTCTTCGCCGCTGTTCGCAATACATTTTACAACACCGCGCATAGCTGCATTTAATGCCTGACAGTCACCACCACTGGTCAGCATACCTATTCTCATCATATGAAAAGTCCTCCTTTGGATTCCTTTCTTGTTAAACGCATACTACTAGTAATTATACAAAATATTGGGTTTTATGCCAAGTAATACGCATTGACGAGCAACATATAAAAAAGTATAATAAAAAACGCTTTGGAAAATCCAAAGCGCCTGGAGTTGTACCCAAGTGGTTGAAGGGTCCGGATTCGAAATCCGGTAGGTCGGTTTTGCCGGCGCAGGGGTTCAAATCCCCTCAACTCCGTTTCTATGAGAAGTACATATATAGCGTCAACAATTCTGCTTTATATGCCTGAAAGAGCATATCTGCACATGCCATTCCCATGGCAAATATCGCCATGATTATCATCAGAAAGATCGCACCCTTATCATAAACAACATTCTCCGAGCCCAAATTGGATATCAATAGTTCGATCCCAAGTCCTACAAGCAAAAGCGGCCACATGTGAAATATGAATTCATAGCTTATTCCGCCAACAAAAATATGACATACAAAAGCAATTCCGAATGCGATCAAGGATAATCCTGCGGTGATCGCCCCAACTCTGTGAGATCTAACGTTCTTATCCATTTATTCCTCCTTAGCAGCTTCTGCTATCATGTTTACAGATTCAGCGCCACCGGCATCTTCCGCTTCAAGCTCCTTTTTCTTTCCCCTTATCAAACGGATTCCCAACACGATCAGGATTATTGCAATGACAACCTCCGGAAGATCATTCACAAGAGAATACAGATCATCCCACAGTTCATCCGGAATAAGTCTGAAAGCGATCCTTGAAACATATGACCACATCATGGAAAGTCCGCATATGATCAGCACGAAAGGCATATACTTGCGCACCATTCCATCAGGAAGCTTTACTTTATCTCCAAGGTCAAACTCTTCCCATATATATCTATCCTTCATCACTGCAAGCTTCTCAGGACTTGTTGAAAACACGTTCCAAGCATGAAAAAAAGCAAAAAACCATACCAAAAAGATAAATGATATGAACACACCCTGGAAAATATAAGGAAAAACCGTGTACAACGCAAAAAGAGCCGCAAAGCATCCCATGATACTAAATCCGTTCTTCATAAGTCCCATGTACATCTCAACCGCACCTGGTATAAACGAAAACATAAAAGTAAAAAACTTATTCTTTTTCTTGATCTCCATTATTTTAATCCTCCCTTTTATTCGGATAATCCTTCAAACTTTGACTGTATTATTGATTGCATTTCTTTGAGCCTGTCTTTTTCAGAGTTTTCTGATAAGACCTCTTCCCTTGAACTTATAACTTCTCCGGAAAACAGCTCCTCTTTACTTATCGAAGCCTCCTGCGCGATCACTTCTTTCTTGGTAGGAACGCCTGCTCCTGTATCCTTGAAATAAGGCAAAAGAATCATCAAAATGATCGCAGCTGCTATAGATACCGAAACCTTCATACAATAAGCGTAATAGCTTATCTTTTTTGACTTTTTCTTATCGCATCTCTTATCAACATAAGAAAGCACCGCTTCATCAATGCTGTAAGGAGCGACCGTTTCGCCTTCCGTTTCTATCTCATTTATAAGCTTATTCAGTTCTTCATCTGAAAGATATTCATTGTAAGTACTCATGCAAGCAGGTCCTCCTTTCTTATGTTTTTCCTTAGCATCTCTCTTGCCCTGTAGATCTTTGTTTGTGTCGTCTTGAGCGGGATCCCCAGTTTCTCCGAGATCTCGGCCGCCTTCAAGCCTTTGATAAAGTACATATTTGCTATAGGGGCATACCCGTTTGGAAGATCATTACACTTTTCTTCCACCCGGCTTAAGACATCTCTTTTGGCAACCTCTGCTTCCGGGCCATCTCCTGATGTCGCAGCCACAGGCATAGCCGTGTCTTCCGTTGGCGCCGTTCGCCTCTCTGCAGCCTTTAGATAGTCAACACATTTATTACTTGCTATCCTGCACAGCCAGGCTTTTTCCGAGGCCCCATCAAACTCAGAAAGATGTTCAAATGCCGAAATGAAGGTCTCCTGCGTGATATCCTCCGCAGCGAAATAGTCACCGGTGATCTTTATGCACAAAGAGAAAACCAGATTCTTGTACTTCGCCATGAGCTCTATTAACTTTTCCTTAGAATCGATTTTCCCCACCTTCTTTTTTCTGTGACATGTCCTACATATAATATAACGAAGCAGCAATAAAAAAATCTTCACTTTTTTCAAAATTATTTTTGAGCCTTGCAATTCCACATGGTAACGTGATAAAGTATTAAATGTCGATATATCAATTTTAATCCACTATTTTAGAAGAATGAGAGAGGACTTATGAAAAAGAGAATACTTGCAACATTATTGCTTACAACCATGTTGGGACTTACAGCCTGCGGCTCCAAAGCTCCCGAAAGCGACGTTGACTACATTAAGGGAAAGGGAACATTGATCGTTGGTATTACAGATTTTGCTCCCATGGATTATAAGGATGATTCAGGCGAATGGATTGGTTTCGATGCTGATCTTGCCAAAAAGGTCGGCGATTCTTTGGGGGTTAACGTAGAATTCGTTGAAATTGACTGGGACAACAAGATCCTTGAGCTCAAAAACAAATCCGTTGACGTTATATGGAACGGAATGACTCTTACCGACGAGGTTAAGAATTCCATGGAATGCACCAATCCTTACCTCAATAATGCACAGGTTGTTGTCGTTCCTTCTGATATTGCCGATCAGTACAAGGATGCGGCTTCACTTTCCGGTTTGTCTTTCGCGGTAGAATCCGGATCTGCAGGAGAAGCGGCAGCTAAGGATAACGGATACAACTACACATCTCTTACATCTCAGGCTGACGCCGTTATGGAAGTTGATGCGGGAACATCTCAGGCTTGCATCATCGACCTTCTCATGGCAGGCGCTATGATCGGCGAAGGCACAAGCTATCCTAAGCTTACACACACAGTTGAACTGACCAAAGAGGAATACGGTATCGGTTGCCGTAAGGGTTCAGATCTCGCCGCATACATAAACGACAAGCTTTCTGAGTACTACAAGGACGGCACAACACAGTCCATCGCAACAACATACGGTGTTCAGGACGCCGTTATCGCCCCATAATATAAGACAGGAGTAGGTTTGAGCTGATGTTTTTTACCGTTACTTCATCCCTTCTGGTAGGATTTTTAGAGACCCTGAAACTCTTTTTCCTTACACAGGTCTTTGCCCTGCCGCTGGGACTTCTCATTTGCTTTGGCTCTATGAGCAAAGCAAAAATAATTAGATATCCTATTAGATTCATTATCTGGGTCGTACGCGGAACGCCGCTGATGCTCCAGCTTCTGATCATCTATTACGGCCCTGGGATCTTCCTCGGCGTAAATGTCTGGGGCTCCGAGACCTCGGGTAGATTTATCGCTGCCCTCGTAGCCTTTGTGTTCAACTATGCCTGCTACTTCTCAGAGATTTACAGAGGCGGCATACAGTCGATTCCCGTGGGACAATATGAGGCCGGCAAGGTTCTTGGTATGACTGATAAACAGATCTTCTTCAAGGTCATTTTGCTTCAGCTTGTAAAGAGGATCGTTCCGCCCATCTCCAACGAGATAATCACCCTGGTAAAAGACACTTCACTTGCCAGAGTTATCGCCGTCTACGAGATAATATGGAACGGACAGGCCTTTATAAAGAGCAACGGAATTATCTGGCCCTTGTTCTTTACAGGTGCATTCTACCTGATATTCAGCGGCCTGTTGACCGTACTGTTTGACCGTATTGAAAAGAAACTGAGCTATTTCAGATAATGAAAGACCGGTGCACATTATGCCAATTTTAGAAGTTAAGAATATAAAAAAGACATTTGAAAATACTGAAGTTTTAAAGGGAATAAGCTTTGATCTGGAAGAAGGACAGACCATGTCGATCATCGGCTCATCGGGAAGCGGTAAGACTACGCTTCTCCGCATCCTGAACTTTCTTGAGACTCCGGATGAAGGAACCATATCCGTCAGAGGACAACAGATCTTTGACGGAGCAAGTCCTGTCACAAATCCCGAGCAGCTCAGGAAGAACAGGCTACACTTCGGACTTGTTTTCCAGCAGTTCAATCTTTTCCCTCAGTATACTGCCCTTGAGAACGTCACTCTTGCCCCGCTTATGGAGGCCGACGCTTCCCAAAAGGACAAGATCATAGAACACGGAAAAGAGCTTTTGGCACAGATGGGGCTGTCTGACAGAATGGACAATTACCCTCACCAGCTCTCAGGCGGTCAGCAACAAAGAGTAGCGATCGCAAGAGCCTTGGCTCTGGAGCCTGATATTCTGTGCTTTGACGAGCCCACTTCAGCCCTTGATCCCGAGCTTACGGGAGAAGTACTCAGGGTTATCAGGGAACTCGCAAGCCGCCACACAACTATGATCATCGTAACTCACGAGATGAGCTTTGCAAGAGACGTAGCGGATATCGCACTCTTCATGGACAACGGCATCATCCTTGAACAAGGTCCTGCCAAAGAGCTTATAAGTAATCCCAAAGAAGAGCGAACCAAGCAGTTTCTTTCAAGCCTTAATTCTTGAGATGCCAATAATACAATCACAGGTTTGTACAACATATAACGCCCCGGCTTATGCCGAGGCGTTTTCTTTATCATATCGGGATCATCCCTTATAATCTATTGTCTGTCCTATGGTCTTCTCATAAGGCGTCTGTACTGTGTCTGCCCTCATGTTGAAATTGTAATCATCTATCTTCTTTACGAGCTCTTCCACCGAACTCGCCATGAGGATTACATAATCCTCCTCATCTTCAACGGCACTTTCCGCAGCTTTTTCCTGAAGCTTTTCAGCCTGCTCTTTCTTGGCTTCCTTCTTGGCCTCAGCCTTCTCTTCCGCCTTCTTCTCAGCTCTTTTCTCTGCCAGCTTCTCTGTCATCTCCTGCGATGACTTGCGCATTACCGCAAAGAAAGATGCTGTTCCGTTGTCTTCAACCTGCATTCCGATGGTCTTTACATTGCTCTTGTTCTCCATGATAGACTTGAGCTCAGGCATCTTGCTCTGAGCATTGGCAATGAGACCTTCATACTTGGCGCGGTATTCTTCATCCGTCGCCATTCTCTCTATCTTTTCCTCATCAATAAGGACAACCATCCTGTTGGCGTTTCCGAAAGAGCTTGCGTTCTGCTTGGCATAGTCTTTCATATCCTTACTTACAAGAACAAAATCCATTCCGGAGAATTTCTTTTTAAGCTCTTCGTAGTACTTCGCGCCCTCTTCAGAGAGTTTTGCCTTACCGATGGTCTTTCCGTAATTTCCGGTAGACTTCTCAGTCTTTGCTGCCTGCGCAGCGTCATACGTTCCGGCTATTCCTGCCGATACTTCAGATATATTACTCATGGTTCCCTCCATTTCTCAAGATTACTCTTGCAAGTGCATTTTCCTTCGGCTTCCCGAAAAAATGCACATGGCTTCCCTGCCTTTTCGTTTCTAAATAATATATCGGCAATTATCAGAAAAAAATAAGAATTGAAGTACAATTTTTTGCACCTCAATTCTTATAATGTTTAATCCTATTATTTCCACATATCAAGCGAAAAATACATAAGCGCCGCCCAAGTATACACCGAATAGAAATGCCCTCTGTTGTCGACTCCGTCCTTAAGTATCTTCTTCGCTTCGTCTTTGGTTATAAGAGAGAACCCGTCAAAGCATTCCTGCCCCTCGGCTCCGTCCTGCGTAAGACCCGAAAGATCATGATCGTTAAGCACAACGCACACAAGAGCATTGCTTTCATCGGTCATTCCCGGAGTACTGAAAAGAAGCGGATTTATAACCTTAAGCTCATCCTTACTCTCATCGACAACGATACCTGTCTCTTCATGTATCTCCCTTATCGCGGTAGTAAGAATGGGATCCTTGGTATCCGCATCTTCAGGATCAAGAAGTCCTGCGGGCACGCTCAAAAGAAATCTTCCTGTGGGATATCTGTATTCATAGGACAAAAGAAGCTTCGGCTCCTCGCCTGCTTTATCAGATATGACCACACAGCTTACCGCGTCGGGAAGCATCGACTTAAACTCTTCCTCCGACTTGGTCGCAACAAGATTGTCCTTCGTTCTTCTGGTAGCATCAAAATAATGCCTTCCTTCCGCGTGCTGCAGATCGAATACTCGCAAAAACTTTTTATCCGTTACAATCTCCACACATTCTTTTGTAATCTTGGGTCCCTGCATGCCGTCATTTCCTCTGTCTTACTTTACTGTAACTTTAGTGATATGAGGGTTAACTCCCTGATACCAGTAAAGGAATCCTTCAAGATCAACTGTCTGTCCGATCTCAAGACCCTCTACAGCTTTGTATACATCTGAATCCTTGTCGCAAAGATAAGATTCAACTGTGAAGTTGTAGGTCTTTCCGTCAACAGATACGTTGAAGTAAAGGTCATCACCCTGCTCACCTGAGCCGTCCCACTTATAAAGATAAGCAACCTCGTTGCCGTTAGCATCTGTAGAAGGCTCAACCTTCATGCCGTTAAATGCAACGAACATGTTCTGCTTCTCAATAAGTCCGTCTGTTCCAAGAAGTGATGTAACATCCTCAGCGGAAGCAACATAATTGCCATCCTCGATCTCGAATGTTGCGTCTGCGATCTCAACTTCGCCTTCCCACTCAGACTTATAACCTGTAACCTTTATCTTTGTTCCGGGAGTAAGCTTTGCATAATCCTCCTCGGAGCAAGCCATATCATAAAGGAAATAAGCGCCGTCCTTATCCTGTGTATAAACAGTGGCCTTATCTTCCCACCATGACTGCTTAGCCTGTACATAAGTCTCAACAACTACTTCACTGTCAATTTCTGCTGCCACATACTCTGCGTATGTCATAACTCCTTCAGACTTTTCATCCGGAGCAATTTCCTCTGCAACAGATGCTGCCTCATTTGCAACCTCTACTGCCTCTGAAACGGCTTCACTTGCAGCCTCTGCTGCCTGCTCTGCCTTCTTGGGTGTGCATCCGATCATCGAAACTGCAAGACCCATTGCCAAAACGAGTGCCATTGTTTTCTTCATAATATTCCTCCCTGTCCGTGCATGCGCACATCTCTGTCGCGTCACGCCGCGCCTTTTCAAACAATGAAATTATACTAGATTATATAAAAAATAAAAATACCTATTTTAGTAACAACCACTCATTATTTACTCTGCTTTTGAGAAGACATTTTTTCGCGGATCACATAGAGACCTATGAGCACCCACGCAAGGACGATTGCTGTCAAAAGAACTATCGAAGCCGTCGGAAGCTTTCCAAGCTCCGCCTTACCTCCAAGGCTCCGTTCTTCACCGCTTCCATCCAAATGATACAGCGCGCGGACCGATTTATAGAGCCCGTCGATATAGGCATCATCTACGGTCTTTTTACGCCTTACGGACTTCACCACATCCTCTATCAGCTGACCTGAAGCATCCCTTACAGATGCAGAGCCGTTAAACACAGGCGTGACAAAGGTATTCTTCGTATTGGCCATCAAGAGCTCCGCAGCATCTATCTTGACCTTGTAATGCTCGTTGTTATCGCTGCCTTTAAGACTAAGGTACTCCTTGTATACAGGGTCATTCTGCGCCTTAGTTGTGACAGGCACGTACCCTTCCGTCTCCGAATAAGCTATCTGAACATCATTGGTCAAAAGATATTGCGCAAAGAGCCAAGATGCCAGCACAACCTGCGGATCCTTCTTGTTAAATACACATATCGAAGGCCCCTGAGAGATCATGCATGGATTCTCGGGATCATATTGAGGGATGGTCATCACTCTTGTATCAAAATCGACCATCTTCTCTTTTGCTATATCCACAAGAGGCGCTCCTGATCCCATCCATGAAGCTCCCGCCGTTGAATCTATCGCAAAGATGCACTGTCCCGCATTAAGGAAATTGGCGGGATAACCTGAAATCTTAAAGGTTGAAAAAGAGCCTGTTTTAACGTGTTCCGTGATCGTCTTTAGGATCTCTTTTGTATCATCGTTAAATAAAAGGACGTTTCCCTCTTCATCTGAATAGCCCGCGCCGCGCTGCTTAAGGCTCTGGATCATCATGTTGTCCGTTGACTTATAGATAAAGGGGATCATTACATTCTGCCCGTTTACCTTGAACGTTCCGTCAGCATCCTTTTCCATGGCAGCCTCAGAAACCTCCCACACGAAATCCCATGTAAGAGTATCGGGAAGCTCATATCCAAGCTTGTTTACGTAAGTCTCATTGACGTAGCATGCCTCAGTTGATCGCATATAAGGAATTGCATAATGCTTATCACCTATCGCGCATTCCTTCAAAAACTCCGGAACTATCTCCTCTTTCTTCGGAGAATCAAACTTAAGCTCAGATCCTCCAAGTCCGTATCTCTCGTCATCAAAAAGCTCATCAAGCGAAAGAACCGTGTTGTTTCCCGTAAGGTAAGTCGCTATATGATCGGGATAAGTCACGCACACGTTTGGTGTCGTTCCCGTCGAGATATTGGTTATGACATCGTTGTAGATCTTGCCGTAATCCGTATAAAATCTGACATTTACTTTTATATTGGGATACAGCTTTTCAAAATCCGAGATCGCCTTGGAATAAATCCTGGTCTGATTGACGTTTGTATCGTTCTTGGCCCAGAAAGTCAGCTCTATATTTTTGTTTTCATCAAACTCACTCGGAATATTAAATTCAGCCGATTCCACTGCCCCGTGACAACCTGTAAGAAGGACGACGGTGCCCAGGATCATCGCTATCTTTTTTAATGCTTTCATTTCAATTCTCCATATAAGGATGCTCTGTCAGCCCTTTGTTCCACCGCGCGCTACACCCGCCATGATCTTATGTCTGAATATCAAAAACAGCACAACGAGCGGAACCGAGATGACAACTACCGCCGCCATCATCGCAGGAACATTCTCTCTTCCGAAACCATTCTCTCTGATCTCCTGGATCCCGTTCGAAACAAGAAAATAGTTAGAATCATCGGTTATAAGTCTCGGCCACACATATGAATTCCAGCACTCAATGACCTTAAGGATAGTGATCGTAACGATTGTCGGTTTTGATATAGGAAGCATGACCTTCCACAGATATCTAAAATCCGATGTACCGTCGACCTTTGCCGCCTTGTACAATTCCTCCGGGATCTGCTCAAAGTTTTCTTTAAGCAGATAAATATAGAAGACCGAAGTTACCGACGGAAGTATAAGTCCCATAAAAGTATTTCTGAGATTTAGATTTGTTATCGTGACAAAGTTCGTTATGATAACAAGCTCGTTCGGGATCATCATAAGAGAAAGAAACATCGAAAACACAATATCTTTTCCCTTAAAATCAAGTCTTGCAAAAGCAAACGCCGAAAGGATGACCACGATCATCATTATCGCAGTCGTTACCACCGTAAATATCAAAGTGTTGAGGAAGTATCTGGCAAGCGGCACTGCGGTAAACGCCGTTATGTAGTTCTCCATCGTGGGCGTTAATGTGAAAAACTTGGGAACATACTCTGAATTGTATGAGCCATAGCTCTTTACAGAGCTTAACATCATCCAATAAAACGGGAACAAAACGATTATTCCCCAGAGCGAAAGAAACAGATACGTTCCGATAGTCCTTGCTCTGTCCCTGATCCCTGCTCTTATTTCAATTTTCCTGTTATCTTTTTCGTTCATACAACCCCCTTCGCCGATCAGTTATAATACACAGTCTTTTTGCTGACCAACAGATTTATGGTTGTGATAGTAAATACTATGGTAAAAAGAATAAGCGCAGCCGCGGAAGCATATGAAGGATAACCGCCGCTGTTACCGTAGAGCATGTCATAGACATATCCCACTATCGTGTTCATTCCGGCCGCATTAAGATCCGTTCCAAAGAGAGCAACCTCATCACTGTAGGCCTTGAACGCTCCGATAAAGCCCGTTATCACAAGATAAAATACCATGGGCGAAATCATAGGAAGTGTTATCTTGTAGAACACTCTCCACTTGGGCGTAGCGTCGATCTGCGCAGCCTTGTAGTACATGGGATTTACAGAGGCAAGTGCCGATGTAAGGATAAGTATCTTAAACGGCAATACGATCCATATAGTATAGAAGCACATGACAAACATCTTGGCCCAATACGGTCCTCCGATAAAGTCAACGGAAGGTCCTCCGAAAACCTGTATGAGCAAAGAGATTAGTCCGTCCGAGTATGCGGTTTTTTTGAACAATATCATGAAAACAAGACCAACTGCCAAAGTGTTGGTGACATACGGAAGAAAATAGATCGTCTGGAAAAGATCTCTCAAGAACTTGATCGAACTAAGCTCCATAGAGATCAAAAGAGCGATCCCCGTAGATAAGGGAACCGTGATGATAACGATAATGAAAGTGTTCTTAAGTGCCTGAATGAAAAAGGGATCATGAAGAACATAGGAATAGTTATAAAATCCCGTACCAAAAAATCTTCCCGATGCAAAGTTAAATCCCTCTTCAAAGGAATAAATAAGTACATCGACAAGCGGATAAACCATAAATACCAAAAGAAACAGCAAAGCCGGGAGAAGACACAGCCATGCGGTCAGATTCTTTTTCATATCTTTATCCTCTCCTCTGTAGCTTTATCAAATAAGCGAACCTTATGGGGTTTTAAAGAAAACGAAACCGTTCCGTCCTCGTGGTCGACCGCCTCTTCGGATGGAATTATAGCCCTTATGTTTTCACCAAGAAACTTATCATGAGTAGCGACAACGCTTGTATCTCTGCCCATGACCTCTCTGTTTATAAACTTGCAGGTAAGTGCCCCGTTTTTATCGACAACAAAGCCCTCCGGTCTTATTGCAACGTATACATCTCTGTCCGCAACGCCTTCCGCATCAAGCACTGCCTTGTCATCAATGTAAACTTTTCCTCCGGAAATTTTGCCCTCAAATACATTGATCTGCGGAGTTCCAAGGAACTTGGCAACAAAAAGATTGACCGGCTCGTCGTAGATCTCCTGCGGCTTACCCATCTGATGTAAAACGCCGTCCTTCATGACCACGATAGTATCGGAGATACTCATTGCCTCCTCCTGATCGTGAGTTACGAACACCGTTGTTATACCGGTCTCAACCTGAATTCTCTTAAGCTCTTCTCTTGTCTGCAGACGAAGTCTGGCATCAAGATTGGATAAAGGCTCATCAAGCAAAAGAACTCTCGGCATCTTAACAAGAGCTCTTGCTATCGCAACTCTCTGCTGCTGACCACCGGACATCTCCGAAGGTCTTCTGTCGAGAAGCTCTGAAATCTGCACAAGAGCTGCTGCCTCCTGCACTCTTTTCTCCATCTCTTCCTTGGAGAGCTTGTCCTTTCCTCTTAAATTCTCAAGGGGAAATCTGATATTTTCACGCACTGTAAGATGCGGATAAAGCGCATAATTCTGAAAGACGAGACCAACGCCCCTGTTTTCCGGAGGAAGATTCGTCACATCAATATCATCAAAAAAGATCTGTCCCTCGGTAGGCTTCTCAAGACCGCAGATAAGATTGAGCGCGGTGCTCTTACCACAGCCCGAAGGGCCCAAAAGTCCTATGAGCTTGCCGCCTTCTATCTCGAAGTCAAAGTCGTTAACCGCGATAACATCCTCTTTTATCTTCTTATTCCTGTTGGGGAACCTTTTTGTTAAATGCTTTAAAACTATTTTCATGTCTTCTCTCTTTCGCGCATGCGCGGCATTTGATTTACTCAGTCCTTATATCGCTCACATCTGATGTCTTACAACTTTGTATTCGTCGTCGTCCTGGTAGTAGGGGCACTCCTTGGCGCCGCCACTCATAAACCTTGCATAGTCGTCCTCATCCATATTGACCATGCAGGTATAGCATTCCCAATCTTCGTCATAAACATAATTGGCACATGAATCACAGATCATACAAAATCCTCTCTCATCGGATTAAAGATGTCCAAAAGTACTCCCTTTTCAAGGCAGACACAGCCATGCACGACATCATTTGTCTTAAGCATCGTATCTCCCGCTCTTACAATCTTTTTGACACCGTCAATCTCAAATTCAAACGCTCCGCTCACAATATAAGTTATCTGCGTGTGCGGATGATGGTGAAGCGCGCCGATCGCCCCCTTTTCAAAAGAGTTCTCGACACACATAAGATCCTTACTGTAAGCAAGAACACGTCTCGTCACTCCGCCGCCCATGTCCTTGGCTTCAACATCCTTATAAAACACCCATCTGTCATCTATCATAATAAATCCTCCGGGCTCAAAAATTCATCGCCTCAACAAAAGTATCATCAAAATCATCCTTATTTGCAAGGATTAGTTCAGTCGCAGACTCTTTTATCTTGGTCAAAAGAGCTGTCTCCTCCGAAACTCTGTCGTCTCCCGAAAGAGAAGCCGCAAGATACTTAAGTGCTCCCTTTAGTGCCGTGTTACCTGCACCTACGCAGTTTCCTTCAACCGTATCGGGGAAGAGCTTAAGAGGTCTTATCGCGTCATAGTCAATGTTTGTTCCAAAACCGCCCGAAATGCAAACCCTGTCAGGTACTTCTCCTGAAAGAAGCTGTCTTATACCTGAATTTACAGCCGCTTTTGCGAGCTGGACATTTCTTATATCTTCCTGCTTTAAGCTGACCTTCTTATCTTCTGTGATAGGAAAGCCCTCATCAAAATATTCATCTGAAAGAAGCCCGTCCGAAGAGATCACTCCCACTCTTACAAGCTCTGAAACGGCTTCCATCACTCCTGTTCCGCACAGACCTATAGGAGCTTTACCGCCTATCGTCTCATAGCTTACTTTGTGACCTGCTTCATTTATCCTGATATGCGATATCGCGCCCGGAACAGATGCAACTCCGCAGGAGATCGTTCCGCCTTCAAACACAGGGCCTGCAGCCGTAGAGCATATCTTAAGCTCTTTTCCGTTATAATATGCCATCTCGCCGTTTGTACCGAGATCGAGAAGAAGGCTCTTTTCCCCCTCCTTCATAAGATCCGTAAAGTACACGCCCGATAGGATATCCGCGCCGACAAATGCCGTAAATCCCGGCATGATCACTGTATTGATCCCGTACATACTTCGTTTCTCTATATCAAGACCTGTGGTCTCGTACGGATATCTTCCGAGACTCTCAACGTTTATATTCCTAAAAATGTGGAGCATTGTAGTGTTTCCGGTTACGACCAGCCCTGCGATCTCGCTCTTAATACCTGCGCTCAGCTTATCCACAAGCTCTTTTACATCCGAAACAACTATCTCATTAAGCCTCTTAAGCCCCTCTTCATCAGATGCATAGGCAATCCTGGATATAACATCATCGCCGTACTTCCTCTGATGGTTTACTGTGGACGCCGTATCAATAACTGCGTGCTCCCCGCTTTTGTTTACTCCAAGAAGCGCCGCCGCTATCGTAGTTGTTCCTATATCAACCGCGATACCGTAGCTGTCAAAGTCACGCTCTTTTACATTCTTGTCAAAAGAGTTTATATCAACGCTCTCAGCAACGATACCATCCTCGTCTGCGCTATCATTGATACTCACCTCGCAGTCGTTTTCAAGTACGCACCTGCAAAGGAGCCTATAGCCCTCCGAAAGCTCTTTTTCCCGGATATAAGTCATGTCGGCTGCAGTCGGTCTGGGCGCGCCGCTTATGAATCTCACCATACATTTTCCGCATCTGCCGTTTCCGCCGCACGGAAAAGAAAAGGGTATTCCTTCCGCTTCCGAAACATCCTTGAGAAACTTGCCTTTAAAGGTCTCTATGGTATGAATTTTGTTTTTGTGATTTATCTTAAGTTTTATTTTTTTCACGGCACCTTCACCCACTAAACATAATGATATCACAAAGGTCATATTTTTTTGCTCCGTTGTGGTTTTTTAAATACAAATGTGCGAAAATAGATAATATCGGTAACAGACCGACTTAAACCTAGAAAATATATGGTTATGAAAGGAGATAGTTATGGGGCTTATTCATGCAGCAATGGCAGCAGGCGGAAGCGTGCTTGCAGATCAATGGAGGGAATACTTTTACTGTCCCGCACTTTCAAATGACGTTCTTCTTGTAAAGGGCGAGAAAAAGGCGGGTAGAGGATCAAATAAGAAAGGAAATGAAAATGTCATTTCAGATGGCTCTATCATAGCTGTCAACGAAGGACAGTGTATGATCCTTGTCGATCAGGGACAGATCACTGAGATCTGCGCTGAGGCAGGTGAATTCGTATACGATACATCAAGCGAGCCTTCTATCTTCTACGGAGATCTCGGAGAAGCCATCGTTAACAGCTTTAAGCAGTTCGGCAAAAGACTCGGCTTCGGCGGAGACGCTGCCAAGGATCAGCGAGTTTATTTCATAAATACAAAAGAAATCCTCGGAAACAAATACGGAACAGTTAATCCGATCCCTTTCCGAGTAGTTGATACAAATATCGGACTTGATATGGACGTAAGCATCAAGTGCCACGGTGAGTACAGCTATCGTGTTATCGATCCCGTACTCTTCTACAAGAACATTTGCGGAAATGTAGCAGGTGAATTCAGAAGAGATAAGATCGACTCTCAGCTTAAGAGCGAGCTCCTTACAGCTCTTCAGCCTGCATTTGCAAAGATCTCAGAGATGGGCATCCGTTACAGTGCTCTTCCCGGACACACAACCGAGATCGCAAACGCACTCAACGAAGTACTTTCAGATAAGTGGGACGACTTCTACGGAATCAAGATCTCAAGCTTTGGAATCAGCTCTGTAGTAGCTGACGAAGAAGATGAAAAGACTATCAAAGAGCTCCAGAAGGCCGGCGCTCTTCGCAATCCCAACATGGCAGCAGCAACACTCGCAGGCGCTCAGGCTCAGGCTATGCAGGATGCAGCTAAGAATACATCTGCAGGCCCTATGATGGCATTTGCAGGAATGAACATGGCTCAGCAGGCAGGCGGAATGAACCCCAATCAGCTCTTTAACATGGGTGCCGCTCAGGCAGCTCCTGCACAGAACGCAGGCACATGGACATGTTCATGCGGAAACGTTAACACAGGAAACTTCTGCCCTAACTGCGGTGCAGCCAGACCCGCCAACTGATCATAGAGGATATTATGGCTTTACAAGAATATGAATGCCCCGCCTGTGGCGGGGCAATGGAATTTAACCCGCATACACAAAAGCTAAGATGCCCATATTGTGATTCAGAATATGATGTAAAAGATTTTGTTGCCAATCAAAACTCCTCTTCTTCGGGAGAAGCAGTTGAATCCCCCGCGCCGGAAGATGGAAACACTCCGAGCGAGCCTTTATATGTATACTCATGCGGTTCCTGCGGAGGCGAGATCCTCGCAACGGAGTCTTTGGGATCGACAAAATGTCCCTTCTGTAACAACAACATCGTTGTAAAAGAAAAATTTACGGGTGAGTTTAAACCCGATTACATCATTCCTTTCCAGAAGACCAAGGAAGATGCAGTAAATATCTACACCAATTTCGTCAAATCCAAGAGATTGGTACCCAAGGTCTTTCTTGAGGAGAATCACATCGATGAGATAAAGGGTGTATATGTACCCTTTTGGCTTTTTGATGCAAAAGAAAGTTTCTCGGGCTTATATGAAGCCACCAAAATCAGATCATGGAGCGATGCAAGATATAATTACACAGAGACCAAGTACTACAGCGTAACACGCGAAGGTACGGAGTCTTTTGAAAGAGTGCCCGCAGACGGATCCAAGGAGATGCCTGACGATCTCATGGAATCTCTCGAACCGTTTGACTATGACAAGGCAGTTCCTTTCAATATGGGATATCTCGCAGGCTTTTTTGCCAACAAATATAACGTGGAAGCCAAAGAGTGTGAACCTCACGCTCTTAGAAGAATGGGCACAACTACAGCAGCTGACTTTAGAAGTACAGTCTCCGGATACTCTTCCGTAAGAGTTCAGAGAGAGGACTGCCAAACAGTAAACTCATCTTACAAGTACGCGCTATATCCCGTGTATATGCTAAGCACCACTTGGAGCGGCAAGCATTATATCTTTGCAATGAACGGTCAGAACGGCAGATTTGTCGGAGATCTTCCCTTTAGTCCTATGCAGGCGCTAAAGTATTTCATTCCGATCTCACTTATCTCCGCCGCCCTCATTTTCTTTGTTTTGGGCTTCGTACTCTGACCAACAACGGAACGATTATCAATATGAAAAAATACAAACACTTTCAAAAAATAATAGCGATCGCCTTTTTGGCGACCTTCCTTAGCTTATTCTGCGTTGAGACAGCTTATGCTTCCGATCTCTGGGACAGCTATAACGTGCCTTCAACCAGACAGAAGCCAAGGCTCCTTGATAATGCGGATCTTTTGAATCCCGAGCAGGAAAAAGATATCGAAAATAGACTGGATGCACTGAGTGAAAAAAGAAAGAGTAACATATGTATACTCACCGTAAAATCTCACACAGGTCCTATCCAGGATTTCGCTGATGACTACTTTGATTACAACGGTTTTGGAGCAGACTATAACGAAAGCGGTGCTCTTTTCATGCTCAGTATGGAAGACAGGGAGTGGGCTATAAGCACCTCAGGAGATGCCATTAACGCCTTCACCGATTACGGTCAGGATGAAATGATGGACAAGATCATCCCCTACCTCAAGACCAACTCCTATTACGATGCATTCGTTAAATACATTGAGGTATCCGACTATTATCTCGATCTCTATTCCAAAGGAACTCCGTATGATGTAGACTACAGAGCTCCGCTTACCAAACAGGATTATATAAGACTCATCATCATAAGTCTCGGAGCCGGTTGCATCATCGGTATCATACCGATAGCCATCATGGCTTCACACTTAAAGACCGTGCACAGTAAGCCTGCTGCCAATGATTACAGATCTCATGACGGACTCGTCGTGAGCAGACATACAGACATATTTGTTCGCCGCCATCTTGCACGTCATCTAAGGCAGACCGAAAGTAGCGGTAGCAGAGGCGGCTCCCACGGAGGAAGTTCGATCCACGTATCGAGCTCCGGACACTCTCACGGCGGAAGCCACGGACATTTCTAATTATCATTTCTTTATTATCTAAATACTGTCAAAGCATTCTCTTTTGAGCTATACTTATTATGTAGCACGAAAGGAGCGTCTTTGAAAATCAGAACAAGGATGCAGGCAGCTGTGTTATCGATCCTGGCGATCGCTATAACGGCTGCCGCAGTTATCTTCCTAGGTGGAGATAAACACAACACTCCAAACAGACATCCTATAGTTCAGCTTGAAGAAGGCTGGACTATTTATCGTGGCGATTCATCTTATTCTGTCGATCATCTGTCAACCACAAGCATTGACATAATGAACAAATACGACACCATCACTTTAGAAAACACTCTTCCCCGCACTGATATCAATCCCGCAACATTACACTTCCGTTCTATCCTTTCTACCGTTGATGTATATGTTGGCGGAAAGAAGATCTATTCTTACGGAAAAGACTATGCCGATAAGAACAAGATGATCCCAAAGGTTCAAAACTATATCCCCCTTCCCGACAATTACGCCGGCAAGGAAATTCGTATTGTCATCAAATCTTATGAGAACAATGCTTTCTCCGGCCTTTATCCGATCACATTGGGAGACTGCGAAGATATCTCGATGACTCTTTTGCAAAGACATCGTCTTCCTCTTGTTGTCGGTGTATTCATGTGCGTTTTCGGCTTCCTTACACTGGTCCTTGCACCGTACATCATCTTCTACAACTACCATGATTACAGCATTATATTCAGTGCCTTTGTCACTTTGATCTTAGGCTTATATGTTCTTTGCTTTAACGATCTCTTTTCACAGATTTCTGATAAGCAGGAATTATTTTCATTTATTGAGTACCTGGCTCTGTTCATGATCCCGGGTACCATACTGGCATTTGTCCTTGCAGCCAATCAGCTCGACCAAAAATATCTCGGATACATTGTTCTTATATTTAACGTGTTGTTTGTTATAGGAACAGCGACAATGCATTTACTCAACATCTGCCACATCTGCGCGTTTGTATCATGGCTTCATATACTCTCGATAATCGAGGGTGTACTTATCATATCTATCCTCATTGCAAATACAATTAAAAAATTCATTTCAAACAAAGAAGATCTTTCCAAGAGATTTATGTCCACAAATGTCCTTCTGTTCGGACTCATAATAACTCTCTTGTTCTCGATAATAGATATTGTAAAATACAACATCTTCAAATACTTCGGAATGGAAGACATCAACACAAATATAGATTTTATGACCGTAGGTGCGCTTCTCTTTTCCATCTGCCTTCTTCTTAACTACTTCTATCACTGTATAGAATATATCAGCGAAGAGACAACCAAAAAACAGCTTGAAGGTCTGGCATACACAGACGCTCTTACAGGACTGTATAACAGAACCAAGTGCGAATTGACACTGGCAAGCTTAAAAGGTAAATACACAATAATCAGCTTTGACCTTGATTATCTGAAATATACAAACGACAACTACGGTCATGCCGCCGGAGATGAACTCCTTAGCGGCTTTGCCGATCTTTTAAGACAGAGCTTTTTTGATGCTGCCATCATCGGAAGAATGGGCGGAGACGAGTTTATTGTCATCCTTCCTTATGTCGATAATGCCAGAACAGAAAACGGACTTGCTCTCCTTACGGATCTTATGACCGATAAAAACGATAACGAACCAACTCTTCGTTACTCAGCTTCATGGGGATACGCCGACAGCGAGTCGATAAAGCCCAAATTGACGGCTTCTGCACACTCTGTATATCTTCTTGCCGACAAGCGCATGTACTTCATGAAAAAGGCTCATCACAACGAATCTTTCGGTCGTCTTTACGATGACCTTATTAAGAATGCGATCCTGAAAGGAGGTACGTGATATGCTGCACAAAAAACGCGTTATCGCCACACTCCTTTCCATCCTTATAACAATCACTATTTTTACACTCTGTCACCATGCCCTGTCCGTTCACAACGAATACCCGATAGCCCTTTTGGACGAAGGCTGGGACGTAACCATTAACACAGAGAACTATCATGACATAAAGATGTCGGAATTTTACACTGTTATGGATTCCAAGCTCAAACACGGAGATGTGATATTCATGTCAAAAACACTCCCCGATCTTGGGCCCATTCCTTTTCCTGCACTCTCATTCAGAAGCAGATATACTACTCTCGAATGTTTTGTTGACGGAGAGATCGTGTATAAATACGGTCTTGATATGTATCGCGAAGATAAGTTCATCGGAAAGGCGATCCACTTCATCACGCTCCCAAATGACTACGCAGGAAAGCACATCACCTTCAAGATGCTTGCAGAAGAAAACGATGCTTTCACGGTTCTTGACGGTCCTTCCCTGGGCTCAACTCCCGAGCTTCGAATGGACTTCATCAATTCTCATATCTTCATCATATCTGCGGGTATGGCGCTCTTTGTTTTCGGTATTGTATTCCTGATGCTGAGTCTTTTGTTTGTGACTGCAATACCGGATATCGCAGTTCAGCTATACTCATCACTTATGTGTACCAACCTGGGCGCCTGGCTTCTTAGTTACTACAATGTACTGTCATTGTTCGTCCATGCACCGCTTGAAACGCAGATAGAATACTTTACACTATACCTGATAGTACCCTATTGCTACATCATTCTTTACTACATACAAAAGCCGGAAAAGAAAAGGCTCTTTTTCCTGTTTTTCATAATCAGCAGCATGATCCCGTTTTTCCAGTTCATCCTGCATTTCAGTTTCAACATACACCTAAGAGCGACACTACCTATGTATCATGTGGACTGCGTCGTAGGTTTTATTGTCGTGATCTACTATACGGTCAAGAGCTTCATCAAAAGAAATATCTCCGAAGCCGGAATGATACAGATGACCGGACTCTTTATCTTTACAGTTGCCGAGTTCATCCATCTGATCGTTTATATCGTAGGTCCGCAGAAAGCTCAGATCACGTCTGCCTCCGCCAAAGCAACTATAGCCGGCGGCTGTCTGTTCTTTGTAATATGCCAGATCGCGTATTATCTTTTGTACGTAACAAAAACCTTCGCTCAGAGGCAGGAGCATGCTTCATTGTCTCGTCTTGCTTACGCTGACGGCCTCACCAACCTGGCAAACAGAGCTAAGTCCGATAAAGCTCTTTTGGATCTCAATAAAAAAGATACTGACTATTGCATAATCAGTATCGATCTGAACGGACTTAAACCTATAAACGACAAATTCGGACACCTCACGGGTGATAAGTATATAAAAGACTTTTCCAAAGTTCTTACAAATACATTTGAGGAATTGGGGCTCTGTGCCAGAATCGGCGGTGATGAATTCCTTGTCATCATTGAAAATGCCTCGGATCTCGATATCGATGCACTGATCGGAAGAATGAACAGTGCTCTCAATGTCATGAACGCTCTTTATCCCGAATATCACAGAAGCGTAGCCTCAGGCTACGCTTACAAGCATGAATGTCCGGATAAAGATTCACATGAAGTATATCTTCTCGCGGATCAACGTATGTATGAAAACAAACGGCGTATGCACGAAGAACTCGGCATCGCTTTAAGAGTTTGACGATTCCCGTTAATTGGCAGCTTTCTTGGTGAATTTAGCATCTCTTAGTGTGCAGTACACTTCGCCGTCTTCATCATATGTATCAAAGACTCCCTCTACAATGATCTCATCGCTATCCTTAGGGAAATCATCGGGATATTTATACTCTTCCGTAGGTTCAAACTCTATGCCCTGTGCGCAGCATGCAGCAGCGTCAGGAACAAAGCAGGCATAATATCTCTTGTCTGTCGACTCGACATACATTTCAGAATACAGTCCTTCCAATTTCACGTGCTTTCCGACAAAGTTCTCAGGATAAAACACCATATTGAAAACAACTGAATAAGTCATTGTTGAAGACTGACCGGTAAGATCGATCGTGTCTCCGAAATCATCCATATATTCTGCAGTATGCATTGATGTCGCCGCAGCGGGTACTGATGTTTTCGAATCTTCAACAACCTCTTCGGAAGTTCCGGCATTAGCTGCATCTTCAGCCGCCATCTGCTCTTCCAAAACATCATTTACGCTCTTGGAACCTCCTAAAGTTCTGGAATTTGTACCAGCAACTTCTGAACAGCCCGTGAGTCCTAATATTGTAATAAGCATTAATGCAAAAATTTTTCTTCTCATCATGCACCTCCTTTTATTGCTGCTATCAAGGAAGTGATGGCGAATGCGCAAACATCGGCGATAACAATTGTTGATCCTACCGGTGTTCCCGCAAGGACTGAAAAGATCATTCCGGAAAAAGCACATACCACTGACAATACCGCTGCAAAAACAGTAACGCCCAAAAAGCTTTTAAACAGTCTCATTGCAGAGATAGCAGGGAATATTACCAGCGCCGAAATAAGAAGTGAACCCACAAGGTTCATTGAAACAACGATGATAACTGCTATCATTATCGCTATCAACAGATTATATCCATCTGCATTTACTCCCGTAGCTTTTGAAAAATCCTCATCGAAAGTGACCGCAAAGATCTTGTTGTACAGAAAAATAAACATCACAACAACAATCACAGAAAGTATTGCGCAAATGATCACTTCATTCTTGGTAAGCGTAAGTATCGACATAGATCCAAACAAAGTGCTGCACACATCTCCGGATACATTGGCCGACGTTGTAAAAACGTTCATAAGAAGATAACCGAAAGCAAGTGCTCCGACTGACAGCATCGCTATAGCCGCATCGCCTTTTATCATAGCTTTCTGTCCGTTTTTAAGGAGTAACACCGCACATATAACGGTCACCGGAAGAATGAGCAAAGTCTGATTAGTCAGCTTAAGCACGCTTGCAACAGCCATCGCACCGAAAGCAACGTGTGACAAGCCATCACCAATATACGAAAAACGCTTAAGCACCAAAGTTACTCCAAGGAGTGAGGCTGAAAGAGCGATAAGTATACCGACTATAAACGCATATCTTACAAACGAATAGCTGAAAAATAATGTAAGCTTATCCATCATGCCCAGTCACCTCCTTCTTTGCTAAGGAAAAACTTTCCTTCTTCACTGTTTACGTATTCTTCTTTTGTTCCGAAGAAAACCTCTTTTCCTATATGCAGAACATGGCTTGCATACTTAGCAGCCGCATGGATATCATGGGATATCATGATTATTGTGATACCGCTGTCGTTAAGCTCTTTAATAAGCTCATACATCTCAGCGGTAACCTTAGGATCAAGTCCGGAAACAGGTTCATCCAGCAAAAGAACCTTTCTCGTAGCGCAAAGCGCTCTCGCAAGAAGGACTCTCTGCTGCTGTCCGCCCGAAAGCTCTCTGTAGCATCTCTTCTTAAAGCCCAAGATGCCCATATGTTCCATGTTTTCCAAAGCGATCTTTTTTTCTTCTTTAGTATAAAAAAATCTGGCTCCCATGTGAGACTGGCATCCGGAGAGAACAATCTCCCAAACCGAAGCAGGGAAATCTCTTTGCACCACAGTCTGCTGGGGAAGGTAACCGATCTCATTCGCCTTTAGTCCGTCACCTATGGTGATCTTGCCGCCTAAAGAGTCCTGAAGATGCAAGAGCGTTTTCATAAGTGTACTCTTGCCCGATCCGTTCTCTCCGACTATACAGAGATAATCGCCTTTATTTACTTCAAAACTAATCCCATCGGCAACGACCATCCTGTCATATCCAAGGGTCAGATCCTTTATGGAAATAAGTGCCATTTGATCAGCCTCCTAAAATCTGATGAAGCAGTATCATGCACAAAAGCATGATGATATTGATAACTGTAAACTTAAGTAAGTAAGCACCCTTTTTATCAGGATACTCATTGGCAAAATTCTTGTACGAAATAAGGCTTGCCATGGAAGCGATAAGCGTTCCGAGTCCCCCTACATTCACGCCCGCGATAATCTCTTTGATATCGGAAACAAATCCTATAAGAAGGAATGTCGCAGGAACATTGCTTATAACCTGACTTGCGAGTATCGATACAAAAAACTCTCTTCCGCTCATCACATCCCTTAAGATATCCGAGATGCGATCTATCCTTCCGAGGTTCCCTGTAAAGATAAAGAATCCTATAAAAGTAAGAAGCAGGATATAATCCGCTCTGAATAAGATCTTAAAGTCCATTCCGAGTACCACGATAAAGATCGCAGCCACGGAAATATACCAAGGTATGTATCCAAGTACAGTCAAAAGCGCCAACGCAAAAAGGATCGCGTAGATCAATATCTGCCTGTTTGAGCCGAACTTTCCGACCGTTCCGATATTCTCCTTTAATTCAATAGGCTCTTTCCCTCTCGGCAAAAGAAATACTCCCGCCGCTATCAGTACAAACGCAAGTATCGTATACGGAAGCGTAACGGATAGAAATGCCGCAAGTCCAAGCCCACTGGCCCCGTACAGATACAGATTCTGCGGATTTCCGAGCGGTGTCAGCATGCTGCCCAAGTTGGCCGCAACCGTCTGAAGGATGACAACCCAAACGGTCAGATCCTCTCTCTTGCAGCTACTTAGCATCATGAGTGCAAACGGAACAAATGTTATAAGCGCCACGTCATTGGTTATTAGCATACTGCTGAAAAAACAAAGAAAAACAAGTGTCGCTGAAAGCTGCCTTCCGTTCTTTACCTTGGAAAGAAGCGCCGTCGCGATCTTTTCAAATACAGTGTTCTCTTTCAGTCCCTGAATGACTACCATAAGTCCCCACAATATTCCGAGAGACCTAAAATCAATATAGCCGATATACTCTTTTCCGGGTCTTATTATGAACGCCGAGACAACGGCAAGAATGAATGCAACACACAACACCGGATCTATCGAGATCTTACGCTTTTCTTTTTCCATTTTTCTTACAGATTCTTTCTAATTTCTTTTTTCAATAAAACTATTAAATAATTTTCCGTGACATATTATATGCCGACATATTGAAAAGGTCAAAAGAATTTGCTAATAATTTGCAATTTTACCACAAAATGCAAATTCCGTCTCGTCACAACAAAAAACCCGCAGCATTGCTGCGGGTAAAAGCACCATATTTATCAAGGTGTAAGTATAGTTGTTGTATGAAGGCCGAAGAGATTAGCCGCCGATCTGTTCTCAAACCACTCTGAATCAGCGCCGATTCCCATACCGGGGAATGACTCCGTTGAAGTATCCCACGGAACATATATGATACAATCCGTTCCGTCTTCAGCCATCTGGAATGTAGAAAGCACGTACTCTCTGACTCTGTACGATCTTACAGCGGCTCCGGATCTTAAATCCCTGTAGGTCCTTGCAGTGAAGCTGTCATGCATTATTCCCCTTGTAACAGGAAGAACAAGTATCAAAAGTGCTACAACCGCACAGGCTATCTTTAATGCATTTTGCTGCTTCTCTATCGCAGCAAAATGTTCTCTGAGCCACTGCGCAAAACATACTACTACAAATATCATCGTAAATCTCACAGCGATAATGTGCTCGATCAAAAGATGTCCTTCAAGCTGACCGACCTTTCCGCCGTAAGCAGCAGGAAATGCTTCAATTACATGGATGACTAAAACGCCGCCCAAAATGATAAGCATCCTGATCCCTGAAAGTCCACCCTTTATAACCTCTACCTTATAGAGGATGCAGAGCGCTATGAGAATGATCGCAGTTAAAATAAAGATGATATCAACCGCCTTAAAGAAGGATCCAAAAGCACATGTGAATGTATCTCTGATTCCGTCCAAAAGCGTCTCATGTCCCGGAACAGCGGAATCATCCGCACGAACAAAGTTTCCGGGCGCAACAGCATTTATCAGTGCTCCGATAAATCCTGCCACAAAAGGTATAACGAGAAATTTTCTCTCTATAAGTTCTTTGTAGTCAATTATAAGGACCGCACCCATAACTGCGCAGTTAACCGCAACAAGTGTAAGTGATGCTCCTGAAGCAAGGAATGCAAACACGGAGCTTAGTATGATATAGATCACAGTCTTATAACCGTTGTTTCTTACCGACAATACGCTGAAGGTCAACGCATACAACATAAATCCAAGCATCAGAGTATATCCCAAGGTCTCTGTGTGCCAATACATTATCTCAGTATCAAGGCGTGTATAGCTCATGGTGAAAACCGAGAGCACCAAAGCCAGTATCACTGCCAGCGACACTGTTTTATTCTTGATAAGGACAAATGATACCGCAAATACGGATGCAAGGAATATCGCCACATATGAAAACATCGCAAAGTGGAATCCCGGCATACCGAATCTTGAATATGGTCTGAACAGATGATCCAGGAACATAGGTGTATAGCAGCCCTGCTGACTCTTATAAATATTCGCGGTCTTCATAAATGAACCTACGATCGATGATTGATACAGTACAGAGCCCTCAAGTCCACCGCTTTCATACGAAAAATCATCTTCACTTAAAAAGGTGAACATTGTTCCCGCAACAGGGGTGGCTATAACGGCAACTATAAGCAGCACGAGAACCGCTTTCAGTATTCCGTCCCAAATCTTTGAATTCTTGATCACACTATTCATATCTTTAAATCTGTACTCCCTATCCTTCTATAATCTTATGGATCTGCTTCTCATCTTCTCCGGCTACTATTATGTAACCAAATCTTGATGAGCTGTCCACGACTCTTCTGTCGGTTATTTCTTCTATGTCACTCTCGACAACAAGGTCCTTGTATTTCTCGCAGATGTCTCTGCTATAATCCGCATCTTCCTGTCCGAAGATAAATTTTATTCCTGCAGCATTGTGTGCTTTGTCGGATGTAAGATCAGGTTCCTGTCCCATAGCCACATCAATGACCGCTTTAACAAAATCAATTCCCGTTGTGAGCTGCACCAAAGAGCTTCCGATACAATCTCCGCCCATTCTTCCGCCGATCTCAACTATCTTGATCTTTCCGTCAGCCTGGATCATTATCTCGGAATGTGATGCACCGTTCTCGATCTCAAGTGCATCCAGTGCGGCATAAATTATCTTTCTTATGTTCTCATAAGTATCTGCGTTTACAGGCGCAGGTTCAAAATGTCCCGTCTCGATAAAGTTGGGGCTTCCTGTCGTAAACTTTTCAGTCACTGCCAAAAGAGTATGCTTCCCTTTGTAAGAAATACATTCAACACTGTATTCTTTGCCTTCAATGTATTCCTCTATTATTGCTTTCTTTTCAAAGCTTACATCCCTTGCGGCTGTTATCGCAGCCATCAGTCCTGCTTTTGTCTTTAGCTTTGTAACCGCTCTGCTTCCCGACCTGTCGGTGGGCTTTACTATGATCGGATATTCAAGGTCAATACTTCCGGCATTTACCGAGTCGTCTGCGATAACGTATCTCGGACACGGGATATCTTTTTCCGAAAGAGCATTTCTCATAACAAATTTATTGGTCGATTTCTCGGTGCACGAAAGAGAATTACCCGAAAGTCCCATCTTAACAGCCACATAGTTTACCGTGACCATCGCTAGATCTGAGGAAATACTGCATATTCCGTCAATCCCTATCTCTTTACACTTTTCAAGAATCTTCTCTTTCTCCACAATGCTGATCGGATAAAAATGATCTGCCGTGGATTCTCCTATGTCTCCTACTCCCCAAGCAAAAACGTGGGTCTCAAGCCCCATCTCTTTTGCCTTTAATATCAATGGGTTTTGAAGATATGAAGCGCCTATTATCGCTATCTTTTTCATGTATCACTCCTACTTATGCGAATTTAAAATATCATCGATCACATAAATCGGTCTTCCCTTGCTCTCCGCGAAGATATTACCTACATATATTCCGACAACTCCCAAAGCGCTGAGCACAAGCCCGCCCATCAGGTATATCGCCGCAATAACAGATGGCCATCCCATATCAAAGTCTCTTACGACCAAATATCTGATAAGCAGATAAACCAAAAACAGCAGCGATGCGCATGAAATTATAAAGCCGCCCTTTACCGCCAAAAACAGCGGTTTGTTTGACTGTGCTGTTATAAGACTTACAGCCAGATTTACTTTCTTTCCGAAAGTGTACGAGGATTTACCCGCAAACCTTTCGTCTGATTCTATCTCAATAGTTGTATCCTTGTAGCCAAGCCACATAAGGAACATGATATAATCTCTGTTCTGCTCCTTCATTTCAAGGAAAGCATCAACGACTTTCCTTCTTGCGATGCTGTAGTTTCCGACCTCGAAATCATACTTCATGTCGGAAAGCTTATTGTACACCGCATAAAAGGCTCTGGACAATGCCTTTACGATAAAGGTGTCCTTCCTGTCTTTTCTCTTGGAATAAACTATATCATATCCTTCCTCGATCTTGGCGAGAAACTGCGGTAAAAATTCAGGTCTGTCCTGAAGGTCGCAGTCCATGACAACTACCAGATCTCCGACAGATTTCTCAAGTCCGGCCGTTATCGCTCTCATCTGCCCGAAATTTCTGGATAATCTGATGCCGACAACTCTTTCGTCTGCTTCGCAAAGCTTCTCTATCTCTTCCCAAGATCTCTGCGGGCAATGATCGTCCACCATGATGATCTCAAAAGATTTTCCTTGCGCTTCAAGAGTTGCGGCAAGCCTCTTATAAAGTTCCGGTACAGCTTCCCTGCAACCGTATACAGGAATGACTACTGAAATATCCATATAAATCCTCGTGTTTTAATTTATTTCCTATCAGATATCAACTTCTGTTGTTCCGCCAAGGAAAGTCGGAAGTGATTTGCCGTCTCTCTTCCACTGAGCATACTCAGCAGTTGCGGCAAACATAACGTCTCCCGATGAATTAAGTGCTGTCTCAACAGAATCCTGAACAACACCGATTATAAATCCTACAGCTACAACCTGCATCGCAACGTCCTGATTTACTCCAAAGAGTGAGCATGCCATCGGGATGAGAAGGAGTGATCCTCCTGCAACACCTGATGCTCCGCAAGCTGCAAGCGTTGAGATGATAGCAAGTATAAGCGCGGTTGCAAATGACACATGAATTCCTACAGTGTTAGCTGCGGCAAGAGCCATAACAGCGATGGTGATCGCAGCTCCGTCCATGTTGATGGTTGCGCCGAGAGGAATAGAAACAGCATACAGTTCTTTATCCATTCCAAGCTTCTCGCAAAGTTCCATGTTCACAGGAATGTTGGCTGCAGAGCTTCTTGTGAAGAATGCTGTTATGCCTGACTCTCTAAGGCATCTGAAAACAAGCGGATAAGGATTAACCTTAAGTGTTAAAGCCGCAAGAAGCGGATCTATAACAAGTGCAACAACAAGCATGCATCCGACAAGAAGTGCAAGGAGCTTGCCGTAATCCGTAAAGATCGCAAGACCGTTCGTTGAAACGTTCTCATATACAAGTCCCATGATTCCGAAGGGTGCAAGATTGATGATCCATCTGACCGCTGTGGACACCATCTTGGAAAAATCCTCAAGTACCTTCTTAGTGCTGTCGCTTGCAACTCTCTTTGCTGCAAGTCCGAGAATAACTGCCCAGAAAAGAATTCCTATATATCTGCCCTCAAGAAGCGCACCTATAGGATTCGCAACCATATTTATCAATAGATTGGAAAGCACCTCTCCTACTCCCGTAGGAATAGCCTCTGCTGTAGCTGCCTCGCTCAGCTTGATAGCCTGAGGGAAGATATAACTTCCCACAACTGCTACCACTGAAGCAAGAAGTGTACTTACCATATACAAAACTATTACAGAAACAAATCTTCTGTCGAGCTTGTCGTTGCCCTGCGCAAGAGCAGAAACAACAAGCACAAATACAAGTACCGGAGCAACTGCCTTAAGTGCTCCTACAAATATCTTTCCAAGAAGTGCGATAACTGCTATATCCTTGAAAAGTAACCCCAAAACTGTTCCAAGTACAAGACCGCATAAAATACGAATGATCAAACTTACGCTGTTATAAGCCTTTACTATTTTCATACCTTCTCCTTTCAAGTTAACATAGCCTAATTTTATCACTTTGACGGGACGCAGTAAAATAGAATCATACCACGGACATAACAAATCCAAACGCAGGTGACAGCGCGATCATCACTATCGAGAAGGAAAAAGAATTTATCGATATAAGTGTCGCACGCTGTTCCGAAGGAATCATTGTATTAAGGACTACGTCAGACCTTACACATAAGAGGCTGTCAGAGAAAGCTCCGATAGTGCCTCCCACTATCATCAATAAGCTGTTGCCCGTAAACATCGTGGCTATGGCAACAAGCACACCGGCAACGCCGATCGCCACTGCCGCAGAAAACCGTCTTCCCGATACAATCTTAGCCGCGTACGCTCCAAGCGCCGCTCCCATTCCCATGATAAAAAGAGCCGGTCCGAGCATGAGCTTTGAAAGTCCAACGATAGGAAGCTTCGCCTGTAAAAAGAAAAGAATGAGCGTTGCAGATGCCCCGACAAAAGCATTTAAGATAATGATCTGCCTTGCCTTCTTGTTGTCTTTTATAAAAGCGGCACTCTCTTTTGTAACTTCAATGAATCTCTTTTTAATGCTTACTTCTTTTGAAAGCTCTGTCTCAACCTCTTTTAACGACAACGCTATAACGATGCACAGTAAGCCCATGAGCACATCGAGTCCGTAAGCTCTTTTGTATCCAAGCATGAGCGCCACGCCTGCAAGCAACGTCGCAAGTGAGCTTGCGATCTTATATATCACCATATCCACTGAAGCAAATCTGTCGTATTCACTCTCGATATCCGCTTCTTTGAGACTGTCATACGCAAGTGCTTCTCGTGTTCCCGACGCAAGGTTAAAGCTCAGCGCACTTGGGATCATCGCAAGCGCCAATATCCAGAATGAATTAGACAAGATCATAATGATCCCGGATATCACAGACATGATCCTTGCGGCCACCATGACCTTCTTTCGTCCGAACACATCCGCAATAGCACCCGACGGTACTTCAAAGAGCATGCTTGCAACATGGAATATACTCTCCGCAAGTCCTATCTCGACCATGGAAAAGCCTCTTGCCGCAAGCAGCGCAACCCATGACGCTCCCGCGATCATAAGCGCTCCCGCACCGTCTAATAACAATAATTTTTTTATCTGTTTTCTAGCATTATTTTTATTCATAAAAAAACTCCTTATCTTTTTTTGTTCAAAAAATAAGGAGATAATTACGCTTTATAGATGTTATTTGCACTAAAAATCATCTAAAAAAGAGCGCACTATCCCCGTCAACCGCCAAAAAGTTACCTTTCATCAAATGAATATTGGTTGTTTTCCAGGTCATTCATGTGCTCCTTTCTTCGAAAAGTATGATATCATTAATTTATGGATTTAACCAGAGAGGGGGACGCTATGTACGCAGAAAAACTTGCCGTTATTTTTCCTGGTATCGGTTACACTCACGATAAGCCTCTTTTATATTACGCAAAAGAAATGGCCAGAGAGCATGGGTATAAGGTAATAGAGATCACTTACAAACTGCCCTACAAATCTCACGAGGTTAAGGGCAAGGAAGAAGTCATGCATTCTGTCTTCGAGATAGCGTTAAAGCAGACTATCGATCAGCTTAAGGATGTCGAATTCGATAAATACGAAGAAGTCCTGTTTATCGGAAAGAGCATCGGAACAACTCTCGCCGGTTACTACGCATGGAAGAACGAGATCAACGCTATTCACATAGTTCTCACTCCCGTTGCGGAAACATTCAAATTTCTTGAAGGCGTCAAAGCGATCGTCTTTCACGGAACAGCGGACGCATGGTGCGACACCGAGCTTGCAAGAAAACAGTGCAACGAGCTCAATCTTCCGCTTCACGAATTCCAAGGTGCGAACCACTCACTTGAGACAAAAGAGACTATAAAGGATATCAAAAACCTTAAAGTGATATTCAAACAGATAGAAGTCTTTTTGTTTTGATCTTGCTCATGAAAGTGCAAGCATTATTCTGCTCTCTCTAAGTGTCTTGGACTGCTCGTAGTCGTATTCTATAGTATTGATATTCGCCTTCGGATACATCTGCCGAAGCTTTTTAAGGATCCCTCGCTCAGCGACATGACTTACGAGACACCCAAACGGATGCACTATCAGTATCTTGTCATATCCCTTTTGAAGCATATCGATCACTTCCGCGAGTACAAGCCAGCCGTCACCTATGTTGTAATACTCGCTTAGAAGTTCATTTGCCTTTTCTTTCATTTCATAAAAAGATCCGTCAGCAATAAATCCGTTTTGCTCCAAGAGCTCTTTTATCTTATTCTGCATCTTGATCATTCGATCCATTAAAACCTTATATGCTTTTAACAAGGCTTTGGGCGCCATATTGAGCTCCGCGGATTTCATCTCGGTATAAACGACGTAAATACAATAATTCAAAAAGCCTTCCATTCTGTAATCCATGTCGTGCTCTTTGAGAAAATCCTCAAGATGCCTGTTTCCTATAGGCGAACATTTTATATATATTTCTCCTGCCACACCGACTTTGGTAAGCATTCTCTCATCCTTGGAATAACGAGGGATCTTTTGGAATTCGGAAATGATCTCCTGATAGATATTGTCCTTTAATAATATATTTTTTCCTACGGAAATATACCCGGAAAGCCTATCGATCCACTTGTGATAAAGTGATTCCGTCTCACCCTTATTCTTTTCATAAGGTCTTATCTGCTGTAAAAGACTCATCAGAAGATCGCCGTAGCACACCGCCGCGATCGCGCCAAAAAGCAGCTTTAGATTGATCTTAAATCCGGGATGACTCTCCGCGCCTCTGAAATTCAAAGAAAGAACCGGGATCTTATATCCGCTCTTTTTCACACATTGAATGATAAGATCGTAGTAATTACCCGCTCTGCAAGCACCTCCTACCTGAGGTTCGAGTATGGCGGTCCTATCAAGATCAACGTTTCCCGATGCAATATGCGCCATAAGATTTCCGATAATATCTATCGCACATGTGCAGTAAGCGGAATTGATGAATCTAAACGCATTCTCGGGAACCCTCTCATACTCAGGCACAACCGCAAGGTCATAGCCACCATATTTAAACGCCGCAATAAGAAGCTCATTGTGATAATGAAGCATATCCGGCATGTATATGGTATGTGTCTTTTTCATTTTTGGAGTAAAAAGCGTGTTGTCCCTGTTCAATTCACGATCCCTTGTCCTAATATTTAATCGGGAAGATCTATTTTCTTTCCGTCTCTGTGCATTGAAAACTTATCCATAGGATACTTCTTGAGATTCTCAAGAACCTTTCTGTCATCTGCCTTGGAAAGAAGGTTCTCTCTTGCTTTTGTGATCTCGATCTCGGTCTTATGCTTGGAAGGTCCGCCGACACATCCGCCGGGACAGACCATGCCCTCAATAAAGTCATCGGTAAACTTTCCGGCCTTAAGAAGCAAAAGAGCTTTCTTACACTCGTTGCCTCCCGCAACCTGATGGAGCTTAAGATTGCTCACATCTTCTCCTCTTTCTTTCATGCATTCAATAACTGCATTGGCAACGCCGCCGCTTGTTGCAAAACGTTTGCCCCAGATGGAAGACTCCTGATACTCATCTGTAACAGGCTCAAAATCTATATCTTTTGATCTCATAAGAGCTCTAAGCTCACCGTATGTCACAACAAAATCAGCGTTATCCGGAACACTCTCATCCTGCGCTTCCGACTTCTTGGCAATACAAGGTCCTACAAATACAGTCACACAACCGGGTCGAGTTGCCTTAAGATATCTTGAGATCGCACACATAGGTGAAACCGTTGAAGACATATTGTTCTCAAACTGCTCGGGGAAGTGCTTCTTAAGCATGTTGATAAATGCAGGGCAGCAAGACGTTGTCATCTTCTTACCTTCCGCATATGCTTCAGCCCACTCTTTTGACTCATAAGCAGCCGTCATATCTCCGCCGAGACCAACTTCCACCATATCTGAGAATCCAAGCTTTATAAGCGCATTTCTGACAGAAGCCATTGAGATATCTTCTCCGAACTGGCCTTCTGTAGCGGGTGCGCACATAGCGATAACTTCTTTTCCCGATTTAATAGCTTCTATGATCTGAACCAGGAACGTCTTTGATCCGATAGCTCCGAAAGGACAACTGTGAATGCAATGTCCGCACTGTATGCACTTGCTCTCATCGATCTTACAATATCCGTTTTCATCATAGGTGATCGCACCTACGGGGCATGCCTTATGGCAGGGGCGCTCAAGATGAACGATAGCACCGTAAGGACATGCATTTGCACACATTCCACACTCTTTACACTTGGTAGAATCTATATGCATCCTGACATCGCCCGGATGGATCGCGTCAAATTTACACGAATTGATACAAGCCTTTCCCATACAGAAACGACAATTGTCAGTAACAGAAAAAGCATGGATCGGACATTCGTCACATGCAGGATCGATTACCTGAACTATATTTTTGGAGTCTTCGTTGTATGAGGTACTCTGTCCACACGCAAGACGTATCCTCTGACGAACGATCTCTCGTTCTTTGTAGACGCAGCATCTGTAAACAGGCTTTGGTCCCGGAGCGAGCTCATATACAAGCTTATCCTTGTGCTCCTCATCAAGCTCACCTTGCCACGCGAGCTTGCATACTTCCACCATGATCTTGTGTTTAAACGCAACAAGTCCCTTGTCATTTGTAATCATAATATTCTCCCACCTAAAAATATTAATAGTTACATTTATGATCCCTTGCCGGATCTTACTCTCACTCTTTTATTCTGTTTCTTGCCTCGTCCATGGAGATGCATTTGGCGTATCTCGGATCCCACATGAACTCATTGTAATAGCGATAGCAGGTTGCCCTATCCATGAAATCGCTGTCAAATGTTGAATTGGTATATTCCGGAACCAGAACTTCAAAGCCGTTATCAAAGCCGGTTCTTATCGTCGCATCAATGCAAAAATTAGTTTGAAGACCCACAATCATTATGGTCTTCTCACCTTTTTCTTTTAAGTAACCCAAAAGACCTGTCGAAGGATGAAGCGCGCTGTTTACAGCCTTTGTATATATCTTTTCTCCTTCTTTCGGTGCAAATTCATCATATATCTCATAGTCCAGGTCGCCTTTGCTAAAACCGGATCCGGGACCGTCGTCATGCTGAACATAAATAACTTCTTTTTTATTGTCTCTTGCGAGCTGAATGAGTTCTTTAATATTCGACTTTAATTTTTCAAATTCATAAAGTCTGTCATCAGTGATTCCTTTTTGAGTATCGATTACAAGTAAAACCATGTTGTCTCCTTTTCAGAACTCTTTTATAAGCCCCACATGAAGCTGCTCAAGCTTATCTCCAAGCTCCTCTTTCATGATACCATAAGCCTTGCCCATAGTGCAGTGTCCTGTGCAAATATATTCAATCCCGGTCTCGCTGATATTCTTAGCAACTTCTTCAACTTCTTTTTTACTCTTGTTATACAGATGGAAGCCTCCGATAAGGCCGTAGATATGCTTATCAGGGAAAGTACTCTTAATCTCATTAATGATATTTACAGCGCCACCGTGAGAACAGCTGTTAAGTATAACAAGGCCTTTTTCGGTCTCTATAACAAGGCTCTGTTCATGCGAGAAATTATCAGGTCTAAGCCTTCCACCGACCTTGGTATACATCTTTTCCTTTTTTCCTATAAGATCAAGGCACGGCGATTTGTGAGGTATAAGATAAACGCCGTCGCAGAGCTTATAATCACCCGATACGAACTCTATTCTGTCGCCGTAGTCCCTGATAACATTCTTTGGGATTCCGATATATCTTCTGAATATCAGATAATCTAGCGCATAGCAGTTTTCCGCCGTGGTCTCTCTAAGATAAAACTTGGCTTTCTTGTTATCTTCAAAAAATCTGGGCATGCCGTTAGCATGATCGTAGTGCGCGTGGCTAAGAACCGCGTAGTCTATATCTTTGATGTCGAATCCGAGCTTTTGAAGATTCTCGGCAAAAAGATCGGACCCGCCGGCGTCAAGAAGAATCTTTTTATCATTGTGCTCGATCAGGATCGAAAGTCCCCATTCGCCCTTTATTTCCTGTCCTGCTTTGTTATCAACTATTACTGTAAGTTTTGTCATCATGTTCCCCTTTACCTGATATATCTTATTTCTTGATAGTCCAATAGCAATTATAACCGTAGTTGTCATTGCCACCAATTAATAATCTGTCGGTCTTCTCAAAACCGTATTCTGAGAACGCCTTTGCACGCTCAACGGCGTACAGCGGAACTTTGGATATTATCTCGTCGCAGTCAAAAAGCTCATATGCAGGCGGGATAATAATCTCCAAGATGCTCTTTAATTCTTCCGCCTTTTCATACTTACTTCCGACATCAAGTCTGATAAGTCCGACATGTCCGAAGCTTCCGTCAGGTTCTCTGTGGAACATCTCTATCGTTCCGATTGCTTTGTTTGAAGCTTTATCAACAATCGTCCATCTCACAAAATACTTTTGTTCATAGGAATAGAGCCAGAAATCTACCGCTTTATCCATCAGCTCTTTTGTATTGTAAAAGAAATTGTCCCCGTGGCAATTGTCGCTGTTAAAAAACGGAAGTGCATTCTTATCTCCGTAAACTTCAAGAAGATCGTCCGAATCTTCCTTCTTCACAAAGCGAAGAAGATATTTGTCATTTTCAAGTACCGGGCAAGTCTCATAAACGTTATTCATTCTGTCCTCCTGTTTAAGCATTATTTTTATTTCATAAGTCCGCCGTGGAATACACATTCGTAGACTTTTTTATCCTCAAGAAAGATCTCTTCAACTCCCTGAAACCAGGTGAAATCTCCTGTAACCCTGCACCTGTACGTGTACTCACCTGAATTATACATCTCAGGTCCTCTGTAAGGCATATTTTTATCTGCATGCAAAAGAGCTTCCTTAAGGAAATCTCCGCTGAATCTGTCATCGAGTACTCTTCCCATGTAATTCATGGCATAAACCGCGATATCTTTTTTCCAGATCGCCTCTTCTCCGGCAAACTTCTCGCCGCCGACATAAGTATCGTGATACTTGTAATCTCCGCTCTCATAACTAAAATCGTGAGAAGTATATCTTGTCGACTCAACCTCATTGATCTTGGCAGCGTATGTGTTTCTGTTCGCTTCCAGCCTAAATTCGATCAATTCCTCAAGATCCGTCGGGTGGCCTGAACCTATGCTCACCGTGCAGTCCCTATCTTTAACCAGATAATCAACGCTCACATTCATAAGGTCGCTTATCTGTATAAGATTAGCTATATCGGGATATGCTTGTCCAGCCTCCCACTTGGCAACCGCCTGTCTGGACACTCCAAGCTTCTCAGCCAGCTCTTCCTGCGTAAGAGCATTATTCTTTCTAAGTATTTGTAATTTATCGGGAAATATCATATTTATCACCTCCAAGAGGTATCATATATAAGAATCATTCTCAGTAACATTACCCGGAGGTTGCATTTTTGCTACTTTCTTTATACATTTATAATATCACAGGGAGGACGACATCATGGAATACAAAATTGCTACACCCGAAGATATTGACCTTTTGACCACTTCAAGGATTGAGGTCCTTCGCGCAGCCAACAAACTCGAGGCTTCCGTAGACATGTCAGAAGTCGAGGCTTCTTCCAGAGAATATTACAAAAGAGCCTTAGAAGACGGAACTCACACTGCCATCCTTGTCATGGACGGCGATTCTTTTGTCGGTGCAGGCGGAGTCAGCTACTATGAAGTAATGCCTACATACCACAATCCAAGCGGAAAGAAGGCGTACATCATGAACATGTACACCAATCCTGCTTATCGCAGACAGGGAATCGCTATCAAGACTTTGGATATGCTGGTACAAGATGCCAAGAAACGCGGTATCACCCAGATATCACTCGAAGCAACGGATATGGGCAGACCCTTATATGAAAAATACGGATTTATAGATATGGATGCAGAAATGGAGCTTGTTGATGCCGATTAACCCGGCACAACAGCTCCATTTTTCATGATCATTCTTTAATAACACTCCACGCTTCAACAAGCTTATCAACCTTCCATGCCGCATTCGCGGGACTTGTGGACGGCAGGCAAACAGCCTCTCTTCCTATCACGTCTTCAATATATTTCTTGTAGTATTTCTCCGCAGTCTTTCCGTTAACGTAAATGGCTTTAATATCAGCCTTCTCAAGGATCTTAGTCAGATCGTTAGCCGTTACGTTCTTTATGCTCGAATCCGACGATCCTGTTATCTCGCATGAATGTATAACATCCCAAAGTGCTATCTTATTTCTTGTCAAAAGAGCTTTCTTCTCCGGTACTGTCTTTGGCACATCCTCACCGAAAATTTCAGCTATCACTTTCCAAAATCTGTTCTGCGGATGCCCGTAAAAGAACTGTGCTTCTCTAGACTTCACGGATGGAAAGCTTCCCAGTATGAGCACTCTGGAATCCTTATCAAAAAGCGGAGGTATTGGGTGCACGATCATATTCTGCAATTATATCCTCTCAATCAAAAATAAAAATATCTTCTATCGGCGCATCAACTATCCTTGAAATATCAATTGCAAGTTTAAGTGATGGATTGTACTGTGCTTTTTCCAAACGCATTATTGTCTCTCGTCGCACTCCGACTTTTTCCGCCAATTGTTCTTGGGTCATATCTTTTAACTGACGATAGTACTTTAATTTGCATTCAAATTCTGCCATTGTCATTCCTCGCAATCATCGAAACTTTCATGGTCGTATTTATAAAGCAGATATTGTGACATGAAAAATCCCAGTGCAAAAGCTAAAGATACAAGGATAAGAAGTGCTATAAAAGCATATTCGATATTGAACTGTGCCAGGTAATTGCCGGTGATCAACAGTGCAAGCCAGATCATGATAAAAGTGATCTTATTCGCTTTCTTTTCTGCTTTTGCCTGATTCTCATAAAAACGCTCGTCCATGAGTGTGTCAGACATTTTTCCGGCATAATAAAATCCAAAGAATCCGAAAAATGCAAAGAATATAAAAGGAAATACAAGTCCGCTTGTTTTATATGTCCAAAATCCCATAAAACCAAGGAATCCAAACATTCCAAGCAGGCCAAACAGTGGATTGATCTTTTTTGTTCTAGTGATTTTGTTTTTATCAGACATTATTTTGTGCTCCTCTCTATGTGATATATTTGTCTCTTGATGAGATAAATATATCACTTCGAAGAACACCTGTCAACAGTCTATCTCACATCTGAAATATTCATTCTCTTTTGAGGAAAAACGCACAGCATACTTATATTTTTTCGCAACTTGCTTTACAACACGGATCCCAAGACCATGCTCCGGAAGATATGCGTTTTTTATCCTTTCATTAAGTGCCTTTATCTTTCGGTCATCTGCGCCTTGTCCGTTGTCGCTTATAACAAGTCTTGCCTTGGATTTACCGCGCTCAGATAGCTTGACCGATATCTCACACCCCTTTTCGTTATGAACGATAGAATTGGTGATCATGTTCTCTATCATACGCCTGATAAGCATGTGGTCCGCTTGAACACTGTAGTTCTCAAGCTTCTCATCTACTTGCAGGTCAAAAGAATAATCTTCATAAGTGTTTATATGATCGCACAGTATCTCTCTTAGAAGTGATGTGAGATTGATCTTTTCATTATTCCATTTGCCTGTTCCGGCTTCGAGTTTATTCTCGGTATTAAGATTGCCTATAAGGTCTCTGATCTTGAAGCACTGCTTTTCCTCCACGCTTCCTTTTTCCACAGATCCCATGACTATACTAAGAGGAGTTCTTATGTCATGCGAAACTCCTGCGATCCACTCTGTCCGCGCTTTCTCTCTGTTGATCATCCACTTGCGAGTGATCAAAAAAGGTAATAGCAAAAGAATCAGCACATTAGCAAAGAACATATATGGTCCGAATTTAATCATGCCGTCCATGGTATTTGCATTTATTTCCAGACAGTATTTCCATCTGCTTCCTTTAGGATGTCCGATCACAAGAATCCCATCATCTCTTGTCCACGTGTACGTTGGATAGTCGTTTAAATACCAACGCGTAAAAGAAGCAACGTCTTTTATCCCATAAGAATCCGGAATGTCCGAAGGCATATTGTGATTCCATATAACGCTTCCCGAATCATCTATGATCATGGCAAAAGAACCGGTTTTATCAAGCAGTTCATACACCGATCCGTCAACCTGATATTCACCGTCTGCATTTATGATCTTCTTAGATACTTTTTCTATATGAGACGTATTGAGATAATTCTCTTGCTTTTGAACGCATATAAAAAACAAAACAAAAATGTCGATCACGATCAATGACGCCAAAACCAGCATCATGGAAAGTAGATATCCGGATATTTTTTTCATTACTTCCTACCTCTGATATTCAGCCTGTATCCCAGCCCTCGAACCGTCTGCAAATACTCAGGCTTCGACGGATCTTCTTCAACTTTTTCACGCAGTCTCCTTACATGAACTATAAGCGAGTTCTCAAGTCCATAACTACCGTCCGGCCAAAGCGTATCCATAAGGGCGTTCAGCGAAACGATCTTTCCCTGATTATCATATAGCTTGGAAAAAAGCTGAAACTCTTTTGCGGTAAGTTCTACTTCGCCATCGGGTCTTTTTACGATTCCCGACGATAGATCCACTCTCACCGTGCCAAGCTCAACGACCGTATTCTCCGTCAAATGATACGTCCTTCTAAGGACTGCTTTTATACGCAAAAGAAGCTCCTCGGGAGTATAAGGTTTTGTCACATAGTCATCGGCGCCAAGCCCGAGCCCTTTCAATCTGCTTGTTTCTTCATCTCTTGCAGAAAGAAAAATAACAGGAATATTTATCCCTCTCTTTTTCCACGACTCATATAGAGAAAGCCCGCTTACACCGGGCATCATTATGTCCAGAACGACCAGATCTGCCTGCTCTTTTTCCATGATCTTATCTGCTTCTTCTCCGTTTAATGCATACAGTACATTATTAAATCCATTCTCAGATAAGAGCTTTTTATTGATTTCTAAAATCTGTTTCTCATCATCCACCAAAAGGATTCTACAATCTGATAACACCATAATTTCTTCCTCTTCCCGATTTAAATATAAGTATACACATATCACTTTCGAAATGAAATAACCGCGCTTACCGCGTAAGGTAAATGTAATGTAGCCGTCATGTTCAGGTAATCTTCCCTTTTTATACTAAGCTTATCAAATATACGGAGGACATACTGATGAAAAAATATGTAATTGAAACCTACGATCTTTGCAAAAAGAGCGGTCGCAAATACAGAATAAAAGATGTCAATTTAGCAGTTCCGAAAGGATGTATCTATGGTTTTCTCGGCCCCAACGGTGCGGGAAAGACTACCACAATGAAACTTCTTCTCGGACTTATACAACCTGACGGCGGAAGCATGGAAGTTCTCGGAAAAAAGATGTCGCCCAAGAACAGATTTGAAATAAATACGAAGACCGGAAGTCTTATAGAAAGCCCGGGATTCTACGGACATCTCACCGGTCAGGAAAATCTTGAGATAATTGCTCGCTACAAAAAACTTGGAGCAAGCGATATAAAAGAAGCTCTTAAAACAGTTGGTCTGTATGAGAGAAAAGACGACAAAGTTAAAAACTATTCGCTCGGAATGAAGCAGCGACTCGGTATCGCGATGGCACTGATGGGAAGACCTGAGCTGATCATCTTGGACGAACCCACAAACGGTCTTGATCCCGCAGGTATAAATGAGATCAGAAATCTTGTAAAAAGTATTCCCGAAAGATATGGCTCAACTGTTATTATTTCAAGTCATCTTCTTTCTGAAGTTGAGCAGATCGCAGACTACGTAGGAATCATCAACAAAGGACATATGATCTATCAGGGTCTTTTATCTGAACTTGAGATCGGTGATGCTTCTCTCGAAGAAGTCTTCCTCGAAATGACAAAAGGAGCTTAAAAATGGGTATTATCGAAAATCTTTTTATAGAACTAAAAAAGCATAAGCGTCGCTTCAATCTGCTGTTATTTCCTTTGATAATTGTTTTGGAGATAGCATTTATAATGGGAAATTATGGTGGTCAGAGGGGTTCTGCCGATGGATGGATGATTCTTTTTTATATTATTCCCATCATAAACTGTTTATTTTTCCCGGTTACGATAGCGGGATTTGCTTCCAGATTAATGGATATTGAACATAAGGGAGAAATGCTTAAGTGCTTGTATACCTTCACCACACCGCAAAGAATCTTTTTTACAAAATACCTTTATGGTGCAGTATCCACATTCATACTTGTTGTAATGCAATGCGGATCGGTCATTCTCTGTTGCAAGATTCTTGATTTTGACAGCACTTTCCCGGTTAAATATCTTTTTATCCATGGAATGACCACGTACATAACCTGCATGACGTTACTTAGCCTCCACCTTATGCTGGCATATTTTTACAGAAATCAGGCAGTTAGTATTTCAGTTGGAATACTGGGAAGCTTTACAGCCTTTTTCTCTTTGTTCCTTCCCTCAACAATTATACAAAAGCTCCTTCCTTGGGAGTCGTTCGTGACAAGCGGATTTATCACAATGGATTGGGACAGGGACACAAGAGATATCTCATACACTCTCTGTAATCCCGACTATACACCTATGATCATCTGTATTGGCTGGATAATTTTTTTTACATGCATCACTCTTATTTTGCTCAAGAGATCAGGCGTAGAGGAAACAGAAAAAGCAAATAATAATCGAAAGACCAAGAGGGTTCTTCTCCACAATCGTCCGGTTGAGATTTTGAAATTGAAAGGCTCACCTGCATGGATTGCCTTTTTCATTGTTCCCGCAATATCTGCAGCGATAGGAACCGTAAATTATCTCGGTAATATCAGTATCCTAAAAGACGGTTGGTACTCACTGTGGACTCAGCATACTTTGTTTTTATGCTACTTCTTCATGCCTGTTATCATCGGAATATTTACGGGATGCATCTGGAGAGTTGAACACACAGGAACAAACATGAACCTTATGATGACTCATCAAAGACCTGCAATGATAGTACTCGGCAAATATGCAGCTACATGTTTCATTACATCTGTTTCGCTTATCTGGGTCGTAGCCTTATACCTTATTTCCGGCTCGATCATACATATGGACGGAACTCTTCCGTCCGGAATCATTCAATGGTTAATCATAGGAATCCTAAGTTCCTGGGTTATATGTGCTTTCCAGGTTCTTGTTTCCTTGGTTATAAGGAATTTTATTCTCCCCGTGATAGTTGCTTTCCTTGGCGGTTTCGCCGGCTTGTCATGTATAGCAAAGGGCGCCCCTTACCTCACCCCATTTTCTTTGTTTGACATTGCCATGAACCAAAAGGAATTAGGAACTATAGATATAAGATCATTCACCCTTTCATCCATCATCTTTATAACTGCTTTTATCATGATCGCTATCATGTATCTTAGCCGTACCGATGTCAGATCCAATGAATGATCTTATAAAAAATCGAGTAGATAACCCATACTCGATCTAACAAAAAAGTACAGCAGAGCATTTAATATATGCTTTGCTGTACTTTATTATCTTTTAAATATTTCTACTTACCCTGTTAATTCAGGCAAGGCCTAAATGCTTTTCAACAAGAGCTACTGTTTCATCAACGCTTCTGCTCGGATCTCTCTCAAGCCAGAAATAATCGCTGTTTTTGATGTCATTATATTTACTCATATTGAGCTCATACAATGTCTGAGTGCAAGTCTTCTTGGCCTTTTCATAGTCAGTCGCACTATGAATATAATTGCTGAAGTCTTGATGATCGGGGCGATTGCAATAAGTCTCGACCAAATCTGTTGGATCAGAAATCATAAACGCTGCTCTTGAAGATTTCGAAAGCCTTTCTATCTGTTCCATGGTCAAATGACAATCACAGATAACCGGTCCATTCTGAGAGAGTTTTATAAGGTCAAGAATGATAAATCCCAGCTGTTCATCCATAATTCCCATAAGCCAAGCTTTATACTCTTCCACGCTTCTTCCGAAGAATTCATCAGCATCCTTGAACCCTTTGTTCATATTGGGCTGATGCTCAGAATCTGAAATCGATTGGTGAAAAGAAAACCGTTCATCAATATCATAAACCGGTATTCCGTGCTTCTTTCCCAATGCTCTTGAAACTGTGCTCTTTCCGCCGCAGGGTGTTCCTGTAATAAAATATACGTTACGTAAATACTCTTTGAGTATATTATCCTGAAATATCATTTTGATTCTCCTTTATTATTAAGTTTTGTCTACAGAAATTCCTTTGTAGCATGAAACCAATAATAAAGTTTCATGCTATCAGATATTTCTTAATTTTCTAAACATCACCATGATAATGTTCTCCTTTCATAAAATAGTCTTGGCGTCTGCCTCTGTCATTCTAACACGGTTTAGATAAAAAAGACAGTTATCGGCTTCAGTTTTATTGAATGTAAACCCGCTTTCTTTTGCAAACCATTTCGATGTGTCGTAAAAGAGCTTGCACATTGTTTCAACGGATTCCCACATTTCTTCTACATCTGCGCCGCAATATGTATCAAGATAAGCCTGCCATTCTTCTTTGGAAAGCCACTTATGCATATATTTTCCGGACTTTCCGATGCTTACCGAATAATCCGTTATTATACCTATTTTCCATGAAAGCATTTTTTCAAGCTGTTTTCTTACAACGAAATTCAGCATGTCCTGTGCATACGTAACTTCTTTTCTCCAAAGCCCTTTTGCAATGTTATTAAGGCACCACCAAAACTCATTGCATGTTGCTGCGTACTGATCCTCGCTTGGTTTCTTGACATGATAATCCGCATCAGTCGCTTCTGGAATCGCCGGAAGTATTCCGTCTTTATCCAAAAGGATCTCACAAAGTCTGTCTTCAAGCACATTCTCTTTTGCATGTGCTTCGGATTTGAGTGTAAGATCAAGCCTGTTTCCGTCGGTAAATATCATCAGATATCCGTATGAATTTGCTTTATCGCTTGGATAATCGGGAGATTCATCCGGATACTGCATGAATAATATGTCACCAAAATGACGAATCCAATCTTTATCTTTGATAAAAGACGCTGTCTCTTTTACCACATAGACAATGTCATAGTCTTGAAAAATATCTTTCGGAGCATTTTTATCAGTCCTTGAACCATTCATATATACCGCACGAATCCTATCATCCTCGCGGGCGGTATTAAGAATTAAATCCATCATCTCTTTTTCTGTTCGCATTAAAAAACTCCTTTCCTGTCCCCTCCTCTATTATTTGAAAATCGTTACTTATAGTACTATAATTGAGACACTATATTAATGTTTAAAGAAGAAGGTTATAATGGAACTCAAAGGAAAAACAGCTATTGTAACCGGTGGTACATCGGGAATCGGTCTTTCAACAGCACAAGCTTTTCTTGAAAAGGGTGCTAAGGTTGTTATTGCGGGCCGTAACGTTCAGCGTGGTGAAAAGGCAGCAGCAGATTTATCAAAGATATCTTCTGACGTTGCATTCTTCCAAGCTGACACATCTGATGAAGAGAGCGTAAAGAAGTTGGTAGACTTTGCAGTTGAACGCTTTGGCTCACTTGATGTTATGGTTAATAACGCCGGTATTGGTATCCATGGGACAGTTGACCAGCTGTCCGCTGAAGATTGGAACACAGTGATTGCGATCAATCTTAACGGCGTATTCTATGGTACAAAGTATGCAGCTATTCAGATGAAGAAGCAGGGACATGGCGGTGCTATCATATCCACATCTTCTATCGAAGGTGTTATCGGCGATCCTATCATCCCTTCTTACTGCGCAGCTAAGGGTGGTGTAAATCAGCTTACAAAATCCTCAGCTCTTTCACTTGCTAAAGATGGTATCCGCGTAAATACCGTAAATCCCGGCTATGTAGATACACCTCTTGTAAGTCTTGAAGCACTTGGCCAAGAACTTCGCGATGCACTTATTGCTATGCATCCACTTGGACGTTTCGCTAAGCCTGAAGAAATCGCACATGCGATCATCTTCCTCGCAGAAAATGATTTCGTAACAGGCACACATCTTGTAGTTGATGGTGGTTACACAGCTCAGTAATATTATTTATAGCACATTAGGCAAGGCAGTTTCTCTCTGAGAGGCTGCCTTGTTTTTTATTATATTTTTCTTGCCTTAATACAAAAAGAAAGTGGTAGCATTTTTGCTTTTTGAGCCTTTAGATCACGCTCATCGGCAGAGTTTAAAGCAGTGTCATCACTTTCCTCAATAAGCTGCTCAACAACAAATCCTGCCTTAGCAAGTGCATTTATATATGTGGATATTTTGCGATTGCACAATACTATTTCACTGTCGTGCACAGGCATTTTAAAATAGGATTCATCAAAATAGCTTTTGGTCATTACAAGCTTATCGTCCTCAAAAACTACTTGTCTATCCTTACAAGACCATGCTACACAATAATTCAAAGTATGATGCCAGCTGAAAATAAAAGTACCGTCTTTTTTAAGATATGATGCAATCTTATCTAATGTACCTTGCAGATCGGTTGTCCATCCTATTCCATAAATAGAATATACATAATCAAAATAGTCCTTCGGAACATCTAACTCATCTTCCATCTTGGCACATAACAAGTTTGCGGAATAACCATTTTCTTTAAGTAACGCTTGTGCTGTGTTGAGCTGATTTTGAGACAGGTCGATCCCCCATAATTCTCCTGCTCCTCTCTGAGCATTATAGAGTAAAGAGTGTCCGCTTCCGCAGCATATCTCAAGCATCTTCTTACCGCTTAGATCACCAAACAAATGCAGTTCGTCTTCTGTCGGAAAGTAAACGCCGTATTGTGGAAGCGCTGTCGTACCAAACCAAAGATCTGCATGTTCGTTCCAGTAATTCTTATTGATCTCAATTATCTCTTCGTCTCTCATTTGCTTTTTGCTTTCAATCCATTCTTGCGAATATCATCAAGTTCCTCAACGTTAAGGCAACCGCTTTTATATAATCTTAGATATTCCTTGGAAACATCCGAATCAAAAATAAGAACATCATCGGAATTGATAGTTACGTCTACACCGCTTCGATAGAGCTCCGCAATGGGATGCGTCTCTAAATTTTCCACTCTTCCCAGAAGATAATTACTGGAAGGTGTGATATTTAATCTAATGTGATTGTCTATGAGAAACCTTATAACAGAAGGATCTTCTGCCGCCGCTATGCCATGTTGTACCTCATCAAGTTCAAGGCACTCTACTGCGCGGCGTACATCCTCCGCTGTTCCCCACTCTCCAACATGCGCTTTAAGTCTAAGTCCTTCTTCTCTAGCACGTCGATAGATGGTCTTAAAATTCTCTATAGGCTGCGCCAGCTCGTCGCCGTATAGATCAATAGAATAAAAAGCTTTGCATCCCCAAAAATTCGAAAGGCAATCTTCCAAGTATGCAATATCGCAATGTCTGGACATGCCAATCTGTAATCTCAGCTCGATATCAGGCGAGATCTCTTGATGCGCTGTCTCAAATGCCGATACGAGTTCATCTATATCGTTATGAAAAAACTCGTTTAGCCCCCAGACATCTTCACCTATTTCAAGAATAGTCACGCCATCTTCCTTGGCCTGAACAAATGCAGCCTTTATAAGCATCTTCCGCCCTTCGGTGGAATTATAATATTCTCCTATGTTTTGGGAATTCCATGTATGCATCTCATCCATGGACTGAAGCGGCTTTGTGATCGGCTCAATATCTTTTGCCAAATGCTCTAACAAGAACTTTCTGCTTCCACCAAGCACAAAATGATTGTGCAGATCAGCCTTTGGGCATTTTTTGATAGCATCAAGATCCTCTTGTTTCAGAGCATCTATAAATAACTTCTTTCCTTCATTTATCATTTATCTTTTATTCCCCGCAACTCTCGTCAAAAATTATATGATCCCTCTTCGCTCCGCTTCCTCCATTAATTTGGGCTGGATCAGAGGGTATGTCCAATTATCAGGTAACCTGTCCGTGATCTCAATTCGCTCAATTTCACTGTGAAGTTCCGACTCAAAAGAGTGGATATCTGCATAGCAAAGTAATCCAAAGGTTTCTTTACCATCGAAATTATCCGGTGCAGTAACTGAATAAACACAGACCGGCTTAAGCTCATGATCGATAGCGCCTGTCTCCTCGTACAATTCCCTCTTAGCGGTGTCTATGATCGCTTCTCCGACTTCTCTGTGACCCCCCGGTATCTCCAGTGTGTCTCGTTCCTTATGCTTACAGAAAACCCATTTACCATCTGTCTTCGCGATGATAACTGCAAATTTCAGTAAGCTGTCATCTACCTCATCATAAAACTTTACTTCAACCATTTTATAGTTCTCCTTATCCCCATATGTTCCACTGAATTAAATTCTAGCAAATGCGCCTGACTCAAACAACAAAAAATCAAGCCGCTGCGCTGCACCTCTGCAGCACGCGGCTTGACATATAATTTATTATTCCAGCTCTACAGTTCCCGGGGGCTTGGATGTGAGGTCATACATTACGCGGTTAACGCCTTTAACCTCATTTATGATTCTGCTCATGACTTTCTGGAGGACGTCGAAAGGAATCTGTGAAGCCTCGGCTGTCATGAAGTCTACTGTCTCAACGGCGCGGAGTACGATTGCATAATCGTAAGTTCTCTCATCACCCATAACGCCAACGGAGCGCATGTTTGAAAGAGCCGCAAAGTACTGATCGGGGAGCTTGGTAAGACCTGCTGCCGCGATCTCTTCTCTGTAGATGTAATCTGCATCTTGAACTATGCGTACCTTATCGGCCGTTACTTCTCCGATTATACGGATACCAAGTCCGGGGCCGGGGAACGGCTGACGGAAAACAAGATACTCGGGAAGTCCGAGTTCAAGTCCTGCCTTACGAACCTCGTCCTTGAACAATGTCTTGAGGGGTTCGATGATCTCCTTGAAATCAACAAAATCAGGAAGTCCTCCAACGTTGTGATGTGACTTGATTACTGCTGACTCGCCGCCAAGTCCGGACTCTACAACGTCGGGATATATTGTTCCCTGTGCCAGGAAGTCAACTGCGCCGATCTTCTTGGCCTCTTCCTCAAATACACGGATAAACTCTTCTCCGATGATCTTACGCTTGCGCTCGGGTTCTTCTACTCCCGCAAGCTTAGCATAATATCTATCAGCCGCATTTACGCGGATAAAGTTAATATCAAAGTTGCCTTTCTCGCCGAATACGCCTTCAACCTCGTCGCCTTCGTTCTTACGAAGAAGTCCGTGATCTACAAATACGCATGTGAGCTGCTTACCAATCGCCTTAGCAAGTAAAGCGGCAAGAACCGATGAATCAACACCACCTGAGAGAGCAAGTAAAACCTTGCCGTCTCCGACTTTTGCCTTGATTTCTTTAATAGTGTTCTCAACGAAGGAATCCATTCTCCATGTACCTGCAGTCTGGCAGATGCCTCTTACGAAGTTATGGAGAATATCTTTTCCTCTTACTGTATGTAATACTTCGGGATGGAACTGGATTGCGTACAGCTTCTTGTCTTCACAAGCTGCTGCGGCAACAGGGCAGTCCGCGGTATGAGCTACGATATCAAAACCGGGAGCGACCTTGCTGATGTAATCAAAATGGCTCATCCATACGATAGTGTCATCTTCAACTCCCGCAAAAAGAGCATCCTTAGATCCGTCGATAAATGTCTGTGTCTTACCGTATTCTCTTACCGGCGCCTTCTCAACCTTTCCGCCAAGTACGTGCATCATAAGCTGAGCACCGTAGCAAAGACCAAGCACCGGGATACCGAGCTCAAAAAGCTCCTTAGTATATGTGGGTGCACCCTCTTCATAACAAGAATTGGGGCCTCCCGTTAAGATGATCCCCTTGGGTGCCATTGCCTTGATCTGCTCGATCGGTGTGCGATATGAATAGATCTCGCAATAGACATTGCATTCTCTGACACGACGAGCAACCAGCTGATTGTACTGTCCGCCGAAATCAAGAACTATAACCTTTTCTTCTGCAGTCATTGATTCCTCCCGAATGATTTATTCGACTTTATAATTCTGTACGATTATACACTACTGTATAATTTCAAACAACTTATAATTAAAGATATCTTCTTACACAAATGATCGATCTGTACATCGCAGAGCTGTACTTGATTCCGGTCTTCTGCGTACTTGCGTGTACGATCTGACCGCCGCCTATATATATTCCGACGTGTCCGCCGTAGTAAATGACATCGCCCGGTTGAGCATCAGAATAAGATACCTCTTTACCATATGCGCCCTGCTCCCAAGACGTTCTGGGAACGGATATTCCAAATGCCTTATAAACCGAATATACAAATCCTGAACAGTCTGCACCGTCTGTAAGGCTCGTTCCGCCCGGAACATAAGGGTTACCCACAAACTGGCAGGCATAGTTGGCTACATTAGATCCGGAAGCGCTTCCCGCGGGTGCATAGCTCTTAGAACCGCCCGAAGACTTTGATCCGCCCGAACTACCTGAGCCTCCGGAGCCCGATCCACCGGAATCGTTTGATGCATAGCTGTTTCTCTCAGCTTCTTCCGCATCGCGCGCCGCTTGTGTAGCACGTTTGGCCTCGTCTACTTCTTTCTGCTTGGCCTCTATCTGTTTCTGAAGGCTTGCCATTCCCGACTGCTGGCTCTTGATCTGCGCCGTATAAACCGCAGCATCCTGCTTAGCCTTGGCAAGCTTCACCTCATAATCCGCATAAGTTGCTTTATACTGGGCAAGGAGCTCTTCCATGTACGCCTGCTCTTCTTCAAGCTCATACTGCGAAGTCTCAAGCTCGCCTTTCTCGACCTCAAGCTGTTCCTTAATGGACTTAGCCGTCTCCTTGGCCTCCACATATTCCGCAAGCTTGGTCCTGTCATATTCATACAACTCTTCAACATACTGCGCCTTATTAAGCGCATCAGCATAGCTTGTAGCAGTCAAAAGAATCTGAACGTACGAAAGATCTCCTTTCTCGTACATGAACTTGATTCTCTGGACCATAGCTTCATACAGGGTTTCTTCCTTAGCCTTGGCATCTTCATATTCTGCCTGCTTTACTTCGATCTCACCCTGCTTCTTGGCGATATCCTCTTTTATCATCTCGATATCAGCCATGAGCGCAACGATCTCTGTGTTGGTCTCATCAATAGCTTCCTGAGTTTCGCCCTGAGCCTCGGAAATCGAACCGATCCTGCTGTTGGCGCTGTCCAGTCCCTTTTGGCTCTCTTTACTTTGCTTCTCAAGCTGCTTCTTTTGATTCTTAAGATCCTGCTCTTCCTTCTCGAGCTTGTTCTGTTTTTCCTGTAAATCAGAACTGGTGGTAGCCCAAACAGGGTCCACCACCAGCATACTAAGGACTAAGGAAAGAATTATAGCAGAAAAAGTATTTCTTTTTTTCATTTCATCCTCCTTGTCCTTTATTATTCAAAACTCTATATATCTATAATACCATTTTGGTCCGGCAAAAGAAATTTCGCCAATCCGTTTTTTACAGATCGCAGTTACCTACGGTTCTGGGGAATGACTCAACGTCTCTGATGTTGCCCATACCTGTGAGGTACATTACGCAACGCTCAAAGCCAAGTCCGAATCCTGCGTGACGAACACTTCCGTACTTTCTAAGATCAAGATAGAACTGATAATCGTCCTTCTTCATTCCGAGCTCGTCCATACGCTTCTCGAGGATCTCAAGATCATCCTCTCTCTGGCTTCCGCCGATGATCTCACCGATTCCGGGAACAAGGCAATCTGCTGCGGCAACAGTCTTTCCGTCGGGATTGAGCTTCATGTAGAATGCCTTGATCTCCTTGGGATAATCTGTTACGAACACAGGCTTTTTGAACACTTCCTCAGTAAGGAATCTCTCGTGCTCGGTCTGAAGATCGCAGCCCCAAGATACCTTGAAGTCGAACTTGTCGTTGTTCTTAGACAAGATGTCAATTGCCTCTGTATATGTGATACGTCCGAATTCGTTGTTTACTACGTTGTTAAGTCTGTCGATAAGACCCTTGTCGATGAACTCGTTAAAGAATGCCATCTCTTCGGGGCAATGCTCAAGAACATAGTTGATAACATACTTAAGCATAGCTTCCGCTGTGTCGCAGTCGTCCTTAAGATCTGCAAAGCACATCTCAGGCTCGATCATCCAGAACTCAGCGGCATGTCTTGTTGTATTGGAGTTCTCTGCACGGAATGTAGGTCCGAACGTATATACGTTCTTAAATGCGAAAGCATATGTCTCTACGTTGAGCTGTCCACTAACTGTAAGGTTAACGGGCTTTCCGAAGAAGTCCTTGGAGAAATCAACCGCTCCGTCCTCAGTCTTGGGAACATTGTTAAGGTCAAGTGTTGTTACCTGGAACATCTCACCTGCGCCTTCACAGTCACTTCCTGTGATAAGAGGAGTGTGTACATATACGAAGTTCCTCTCCTGGAAGAAGGAGTGGATAGCATAAGCAGCAACAGAACGTACCTTGAATACTGCCTCAAATGTATTGGTTCTTGCACGAAGATGAGGAATTGTTCTAAGGAACTCAAGAGTATGTCTCTTCTTCTGAAGAGGATAATCAGAAGTTGATGCTCCCTCGATCTCAACTTCCTCAGCCTGCATCTCGAAAGGCTGCTTAGCACCGGGTGTTGCAACAATAGTACCCTTTGCAATAACCGCTGCGCCTACGTTCAATTTGCTGATCTCAGCGAAATTTGAAAGTGCATCCGAATATACGATCTGTAACGGTTTAAAATAAGTTCCGTCATTAAGAACGATAAAACCTATAGCCTTGGAATCGCGGATACTTCTGATCCAGCCACCTACTGTAACCTTCTGTCCCGCATATTTATCCTGTTCTTCAAATAATGATCTGATATCTGTCAGTTCTTGCATATCATCCTCCCTAATCACTTCTCAACAGGCTCTACAATATTCGCACTGTCTTTCAAGAAGCCCATTACTTTCTCAACCAAGAGTCCTTCTCTGCAAACCTCAGTCTCAACCTTCTCTCTGAAGGCTTCATATGTACTATATGCTGAATTGGAACCGTCTCCGTACATTTCCTTAAGATAATTCTCAATATCATCTTCGGAGATCTCAATGCCTTCATTCTTGGCTATAGCGGCAAGAGCGATGAATTTCTGAGCATCTTCGGTTACTACCTTCTTGATATATTCATCCTGTGTTCCTGTAGCTCCGTCATTCTGCATCATCATGTTGACCATATCGGCATCTGTTGCCTGCTGGCCTGTATACATGAAATAAGAATTGAGATAATTGGCTATTGTATCTCTCTTCTGAATAAGATATCTGTTGTAAAGCTTCTCGGGAACATCCTTGAATTTGCTGTTTGCAACCACGTTAGCAAGGAGCTCTTTTCTGAGTTCATCATCATACTCAGTATCGGCTGTCTCCTGAAGATTATCCCTAACACTCTTTCTGAGTCCCTCAAGATCTGAAACATCTGTGATAGCAAGGCTCTTAGCCCACTCATCTGTGATATCTGTTGATTTCTGTGAGATCTTATTTACAGTAACCTTGAAGATAACTTCCTTGCCGGCAAGATTTGCTGCTGCGTAATCCTCAGGGAAAGTAAGCTTGATATCCTTGCTCTCTCCGACATTCATTCCGATAACGCCGTCCTCAAATCCGGGGATAAAAGAACCGGATCCGATCTCAAGGTCATATCCCTGAGCTGTTCCGCCGTCAAAAGCCTCTTCTGTATCGGCATATCTACCCTCGAAATCAATATTTGTAACGTCGCCTGACTCAACTGCTCTGTCCGTGATCTCAGTCATAAGAGGTGAGCTCAAGGCAAGGTTATTTATATACTCCTCAACCTGCTCATCGGTAACTGTAGCAGGTGCGAGTTCAACGGTAATTCCCTTATATTCTCCGAGTTCTACATAGTCTCCCGGCTTGATATCATTAAGAGTGATAGTCTCAAGATTGTCTATTCCCTTGAATATATCCAAAGTAGTATTGCTTGCTTCGTCGGATGAAGCTGCTGCGGATGAAGCGCTCTCAGCCTCTGCTGCCTTATTGCTTGAGCCTTTACAAGCAGTCAATGCTGTCACCATTAAAACACCGACCAAAACGAGTGCTAATTTATTTTTCATAATATACTCCTTAATTAATACAAATTACATAAAAACAATATTTTTTATACTACCACACCTTGCAAAATGATTAAAGTATTTATTTGCCTAACGCCCCAAAGAATGCTACAATACTTCTTGCTACAATTTGTGTTTTGGAGGATTGAAAATTGAGTACAGCACTTATCGTTACTATCGTAATTGCGGTTATTTTGATTGCGCTCATTGTTGCGCTTATTATAGTAGGTAAAAAAGCCGAAAAGAGACAGGCAGAGCAGCAGGTTCAGCTCGATGCCATGAAACAGACCGTTGCAATGCTTATTATTGATAAAAAGAGAATGAAACTTAACGAAGCAGGTCTTCCTCAGTCTGTAGTAGAGCAGACTCCCAAGCTTCTTAGAAGATCTAAGCTTCCCATTCTTAAAGTAAGAGTCGGCAACAGAGTTATGAGCCTTATCTGCGACGAGAAAATCTTTGAATCTGTTCCTGTGAAAAAAGAGGTTAAGGCTACCGTTAGCGGTATCTACGTAACAGAAGTAAAAGGTCTTCACGGCAAAACCGTTGTTGCCGAGAAAAAGAAAGGCTTCTTCAAGGATCTTATCGCAAAGGCTCAGGAAAAAGCCGGTGCTAAGATGGTTAAATGATCATATGGATCTAATAAAGGGATGTCTTACCAAGATTGGTACGACATCCCTTTTTCTTTGATATTTAATCGGTATTTACCTTGTTTTGGTCTCTATCGTTATCACAGAATCCGAAACTATCTCTTCGTCCATCTTTATGGCGTACTCAGCGACAGCTTTTATCTCTCCGGCATCTCCCTCTTCAAATACAAGGCTCTTCGTGACAACCTTCATAAACATCTTTCCGTAAGGAGTGTTATATTCGGTCTCGTGCTCTTTACCTTCGGTAAATACAAGACCTGCGCTCATAGCACCACCCCTTTGGATCTCCAGCGTCTTTCTGTCAGTAGATATGACCGCCTTGTTGTGGAACACAAGCCTGTGTCCGTCTTCTTCCTGGATCTCTTTGTATTCTATAACGCCTGTTCCATCGGCACTTATCTCATATATGCCCTCGGACACCGTATTTATCTTTTCTTCCGGATCGCCCTGTCTGTTGTGGATACCGGTTACGTTTACTTCTACTCTCTTTTTCATGATCTCATCCTATTATTTATTCTGTCCCGGATTTATCGGCGTTGTGATAAACAGCTGCGGTGCATATCCGCTCTTTTCAACTGCATTATAGGCCTCTTCTGCAGCTTTTTTATCATCAAAGATACCAAAGACCGTCGGGCCGCTTCCGGTCATAAATGCTCTGATCGCACCGTTGTCTTCCATGATCTTCTCCAGCTTGCCGATAACATCATACTTTCCAGCAGTAACGGGCTCGAGCACGTTTCCGATAAGGTCGCAGATCTTATGAACATCTCCGTCCTCAATGGCCTTTCTTACCCCGTCTATATCAGGGTGTGTCTCTATCCCCTTATTATCAAGCTCCTTATATACCCAAGGGGTTGAAACGCCGATCTCAGGTTTAGCCACTACAATATGACAGCTTGGCATATCCTTGATCACCGTAAGTTCCTCCCCGATTCCCTCTGCAAGCGCCGTTCCACCGACAATGCAGTAAGGAATATCTGCTCCGAGCTTCACCGCAAGCTCGCAAAGCTCATCATTACTGAGTTTTAATCCCCAAAGCTCGTTGAGCGCAAGGTACGCCGCTGCTGCGTCGGTACTTCCGCCTGCCATTCCCGCAGCTACGGGAATCCTCTTAATAAGCTCAATATTAACGCCTTTATTTATCCCATATTTTTCCTTAAGCTGATAAGCAACCTTGCATATCAGGTTATCTTTTCCAAGGGGAAGATTACTTCCGGGAGCGGTAAGAATAACTTCGCCGCTTTCATTATCTTCAAAAGTAAGGGTGTCATAAATATCAACGTTTTGCATTATCATACGCACGATATGGTATCCGTCTTCACGTGTACCCACAACATCCAGTCCCAGATTTATTTTTGCATAAGCTTTTCTTTCTGTCTTCATCGCTTTTTACCTCGTATTTTCGCAGTCTAAAAGCCTTTTTTCGCTTCCCGACAAGGCTATTATATCAGATAAAAAAGTTTATAAAAATTTATTATTTTTTATTATTTTACCCCTAAATTATTTGATAAAATAGCCGATAAGACAGATAGGTAAACTATAGTTTCGTTTCAGCGCGGTATTTAGTATCCTGTCGCGGAAAAGGAGTTCACTATGGGCGTAAACGGACTTACCGAGGTTACTAACAACATCGCAACCACCTATGCTTCAACGATCAATCCTTCCTCCGTTGAGGAGAAGAAGAAAGACAATGAAGTACAGGAGAAAGCCCAAGCTGCGGCTGTGTATGAGAAGTCTGATGAAAAACAAGCATCCTCTTCTCAGAACACAGACAGAACCAAGATCATTAAACAGATGCAAGCTGATGTTGCAGCACGCCAGCAGCAGTTGCTGGATATTGTCCAGAAGATGATGGGCAAACAGGCAAAGGCATACGGCATTGCAAACAATGAAAATGATGAGGATTCTATTTGGAAATTCCTTGCAAAAGGTGATTTCACCGTAGATGCGGCTACCAAGGCTCAGGCTGAGGCAGACATTGCCGAGGATGGATATTGGGGCGTTAAACAGACCTCCGAGCGAATTCTCGACTTTGCCAAGACTCTGGCCGGAGACGACCCGGAGAAGCTTGAAAAAATGAGAGCTGCTTTTGAAAAGGGTTATGCGCAAGCGGAAAAGACATGGGGAGGCGAGCTTCCCGATATCTCTAAGCGCACCTTTGATGCAGTAATGAAAGGTTTTGACGAGCTTACCGGAAAAACAGAGACCGAATAATCGTTGCTAGTAACAAAAGGAAGAGCCTGAAAAGACTCTTCCTTTTACGTTGCGCAAAAATCAATTCTATTTATTTCTATAAATGATCAAACAATTCCTCTTATCTCATTTATATCCTGTACATTGTACTTCTTCATGTACTCTTCTATTCCCTCTACCACCTTCTCGGTCGTATAAGGATCGTGGAAATTCATAGCTCCCACAGCGATCGCAGTTGCCCCCGCCATGATAAACTCAATTGCATCCTCAGCATTGGCGATTCCGCCCATTCCGATGATCGGGATATTTACGGCATGTGCTGCTTCGTATACCATTCTTACAGCAACAGGCTTTATTGCAGGACCTGACATTCCTCCTGTCTTGTTTGCAAGAGCGAACTGTCTTTTATGAATATCGATCTTCATGCCGGTTATGGTATTTATAAGGGATATTGCATCGGCACCTGCTGCCTCCGCAGCTTTTGCCATCTCAGCAATGCTCGTTACGTTGGGGCTGAGCTTCATAATGATGGGCTGCTTAGCCTTCTCTTTTATCCTCTTGGTAATATCATAAAGAGCGTCCTTGTTCTGTCCGAAGGCGATCGCTCCCTCTTTTACGTTAGGACATGAAACGTTTATCTCAAGCATATCTACCTTCTGATCGCCAAGTCTCTCAACCACTTCAAGATAATCCTCAACAGTCTTTCCGCATACGTTGACGATAACTTTGGTGTCATATCCGGACAAAAAGCTCAGATCTCTGTCGATGAACACGTCGATACCGGGATTCTGAAGGCCGATCGCGTTGAGCATTCCGCCGTATACTTCGGCAACTCTCGGTGTCGGATTTCCGGGCCACGGAACATTGGCAACACCCTTTGTCACTACTGCACCAAGCTTATTAAGATCTACAAACTCCGAATATTCCATTCCGGATCCGAATGTTCCGGAAGCTGTCATTACGGGATTTTTAAATTCTACACCTGCTATCTCTACTTTAGTATTCATATATCACATCTCCAAATCGTCAGCATCAAATACGGGACCGTCGGTACATATTCTTGCGTTATGAACGCGCGAGTGGTCATCTATCTCTTTTGTCTTGGTAATACATCCAAGGCACGCTCCGACTCCGCATGCCATTCTCTCTTCAAGAGAAAGATAAGCCTTAGCACCTATTTCCTGTGCATATGCCTTGATCGCTCTGAGCATTGGCATAGGTCCGCAGGCAAAGATAACGTCGCACTTGATGTCATTTGCTTTGATCGCATCTATAACATTTCCTTTGGTTCCTACGCTACCGTCTTCAGTTGCGATGTACATGTCCGAATACTTTTTAAATTCATCTGAGAGAAAGGTCTCGCTGTTTCTGTAACCCATAACAGCGCTTACTTTTTCTCCGGAAAGCTTCTTGGCTGTCTCAAGAAGTGGCGGAACACCTATTCCTCCGCCCATTACCACAACATTTTTTCCTTTTGCCTTATCAAGAGGAAAACCGTTGCCGAGAGGGCCAAGTATCATAATATAATCATCCGGCCGGTAAAGTGAAAACTCCGCCGTTCCGCTTCCAACAACTCTGTACACCAGTCTTATCGCCGACCTCTCGGTATCCACCTCGCATACGCTTATGGGTCTGGGTAAAAGAGTTGCCTTATTTACGGGGTATACTCCAACAAACTGCCCCGGAACAACGTCTTTTGCAAAAGGTGTCTCAAGCCACAGCTCATATATGCCGTCCGCAAGAAGGCCGCAGCCAAGTACCTTCGCTTCTTTTTTCATCTTGTTAGCCATCAGATTTCTCCTTATATCTTAATTACAAAAATGCATTACTGCTCTTCGACAAATCCATTACTTATAAGATCATCAATCGCTTCCTCATCGTAACTTGAAAACTCACCTAAAGGATCATTGCCGGTATTGTCAAAGCCGGTGTGATCGTCATAATATTTTTTGTACTCTCTCCACTTATACTGGATCGCGCTGTCCAAATAATCTTCCTCAAACGTTCTAACGTATACGGTAGCTTTCTTGGTCGGAGCAGCCGGCTCAACAAACGGTGTGAATTCAGTGAATTCATAGCCATGCTTATCTATGATCTCTTTCCACTTATCGTATGTTATCTTCTCCGCACCGTCTCCTGTAGGATCACTGTCGGAGCGATAGTATACCACATCATCTCCCGGCAGATCATATCTGATCCCTTCTACAACTTCAAGCTTATCCTTATTGAAATTATTAAATGTAGCAACAGCAATTGTTGTATCTGAATTCAGATTTCCTTCTTCTTTGATGATAGTTCCGTCTGTTCCGAAATAATATCTGTCATAGCCTTCGCACTTTATTACATGCTCAGGATTACCGTCCTTAAGAGTAAAAATATCGTAGATAACTGAATTATATCTACCTCTAGCCTGAAGATTGGTATCAACAATATAATTAGTCGATCCGAGAATAAGCTCATCTGTACCGTCGCCGTCAAGGTCCTTTATAAGATAACCGTATCTCACATCAGTATCCATTTCCATCTCACCGGCCTTTATCTGAGTGCTTGTAGAAACATCCAATGAGCTGATGTCGCCCTTTTCTACAGCTTCTTTTATCTCAGATATAAGTGAGTCATAACTTCCAGAACCGTTTCCTGCCTTATCTTCTTTTGCAACATCTTCTGATGCAGCATTGTCGCTGCCTGCATCACTGCCCTCAACATCGATAGTCGGATCTTCGTTTGCTGCGACGTTACCGTCTGTCTTATCATCAATAGATGAAAGTCCTGACTGGCATCCTGTCAAAACTACGCACAGCATCATCATTGCCACTAATTTTCTTTTCATCTTTCCTCTCCTTTTTTAAGCATCTTTTATTTAAAGCGATCATCACGCCTTATAAACTATTTCCCCGCCGCATATCGTGTAATAGATCTTTCCCGGAAATGTCTCACCAAGGAACGGGGTATTGGTCGCCTTGGATACGCTCTTGTCAAACGTCCACATCTCATCCTTGGAAAAGATGACAAGATCACCCCTTCCGCCTTCCTTTACTTCTCCGGCATCCAGCCCATAGATCTTGGCAGGATTGATCGTCATCTTCTTAAGCAATCCGAGAAGACTCATATATCCTTTATCAACTATCTCTCTTATTCCAAGCGAAAGAGATGTCTCAAGCCCTGTTATACCGCTCGGTGCGGCTGTGATCTGTCTTTCTTTTTCTTCCTTGGAATGCGGTGCATGATCCGTTGCAATAGTCTCTATAGTGCCGTCTTTAAGTCCTTGAATAATGGCAAGTCTGTCACTCTCAAGTCGCAGCGGTGGATTCATCTTAGCCAGTGTTCCGTGCTCAAGTACAGCTTCTTCTGTAAGCGTAAAATGGTGCGGTGTTGCTTCCGCGTATACGTTCACGCCTCTCTTTTTGGCTTGTCTTATAAGCTCAACCGACTCTGCCGCGCTTATGTGCTGAACAGTGATCTTGGCTCCTGTTCTATCCGCGATCTCGATATCTCTTTTGACCATTGCGATCTCAGCATCACGCGGAGATCCCTGGATTCCAAGCTTCTTGGCAACAGTTCCGGCATTGATGCCGTTATCTGCAATATAAGCCGGATCCTCTTCATGGAGGCTTATAACTTTATCAAGTCGTGCCGCCCTCTCGCATGCCTTTTCCATAAGCTTGGCATCGGTTATGGGCTTTCCGTCATCGGTAAAAAGAACTGCACCCGCATCCAAAAGCTTTTGCATATCCGTGAGCTCTTTTCCCTCCATACCTTTGGTGACATTTCCGCAGGCATAGACATTTATCCCGGTCTCTTTTCCCTTATCAAGAACATACTTAAGAGTGTCGGGAGTATCCATGTGAGGGTTGGTATTTCCCATCATGACAACCGTTGTAAAGCCGCCTCTTTTGGCAGCCTCGGCTCCTGTATATATGTCCTCTTTATAAGTTGCACCGGGATCTCTGAAATGAACGTGGGCATCTACGAGGCCCGCCGTCACAATGAGTCCGGAAACATCGAGAACTTCATTTCTCTTATCACTTTCAAGATCTGCCACATGCTCGCTTCCGGGATCGGCTATTGTAGTCACCATCCCATTGTCGATCACGATATCTTTTACGCCCTGCAATTCGGATGCAGGATCAATCAGAAATCCGTTTTTAATGATTAACATGCGTCGTCTCCATCGTTTATATTGAATAGAAAACAGTTACTTTTTTCTCCTGCCCCATTATACGACAATTTAATACATAATGGCATTAAAATATGTGGTAAAATAGCTTTTGGAAAATAATATCAGGAAAAGAGGTTTAAATGATTCGCTTAGTTTTAACGCTTTTATTTATTGTTATATTTCTTATCTTCAGCATTCCGATCCAGCTTGTTTTGCTGATCATAAAGAGATTTAATCCACAGCTTGTAAAGAAAGCTTCACTTGCAATAGTAAGCTGGGCTTTTAGATGCATAATATTCATCGGTGGCATCAAGCAGACCGTCATCGGTGAGGAGAACGTTCCCAAGGACAAGGCAGTTCTCTATGTGGGTAACCACAGAAGCTACTTCGATATTGTTCTTACATATCCCAGAGTTCCGGGTCCCACAGGTTTCATTTCAAAAGATGTTATCAAGAAGATCCCGATCCTTGGTTTCTGGATGGTATTCCTCGATTGTCTGTTCCTCGATAGAAAGGACCTCAGAAAGGGTCTTGAGATGGTCCTCTCAGCAATTGATAAGGTTAAAAACGGCATCTCGATCTTTATTTTCCCTGAGGGAACAAGAAATACAACAGATGCTCCGATCCTTGATTTCCACAAAGGAAGCTTTAAGATCGCTCAGAAGTCGGGCTGCCCCATCGTTCCCGTCGTAATAAATCATTCGAGAGATATTTTTGAGAACCATATGCCCTTTATCAAGGCTACTCACGTAACGATCGAGTATTGCCCTCCGGTTTACATCAGCGAACTGGATAAAGAGGACCAGAGAAATATCGATACTTACGTAAAAGACATAATCGAAAAAACTTATATTAAAAACGAAAAGTAATATCATAAAAAAAGAGGCTGTCGCACCACTTATCAGTGCAACAGCCTTTTATTTTACATCTTACTTCCCTTTGAACCGCCGCCAAGCTTTACTCCTTCAAGAACGTTGGTCTCAAATGAATAAACGACCTTGTGGTTCTCTCTGTCAGCCTTGAGCGCGAGCTCGATCATGTTATCGAGAAGGTGCTCGTATTTCATTCCGAGAGGCTCCCAGAGATAAAATGCAAGCGATCCCGGTATTGTGTTGATCTCGTTTAGATAAACGTTGTTGTTATCCATGTCGATCATGAAGTCTATTCTTGATACTCCGCTGCATCCAAGGCACTTAAATGCATCCACAGCCATTGTTCTGATCTTGTCTCTCATATCATCAGAGATCTCAGCAGGGATCTTTCTCTTAAGAGATGCCATTCCTTCACTTCCTGATGACTTAGCACCCTTGGCGCTTCCCTTTGCTCCGCCGATATACTTATCTTCAAATGAAAGGATCTCATCGGAGTTGATGGGCTCCTCACACTCTGAAGCTTCCGCTTCCTCGTAATCTCCAAGAACCGAGCAGTTGATCTCCTTGAGGTTCTCAATAGCGGGCTCAACAAGGATCTTCTTAGAAAACTCAAATCCAAGCTCAAGTGCCTCTATAAGTCCGTCTCTGTCTGAAGCCTTCTTGATTCCGATACTTGAACCAAGGTTAAGAGGCTTTATGATAACGGGATATTTGAAAGCTGCTTCTATCTTAGCTATAAGCGCATCAACATCCTCGTAGTCTACCCAAGAGTAGCACTTGCAATCAAGAACGGGGATATTGTTATCTTTAAGCACTGTCTTCATAACGTACTTGTTCATTCCGACTGCAGATGAAAGAACATCGCATCCTACAACGGGAAGTCCCATAGTTGCAAGATAGCCCTGCAAAGTTCCATCCTCAACATTGGTTCCGTGAACGATAGGGAACGCAACATCAACAGTTGTGATTACATTGTTTCCGAATTTCTTCATGGGATATCTTACAAGAGAAACCGTATCATTCTCTTTTACCCAGATAACCTTTGTGCTCTTCTTAAGAAGCTCGGGGATATGTGTGTATTCTTCGATATTTCCGATGCTCTCGCCAACATAAAAGTCATTGTTCTTAGTCATGTAAACAGGAATGATATCATACTTATCCTTGTTCATGCTTCCTATTGCCTGGATCGCAGAGATGATAGAGATCTCATGCTCTGTGCTCTTTCCGCCGAATAAAACCGCCAGTTTAAGTTTCATAATTTGCCCTCTTTCGTGTTAATCATCCATAATGATCATCAAGTATAGTTATCGGGAAGATCGTTCTCCAAAAGAATGACTTTCTCTTTTCCCGCTTCAAGTTCGTACATAAGCTGTGTTGCTTCATTAAGAGTATTCTTTACAAAAAGCTTTTCTTTCGGGAAGCCTGCTTCCTCAGCGCCGGCCTTGATCGCTTTTGTATTATTCTCTCCGACGAGAATGATATAATCGCAAACCTTGGCAGCCTGCTCACCAAACGCTTTGTTGTACTCATCTTCCTTGGCTCCGAGCTCAACCATTCCCGGAGTTACCAGTATCTTTACCTTTCCTTCGAAAAGATCGAGTGTCTCAAGCGCAACCTTTGCTCCGTTTGGATTGGAATTATAAGCATCATCCAATATCGAAACCGCGCCGTGCTTAACCAGTTCAAGTCTGTGAGGAACCGACTGGATACGTCTTACTCCCATCTTAAGCTTATTCATGGGTACGCCCATCTTATATGCTGCGGCGATCGCTCCCATGATATTCTCAACGTTGTGTCGTCCGACAAGCTTTGTATTAAACTCTGCGCTCTCTCCGTCAGGCGCCGTAACCGTAAATGTTGTTCCTGCGCTCGTCACCTTGATGTCCGTTGCCCTAAAATCATTTCCTTCGGACAATCCGTAGGTGATCGCATCTTTATATTTCATGTTGGCTTTGATTATCTCGTTGTCGCCGTTGACAAATTTGAGGTGCTCGCCGCCCTTTTCTGTCGCCTTTTCTTCTACAGCATCCAAAAGCTCGTACTTCGTGCTTACGATATTTTCAAGAGAATGAAACGTCTCAAGATGCTGATATCCTATTGATGTAAGGATTCCGTCATCGGGATGAACGATATCCGTTATCTCCTTGATGTCATGAAGATGCCTTGCGCCCATCTCACAAACAAAGATCTCATGCATAGGCTGCATCTTTTCTCTTATGGTCCTTACAATTCCCATCGGCGTATTAAAGCTCTCGGGTGTCATAAGAACTCTGTATTTCTCAGACAAAAGAGTGGTCAGATAGTATTTAACACTTGTCTTACCAAAGCTTCCTGTGATACCGATGATCCTGAGCCCATCGTGTTCCTTGAGGATGCGCTTCGCATCATCTATAAACCACTTGGCTATCCTGTTCTCAACAGGCTTATTTATGAGGTTCGCAAGTGCTACCACAAGCGGAAGAAATCCGAAATAGATACCGGTCACGATCAGAGCTCCGGCCCTTCCGGGTGCTGCCATATTTCTTACGCATACCAATGTAATGAGAATGAATGCAGCAAGTATCAGCGCGTAAGTTACAAACAACCTCTTAACTCTGTCCGTTACAACAAATTTCTTTTTGGCAGGCTTGGGAAAGTACTCCGCAAGTGCTCCAAGTCCTATTATAAGAAAGCCTATCGCTATAACATAATCTGAAGAGCTTTCAAAAAATGCCTTGGCATTTATTCCCCTTTTTATTCCATCGTAAACAAAAACAGCAAGCACCAGGAAATGCAACAGTGCACAACTGATGATCCTACTCTTTAAAAATCTGAAATATCCCTGAAACTGATAGCTTGAAAGCTGCAACATATGTGTGTAATATCTAAGCCCCAGCACCGCTGCCGCTACAAATAAAGCAGCAAGCAAAACAATGATCGCTATATTCATCAACTATCCTCAATTCTTGAAACTTACATCTTGATTCCCAAAAAGCTTCCCAGGATCTTATTGTACGCATAAAGGTTATCCAGGAAGGAATAGTGTCCTGCTCCGTTTATGACCGCAAGTCCTGCGTTCGGCATAAGCTCTTCCATCTTTTGACCGTCGGAAAGAGGTGTCGCCGTATCCTTGTCGCCCCAGATAAGGAGGACAGACTGTGTCACGGAAGGCATATAAGGTGTCATATCCTCGTTGACCGCCATAACAAGGCTCTTTCTCATAACAGGTGAAGCCGCCGCATAATCGGCACTTCCAAACTTCTTCTGAAGCTTATCCATCGCTCCCGGCCAGATCTTTATAAGGCCGCTCTTTGTGATGAGATTTTTGTAAAACTTATATCTGCTGCTTCTCTTTTTCTGAGCTGCAGTCTTAACGGGAATAACTCCCGCCGAATCCGTGAGTATGATCTTGGGGATGGTAAAATCAGTCTTTATCCTTCCCTCATTGATCCCTGACGCAAGCTTTATTATTATCCTTCCGCCCATCGAATGGCCAAGGAATATGATTTCCTTTTCCCCGGGATAAAGCTCTTTTATAAAATCGAGAACAAAGGAAACGTACGCATCGACATTCATCGGCTCCGCCGGTTCATCACTTTTTCCAAAGCCGGGCATATCCATAGCCACCACGTGATAGCCTTTACGGGCAAAAGAGCTGACGCCTTTAAAAAGCTCTATGTTGGAGCCCCAGCCGTGTAGCATAACAAGCAGTGTTCCGTTTCCTTCATCTATGTAATTGATATTAAGATCGCCTATTTTTACATTCATAACATCACCACTATAACACTGCACCAAAGCGCAATCAATCCGCGAAGGTGTCATATATTTGGCAAATTGTGCTTTACTGTCTAAGGACACTGAGCATAAATAACAAAAGTGCATCCTTTTGCGGATCGTTCATGATCCCTATCTTCGACTCATCCACCGGGAACGCTCTCTCTGTTCCCTCTGTCACGAAGTTCATGGCATCGGGGTTCATCCCCATAAGATAATGCACGTGATTCTCAATGATTGACGTATACTCATGGTTGTATATGATATGATCCGTCACAGACAGACAGCGCATGTCATATAGCATCTTAAGAAGATCATCCCCACCGACTTTGGTCACAAGATATGAAGACTGCGACGCGTCAGCAGCTATCTTCTCAGCTTTTTTCATAAGAAACTTCATAAGTGAAGTACATCTGTCCACATCTACATTCTGACTGGTAGAAAGATAAGTCACACTTCCAAGGAAGATATCCTCATCTTCATAAAACCACTCTTCAAAATCACTTTTTGAGAAATAAAGCGTAAGCACATCTTCGTAGTTCTTATTTCCCGTTGCTCTGTATAGCTGCGCTGCTGCTTTAAAGACTGCCGTGCTGTCGCCACTCTTTTGATTGTTGAAATAGCATGTCCATGCTCTGTCCGCTGCTTTAAGGCAAGTTGTCGCATACGCGGGATCATACTGCTGATAAATGTAACTAAAACCGGCCATCATAGAAGCGAATTCGATAGTAGCATCCATTGATATGGGAGTCACATAGACAGGATAAGTAAAGAGCTCTCCACCCTTAGAACTGTCTGTTACCGCTGCGCCGTATACTCCTCCGGTCTTTGGATCCTGCATCTTAAGAAGCCAGTCCGCTTCGTATTTGATCTCATCCAAAATATCGGGAATATTGTTTCCGCTCTCCGGGATCACCATGTCGTCCGAGAAAGCTGTTCCGTTCATCTCATAAGCAAGAAGAAAGTCCTCAGCGATCTTGCATCCAAGGGCGGCGTCTCTGTCCGCCATCTCGTTCATATGCCAGCCACCCGTAACATCGATCTCTGTCTGCACATTGTCCTGCAGGTGAGCAAGCGCCGTATGGCAAGCACTATGGGCGTTTTCTCCGGCATATTCTTCCGAAAGAGCTATACCGCACCTGTTTATGTAGAACTTTTTACATGCATCCGTAAATACACCTTCAAACACATCATCGGATACCTCGAATGAATATGACTCTCCGACCACATCCGCATATAAATAATATCTTCCTTCAGTCTTAAGATCGGTAAAATAGCCTATTGCGGTATTTTCCGAAATCCTTGCATCATAGCCTGACTTTACAAGCTTTCCTTCATATACGGGCTTCTTGGAATTTTCTTCATAGACGTAAAACTTTTCCGGAAGCTCTTTTCCCCTGAAAACAGCTACCTTTTCATCCTCGGTCCTGAATCCGTTTTGATCCACCAAAATATTCGGTGTCTGGACCGGAACCTCGTACTTAGGGGCTTCTCCGCCTCCTTGTACAAAAGGAGCTATGTCAGAAATATCCACCTGCTTTTCAGCAGAAGAAGCGCCGCAGCCTGCGACGCTTCCCAAAACGGACAATACAATGCCCATCACTATTATTCTGTTTTTCCCTCTCATAACAGAAAACATATCGATCTATTGTCCCTTTATTTAACACGATTGAAGTTAATAAGACATCCGTCGAGAATGATCTGTCTCTCGTCGTCTGTGAGGTTACCGAGCTTTAAGGTGAACTCTTTCATCTTGCCGTCTGCTACTGCATACGCCTTAATTGTCTCGCTCTTATTTATAACCGCATTCCTGATTCCCGGGAAGAAGATATAGTCTTTGTTCTTGAAAGGAAGCTCACCCTCATCGATGATGAAAGGAAGCATTCCCCAGTTAATAAGGTTGGAACGATATCTCTTTGTTGCATACTCATTGGCGATGTTAGCCCATCCGCCAAGAACCTTCTGACAAGAAGCAGCCTGCTCTCTGGCTGATCCGTCACCGGGCTTAACAGCAAAGATCGTTGAACCAAATCCTACATTGGAGTTGTTTACATCAGCAAAGTCCTTTCCGATAACTGCCATTACATCTCCAAGCTCGTTAACTGCTTCGATAGGATCTTTTCCATCTACAAGTGCATCCTGAGCTGCTCTTACTTCCTTTGCAAGTCCTACGTATGCAGGATCTTTTCTTGAAAGGGTAAACTCAGCAAGTCCGAGAGGATTGGATCTGTATGATGATGTCTCTCCTGAAGGAATAAGCTCATCGGTTGTTGTAACAGGATCGTGGATCTCTGAAACAACCTTAAGAACAAGGTTCTCAGGAAGAGCTGACATCTTAGGCCAGTCCTTAATGTTGGGACCGAGCTGAAGCTCAACTGAAGGATCTGCAACACCGTGAGAATCAAATACACGGTTCTTGTAGATCTCACTGTCAAAGTGATATGTGTATTTATTGAACTCGCCGTCAAAAGCAGTAGCGGGAGTAAGAACACCCTTGTTTGCTGCTGTTGCTGCGATAGATCTTGCATCCATAAGTGCAACTGAAGCAACCTGACCGTTCTGAACCTTAGAGCCTTCACGATTAGGGAAGTTTCTTGTTGAATGTCTGATACTGAATGCGTTGTTGGAAGGTGTGTCACCTGCACCGAAGCAAGGTCCGCAGAATGCTGTCTTGAGGATAGCACCTGACTCAAGGATCGCTGCTGCCGCGCCGTTCTTAACAACTTCCATAAATATAGGTGTAGAAGCAGGATATACACTGAGTGTAAATCTGTCGTTTCCAATGAAGTGTCCCTTGAGAATATCAGCTGCTGCACAGATATTCTCAAATCCACCGCCGGCACAACCTGCGATGATACCCTGATCTACCATGAACTTGCCGTCTTTAAGCTTGTTCTGAAGAGAGAAATCTACGCTGTCGCCGAAGCTGACCTTAGCTCTCTTCTCAACGTCTGCGAGAATGTCCGCAGCGTTTCTGTTAACCTCTTCGATCTCATAAACATTGCTGGGATGGAAAGGCATAGCGATCATAGGATTAAGGCTATCAAGATCAACCTTAACGAGTCCGTCGTAATATGCTACATCGCCGGGCTTAAGCTCTTTGTACTCGCCGATCCTTCCGTGAATGTCGTAGAACTCTTTTACTGTCTCGTCTGTCTGCCAGATGGATGAGAGACATGTTGTCTCTGTAGTCATAACATCCACACCGATCCTGAAATCCGCGCTAAGATTCTTGACACCGGGGCCTACAAACTCCATAACTTTATTCTTTACATAGCCGCTTGCAAATACTTTACCGATAATGGCAAGTGCAACGTCCTGAGGACCAACGCCCTTCTTGGGTGTTCCCTCAAGATAAATAGCAACAACGCCGGGCATATCAACATCGTATGTCTGTCCAAGAAGCTGCTTAACAAGCTCGGGACCACCCTCACCGATAGCCATAGTACCGAGGGCACCGTATCTTGTGTGAGAATCGGATCCAAGGATCATGCTTCCTGCAGAAGCAAGCATCTCTCTAGCATACTGGTGGATAACTGCCTGATGAGGAGGAACATAGATTCCGCCGTATTTCTGAGCAGCTGTAAGACCAAACACGTGATCGTCTTCATTGATGGTACCACCTACCGCACAAAGTGAATTGTGACAGTTTGTAAGTACATAGGGAATAGGGAACTTCTCAAGTCCTGAAGCTCTCGCTGTCTGGATGATTCCTACATATGTAATGTCATGAGAAGTAAGCTTATCAAACTTAACGCACAGCTTATCCATATTGCCGGATGTATTGTGAGCCTTTAAGATTCCGTAAGCGATAGTATTCTCTTTTGCAGTTTCTTTAGTTGCATTAACACCCTTGGATGCAAGAACCTGCTGTGCCTGTGCATCATCGGGTACGATTGTGTTACCGTTTAAAAGATAACAGCCTGTGTCGAATGTTGTTACCATTGCCATTCCTCCTGCCTAGTAATTCGAAGCGCTATACATGTATACAATTTCACAGGCGCTATTTTATCATAGTTTCACCTTTGTTGGTAGGATATTTTTTAATCAGAATCCAAAATCTTCTGGAGTTCTGCCGTAATTTCCTCTATTCCTGCGGCTTTAAGCTCTTCTCTAAATAGTCTGACTTCTTCCTCGGGAGTACAATCATACTGACCGTATGCAATAAGAGGTACGTACTTGTCACAGACCTTTAATACTCCCTGAATCTTATCGTTTATCTCCGGCCTTGAAAAAGATACTCGGTCCCAAGGATAATCTTTTGCAATTACATCATAATTAGCGACAAGCTTTTCGTAATCTTCCCAGGCATAGGATGAATTCTTTATCTCATACTCATCTCTTCTGCCCCACCAGAAATTGGTCACGATTCCGTCTCTCTCGTCATTGTATCCGCTGGGCTTCTCAAGCATGCCATCCTTATTGATAACATACTGAACTCCCCGTATACCATAGTTCATAAGCCTATAGCATTCTTCATCATTTCGAAGGATATCATAGACCATAAGCGCTCTCTCGGGATTCTGAGACTTTGAGCTGATCCCTACCGCGCCGTGGAGGATACTTGTCCTCACAAGATTTCCGTTCTCCTGACCGAAGTAAAAGAACTTTGTCCTTGCCTCAGGTTTAACTATCTCCATGTTGGGCTTGATGATAGTGTAGAAATTCTGGGTATGATGCTGAATCACCGCAGTCTCTCCGGAATAGAACTCATCATCATTCTTGCCCGCATAATTAAGATCCTCTCGCCAAACACCGATCTTATCCCACTCTTTCATGAGTCTGGCAAAAGAAATAAAGGATTCCCCTTCATAATATGGAGAAACGATCCTTCCGGGTGAAGTAGAATATGCACCCCAAACTCCGTATGTACCGAGTTCATATATAGGAACGTACTGCTTCACCGACATAAGATAACCAAGTGCGTGAATTGCTTTCTTACCGTCGGAATCCCAAGGAACCATCCTTGGTCTTGTCGTTCTGATATATTTGAAATAATTATCAAGATCGTTCCAGCTCTTTATCTCATTTATGCCGGCCTCTCTCGCAATATCATCTCTGTATATAAATCCGTGGTTGGTCCACTGTGTGTATTCATTTTCGGGAATAAGATAGATCTTATTATTATAAGTACAATAGTCCCAATCCTGATCCGAAACATGTTCGAAGGTTCTGGGGCAGTATGTCTTAATAATATCTTTGGAAAGTGGCATGAAGTTGCCGTTTAGGACATTGGGCCATGCATCGAGCCAGTCACTTCCTGTGCCGATGATATCTATGTTTTCTCCGTCCATAGAAAGCGCACTGTTGTAATTATTGAGATAATCATCCCAGGCTACATAATAGATATCCAGCTTTGCATTGGCTTTTTTTAACAAGATCTTGTTGAGTTCATCAATAACCTTCTCGGTCATTCCGTTGGTAGGCTTATCACCTATCGTTAGATATGTGATCGTTACAGGCTTACCTGAAATGTCTATCCCCTCATAGCATTCATCCGGATTATATTTACTGCGTGATGCACATGATAAGCACATCATAAGCATCGCTATCATTATGATTATCGCTGTAATTCTCTTCTTCACCAAAGCTTCCCCTCATTCTCTGCTTAAGTAGATTTTTTCTCTTTTTCAGCTTTATTTCTTATCCGCAATTCAGCAAAAAATTTCTTTAGTAATTCACTGCATTCTTCTTGTAATATTCCTTTTTTTACCGACACCTGATGATTGAAATCAGGGTTGTTGAGTATATCCATGACAGACCCCGCGCATCCCGCTTTGGGATTCTCTGCTGCCATGATGACTTCCGGGATCCTTGACTGAACTATTGCCCCCGAGCACATCTGACAAGGTTCAAGTGTAACGTACAGCTTGCACTCTTCAAGTCTCCAGTCACCCATAAACTTGACCGCCTTCTTTATAGCGGATATTTCCGCGTGCGCAAGCGGCGTCTTATCGGTATTTCTCCTGTTGTAGCCTCTTCCTATTATCTTTCCTTCATATACTATTACACAGCCTATGGGAACTTCACCCAGCTTATAAGCTTTCTTCGCCTGTGCGAGCGCCGCCTTCATATACTTGATATCAAGTAATTCCTCAGGCGAAAGGCTCTTTTCTTTTTCCGCTTTTGAACGCGTTTTTATCTTATTTTTCTTAGTGTTTTCCTGCTTCATATCTTTTCATACCAAAATGGTAGTAATTCTTTTTTATTTTTGCTATCATATTATAACACTATATTCGATAGAGGTTTATATAATGAAGATATCGACCAAGGGAAGATACGCACTTAGAGTCATGATCGATCTCGCCTCCAACGACAACGGCGAATTCATCGCACTCAAGGATATCGCTCAGAGGCAGAATATAACAATTAAATATCTTGAGCAGATCGTCTCCGGACTTAAGAAAGCCGGATATCTGAAAAGCATGCGCGGAGGAAGCGGCGGCCATCGCCTTGCCAAAGCTCCTTCTGAATACAATGTAGGCGAGATATTAAGAGTCATGGAAGGAACGCTCAATCCGGTCTCATGCTCTGCCGGTGAAGACGGTTTAAATTGCCCTCTTTCGGCTTCATGCCACACCATAGAATTCTGGAAAGGTCTTGATGATGCTATCAACCAATATGTAGACAGCTTCACTCTGGCTGATCTTCTTGAGCAGAAGTAAGTATGCTTTCCGTTAGTTATAATTGACATTCTATTCAAAAAAAAGTATAGTAAAAAAGCGGTTTTGTGAAGGGTGCATGTAGCAGTCCTTTGTGCAAGATCGGGTCTTATGCAATGAAAATCTACGAACCGTGTCAGGTCGGGAACGAAGCAGCACTAAGTAGAACCTTTCATGTGTTGTAAGGGTGCCTGGTCATGCCGGAGTCAACGTGCATGTATCCCTCACAGAATCGCTTATTTTTTAGCGTCTGTTTTCCAGATACTTCATATATCCAAGAACCATGAGCGCGATCTTGAATGTAAGCGCATCATCAAACTTTCTCACATCGAGTCCCGAACTCTTTTCCAGTTTCTCAATCCTGTAAACAAGAGTATTTCTGTGTACAAAGAGCTGTCTCGACGTTTCGGAAACATTCAGGTTATTTTCAAAGAATCTGTTTATAGTATTGAGCGTCTCATCATCGAGATCGTCATATATATTCTTGTCGCCAAAGATCTCATCGATAAAGATCTTGCAAAGACTCTCGGGAAGCTGATAGATAAGTCTTCCTATTCCGAGTGTGTTATATGCATTCACTCTGTTTTCTGCATAGAATATCTTACCGACTTCGAGTGCCATCTTGGCCTCTTTATATGACTTACTGAGGTCTCTTATCTCCTTTACGATCGTTCCGTAAGAAACCCTAACATTCAACATCGCTTCGGTATTCATCATGTCCACGATGGTTGTAGCCACTTCATTTACAGCGTCATAGTCCTGTCCTTCTTCAAGTGACTTTACAAGGATAACGCTGTTCTCATCAACTGCCGTAACGTAATCGCCCGAATGAGGTGCATACATGCTCGAAAGAAGCTCCTGCATATTGCTGTCCTGTACGCGCTTTGCTTCCACGAGGATAATTACTCTCGGAACGGACACTTCTATCTTGAGCTTTTTGGCTTTGTTGTAGACATCTATAAGGAGCATGTTGTCGAGAAGGAGATTCTGAAAGAAATTGTTTCTGTCATATCTCTCTTTATATGCCAGCACAAGTGCCTGAAGCTGGCTTACCGCAATCTTTCCAACCATATACGCATGCTCGCTGTCGCCTATTGCAAGAAGGATATAAAGTGGATCCCCGTCATCAAGGATCTTAAAAAGATGGATATCTCCGATTACCTGCGAATCTACGGGAGAATTGGCAAAGCTCGTGATTATGGATGCATCCAAAAACTCTTTATCACCTGTTGATGCTACAAGTGAACCCGCAAGATCAAGAACACAAAGATCAACTTTTGTGATTCCGCTTAATTCTTCTATACTCCCTTTAATGATCTGAGATGATATCATCCGTCTGCTCCTTCCTAACAGAAAAACTATATGCATTTTTAGTATAGCACATATTTCCGCACAGGCATTACCCTGTATTGTGATGAAAAAAGAGCCGCGCATCTGCGCGGCTCCTTGAATAAGCAATTATCAGTTTGTGATTGTCTGCTCTGTCTCTTTGTCGAAGATGTGGATCTTCTCAACATCGAAAGCAAACTTAACCTTATCACCGGGTCTTGCTGTTGTACGAGAATCAACTCTTGCAGTGATAGGGAACTGAGCAAGATCAAAGTACAGATAAACTTCTGCACCAAGAAGCTCGTATACGTTGATTGTTGACTCAAATACAGCCTTAGATGTGCTAACAACCATCTCTGAATCATCAACGTCCTCAGGACGGATACCGAATGTAACAGTCTTTCCTGCATAACCGCCATCGATAACCTTCTTAGCCTTTGCAGGAGGAAGCTCGATGTTCTGACCTGCAATGCTGAGGCTTGCCTTGTCGCCGTCAACTACAACTTCAGCATCAAGGAAGTTCATCTGAGGTGATCCCATGAATCCAGCAACGAAGAGGTTGCAAGGCTTGTCATAGAGGTTCTGAGGTGTGTCAACCTGCTGAACAACACCGTCCTTCATAACTACGATTCTTGTACCAAGAGTCATAGCCTCTGTCTGGTCGTGTGTAACGTAGATGATTGTTGTGCCAAGTCTCTGGTGAAGCTTAGCGATCTCTGTTCTCATCTGTACACGAAGCTTAGCATCAAGGTTTGAAAGAGGCTCGTCCATAAGGAATACCTTAGGATTACGAACGATAGCACGTCCCATAGCAACACGCTGTCTCTGTCCACCTGAAAGAGCCTTAGGTCTACGATCAAGAAGTTTCTCAAGGTCAAGGATCTTAGCAGCTTCTCTAACCATCTTGTCGATGTCCTGCTTAGGAACCTTTCTGAGCTTAAGACCGAATGCCATGTTATCATATACAGTCATGTGGGGATAAAGAGCGTAGTTCTGGAATACCATCGCGATATCTCTGTCCTTAGGCTCTACATCGTTAACAACTCTGTCGCCGATCTTAAGTGTTCCTGAAGAGATATCCTCAAGTCCTGCGATCATACGAAGTGTTGTTGACTTTCCACATCCTGAAGGTCCAACGAAAATAATGAATTCTTTATCCTGGATCTCAAGGTTGAAATCCTTAACAGCGTGGAAACCGTTAGGATAAATTTTATCAATGTGCTCAAGTGATAAACTAGCCATACTTTTAAATTCCTCCTGTGTATATCTTTAATACTAGAATAAAGTATATCCGCACGGCACTTTGTTGACTATTCACTAAATCCACAAATATTTTCGGATTCCTTAGCCAATGTGCTCACAGGAAAAAAAATCAATTCAATTTTTTGTGATGTTGCCGAAGAAATAAAAAATCTTATATGCAACTTGTATATCGGTATTTCGTTTACTCTTCATCGAGCTTCTTTATTGCATTATTGAGCTCTTCCTCTTCGGTAAGTTCTTCTTCCTCAGGTTCAAATCTCTTAAACGTAACACTGTAAAGCATAGCGTTTACATAGCTAGGTCCGGCTATTCCGAGAATTATAATGATAGGAAGTGCCTTAAGATCGAAGAAATAAAGCACAAGCGCCGGAAGCAATGAGATAACTGTCATCGCAGCAGATCTCGGAAGTGCCAGGATCGCCATAAGGAATGAATTCTTTATAGTTGTTCTTGTCTTATTTTCAAATCTGGACAAAATAGGGAATATATATAGTCCGACAACATAAAGGATGATTCCCATTCCGACTACGACGTATGCATAGATAGAACTTCTTGACCTTGCGATAAAGTAATCAAGCACAAGCATTCCTCCAACGGCATACTTGATGATCTGAAGGACAAGACCCTGCTTAAAGTTCTCTTTAAATGACTTGAAGTAGGACTTGGTAATATAGCTGTCCTCATCTCTTACCATCTTAAGAAGGACATAATGCATAGCCGTACAAGCGGGTCCTAAGATCGCCGAGCATATGATTCCGAATATCCACGCCCAGAGCAAGCTACTCATAAATAATTCATAGTTAAGCTCCGCACCCTCTCTCATAACAGGGCCAAGTGCCGGTCCTAAGAAAAAGAACTGTTCCACGATGAGCGGTAACGCAAAAATCAGCGTAAGAATATTGAGCCACATTACATCGGCAAGTCTTGTGAGACCTCTCATTATAGGACTGTCGATATCAAAAAATCTTCCCATAGTTTTTTATCCTCAATTCCATTGGTGTAAATCTAATACCATCTGCCTCTGTCTCTCCCCTCAGATCCGTAAATCCCATCTTATGATAAAATCCAACGGCATAAGGAGAAGCGTTGACAGTCAGCATGTCGATTCCTTCTTCCGTAGCGGCGTATCCCGCCACAAACTTAACGAGAGCTTTGCCAATTCCGTTTCCGTGGCAATCCCCGTCAACAAACAATAGTGATATATGCTTTTTTTCTCTCAGCGTCAGCATGCCCAGATAGTTTCCGTCCATAACAGCAACAAACAGCTGGTAGTGTCCGGCGAGAAACATCTGATGAAGAGTCTCGTCCGTTACAAAATTACGGAAATTATCGATTCCTTCGCGCGAATAATCAGGGGCGTCGAATCTTGCAAATGTATTCCACGCAAGTTTCATCGCCCCATCCCAATCTGAATTATATGCGCATCTTATGATTACTTTAGAAGTATCAACCTGCACCGTTAATCACCTTTTGGATCCATGCATACTGATCTTCATAGACCTGTTCTCTTCCTATCTCCTGCTGAAGCTCATGACGCATTCCGTCGTAAAGCTTAAGTTCAACATTATTGATCTGAAGTTGATTCTTATAGATGTCGTAAAGCTTCTTAGGTGCTACTCCGCAATCACCTACCGGATCATCACTTCCGGATGTAATGAGTATCGGGAGTTCCTTAGGGATATCCTCCATCTTGTCAGCATCCTGAATTCTCTTAAGAAGCTCTGCCATGGTCTTGAATCCGTTCGTAGTAAACACAAAGTTACATGCGGGATCCTGTTCATATTTTTGAATGCTTTCTTCATTGTGAGAAAGCCAATCAAACTTAGTCTTGGCTCCGGGAATATTCTTGAGATATCCCTTAAATGCCATACCGTTTACAAATGATGAACGATACTTTTCGCCCATAAACAAAGAGATCACATTTATAAGGCATTTCATAGAATTAATGGTACCTTGGGACGGAAAGGCCGTTCCCTGTATGATGGCACCCTTTATACCGGTTCCGTATCTTGTGATATACTCTCTTGCAACAAATGAACCAAAGCTGTGTCCAAGTATGATCACCGGTACTCCCGGATATTCTTCCTGTGTCATCTTTTTAAGCCTATGCGCATCTCTTACGAGGACTGTAGCAGGATCTTTTTTGCAAAAATAGCCATAGGTACCCTTACCTTCCGTAACAGAGCCTCCATGTCCGAGATGATCGTTACCCATAACGAGTATGCCCTTTTCTGCCATAAAACGAGCAAAATCATCATAGCGATCGATGTATTCCTGCATTCCGTGGATAATCTGCAAAATAGCAACAGGCTTTCCCTCCGGAATCCATCTAACTGCATGTAACATGGTCTTTCTGTCTCTTGATTTGTAAGTCAGTTCCTCTTTGCGTACCATTCAGAAATCCCTCCCAATATACTATTGTTTATATGCCTATATATATTTTACTACATATATTGCCTATAATTAACAGATTTCTGCTCCTGACGGCATGTCTTTTTCAGGAGTCATAAGTGCAAGATTGCCCTCTGCATCCTCTGCGCAAAGAAGCATACCTTCCGACATAACACCCGCAAGCTTGGCCGGCTTTAAGTTCACAAGAACCATTACCTTCTTACCTACCATCTCTTCAGGTGTATAGAACTTTCTGATTCCGGATACGATCTGTCTGATCTGGCTTCCGATCTTAACCTGTGAGCAAAGAAGCTTCTTGGAATTCTCGACAGCTTCGCACTTAATGATCTCACCAACCTGGAACTGCATAGCTCCGAACTGGTCAAAAGTGATCTCGTCCTTAGCAGGGATATCTATTCCCTCTTCGTCATCACCCTTCTCAGCCTTAGCGGGAGCAGGTGCAAGTCCGGCCTTAGCAAGATTCTCTGCTGCCTTCTTCTGACTTTCTTCGAACTCTTCCTTCTGCTTCTTGGTGATCTCTGCCGCCTTTTCAAGGACCTCCTTGAGATCCTTACGAGCAAAGAGCATCTCGGGAGCCTCAGCAACCTTGTTGCCGCTCTGATACATTCCGAATATTCCGAGTGTATCAAACTCTCTCTTAGGTGCAGAAAGCTGCTCAACTATCTTCTGAGCTGTCTCAGGCATAAACGGATTGAGCAAAGCCGCTCCGATAGAAATTGACTCTACAAGGTTATAAAGAACTGTTGAAAGTCTGTCCTTCTTGGCCTCGTCTTTTCCGAGGATCCAAGGCTCAGTCTCATCAATATATTTGTTGCATCTCTTAAAGAGTGTAAAGATCTCAGTAAGTGCATCTGCAACTCTGAGCTCATCCATCTTCTTCTCTACTTTGTCATAACAGCCTGTAACGACAGCCTTGAGGTCATCGTCAACAGCCTCTTTTACGCCCTTATCGGCAACCACGCCACCAAGATACTTGTTGGTCATTGCGATAGTTCTGTTTACAAGGTTACCGAGTGTATTGGCAAGGTCGGAGTTAAATCTCTCAACGAGGAGCTCCCATGTGATGACACCGTCATTGTCATAAGGCATCTCGTGAAGAACAAAGTATCTAACGGGATCTACACCGAAAAGACTTACAAGGTCATCAGCGTAGATAACGTTTCCTTTGGATTTACTCATCTTCTCACCGCCCTGAAGGAGCCAAGGATGACCGAAGATCTGCTTCGGAAGAGGCTCACCCAGTGCCATGAGGAAAATAGGCCAATAAATAGTATGGAAACGGATAATATCCTTACCGATAAGGTGAAGGTCTGCGGGCCACCACTTCTTGTAATCCTCAGTGCTGTTGCCCTCAGCATCGTATCCGATACCTGTTATATAGTTTGAAAGCGCGTCAAGCCATACGTATACAACGTGCTTGTCATCAAAATCAACGGGGATACCCCACTTGAATGATGTTCTTGATACGCAAAGATCCTGAAGTCCGGGAAGAAGGAAGTTGTTCATCATCTCATTCTTTCTGGCAACAGGCTGGATAAATTCTGGATGTGTGTTGATATGCTCGATAAGTCTGTCGGCATACTTGCTCATCTTGAAGAAATAAGCCTCTTCTTCTGCGGGATGTACAGGGCCACCGCACTCGGGGCACTTTCCGTCAACAAGCTGAGACTCTGTGTAGAAAGCCTCACACTCTGTACAGTACATTCCCTTATATGATCCCTTATAGATATCGCCCTGATCATAGAAGCGCTTAAAGATCTTCTGAACCTGCTTTACGTGATCATCATCTGTTGTACGGATGAACCTGTCATATGATGTGTCCATGAGATTCCAAAGACCCTTGATAGTATCAGAAACCTGATCTACGAACTCCTTGGGAGTTGCACATCCTGCCTCGATAGCTCTGGTCTCGATCTTCTGACCGTGCTCATCGGATCCTGTCTGGAAATGAACATCAAATCCGTCACATCTCTTATATCTTGCGATCGCATCCGCAAGCACTATCTCATAACTGTTTCCGATATGGGGCTTTCCGGATGTGTAAGCGATCGCTGTTGTAATATAATATTTTCCTTTGTTCTGCATCTATGTGTCCTTCCTGTAATCACCAGCTCAAAAGCTCATATCCGGTCTCTGTGACAAGAAGCTGTACTTCCCACTGAGCGGACGGCTTTAAGTCTGCTGTGTATACTGTCCAATCATCGTCTTCGTCAATAAAAATCTCTTGCTTACCCATATTTACCATAGGCTCTATAGTAAATACCAATCCGGGAACCATGAGCATTCCTGTTCCGGGCTTGCTGACATAACTTACAAAAGGCTCTTCGTGGAACTCTATTCCACATCCGTGTCCGCCGATCTCTCTGACTACCGTATAACCGTTCTTGAGGGCGTGCTGATGAACCGCATGTCCCATGTCTCCGATAGGTGTCCATGGCTTAACCGCCTTAAGCCCTTCCTCGAGGCACTCTTTGGTAACATCAACAAGTCTCTTCTTCTCCGGCGAAACATCTCCTATGCAATACATTCGTGAAGAATCAGAATAATATCCGTTTAAAATTGTGGAACAGTCTACATTGACTATATCTCCATCCTTCAATATGACATCTTTGGACGGGATTCCGTGACACACCACTTCATTGATAGAAGTGCAAACACTCTTGGGATATCCCTCATAATTAAGATCCGCGGGGATTCCACCCATCTTGGTTGTTGTGTTATAGACTATATCATCGATTTCCTGAGTGCTCATCCCGACGTGTATCTTCTCTCCGATCTCATCGAGAACCGCCATATTTATGACCGCACTCTTCTTTATTCCTTCAATATCCGCTTCTGTCTTTAAAAGACGTCTGTCAGGGACTATAAACCCTTGATGTTCAAAATTAATGATCTTGTCGTCAAATGCAGCATGGCAATTCTTGTATTTCTTGCCGCTTCCGCACCAACAAGTGTCGTTGCGCTCCAATCTCTTGTACATTGCTAACCTTCTTACTTTTTTCGATAATTTAACAAATATAGTATGCCTTTTCGAATTGTAAATGTCAATAAAATAGCCCATGCGCGATGTACGCATGGACTATTTTTTATGCCATAAGGCCGATTATTTAATTATATCCCGAGTATCTCTACGTATTTGGCCATGTTCTCGGAAATATTTCCATTGAAAACTCCCGATCCTGACACAATTACATTGGCTCCGGCGTCGAGAACCTCCTGTACATTGTAGGTATAAACTCCGCCATCCACCTCGATATCGGTATTAAGTCCCCGGTTAGTTATCATCTCTCTGACTTCTCTGATCCTCTGAAAACTCTCGGGAATCAATTTCTGTCCTCCAAATCCGGGTTCCACAGTCATGACTAATACCATGTCCAGCGAATCCAAATATGGTTCAACAACATCAACGGGGGTTCCGGGCTTAATTGCCATACCCGCTTTCTTACCGTAATTGTGAATCTCCTTGATAACTACATTAGGATCTTCTACGGTCTCGTAGTGGAAAGTGATGATATCCGCACCCGACTCCGCGATCTCCTTTATGTAACGCAGAGGGTCGATGATCATAAGATGAACATCGAGAACCTTCTTGGTCACCTTTCTGGCGCTCCTGATCACAGGAAAGCCAAAAGAGATCGAGGGAACAAATACACCATCCATCAGATCGATGTGGATGTATTGGGCTCCGGCCTCATCTACTTCGCTAATCTGCGCTCCTAGTTCTGCCAGATCGGCAGATAAAATTGAAGGACAAATTATATTCATATTATTTCAAGAATTCCTTTACTGCGGCGTATACGCCATCTCCGTCGAGTCCGTACTTTTTAACAAGATCGCCTGCTGTTCCTGACTCGCCGAACTTATCCTGCATTCCGACCTTCTTTACAGGTGTAGGTGCAAGCTCTGAAAGAGCATCGCATACTGCACTTCCGAGTCCGCCTATAACGGAATGCTCCTCAACAGTTACTACCTTGCCTGTCTTCTTTGCGGAAGCCACAACAAGATCCTTATCCAAAGGCTTGATAGTGCAGATGTTGATAACCTCTGCTGAAATTCCGTCAGCTGCAAGCTTCTCAGCAGCACTGATAGCAGAATCAACGCAGATTCCTGTAGCGATGATAGTTACATCAGTACCTTCCTTGATAACAGAACCTTTACCAATCTCAAACTTGTAATCGGGTCTGTCATTTATAACGCTGCAAGCAGCACGACCAAATCTGATATATACAGGGCCTTCATGCTCAATAGCGGCACGAACACAAGCCTTTGCTTCAATATCATCTGCAGGGCACATTACAACCATTCCGGGGATAACGCTCATAAGTGCGAAATCCTCGTTACACTGATGGCTGGCTCCGTCCTCACCTACAGTGATACCTGCGTGAGTTCCACCGATCTTAACGTTAAGATGAGGATATCCCACAGAGTTACGGACCTGCTCAAATGCACGTCCTGCTGCAAACATTGCAAAAGAACTAACGAAAGGAATCTTACCTGTTGTAGCAAGACCTGCTGCGATTCCCATCATATTACACTCTGCAATACCGCAATCTATATGTCTCTCAGGAAACTTTTTCTGGAATACGGCTGTCTTGGTTGAAGCTGCAAGGTCAGCATCGAGAACCACGAGGTTAGGATACTCAGCACCAAGCTCTGCAAGCGCATTACCATAACTTTCTCTTGTTGCTATCTTCTTTACATCGCTCATAGTGACGCACCAATCCTTTCCAGCTCTTCCATAGCCTGTTTATACTCATCATCGTTAGGAGCCTTTCCGTGCCATCCGGCCTGGTTCTCCATGAATGATACGCCCTTACCCTTAACGCTGTGAGCGATAATTGCTGTGGGCATGCCCTTTGTCTCTTTTGCTTCCTTGAAGGCAGCTCTGATCTCATCAAAGTCATGTCCGTTTATGTTGATAACATGGAAGTTGAATGCTTCAAATTTCTTATCGATAGGATAAGGTGAACATACCTTATCGATAGGTCCGTCGATCTGAAGGTTGTTGTTGTCAACGATAACAACAAGATTATCAAGCTTACGGAAGCCTGCAAACATAGCTGCCTCCCAAACCTGTCCTTCCTGGATCTCACCGTCACCAAGGAGTGTATAAACTCTGTAATCCTTGTTGTCCATCTTTCCTGACAAAGCCATTCCACAAGCTGCGGAGATACCCTGTCCGAGTGATCCGCTGGACATATCAAGTCCGGGGAGATACTGCATGCTGGGATGTCCCTGGAGTCTTGAACCAAGCTTACGAAGTGTTGTAAGTTCTTCCTTAGGCAAATAGCCTCTCTCTGCCATTACTGAATAAAGGCCGGGAGCGCAATGTCCTTTTGAAAGAACGAAACGATCTCTGTTGGGATCTTTTACATTCTTGGGATCGATGTTCATCTCCTCGAAGTAAAGATATGTGAAAATATCTGTTGAGGATAATGATCCGCCCGGATGTCCTGCTCCGGCTGCATGAAGTGCAGTGATTATGTCTTTTCTGACTTCATTAGCCGTCTTTTGTAGTTCCTGATTGGTCATAGCCATATTGAATAATTCCTTTCCGTATATTCAAAGACAAAAATGCACTTACAATTTAACACAAGCTAAATCCATAGTCCATAAGGCACTTTGCCTAAGTTTTAAATTGTAAAACTATTACTTCTGACCGTAATATGCATTGGCCCCGTGTTTTCTGTAATAATGCTTATCCTGAAGCTCGGTTGGAGCAGCCTCAACATTGGGGTTGATAACCTCACATCTGTATGCCATCTTGGCAACTTCTTCTGTTACAACCGCATTGTGTACAGCTTCCATCGCATCCTTACCCCAAGTGAACACACCGTGGTTCTTGCAAAGAACGCCGGGAACGTCTACAGGGTTCTTGCCCATGCGCTCAAACTCAGTTGCGATAAGCACACCGGTATTGGCCTCATAAGCCTCATCGATCTCTGCCTTGGTAAGGCATCTTACACAGGGGATCTCACCGTGGAAATAATCCGCATGAGTTGTTCCGTAGCAAGGGATCGATCTTCCTGCCTGCGCCCAGCTTGTTGCATAGGATGAATGAGTGTGTACCACTCCTCCGATGTCAGCAAAAGCCTTGTACAACTCAACGTGAGTAGGTGTGTCGGATGAAGGATTGAGCTTGCCCTCAACCTTCTCTCCGTCAAGGTTCATAACTACCATGTCGTCGGGAGTCATGGTGTCGTACTCAACGCCGCTCGGCTTGATAACGAACAATCCGCTCTCCCTATCGATCTCACTTACGTTACCCCATGTGAAAGTAACAAGATTATATTTGGGCAAAAGAATATTTGCCTCGTATACTTTTTTCTTTAATTCCTCAAGCATATCTATTCTCCGATAATATTTTATTACTAAACTGTTTTCGATTCTTCGTAATTATTGCTCACTGTTTCCCAAATAATTACTTTAAAGAATCAACTGCTGCTCTCTCAATAGCAAGACCTGCGTTGTAGTTCTTCATGAACTCGTCAAAGCCTTCAACGTCAGCCTTTACAGGATCGCATGTCTCAACCTTTCCACCGACAAATACCTTTTCGTTAAGGTACTTCTCAAGTGACTGTCCGTCAGCCTTCTTCATCATGTAGCCCGCAAGGATAGCCTGACCCCAAGGTCCGCCTTCTCCTGCAGTCTCCATGAGTTTGATAGGTGTATCAAGTGCTGCTGCCATAACTCTGTCACCAACGCCTCTGATCTTGAAGAATCCGCCCTGTCCGAAGAAGAAGTCCGCTTTAACGTTCTCCTGCTTAGTGAGGATGTCATTACCGATCTTGAGTGCGCCAAGTGCAGTATAAAGATGTGATCTCATAAAGTTTGAAAGATTGAATTTATCATCGGGTCTTCTTGCAAAAAGAGGTCTTCCTTCATCAAATCCTGTGATGCTCTCACCTGAGAAATAGTTGTAAGAAAGAAGTCCGCCGCAATCGGCATCACCCTCCATCGCCTTGCGATAAAGAGTTCCGTAAAGAGTATCATCGTCTACTTCTTTTCCGATATCTTTTGCAAATTCTCTAAAAAGAGAAACCCATGCGTTAAGATCTGAAGTACAGTTGTTGCAGTGAACCATGGCAACCTGCTCGCCTGAAGGTGTTGTAACAAGATCAAGCTCGGGATATGCCTTGGAAAGATCATGCTCAAGAACTACCATTGAGAATACGGAAGTTCCGGCTGAGATATTACCTGTTCTTACGCCAACGGAATTGGTTGCGACCATTCCGGTTCCTGCATCTCCCTCGGGAGGACAAACAGGAATTCCGGCCTTAAGATTTCCGGCGGGATCGAGAAGCTTAGCACCTTCCTCTGTGAGCTTGCCCGCATCTTCTCCGGCAACAAGAACCTTGGGAAGAATGTCTCTTATCTTGAATCCAAAGTTTTTGTCTGCGATAAGTTCATCAAACTTATCGAGCATGCCTGCGTTAAAATCACATGTGGAAGAATCGATCGGGAACATTCCCGAAGCATCACCTACTCCGAGGACCTTCTGTCCTGTGAGCTTCCAGTGTACATAACCTGCAAGTGTTGTAAAGAAATCAACACTAGGTACATGTTCTTCTTTATTGAGGATAGCCTGATATAAGTGCGCGATACTCCATCTCTGAGGGATGTGATATCCGAACTTATCTGTGAGAATATCAGATGCTTCTCCGGTGATAGTGTTTCTCCATGTTCTGAAAGGAACAAGAAGTTCACCGTTCTTATCAAATGCCATGTAGCCGTGCATCATAGCTGAAAAGCCCATTGCACCTACAGTGGTAAGTTTTTCGTCGTATTGTTTTGCCACATCGTCTGCGAGTTTGGAATAGCAATCTCTAAGGCCTTCCCATACATCGTCAAGTGTGTATGTCCATACACCGTTTTCAAGACGATTCTCCCAGTTGTGACCGCCCGAAGCTATCGGGTTATAATCTTCGTCAGTAAGCACCGCTTTGATCCTTGTTGATCCAAACTCGATGCCGAGAAATGTTTTTCCTTGCTGAATAGCTGCTTTAATATCGCTCATACTATAAGCCCCCTTGTTTCTTCTATAAAAAATACCTTCTACAGCACTCCGTTACTTCTTGAATAAAAGAACAGATATTGCTGCATCACTCCATTAAAAGGCTCATACTTATCAAAGTTAAAGCCTTCCGGATATTTTGATTCCAAAACTCTGTTGATCCATACATCTTTTGGGAAAGCATCCAATCTGTGATATCCGAAAAGAATCTCGCAATTGGCTACTTTAACTCCAACCCCAAAGAGTTTCAGAAGCCTTTCCATAAGATCGTCATCCGAAAGATCCTGCCACTTGTAAAGTTCCGCTTCTCCACTCAGAACATCACTCGCAGCTTTCTTTACGTACTTGTCTCTATACCCGAGCCCGCAGGAAGAAAGCTCTTTATCAGATAACTTTGCTATCTCACCCGGCGTCGGAAAAGCATATATATTATCGCCATTGGCGTTTTTTTCTGTCTTTATCTCACGTCCCACAAGCGCACACAGCTTCTCGATAGAAGCCTTTATGGCCGGGATGTTTTTTCTCTGAGAGATGATAAAAGAAATGAGCATCTCCCAAGGATCCTGTTTCAAAATGCGAATACCCTTTCCGTACTCAGCGGCACTTCTTAAGTATTCATCATCCTTATTTATACGTTTCCTGATATCTCTGTAAGAAGTATCAAGGTCAAAGTACGACTTCCAAAAATCATTATAATCTTTTTCGGAACAATTGAATTCGTACTCGTTCTCAGAAATCTGTTTTATAAAAAGATGTTTGTCCGACGCAGTCACGCTGTAACCATCTCCGCATTCATTAAAGCGAAAGCACTGTCCGCTGTCGGCTATCTTCTTTAGATCAAAATCATCGTCTATCTTAATTATCATTTATCCTTATCCATACTGTCCAGGTAACCCCTGTCCCACAACATTATGTTAAGCTTCTGCGCAAGGTCCACAGCCGGCTGCGTAAAATACTGATTGGTCATGACCACTCCGACCATCTTGCCGTAGTAATCTCTTCCGGCATACACCTCCTGGACCGCTTTGACTCCGATAGGTTTATCATAACACTTACACTGAACAGCGTATGTGATACCGTCTTTTTCCGCAAGGATATCCGCACCGAAATCTCCGCTTCCCTTGGTGACAACAGCCTCGACAAATCCATTGGCCTTCAAAAGGTCTGCGCAGTAATATTCGAAATCGTGCCCTTCCATTTCATCCATTGGAAGAGGCCTCATTCTAACCTTTTTTATAAAATGGGCGACGGTAGCGGCGATCACAATGATCGCTGCCACCACTGCCACATATATTATCCACTCTTTGGACATATGATTCTCCGTTTATATCAGAGCTTGAGATCTCCCTCTTTAACCCATCCGAGCTTAATAACGCCGGCGTGAATGATAAGAGAAAGTACTGCGGGAAGTACAAAAGAGATAAGTACAAGTCCGAGCCAGTCAAATCCTGTGATGGCTGCCTTGGTTCCCTCAGCAATGTCGTTGATCCATCCTGTGTAAACACCGATCTGACCAACAAGTCCGCAAGTACCCATTCCTGATGATACAGGTGCGCCGTTCATCTTAAGTTTGAAAATACAAGTAGCGATAGGTCCTGTGATCGCTGAAGCAAGAGTGGGTGCGATCCATACCCTGGGGTTCTTGACGATGTTGGGCATCTGAAGCATTGATGTTCCGATTCCCTGTGAAACCAGTCCGCCCCATTTATTTTCCTTGAAGGAAATAACTGCAAATCCGATCATCTGAGCACAGCATCCTGCTACTGCCGCTCCGCCTGCAAGACCTGTAAGTCCGAGTGCGGCACAGATAGCTGCGGATGAAATAGGAAGTGTAAGTGCAACACCTACTACTACAGAAACAAGGATTCCCATAAGGAAAGGCTGAAGCTCTGTAGCCCACATGATAAATTTGCCTACGAAATTAGCAGCATATCCGAGCGGAGGTGCTATAAGCCATGATAAGAAAATACCTACGCCTATAGTTACCAAGGGAGTTACAAGGATATCAACCTTAGTCTCCTTGGAAACAGCCTTACCAAACTCTGCTGCGATTATTGCTACAAAAAGAACTGCCAAAGGACCGCCTGCTCCGCCAAGTGCGTTAGCTGCAAATCCAACAGTGATCATTGAGAAAAGAACAAGTGGCGGACACTTAAGTGCATATCCTATTGCCACTGCCATTGCAGGACCGCTCATTGCGGATGCAAGGCCACCAACCGTGTAATCAACTCCTGCGACTGTAGCCACTGTCTGCATAAGGAAGTCGATATGAAACTGTGTACCTATTGTGTTGATAATTGTTCCGATGAGCAATGAACAGAACAAACCTTGTGCCATTGCTCCCAGCGCGTCGATTCCATAGCGCTTTAAGGAAATCTCAATGTCTTTCCTTTTCAAAAATTCCTTCACTTTTTTCATCTCCTCCAATCGTTCTTTTTTAGAACTATCGAGATTTATTCTACCATAGGGCGTCTTGTTTTTCAGCAATAAATTGGGACCAACGCTTTATTGCGTCAGTCCCTTGCTTTTTAAATATGTCGTACAACTTCAAATCGTTGCAGCTTGATCTCTTCGTCTTCTCTGATCCCGCCCTTTCTTCTTGCGATGTCTATCTGTTCCTCTACCGTATCCACACCGTCAAGATCGGGTAGCAGCAATCCCCTCCTTGCTCCGCAGGAAACAATGACTCCGTACTTCTTAACATCCAATTGATCCGGCGAATCGATATCCTCAGGCTCTCCCAGAACATCAACATTTATATCAAGAAGCGGAAGCTCATCGGCAGTGATCGGTTCAAATCGAGAGTCCCTCGTCGAGGCGCTGATAGCGTTCTGTATTATCTCTTCGGCGACGGAATCCATAGTTGGAAGTATTGTACCGATACAGCCCCTAAGTCGCCCCGCCTTATGTATGGAAACAAACGCACCCGCTCTCCTTTCAAGCATCTCAGCCGGAAGGCCGTCGGGAACAGGGATCGTAGTGCGTCTTAATATATAGCTCTCCAAGGATTTCCTTGCAAGGCGCACATAATCATCAGCGTTATCTCTTTTTTCTTTTAATTCCGCAGTAAGCTTTTCCGTATAGGCATTGCAAAAGCGGCGATCATCATCGTTCCCTGTCGGATAAAAAGATGCTATTCCGTAGCCGACACCTGTCTCATCCTGATGCGAATAGACCTTCGCATCCACTGCGGTTGCATCCAAGACTCCCGCCATTATAACAAAAGATCTGTGACCGCACTCTGCTGCCTTTTCACAGAAATCCTCCTTGAAATCAAACATCTCTCCGAACGCAGCGCGGCGGGCCACATCCATTATCCGCTCATCATAAGAAGGTCCTTCCGGTGCATATCCGTAGGGGCCCTGCTCTTTAAGCTTATGCGAAAGATCTCCGCTCGCAACAAAGACAACTCTTCTTCCCGTCTTATCTATTGCTTCACGGATGAGTTCACCCAATCTGTAATGCTCTATGAGATCAAGTCCCGAAAGACCGATCCTGATTATCTTGGCTCCATCATATTTTTGCCTGATGAAATAAAGCGGAACCATCGTTCCGTGATCAAGCTCGGGATCCCGTTCTCCAAGTGTCCCCGCAGGAAAATCCCTGCTCTGCGCCATATCGCAAAGAACATCCCTAAGTTCCTCATCATAAGCTTCATCAAAAGAAACCTGCGGTGCCCCGAATGAAGCGAACGAACCCTTGGCTCCTCTTCCCGGAGATATATGAAAATAATCCGCATACATTATGCTGTGAGGACTTGTGATAATGATCGTCTCGGGTTGGAGCTCTGCTATCTGCTCCGCAACCTTCTCATAAGAATCTATGGTTTCCTGTACTTTTTTCTCTCCGCCTCTTCCCACCTGCGGAACGATAAGCGGCGGGTGAGGTACCATGAATGCGGCTAAGATTGGCATGATCTCTCCTCCTTTTATTTCAGCAGTTTCCGGTATATACGTAATTTAAATTTTGTTCTGCGATCGTTTTAAGCTTATATATATTATCCACCGAAGTGGCCGATCTGTCAGTCATTTTAAATTTTGGGAAAAATCTGGAAATATGCAACGGAATATCCGGATTTAAAGATGCGACCCACGTGCTCAGCTCCGACATCTCTTTTTCCGTGTCGTTCTCTCCTGGGATGATCAGCATTGTAAGTTCGACGTGACAGTGCTTCACTGCCTCCGTGATAAAATCCATTACCTGCGCGCGATCACCCTTTAGGAGTTCTCTGTAATATCGGTCTGTAAAACCTTTAAGATCTATATTCATGGCATCAACATAAGGAAACAGTTCTTTTACCGTTTCCTTATCCGCCATTCCGTTACTGACGATTACCGTTTTAAGATTCTTGGCTTTTAAAAGCCTTGCGGTATCTAAGATATATTCATAATAAATAAGAGGTTCGTTGTACGTAAACGCAACGCCCAGATTCCCCGGTATCTGCTCCGCCATATCGGTCAGTTCCTCCGGAGAAACATACTCTGCCTGTGCTTTTACGTTATCAACTTCATCTCCCCATGAGATCTGATAATTTTGACAAAAAGGACATCTTAAATTGCACCCGTAGCTTCCCACCGACAGGATCTTACTTCCGGGAAAGAACCTGTTAAGAGGCTTCTTCTCAATAGGATCCAAAGCAATAGAAGTAAGCATGCCGTAATTAGCCGGAACAATACGACCGTCTTTGCATGTCCTTACTCCGCAGAAACCGTACTGAGATTCACTTATAGAACAATGATGGTAACACAAGGTGCACTCAGGCATATCCGCTCCTCCAATCTGCCCCGCATATTGGTACTAGGGCAAAATGATCATGATACGTGTGCCAAGTTCTGTTCTTGAAAGTATCTCAAAATGACCGCCGTGACGGTCTATGATCCACTTGGCTATAGAAAGGCCAAGTCCTGTTCCATCATAAGTTCTTGCTTTATCGGCGCGGTAAAAGCGCTCAAACATGTGCTCTACATCCGCCTCTGACATACCGATACCCATATCCTGCACCATAAGATAAGGACGAGCATCTTCCGTGCGGCCTACACCCAATATGATCTCGTCGCCCGGATTGGTATACTTTGCGGCGTTGTCCACAAGGATCCTTACGGCCTGCTTAAGCAGCATTCTATCAGCGTCTACCGTTATTTCTTCATCACTACCGCGGAAGCGATAGGGATGAGTTTCATCTATCATAAATGATTCTTCATATATTTCCTGCATCAGACTACCGAGCGAAACCGGCTCTTTTGACAATACAGTCTTACCGCTGTCGCCTCTTGCAAGGAAGAGCAGCTGTTCCACAAGGCGGTTCATGTGATTGACTTCATGGGATATGGCTGAGATGGACTCCTCCAAAACCTTTTCATCAGTACTTCCCCAGCGCTCCAGCATCTGGGCATAACCCTGGATCACAGCGATCGGTGTTCTAAGCTCATGAGATGCGTCATTGACAAAGCGCGCCTGCTGCCTGTATGAGTCTTTTAACCTCTCAATCAAGTGATTGACCGACTTCTCGACTCCCAAAAGTTCTTCGTCATGAAGGTATACGTATGGATTCTCATCAGGTTCTACGTGCTCTAAGGCATCTTCTATCAGCCTGTATTTATCTTCTGAAAAAGCAAGTCTGTTGAGCTCATCCGCTTTCTCAGCAACCTCTCGAATGGGAGCCAGCGTTCTGTGTGCCCTTGCCGATATAGCCGGAAGGGAAAGCATTACTCCCAAAAGCTGCAAAAGATAGAGCGCAACAACCAACATTGCTATCCTTGTAACCACGTCAAAAAAGCCGACGGTCATAAGTACTGTGCCGTCCATGGATTTAACCTGATATGCCAAGCCGGCTATGTGCCCGCTCCCTATTACAAGATCTCTATGTCTTTTTAAAGCGAAGTCACCTATGACTTCGATCTCTTTCATATACGCCCAGAAAACATTAAGAAGTACAAAGATAAGGATGTCCATCTTAAAATACAGACCAATCTTGTCCCTTGAGATCTGCCACATTATGCGGTGCGCGATGGACTTCATTTTCTTTGACGGGCGGTTATTACTGTTGTTCGGATTTGATGACATAACCTACTCCCCTTACGGTAGTGATCATATTTACATCATAGACGTCGTCGATCTTAGAGCGCAGATATCTTATGTATACGTCGATCATATTGGTCTCTCCCACGTAGTCATAGCCGCATACTTTTTCAAGAAGTGTGTCTCTGGAAAGGACGATGTCTTTGTTTTTAAGTAGCATTTCAAGCATCAAAAACTCACGATTGGTCAAGGTTATGCTATGGCCATCGTAAGTGACTTCTCGTTTCTTTTCATCAAGTCTTAATTTCTGCCAGGTATAAACACCCTCCGGATCGGTTCCGGTATCACCGGTATTTATAGCTCCCGCTGCATTCTTTCCGTGGAGCTTAAGCGCAACTCTGATCCTGGCAAGGAGCTCTTCGATGGCGAAGGGCTTGGTGATATAATCCACCGCCCCGCCATCGAGTCCTGATACTTTATCCATTACCGCATCTCTTGCGGTAAGTAGTATTGTAGGTGTCGGGCGATCCTGCATCAGGCGCCGCAAAACTTCAAGACCGTTGAGCCCGGGCAACATGATGTCCAAAAGAATGAGATCGTAGTCTCCTTCCATTGCCATCTTTAGGCCTTCTCTTCCGTCAAATGCTTTGCTGACTTCATATCCTTCGTGCTGCAATTCAAGCTCAACGAATCTTGCCAGTTTTTCTTCATCTTCTACGATCAGTAAGTGCGCTGCCATGCATTACTCCTCACGGAAACTGTCTTTTACCTGCTCGGCTGTTTCCTTTGCTTTATCTACTACATCATTGACCTTTTTAAGGTCATCTTTCCCGTAAAATTTATAGTTCCAGTCAAAGAACAATGAAACTACTATAAGAATGAGTACTGCCCACCAACCAAAGATGATCGCAAGGATCGCAAGCCAGAGCGGGATATTGATAACGTGCTCACCCTTACGTGTGATCTCAACAAAGTTATTTGAAAGAAAATCGATTGCCTTTTTAAGGAATTCTTTTAGCTTCTTTCCAACGTCGCCGCCACAAGCTTTTGCTTTTCCGGCAGGAATCATCTCATATGATGCATCTGTTGTATACTCAGTTGAGTGTACCTGCTGCTCGGGCGCTTTAGCCTTGCCCTGCTTCTCAAGTATTATCATTGCATCAAGTAAATCTCCGTTTGCTTCGCCGAGTGCTGCTTTCGCTTCTTCATAACTTACATCTGCTCTTGCTCTTAATTTTTCGATCTTTTCAAATTCATCCATTTTTTATTCCCTTTCTCCTCTTTAGGAAAGTTTGTTTTTGTTTACAATGACAAATATAAAGATCGTAAATTAAACAATCCTTTGAAGAAGATTAAAAATAGATTAATTGTAATATCCCTTTTTCTTGGCGTAATCGCCCATGATAAATGCGAACGCGATTATCAGAAGTGAAAATACAGCTATTATGTCTCCTATCTCAATAAGCGCTATTCCGAGCATTACGGACAATACAATATTAATAATAAAGCAAAACGGTATCATAAGTAAAAACATAATTCCCGTGGCAAGAAGTTTTCTTTCACGCAGCTTGCGATACAGGAAATAGATCGTCCAGAAAAAGACGATCCCGATAACAGCCATAACTGCGCCTATTCCAAAGATCTCTTTTACCCCTATCAAAAGACTCAGCACATACAGGAACGGTATAGTAACAATGCTAAGCGCAACCAGGGCAACGAAGATACCTCTTTTTCCAAGCAATATGACAGGGAAGGATATTATCCATGCCACCATGATCGAGCTAAACGTGATAAGGGACCAGCTCAGCTTCCCAGAAATTGATATGTCACATATGAAACACACCATCATGGCAATGGCCATCGTGATGGTATACACAATTGATATCACAACATTCTTACTCATACTGTTCTGATCTTTTTTGGTAAGCTCGATGAGATTCTCGCTTACTTTTTCCTCGTAATTATTCATTTCCAACCTCTCTCCGCTCAATAATTCGTTTACCGTAACACCCAGGATATTGCTAAGTTCAAGCATGATGGATGAATCAGGCATGCTTTTTCCTGTCTCCCATTTGGAAACAGCTCTGTCCGTGATGTTTAACTTTTCCGCCAACTGCGCCTGGGTCAATCCTTTTTCTTTTCTGCAATCAGCGATAAATTTTCCGATGTCGATTTGATTCATCACAATGTGTCTCCTTTCACGCCCAACTTTATGCCTTTGGGCCGGTAGAGTAAACGAACTGTCGGTAGAATCGAGGAATTCAACCGTTGGTTGAGAGAGCGTTTATCCTTAATCCATTATACTATCTATTTTCTCCCATGTAAGAAAAGCATCTTGAAATTGTCTCCTTCTAACCATATAATACAGAAGAATCAAATATGCAGAGTAGACTGTAAAGCGTCAAGTGCCGAGTGAACAGGGAGTTGTCATTCGGACGAAGGTTTTATCCGCGGTTTTATGGTCGCATCCCGCTGCTACATAGCGAAGTGTTATTCACCTCCGTTGTAGTAAAAAGGAAACTGCAAGGAGGTGTATTTATATGAATTTATTAAAAGTAACAAAAGCTCTCACTCTAGCTGCCATGCTCACGGCTGTCGGAATCATACTCAGCTTTTTCAAGATTCCGCTCACACCGATCATCGAGATCCGTTTCGGATCCCTTCCGATCGCGGTAGCAGGCATGTCACTTGGTCCTATAGTTGCCGCCATCATCGGTGCGGTTATTGATGTCCTTGGCTTTTTTGTTAAGCCCACCGGTCCCTTTTTCCCCGGATTTACCATAAGCGGGATCGTAAGCGGTTTGATCTTCGGGTTGGTACTCTATAAAAAGAAGCTCCACCCTGTAAGGATCCTGGTTGCTTTGGTCCTCCAGACTCTTGTTGTCGGAATCATCATGAATACTTTCTGGCTCGATTTTATGTATATCAAAGCCGGCTTCTTCACAACACTTATGATGAGACTTCCTAAAGAACTCGTCATGCTTCCGATCAATTACGTCTTATTATCTGTTTTCCTGTACTCATTACAGAGGGTCACAAAATATGCAGAAGTATAACTATAAAAAGGCAATTTCTTTTTTTGAGGAATTACCTCATTTTGAACCACCCAAAGACTGTGCCAATCCAAAGAAAGATTTCTTTTCATTGGACGCCGAGCTTTCTCTTCTTGAGAAGCTCGGCAACCCCCAACACGATCTTTCATACGTTCATGTAGCAGGCACCAACGGAAAAGGTTCGACCGTAGCGTATATCACTTCGATCCTTATGGAAGCCGGTATGACGGTTGGAACGTTTGCTTCTCCGTTTTTGTATCGCTACAATGAGCTATTTAAGATCAATAATGTCGACATTCCGGATGAAGAATTCGCAAGGATCTTCTCCATGGTAAAGCCCGCTTATGACGAGCTTACAAAGGAAAACATTTACCCGAGCGAATATGAGATCCTGACCGTGATGTCTTTTCTCTATTTCAGGGAAAAGAACTGTAATATGGTCGTCATGGAAGTAAGCATGGGCGGACGCGTTGATACGACCAATGTGATCCGTTGCCCGCAGGTTGCCGTGATAACTCCGATAAGCTATGACCATATGTCCATCTTAGGAAATACTCTTACGGAGATCGCCACCGAGAAAGCAGGGATAATCAAGGAAGGTACTACCGTTGTTTCTGCAAGACAAGAACGCGAGGTTAAAGATGTCCTTGAAAAAAAGTGCTCCGAAGCAGCCGCTCGTCTTGTCTGTTTCGATCCCCCAAAAGCTATCGAAAGAAGCTTGCAGGGACAGACCTTTGAGTTTAACGGAGTCAATTACAAGACAAAGCTCCTTGGAACCTACCAGATCGATAATTCCGCACAGGCGATATGCACTTGTATCAAGCTTAGGGAAAAAGGCTATAACATCTCCGATGAAGCTATATCACAGGGAATTGCTAATGCCGAGTGGTTCGGTCGCTTTACGATAGTTAAGAATGATCCGTATGTCATCATCGACGGCGGTCACAACAGACAAGGCGCCAAGGTCTTGCGCGAATCCCTTGAAGAATATTTTCCGGGTAAAAAGATAACGTTTATAATAGGGCTCCTTGCGGATAAAGAGGTAGACATCATCCTTGATGAGCTTATGCCGGTCGCAGAAAAATGTTATGTTGTCGAAGTTCCGAATAAAAGGACCATGGCTCCTTCCGACCTGGTAAAGATGATAAAAGAGCGCGGCATTGAAGCTACAGCTTTGGAAAAAGATATCCCGCTTGAAGAAATATATAAAGAAAACGAGATCACTTGCATCGCAGGATCTCTGTATATGATAAAAGAGATGAAGCTTTGATAAAAAGCTTCATCCCTTTTTTATTTTGAAATCTTTACTGTATAGATAAGCGCCAACTGCGGCAACGCATGGTACTGTGCCGATGATACCGACTGAGCCCGCGATCGCTCTGATGATCTCGATCGCTACAAAATCAGTGTTAACAAGCTGATTAAAGGATACTCCGTATGAATGGATAAGGAGCATCATATTGAGCGCGCCACCGGCATATGCAAGGATCAATGTATTGGCCATCGTTCCCATCGCATCTCTTCCGATGTTCATTCCGGATCTGAAAAGCTCTGCAAAACCTGCCTTGTTGTTGGCAAGATGAATCTCTTCTATAGCCGAAGAAATAGTCATGGCTATATCCATAACAGCTCCCATCGCTGCGATCAAAATTCCACTTATAAACAGCCCCGATAACTTGGCTGCACTCGTTGATTTCATAAGAAGAAGTGCCTCTGCCTCTTCCATCTGGAACGTGGTAACTCCGCCAAGCTTTGCTGAAACCGTTCCAAGTATTGCTGCGATAATGACGCCTGCAAGTGAACCAAGCGCAGCCGCGACAGTCTTTTTACATACGCCTCCTATAAGAAGGAAGCATACAGCGGATGTCACAAAGATGATCGCTATAGTTACAGGAATGGCAGAAAATCCTTTGTATATAAGCGGAAGAAGCACAAAGAAGATTGCGAGCACGGTATATACGAGTCCTGCAAATGCCTTCAGTCCCTGCTTTCCTCCCATGAGTAACATCACGGCAAAAAATACTATCACAAGTCCTATCGTAAGAGGAATGCGATCATAATTATAGATATTCACGGAATAGGTGTGCTCTGCCGTGGTATCGATCCTGACACTTACAGTGTCACCCTTTTTTACATCCACATTATAAAGGGCACTGAAATAATTGGTGACTCTACAGATGTCGCCCTTATAGCGACCTGTTAGGATCTTTATCTCAAGCTCAGTGCTTCCCTTTTTTTGACCTTCTACAGTTTCATCTACGACAGTATTATCCTCTATTACAGAAAGAACTCTGGCAGTTTCATATTCAGTGCCGGAGTTCTCTGTGATAGTGTATTTCGGCCTATCCGTATTGGCATAGATGACTACGCCAATACTCAAGGCTATAAATACAAGGACTGATACTATCTTTATCATCAGTTCTTTTTTCATTTTTTATTTTCCAAATATGTGTAGTAGCTTAACCAGCAATCCCGCAAGCTTACTTCCCGATGCTGCGGAAGCTGCTATGGTGGTTCCTAAGGTCACTTTAACTACAACTACAGTTACTGCGGCAACACTTATTATACCAAATCCTACTGCCACAGGCACTACAGGAATACCAGGCTTATTGTCTGTAGGAGGTGTTACCTGATCACCTAGCTGATCATCTCCGCCTGCCTGAACATCAACCTGCTGAGAGTTATTATCACCGCCGTTTCCGCCATTATCACCTTCTGAAACCTGTGCTCCACTGCCTTCTCCTGCATTGTCAGAGTTAGAATCGTTGTTGCCCGTATTAGTTGAGCCGCCGTTATGATCACCCGATCCAGTACCCGTAGATCCATGATCCTGGGAATCAGTGCTTCCGCAATTTCCTGAAGCAGATTCTTTTGCAAGACAAATATCATCACAGTTACGTACTCTGAATACAGGTACCGAAACATCGGACTTTCCTTCAGGATGCTTGTAAAGAACGCCTACTGCCGAAACCTTGGCACCTTTCTTTACAAAGTCACTGAGCGTATTCTTACCTGTTGTTCCTGATTTAATATATCCGTCGATGAAGATCGCAGCTTCTTTTCCTGTAGAATCCTTGAGCCAGAATTCCGCTACAGTTCCGTCGGAATTGTAATCTACCTTAGTAACCTTTCCGGTTGTCTTAAGGAGCTGTCCTCCGAGCTTGTCATAATCCATCGCCGTCTTGGTATCAACAACCTTGGGCTCCCATATATAAGGCTCATCATCCAGCACTTTTGCTGAGATGACCTTGAGCTCCAGATCGCCCTGATACTGAGCAAGGAAGCCTACGATACGCATCTTGGTACCGATCTTAAGTCCGGGAGTTGCATAAGGGAATATATCCATTCCGCCTGTCTCATCCTGAATATAGATGGTATCAAAGAATGTTGTATCCTGGTTTTCCGTACCGGAAGTCACATATCCTTCAACAGCAAAGACGTCATTCATCTTGCCTTTTCTTGCCTCGGCGATTGTAGTTGTCTCAAGCTGAACTTCAGCACCGTCAAGAATGTTATTTACGATAGTATGGTTCGCATAAGGGAGTGAATCATTGTTATCCATCTCGGCTTTTACTTCAAAGTCTGAAAGGAATACGCCTCCGGCTACGATGATCTGTCCTCCCGCCTTTGTCTTCTGACGGGCTATAAAGGTTACGTCGCCCATATTATCAAGTGGCATATTAGCATCATATTTTTCTCCGTTAGGGCCCTTACAATCCATTGTCAATGTGGTTTCAAAGCCCTTTACCAACCACTCTGCTTCGTCTACAAATTCATTCGCCTTAGCATTTGATATATCAACAGAGCATCCCGAATACTGGCTGTATACCTGACCTTCTCTGATCCCTGCAAGCAGGTCGGAATCGAGATTAAAGTTCTTGGGATACATTCTGTACTGCTGACCGCCATTATTTGTATCATCCCAAACTTCATCCGAACCCATTCGGATAGTCGAGCCTATCGCTTCAAGAAGTTTGTTCTGCTCTGTCGCCGTCTGTCCGTTTGTAGAATCCTGATAATCCGCAAGACCGCAAACAATTACGGAACCGCCGTTTGACACATAATCTTTTACCAGACTTAAGAATTCATCGCTGTAATGCGAAGGAGCATAATCACCGGCGTTCGCTGTACCTGATTTCTTTGCCGGAGCAGCGAGAACTAGCAATTTGCAATCTTTGAGCATCTCGCTTGTGATCTCATCCATTACTACCTTCGCGCGAATATTCTTCTTAGCGCACAGATTAATAAATGCACTTACATTTCCGCCGTAGTATCCTGCAACATAATCGTTGTAATGACTTCCGTCTATGATCACATTTGCAACCATCTTATCAAGCGTATAGTTTACCGTGAACTTATCCTTATAAGTTTTCTCGACACCGTTTAACGTTGCATGAGCCGTTACCTCATATGTCACCTGTCCGGCCTCGTTGTAAACAAATTCTGTTTTATAAGATGCTGTTCCGTTGGAAGCAACCTCTGTAACTTTAGCTTCCTCACCTGTAACCTTAACTACAGGAGTCTTCTTATTATCTACATCACTTACTTCTATCTCGATATCGTTGATCATAAGAGGTGTCTTTTCGTTGTTATAGAAATCAACGTTAATATCAAGTGGCTCACCCGCTACCGGAAGTACAGTGTCGGTGTAAGCATCATTGATACCGCATGCCTCTACATCGCCCACCCATACAGGTGCTGTTACAGCGATATCTTTATCACCTTCAGTGATCCTTATAAAGTAATATGAATAAGCAGAAGGAGCGGTGAACTTTACGGTTGCTTCAGTCTTATCAACATCAATTGTACCGATGACCTGTCCGCCGTTAACGACAAGCTCAACCTTACCGATCGCCTTGTCGGTCGGCTCCTTGATATCAGCCTTTATCTCTACTGTCTCTCCAACCGCTTCCTTATCAAGGATCGTTCCCATTACATTTCCATCCAATGTGTAGTAGATAGAAAGGTCGTTATCCTCTGTTGCATATATACGATAATTTCTCATCGCATCGTATATAGCTTCTTCTGTGTTTTCATCTGCGAGCATTACGGTACGTGCCGTATTCGCATCACCCCAAAGACCTTTGTGGTTATCCTGGTTATTGGTAGGTGCCACGTGCCAGCCTTTATCAAGCGCACGAACATAGTACTCGTATGAAGGGAAGTATCCGGAAGATCCGATCGCACCTTCACCGTTACCAACCTCGATCATTGTGATAAGGTTGTCGTTTTCTTCAGTGTAGTAAGCAAAATCCTGGAAATCACCGAAGGTTGTTCCCGGGTGATTGAACTGGCTGATAGAATCAGGCGCAGTCCTAAGCGCAGCATAATAATTCTCAAGAGCTGTTGAGTATGTTGTAAACGCTTCCTGTGTACGACTCTGGAATCCTTCCGTGTTAAAGGTATTCATGTGTCCGAGACCGTTTGACCAAGTCATCTCGTATCCGTATGCACATGTAAAGTCCTCGGTTGATTTCTCCTTCGCAAGATTGTGAGCGTATGTCCACTCATCTGTATCATTTTTATCAACGTTTTCTGTGATCTTTGATTCTTTTTCATTGTCGATCGAATTAGAATGGTCGGTAATGATTATATAATCAAGATTTTCAACGTTTTTGGCATGGTCATAAGCATCCTCAAGAGATCCGGCACCATCTGAAATATTGGTGTGCGCATGGATCTGTCCGAAGTAGATATTCTCTCTCTCGTTCTTTCTCTTTGTATATTTAAGAGTAGAGATCACGCTGTCGAGATATCCCTCTTTTACTGCCTTAACCTGAATCTGAGCCGGAAGCTCTTTTAACTCGAAAGGCTCTTTGTATTCCTTCCAGTCTTTGTAATTATCTTCTTCCTGTGTGACAACAGGCTCAGCCTGGTCATCGGTATTCTCTTGCTCCTCGGCTTTGGTCAAATATCTGTAAAAGATAGTTGCGCCTTCAGTCTTGGTAGTTAAGGTGATCTTCTGAGTCTGCGCGATCGCTCCTCCGTTTGGAGCTGCCTTAACTGTTGCAACCTGTGACTGAGTATATTTGTAAACGCAGTCAACGCTGTCCTGAAGCCCTTCCTTGGTTGCATGTGCGCGGATTATAGCAGGTAACTCTGTGAGTGTGATCTGCGCATCAGCATCATATCTGACTTCTTCAGCACCGTTTACTGAATAGAATATTTCCGCACCTTCGGTCTTAGTCGAAAGAGCTATCTTAGAGCCCTCTGCCACTTCGCCGCTTGTGGGATCTGCAATTACATGTCCGCAGATCTTATCTGAAACAACGGGGTGACCTATTACCTGAACGGTATCGATCCTGTTGGTTCCGCCGGTTCCGGCAGTTTCACCGCTCTTGGCAGCATCACTTGTGCAAGGAACAATTCTTATATATACCTTTTCTTTGTTGTTAGCCCCTTCGGGAATCTTGAAACTAAATTCAACGTAATTCTCAACAGCGAGTGAAGTCTTGGCGATTCCGTTTGATATCTCACCGCTTCCGCTCTTCTCACTCTGTTTGCCGTCTCTGTTATATGTTGTGTACTTAAATGAATAAGAACCATCGCTCAGATTCTTAAAGCTGTCATCTTCACCTGTTGTAGAATACTGAAGCTGATAAGCTCCTGCTGCCGTATTGGATGAACGCATACGGAAGCTCATGCTCATATCCGCATATCCAAGTGTCGGGAACTCCATCTGAATGTATCCGGCATCTTTGACCAAACCTTTTGAGCCCATGTAGTAGCTTGTTGAACCGGTTTGGTTTGAAGTGGACTTTGTATAAGGCTGAACCGCTTCTCCATTTAAATAAACCTGATACTTTGAGTTTGTATCACTCATATCATTGGTTTCGTAAAGATCGCCGTTGATAACCTTTGACTCTGCAACGCCTTTAGCATCATAGTCAGCATTACCTGCCCACTGCGCAACCAAAAGCTCCGTATCCGGATCACTCTCAAGCTTCTCTATCTTCTCGCCCTCTTTAAGCGCGTAGAAATTGAAAATAAATTCAGGTTTATTGGCAATGCCATATGTTGTAAATCCGCTGTAATACTCAAGAGCGAGATCATAACTACCGTTCTTGGCATTGTCATTGATAAGATTGAAATTTCCTTCTTTCTCATCGTCAGCCTCTTTTAAATTCCAGAGACTGTCTGCAGAAGCTTCTTCTGCAAGAGTAATTCCGCAATATTTCTTGGTTTTGCCATCAACTACTTTTTCTTCATATGTTGCGGTAAGATACTTATCATCCTTTGTCGTAAAGGTGTACTTTCCGTCTTCATTTATGGAAACATCAAGAACAAGAACGCCTTTGTCCTTTATATCAATGCTTCCGTCTTCCGCCGGCTCAATAGCAATACCCTCATATTTGTTGTTTTCGCCGGTGGATGACATGAACTTCTTATCACCCGGATAATAAACAACGACCTTGTCTCCATCATACAGTTCTCTTTTAAGGAGCTTGGCTATCGTATTTTCGTCGTCTTCCTCTACATCTCCTCCGTCCGCCGTATCAGGAACAGTATATGCAGAGAAAGTATACGCCGCCTTATCTGATCCGGCTTTATAGCTGTAAGCAGTGAATAAATTATTGTAGAACTCTATGTACTGAGCCAGTCCTTTATACTCTGCCTTAACGCTTTTTATGAGAAAAGATCCGTCTTCTGAATCTTCAATTGTCCAAAGATCCAATCCGCTATCAGACTTATTTTTTTCAAAAGTAAGTGAATTACCCGTAGCTCCTGTCGTAAGATAACATGTTGATGTCTCTTCACCTTCTTCATTCAAAAGCTCGGTCGTAATATAAAACTGATCTTCGTTATCGGACTTTTCAAGCTTTAATGTGGCAAGCTTTGCTTCACTGTCTTTGTAAACAAGATATCCGTCTTCATTGATCTCAACATCAACCTTATCAAGTTTCTTATTATTGTTTCCGGAACCGGGCAAAGAAGACAATAATTCTTTATCATCATGAACGAGAACAAATTCCTGTCCATCTATAAGTGAAGATACGTCTTTGATCTTTACGCCCTTTTTTAGTGTGTATTCAAATGATACCTGCTCACTCTTCTCTCCGTTTTCTTCATCACCCTTTTGCGCATAGGCATGGATGGTAAGATCCTTATTTACCTTGATGGGATCTTTATAAGGAGAGAAATTCTCCGTGTCGTTTGTATTGTAGTAAATCGTTGCATCATCTGTAGCACAAGTAAGAGTGATCTCAGTATCGTAATCAACTTCTTCACCACTCTTTACAGATGCTTCGGGAACAGCTACGCCTGCTCCGTCAGTCAGCTTGAAGAATGCAAGTGTCTGGTCCTTGATATTATTAGAGACGGCGCCCGTTCCACTTTTCTTGTACGCTCTGAAATCTTCCTTATCCAGATATACACCAAGATATCTTACATCTTTATTAGAATCTTCTGCGCAAAGATATCCTTCATCAACCTTCCACTTTGCACCATCGAGACTATCACCTATACCCTTTATTCTTACTCCGTTATTGGCAGCATTTGTATGCAAGGTACCATTTCCGGAATAGATCGTATAATACTCTTCCACAGTAGTTTTTGTCTTAACATCATCTTCCTGCTCAGAGTCTTTTTCTTCTGTCTCTGGAGTTTTTTCTTCAACCTTGGTAACCGGCTTTTTATCATCTCCGGCCTCAGTTTTCTCCGCTTTTTTATCCCCGCTTTGATCATCAGCGATATCATTGCTGTTTTCGCTATTGTCGTTCACATTATTCTCATCTGGGGTCTTTTTTTCATCCTCGTCTTTGGGAGCTTCGTCCTGCTTCTTGTCATCACCCTCACTAGAGCCACCGATAGTCGGCTCGTCTGAGCTGTTTCCCGAAGATCCGTCCAAAGATTCCGTTGTCGCACCATCAAGATCTGGGGCTGCATCATTCTCTTCTGAAGAAGCTTCTGTTGTTTCAACCGTGTGCTTCTCTATAGTCCACGAATAATCCCCGGGGGTTCCCTCGGGAATGACCAATACCCCGTTTTCAATTGTAGCCTTTGCTGCTATCGGGCAACTGCTTGTAGCCGATGCATTAGGTGACACATACGTGTTCCCGCCTGTAGTCATAGTGATCGCTATGGAATCATTTTCTGAAATATCATCTAATTCAACTGATGTCCATATTTGATTGGTATTTCCCGATCCTTCTTTTGCAAAAGTTACAAGAGAAAAATCAAACACACCAACAGACAGTGCCATCAAAAAAGACAACACTAAAGAAAGCGCTTTTCGACTCGCTTTTCTCATCCCTTATTCCTCCATCTTTTATAATCCACGTTTATAATCCCCTCGACAGAGCTAAGCGTCCCCACTTAAAAATGACCTATAATCATCCATCAGAAAATGAATGCGCTTATAGGTCATCACTCAATCCGGTCAAATCGCATATAGAAAGGTTATCATTTATATGCTTTTGCGTCAAATAACTAATATGAAAAATCCGATCACTGCCATCGGCATGCCAAAGGCCAAAAACCATATAGGAAAACTTTTCCCCAGCCTCCGTTCAAAATCCGACTCAGATTCTTTAGGCCATTGTGGATCGTAGTACACCGTCATACGCGTGCCTATTTCCGGAAGCTCATTGTAACCGGCAGAAATCGACGAATCACAGGTATACTCTTGTCCATCTACATAATATTTGATAAGCGGAGAGTACCTTACATGTCCATCTGAATCCTCAGATTCGGTTACTCCTTCGACATAGCCGTCACAAGAAGCGGTGTATCTTGTATTCTTATCGTTGTTCATACCATCGAACAACACACCGATGTAGCTAAAGAGTACTCCTCCTGCAGTTAATCCTACTCCGACAGGATTGATATCCATTGTCTGATGATAGTAATTAAGCGCCAAAAAACCAAACAGCAATACCAGTCCAATCTCTATAGGCGCTAATAATTTAAGCGCATTCAATGTTTTCTCCGATTCACGAACCCTCTCCTCATCGGAGTTCTCTTTGATGATCCTTCGTTCGCTCATTGCGATCATGATCATTGCATATCCAAACATTCCAAGAACAATAAACACAATAGCAAAGGGCAGCATATCAAATATAGTCCTACCGTTCACTCTCTTTCCTCCAAAGCAAAATTATTTTCCGGATAACATTTATTTTATCCAGATAGGCGCCGTTACCGCGATCTGTCCGTCTTCTCTTATAAGTTTTAAGAAATAATATTTCTGTCTGTTCCAGACTTTTATATTTTTCTCGATCAGATAATCATCGCAAGAAACTGTATCTATTACTTTACCACCTTCTCCGTACACTTGCACCTCTGTTATCTTACAAGCATCATCGCACGAAGCCTTCACATTGATAACAAGATCGTCTTGCCACTCTATCATCGAACCCTGAATATTGCCGCTCATCGAATACATTACTCTAAATCCCGGTGCTCCCGTAAAGTACGTACGAAGATTCTTCATTGCATCATAGATGTCGGCAGCGGTCAGTCTTCTTACGATCACTCCGGTCCTTATGCCGTTTTGCGTTCCCCAGTTCTCCTGATGGTTGTCCTGATTTCCCACAGGCGAAAGATGCCAGCCCTTATCAAGCGCTATCACATAATATTTTATGATATCCTCTCCGGATAACTCCACGTTGTTTAATTCGATCGTATAAGTTATCTTATCCAGCTCTTCATCATAAGGCTCGAAGAAGTCAAAGTGCCTGTTTCCGCAGGACCACGGATGGTTCCACTGACTTATTAGTCCGCCATATTCCTTGAGCTTACTGTAATATGCCTGTGCTTCGTCAAACTTAAACTCATATGAATTAAGGAAAAAGTCCGCACAGTAAATATTCATATGGCCAAACTGGTTGTACCATGTGGTTTCAGAACCGTACAAGCCAACAAACTTACCATTCTCAGTTGCTTTTTGAGAGGCACGCTTTAAGTCTCTCCACTTAAAGCTCTTGTTACAGTCAAACATCTCATCCAAACAATTGCTATGTTCGGTTATCCCCAAGAAGTCCAACTTCGCAACATTTCTGGCATAGTCATAGGCATGCTCCGCTGTTCCGAAGCCATCCGTCAGTCCCGTGTGACAATGCATATTTCCAAAGAAGATCTTGTAAGGTTCATCATCCACGATAAGCTCTTCTCTGTAGTCGGTTGCAACAGGTGATAATTCCGGATGTCTGTCCAGCTTCATCCAATAAAGGACTACGCTCTGAGGCGCATCGATCTGCGTTACCACGATATAGAGATCGTGCTTACCGGTAACAAGCTCACCGTTTTCCTTTCGAATATCGATCGCAAGTTCCGTAAAATATGTATACTGCCTGCAAAGATGGATGTTTCCTACTTTTTCTCCGGTGACTGAATCAAGTCTGAATTCGATATTTACATAAGATACCTTGTCCTTAACCGGAAGTCCCAGGCAGAATCTCAACTGATCGATTTCTTTTTTGTCAAAAGATATATCGGAGAACCTTACAACTGCTCCCGCCTGCGTGGCCTCGATAACAGAATCCTTCCAAGAATCATCGATATCATAATCGTCGATCCTTACAAAACCTGATCCTATTTCTCCTTTGATCGCCTTAACTCTGCTCCTTGTCATATCAAAAGCTTCTTCTGTTTCAGGAACAGAATATCCGTGAACATGAATGTTTTCCACGGTCACTACGCTTGAGCAAGAGCAAAATGAGATCGTGATCTTTATGAATCTTGCGACCTTCTTGATCTCTATAGCGTCGCCGATCTCAGTTGCGGGAGCATCATTATCTTTTTCCATGACAAAATCCCAGTTGATCCTGTCGCTACTGTATTCCACATGATAATGATAAAACTCCCCGTCGTGACCGGTGATAAGATTTATGTGATCGATATAGTGGGCAGCACCGGTATCAAGCATGATCCACTTAAAATACGGATCTGCCTTCCACGCCGTGTCTACCCTACCGTCAAGAGCCTTCTGAGGTTCAAAGCCCTCAAGATAGCTCTCACTCGATGCTATGGCTTTGATTTCTACAATGTTTGTACTCACTTTTACTCTTCCTTTTTATTCTATGATCAACTGTCCCATTGAAACCTTCTGTCCCTCTTTATCGAAAATGCAGACATTGTTTCCGGATATGCTGCAATTAAGCTCCTCATCCGTCACATAATCAGAAGCACCGAATACAACCGATGAAATGATCTCTTCTCCGATCTTAAGCTTAATTGTTGTCTCAAGTCCTGAAGGCAATGTCGAATATACGCTGGCTTTTATCTTGCCGCTCTCTTCGATCTTCATAAACTCGGGTCTGAAGCCAACAGTAATGTCTCCGCCAATATCTTCAAGTTTTTCGTTTGGAATAAACTTAGCCTTGTAACCAAGTAATGATACCTCGAAGTTTTCTCCTGACTTATTGATCGTTCCCTCAACAAAATTCATACTCGGGTTGCCCACGAAATCTGCAACATATAGATTATTAGGCTCGTTATAAACTTTAAGAGGCGGAGCATACTGTTGGATCGTTCCCTCTTTCATAAGGCATATCTTAGTAGAAAGAGTCATTGCCTCAAGCTGATCGTGTGTAACATAAACAAAGGTTGAATCTGTGTCTGCATGAAGTCTCTTAAGCTCTGTTCTCATTTCAAGACGAAGCTTGGCATCAAGATTTGATAAAGGCTCATCCATCAAAAGAACCTGTGGCTTGACCGCAAGTGTTCTTGCGATCGCTACTCTCTGCTGCTGTCCTCCGGAGATCTCGGAAGGATATCTTTTTTCGAACTCTTCGATCTTCATAAGTGCGAGCATCTCTTTTACTCTCGCATCGATATCTTTTTTGTTCCACTTCATGCTCTCAAGACCGAATGCGATATTTTCATAAACCGTCATGTGCGGCCAAAGTGCATAGTTCTGGAAAATAAAACCTATCTCACGTTTATCGGAAGAAAGATTAACTCCTGTTTCCGAATCAAAAACGACCTTATCTCCGATCTTTATCGTACCTTCCGTCGGTGTCTCCAAACCTGCGATCATTCTGAGAGTCGTAGTCTTGCCGCATCCCGAAGGACCAAGTAATGATACAAAGTCTCGGTCTTCTATGACCATGTTCAGATTTTTAACTCCGTAAAAATCTCCCCATCTTTTTGTGATATTTATCAGTTCAATTCTTGGCATACCCTTTACTCCTTCTACTGTTTATTGTACGAACCGACGCTCTGTGAAATCGACGCACCGGTCAGCTTGCTTGAAACCTGGTTGATAACAAGTACGATCACTATGATCAAAAGAGTTATCGCACTTGCGTACTGATCGTACCCGGTCTGGTTGAACGCCAAAAGCATGGTCGTCAACATGTAACTGCTGTTAGATACAATAAGTGCAAAAAGATCGACTTCTCTCATCGCGGATACTATAGGAAGCAGATAACCGGAGAAAATACTGGTCTTCTGAATAGGAACAAGGATCCTGAATATCCTCTTATACCACGGTACCTTCATAAGTATCGCAGCCTCTTCTATCTCCGCTGAAACCTGAAGCATCGAATTGATACAGCCTCTCGATGCGAAAGGTAAATACTTGACTCCACCCACAATTACAAGCAGTAAGAATGAGTTATACAAAAATGAAAATGTCTTGGTCGATGCAAGCGCCAGATATATTGCGGAAAATGCGATCGTAGGAATGAGGTAAGGGAAGAATGACATCGCTTCCACCATCTTGGAAAGCTTTGTTCTTCTGTTTCTTACAACGGAATATCCGATAAAAAGACCTGCTGTTCCCGCAAATACCGAGCAAGCTATTGAAAGGAGCACCAGTCTGAAAAGTGCCATCAGGAAATCTTTTCCTACAAGGATTCCTCCTACCATTCCCATCTTGTATGCATCCAGATCTTTTCCGATCCAGAAATCCAAGGTCCAATTTGAAATGCTGTAGTCACCCGGAATTCTTTGAATCGTCTGAAGTGCAAATACTATGAGAGGTACAACCGAGAAGCACACGGTTAAAACTATCATTGCGATCGAGATAGGTCCGTTCGCTTTCTTAAGATCTACAAGCGATACCTGACCTGACTTTCCGGTTACCGTTGTAAATGACCTTCTCTTATTGGTATATCTCTGATTGATCATCAGGATAATGATTCCGCAAAGGATCATCACTGCTGCGATGATATACGCCTGTCCCATGTATCCTGCATTGATCATTGCCTTCATCTTACTTGCCAAAGTATAGAATCTTACGGCGCCGCCCAGGAATACCGGAACGGCATATGATGCAAATCCACTTGAAAATACAAGAAGGAATGTCGAAAGAAGTGCCGGCATAACGATAGGCAATGTGACTTTTCTTACTATCCTAAGTCTGTTTGCTCTTAGTATCTGCGCTGATTCTTCAAGCGTTGCATCCATGTTCTGCAAGATTCCGCCGATCAAGATATATGCAAAAGGCGCGAAGTGCAGACTGTTTACTATAACGCATGGAAACAATCCGTAGACAAACCATTGCGGCATACATAATCCGAACAATGACTGAACGATTCCTTTGTTTCCGCTCATTACATTTGTGTTCTGGAAAAGATAGATCCAAAACTGTGCAAGCGTCCACGCCGGCATAAGATACGGAAACATAAATAATGTTCCGATCAGTTTTTTATACTTAAGATTACTCCTGGTCATCAGCCATGCCGTTACTCCGCCGAAGATTATCGCAAGGCTCGCCCCAAAAAAGCCAAGCAAAAAAGAATTCTTAAACGGAATGTAGAAGGATGTCACGCTCCATTCGCCCGGAGTGAAAAGCTTCTGAATATGGTAAAAGGTAAACGATCCCTTTTTTGCACTTATCAGAGTCTTCTCAATTCCCGCATGGACAATGAACATCTCTTTTATCATTGCTGTTATGGGATAAATAGATAATCCCAGAAAAACAATGAAGAAGAAAACCAGCATGCAGTTAGCCGGATTGGAGAAATAGGTCTTTATCCTATTTTTGATCTTCTCCAAATTTATCAGTTTCATACAACCCTCCAAAGACCATGTATGGTGGAGAGAATACCCTCCACCATACGAAATACCTTTTTCTCCTAGATCAGTTTATCCTTGATGCAATGTACTCATATACGTCTGCATAGTTAGCTGCAAGATATTCACCATCTTCTATTACGCAACGGTCTAACCAGAAATCAACTTCCTTATCCAATCCTGTTGAATCGGGAACTAAAGCGATTGAAGAATTTGAGAGGTAAGTTCCCATGTTGTCTGCGTTATTCCAAGCTGCGCCACCCTCTTCGGAAAGAAGATAGTTGATAAACAATGCGCATGTATAAGGTGTATCTGTATCTGCACAAACCTGTGCGTATGTAGGATACATAAAACCTGCAAAGCCTTCGATACCTGCTCCGTCATTTCCTGTAGCAGCAATCTGAAGATTTGCTCTTGCTACTTCATTGGTTCTAAGCTTTGAGAATACGAATAATCCAATGCTTCCGGGTTCACCCTCTGCAATGCCGCCACAGATACCGCCGTCTGCTGTGTATGTGTAGTTGCAGTTTGCAAGGAACTTATCAAGGAACTCATATGCACATGACTTGTACTCTGCTGTGTTGTTCCACTCTGATCCGAAATATGACTTGTATGCATCACTTAACTTTTTATTCCACTCATCAGATGTGAGCATGATAAGGAAGTTCATTCCAACCGGCTCATCTGCGGGATTCTTGAAGAAAATCTTGTCCTTGTATGCTGCCTCTGTAAGCTGCCATACGTTCTTAAGATCCTCAACGGAAGCGTCGCTCTTGTTCATGAAAATAAGCTTTGATACGAAAAGGATTGCTGTGGGATCCTGATATTTCTCATCAACAACTCCCTTTAATGACTCAGGGAAATAGTTGTACAGAAGATCTTCTGAAATAAGTTCGTTATTAACTCTGTATGCATTCTGAAGTAATGCCATGTCTGCGCCGTCTGCTGCGCTTCCGATCTCAGTTGAAAGCTTAGTGAACATATCTGCTTCACCGATATCGGACATCTCGATCGTAAGATCGGGATACTTAGCAAGGAAAGTCTCTATCGCAGTTGCAGCCAAACTCGTTGTTGAGTAAACAACTGTCTTCTCTTTTTCCTCTTTAGCTTTAGCATAAAGTTCCTCATCTGACATCTTACTTGCTTCATAAAGAGTCTTCTCGATCTCTGTGTCAAATTCGGGCACCTCCTCTGCAGCTTCTTTGCTATCGGTAGCTTCCTCAGTTTTCTCTTCTGCAGGTCCGCTTGTCGCAGGTTCGATCTGAGGCTCTGACGATGCCGCCTTATCTCCACACCCCGTAAAGCAAGATAACGTTAGTACACATGCCAATACAATAGCCAATTTCTTCATAGCCTTCTCCCTTCTACAAAAACATTTTCTTAAATCTACAGATTTAATTTAGATCCCATTTTTAATAATGTGCTTTATGTTATATGTCTGCCCCACAAGATAACTTTCGCACTTTTCAATATAGCCGTTCATAGATTTCGTATTTCTCTTGATCTTGAAAACGGCAGTGTTGGTGGGTAAATTCATCTGCTTGGCAACATATGCCGGACAGATAACCGCTTCCATTTTCTCCTCGGCTTCAATAGGATAGAGCCCGGTTCTCTCCTTGATCGAAGGATAAAGACCTTTACTCTGGATCTCTTCTTCTGTAAGACCCTTGAGGTACTTCTCAGGGACATATGCCTTCTCCCAAGCATATATCTCATCCTTGATCGTTCTGGTCCTTATGATCTCGAATAGCTTCTCACCATCTGCCAGTTCAAAAAATTCCTTCTTGGAAGGTGATGGATCAACTACCTCAAGAGAGATCAGTTTAAACTCAGAAGAGATACCCTTTTGCTTCAGATCCGCCGACAAGGAATAGTTACTTACCAAGGTCGCCTCTACAGAAGGTTTGGAAACAAATGTGCCTTTTCCCTGTTTCCTCTTAAGGTATCCGCTCTGGACCAATTCCTTGAGAACTTCACGGACTGTTATTCTGCTGACTCCGTATTCTTCGCAAAGCTCATGTTCGCTGGGGATCATCTCCCCTGCCTTCCACTCACCCGAATTGAGCTTCTCAAACAATACTTCTCTTAGCTGATATTGCAATGAAACCGGTAAGTTACTGTCTAACATTTTGCCCTCCGTTCAACTTGTTATAACATTATAATAACATGACCTTTTTATTTGTCAATAAATTTTTTCAATAACGTAAAAGCGCCACGGATCCTAAGTCCGCGGCGCTTCAATCGCCTTATTTATTCTGTTATTTCTATCTGGTTGTCTTCAAAAACAAGCACCGAACTTTCATAGTAGCCATCTCCCGTAACTCTCGGGCCGCCCACTACTTCGTATCCGTCATCTTTTAACCGTTTAGTTATTTCATCTACGCGGTCTCTGCTCCCAACAGAAAATGCCATATGTACATAGCCTGTGCGATTTAACGGCTTATCCAAGTCAGTCAGTTCCGGTCTCGTCATCAATTCCAATCTTGCCCCATCGTCAAAAGAAATGAAATAGGTCCTTAAGCCTGTATTTACATTGTGATATCCGCTGTTTGATCTGCCATCAAGGTACTTTACAAAGAAATCCCTTGCTGCCTCCAGATCATTAACATACATAGAAACGTGCTCTATTATCATATTCAGTCCTCCCTAGTTGTTTAATTTTTGCACCGCTCTATCCTCTAAATGCAGCAGCCGCATAATTACGACTAAATATTATCCCTTAAATAATAATTATAAATACTGATCATATCCTCTATGTCAACATCTCTTTCTTCTACATATGGTTCTTTAAGCATGTTTCCGTACTTCTTGGTGTAAATAAACCTCACCTTTGGTGAAGATACTTCGTCTTTACCAAGTAGTTTTCTGCACACATACTGATCAACACCATTCCACCCCAGCAACAACCCTAATCCATATTCAATTTCGATTTTTCCATCTATAAATTTATTAACTAGCCACTCGGTTGGGATTTTAGCTAGTCCGGTATCATAGTTTATAAAGCAGTTAACATAAAAAATATCGCTTAGCTCTTCTTCGGTTATTTCTTTTTCCATTCTTCCAAACTCGTTCAAATGAAAATCGTCATAAACTTTTTGTGGATCATTTGTATTTATCTTGCTATATTCAGCATGAATAGCCTGATAATAGTTCCAATCAGATTTCCACTGAAGAAGTTTGCACGAATAACAATATTCTTTTCCTCTATATTTAGCTATCATATTCATTTTATTATTTCACAATGCTATAATCATCTATTTCTCCTGTTTCCGCATTCAACGCAAAATTTCTGCCATAAAAATCTGTAGCATAGATCTTATCATCTTTAAGTCCCATATCTTCATAAGGCAAGAGATTCTTTAATTTAGGGAATTTGCAAGCCAAGTCCTCTGCTCGCCATTTTATTTTTGCCTCCGCGTCCAGGCTATAGATATTATTGATCTCCTTGCTGCTATACGGAATTGTTAGTAATACAATATAATTTTCTTTGTATTGAACTACTGATCTGATTTCGAATTCAAATTCATATGCATTACCATTGATTTCAATGCGATTCTTTTTATATTGATACATTTTGCTCTCCAATAAAGATTATTTTCTTCATTTCTTTACTTGCGTTTACTTCGACTATTAACGAATTTCTATATTACATCTGCGGAAACAAGTTGATTCCGCTCTAAATCCGTCAAGCTTTTTATCATAATTCCCTCAAAACAATCCTGTTCAGAAAAAAGAATATATGTATTGTCACCTATTTCATAAGCAACTATATTCTCAAATCGAGCATTTTTCCCTAATACAAACAAATCTTCTTGGTTGATAAAAACATCAAACTCTTTTGATGATGAAATTCTTGAATTGTCAAAAGAAAAATTATCGTCAGTTATTTCAACCGCACCTCTAAATTCGAAACTGAAAGAGCATTTTTTAACCCCAACCTTTTCATCTTGAATAAAAAAACTAAAATAATCAACTTTATTGTCTTGTGGGTCTATCGCCAAATCAAACGGAGGCTTTACTCCATTTTCGTAAAAAAAATGGTATTTTAACCCTGCCCGCTTGTCTTTCCTCAATAATTTTATGAGTACAAGACCCTTTCCCATTTCTTCAATATTCCTGACATAATCAATAGTATTTAATGAATCATTTATAATCATTTTCCCTCCTAGTGTACAGGTAGTGCATGATAAACCACACCTGTTTCAGTATTGATACCTAACTCCCATCCACCAAAGGTTTTAAAATATCTTCCCGGCGGCAATTTTACAAGCTCTTCCATAGCCAAATTTAATGCTGCATCATAGCTTTCTAGCATCACTTGACTTCTAAGCGGAATACTATAACTTACATCTCCAAATCTTCCTACATATTCCCCCATATGCTCTGTGCCATTTGCACACGTCCATAACTCATTTTCCCCAGTTACAGGATTTACGTAATTAATATCGTTAGCTAGTTTGATTTGAAAAGTTGCCGGAATCTCGGTATTAATCATATTTTCTGCAGTGGGATTAATTTTCCACCATATATTATCCCCTAGTGCTCTTTCATTAGTAAAGTTTCCTATCCTTTGCCCCATAAGGTCATATTGGGTTCCGCCTCCGGCGCCCCAGCCCTCTAAAGGATTAGCTTCACCAACTCTTAGATGTGTACCTGCTTCAAGCTCAACATCGCATACATATTTAGGAGTATTTGGTAATGCAAATTTCTCCTGAATCTGAAGAGGTGTCAAGCCTTCAATGTCCTCAGCCCTCATTATCCAGCCGCCACGCATTCCTGAACCATCGGGCATATTGTCGTATACTCTTACAAATGTTGTATCTTCGGCAAGTTCTATTTCTTCAACTAGTGTTCCAGGCTTATACGGAGGCTTATAATTAGGATCAACATTCTCTACAAACCATTGATTTGTATTCTCTGCCTTCTTTGTATTGAATCACTGTTCTGATTTCAAATTCAAACTCATATGGGTTACCATTGATTTCAATATGATTCTTTTTATATTGATACATTTTCCCTCCAAAAACAGTATTTATTAAGACTTATCTAAGTCAGACTTGACGCTAAAACAAATGAGGAATTCCTTTCCATGTTAATTCAGGCATCATATCAATCCGCTTAAAATATAATAGTATTTCCTGACTATCCCCCCAGATACCCGAGCTTGGTTTTTTTGTGAGCACAGTGACATAATAGAAGCCATCTTCCATTTCAACAGTTTGATCATCCGGCACTTCGTCGCTCCATTCTGACAGCCATAAAACATCAATAATATTTACCTTTCCTCCACTTACTTTCATGGCTAATCTGATCGCAGTCGGAAAGTCGCAAATTGTTTGTTCTGAGGGATACCCTTCTCTAACTTTTAAGACAAACTGTCCTGATCCACCTGTGTTAAATCCTATAATATCTCCTTTTTTTAAATGCTCTGCCACTTTGGTTGGCGTATTAAATTCCTTGGAAAAATAATCTTCTCCCTCAGGGCAATTAACAGCCTTATCCGAATATAAAACTATTCCTGGACCATCTGTAAAAATATTGATTTCTGAATCACTCTTTTTCATGATTATTTCACACCTTTTGTAATCGATTATTCTCTTATATATTTTGGAAGTATTTTATCTGCCAACCACACTTTTTCATTGCCATAATAAAATGGCACCCCTTCATTCCATGCTTGCTCAGCATCAATTTGAAGAATTACCGGTTCAGCATCATGTCTTCTCCCTACTAGAATAGCGGTTTCAGCGTCAACCGAAAGATGAACATATTGTCTACTCATTGGCAATAACCCACATTTTTTTATTTGCGGAAGGAAGCGCCTCGCTGTCCCATGATACAATATCTTGGGGGCATCACCCTTTCTTTTTCTATATGCATAGGAAATGAATGTCCATAAAAAGCTCTAATCTTGTCATCAGCTATTTCATGCCGCTTCTTTTCTGATACTTTTATCATATTAATAAAATCCTCTTTTTGAACATCTTTCCATGCTTCTTCTCTTCTTAGAGCTTCTAATAATTGATCTACATCTACCCACCCTTGCTTATCCATCTCAAGCTCATATTCCCATGGTGCATGTCGTAAAGCATATGAAACTTCTTTGCTCAACTTCTCGTAATTCACGTTTCCTCCACGATAACTTTTTTGGCTAAAACCTGATATAATCCAACTTCATCAAGATATAAAGCATAATGCTTGGGCTTCCAATAATCATACTGTTCTTTATTATTCTTTTCAAAAGTATCTCTCCACTCTGAATCCATTATTTCAATTATTGTGTCATATGAACCTTTAATCATTTCAAATAGTGCTAATGAATATTTATAGCCAATAACTGATTCAAACCTAATTCTGCACTCATGATATTTTTCATTATCATCATACCCTTTTAGCTCAATAATCATATTCATACCATCAAATTCTATTTTGGGTGAAGATGCTAAACATGAAGAAAATACATTTAATACATGAACTATTTTATTATCCATTATTTGCCTCCTCCGCTTTGTCTTACAACAGCTATTCCTTCGCTAGTAAGCTTATTTCTTGATAATTGGCCATCTAATAGAGATTCGAATAATTCATCACCTGTTCGATCTATAGCACACCACTGACTTCGCGGTATGCCTGCTTGTGTTAATGCCTGAGAGCTTCTCGTATTTAATATCAATATGTTTCCATCTCTATTTATATACTCTAGTTGAAAGCCCCCATCTATATCCAAGAAAACCACTTTCATTGCTCTATCCTCTAAATGCCGCCGCATAATTACGACTAAATATTATCCCTTAAATAATGATTATAAATACTGATCATTTCCTCTATATCAACCGCTCTTTCTTCTACATATGGTTCTTTAAGCATGTTTCCGTTCTTCTTGGTGTAAATAAACCTCACCTTTGGTGATGATACTTCGTCTTTACCAAGTAGTTTACTGCACACATACTGATCAACACCATTCCACCCCGGCAACAACCCTAATCCATATTCAATTTCGATTTTTCCATCTATAATCCTATTTACTAGCCACTCGGTTGGAATTTTAGCCAATCCGGTGTCATAGTTTATAAAGCAGTTAACATAAAAAATATCAGTTAGCTCTTCTTCTGCTATTTTTTTTCCCATTTCCCCAAAGCTATCTGGTAGAAAATCTTCCTTACTTTTTCTTGCGTCGTTGGTAACTATTCGACTGAAATCAGCATGTTCAGCTCTGTAATACCTCCAATCTTGAGCAAATTTTAGATATTTACAGGTATAGCTGTATTCAACACCTTTGTAAATTGCTATCATATTCATTTTATTATTCCCCTGTTGCCGCGTTCAGTGCAAAATTTCTGCCATAAAAATCTTAAGCAAATCTTCTTTCTTTAATATCTCCTCTAATTCAGAAATATTCATTTTTAATACCTCCCCAAGATCTATTATTCAGGTTGTTGTTATTGAAAACAGAATAGTATTTCCATCCTTCCAAACTGATCCACCATAGTATTCGGGAATAATATCCTTACGAAAATCCCCTGAGTATTTCCAATTTCCTTCTCGTTCTTCTATGCTTTCAAATTCCACATCAGGTTCAGCTTGATTCCATTCATAGGCAGATTCATATTTTTGCGCTGAATCTTCAGATAGAATAATATATCCCTGATATTGATAATCTGTAGGGCCGGGCGTTCTTTCATTTCCTTCACCCAACGTTATTTGCTCCCACTGCGTTTCTACAGCACCTTCCAAGGATGGAAAGAATTTCTCAACAGCTTTCATATCACTACTCGGATTCGTTACTGCATTCTCATCTGCTTTTTTCTCACTTGTACATGCTGTGATCCCCATAACAAAAATCAGAGTGATCACAATGATCCTTACTGATCTAATAATCTTACTGATTATTCTTTGTTTTTTCTGCATGATTAATCATTCCTTACTCCGATATCATAAACATCTTATCAGCTTTATCTGCAAAGACTGTAAGTTCCTTCATCTTTACGCGGGATTCATCCATGATAGCTTTTTGTTTATTCGCTTTTTCAGTATATCCCTTAGTATCATATACCTTGTAAAAGAATGCTGCTTCCACATAATCTCCGAGTGCATGGTATCCGGTCGGTTCAGTTTCTCCGTAAAACTCGTTCATATATTTGCCTTGAATGAGGCCGGCATAATTTCCATTCTGAATATCAAATGACATGGATTCCGCATCCTGAGCAAAAGTTTTTCGATCAGCTATCTCCCTATAAAGAAGCGCATTAGCTCCCACATATATCATTGCAAAAATCAATACGATTATTATTATATCCAGCAATATGATCACCGGATCTTTCTTCTTTTTAACTTTTTTATTAGTATCTTTACTCATCCGTTTCCCCCTTCAGGATAAAGTTCCCTGCAGTTCTCATACAGCATTTTTCCGAGTTCTTCCTCTTCCATATCCCACATGGAAGATGCCTGTTCATCTGTCAGATTAAAATACACTTGTACAATATCCTGAGCATCCTTTTTTGCATCGGAAATAAAGGCTCCATGCTCTCCCGAATACATAGGAGAGTCAGGCGAATCGAACCAAGCCTCGCCTTCCACATAGCTTCGCCAATGGCTGATATAGATCGCAATATCGTAGCACCAATCCTTATTGGTTTTTTCATGGTATCCGTCATAATCAGAAAGTATGTTCATTATATCTTCGCAGATGACCGTATAATCTATAGTCGCAGTAAATACTCTGAAGTAATCTTCATAGTAATCTTTTGATCGTAATCGATACCTTAGATTATACTTGTCAAGCGCGATATATTCTCTGTTTTTTTCCATCTCCTGCAGCTTTGCGGTTATACTGTCTCTGTTTTTTTCGACTTCTCTAGCAATCTGCTCTTCTTCTTTTTTAATGAGATACTCCACATCAGAGTTTCTGCGGATGCTTATTCCCATAAATAAGATTACAACAAGCATCAAACCGATAACTATCAATCTGCCTAGTCTTCCGGCTGATATCGACTTCGTTTTTACTTCGGTTTTGGTCTTCTCAAACTCTTCACGGTATGTCTCCATCACCGCTTGGTGACCTGCAGCCTCTTCATTTAATTTACCGCAATATGGACAAACTTCATCTTCGATCCCCAAATTGCTTCCACAATACTTACACTTCATTTTATTGCCCCATTCCTTATCAGTGGTAGTTTTTATAATACTTCTTTGTAACTTTGTATACCCTGTATCTGTTTACATGCGGAGGATCAACGACTTTTTCCCTAAAGCCTTCCATATCATCGACAGTAAATCCCAATCTCTCAGTGATTATAGGTATAATTTCCGCTTCTCTTATAGGATCAAATATTTCTGCTCCGTCGTCACCGTATGCCATGAAATAGAAGTAGAAGCAGTAGTATGTTAACTCCTCTGCCACCTTGCCGGACATCTCATTATTATCCAATTTCGAAATGCATTGCTGTAGTTTCATATAAAAGCTGGATGCACGCGCTGTATCATAATGAGGGATTCCATAAAGATCAACTCTATCTTCCGAATATGCTTTATCATATATCTCAGCCATTCGAGCTATGTCTTTATTATCATAAGCTTCCGCTATCTCTTTACCTGCAACTTCAGCGTATGCCGATGCATACTCCTGTTCTTCGACAGTCGGAAAAAGCTTAGGCTTATCCTTTGTTTCTCTAAGAAGTTCCACAAAGAAAATAATGGCAAGAATAACCAAGATCACAACAGTTATCAATACGGTCTTCCCTCCGCCGGCAAATCCTTTCAACAATGCCTTTGAAGGTTCTTTCTTCTTCTCTTCGATATCTTCCTTGATCTCGCTTATGTCTTCCTGAAACTTTTTCTCTGCTCCCTCTTCATTTATGTATCCACAGTAGGGGCATTTTACACTATCTTTTTCTATTGGCGCCCCGCAATTGGGGCAAATGATCTCTTCCTTCAATTACAATCTCCAATGTATTTATACTTTAGTTAAAAGCACAACGGTTTCCGTGTGCGTAATCATCTATGTTTGCATGTACATATACGGACTAGTACTGTATCCCCCATTGAGGAACATAGAAATTATGGGTGTTAAAAATTCTAAGTAAATATATTTTTCTGATATTTACTGTATTGGCTACATCTTCTTAGTACATTCAGATGTATTCACCTATAATTAATCGTAGTACTTAATTCCAAAGTAATCCATGTAAGCCTTGAATCTGTCCTGACAAGTTAAGACCGTGTCAATAAGATAGCCTTTTTCGTGGTTCCACTCCTTCAGTCCTCTATAATAAAACTCCTTAATATCATCTTCTATTATAAATGGGGTTATTCCATTTCTAAGACATTCCTTGAACATGATAAGTCTGCCAACACGTCCGTTACCATCCTGAAATGGATGTATTCTCTCAAACCTACAATGAAAATCTATTATCTCTTCCAGCGTCTTTTCCTTGGTGCTGTTATAAGATTTTAGTAGCTTCTTTATCTCGCTGGCAACATCAGATGGATGAGCAGTAGCCATTCCACCTACTTCATTCTCCAACCTCTTATAATCCCCAACAGCAAACCAGTTCTTACGGCTGTCTGATGTTCCGGATTTAAGTACAATATGAAGCTGCTTTATAAAAGCTTCACTAAGTGCATATCCTGCCAGCTCTATAACAAGATCTATGCATCTAAAGTGATTAACAGTCTCCACAATATCATCAACGTTAACAGTATCATCCTCTACTCCAATAGTATTTGTTTCGAAGATATATCTTGTCTGATCGTGGGTAAGCCTGCTTCCTTCAATGTGATTGGAGTTATATGTGAGTTCTATCTGAACCTTATGATATATGCCACCAGGAATGCCTGCTTCTTTTTCCATTTTAAGGCGAGGCAAAATATCTGTTGGGATTTTTCCTTTACGTGTCTTCCGCTCAGGTTTCTCGGCATCATCAGGTATTAGCCAAACTCCTTTATCTATCACTGCACCGGGAACTCTTCCTGTCTGGCAATAATTCCTAACACTTCTTTCAGATACTTTCCACTTTTTTGCCGCGGTTAAAGCATCAATATATCCCATGTTTATGCCCCTTTCAAGTTATTTTTGGTAATATTATTATATCACAATCGGCAATTTATTCCCGCTTTTTACGCTTTCATAACTTCATTTTATTTTGCCGATTAACAGTCAAAATATACCCATACCAGCAAAAGTAATGCCAGCATGGGTATCTATACTTATTATAATGTACTTGTCCGCTAAAAGTACATAATTTTTGCTTCGATTTTTGTCGATTTGTTTCCTTGTAAAACCGCCTCAGACCCGTTGCCTTCTCTCCACTTTTTCACAAGGAAGTTCCGCTCTCGCACTTCGTGCGAGCCGGAACAACTCGTGTTCTCTAGACTCAGCCTGCGCTGACGCTTGTCTTTGTCAATAGAACCACGGTTTCAACATGTACGGTCCAGGGAAACATGTCGCAGGGTCTGATGTCTACACCATTAGGTGTCATAAAGGCCGCCTTGAGCATTTCAATAATCCCTCCCGCATTTTGGGAAAGTCTTTTTATGATCTGATCTTCATTTTTATTTTTGTTAAACAGCCCCATGTTCGTCCTCTCTTATAAGCATTATATTTCAATCATCTTCTTGATTCCGTTTGGAATAATGTCAAATCCAAGCTTGGAATAAAAGCCTTCTTTGCCCTTGGCGGACACGCCTCCTATGGTAGTAAACGTACCGGTAGCAGAGTGTTCTACGGCATAATCGATCAGATAATTTACTATCTTGGTTCCGATTCCCATCTTCTGATATTCAGGTAATATGATTATCTCCTGCAGATACCAGTACATTGCACCGTCACCGACCATTCTTCCCATTCCCACAAGTTGCCCGTCAAGAAGCGCTGAGACATTTATCAAGCCTCCCTCAAGAGCTCTTTTGGCGTGCTCAACAGGAACAGCCGCAAATCCTGTGGCTATCCTTAACCTCACAAAATCCTCCGGCTGTAATATATTCTCTTTAAGTACTATCTGATCTTGGGTCATAGTTCACGCCTTGTCCGCTTCAGTCGTCCATGAAGAACACTTCATCCACATGGAGTTTAAGTAGTTTAGCGATCTTCATCGCAAGTTCCAGTGTTGGATTATACTTGTCATTTTCAATAGCAATAATAGTTTGACGGCTTACGCCAAGTTCTTTTGCCATATCTTCCTGGCGTAAGCCCGCTTCTTTTCTCAACTTCTTAATTATATTTCTCATAAGACATTACACTTTCAGAAGAAAAAATACGCCAAGCGACAGCACAACAGCAACTATGACAACAGCAAAGAAAATTGCATATACAAGCTTGTTGGGCTCTTTATATTCTTCATCTCCGGCCACCATCTTCTGCTTCATCGCTGCCTGCGAGATTACTTGCACGCATATTGATAAGCATAGAATCAAGCAAGGAAGCATATCAATCTTTGTTTTATTAGCATATGCTTGATACGCGTTAAAGATTGTCCATACACAGAGCGCGAGCAAAACCGTTTTATAGCCCCATTCTTCAGCATGAAGCTGAATATTGCGATCCATTTCATCCATTTTCTTCATAACACTTTCCTCCTGATCAGCGTTTATAAATGTAAAAAGTTCTTTACATTTATTATTGCGCTGACCGCGTAGAAATGTCAAGAAGCTTTTACATTTTAAAAGTATTATTTGATAATCTTACTTTGTCGAAGTAATAATCTCTTGCCTTCAGAATATCGATGTTTCTCTTTTTGTGTGTCCTATTCAATATCTTATGCATATTTACCCCTCAAATAATAGTTACACTCTCGATAAAAGGACGATGGTTTCAACATGAACCGTCCAAGGGAACATGTCACAAGGTCTGATGGCAGCAATATTGTAGCCGCCGTCTGAGAGAATGCGAAGATCTCTTGCGAGGGTTGCCGAATCGCAGCTTACATATACTATGCGTTCCGGCGCCATCTTGAGCATTGTCTCAAGGCATTTTTCATCGCATCCCTTTCTCGGGGGATCGACTACTATTACATCGGGATGAAGGCTTGAGCCATCATCGCCGCCTACAGTTGTTTTTCTCTTTTTCTCATAGAACTCTGGAAGTACTTCCTCGGCCTTTCCGCAGTAAAACTCAGCATTACCGATCCCATTTCTCTCGGCGTTTCTCTTTGCATCTTCGATGGCTTCGGGAATGACTTCGATACCATATACTCTGCCTGCTGCCTTCGCCATGGATAAAGTTATCGTTCCGATTCCACAGTATAGATCCCACACAGTTTCTTTTCCGGAAAGATCAGCATACTCGATCGCTTGCTCGTATAGCTTCTTGGTCTGGATTGGATTGACCTGGAAAAATGAAAGCGGCGAGATTTCAAATTCAAGCCCGCAAAGGGTATCTCGTATCGTATCTTTTCCGTAGATCGTATGGATCTCAAGACCCATGATAACGTTGGTCTTTTCGGTGTTGATACTTACGGAGATACTGCTCATTCCCTTAACTTTCAAAAGTTTTTCTATCAGATTCTTTTGACCTTTTATATATTCAGAATTCGCGTTGTCTTTTTTACCTGCTCGGTAATTTATGACAAAGCAGACCATTATCTCGCCGCTGGTAAATCCTTTGCGGATAAGGACATGACGCACGAGTCCTTTTCCGGAGACTTCATCGTAGGGCGCGATCTTATTCTCTTCCATGTGAGATCTGACGATCTCCATTATCTCTTCGTTCTCTTTTACTCCGATATGACATGTGGTTGTAGGAATGATACTGTGTGTTCTTCCTGCATAGAAGCCCGTCACGACTTTTCCTTCCTTGTCACGGCCCACGGGGAACTGCGCTTTGTTTCTGTATTCCCAAGGATCGTCCATTCCGATTATGGGCTTCATAACGCTGTCTACAAAATCAGCGTCAAACCCTCCGAGCCTGACGATATTGTTCCTTACTTTGTTCTGCTTGTAGAGAAGCTCTCTTTCGTATGACATGTTCTGGAACTGACAGCCGCCGCACTGACGCGCGATGGGGCACCTTGCCTCTACTCTGTGCTCAGATCTTTTTACTACTTCTTCAAGATGCGCATAGGCGTAGTTTTTCTTGGCCTTCATGATCTTGGCTTTTACAACATCGCCGATAACCGCATCCTTTATAAAAAGGGTATAGCCGTCTATCTTGCCTATGCCCTCTCCATCGTTTCCTATATCCGTAATTTCTACTTCAAAAATATCGCCTTTGTTCTTCATACATCCTACCTAAAAAGGCCGGTAGATCGCCCCGGCCCGCTTCTCTTAGTTCCAGCTCAGTCTGTGGAGTTCGCCTTCTCTTTCAAGTCCCTTGAAATCATTCTGCCTCAGTGCTTCATAGAGGACTATCGCAACCGAATTGGAAAGATTGAGCGATCTGATATCCTCTCCCATGGGGATCCTTATGCAGGTCTCTTCATTTTCTACAAGGATCTCCTCAGGAATGCCGGCGCTTTCTTTGCCAAACATAATGTAATCATCCATTCCAAACTCAACTTCGGTATATGTTCTCTTTGCCTTGGTCGTAGCCATCCAGATCTTTGCGCCCGGATGCTTTTCTTTAAAGTCATTAAAATCTACATATCTTGTAAGATCAAGCTTCTTCCAGTAATCCATTCCGGCTCTTCTTAATTTCTTTTCATCGATACGAAAGCCAAGTGGTTCTATAAGATGGAGATCCGTTCCTGTAGCAACGCAGGTCCTTCCTATATTTCCTGTGTTCTGCGGTATCTCCGGCTGATGTAAAATAATGTGCATTTCTAAATTACTCCTCGTCATCTGCATCCATAGACTTAGCCTTTGGCAGAGAGAAGATAAACTCTGTGCCGACGCCGGTCGTGCTGATGACATTTATGTTTTCTTCGTGGGCCTTAATGATCTCTTTTACAATTGCAAGACCAAGCCCTGTTCCCTTCTTATCCTTACCTCTGGACAAATCGGATTTATAAAATCTGTCAAAGATAAGCTTCTGGTCTTCCTTGGGAATACCGATTCCGCTGTCCTTGACGGAAACAAATACTTTGCTGTGCTTCTCGGTAGTCTCGATCTTGATGGAAGAATCTTTGTGACTGAATTTGATTGCATTGTCCACAAGATTGTAGAGCACCTGCTGGATCTTACTGATGTCTGCGTTTACGATCATCGTATCGTCGGTTAAAACGAGCTCGATCGCGATCTTCTTTTCAAGGCATGTTCCTTCAAAAGATTCTGCGACATTCCTTATAACTGTGTTGATGTCAAAGTCGCTCTTATCAAGCAGCATTCCCTTTGTGTTGAGGTTGTTGAGCGTGAGCATCTCATTAGTCAGTTTGGTAAGTCTGTCGGTCTCATTTATGACGATACCGAGATATCTGTCATGCATCTCAGGCGGGATAGTTCCGTCCTGCATCGCAACGAGATAGCCTTTTATGGATGTAAGAGGCGATCTGAAATCGTGTGATACGTTTGCGATAAATTTCTTTTGATCTTCTTCCTGACGCGCGATCTCGCCTGCCATATATGAAAGCGAAGCCGCGAGATATCCCATCTCATCCTCGGATTCTACAGAAAATTCGTAGCCCATATTTCCTACTGCATACTGCTCTGTCGCCGTTGTGATCTTTCTAAGCGGCAGATACACAAGCTCTGTAAAAAAGATAAGGATGATGAGCGACAAAAGGAAAAGAACAATAAGCATAAGATATGAAATGTTCAAAAATCCTTCTGCCGATGCCTTGATCTTGGAAATGGGTTCGTGAATGATGACATACGCCTGCACCTTGTAATTGGCCGTAATCGGTGCAAAAACGCTTAGCGTATCTTCGTTAAATGTATTCCAAAATGTTCCTGTCGTGTAATAAGAAGTTCCGATGACCGTAGGATCGAATCCCACGATAACATCTTTCTGCTTCTGCTCAAGAACCCTTGATGAATCAAGAACAAGTCTTCCGGATGGGTTTACTATCCAGATCGGCGAACCGCCCATGTAGCCTGAAAGCGCGACCATCTGCTGATGCACGGCTTCAAGCGAGGTCTCACTGTTGTACAGATCGGCCGCGTAGGTATTTGCGATCTGAGTTGCAACCTGATACATGCTGTCGGCCTTGTCACGCCTCAGACGCTCATACGTCATGCCGTATACAAAGGTTGCGACAACAATAAACCCGAAGATGGCAAATAATACATATGCTAAAAGAAACTTTAAATAAAGCGTCCTCTTCATTTACTGAACTACCTCGAATTTATATCCAATGCCCCAAATAGTCTTAAGACTCCAGTTCTCATGGTCTCTGAGTTTCTCACGAAGTCTCTTTATATGTACGTCAACAGTTCTGGTATCACCGACATATTCGTATCCCCAGATCTGATCAAGAAGCTGCTCTCTTGTAAAAACATGATTCGGTGACGCTGCAAGGAAGTACAAAAGCTCAAGCTCCTTGGGCGGCATATCTACTCTGTCTCCCATATATGTAACAGAGTAATTGGTCATATTGATCTCGAGATCGGGATATCTGACAACCTTGTCATCAGACTCTGTAAGCTCCTGGGTCTGCGGCTTGTAACGGCGAAGCACCGCCTTTACTCTAGCCACCAGCTCTTTTGAATCAAAAGGCTTTTCCATATAGTCATCGGCGCCCATCTCAAGTCCGAGCACCTTGTCAAAAACCTCTCCCTTGGCGGAAAGCATGATGATCGGTACCTGTGACTTGGTCCTTATCTCTCTGCACACCTGATATCCGTCGATTCCTGGAAGCATCAGATCCAGAAGGACAAGATTCGGAGCAAAAGAATCAAAGACATTGATCGCTGACTCTCCGTCGTTGCAGATCTTGGTCTCGAAGCACTCCTTTATAAGATACAAAGAAATGAGCTCTGCGATGTTATTATCATCATCTACTATTAAAATTTTCTGCTTGGCAACCATTTTACCTCTCCCCTTTATTTGATAAATGTAACTATTGTAACGCCGGCGTCGCCTTCGCCGAATTCTCCGAGTTTAAAAGACTTAACGTATGGCACACCCTTTAGATAATTGTGCACCGCCTGTCTAAGGATTCCGGAGCCCTTTCCGTGAACGACTCTGACGTTGTTAAGATGAGCCATATATGCGTCATCCAGATATTTATCCAGCGCTGCTATCGCATCATCGCTGTTCTTTCCTATAAGATTGACTTCCGTCTTGATGTTGGAAGCCCTCGAAAGATCCATCTTGGAGCTTCCGGTATTTCTTCCGTAGAACTTCTTCATTGCGGTCTTGGCATCATCGTCACTTATGATCACGAGGTCGCGGATATTCGCTTTGGTCCTCATGATACCGCACTGAACATAGAGATTACCGTCCTTATCGGGCTTTGAACTGATCGTTCCCTTAAGCCCCATAGACACGATCTTAACGGATTCACCGAGCTTAAGCTGAGATTCCTTTAGGATCGGATGTGTCTCCTTCGGCTTTTCTTTCTTCTGGATCGCCTTATTCTTGTCGGAGATCTTCTGTCCGATTCCGGTCCTTGCTCTCTCAAGATCCTGCATGGATGCATTCGGACCTGCTTTTCTGAATGCTCTTATGGTCTCGTCCGCAACATCCTTGGCCTCCTGAAGGATATCCCTCGCCTTTTCATTGGCTTCTCTAAGGATCTCTTCTCTCCGGCTGTCGATCTTACTCGATTTCTCTTCGATCCTGCGCTTTAATTCTTCTACTTCTTTTTTGTACTGTTCGATCTCAATTCTCTCGTTCTCGATCGTCTTTCTGCTGATCTCAAGGTCCGCAAGAAGGTCTTCAAACTTTTTATCTTCAGTACTTATCTGCTCTTTCGCAGCTTCTATTATTTCTTCGGAAAGCCCGAGCTTTGAAGAGATCGCAAACGCGTTACTCTTTCCGGGGATTCCGATAAGAAGTCTGTATGTGGGCTTTAGCGACTCAACGTCAAACTCGCAGCTGGCATTCTGTATTCCGGGCGTGTTGAGCGCATATACCTTGAGCTCGCTGTAGTGCGTTGTTGCAAGCGTTCTTATCTTTCTCTTGTGCAGATCGTTTAAGATGGATATCGCAAGAGCCGCACCCTCTGTGGGATCCGTTCCCGCTCCAAGCTCATCAAAAAGACACAGCGAATTCTCGTCCGCATTTTTCAGTATGGATACCGTGTTGGTCATATGCGATGAGAATGTAGAAAGAGACTGCTCAATAGTCTGCTCATCTCCTATGTCCGCATAAACTTCATTGAACACTGAAAGCTCTGACTTATCGGCCGCAGGTATGGCAAGCCCCGCCTGTCCCATCAGTGTCAAAAGACCTACCGTCTTAAGCGTTACTGTCTTACCGCCGGTATTTGGTCCTGTTATGATGAGCATGTCAAAATCGCGTCCCGCGTATACGTCTATGGGAACCACCTTATCTTTTGCAATAAGAGGATGTCTTCCCTTCTTGATATCAAAAGCATGATGGTCGTTGAATATAGGTGTTATCGCATTTATCTCAAGTGCGTATGACGCCTTTGCAAAAACGAAATCAAGATCCGTCATGATATCGCAGTTGTAGCCTATTGCAGCCGCATGCGGTGCTATCTGAAGGCTGAGCTCCAATAAGATCTTTTCGATCTCAGCCTGTTCCTGAAGCGACATCTCTTTTAACTTATTATTGAGTTCAACAACTGCCGCGGGCTCTATGAAAAGAGTCGAGCCTGAGGATGACTGGTCGTGCACGATACCGCTTATCTGAGACTTGTACTCAGCCTTAACGGGTATGCAGTATCTGTCGCCACGCATAGTGACAACGGCGTCTTGGAGATATGTCCTTGAGGCACCGTTTATCATCTTTCCGAGCACTTCTCTGATCCTGTCGTTTGTGAGCATGATTCCGCGTCTGATGTGTCTGAGCGCAGGACTTGCATCAGAACTCATTTCATCTTCCGATTTGATACACCTTCTGATCTCCTGAGAGATAAAGGTGAGCGGCTCAAGCAGTTCAAAGCTCTCCGAAAGGGAATCTCTTTTATCATCATCTCGTTCAGATCGTCCGTAGGATTTAACTCTGTTGACGTTATCGAGGAAAGCCGCAAGACCAAGGAGCGCACCCATATCAAGTGAGCTTTCGATCTTGAGTGCCTTAAGAACTCCCTTCAGATCCTTATTGTCTCCAAAAGAGATCGAACCCTTTTTGAAAATTCTTTCTATCGCATCATTCGTCTTTTTGAGATTCTTTCTGATCTCTGCAATATCCGACGACGGCTCAAGCTCAAGGCACATCTTCTTTCCGGGCTGGGAAGATGCATGATCTGCAAGTTTCTCTATTATCTTATCGTACTCAAGTACGTGTAATGCTTTTTGGTTCATGTGCTGTAAATCCTTTATTTTACATAGTTATCCAAAGTACAGTTTACCATTTTAAGTGTACCGTGGCTAGTGTGGTTGTGCCAAATCACAGAAATATCGGCACTTTCGCGCACTGGCATTCAAGGCAAAAAACATTTATAATTAAGCAATACGGCGGAGGTAAAAAAATGCCTATCAATCCTGAAGATAATAAAAAAGATACCAGCTTTATAAGCGAAAAGATAAAGCAGCGTCCCATCAACAGAAAAAAGCTGCTTAGAAGAACGATCATCACGGTTTCACTTGCGGTTGTATTCGGAATGGTCGCATGTCTGACCTTCCTGGTGCTGCAGCCGGTTTTCAACGACAGGCTTTATCCCGAAAGTTCCCCCGAAAAAATATCTTTTCCCGAGGAATCAGCAAAGGATGAACTTACTCCGGAGGAAATGTTTGCGGACGACAATGAGATCGCGGCAAGCGAAGCTATGAGCCTTGAAGAGGACGAAAAGAATATGATCGACGAAGCGCTTGCATCATACTCTTTTTCCCAATCCGACTACGGCAAGCTCATGTCATCACTTAAGTATGTTGCCGACGAAGTAAACAGAAGCATTGTTACCGTCACTTCTGTCACAAACGACGCCAACTGGATCAATGATTCATATGAAAGTAGCGGCTTGGCTTCCGGGATCATAATCGCAGATAACGGCCCAAACCTCTATATTTTAGCTCCTTCTTCGGCAGCTTCCGATGCAAAGAGCATACGTGTTACTTTTTGCGACAACTCAACGGTAGATGCCACATTAAGTCTCATGGACAGCGTAACCAATCAGTGCGTTATCTTGGTAAAAAAGTCCGATCTTGAAGAACACACTTCAAAGAGCATAAAGGTCGCCTTGCTTGGCAGTTCCAACTCCGGCAATCTTGCGGGTCTTCCCGTCATCGCAGCCGGAAGCCCTATGGGTGTGCAGGGATCTGTATCATACGGGATCATCACATCGGACAAGGCACCGCTTAACCTTGTTGATTCTTCTTATAAACTTATCACAACGGATATGAATGGAAGTTCAATGGGAAGCGGCATTCTCGTGAATCTTTCCGGTGAGGTCATCGGTATAATCGATATGTCTTATTGCCCGCAGGATATCCCAAATCACATCTGCGCTATAGGCATATCAGAAATGAAGACTTTGATAGCGGATCTTTCAAACGAGAAATCCAGACCGTATCTTGGCATCCACGGCACTACCGTTCCGATAGATATGCAAAACGAGTCGGGCGTTCCGGCAGGTGCATATGTGACTCAGATAGAGATGAGCTCTCCTGCAATGCGTGCCGGACTTCAAAGCGGCGATATCATTGTAAGGATAAACGAGTACGCAGTTAATTCTTATGAGCAGTTCGTTTCAAGGCTTGCGCAGTGCTCGTCCGATGATATAATTACAGTTACCGTTATGAGACAGGCCCCGAACGATTATATTGAGATCGAGATGGAAGTCAGTCTTACAAGTTCAACACATAATTAAAATTTATTACTATACAGTAATTAGAAATGAGGATTTAAAATGAAGTTTATCAAGGATCTTACTCCCGGCGACAGAATTGCCGACATCTACATGTGCAAGCACAAACAGAGCGCCACTACCAAGAACGGCAAGGAATACTATTCTGTTATCTTGCAGGATAAAACAGGCACTGTAGACGCCAAGATCTGGGAGCCCAACAGCGACGGCATAGATGAATTCGACGATACCGATTACATCGACGTATTCGGTGAAGTAACGAGTTTTAACGGCGCTATTCAGGTTAATGTAAAGCGCGCCAGAAAGTGCCATGAAGGAGAATACGATCCTTCTTTGTATCTTCCGGTTTCTTCCAAGGATAACGATGAGATGTACAAGGAACTCCTTGGTATCATCGGAACCATCAAGAATCCTTATCTTAAAAAGCTCCTTGAAGAGTTTTTTATCCAGGACGAAGCTTTTATCACTGCATTTAGAAAATCAAGCGCTGCTAAGACTGTTCACCACGGATTTATCGGCGGACTTCTTGAGCATACCTTAAGCGTAACAAAGCTCTGCGATTACTTCTGCACTGCTTATCCAATTTTAAAAAGAGATCTTCTCTTGACCGCAGCTATTTGCCACGACATCGGAAAGACCAGAGAGTTAAGTCTTTTCCCTACCAATGATTACACTGACGAAGGTCAGTTCCTCGGACACATCGTTATGGGCGCTGAGATGGTAGGTGATAAGGCAAAAGAAATCCCGGATTTCCCTGTACTTCTCAGACAAGAGCTTCAGCACTGCATTCTTGCTCATCACGGAGAATACGAGTACGGCTCACCTAAAAAGCCTTCTATCGTTGAGGCCGTTGCGCTTAACCTTGCGGACAACACCGATGCCAAGATGGAGACATTTACCGAGCTTCTCGGTAACATTACAACTCCCGGATGGCAGGGCTACAACAAATTCTTTGAAACCAATATCTACGATTCCAAGATGGATATGTAAATAAAAAACGCCAACCTGTTATTTGCAGGTCGGCGTTTTATTATTTATCCGTTTTCCTTAAATTGTTTTTATTCACAATCTTCGGAAGCATTTATCACCATGCTTGATACGCACCACTTATCAACAGAAGCCTGCCCCATTACGTTTACAAAATAAAGATCGTGAACACCTGAAAGGCTTGGGATTTCGTCTGCGATATAACACTTATACTCATTATTTGTGCCACTCACCATAATTTCATCCAAGCATTTTCCATCGATTCCGCCGTCTCTTATCTCTATAACCGCCGGGCTGTTACTCTTAGCCAATACCATGAAAGAATTCGCTCCAAATTTCAGATCTACATTTTCAGATTTGAAATAGTCACCTTCCTTTGAAAATGATACAACCTTTCTTCCGGCATCTTCTGAAATTGCCGATTCTTCAAAGCCTGTTCCATTCTCCGCTTCTACATAGTTATATGGATCAACGTTTGAAGCATCATCGGGACTTTTTCCGAATGCCGTCCAATTATCTATTGAGCATGCACCGTGGGTACATACGAAATAGAGCTCGTTTATGCCGGAAAGACCATTTGTCGGAGCGGAACAAAGCTTATACTCGCCATGAGTTGCGTCTACCCTAAGTTTTGCGATAAGACGGCCGTCTATCTTTCCGCTTCTTACTTCAACAATTGAAGGCTCATCAGCCTTGTAGTTAATATCAATTCCTGATAATCCCTTATCAAAATCAACATCAATTATTTTGAAATAATCGCCTTCCTCAAGTGACATGACTTTTCTTCCGTCGGCCTCTGTGGACTCACATACCGAGCTTCCGAAGTTTGCTTCCGCTTCGACACCACCGTACGGATGTATGCTGGGTCCGCGGTGTCCCCAGGGATCTCCTGCCGCCACTGTTGTGCACATCAGCATAAACGTGGTTCCTGCACATAACATACTTGATACTACTCTTCCTTTTCTTTTCACTTACTCTTTTACCTCCTAAAAGTGTTTTTATATATACAATTGATTACTCAATCATATAGCGAACCGTGTCCTCATTAAGTGTTCCTTCTCCTCTTATACCAAACTCTATGGTCTGTCCGGGAGCAATAGTTGTATTCCATCCCTGAGGAGTGATCACATAAAGATTGTCATCTTCTTCGATGTTTACACACCAGCTGTCTTTTATGTTGATATCAACTTTCCCCATTGTTATCTTCCAGCCTGTTTTCGGCTCATCGGAATTATTGGTAAGCTTGAAATTAACCTGATAGCCGTTGCCGCAATCGGTTATTGAACCCTCAAGTTCAAGCGCCGGCTTAGCGGGCTCTTCAGGTTGCTGGGGAGTTTCAGGCTCCTGAGGTGTTTCGGGAGTCTCCGGCTGCTCAGGTGTCTCGGGCTGCTGAGGTTCTGTTGGCTCTTCAGGCTGGTTCGGTTCCTCAGGATCATTCGGTTTGTCGGGATTGACCTTTGGCATCGGAGCATTGTCGATTGCCCTCCAGTAATCAAAATCTACCGGATTATTAACCGTGAAATACACATCATGCATTCCTGTGATGTTTGATGTATATGCTGTGCAAGTTCCAAAATCAGGTGTTCTGATCAATGCTTTTCCAATAGGTTCGCTTTCGGGATCATCAAGATGAATTTCCATTACCGTATCGTAATATCTGGTTCTGGCTGTTATCTCTATGCCCTTAAGTCCCTTTGAAAACATCACATTCTTTAGTGAAACCACCTTCATATCACTGATCGGCGAATACTCGGTATCGTCCCTATCATAGAAGCCTCCTCCGTTTTCCATTGTCTCTGTTTCAACGGTCTCATACGGATTCACAACTACCGGAGGCTTGTTGATATCCTCTTTCGCAGGTGCTTTTTTCTCCGCGATCCACGCATCTATATAGCAGGTTCCCATTGTACATACAAAATAAATATTATTTTTTCCATAGATATCATCTGTCGGACAAGCAAAGTTATCATATTTTTTGCTTTTATTTATTTTAATCTCTCCAAGAAGTCTTCCGTCTTCTTTATCTCTTCTGACTTCAATGATTGCCGGCGTACCACCCCTGGCGTTTATCTTTAATTTTGAAAGTCCCTTATCAAAATTAACATCATTGACGTAAAAATAATCGCCCTTCTCAAGGCATATTACTTTTCTTGTCCATACGTCTTCCTCTTCGAGAGCATATCCCGAAGTACCAAAGTTAAGCTCCGCCTCGATTCCTTTGTAGGGATCAAGCTGCGGTCCCGTGTACTCAAGCGGGTCTGCCGCTATTGTCGTAACGTTCTGCATCAAAAATACTGCCGATGCAATTATACAACTAAATACTACTCTTCCTTTTCTTTTCACTTACTCTTTTACCTCCTAAAAATATAAAGAGGATCCAGTGATTGCCTGATGACAATCCCTGAACCCCCTTTTATATTGCGTTATTTAACGCCTATTATAACATATTGTGTTTTTTGTTATTCAGCTGTGTAGTTGATCGAGCTTCCTACCTGGCCTCTACCGATCATACCAAACTCTGTTGACTGACCGTTTGTAAGAGTTGAGTTCCATGACATAGGAGTGAATACATAGTAATCACCTTCCTGTGAAACATTTACACACCAGCTCTGAGAAACGTTGATATCGCTCTTCTTAACTTTAACCTTCCAGCTGTTAACTGTCTTTCCTGAGTTGTTGGTAACCGTGAAGCTTAACTGGTAACCATCACTCCAAGCATTTGCTTTGTATGTAGCCTTAACTCCTGTTTCAACTACAGGTGGAGGAGTAACAACGGGCTCCTTATACTCTGTTACCTTCCAAGAATCAAATGAAATAACTCCGTTTGCTGATACAAAGTAGATATCTTTCTTACCGCTCAGATTCTGTGATGATTTAATTGTAAGCTCTTTAGCATCACCGCTTACTGTTGCTGAACCTAGAAGTGTTCCTGTTGCTGAGCCAAGTCTTACTTCAAGCTTTGCCGAAGCGGTTGAGCCTGCTACAACCTTGAATTCAGAAACACCATTAGAGAATACTACATTCTTAGCAACTACATTTCCGCCGTTCATGATACTTACAGCCTGCTTGCTAGGTGTAAGCATTGCATTAGTATAGCTTGCTGAAGGTATTGATTCTGCTTCAACCTTGTTGTAAGGATTGATGTCCTCATATACAGGAGGCTCTACTACAGGAGGCTGGTCTATCGGTGTTGATCCTGCTGGCATAGCGTTCCAAGAATCAAGCGTTACCGAGCCGCCCTTAGCCTCAAGGTAGATATAATGTGTACCTGTTACATTTGTTCCCGCAGGAAGCTTTATGTATACCGGTTTGGTCATGTCTATTCCAACAGAAACACTTCCGATAGGTTCGGTAGCATCATCAATATATACATTGAGTTTAACCTTAGGAAGGTTAGTCTGTGCATATACGCCAAATCCTGAAAGTCCCTTGGAGAAGTCAATGTTCTGTACAAGGATGTATCCGTTGTCGTTGATCTGTACGGCTTTATTTCCGGATGTAAGGCTTGCACCTGTCAAAGCGTTGGCATTTTCTGCCTCAACCTTGTTGTAAGGATCTACTGTCTGTCCAACAGGAGGAGTTACCACTGTTCCTGAAGCTCCTACTGCCTGCCAAGCATCAAGTGTTACTGATCCGTCCTGTGCTTCAAAGTAAATGTAATGATTTCCGGTGATATTTGAGGAAACCTTAAGTTCGGTTGCCTTAGTCATATCTGTTCCGACATTTACTGTTCCTATAGGTGTTAATGAATCATCGATATATACATTTAACTTTGTTCTAGGTGCAGATGATCTAGCATATACGTTGAAGGATGCAAGTCCATCTGAGAAATCAAGATTGTCGATACGGATGTATCCGCCTGCATCGATCACAACTGACTTTCCACCTGCAGGTGCCAACATAGCTTTAACAAATTTTGAAGTATCAGCTGTCTCTGCCTCAGTCTTTACGTAAGGATTAGTTCCATTACCTACAGGAGGTGTTACTACTGTTCCGTCTGCAGCTTTTGCCTGCCAGTAGTCAAATGTGATGCTTCCATCCATTGTATCTACGAAGTACAGGTCGTGTGTTCCTGTTACGCTCGCTGTGGTATTGAAGTTGAGCTCTTTCGCTTCTGTTCCTACCATGAACATTGCGATGCGCTCTCCGTCAGCCTTATCAAGTCTTACTTCAAGTCTACTTGCTGCAGTTCCCTTTGCCATAACTGTGATCGCTGACAATCCCTTTGAAAGGTCTACATTCTTTGCTACTGCATATCCGTTCTTGTTGATAAGTACAGACTGCTTGTTAGGTGCAAGCCTTGCATCGCTAAGCTCTGCAGATGCTTCTGCCTCAACCTTCTGGTAAGGATTTACTGTTCCACTTACAGGAGGCTCTACTACAGGCGGCTGCTCTACTGTTCCGTCTGCTGCTGTTGCCTGCCAATAGTCTAATGTGATGCTTCCATCCATTACATCTACGAAATAGAGGTCATGTGTTCCTGTTACGCTCGCCTTGGTATTGAACTTAAGCTCTTTCGCTTCTGTTCCTACCATGAACATTGCGATGCTTTCTCCGTCAGCCTTATCAAGTCTTACTTCCAGTCTGCTTCCTGCACTTGCTCTTGCCATAACTGTAAGTGCTGATATGCCCTTTGAAAGATCTACATTCTTTGCTACTGCATATCCGTTCTTGTTGATGATCACTGACTGCTTGTTAGGTGCAAGCATTGCAGAACTAAGCTCAGCAGATGCTTCTGCCTCAACCTTCTGGTAAGGATTTACTGTTCCACTTACAGGAGGCTCTACTACAGGAGGCTGCTCTACTGTTCCGTCTGCTGCTGTTGCCTGCCAATAGTCTAATGTGATGCTTCCATCCATTACATCTACGAAATAGAGGTCATGTGTTCCTGTTACGCTCGCCTTGGTATTGAA
>JAFXTN010000002.1 GCA_017535785.1 Butyrivibrio sp. | reverse complement strand
GTCATTTGCATTTTTTCACCATCAGAAAACCTACATTTTCTCAGATGTTCCAGCAGCTTTTCTTTTATTACTCATGCTTAGAACTAAACTCCTCGATCAGCGCTTAAACAGATAGTCATATGGTGCAAAGCACCTGAAATAAAAACAGAAGGTCATCTACCAAACTCAAAGAGCTTGGAGAATGACCTTCTGTTTTATTTCCACGCACGCGCAGCGTGCTATGACTATCTGTGGGAAAAGCAGCGCTGATCTTCGTCAGACAACGTTCACGCATGAGCAGGAAAAGCTGCTATTGGAACATTAGAAAATGTGATTTTCCGCTAAGGCTCAAAAATGCAAAGAGCTGACCGGCGTTGCCCCATGGAGCCGATGCGAGTTTAGCGCCGTAGAAGTTAAGGGGATGCAGCCTAAGGCCATGAATTTCAGCGAACGAACGATGAGCATTTATGTTTCTAATACTGCGGGAGGACTGCTGCAAAGGGGCGTGCGCCGGGGGATGGGGGTGTGACCCCGGAAACGTGGATTGAAATGTATGAAAATAACAAAGGCGTACAAGAAAGAACAAGTTGTTATATGGCTTTTGGTTGACCTCGGTGATATTATATACACATAGTAGGTTAGTTTTATTGGGTAAAAAGTAATAAAAAGGGGTTATAGTTATGCAGATTTACGTTGAGAAAAACTACGATGCTGTCAGCAGAAGGGCAGCAAATCTTATTTCCGCGCAGGTTATCTTAAAGCCTGACAGCGTTCTCGGACTCGCAACGGGTTCATCACCTATCGGTACTTATAAGCAGCTTGTCGAGTGGTATAACAAGAACGATCTTGATTTTTCCAAGGTGCGCACGGTTAACCTTGATGAGTATGTCGGACTTCCCAAAGAGGATGAGCACAGCTATCACTATTTCATGAATGACAATCTCTTTTCCAAAGTTGATATCAAACCTGAAAACGTGCATCTTCCAAACGGAATGGCCAAAGACATCGAGATGGAGTGTAAGGACTACGACGACCTTATCGCTTTATTCGGAGGAGCGGATCTTCAGGTGCTGGGTCTTGGAAGAAACGGTCACATCGGATTTAACGAGCCTGATGATCATTTCTCAACGGGAACACATCTCGTAAATCTGACTCAGAGTACGATAGAAGCCAATTCAAGACTTTTTGACGATGAGTCTATGGTTCCGAGACAGGCTATCACAATGGGAATTAAGAGCATCATGTCCGCCAAGAAGATCGTGCTGATCGTAAGCGGCGCGGACAAAGCGGATGCCCTTAATAAGTGCCTTAACGGAGTGATCACTCCGGAGGTTCCGGGCTCAATCTTACAGCTTCACAATGACCTTTATATCGTTGCAGACGAAGCAGCTATGGGGAGATAAAACATGATAATTAAGAATGCAGCTGTTTTTACCGAAGAAGGCTCTTTTGAATCAAAAGATATTTTTATAGACGGTACTAAGTTTGCGGAAAACGCAGGCGGCGATACTGTCGATGCTTCCGGATGTTATGCTATTCCCGGACTTGTCGATATTCATACTCACGGCTGTAACGGCGTTGATTTCAGTGACGGAGAACTCAGTACACTTGAGAAGATCCTCGACTATGAGGTCAGACAGGGTGTTACGACACTTACGCCGACGACAATGACTCTTTCTGAGGAAGATCTCACTAAGGTCATGAAGAACGCCGCATCCTATAAGAAGACTCAGGAAGACGGTAAAAGAGCATACTTCCAAGGAATCAACATGGAAGGACCTTTTATCTCTGAAAAAAAGTGCGGCGCGCAGAATACGAAATATATCAGAAAGCCTGATATAGACATGTTTAACAGACTCTTTGAGGTATCGGAAGGATGCATAATGCTCTGCGATATCGCTCCTGAAGAAGATACGCCTTCGATGGATTTTATCAATGAGATTTCCAAGAAGTGCAGGATTTCCATAGCGCATACGGATGCCGATTATGAAATAGCAAAAAGAGCTATAGATGCGGGCGCAAGACATATGACACATCTTTATAATGCGATGGCACCGCTTCATCACAGGAATCCCGGACCTATCGCGGCAGCAGCCGAGGACGGAGACGTTGTTGCGGAGCTTATCTGCGACGGAATCCATGTAGCGGCACCTATGGTGAGAGCAACATTTAAGCTCTTCGGAAAAGAGAGAGTGGCTCTTATAAGTGATTCAATGATGGCTACGGGACTTGCAGACGGAGAGTACGAGCTTGGTAAGCAGCCCGTTACCGTAAGAGGAAACGAAGCCAAGCTTCACGACGGCACTATAGCAGGCTCTGTTACCAATCTTATGGGATGCTTAAGACATGCCGTACTTAATGTGGGAATTCCGATTGAAGACGCGGTATATTCTGCGACCGTTACACCTGCAAAGGCGGTCAGATGCTATGAGTTTACGGGATCAATTACGCCCGGTAAATTCGCAGATCTGGTACTTATCGATAAAAAGACATTTGAAGTAAAAGCCGTATTTGCAAGAGGAAATAAAATAATCTGATAATAAACGCCTGCTCTATATTGGTGATAGAGCAGGCGTATTTTAATTCTTAATATGTTGCTTGATAATGGCACGAACGGTTTCTTCAAGATGCGGCTTAAGCTCATCGAGCGACACGGGATCGCTGTACATTATGGAGCTGTAGCCTGTTGAGCCGACAAGCTCGATTATAAGAAACAACATAACTTCCGGATCGTTAAATTTATAGCCGGATTCATCAAGCATTTTTCTGTAGACGGCTTCAAAGTCTACTTCCGAGCTTGTAGAAGGCGATGTCAGGGCTTTTTTAAATACAGCCCAGCTAAGGTCTTTGTAGATAAATGCAAGAAGTCCTTTGTTCTTGGCAAGTTCATCAAGAACGTAATCCATGATGAAAATAAGTCTGTCTTCAAATGCAGTCAGCTTTGCTTTTTGCAACGCTTCGTAAGCCTCCATAAAAAGGAGGCTTGATTTATGTGATATCAGTCTGTTCTTGATATCATATTTATCCTTGAAATACAGATAAAACGTTCCCTTCGCAACACCCGCTTTTTCTACGATATCGGAGATCGAGGTCTTGGTGATGCCTTTTGACGTAAAGAGCTCGAAGGCGTTGTTGAGAAGGTTCTCCATTTTCAGTTTTTTATTCTGATCAGCTTTTCCCATAGTTATGCCTTTCAAAATGCATCTGTACCCTTATTTTACTACATTGCAAGGATAAAGGAGAAGTAAAAAATAATTCTTGCCATTCTTGTTAGCAAGTGCTAACATATAATCCTAAACTATATGATATTAATTATCACTTTATCGGGTGTTAGTAGAAAGAGGTTTACTATGCAACTTGAATTACAAAATATCAAAAAGTCATACGGCGAGGGCGGAAGCCGTATAGAAGTACTTAAGGACATAAGCCTCGAAGCCAAGAAGGGAGAGTTTGTAGTTTTACTCGGACCCTCGGGATCCGGAAAGTCCACACTCCTTAATATCATAGGAGGAATAGACAACGCAGATTCCGGCAAGATCATCATAAGAGGCAAGAGCATGTCCGACATGAATGAGAAGGCTCTTACAAGCTACAGAAGGGAGCACCTCGGCTACATCTTCCAGATGTACAATCTCATTCCGAATCTCACGGTAAGAGAAAATATCGAGGTCGGAGCATACCTTTCCAAGAATCCGCTTGACATAGACGAGCTCATAGAGGTACTCGGTCTGAAAGAACATCAAAATAAGATACCAAGCAAATTATCCGGAGGACAACAACAGCGCTGTGCTATCGGCAGAGCCATTGTGAAAAATCCGGATATTCTTTTGTGCGACGAACCTACCGGTGCGCTCGATTACAACACGTCAAAAGAGATCCTGGCCCTTATAGAAGAAGTCAATCAAAAGTACGGAAATACCGTCATCATGGTCACTCACAACGACGCTATCAAAAACATGGCGGATTTCGTTGTAAAGCTAAGAGACGGTGTAATAAGAAAGAGCTATAGAAACGAAGAAAAACAAAAAGCGGCAGAGCTTGACTGGTAAAGGAGATAAAGATCATGAGAAATCCTTTAAACAAAAGGCTCCCGCGAGAGCTACTGGGAGATATCGGAAAATACATAGTTATCTTTTTGCTTCTTTTGTTGTCTATCGGATTTGTCTCGGGCTTTTTGGTTGCCGGCGAAAGTATGATCAAGGCTTATAACGAAAGCTTTGAAAAATACTCTATAGAAGACGGTAATTTCAGGACGGAGGACAGACTCAAAGATACGCAGAAAGAGCGAATAGAAAACGGCAAAGTTCCCGTAAAGATATATGAAAATTTCTATGTAGAAAAAGAATTTGATAACAACACTACGCTTAGGATATTTGCAAACAGAGAAGAAGTAGACAGAGCTTGTGTCATGGAAGGAGAGCTTCCGTCAAATTCAAAAGAGATCGCGATAGACAGAATGTATGCCGACAACAATGGTTTAAATGTCGGAGATACGCTTACTTCTGAAGGCACGGAATATAAGATAACCGCACTTGTTGCCTTGTCTGATTACAGCGCGCTTTTTTACAACAACAATGACATGATGTTTGATGCATCCGCATTCGGTGTCGCAGTGGTAACAAAAGAGCAGTTTTCGGAATATGCCGAGCGCGACCTTCGCTATAACTATGCGTGGATCTATGACAAGAAGCCTTTGGACGATATCGAGGAAAAAGAGATGTCGGACGACCTCATGGAACTAATTGCAAAGAAGGCCGAGCTTGAAAATTTCGTTCCGGGATTCCTTAATCAGTCGATCACATTTACGGGTGAGGATCTTGGAAGCGACAAGGCGATGGTCGAAGTTCTTTTATACATAATGATCATTATTATTGCTTTTGTCTTTGGCATCACGATCAACAATACGATCCACAAAGAAGCTTGCGTTATCGGAACGCTCCGTGCTTCGGGATATACCAAGAGCGAGCTTATAAGACACTATATGGCAATGCCTCTTATAGTGACCGTGATCGCTGCTGCACTTGGAAACATCATGGGATATACGTTCTTTAAAGACGTTTGCGTATCCATGTACTATAACAGCTATTCGCTGCCCACATACGTGACTGTCTGGAGCGCGGAAGCATTCCTTAAGACTACGCTTGTACCTTTTGCAATCATGGTGATCGTTACCTATCTAATATTAAGAAGGAAACTGCGGATAAGTCCTCTTAAGCTTATTCGAAGAGATCTTTCGGGCGGAAGGCAAAAGGATGCGATCAGATTAAATAATAAGATCAGATTTTTTGATCGTTTCAGACTTCGAATACTCATACAAAACAAGAGCAGCTACATCATTTTGTTCATGGGACTTTTGTTTGCGAACATGCTTCTTTTCTTCGGAATGATGCTGCCTCCGCTTATTATTCACTATCAGGGTATCGTCACGCAGTCGATGCTTGCAAAGCACACATATTTAATAGAGATTCCGGCCGGTGTTGTCGATACGGATGATGAGCTTTCAGCGGCTTTTTCCTATGTCTTTTTACAAAGCAAGATCACATCAAACAATCCCGATGCCGAAAAGTTCTCGGCTTACGGACTTAAGACGATAGGAGATGACGGCGCCAGAGTCGAGGATGTCACGCTCTATGGAATAAAAGAAGACAGCAGATATATAAATGTGAAGTTTGACGACAAGACGGTCCTTATTTCCTCAGCATACGCCGATAAATACGGACTTAAAAAAGACGATGTCATAACGCTTAAAGAGCCGTATGAGGATAAGTACTACGGCTTTAAGGTGACGGGGGTTTATGACTACGACGGTGGAATTGTAGTATTCATGAGTCAGAAGCATCTTAATGAGCTTATGGGCTTTGATGAAGAGATGTTCTCGGGTTACTTTTCTGACAGCGAGATAACGGACATAGACACCAAGTACATCGGAACGACGATCGATGAGGAGTCTCTTACCAGAGTTACAAGGCAGCTGATGATCTCGATGGGCGACCTTATGTACATGGTTGATGCGTTCTCGGTCATCCTTTTTGTTGTGCTTATTTATCTTTTGTCCAAGCTCATTATAGAGAGAAACGTTCAGTCAATCTCAATGGTCAAGATACTTGGTTACAGGAAAAAAGAGATCGCGCTTTTATATATTTTACCGACGGCGATAGTTGTTGTGGGATCGCTTCTTTTGTCTTATCCGATCCTGTCATACGTGATGGTTGAGATATTCAGAGTGATGCTAAAGCAGATGATGAGCGGATGGATGGTCATCTGGCTTGACCCTAGTGTTTACGTAAAGATGTTCCTTATGGGCTTTATAACATATGTTGTCGTGGCGATCATTGAATACAGAAAGATCGGCAAGATACCTATGAGTGAAGCGCTCAAGAACGTTGAATAAACTGCAAATTTTACATATTGATAAAAATCCTCAGTTAAATTATTGACCAATGGTCAGAAAAGTGGTATACCATATTTAGAAAATGACTATCGGTCATAAATTTAGGAGGAACGAAAATGAAAAAGCTGTCAAAGGTAATCGTAAAACTTCGATATATCATACTGATACTGGCTTTTGCGCTTCTTGTTCCTTCCGCGATCGGCTATTTTAACACGAGAGTCAACTACGATATCCTCACATATCTTCCCAAGGATATCGAGACAATGAAAGGACAGGACATTCTTCTTGATCAGTTCGGCACAGGCTCTTTTGTGTTATATGTCGCCGAAGGCATGGAAGAAAAAGATGTCGCGAAATTAAAATCCAATATAGAAAACGTGGATCACGTTGCCAAGGTTCTTTGGTACGACTCGGTCATGGACCTGTCCGTACCGATGACAATGCTTCCGAAAGACGTATATGATGCGTTTAATTCGGGCGATGCAACGATGATGTTTGTGATTTTCGATGAGGGAACTTCTGCGGATGCGACGATGGACGCCATTGAAGATATCCGCAAGGTTTCAAACAAGCAGTGCTTCATGAGCGGTATGAGTGCGATAGTTACCGACACCAAGAATCTTGCGATGGCTGAGACTCCGATATATGTAGGTATCGCGGTTCTTTTGGCGGTTATAGTCCTTTCGCTTACTATGGATTCCTATCTTATTCCGCTGTTCTTCTTACTCAGCATAGGAATGGCGATAGTTTACAACATGGGAACCAATGTATTTAAAGGCGAGATATCTTTTATCACGCAGTCACTGAGCGCGGTATTGCAGCTCGGGGTAACGCTTGATTATTCGATCTTCCTATGGCACAGCTACGAGGAAGAGCTTGAGAAGACCGGTAATAAAGATAAAAAAGAAGCCATGGCCAATGCGATAACGGCGACTTTCCAGTCCGTTATAGGAAGCTCGATAACAACGGTTGCCGGCTTTGTGGCGCTTTGCTTTATGAGCTTTACGCTTGGACTTGACCTCGGCGTGGTAATGGCCAAGGGCGTAGTATTCGGAGTTATCGGATGCGTTACGATCCTTCCGAGCATGATACTTGTTTTTGACAAGGTTATCGAAAAGACAAGACATAAGCCTCTGATGCCTGAATTTACAAGGCTTCCCAAGGCAATAGCTAAGTTTTATCCTGTGTTTTTTGCTGTTTTTCTTGCATTATTGGTACCTGCAATCTACGGAAATGAGCACACTAACGTTTATTACGATCTTACGCAGACGCTTCCCGATAAGCTCGAGAGCGTGCAGGGCGCGAATGAGGTTGATGCAAAGTTCGATATGAACTCGGCCTACATGCTTTTAATAGATAAGAACCTGGATGAGGCTTCGACTCAGCAGATGATAAAAGAGCTTAAGAATACCGACGGCATTCTTACTGTACTCGGCGCCGATACGGTGATCGGACCATCGATCCCAAGAGAGTTTATTCCAAAAGATCTTTTGGCTGATCTTGAGAGTGACGATTGGAAGCTGGTTCTTTTGACAACCGATTATAAGATCGCTTCCGACGAGATCAACGATCAGATAGCGAAAGTCGACAGGATCGTAAAGAGCTACGATCCGAAGGCAATGGTAGTCGGCGAGGCGCCATGCACCAAGGATCTTATCAATATAACAGCGCACGATTTTAAGGTGGTAAATGCAGTTTCGATAGGACTTGTTTTCCTTATCATTGCATTCGTGCTCAAATCGGTTTCGCTTCCGTTTATACTCGTTGCGGTCATTGAGTTTGCGATATTCGTAAACATGGGACTTCCGTATTACACGGGAACGACGATACCTTTTATCTCATCGGTCGTTATAGGAACGATTCAGCTCGGCGCGACCGTTGACTACGCGATACTGATGACAACGAGATATCTTTCGGAGAGAAAGAACGGGCACGACAAGAAAGAGGCGACGCTTATATCTCTTTCAACCGGAATGAAGTCGGTTATCGTAAGTGCGCTCAGCTTTTTTGCAGCGACCTTCGGAGTCGGCCTTATCTCGAGCATCGATATGATCGGCTCTCTTTGTAACCTTATGGCGAGGGGCGCGATCGTAAGTATGTTTACCGTATTACTTGTTCTTCCTGCCATGTACATGATATTTGACAGGCTTATCATAAAGACCACGTTCGGAATGAAGGGCGTGGACGTCCCTAAAGGACACTTGCACGAATTTATACATGATCACATGCACAGAATAGCTTAAGCGTGTTAGAGAGGTGATATTATGATCAGAAAAAATCTTATAAAATCATTATCCGTTATTATGGCGGCAATGCTCGCTGTCATGACGGTGGCGTGTGGAGCTTCGACGCAGACCGGGGAGCCTGTCGCAGTAGAAGAAACCGCTCAAGAAAAAGAGCTTGAAGATAGCATTATAAAGAGTACGAAAGGCGCATCGGACGAAGCCGGAAAGGTAGAGACGGTGTACGTTACAGCGGATGCAAACGGAGCAGTTGACGACGTTATCGTAAGTGAATGGCTTAAGAACGCTGATGCGGCGGATACTATTTCAGATACAACGAGCCTTAGGAATATTGTGAACGTAAAGGGCGATGAGAGCTTTACTGACAATGGTGACGGAACGCTTACGTGGAACGCCAAGGGTTCTGACATCTATTATCAGGGAACCACGGAAAAAGAGCTCCCGGTAAAGATGAAGGTTTCATATAAGCTTGACGGAAAAGATATTTCTCCCGAGGAGCTTGCGGGAAAGAGCGGAAAAGTAACCATCCGCTTCGACTACGAGAATACTGACAAGCAGACAGTTGATGTTGACGGAAAGCAGGTTGAAGTATATACACCCTTTGCGATGATATCGGGAATGACACTTGATCCCGATAAGTTCAGCGAGGTTGAGGTTTCAAACGGTAAAGTCATATCTGAGGGTGGCAATATCATTGTTCTTGGCATCGCGCTCCCGGGACTTAAGGACAGCCTTGATATAGATAAGGACAAGTGGGATGAGCTCAATGAAGACGGTGATCTTGACAGTAAGCTAGCTGATCATTTTGAGGTGACAGCAAATACTACGGATTTCGAGCTTGGAATGACGATAACAATGGCAAGCTCAGATGTACTCGGCGATTTTGGTATTACGGATATAACAGAGTCTGATAAGATAAACGATCTTAAAGATGATATGGGAGAATTAAACGATGCATCCGATAAGCTTGTTGATGCCAACAAGGAATTAAAGGACGGAACAGGCGAGCTTAAAGACGGCGTATCGGAACTTTATGACGGAACTTCAGAGCTCAAGGACGGAACACTTGATTTCTACAACGGTATCGTTGAATATACCAATGCTACAAGCAAGATAAGCGAGGGTGCTTCTGCTTTAGCTGACGGAGCAAGTCAGGCTCATGAGGGAACTCACAAGATGAAGAAGGCGATGGATGAAGCTGAGCTTGTAAAGAATGCCAATGCTCTTGCGGATGGCTCCAAGCAGGTCAGTGACGGCGTTGCGACAGTAGCTAAGATGGCCGAGAGCTTATCCGGATTGTCATCATCCATGCAGGAGCTTGCCGGACAGAAGGCAGCTTTTGATGCGACGACTGCTTGGCTTCAGGGTAGCGGAGAATGTACTCCCGAAGTTGTGGCATGTCTTTATAAGCTTTCAGGCGGCGAGATAACAAGCGCTCAGGCAGCAGCTTATTGGAGAAACGATTCTCTTAATGCCATAACGGAATTGAATAAGCTTGGCGGATATACAGTTACGGCGGTGCCGGAAAGCAATGGTGAAGAAGCGCCGGAAGTAGATGCTATCCACGGCTCTCTCAACCGCGATGATGGCGACGCCGGCAGCAGCAACGACGGCCAGGGCAGCAGCGGCAGCGCCGGAGGCGACAACGGCAGCGGTCAAAACGGCGACGGCGCAGGAAGCGGTTCTGCAGATGGTGGAAATACAGGTGCCGGATCGGGCGACAACAGCAGCGGCAACAACGGCGCGGGATCGGGAGACAACGGCGGCAGCAACAACGGCGGCCAAAGCGGAGACAACAGCGGTGCAGGATCAGGTAATGGCGCCGGTGGCGATGGAAACACAGGCGCTGAAGGCGGCGATGGCGCAGGCTCAGCGGACGGCGCAGGCACAGGATCAGGCGACGGCTTAGGCGCAGGCAGCGACCGGAATGGTGCAGGATCAAGCACGGGCACAGATGCAGGTACAGGCGCGGGAAGCGACGTTGACGGAACTGCAGATCAGACCGCAGCAATCCTTGGTGCGAATCAGATCATTGTCGGCGGAAGAGGAACTAATAATATAAACAGCGCGATGCTTTTCAGCGCAAATAACAATGACGGAAGTATCAGCTATGATAATGGTGAGATCGCAGCGTATGTTTCCAAGGCTCAGAAGTATTACGGCATGGTGGGAGCATCAAAGAGCGCGGCCGATACTCTCGGATCTGTATTAAGTGCAATGAACAAAGCAACCGGTTCAGGCAGCGGAATGAACGCGGATTCCTTAAAGTCATTACAGCAGCTGGTTACAGGAGCTCAGCAGGTTGCTGCGGGAAACAAGGCTCTTGCCGGCGGCCTTTCCGAGCTTTACGACGGAACAAGTCAGCTTGATGAAGGCCTTGGAAAGCTCAGCGACGGAGCTAAACAGCTTTCTGACGGAACAGGCACACTTGTATCCAACAACGAAGCTCTCGTAGACGGTGCTTATAAGCTTAATGACGGAACAAATCAGCTTAACGACGGAGTAAAAGAACTGTATGACGGAGTTGTCGAGCTCGACGACGGCGTTCAGGAGCTTGTTGACGGAGTCATCAAATTCGATGAAGAAGGAATAGATAAGCTCTACGAGGTATTCGACGGAGATCTTACCGAGTTCACCGATAAGCTCACAGCTATACAGAAAGCAGGTTCAAATTACAACACATTCGGCGGTGCTTCGGATGATATAGACAGCAGCGTTAAATTCATCATAAGAACCGATGGAATAAAAGAAGCTTGATAAGACTTCCATTTTTTCTTTTAATAGCATATACTTAAAAAAGACTAATTAACTCATTTTTAAGTAAGCTAAAAAGGAAAACACATGAAAAAGACAGTCAGAATGCAAGATATTGCGGATAAGCTCGGAGTCAGCACGGTTACCGTATCCAAGGCGCTTGCAGGCAAAAAGGGAATGAGCGAGCAGCTAAGGAAAGAGATCGAGGAGCTTGCTGCCAAGATGGGATATACTCCCATCGAGAGAAGAAGAGGCTTTAAGACGGTTGTTGATACTACTTTTCCGATCGGAATAATTGTCGCAGAAAGGCATATGGCCAAATATGTTTCTTTCTACGGCAATCTACAGCAGCTTGTTGCCACGGAGATAGCGGCTAAGGGCTGCGGCAGCTTTCTTGAGACCATATCGGATGAGATGATAAATGAGCTTAGGATGCCCAATATTTTAAGAGAATCCAAGGTTGCGGGTGTTATCGTGATAGGAAGCTTATCGGAGCAGTATCTCGATAAGATGTCCAAATTTAAGCTCCCTGTTATTTACCTTGATTTCAGCGAAACTACAGCGTGTGCGGATGCGGTTATTTCCAATAATTTCTACGGCGCATATACAATGACCAATTATCTTTTTGAAAAAGGTCACAAGAAGATCGGCTATGTGGGCACGCTCCTTGCAACAGGTTCCATAACGGACAGATTCCTGGGCTATGAGAAGGCTATGATGGAACATGAGATCAAACCCAATAAGAACTGGGTTCTGGACGACAGAGACAGATACACCGGAGTTATGGACGATAGTTTCATGAAGCTTCCCAAGGAGATGCCGACGGCATTTGTTTGTAACTGTGATCTGACCGCAAGCATGCTTATAGGTAAGCTTCGCGATGCGGGCTACAGAGTACCTGAGGATGTTTCGATAGTCGGTTATGATAATTTCATTTATCCCGGCCTTTGTGATATAGGTATCACAACCTATGATGTTGATACCAAAGAGATGTCCAAGAGAGTCGTGCATAATCTCTTGCACAACCTTAGGAATGAGCACTATCAGAAGGGTCTTATCATTGTCGGAGGTTCCGTGATAGAAAGAGACAGTGTAAAAGATCTGACTGTTTGATGTGATTAAATTTGAAAATGAAAACAGGCTAAAAAGCTAAAATTTAATTTGTTAGCTTTTTAGCCTGTTTTTTCATGTGTAAAACTGACAAAAACGCATAAAAATAAATGTGAAAAACAAACAGACTTTATTTATTTTGCCCGAAATCCATTGACTTATCATGGCTAAGAAGTATACTAAAAATACTTAAAAACAGTTAAAAGGAGGCTGGTTTAGTTATGAAAAAGAAGATTGCAATGTTACTGGCAGCTTGTATGATCTTTTCTGTTACCGCGTGTGGGGAAACAGCTTCGACAGGAGATGCTCCTGCTGAAACCAAGCAGGAAGATGCAAAAGAGGCTTCTCCTGAGGCAGTGGGTAACGGAGAGCTTACTTACGCAAGCGTGGTGCTTGGGGAGAGTTACACGGACTTAAACACAACGATCACGGTGTTCAATCACAGAACCGATATGGATTCGGATGATTACGGCGGAGTTACTTGGAAGGAATATCTTGCCGAGTTTAACAAAATGTACCCCGGTATCAATGTTGAGATCACAACAGACACCAACTATGCAGACGATGCGCTTACACATCTGCAGTCTGGCGACTATGAGACTATCATGATGATCCCTCATATCGATAAGGCAGATCTTTCCAATTATTTCATGCCTTACGGAACACTTGATGAGATGTCTAAGCTTGTAAATTATGCATCTCAGTGGTCATATGACGGAATGTGCTACGGCGTTCCCTCTACAGCTACCGCACAGGGTATCGTATACAACAAGAAGGTATTTGCGGATGCAGGCGTTACAGAACTTCCCAAGACTCCTTCAGAATTTATAGATGCACTTAAAAAGATAAAAGAGAATACCGATGCGATTCCTCTTTATACAAACTATGCAGCAGGTTGGACAATGGGTGCATGGGACGTATATATCGGAGTAAACGCAACAGGTGACAGCGAATACATCAACAGAAAGCTTGCTCACACCAAGGATCCTTTCAAGGATTACGGCGATGACACACATGCTTATGCGGTATATAAGATTCTCTATGATGCCGTTTCGGAAGGTCTCATCGAGGATGACTATACTACAACCGACTGGGAAGGTTCAAAGGGAATGCTCAATAACGGAGAGATCGGATGCATGGTTCTTGGATCATGGTCTTATCCTCAGATGGAGGCAGCAGGACCCAACGCGGCAGACATCGGATACATGCCTTTCCCTATCACTGTAAACGGCAAGCAGTACAGCATCAGCGCTCCCGATTACAACTTCGGTATCAATGCAAACGCTACCGAGGAAGAGAAGGAAGCCGCAATGGTATTCATTAAGTGGATGACAGAGAAGTCAGGCTTCTACTATAACGAAGACGGTCTTCCGATTGTTGTCGGAAACACAGAGACCAAGCTTGCATTTGACGGTGTTGAATTCCTTGAGGATGAGCCCGCAGTGGAAGGCGAAGAGGACTTCATCAATCTTCTTAATTCCGATTCGGAGCTTAATATCAACAGCGGCGGAAATACCAAGATTCAGCAGCTTGTCGAGCATGCCGCTAACAAAGACAAATCTTTTGACGACATCATGAAAGAGTGGAATGATGCTTGGACAGATGCTCAGGAGCTTAATTCGATCGAAGTTACAGAATAAAAGACAGGTAAGTATTACTTGATGAATTACCGGAGGTGGAGTATGGAGAAATCTTATAAGGAAAAAGCTGTGAAAAAGAGCTTTTGGAAAACAAGGAAGGGACAACAACTTTTGACAATGGGAATGTTCCTTGTTATACCTCTCACCCTTCTTGTGGTTTTTACATATTATCCTTTCGCAGAGATGGTAAAATTCAGCTTTTATAAGATGAAATACTCCACTCCGGTAGATAAAAGAGTTTTTGTCGGATTCCAGAATTACATAGATGTATTTAAAAGAGATGACTGCTTCGGCGCGTTGAGACTTTCCTTGTACTACATGGTGGGAGCGCTTATCCAGCTTGTGCTTGCGTTGTATTTTGCAACGATACTCAGCTTTAAGGCCAAAGGCGGAAATCTCTTTAAGGGACTTATGTTCTTCCCTTATCTTATAAACGGTATCGCCATCGGCTTTATCTTCAAATTCTTTTACACCAGAGGATTCGTGCTTGATACGGTCTTGCACGTTCTGGGTGCTTCATATGAAAACCTACCGTATTGGCTTAAAGACCAGAATATCAACAACTGGTCGCTGGTTGCTACTTCCGTGTGGAGGTACTTTGGTCAGAATATGGTTCTTTTCATAGGAGCGATAATGTCGGTTGATGATACCCTCTATGAAGCTGCGGCGCTCGACGGGGCAAATAAGCCGCAGATATTCAAACACATTATTCTTCCAAGTATCAAAACTATAGTGACGCTAAATGTCATCCTGTCTATCACGGGATCGCTTTCATCCTTTGAGCAGCCTTACGTTATCACAAACGGCGCCAACGGAACGGGAACATATTTTGTAATCATGAACGAGATCGCACATGTATCACAGAAGGTCGGACTTGCTTCCGCAATGGCGGTTGTGCTTTTGCTTATTATCTTCGTGTGCACGATCTTGCAGAAGCTGTTCTTTAAATATGTATTCAGGGAGGCGAAAGACTGATGGCAGAAAAGAATATGACAGTACTTAATTACATACAGAAGATCGTTATAACGTTCCTTAAATACGCATCGCTTCTTTTGATGGGAACTATGTGTTTGCTTCCTCTTGTTTCATGCCTTATCACAGCATTCAAAACAGAGACGGAATACAAGAGCACCAATGTTATGACGCTTCCCGGAAGCTTTCTTAACTTTGATAATTTTATAAAAGCATTTAAGCTTGCGAACATGGGCAGAGCGTTTCTTAACTCCGTGATCGTCATGGTGGTCGTGCTTGTGATCTCGGTCATCATCGGTACTCAGCTTGCTTATGTGCTTACAAGATTTTCCTTCTTCGGAAATCAGATAATAAGGAGCATGTATCTTTTTGCATCACTCCTTCCTTCCGTTGCCATGCAGGTAACGGTCTACAACATTATGTCCGGACTTCATCTTGTAAATCACCTTTACGGATACATCATCATGATGTGCGGAACCGATGTTATTTCGATTTATATTTTTATCCAGTTCATGGAAAACATATCGACATCACTGGATGAATCGGCCGTTATAGACGGCGCGAGCTATTTTAAGATCTATTGGCAGATACTGTTCCCGCTTTTAAAACCGGCAATAGTTACTGCATGTATTCTCAAAGGCGTAAGCGTATATAACGAGTATTACTGCGCAAATCTTTATCTTCAGAGTAAAGAGCTTCACACGATGTCTACGTCTCTTTATACCTTCGTGGGCCCGATGGGAAGCCAGTACAACCTTATCTGCGCGGGCGTTATCATTTCATTTACTCCGGCACTTATAGTCTTTATCTTGTGTCAGAAGCAGATATACAGCGGAATTGCAGCAGGAGCGGTCAAAGGATAAATAAAATATGGACGAGAAATTATTGGCAAAAGAGCTTGAGACTTGCCTTAACAAAGAGCTTATTCCCTTTTGGGAAAAGCTCATAGATACAGAGTTCGGCGGCTTTTACGGCCTTATGGACAACGACGGAAATATAGACAAAAAAGCTCCCAAGGGCGGAATACTTAACAGCAGGATATTATGGTTTTTTTCAAAAGCAAAAAAAGAGCTCTTTGATGATAGCCTAAGACCCTACATGGACAGTGCTTTCAAGCTACTTATAAATAATTTTTGGGATGATGAATTCGGAGGAATCTATTGGGAGCTTGATCATAAAGGAACTCCCACAGATACCACCAAACATACATATAATCAGGCTTTTGCGATATACGGTCTGTGCGCATACTACGACGCTACCCAAGATAAAAGAGCTCTCGAAAGAGCGATTTCTTTATATGAGCTGATAGAAGAAAAGATGCGGGATGACAAGGGATATCTCGAAGCTTTTGGAAGAGATTTTTCTCCCGTATCAAATGAAAAACTGTCCGGAAACGGCGTTGAAGCCAAACGAACCATGAACACATTGCTTCACATAATGGAAGCGTATACGGAATTGTATCGTGTGACGGACGAATCGTTATATTCGGAAGCGGATTTTTCAAGTGATATACAGGCACTTCACGGAAAAGTCTTTTCAAGTCTTGAAGAGATATTGGGAATCATAGAGGAGAAAATTTATAATCCGAAACTTAAAAGGCAGGAAGTCTTTTTTGACGGTGATTATAAGTCGCTTATAGATCTTTATTCTTACGGGCATGACATAGAGAGCGCATGGCTTATAAACAGAGCTGTCGATGTTCTTGGAGACAAGGATGTGGCGGCGAGGACAGAGCCTATTATAAATATGCTTACCGAGCAGGTTTATAAAGAGGCTTACAGAAATAATTCCATTCCGACAGAGTGTGAAAACGGAAAAGTCGATGGAAAAAGAGTCTGGTGGGTGCAGGCTGAAGCAATGACCGGCTTTTACAACGGATATCAAAAAGATTCTTCGAAGACGGAATACTTGGATGCTGTTTTTGGCATATGGGAATTCATAAAAAAGAATCTTGTAAATAATAAGCTTCATCCGAGCGAGTGGTACTGGTATGTGAATGAGGACGGAACACCGTCGTATGACGAGCCCATCGTAGAACCATGGAAATGCCCTTATCACAACGGGCGCATGTGCATTGAGATGATATCAAGGATTAAATTCGGAAAAAGATAATACTATAAACAGAACGGAGTTTTGTGATGATTCACGAAAATTACTACAAGGAAAAAGAAAAGCAGGAGCTCTTTTTACAAAAGAAAAATAAGATAGATGAGGCATTTTACAATGGCCTTTTTGACAGATATGAGAACCCTGTTCTTACAAGAGAGCATATCCCGATCGAGTGGAGATACGATCTTGATAAGGAGAGCAATCCTTATTTCATGGAGCGTCAGGGGATCAATGCGGTAATGAATTCGGGCGCGATCTTTTTTGACGGAGCATTTTATTTAATGGCTAGGATAGAAGGCGCGGACAGAAAGTCTTTCTTCGGACTTGCAAAGAGTGATAACGGAACAGACAATTTCAGATTCGTGGGAGAACCAATCCTTCTTGATGATATAGACGGTGAGGAGACCAACGTCTATGACGTAAGGCTTACGGAGCATGAGGATGGCTTTATATACGGAGTTTTTTGCTCTGAGAAAAAAGACACTTCGAGTAATGATCTGTCTGCGGCTGTTGCCTCTGCGGGAATTATAAGAACCAAAGACATGGTGAATTGGGAGAGACTTCCCAATCTTGTTACACTCAGATCTCCTCAGCAAAGGAATGTGGTGCTTCATCCCAAATTTGTCGAAGGAAAGTACGCTTTTTATACAAGACCGATGGATGATTTCATTGAGACGGGATCGGGCAGCGGAATAGGCTTTGGACTGTGCGAAGACATTACCAAGGCTGTTATAGATGAAGAGAAGATGACGAGCCTTCGAAAATATCATACCATTACGGAAGCCAAGAACGGTGAGGGTGCAGTTCCGATAGAGACTGAAAAGGGCTGGCTTCACATAGCGCATGGAGTAAGAAATACGGCAGCAGGACTTCGATATGTCCTTTATGCATATATGAGCGATCTTGAAAAGCCATGGGTCGTAACGGCGCAGCCCGGCGGACTTTTGCTTGGACCCAGGGGCTCTGAGAGAGTCGGCGATGTAAGCAACGTTGTCTTTTCCAACGGATGCATAGTAAGAGGCAGGGACGTGTATCTGTACTATGCGGGAAGCGATACGAGAATGTATGTTGCGACAACTACGATAGATAAGCTTTTGGATTACTGCTTTAACACACCTTCCGATCCCGGAAGGAGCGTGCTTTGCGTGCAAAAGAGAATTGAACTCATAAGAAAGAACAATGAGCTGCTAAATGCAAGTGGGAGGAACTGACAGATGAAATATGAGATATACGGATGTCCTGATGTACCGAATATGCCTTGGCAGGAGAAGCCTGCGGATCTTGGAGCAATTCCGATCTGGAGATACAAGGAAAACCCGATAATAGGTAGAAATCCCATTCCGGGTGTTGCCAGGATCTTTAACAGCGCGGTAGTTCCCTATGAAGGAGGATTTATCGGCGTGTTCAGAGCCGAGCAGACTGACGGAATTCCTTTTGTCTATCTCGGAAGAAGTAAAGACGGTATTTCCTGGGAGTTTGACAAAGAGAGAGTTCCTTTTGTCGATGAAGACGGAAAGCCTTTTATGCCGAGATATGCCTACGATCCAAGACTTGTAAAGGTTGAAGATACTTACTATATCATCTGGTGTCAGGACTTTTACGGAGCGGCGATCGGAATGGCCAAGACAACCGATTTTAAGAAGTTTGTGAGAGTCGAGAATCCGTTCCTTCCGTTTAACAGGAATGCGGTTCTTTTCCCAAGAAAGATAAACGGTAACTTCGTTATGCTGTCCAGACCTTCCGACAGCGGACATACACCTTTCGGAGATATATTCTTAAGTGAGAGTCCCGACCTTGTTTATTGGGGCAAACACCGCCATGTTATGAGTAAGTCGGAGGAGTGGTGGGAAAGCCTTAAGATAGGCGGAGGTGCGGCTCCCATTGAGACAAGCGAAGGCTGGCTCATGTTCTATCACGGCGTAACGGGAACCTGCAACGGATATGTTTATTCAATCGGCGGCGCGATCCTTGATAAGGACGAGCCTTCAAAGGTTCTTTACAGATGCAGCACATTCCTTATTACTCCCGAGGAGTGGTATGAGGAGAGAGGTTTTGTTCCGAATGTGTGCTTCCCTTGTGCTACTATACACGATCCCGCAACAGGCAGGATCGTCATCTATTACGGTACCGCGGATTCCTATGTTGCTCTGGCATTCACTACGCTTGATGATATAATTGACTATATCAAAAATAACAGTGTTGTAAGAGAGACAGACACGGAAATAGGAAAAAGATAAAGCTATGAAACCGGGATTATTGGCAAATGAAGGAAAACTGAAAGTATTGGGAAGATGCCCCGTTTCGGAGGACATTACGTCTTTCTGGACGGGAAGCGGTGTGGAGTTCGTAACAGATGCTACAGATGTCTGGGTTACGATCGAAGCTGTTTTTGACAGGCTCGATCTTTGGATTGAGATCCTTGTTGACGGAGAAGTATCTCAGAGAAGAGTTCTAGAAAAAGGAACCAACAGGATTCATATCTGGGGCGGCGGAGAACTTAAGAGAAACAGAGAGTTCAGGATTCTCAGAACTTCTCAGGCTTTTTTTGAAGACAGTGTATCTTACCTTAAATATACGGATATAGAGACAAACGGCGAGTTTGCAGTGGCTAAGGAGAGACCTCTTTTCCTTGAGTTTATAGGTGACAGTATCACATCGGGAGAGGGTGGAGGTCTTACAAGGCAGGAAGATTGGTCGCCTGCGGTCTTTAGCTGTACCGATAACTATGCGTTTCTTACCGCAAAGGATCTCGGAGCGGATTATAACGTTGTGTCGCAGAGCGGATTTGGACTTTACGCCGCATGGGATTCGGATTATACGCATGTTATACCGCCTCACTATGAGCAGGTTGCGGGAACTTTGGGAGGAGCGGAGAATGCTTCCGCAGGAGCCCAAGATGACTGGAACTTTGGTAAAAGAGCTGTCGACGCCGTTATATTAAATCTCGGAACAAACGATCAGAGCGGACTTAACTGCCACAAGACAATTTCCGAAAAAGAAGAGTTTATTAAGGACTTTAAGGCAGCAGCCGTTGATTTCCTTGGAAAGATAAGAAAGAATAATCCAAATGCCTATATTCTTTGGGCATACGGAATGATGGGACCTCTTATAGAGGGTGTTATCCGGGATGCGGTAGATGAGTATAAGAGTGCTTCCGGCGATAAGAGAGTATCTCTTTTTATCCTGCCCAATTGCCTCGGTGATGAGATCGGAATGAGAGTTCATCCGTCTCTTTCGGGGCATATGCATGCGGCAAAAGCTCTTTCCGATGAGCTTAGAAGAGTGCTTGGACTTACAACCGCTCGCACTATGGATATTATGAACAGGGCGATGAACGGAGAGGAGCTTACAATTGGCTTCATCGGTGGCTCGATAACTCACGGATCGCTTGCGAGCACTTCCGATAAATGTTATGCAAAAAGAGTTTTCGACTGGTGGGAAAAGAACTTTCCAAATGCCAAGTTTAATTATGTAAATGCGGGAATCGGCGGAACGGATTCATATTACGGAGTCGGAAGATGCGATGACGATCTTCTGTCTGAGAATCCCGATTTTGTAATGGTCGACTTTTCCGTTAATGATGAGGTAAACGGATTCTACAAGGAGACATACGAGGGACTTATAAGAAAGATGGCTTCTTATAAGACGAACCCTGCGGTTTTGGCACTTTACAATGTTTTCTATGATACGGGTGTTACCGCAGAGGATTATCACAAAGAAATCTGCAAACATTACAATATAGACGGTATCAGTATGAGAGATACTCTCTATAAGGATATTAAGGACGGTAAGTTTACGAGGGATGAGATTACTCCCGACGGACTTCATCCCAATGATAAGGGACATGAAGAACTCGCAAAGAGAGTTATAGAGTATCTGGATGGTGTAAAGGAAAGTCTTGCCAAAAGCAATGCAAAGAATGAATGTGGTTGTGCGGCAGGTGCGAAGAACATAAATCTCAGCAGGCAGCATGATGCGCTTCCCGCACCGATAACCTTCAACAGATTTGAGAATACGAAGCGTGCTGTCTTCAATAAGGAGTTCGCGACTGTAGGAGAGGTGTTTAAGTTTAATGTAAGCTGCTACAGACTGGGTGTTCAGTATAGGAAGACAGTTAACAGACCGGCACTTATAGCCAAGATGATAATTGACGGCGATATGCTTCATCCGATCATCTTAGACGGAAACTTTGATGAAGATTGGGGTGATTGCATATATCTGGAGCACGTTCTTTCCGATATGGCACAGAACGAGCATGAGATCACGCTGGAGATAATGGCAAAAGAAGGCGCCTGCGCAGATGCACAGACACCGTTCCTGTTGTATTCGTTCTTTTATTCATAATTATGCTTTAAATACCGCAAATGACTGCGGAGCAATGGTAAGCTTGCCGCTATCGCAGCTTGCCGTTCCTATCGTATAGACAGGATTGCCCGCTACATTTGCTTTTGCGGATATATTAGCGCTGCATTCCTTGCCTGAAGGATTGATAGCAATTACAAGATTTCCTCTTCTGTAAATGAAGGGGAAATTTTCTTTTTCTGCGTAAATAACTTCAAAGGATGCATCGGCGTTAAGATCAGTGTACTCGTGCTTAAGAGCGGTAAGTCTTCGCACTTCGTTTAGCAGTGACGAAGGATCTTTTTCCTGAGCTTCTACCGTAGGAGCATCTTTCGATTCATCGACAGGGAGATAGAACTTGTCCTTGGAAGCCGATGAGAAGCCGCGGTTTTCAGAATTGTCCCACTGCATGGGAGTTCTTGAGCCTGTTCTGTGGTATCCGCCTTCCTTGGTACGAACATCGAGATAACGCATTCCGATCTCGTCTCCGTAGTAGATAAAAGGCACTCCGGGGAGAGTCAGGAACATTGCATATGCAAGCTTGAGCTCTTCATTTGAAAGAGTTCTTGCAGGTCTTGGTGTATCGTGGTTGCAGGTGATAAAGCTGATGAAACCTTTATCTTTTGTGTTTTCGTATTTTGGATGATAATCATTTAAAAAGCGCATTATATCACTGCCGCTGTCCTTTTTAAGGAAGCTGTGGTCGCCGCCTTCTGTCTCGTAATCGCGGATAAGGGTGTTGTAGCCGTTGCCCCAATGATCGAGATAGAAGTCTGCATGGAAACCGTAGTTAAGGGACTGACCGGGATTGCACCACTCGGAAATAAGAGCCGCATCCGGATAATCTTTGTCCATCATCTCTCTTATATTTTTCCATACTTTTCCTGTTGCGGATTTATTTTCGTCATCCTCTTTTACAAGCGAATCTGCCATGTCGACTCTGAAGCCGTCGCAGCCCTTATCAAGCCAAAAGCGCATAACATCCTTCATTGCTTCTCTTGTGGCAATACAAGAAGGATCGTCGGGGGCTTTCTGCCAGCTTTCGGTGCGATTGAGGAAACCGTAGTTAAGAGCGGGTTGGCACTTGAAGAAGTTGAGCATATAGCAGCCGTCTCTGTCGGCTCCGCCTCCGATATAAGGGTGTCCGCCGATTCCGCAGAATGCACCGTTGGTCCAAACGTATCTGTCTGAGTATTCGTTTCTGTCTATCTCACAGCTCTTTTTAAACCACTCATGTTCCTCGGAAGTGTGGCCGGGGACAAGGTCTAAAAGGATCTTGATATCACGCTTGTGAGCTTCGTCAAAGAGTCTTACAAGATCGTCGTTCGTTCCGTATCTTGAAGCTACCTTTTTGTAATCTCTTACATCGTACCCGGCATCCTTGAAAGGAGAATCAAAACAAGGGTTGATCCAGATAGCGTTGCAACCAAGGCTCTTTACATAATCGAGCTTGTCGATTATACCCTGAAGATCTCCGATTCCGTCGGCATTTGTATCATTAAAGGATTGTGGATATATTTCGTAAAAAACAGCGTCTTTTAACCAGTTTGGCATTGTAACCTCCTAAGATGAAAACCGGCCCTTTGAAAAAAGAGCCGGAATATCATTACATTATTTTGGTTATTTCTCCGATAACGCCTTTCATGCGCTCGTCGGAAAGGCCGAAGTCCATCTGCTTGTAGCTCCAAGCCGCGCGTCCTATTCCGTACTTATCGAAGGTCTTGCATATTACCTTGTACCACTTAAGGGTATCTTCGGGAGTTGCTCTGTCGATGACTCCGTACTCGCCGCAGTAGAGCATTACGTTTCGCTCTTCGGCAACCTTAACCGCTTCTGCGAGATATCTGTCAAAGAACTCCGGACCGAACATGGCCTCTTTATCAAACGCTGACATATCGCCTGTTATGTGGTCGAGATGCTTGTTGTTAAATTCGATGTACTGACCGTAGGTTGAGTCAAAAGGCATTCTGAACTCGGTGTCCATCTCCTTTATCCAAGGTGCTCCCTGGTGCGTAAAGATGAGGGGCTCATAGCAGTGGAAGTTATATACGATGTTGTCATCGTAAGGCTCCGCAAGGTCTTTTAACGCCTCGATACTGTTGTTGTAATAGCCGCCTACAAGAATCTTGATATTCGGAGAGATCTTTCTGATCCTTGTGATGCATTCTCTCGAAACATCGTTCCAGATCTCACAATATTCTTTTTTGGTAACTTCGTTGAGAAGCTCGAATGCGAGCATGTTATCGTTCTTGCCGAATCTTATCGCAAACTGCTCCCACAATTTATAAAAGCGATCCTGATACTCTTTTTTCTCAAAGAATCCGAGCTCGCCTTCGCCGCTGTCAAAGCTGTAACCGAAGGTCTTATGGAGATCGAGTACCATATTGAGCTTATTCTTTTTACACCACTCGATCGCTTTCTGAATATATGCAAAACCGTCCTCTTTGTAGTTGCCCTGAGCATCTTCAACAAGGTCGTAGTCAACGGGAACTCTGATGTGATCCATCCCCCAGCTCTTTATAACTTCTATATCGCTTTCTGTGATAAAGAAGTCATACCTTTCCTTGGTGTGGTCGCACTGTGAAAGCCATCCGCCAAGGTTAACTCCGTGCATATACCCCTTTAGTTTTTTCATATTTGCTCCGTTCCGCCGCAGGATAAAATGCGGCAAATGTTTTTCCTTTTTCCCCTTAGATAAGTTTAAGGTTTTTTGGGTGCTACTTCAAGTGAAAAAGAATAGTAGAAGCAGAGCGGAAAGAACGACGTAAGCGTTGAAGAAATGCGCTAAAAAAGGTATATTTGTTTAGGACAATATGAATTATTACATTATAAAAGGAGAAAAATTATGAAAAAGAAAGTTTTAGCTGTGATCATGACCGCAGCCATGGCTGTGTCTGTACTTGCGGGATGTACAAGCAAATATACCGTTACACCCAAAACTCCGGAGAAAGAGCCTCAAATAACAGAAGTTGAGCCCGGAAGCGGCGAGAGTACAGATGAATCAAATGCATCAGGAAAGCCTGTTACCGACAGAAGCGGCAACGCGGTAACTATTCCCGATGAGATTAATGCGATAGTTTCAATGGCGCCTTCGACAACTCAGATTCTTATTGATCTCGGTCTTGCCGATAAGATCATAGCTTGCGATACATATTCGGCAGCGAGCTACGGAGATGTTCTTGCAAAAGACATTCCTCAGTTCGATATGATGACTCCCGATCAAGAGCAGATCATCGCACTCGGAGCTGACGTTGTTTTCACAACCGGAATGAGTGCAAGCCACGGTGAAGATGTTTTTGCTTCGGTAAAAGAAGCGGGTGTATGTGTTTGCGATACTCCAAGCAGCGCAAGCCTTGAAGATATCCAAAAAGACATAGAGTTTTTCGGCGCGGCAGTCGGAAAGAGCGATGAGGCTGCCAAGATCAATGAAGAGATGAGTGCTTCTATCGATGAGATAAAAGAGATTGCGGCTACAATTCCGGAAGAAGAGAAAAAGACGGTTCTTTTTGAACTTTTCACTCCTTCGGGTGATACACCTACTATCTACACTGCAGGTTCAAACACATATATAAACGAGATGCTTGAGATTGTCGGTGCCGTTAATGTTGCGGGAAAAGAAGCTGAGCAGTGGCCTGCTCTTACCGAGGAAGCTGCAGTCGCTATGGATCCCCGGGTTATCCTTACTGCTGACATGTACACGGATGATGTTATCAACGTGCTTCTTACAATGAAGGGCTGGGAGAACGTTTCTGCAATTAAAGACAAGGCAGTTTATCAGATCGACAATGACACAGTAAACCGCCCCAATCAGCATGTTATCAGCGCTATGATCGAGATGGGAAAAGATATTTATCCCGATTATTATAAAGATGTTGTAGATCCTTTTGCGGGTGACAAGGCAGACGCTGCAAGCGATGCAAGCACAGTGGATGCTGCAAGCGATGCGTCATCTGAAGAAGTTGCAGAGGAGAAACCTGCGGCCTAAGGTGATTATATGAAAAAGAAAATCATGGCAGTCATAGTATTGGCATTTGCTATATTGCTTGTCTGTATCGGCATTGGTAGCGTTTCTATATCGCCAATCGAGGGACTGCAGATTATCATAAGCAAAATATTTTCCGTTTCGCTTCCCGATAGCGTGACTCCGACTAATGTCTCAATCTTTTGGGATATTCGTATGCCGAGAGCACTTACGGCATTTCTTGTCGGCGCGGCTCTCTCTGTGAGCGGTGCGATCATGCAGGCTCTTTTGCAGAATCCGCTTGCATCGTCTTATACGATGGGCGTTTCTGCGGGAGCTTCTCTTGGCGCGGCTTTTGTTATCATAACGGGAATAACCGGAACGATATTCGGAATGTTTCTTCTTCCCGTGTGCGGCTTTGCGTCAGGTCTTTTGACCGTGCTTCTTGTACTTGCGTTCTCGCTTAAGATAGACAGGAACATGCACAACCATACGATAATCCTGTTCGGAATGGTATTTTCTCTTTTTGTAAATGCGATCCTTACTCTTGTAAGTACGCTTAACGGCGAGCATATGCAAAGGCTTGTTCTGTGGCAGCTCGGAACCTTCTCGGGACGCAGATGGATTCATGTGCTGATCCTTTTAATCTGCCTTGTGCTTGGAACGATCGGAACGGCTTTATATCACAGAGAACTCGATATCATGAGCTTTGGGCAGGAACAGGCGATGAGCATGGGCGTTGATGTCGGTAAGTCCAAGATCGCATTGCTTCTTTTATCATCTTTTTTGACCGGAGCGGCTGTGTGTTTTTCAGGAATCATCGGTTTTGTGGACCTCACGGTTCCACATATAGTAAGAAGGATTTTCGGGGCAAAGCATGCACTTGTCATACCGATGTCGCTGCTTCTCGGAGGTGCATTTATGGCACTTTCGGATATGGTCGCACGAACTCTCTTGGCGCCCAGGGAAATACCTGTCGGCGCGGTTACGGCACTTGTCGGAGCACCCTTCTTTGTTTGGGTTTATTTTCACGATAGGAAACAGTAATTATGGAACAGAAGATACTTGAATGCAGTGAGCTTTCCTGCGGATACGGCAGGAGACCTTCGGACAATTCCATAATCAAAAAGATCGGCTTTGATATAAACGAGGGCGAAAGTATAGCAATTCTCGGCCCCAACGGCTGCGGTAAGACAACGCTTCTTCGCGCGCTCGGCGGGATTATTCCGTATGAAGGCAGCGCTTGCATAGAAGGGCGCGAGATCCGCGATATGAAGAGAAAAGAGCTGGCGTCTTACGTTTCGTCAATGACGCAGCTTTCGGGCGTGTATTTTTCATATACCGTAAAAGAGACTGTGATGCAGGGAAGGTATCTGTACTGCAAAAATATCTTCGGAACTTATGATAAAAGAGATATCGAAGTTGTCGATGAATGTCTTGCAAGCACAGGGCTTGAGAAGCTAGCGGACAAGCAGATAGGTGAACTTTCGGGAGGCCAGCTTCAGAGAGTTTTCCTTGCGAGAACGCTTGCGCAGGAAACGCCGATACTTCTTCTCGATGAACCCACCAATCACCTTGATCTTAAATATCAGGCGGAACTACTCGATTTTCTAAACGTTTGGAAAGAAAAAGAGACTCAAATGTCTGACGGAAGACGCGTTCGCAACACCTTGATCGGTGTATATCATGATATCAATATGGCGCTTATGGTAGCGGAGAAAATTCTTTTGATCAAAGACGGAGAAATACTTTGCTTTGGGGATAAAAAAGAGGCCCTTTCGGGAGAAAATCTAAAGACCTTATATGGACTCGACGTAGAGTATTATATGAGTGAAAGAGCAAAACTATGGAGGAAAGAGGAATAGAATATGAAAAAACGAAATATTTTTGGCCTTTTATTTGGGCTTACGTTTATGCTTACGGCATGTAACGGTGAGACTGAGATAAACAATACTGCCGCGGTTGACAATTCTGTAGCAGAGAATACTGCGGAGAATGCATCCGGTGCAGCAAGCAGTATTTTTGTTGAAGACAGTGCTTCCAATGCGTCGACTGAAGAAAAAGCGGAAGCTAAAGATATTCAATACGATCGTACATATCTGGAAAACGTGGACGGAGAATATGTCTACAAGCTTACGGATAAGAGCATTATTGAAAAGTATGATGAACTTTACGCGGATGCATTTGCGGATGTTGTAAAAACTCAAGAGGAAGAAGCTGCTTGGCTTGATCAGAGTGTTTATTCGGATCAAACTGTGGTTACAAGCAATCTTTTATATCAGGATACTAATGAGAGTCGGATGATAGAAACCGGATCAACCTTTGAAATGGACTATGGTTTTGATCTTCTAAACGTGGGATATACATATGTGGACCTGAACAGTGACGGTGATTATGAGCTGATATTCGGTGTGCTTCATGATAAATATCAGGATAATGAACCGCAGCTAGTCTTTGAACGTGCCTACGCTTTGGTAGACGGTAAGCCGAAAACAATCTGTGAGGGCGGAAGCAGGAGTAATTACTGGCTTGGAAATGATGGATACATTTATCATTATGGTAGCAGCGGAGCTGCCTTTAGCGGAGTTTGGAGAATACATATAGATAATGTTTCTGCACCGAGCACATATGATGGTGAGTTGGGAGCTGATTTTGTAGAAGATGAGTTTTTGGGTTGCTGGGGTAATTTGGTACATATAACCGAACCAATCACAGATATAGGTGAATTGGCTTATTTACCTGAATATCAGATATCCGAAGATGAGTTCAATGCATTATCTCAAGAATGGGAAAGCAGACAAGTTAAGATAGAATGGATTCCTTTTGGTGAATACCAAAAAAAGCATTAATGTAGCGGAAAAACCCGAGCACTTTAGTCAAAGTGCCCGGGCTTTTTATTGTGATCATGGTAGTTTAAATAGTCTTTATAAACTGTGAGATAAAGTACAGGGCAGCGCCTGCTGCGATGTTCTCGCGTTTGTAGGAACAGAGCTTGATGAAATCGGCATTTGTATCAAAAGTGCTGATCTTTAGAGCTCTTTTCTTTATCTCGTCTAAATAAGGTTCCAGATATGCTCCGACATATCCTCCGAGGATGATATCACAGTCGAGGATAGCACGGACGTTGACAACGGTCTGTGCGGTATAATCCAGGTATTGCTGCCATTCATCCAATATCTTCTCATCCTTGGTAGTCTCAAGCTCTTTGAAGTATCCTTCAAGATCGTCCTGAGAAAGATTGGTTGCCGCAAGATAGGGATCTACACATCCGTACTGTCCGCAGTAACACTTTCTTCCGTGCGGTACGAGAGTGATGTGTCCGACCTCTGCGGATCTGAAGTTATCACCTGAATAAACCTGTCCGTTTATCATCATGGCGCCGCCGACGTTGTTACTGAGCATTATGTAAAAGGCGTTCACCAGATCTTTGTTGATCCATTTCTCCGCAAAGCAAGAAGCTTTTGCATCGTTAAACATAACGATGTCCATGTCTATATACTTGCGGAACATGTCATAGGTGTCTTCCCTGATGTCCATGATGCCGCTGTAGAACACGGTCTTGTTATCGGATTGAACAAGGGCGGGGATACCGATCCCGACTCCTAAGATCTTTTCATCGTCAATCTTGCTTTCCTTGATGAATTTCTTTAGCAGATTGGCTACTTCTTTGAAGTAGGAATCCTTAAATTCAAATATAAGATAGTTACGGCTAAAAGAGATGATATTGCCGTTAAGATCGACTACAACGCATGAGACGTGATGCTTGGTTATATCAAGTCCAAGTGCCACTTTAGCGTCTGCACAAAGTGAGTAAGTTGTGGCTCTTCGGCCGCCGGTCTGACCTCTTGAACCGCTTACGGCGATAAGCCCAAGTTCCGACAGATAATCAATGTTCTTGTTTACTGTGGGAAGTGTGAGGTTAAGCGCCGAAGCAAGATCCTGCTTGGTTGCGTCCGGGTGCTCCAAAAAATAGGAGTAGATGTTAGATGTGTTAAATTTTCTTAAGTTGAAATCAAAACTTTCCATTTTTCGCGTCATCCATTCTGGTTGCATGTGAAGCCCTCTCCGAGCATTACATTTATATGATACCTTATTTATTTACTTTTTGCATCTTGTTTTATAAAGTGGTTTGCATAAAATAAAACGTTATCCCCCGATTATCTCCTGCATGTCGCTCCAGGTGCTGTCCAGGGCTTCAATGACTTTTTTGTAGAGGAGATATTTCTTTTCATAATCATCATGTGCCCAAGCTCTCGGAAGGACTGCCTTGTTCATGCGGCACATATGATCAGCCGCATCGGTTACATCCTTGTAGTCGCCGACTGCTGTTGCTACGGCGATAGCGCATCCAAGAGCGCCTGTCTCATCAACATCGACTGTTTCTACGGGAAGATTCATTACATCTGCAAACATCTGTGTCCAAGCCTCAGACTTGGCAACGCCGCCTGCGAGACGGATAACAGCTTCCTTGGAATCTCTTGTGTTCATGAGTCTGTCGAGGTGCCATCTATGAGAGTAAACAATGCCTTCATAAACGGCGCGCAGCATGTGATGCCTTGTGTGAGATGCGTCGAGTCCGACAAATGCCGCGCGCGCAAGAGGGTTAACATTGCTTGCGGTAAGGAAAGGAAGGAATACGGGAACAAAGTCCTTTGGCTCAAATTCTTCGCACCATTCGTTCATGATATCGTAGATGCTTCCGCCGTTTTTCTTAGCTTCCTCTTTTAACTCGGGAAGGAGCTGGCGGATGAACCATTCGTTGTTTCCTGCTGAAGTGGGGCTTGATTCCTCGATGAGATAGTAGCCGGGAAGGCAGAAGATTGAATTCATCTGCACGCTTCCGTCAAGAACGGCTGTCTTACGAGGATACTCGTTGATGCTCCATGTGCCTGCGATCATGCAGATGTTCTTGTCATCAGTTACGTTTACTGCAAGTGCGCAAGCGTTTATATCAAACATTCCGCCTATTACGGGAGTGCCCTCTTTTAATCCGGTTGCCGCTGCGGCTTCCTTGGTGATGTGTCCGGCGATATCTGTCGAGCGGCATATCGGAGGAAGCGCATCCCAGAGCTTTTCTATACCGAAGAGCTTTAAGAGCTCCTTGTCAAAAGAAGCTGTGTGGAGATTCATAAGTCCTGTGCCTGAATAGTCTGTAATCTCGGCTCTTGCTTCACCTGTGAGGCGGAAACGAACGTAGTCTTTACATTCAAAGATCCACTCGATGTTGTCCATAGCTTCGGGCTCGTTGTCGCGGATCCAAGCCAAAAGACATACCGGCTGGCATGCCATGATGTGCTGGCATGAGAGCTCAAAAGCTTTTTCTTCCGTGCCGTCTTTTTTCCAATCGGAATAGTATTTCCAAGCGCGGTTGTCTGAAGAGATGATTCCTCTTCTTACGGGATGTCCGTCTTTTCCCCAGAGGTAAAGTCCTTTACCGTGGCCGCAAAGTCCGACTCCGGCGATGTCCTCGGGATTTATGTTGTTCTTTCTTATAAGTTCGCGGATAACGGTGCAGTTATCGTCCCACATCTGATCCATGTCGCGCTCTACAAAGTCGGGAGCGGGCGTGATCGCTGCAGTTGCGATCGATTCTACCGCAACCTGTTTTCCCTCTTTGGTAAAAAGAGCTGCCTTTGTATTTGTTCCTCCGTTATCTAACCCCAGATAATATCTCATTGTTTTCGGTTACTCCTTTCCGGTATTGTTCTTCTATGTATTTCTTGGCGTTTGTGATGTATTCTTTATAATCCATGCCTTCCTGATACCACATTTCCATCATGTACGGTCCGGAATAGCCTAAGTTTTCAAGGATATTTAGTTCTTTTGCAAAATCAACGCAGCCTTCTCCGAAGGTCACACATTTGAATTTTCCTTCGAAGGTCGGAGTCACTGCCAAAGTATCTTTTAAGTGAACTCCGACTATTTCATGTATTCCGAGCTCCAGCTCGTGCTTTACATCGTTGCCCCAAGCTGTGAGGTTTCCAAGGTCCGGATAAACCGTGAACCAGGGTGATGGGATCTCGTCTTTATATCTTTTATAACGTGTGATGCTGCTCATGAGCTCTGTGTCCATGATCTCCATCGCGAGCATTACCTGATATTTCTCAGCTGTTCTTGCGGCTGCCTGTAATCCTTCCAAAAAGAACTGTAAGCTTTCGGGAGTCGACTCTTCATAATAGACGTCGTAGCCGGCAAGCTGAATGACTCTTATACCAAACTCTCTGCAAAAGAGAATTGCTTTATTCATAAGTTCATGTGCTTTTTCTCTTATGATGGGATCGGCGCTTCCGTACGGGAAACGGCGATGGCAGCTAAGACACATTGAAGGTATGGGAACGCCGGTCTTCTGCATTGCGGCGTGAAGCTTTTCTTTTTCTTCTTCATTCCAATCGAGTCTTCTTATTCGTTCATCTTTTTCATCAATGGATATTTCCACGTAGTCATATCCGAGGCTCTTTGCGGTCTGCAGACGCTCTTCCCAATCCATTTCGGGAGGGAGAGCCTTTTCATACAAACCGAGTAAGTGATTGCCCAACATGGTAGTTTTCCTCCTTACCTGATTAGCATAAACATGTTGATATTTAAGTTGTTATATAAAACGCATTTATATAACGACTTTAATTTAACATAAGTTTATTTCAAAATGCAATCCCGGATCAAAGGCAAATGATATGAAAAGAAATCTCAAAAATTGTGTATTTTTGACAAAACCACAAAATACTAAAACTTTTTTGATGTTTAAAGTTGACAAACGAAAAACCGAGTTGTATATTCGGTTTAGAAATTCGTTATAGAAAACGGTTTTACAAAACTGGAAAATGTGCACACGTTCCATAACTGCGATTTCTACATAAGACAACAGAATAGGAGGAATTTTTAAAATGGCAGTTAGAGGAAGTATTCCAAAGACTATGAAAGCTTTGGTTGCTTACAGCAAGGATGATTACAGATTAGAGCTTGCCTATCCTACTCCTGAATGCGGACCCGACGATATAATTATTAAAACTGAGGCGTGCGGTATCTGCGCAGGTGATTTAAAATGTAAACATGGGGCAGCGATGTTCTGGGGAGATGATATTCAACCTTCATGGGTTAAGCCCCCTTTCATTCCCGGACACGAGTTCTACGGAACCATTGTTCAGATGGGTGAGAATGTAGAAGGATATGAACTTGGTGAAAAGATCACAGCTGATCAGATCGTTCCTTGCGGAAAATGTAAGTTCTGCAAAGACGGACATTATTGGATGTGTCAGCCACATGACATGTACGGTTTCATGTCATATACCAACGGCGGTATGGCAGAGTATGTTAGATACGGTAAGACATCTGTTATTTCTAAGCTTCCTAAGGATATGCCTTTGGAGCAGGCAGCACTTGTTGAACCTTACGGTTGCTCCAAGCATGCTGTAGACAGAGCAGAGATCACTAATGAAGATGTAGTAGTAATTTCAGGTGCAGGAACACTCGGACTTGGAATGATCACATACGCAAGAATGAAGAATCCCAAGAAGCTTATCGTTCTCGATATGCAGGATAACCGCTTGGAGATGGCAAAGAAATTTGGTGCTGACCTGGTATTCAACCCCGGTAAGTGTGATATAGATAAAGAGATCAAGGCTATTACAGACGGATACGGATGTGACATCTATATTGAAGCAACAGGAAATCCGGCCAGCGTAATCCAGGGTCTTACTATTATAAGAAAACTCGGAACATTTGTTGAGTTCTCCGTATTCGGCAAAGAGACCACAGTTGACTGGTCTATCATCGGAGACAGAAAAGAGCTTGATATCAGAGGAGCACACCTTAGCCCTTACGCATATCCTTTTGTTATTGAAAACATGATGAACGGCAACTTAAAGACAGAAGGAGTCATTACCACAATCCTTCCCATTGACGAATGGGAAAAGGGATTTGATCTTGCTTCGGGACGCGAAGGTGACCTTAAGGTTGTACTTACCTTTGATTAAATAAAAAAGCATGCAACAAACGCAATAAAAGAACCAAAGACAAAAATGCAACAAGAAGAAAGATAAGGAGAGACAGTATGAGAAAGTTAATGTCACTTGTATTGGCAGCTACTATGGTAGCAGCAACGCTCACCGGCTGTGGGGTTGACTCAGCCCAGACAGTTGGAACACCCGAATCTGACGGACAGCAAGCGGCACCTGCAGCGGAATCCGCTTCCCCCGAAGCAGCAGCGGAAGAGTTTGACTGGAAGAAATTTGATGGCGAAGAGATCACAGTTCTTTTCAGCGAACATACTTATGCAGATGCTGTAGAAGAGAAACTGGACGAGTTTACTGAGAAAACAGGTATCAAGGTTAATTATTCTTCTATGCCTGAGGGAAATTACTTTGAAAAGCTTAACGTTGAGCTCAGCAGCCATTCAGGCTCTATCGACGTTTTCATGACAGGCGCATACCAGTCATGGGAATATGCTACAGCCGGTAATCTTGAACCTCTCGAGAAATACATTGGCACTTCACTCACAAGCCCTGATTGGGATTACGATGATTTCATTCCTGCAGTTATTGATGCTCTTAAATGGGATCTCGTTCCCGGACATGCTGTTGGCTCCGGCTTCCAGTGGGCACTTCCTATGGGATGGGAAGTAAATATCCTTACATATAATAAGAGAATCCTCAATGAAAAGGGTATTGAGCCTCCCAAGACAGCTGAGCAGCTTCTTGAAGCAGCTAAGGCTCTTAAAGAGTTCGACGGCAGCGGTTCTTACGGACTTGCAGTTCGTGGTCTTCCCGACTGGGGAACAATCCATCCCGCTTACATGTCTATGTATTCAACATGGGGCGCTAAGGATTTTGAGATCGAGAACGGCAAACTTGTAAGTAAAGTTAATTCTCCCGAAGCTGTTGCTATGACTGAGTATTGGGTAGACCTTGTAAAGAACGGCAGCGCACCTCAGTGGGCAACATACGGATGGGAAATGTGCGGAGCTGACCTCGGTGCAGGAAAAGCAGCTATGATGTGGGATGCAGACAGAGGTGGATATACTCAGAACACACCCGGATCATCAAATGAAGCCGGAAACATGGCATTCGGCATGGTTCCTTATCCCGAATCTGCAGGCAAGACAGAGGCAGATATGAAGTCTAACCTTTGGGTATGGTCAATGGCTATGAACGCTGATTCTACAAAGAAGGAAGCTGCTTGGTACTTCATGCAGTACTTCACAAGTCCTGAGTTTATGCTTTGGTCTGGCGTAGAGAAGGCTTGCACAGATACTCCTCGTACATCTGTACTTAACAGCGACGCTTACAAGCAGTCAGTTGCAGGAGCAGAGGGTTACTACGAGGCATTCTCGACAATTTCTAAGAATGCAAGTATCTTCTTCACAGCTCAGCCGTACTTCACAGAGACAACAACAGAGTGGGCTAAGACCCTCCAGGATCTTGTAACAACGGATAAGTATTCTTCCGTTCAGGAAGCTATGGATCAGCTAAAGGTTACGATGGATGAACTTGTTTCCGATCTTGAAGTAGAGTAATCTAAAAGAAGTAAAAAACTAACACAAAACGCACGGGGGGAGGCAATTTTTTCCCCCGTGATGTTTTGAATAATGTATGAGGTGTAGACATGACCGCAAAGAACAATAGCAACGGTAGATCCGAACTGAACAAAGTGCCGTTTTCGACACGTGTCAGACCCTATTTGATCGTTGCACCTTCTCTCATCATTACAATCGGAATCATGGTTCCTTTTGCAATGGCAATTTGGTATTCACTTACGAACTATTCTTTTAAACTTCCCACTCACAAATTCATAGGAATAAGCAACTGGGTAAGCATGTTGGGAGACCCCGCATTCTGGGGAGCAGTAAAAATTTCATTGATGTACGGTGTCATTTCCACTGTATTGGAAATGCTCATAGGTCTGGGAGTCGCTATTTTACTTAATAATTTGAATAATGGGCTTTCAAAAGTACTTCGCGTTCTGCTTGTTTTTCCTCTTATGATCGCACCGGTTACAGCGACAATAGTATGGCAGCTTATGTTGAACAGTTCGGTAGGTATTGTTGAAAAGCTTTTGAATATATTCGGCGTATACAACTTCCCTTGGGCTGCAGCACCGGGAACGGCTATGCTGACGGTAATAATCATTGACGTATGGATCAATACAGCATTTATCATTTTGCTGGTTTTGGCAGGACTTCAGTCACTTCCGAAGTCACCTTTCGAATCGGCTCTTATCGATGGCGGAAGCGCATGGTTCAACTTTACAAACCTTACACTTCCTATGCTTAAGCCAAGCCTTTATATAGCTCTTTTGTTCCGCTTCATGGCGGCACTTCAGGAATATGCGATAATCTTTGCTCTTACAAAGGGAGGCCCCGGAAACGCACTTATGTCTCTTTCACTTACCGCATATCAGAAAGGCTTCAAATTCCAGAAGTTTGGCGCTGCAATACCGTTTATCCTGGTACTCTGGCTCATCATCAATATTGCAGCTAAGCGCATAGTAAACTTACAGCGTACTGCTCAGAAGCAGGCAGCAGGTCTGGAAGAGTAAAGGAGGAGAGAGCGATGAAGACAGGAAAACAGAGAGCACTCTATGTGCTGCAAAACTTCTTATTGATCGTATATGCGATCTTTGCACTCTTCCCACTTATCTGGATGGTGCTCATAACATTTAAGTCAGACACTGAGGTGTTTACGACAACATTTTTGTTCCACCCCACACTTGCCAACTATCAGGAAGTACTTCTTCGTTCCAATTACGCAAGATACATCCTTGACAGCGTTATAGTATCGGGCGGTGCGGTTTTGGTATCTGTGATAGTCGGTGTGCCTGCGGCATACGCACTTGCAAGATACAATTTCCCCAGAAAAGAAGAACTGGCATTCCAGATTCTTTCTTATAAATTTGCACCCGAAATATTGGTTGTATTGCCGCTTTTCATGATCTACCAAAAAATCGGTCTTTATGACAGCTACGTAGGTCTGATATGGGTTTACCAGCTGATCTCACTTCCTCTTTTGATATGGGTTGTCCGCGGATATTTCGAGGACATCTCGGTAGAGATCGAATATGCGGCTCAGGTCGACGGTTACAGTTGGTATCAGATCTTTTTCAAGATGCTGGTTCCTCTGATCAAACCCGGTTTGGTTTCATCAGCACTTCTCGCCTTTATATTTGCTTGGAATTCCTTCACATTCCCGCTCATTCTTTCAAGCAACAAGGTGTACCCTGTAACCGTTGCGATCATGAAATACTTAGGTACCGACAGTGCTCACTATGGACAGCTTGCGGTTGCTTCAACAGTATCGGCTCTGCCTGCTGTGATCTTTGCACTTTGCATTCAGAAGCATCTCGTTCGTGGACTCAGCTTTGGTGCCGTTAAAGGTTAAGGAGGACTTATGGCAAGAATACAACTTGAGAATGTCAAGAAGGCCTTCGGCAAAGTTCAGGCACTTGATGGAATCACAATCGACGTTAAAGATAAAGAGTTTTTTGTATTGTTCGGACCTGCCGGTGCAGGAAAGACTACTATATTAAATTGTATCGCAGGAATAGCGATGCCCGAAGAAGGCGTTGTAAAATTCGGCGATGAAGTAATGAACCTTACAGATCCCGCACACCGCAACGTTGCGATGGTTTTCGAAAACTATGCTCTGTATCCTCAGATGACTGTTTACGACAACATGGCATCAGCCCTTAGAAGTAAGCTTTACAAGGCTAGCGAGGAAGAGATCGCTGAGAGGATCCAGTGGGCAGCTAAGACAATGAAGATGGAAAATCTTCTTGAGAGACTTCCCAGCCAGCTTTCAAACGGACAGAAGCAGAGAGTTGCGATGGGACGAGCTCTGGTTCGTACTCCCAACGTATTCCTTATGGATGAGCCTTTGGCACATCTTGATGCGAAGCTTCGTAACTCGATGCGTACAGAGCTCAAAGAAATGCAGGCCAATCTCGGATCTACTTGTATCTATGTAACACATGACTTTATGGAAGCAATGGCGCTTGGCGACCGTATCGCCATTATCAATAAAGGTAAGATCGTGCAGATAGGTACAGGCGACGAGATATACTATATGCCTTGCAATGAGTTTACGGCTCAGCTTATGGGTGAACCTCAGATCAATATTTTTGAGGCAACAGTAGCAGCTACAAATGACGGATTTGATGCAAAGATCAATGTATGCGGAGAAGAGATCACTCTCGCTCTTCCTAAGGATGACAATGTTTATTCCAAGATCAAAGAGCAGGGAATGGTACGCTGCGACATCGGTATCCGTCCTCAGAATGTTAAGTACTCTTTTGAACCCAAGGAAGGTTATTTCAAGAGCACGGTTTACAGCTATGAGAGTATCGGAAATAAATCTGTTATCGTTGCAGAGTGCGGAGATTATCAGCTTCGTATGATCGCCCCCAACGGTCTGAATGTTGAGATCGACAGCGATGTTTACATTAAGCTCGAAATGGATCATATAATCCTCTTTGACTTTGAGAGCAAAGAATATATAGTTCGTTACGATGAGGCAAGCTTTATTGCACTCGCTGCATCAAAGGAGGAAGAATAATGGCCGGATTGACACTTAATCATCTTTATAAAAGATATGATAATTCAGGTAAAAAGAAAAAGATCAAGAATGATTTTGCTGTAAAGGATCTTAACCTTGTCTGTGAGCAGGGAGAATTCGTCGCATTACTTGGTCCTTCCGGATGTGGAAAAACAACTACACTGCGTATGATCGCAGGACTTGAGGAGATAACTGACGGAGAGATCTTTATCGGAGACAGACTTGTAAACAAGCTTCATCCCAAGGACAGAAATATCGGACTTGCATTCGAAGATTACGCGATGTATCCCCCTTTAAACGTATACGGAAACGTTGCGTTCAACATGAGAGCAAAGGGCGTGCCCAAGGAAGAGATCGACAGGAAAGTTCGCGAGATCGCTCCTCTCATGCAGATAGACGACCTTCTTGATAAGATGCCCGTTAAGCTTTCGGGCGGACAGAAGCAGCGTGTTAATATCGCAAGAGCTATCATAAGAGAGCCCGAGCTCCTTCTTATGGACGAGCCTTTGTCACACCTTGACGGTAAGGCACGTCAGGCAATGCGTACCGAGATCAAACGTCTTATCAATAAGATCAAATGTACAACGGTTTACGTTACACACGATCAGCTCGAGGCTATGTCACTTGCTGATAAGATCGCTATCATCAACTTCGGTGTACTTCAGCAGTTCGGAACACCTACGGAAGTTTACGACGATCCCGCCAATGAGTTCGTTGCATCATTTATCGGTGAGCCTCCTATGAACATTTTGGAGACTACCATTATAAATAAGGACGGAACATTCTTCTTTACCTTTAAGGATTCCAATCTTCAGATCGCGGTTCCCGAGAGATACTACAGTGTAGTAAGTGACGGATTCCGCTGCAAGATGGGCGTTCGTCCCATGGACGTGCTTGTCGGAGGAGAGGATTCCCAGGGTACTTCCGAAGAGATCGCAACATTCGAGAATCTCGGCGACGAGAGAAGGATCGGTATCCGCGTAGGTGACGTTCTCATGATGCTCATCACCGAGGATGAGAAGCGCTATAAGAGAGGCGATGTCATCAAGCTCGAAGTTCGCGGAGAAAAGACGCATCTTTTCGATATTGAGACCGGCGACCGTATTAGAGAAAAGAACTGATAAGGAGAAAATGTGATGAATATAATCTTAAGCGTAGCTTCTATAGTATTACTTTTGCTCCTTGCATGGCAGATCTGGGGCTCTGTATGGAATATCATCGCCATCGTCCTCAGCTTGTTCAAAGACTGATCAAGGAGTAGTTATGTTAGAAGGATTAAAAGAGAAGGTGTATGAGGCAAACATGCTTTTGCCGAAATACGGTCTTATAACTTTTACGTGGGGAAACGCCAGTGAGATCGACAGAGAGAAAGGTCTTTTTGTCATTAAGCCAAGTGGCGTTGAATACGATAAATTAAGTCCCGATGATATGGTTGTGGTCGACCTTGACGGAAACAAGGTTGAAGGTCGCTACAATCCGTCATCAGACACAGCAACGCATGCAGTGCTTTACAATGCGTTCGAGAAGGTAAACGGTATAGTTCATACTCATTCGACATGGGCGACAAGCTGGGCACAGGCAGGAAGGGGTATTCCCTGCTACGGCACCACACATGCGGATTATCTCTACGGAGAAGTACCGTGCGTAAGAAATCTCAGTAAAAAAGAGATCGATGAAGGCTACGAGCATAACACCGGAGTCCTTATCGCGGACTATTTCAAGGAGAACAATATAGATCCCGTTGCCATGCCCGCTGTCCTTTGCAAGAACCATGGACCTTTTACATGGGGAAAAAATGCTTTGGATGCTGTTCACAATGCAGTGGTACTTGACGAATGTGCCAAGATGGCTGCATTATGTGAGATGATAAATCCAAATGTTATGCCGGCTCCCAAGGAGCTTCAGGATAAGCATTATCTTAGAAAGCACGGTCCCGGCGCATATTACGGACAAGCGGAGAAATAAGATGTTGATTGAGAATATAATTGAAGCTGCAAAAGATGCGGGAGAGATAATGGTAAACGCCAAGCGTCCCAAGATCATGGAAAAGGAAGGGCACGCAAACTTCTGCACCGAAACCGACGAAAAGATACAGGCTTTTTTGATCGAAAGACTTGAGAAGATCCTTCCCGAGGCGTCATTCCTCGGCGAAGAGGACGGGCAGGATGTCTTTTCGGAAAAGATGAGCAGTGGATATTGTTTTGTTCTTGACCCGATAGACGGGACGAGCAATTTTATTTTTGAGTACAGACCATCAGTGGTTTCGATAGCTCTTTTGAAGGACGGAAAACCATATATGGCTGTAATCTATAACCCTTATGATGAGATGCTTTTTTCCTCTGTTATAGGGCAGGGGGCTTACATGAATGGTGAAAAGATCATGTCCTCCAATAGTCCCCTGTCCGACTCCCTTGCGGTGTTCGGAACCGCTCCGTACTACACCGAGCTTAGGGACAAGACATTTGAGATGGTAAAAGAGCTTATGCCTAAATGCGTAGATATCAGAAGATCCGGTACGGCTGCATGGGATATGTGCTGTACGGCGCTCGGAAGGACAAGCCTTTATTTTGAGCTTAAGATCCAGCTCTGGGACTACGCCGCAGCTGCGCTGATCGCATCGGAGGCAGGCTGCAAGGTTACGGATGTTGATGGTAATCCTTTATCATATACAGGACCGACATCGTGCCTTTGTTTGGCAAGAGGAGTCACTGAAAATCCGTTTAAGTGATATGAAAAAATCTTTGGTTATTTTTTACCTTGATTTTTTTTAAGCAAAAGTGTATGTTATATGTGTCCATACAACTGGCGGATAAGTGGGTAACCACGAGGGAGTATGGAGAATAATAATGTATGTCGACCGCCTGGGCAACCGCTTTTAGCAGTGGTTACTCAGGCGGTTTTTTTGTGCAGAGCGCTTAGCGAGGTATTGTCGAGCTTAGTGCGAGCCACACATGTTCACTTAACAAGGTTTTTTCGAGTTTAGCGAAGCATGTGATTCATTTAAATGGAGGACAGATATGGTTAATTTACAGGAAGAAATCTCACGCACCACTTACCCCGGAAGAGGCATCGTTATCGGTCTTACCAAAGACGGTAAGAAGGCAGCTTGTGCTTACTTCATCATGGGAAGAAGTGAAAACTCTAGAAACAGAGTATTTGTAGAAGACGGTGAAGGCATCCGCACTCAGGCTTTCGATCCTTCCAAGATGGAAGATCCCAGCCTTATCATCTACGCTCCCGTAAGAGTTTTGGGAAACTCAACTATAGTTACAAACGGTGACCAGACAGATACTGTTTACGATCTTATGAAAGAGGGCAAGACATTTGAGCAGGCTCTTCGCACAAGAGAGTTCGAGCCCGACGCTCCCAACTACACACCTCGTATTTCAGGTATCATGAACGTTGAGAACGGCAAGTACGATTTTGCAATGTCAATCCTTAAGAGCAACAACGGAGATCCTTCTTCTTGTCATAGATTTACATTTGCTTACGAAAATCCCAAGGCAGGTGAAGGCTATTTTATCCATACATATATGAAGGACGGCAACCCGCTTCCCAGCTATGAGGGTGAGCCTACACTCGTTGATATTGACGGAGACATCGATACATTCACAAACAATGTTTGGAATGCACTCAATGAGGACAACAAGGTTTCATTGTTCACAAGATTCATTGACATCGAGACAGGTAAGTACGAGTCAAGGATCATCAACAAGAATAAGTAATATCAAGTAGGATAATAGGAGAAAACGGTATGAACGAAATAGAACTTAAATACGGCTGTAACCCCAACCAGAAGCCTTCCAGAGTATACATGGAGGACGGAAGCGATCTTCCCATCAAGGTGCTTAACGGAAGACCCGGATACATCAACCTTCTCGATGCCCTCAACGGATGGCAGCTTGTTTCAGAGCTTAAGAAAGCTACAGGACTTCCCGCAGCTACATCTTTCAAGCACGTATCACCCGCAGGTGCTGCTGTAGGAACACCCCTTTCCGATATTGAGAAAAAGATCTATTGGGTAGAGGATCTCGGAGAGCTCTCACCTCTTGCAAATGCTTACGCAAGAGCACGTGGTGCTGACAGAATGTCTTCATTCGGAGATTTCATTTCTCTTTCTGATGTCTGCGACCTTGATACAGCTAACCTTGTAAAGAGGGAGGTTTCAGACGGAATCATCGCTCCCGGCTACACGGATGAGGCCCTTGCTGTTCTTAAGGCTAAGAAGGGCGGTAACTACGCTGTTATCGAGATCGATGAGAACTATGTTCCCGCTGCTATCGAGAAGAAGCAGGTATTTGGCGTAACTTTCGAGCAGGGACACAACTTCATCGAGATCGGTGAGGACATGCTCACAAACATCGTTACAGACAACAAGGAGCTTCCTGAGTCAGCTAAGATCGACCTTATCATTGCACTTATCACACTTAAATATACACAGTCAAATTCTGTTTGCTACGTTAAGGGCGGACAGGCTATCGGTATCGGAGCAGGACAGCAGTCAAGAATCCACTGCACAAGACTTGCTGGTTCTAAGGCTGATAACTGGTTCCTTCGTCAGGCACCTCAGGTTCTCAACCTTCCTTTCCTTGATACCATCAAGAGACCCGACAGAGACAATGCTATCGATCTCTACATCGGCGCTGATTACATGGATGTTCTTGCTGACGGCAAGTGGCAGAATATCTTCAAGGAGAAGCCCGAAGTATTTACAGAAGAGGAAAAGAGAGCTTGGCTTGATAAGAACACTGATGTTGCTCTTGGTTCAGACGCATTCTTCCCCTTCGGAGACAATGTTGAGAGAGCATTTAAGAGCGGCGTAAAGTACATCGCTCAGCCCGGCGGATCTGTTCGTGATGACAACGTTATCGAGGCAGCAAACAGCCACGATATGGTAATGGCATTCACAGGACTTCGTTTGTTCCACCACTGATAAAGAAATACATAATAAAATCCCGTGGGAAAAAGCAGTGTTCATAAGACAGTAACACAAAATGAGCGCTGTCGCGGTGGATTGAACAGGGGCCTGTCAAGTAGACAGACCCCTGTTCACAATTTTTACCTTAAAGTAGGAAAATAAAACAATCATAAGAAAGGTTGAAAAATTGAAAAGAAAAACATTACTGATACTTTTAATTGCTTTTTTTACTTTGTGTTTATCGTCTTGTAGCGGAAAAACGACTGAAGAAGGGCAGGACAATTCTGCAAAGAATGAAGGAACCGAATTAAGTGGTGATGCTAAATTAGATGGTAATACTGGATTAGACGGTGATATCAAGCAGAAAGAGTTTTTATTGTATTATGAGACATATGAGAATCAGAATTCTGTAGGATCAATGTATCTTATAGATGAAAATGGCAACAAAAAAAGATACTTATCAGATATTGTGCAGGATATACTTGAGAAAAACAATTTGGGTTTAGCCGGAAGGGATGGATTGCAGGCCCAATATTTATATATAAATGAAATATTATATGTTAGATTTTATGGTGACTTTGATGATGATAGAGCTGGCTTATATGCAATTGATCTTGATAATGGCAGATTTGTGAAAGTTACTGATAATGGTGATATAGATTACATTGATTATTACAATGACAAACTGTACATAGGCATTAATGGAAGAAATGATGAGAAAAATACAGAGAGTGTTTTTGCCATTTCGGATGATTTTTCTTTTGTTCCGTTAGAGGCTGAGCATGTTGAGGCATTAAACTGTACGGATGAATACCGAATTATAAAAACGCCATACAACGAATCAGATTGCGCTTGGCTCAAGGCAAAAGCAGGGTTTTCTTTGGCAAGAGCATTTGATGAAGCCGGATATGTAATAGCCCAAAAATACGACGAGGGTCATCTTAAATATATTAAAATACTGCCGGATGGAGTTACTGAAAAAATCGAATGTTTATCCGACGGATTGAGAGACATACTTTATTATGATAAAGATGTAGTTTATTGCACCGGCGAGTCTGATAATGCAATGATTTATTCTGTCGATCTGAATACAGGCAGCTTTAAGCTTGTTTTGGATGATAGTGAGAGCATATGTAGACAAATTGAAGATAATAAGTTGTTACGTTCTAAATATACAGGCGGAGATCTTTGTGTATTTGATCTAAAAAAGGAAGAAGATGAACAGTTATATCCTTTAAAAGAAAAAATAGGGCTTTCGATGACTAATAGCTATCGATGTCAGATTTTAAATGGTAAAGTGTTTGTCTGCGATCTTAAGGATGCAGAGCTTAAGTGGTTTAGATTGGATGGTTGGGATAAAAATGGAGAAGAGTTTGCAGTTGTTGACATTGATTGTCCCATTGAAACTGTCGGTGCATATAAATATGGCACGGTAACAAAGTTTGAGTCAGATATGAGTTGTCCATCTTGCGGAGCGACGATACTCAATCATTCCTATGAGCTATTTCAATTGAATGAGGAATATTCCAAACACGCATCACTCATCAATGAAAAGCTTAAAGAAAAAAAGGATGACTTAATAAACACTTTTCCGGAAGAAGAACTTGCTTGTGTTGGTCATGATGGTGAATGTACTGATATTTATCTGAATTCTTTGGGTGGTGAGTCGGTAGAATCATTAAGAGATGTCGATATAGTTAACTCACGGTTTCTTGTGATAAGGATGGAATACTGGTGGTATGGCGGAGGACCTCATGGCCTTTCTCATAGTGATAATTATGTGTTTGATCTTTCAACAGGTGAAGAACTAAGCATGAAAAACTTTTATTCCGGCACAGAGTCCGAATTTAAAGCATTGATTGCAGAAAAAATAAAAGAAGATTATCGCAAAGAACCTGATCGTTATGAATTGCAGTCAGAAGAAGATGCTTACAACACAGCGTATGGTGAAGCTGATATTGATTCTACAAGTATCGATTATTTTGAAGATTATATAACATACTGTTTTAATCAATATGAATTGGGGAGTTATGCCGCCGGAATATACACAGTTAATGTATCTTATGAAGAATTGAACGGACATGCGGAAATGACCAGAGCGAAGTAATCCGGAAATGGGATATGCACGCGATAGTAAGAAAAGGCGTGGCCCTAGCCACGCCTTTCTATTCTTAAATTCTTAGACATCACTGTCTTATGACGCCCCGCCTAAAAAATACCGCGGGGTTATTTTTATGATCTTTACATCAATCCTTCGTCGTAGATGGCTCTCTGTCCGCCTACGTATTTGGGACGGTGGCGGGCGCAGATAATAGGTGCGGCGCCGATTTTTCTAAGAGAGATGCGCATGGGAACAACTACGTGGTGCATGTGCATTCCTATCATAGTGCCGCCTATATCTATTCCGGCGTCAGCCTTTTGGTTGATCGACTCTACAAGAACGGGATCGTTAAATCTCTGATAGCATACGGTTGCAAAGGCTCCGCCTGCATGATTGGGCTGAGGTATTGCATTTACTTGCTCAAAACCGTATTTTTCCATGACTTCTCTCTCTACTACAAGAGCTCTGTTGAGGTGTTCGCAGCACTGAGCTGCCATAAATATGCCGTTCTCTTTAAGGACGGGGACTATTCCGTCAAATACCGCATTGGCAGAATCAAGGTTTGTTGCGGTTCCTATCTGATCGCCAAGGATCTCGCTTGATGAGCAGCCTACTACAAAGAGGCTTCCTTTTGTAAGTCTTGCGCCTTCAAGGATCTCGGTCACTGCTTGTTTACTTTGAGAAGTGATTTCGCTAAAATCCATTTCTTTTGCCTTTCTTATTGTTTTATTCAAAATCGAATCTTTTAAATATCTTAAGAAGCCCTGCCTTATAGCAAAGAAGGAGAGATCCGACAACTCCGAGGAGTGCCTGTGCGATCTCGTAAGGGAGCTTTATCATTGCATATTCAAAAGTGCTGTATACATAGGTCTTTCCAAGTGTATAACCAACTACCATTATAACCGCACCGATGAGGGTTGCAACAACTGATGCTGCAAAATGCTCTTTTTCCCCTTTGATCATCTTGGAGTGGACTATAAGAGAGATCACAAGAGCCTGAAGGCCGTGTGTTACCAGCGATACAAACATTGGAGCGGGATAAAAGAGAAAGTCTCCGAGGAACGATCCGATACCGCCTACGATAAAAGCAGCTACAGGATCAAGGAGTATCGCTGCTGTGCATATTATAAGGTCGCAGAGGTATAAGTGGCCTCCGGGGACCGGTATTCCAAAGCTTGACATAATGATGTTGAGCGCCATAAAAAGGGCTGTTATCGTGATCCACTTTACGTGATCGGAAGCTTTTTTGTTATTAAGAGCTTGAGTATTCTGTGTCATCTGAATTCTCCCAAATAATGATATTGCGCAGCTATAGGCTCATAGCGACATGCGGCCTATATATTCTCGTACGCTAGCATAGAATATACTACATATCTGGTATCAATATAATAACCAATTGCGATTATTTTTTTAATACCAGTTTATGCGAGTGATAATGCGGAAAGTGCGTTAGTTTACCAGATGATAAGTGCGATTGCAAGATATGAGTAGTGAGATGTCTTTTTATGATATTAAAATAAGCAATGTGGGATGCGAAATCAACGCATTTCCATATTCTACAGCCCGAAGAAAGGAACGTCTTATGAAAAACTGCAAAGTTGGAATTTTGGGAACAGGTGTAATCAGCAGAACATATGCCGGAGACATCAAGGAATTCTACAAGAAGCTGGAAATTGATGCGTGCGCGGATATAAATACTGAAGCAGCACAAAAACTCTCCTCCGAGTTTGGCATACCGCGCGTACTCAGTGTTGATGAAATTCTAGAAGACCCCTCAATTGATATTATTATCAATCTCACACCTCCACAATTTCATCTCGAGTTATCAAAGAAGATATTGAGTGCCGGTAAGCATCTTTTTTCCGAGAAACCGTTTGCGGCTACATTGGAAGACGCAAGGAGCATTCTGGATCTGGCAAAAGAGAGATCTCTCTATGTCGGATGTGCTCCCGATACCTTTCTTTCCTCGGGACTGCAGAGTGTAAGGCATTATCTTGATGATGATCTTATAGGCAAGCCCTTTTTTGTCACAGCCAATATGACTACCTTCGGTGTTGAGACCTGGCACCGTAATCCGAGGGCTTTTTATATGAAGACAGCGGGACCTATATACGATATGGCTCCGTATTATATATCAGCGATAGTTTCGCTTCTTGGACCGATAGACAGTATAACGGCGCTTAGCTGCAAGGGGCATGAGGTACGTCATATCTACGTCGGTCCCGATGAGGGAAAAGAGCTGGTGCCTGAAACCGATACGCATTATTCCGCGGTCATGAGGCTTAAGAGCGGGGCAGTCGTAAATCTGAACGTAAGCTTTGATATATACAGATCAAATCTTCCCATGTTCGAGATTTACGGAAGCGAGGGAACTTTAACATATCCCGATCCCAATTTTGGCGGCGGAAGTCCCTGTATTTACAGAAAAGAGCAGTTTACTGACACGGTTTATAATAAGAGCGAGGATGCTATTAAGAGAAGCGAAAGCTTTGTGACGCTTCCCGAGCTGTTCCCCAGGGTAAAAGATTATTCAAGGGGCATAGGTGTCCTGGATCTTGCAGATGCGATAGAAAAGGGAAGGGACCCAAGAACAAGCGGAGACTTCATCTTACATGTGACTGAAGCGCTTGAAGGCATAATAAAGTCAGCAGATAACAACGAAACCTACAAAATGACAACCACATGTGAAAGACCCGAGCCGTTAAAGCCCGGAACGAACATGGGAGAGATATGATCAAAGCAAAAAGGAGAAAGGTATGAAACTTGGAACGTCGTCACCTCTTAAACATGACAGCCCTGCGCAGTGGGCCAAAAGACACAGGGAACTCGGACTTGAAGCTATCAATTTTTTACCTACATGCAAGGACGATGATAAGCTCATAGATGAGTATGTAAAGGAAGCAGCCGCAAACGGCCTTACCATCGCGGAAGTCGGTATCTGGAGAAATACACTGGACCTTGATGAAGATAAAAGAAAAGAGGCTATTAAGTACAGTATCGGTCAGCTTGAGCTTGCAGACAGGATCGGCGCACGCTGCTGCGTAAACATCCTGGGATCTCGTGGTGAGCGCTGGGACGGAGCATACAAGGACAATTTTTCAAAAGAGACTTGGGAGCTTGGCGTAAAGACTATAAGAGAGATAATAGACGCCGTTAATCCAAAGAATACTTATTTTACGATAGAGCCCATGCCTTGGATGGTACCTACGGGCCCCGATGAGTATCTTAAGCTTATGGAGAGCGTAGACAGGGACAGATTTGCGGTGCATCTGGATCTTTTTAACTGGATGACAACTCCAAAGAGATATTTCTTCAACGAGGAATTCATAGATGAGTGCTTTGAAAAGCTCGGTAAATACATAAAGAGCTGCCATATCAAGGATGTTAAGATGCAGGATGATTATACTATCTTTTTCAAGGAGACTTATCCCGGAAACGGAGAGATCAACATCAAGCATGTCATCGAAAAGGGCCTTGAATATGATAAGGATATGACCTATATCATTGAGCATCTCGTTACAGATGAGGAGTACCTTAGAAGCGTTGATTATGTAAAAGGCTTGTTTTAAGTGAATAAAATTTTGTAGTGACTCACGGAAACGCGGGTCACTTTTTTTACGAAAACTTTTCGTAAATTGTGATATAATAAACATACATGCACGTTATTTTGTTTCCAAATAACCAATGTTATGGGGGATTTTATTTCATTGGTTACGGAGGCAGGGATTATGAGGAAAAAACGTGATTCTTTGATGGCGGAAGAAAGATATCATATTGATGAGCTTACGGGGCTGCACAGTCTGACCGGTATCCTTGAGCATCTTCAGGGACACGGTGAGTTTGCTGCGTCCTTAAATACTGTCATTATCTATATAAATGTAATGAACTTTAAATCTTTTAATCAAAGATACGGATTCTCCGGAGGCAATGAATTCATTAAAGGCATGGCTATGGAGATCCTCGGAGTGTTTCCTAATGAGCTTGTCGCAAGATCAAGCGGAGATCACTTTATAATTCTTTCCAATTCACTTACCGAAAATGAAATAACTGATAGGCTTGAGGAGCTCCGTGATATAGCTCACAAGTATGAAAAAGGCCTTGTCATGCACATTAAGGCGGGAGTCTACCTTGCAAGAGGCGATGAGGAAGATCCCGTTGTCATGGTAGACAGGGCAAAGATCGCCTGCGACGATATCATAAGGGTATATGACCGCGACACGAACTTCTATACCGATGAGCTTGAGAGTAGGAACAGGCTACGGCAGTATGTGCTTGATAACTTCGAGACGGCCTTTAACAACGGTTATTTCCAGGTCTATTACCAAAAGGAAGTAAGGACGCTGACCCGCAATGTATGCGGCTATGAGGCGCTTGCAAGATGGATGGATCCCGAGCACGGGGTTATCCTTCCGGGCTTTTTCATCGAGGTTTTGGAAGATGTCAGGCTTGTTCATAAGCTTGATACCTATATCATTGAGCAGGTGTGTGCGGACCTTAGAAAAGATATTGATAAGGGGCATGAGGTTGAGCCTGTTTCCGTAAATCTTTCAAGGCTTGATTTTGAGCTGTGTGACATCCTCGGTGAAGTGGATAAATGCCGGGAGAAGTATGATATTCCGAAATATCTTTTGAATATAGAGATAACGGAGAGTGCGGTCGCATCAGGCGCGGATTTTCTGGGAGATTAGATAAAGACCTTCAGAAATGCGGGCTATGAAGTCTGGATGGATGACTTTGGCGCTGGCTACAGCTCTTTTAACAACCTAAAATCCTATGATTTTGATGTCGTAAAGATAGATATGAACTTTCTTAGGGAGTTTCAGACCAACAAAAAATCCAGAGTGATCCTTGCAAATATCGTGGATATGGCGAAGGAACTGGGTATACACACGATAGCAGAGGGCGTTGAGACAGAGGAACAGTACGAATTCCTTAAAAGAATTGGCTGCGAGAAGCTTCAGGGCTTTTTGTTCGGAAAGCCGGAGCCGCTTTCTGAGAGTGGAATGAAGGTGACAAAAGCAGGTGAAAACTGCGAATCCATGGAGATAAGAAACTATTATGACAAGATTGGAGAGATAAATCTTCTTGGAAATACACCGCTTCGTCCTAAGACCATGGAGGTTTTTAATAACCTCCCGATAGCGATACTAGAGGTCGATGACGGCGATATGAAGATGCTCTACATGAACAATGCTTACGTAACTTTCCTTAATACTATCGGCATCGCGGATATGGAAGAAGCCAACAATAGGTTAAAGAACGTTGAGCTTCCCGATGTTAAGGGGTTAAAAGATATAACGATCAAGGCAGAGAGTTCGCTTACAAGCAGAGCGGAAGCGGATTATATAGCCGGCGGAAGTGTTGTGAATTCCAAGGTCAGATTTATATCCAGACAGGGAACCAAGGCCTCTTTTGCCCTGGTATCAAGGAATGTAACGCTATACAGCGACGGACATCTTGCGGACAGCGTGCAGGCGGCGATGGCGCATATATTTAATCAGTATTTCAGGGTGGATATTTTTGATGATGAAGGAACGGTCGAGAACATCTTCCTTAAGGGCGAGCAGATAGCGATTGCGGACAGGATTAAGAGCGCCACGAAGGCAGTGAAGACCTATGCGGAGCTGTATATCAAGAAGTCAGAGATAGAGCAGTTTATAAGCTTCTATGACATGACGACCGTAAGGGATAGGATCAAGAAGGCCGGAACCGATTATCTTGTCGGTCACTATCATTCTGCGTCGCTTGATAATACAGGCAGAATGCAGATGTACATGATTATGCCTTTCTATTATAATAATAAATGGAAGTATATCTCATGCTGCAGATATGCCGACGAGATGGTGGAATCCGAGGGTGATTCCACGTAAGGATGGCGTTTTTGGATGCTTAGGTTTTGCTTTGGGGCTTCGGGATCCGGCAAGAGTACCGGACTTATAAAAGAGATCATAGACAGAAGTTTGACTGATGTCGGGACTGACTTTTTGCTCATAGTTCCCGATCAGTTTACGATGCGAACTCAGAAGGATGTAGTTAGGATGCATCCTTCGCATGCGATAATGAACATTGATGTATTGAGCTTTGGGCGTCTTTCACACAGAGTGTTTGAAGAGACGTCTAAAAGCTCTTTTTCTGTGCTCGACGATGTGGGAAAGAGCCTTGTTCTTAGGAGAGTTGCCGATATTCTCGGTGACAGACTTAAGGTTATCGGAAAGAATATGCATAAACCGGGCTATATCGACGAGGTTAAGTCCACAATTTCAGAGTTTATGCAGTACGGAATAAGTGATGAGGCGCTTGCGACTTTAGAAAATGAGAGCGGAAAAAAGGCTGCTCTCAATTCGAAGATCAAGGATCTTAGACTTCTTTATAGCGAATTTCTTCGCTACATCCAAGGGAAATTCATAACTACAGAAGAAACACTTGATATTTTATGCGAGGCGATACCGAAGTCTTCCTTGCTAAAAGATTCTGTTATAGTATTTGACGGCTTCACTGGCTTTACACCTATTCAGTACAGGGTGATAAAAGAGCTTATGAGAGTCTCCAAGGAGGTTTGCGTTTCACTGACCATTGGACCTGATGAGGATCCTTATGCGCCTTCCTATGAGGAGCAGGAGCTCTTTATGCTGACCAAGAAGACGGTGCTCGACCTTGAAAGGGCAGAGTATTCGCTTTTAAAAGAGACTTCCGTGATAGCTGCGGGAGGACCTTCCTTTGAGGCGTGGAGAAATATCAGAAATGCCGAGATGAGCGCTAAGGAAGGCGGAGATATCTTTATAAAGGATAAAGAGGTAAAGAGACTTGAGGGAAATCCTCCGCTTGCATTTCTCGAGCAGAATCTTTTCAGATACAACTCTGAGAAATATGCGGATAAGCAGGATTCCATACAGATATATGAGGCGCAGACGACTGAGGAAGAAGTGCGCCAGACTATGATAAAGATACGCTCTCTTGTGACAGACAAGGGCTATGCGTACAGGGATATAGCGGTGGTTTGCGGCGATCTTGGAAGCTATGCCAATCTTATAAAAAGAGCTGCGACCAAATTTGAGATCCCTGTCTATATAGACCAGAATACAGGGCTTATGCTCAATCCCTTTATAGAATACATAACGAGTGCTATCAATATAGTCATCTCAGGCTACAGATATGAAGACGTGTTCCACTATATGCGAAGCGGAATGACGGATTTTTCCAAGGAAGATACGGATCTTTTGGAGAACTATGTAAGGGCTCTGGGAATAAAGGGACGAAATGCGTGGGAAGACAGATTCATGCGCAGAATGCCCACCAAATTTCAGACAAGAAGCGGAGACGAAGATACAGAGACCAAAGAACTTGAGCTCGTGGAAAAGCTTGAGGGAATGAGAGCTTCAATAAGTGCTCAGTTAAAGCCTTTGTTTGATGTAAAGAACGGAACCGCTATTGAAATAACAGATGCTCTTTTAAAAATGATAGAGGAAAATGCCTGCAGCGATAAGCTTCTTAGCCATAAAGAGAAGTTTGAAAAGCTGGGAGACGGAGCCAAGGCAAAAGAATACGATCAGGTCTACCAAAAGGTTGTGGATATACTTAAGCAGATCTCTGCGCTGATAGGTGAAGACAAGATCGATATCAAGGAGTACAAGGATATCCTGAGCGTCGGCTTCGGAGATATAGAAGTCGGAACCATACCGCAGGATGTAGATAGGATAATAGTCGGAGATATCGAGAGAACAAGGCTACGTGAGATCAAGGCACTGTTCTTTATGGGAGTCAACGACGATTCCATCCCTGCAAGCACGGGAGGCGGCGGAATCCTATCAGATATGGACAGACAGTATCTTCTTGAACTTGATACGGGAGTAGAGCTTGCACCTACGCCGAGACAGCAGATGTACATCCAGAGATTGTATCTGTACATGAATCTTACCAAGCCTACGGATAAGCTCTTTTTGTCATATTCTGAGCTTGGAAGCGACGGAAAGAGTGTGCGCCCCGCATATCTTGTTTCTAAGATCATGTCTCTCTATGAAGGAATGGAAGTAGACAGACCGGAGGATGAGCCTTTTGAGGAGCAGACTACCTGTATAGGTGACAGCTTAGGGAACCTTGCTGAGCTCATGAGGGAATATTCACTTGGCCTTCTTGAAGATAGGGAAAAGACTGAGCTTTCTACGTTATATGAAGTTGTGAAGAAGTGGAAGGGCGACAGTGCGGATGATCCCGGCAAGTTGAACGCAAGCGAAAGCTTTGTACAGAAGCTTACCGATGCAGCCTTTAAACATTATGAGGACAGACCTCTTGCCAAGAATATCGCGCTCGCTTTGTACGGAGCAAGTCTTGAGAACAGCGTAAGCCGTCTTGAGAAATTTGCTTCATGTTGCTATGCGCATTTCTTAAGATACGGTCTCGGACTTTCCGAGAGAAATGATTTTGATTTTGATACATCGGATCTCGGTAATGTATTCCATGAAGTTTTGGAGAAGTACACAAGTGAGATAATCAGGAGGGGTATTTCATGGAAAGACCTCTCCAAAGAGGAATCGGACAAAATATTAAATCAAGCTTTAACAGAATGCGTAGATGCATACGGAGAGACGATCCTATTAAGTAACGCCCGTAATGAATTCATGGCGGAACGTATCAAAAGAATACTCACAAGGACCGTCGACACCCTCAAGTACCAGATTTCAAAAGGAAATTTTGAGCCTGCTCATGTCGAGATGGATTTCAGAGAAGCGGGTAAGATCGAAGAGATCAATATTGCGCTCACAGAAGATGAGAAACATAACATAATCGAGAGCATGAAATTGCACGGAAGGATTGACCGGATCGATCTATGTGAAGATTCGGATCATGTTTATGTAAAGGTCATTGATTTTAAATCCGGAGGAAAGAAACTTAGTCTGGCCTCATTATACTACGGTCTCCAGCTTCAGCTTGTAATGTATATGAATGTTGCGGCTGCCGCAGCTAAGAAAAACAGTGGCGGAAAAGAAGTTGTTCCTGCAGCTATACTTTATTACCACGTGGAAGATCCCATGGTTAAGGGATCTGCAGATTTACAACCTGATGTTATCAATGACGAGATAATAAAAGAGCTCCGCACGACCGGTCTGGTCAACGAAAACAGGGAAATTATAAACATGCTCGACAGTAGCATAGACGGTACATCTGACGTTATACCCGTTGGATTTACCAAGAGCGGAGATATAACAGCGGCTTCAAGTACCGTTACAAGCGAGGATTATTCTACCATTTCAAGATATGTCGATAAGAAGATCCGCGAGTTTGGTAAGGATATCCTTAACGGTGATATCAAAGTCAACCCCTATGAGATGAGCAGCAGGGATGCTTGCAAGTACTGCAGCTATAAAGGAATATGCGGATATGATGAAAAGATACCCGGATATTCAAAGAGAGAACTTGATCTTGACGATAAAGGCGCATTGGAGCGTATCAGGAATGAAAGTTGAGTTTACCAAAGAACAGCAGGCGGTAATAGACGCCAGAAAATGTAATGTACTCGTATCGGCAGCCGCCGGATCAGGAAAGACGGCTGTTCTTGTCGAGCGCATAATACAGATGATAAATGAAGGTATGGATATAGACCATCTGCTTGTTGTTACCTTCACCAAAGCTGCGGCTTCCCAGATGAAGGAGAAGATCACTCTTGCTATCCAGGAGAAGCTTACCGAGGAACCCGGTAACAAACATCTGCAGAAACAGGAGACTCTTATCCATAACGCGCAGATAACTACCATAGATTCTTTTTGCCAATATGTAATTAAGAATAACTTTAACTTTATCGGCCTTGACCCGTCGTTTCGCGTAGGCGATGAAGGTGAGTTCAAACTTTTGCGTGATGACGTGATGTCAGCCATGCTCGAAAACGAATATCAAAAAGCAAAAGAAGGACTTAATGATGATTTCCTTTTTTGCATGGACTATTTCGGTACCGGGAGCAATGACAAGAACGTTGAAGAGTATATAGAAAAGCTATACCGATTCTCCATGAGTATGCCTTGGCCCGAGGATTATCTAAATGAGAGGGCGCATGATTACGATATTGAAGACAGTGATTTTGATGAGATATCCTGGATAAAAGAGTGTGTATCGATAGTAAAGAGGATCCTAGGTGAAGCTTCCGATAAGCTCGGCACCGCGCATGATCTTACTTTACTTCCTGACGGTCCGTATATGTACGGAGAGCTTCTTGAAAAAGAGGCGGAAGCGGTAGCAAAGCTCTCTTCGTGTGATTCCTATGATCAGCTGTTTGACGCTGTCAGAGCTATATCTTTTGACAGGCTTCCTTCCAAGAAGGACGACAGTGTTTCTCCGGATAAGAGAGATGCAGCCAAGAACCTTAGAGACAGTGCCAAAAAGGATATCAAGAAGGTAGCGGAAGATTATCTTATGCTGCCCTCTGACATGGTCTGCGAGCAGATGAAGCTCTGCGACAGAGCGGTTAAGGAGCTTTGCAGACTCACTCTTGTATATAAGCAGATGTTTGATGAGAAAAAGAGAGATGAGCTTTTGATCGATTTCTCTGATATGGAGCATTTTGCACTTGATATCCTTGTTGACCACGAGACGGGTGAGCCTACGCCTGTAGCTCTTGAGTATAGGGATTTCTTCAAAGAAGTTTTAATCGATGAGTATCAGGACAGTAATAACGTACAGGAGCTCATCCTTAAGTCAATATCGGGCGAAGAGGCCGGCGCATCTGAGAGGTTTATGGTAGGTGACGTCAAGCAGAGTATCTATAAATTCAGGCTTGCAAGACCCGAGATCTTTATGGATAAGCTTGCAACATACAGTAAAGACGCCGCCGCAAGCGACAGAAGGATAGATCTTCACAAGAATTTCCGAAGCAGAAAAGAAGTTCTTGAGGGAACCAATTATATATTCAGAAAGATAATGGGCCGGGATCTCGGAAGCGTAGAGTACGACAAGGATGCCGAGCTTGTGACGGGAGCGGATTACCCCGAACCTTCTTTTGACATGACTCCCGAGCTTATTTTTATAGACGATCCCAAGGGGGAAAAAGAGAATGAGGCGCATGCGATAGGCAATAGGATCCATGAGCTTATGCGCGAGGATCCGGAGCTTCGTTTTAAGGATATTGTCATTCTTTTAAGATCCGTTGCGGGCTGGGACGATGTGTTCAAAAAAGCGCTGGAGGAGCAGGGCATCCCTTCATACATAGAGTCTAAGAGCGGATATTTTGATGCGTGGGAGGTATCGATACTTCTTGATGTCCTTTCGATCATTGATAACCCGACACAGGATATACCGCTTGTTTCCGTGATGCATTCGCCTATCGGAGATTTTTCCGATGAGGAGCTGGCACTTTTAAAGATCGCGATAAAAGAGTCGGATGAGGATTTCTTTGAGGAACCGCTGTACAGTGGTATCAAGAGGATCTTAAAAGACAAAGAAGAAAAATATGAGAGTGACCGGCTTGAAAAGAAAGCAAGGGCATTTGTGGACTTTATTGAAGAATTAAGGGATATGTCCGCTTATACTCCTGTTCATGAGCTTTTGCAATATATCATCGATATTACGGGCTTTGAGCTTACAGTGAGCGCTATGCCTGCGGGTAATCAGCGAAGAGCCAATATCGAGCAGCTTCTTTCGCGTGCCGAGAGCTTTGAAAAGACCAGCTTTAAAGGGCTGTTCCATTTTGTAAGATATATAGAGCACATCAAGGTTGTGCAGGTGGATTACGGCGAAGCCGGGATAATAGATGAAAACGCTGATGTAGTGCGCATCATGAGTATCCATAAGAGTAAGGGACTTGAGTTCCCTGTTGTATTCGTGGCAGGACTTTCCAAGCAATTTAACAGGATGGATACCAAGGGCGATCTGATAGCGGATATGGATCTTGGGATCGGCGTAAAGTGTATAGATTCCAAGCTTAGAGTGAAATCCGAAACCCTCAAGAGAGTGATAGTAGCGGATAAGATGAACACCGACAGCCTCGGCGAGGAGCTAAGAGTCCTCTATGTTGCGCTTACTAGAGCCAAAGAGAAGCTTATCATGACAGCTTCAATGAAGAAGCTAGGTGATACTCTGGCAAAAGAGCTTTCGAAACAGCCTGAGCTTTCGCACGGTGTGTCACATGGAGTTGAGCTTTTGCCCTATTCCATGAGACTTGGGGCTTCCGGATATATCGATCTTATATTGCCTTCACTTATAAGGCATCCTGCGATAAAAGATATTGCGGATAAATACGAGCTTTCAGAGCTTATTTCGGACAGATATATGGATAACGGCGATGATATCCCTGCGATTAGCATAAAGAGCGTAAGCGTGGAAGATATCATATCTAAGATCGAATCAGAGAGCGTAAAAGGGCTTCTGCGCCGCGATGATATCACAGCTTACTATGATAAAGAGCTTGCAGAAAGGCTCGAAGCAAAGCTATCCGCTAAATACGGACATGAATACTTAAAGGGATTATTTACCAAGACTACGGTTACGGAGCTTAAAAAGCATATCCTCGAAGAAACCGGTGAACACTTTACCGCCGAGGCAGACTATACCAAGGAGGGTGAAGCTGAATATGTGGAGTTTTCGGCGGGAGCCGAAGCAGGGGCTGTCACCGGAACCGGAGCCGCTTCCGTTGGCCTTACCGGTGCGGAGCGCGGAACAGCTTACCACCGCGCAATGGAGCTTCTGGATTATAGTGTGGGTGATAGCTTGGATGCACTTAAATCCTATTATGAGGGACTTGTGCAGAAGGACAGGATGGGCAGAGCGGCTGTAGACTGCCTTGATCTTAAAGATCTTCAGACATTTCTTGGAACCGATCTCGGAAAGAGGATGGGAGAAGCCTTTAAGGTAGGAAAGCTCATGCGAGAGAAGCCGTTTATGATGGGGGTTCCCGCAAATGAGCTTGATAATAAGTTCCCTGCTGATGAGATGGTACTTATTCAGGGAATCATCGACGCATGGTTCTTTGAAGGTGATGATATAGTACTCATGGATTACAAGACCGATCATGTGCGCGATGAGTCGGAGCTTATAAAGCGTTATAAGATACAGCTTGATCTGTACAAGAGAGCGCTGGAAGCTTCCACCGCTAAGAAGGTAAAAGAGATCTATATATATTCTTTTGCTCTGGGAAAAGAGATAAGACTATAAAAAATAATGCCGACCGTAATTGGTCGGCATTATTTATCATTTCCAGTTTCCGAGATCTTTTTTCTCTATGATGACCATGAGAAGGTTCTTGTCGGTGAGCTTCTTGGTGGGACTGATGTATCCCCAGCTCTGGCCCTTCTCTTTGACAGCGGCCACGTTCATGTTGTATTTCTTACGAAGATCCAGCTCTATGAGGCTCTTACCGATCCAAGTGGTTCTGGGCTGGAGCTCAACCATGCAGAGGTTGTCGTCAAGCTCGAAGTAGTCGTGGATAGACTTGGAAGCAAGGATCCTTGCGGAGCGAACACCGCCTTCCTGCTCGGGATCGATGATCTTGTCGGCGCCTACTCTGTCCAGGATCTTGCCCATACGCTGGGAAGAAGCCTTGGAGATTACTGTTTTGACACCCTTTTCCTTGGCGATGGCTACGCACATGATGCTGGCTGCGATATTGCCGCCCATAGCTGTTATGACGATATCCATGTTCTGAAGACCAAGGGCCAGCACTTCGTCTTCGTTCTCCAGGTTGGCGCACACGGCGGAAGTTACATTGGAGGATATGTCTCTTATGAGACTCTCATCCCTATCCGCAACCAGTACGTCTTCTCCCATATTGTAAAGGCTCTTTGCAAGAGAGCATCCGTATTTACCAAGTCCAAGGACTGCAATTGATTTCTTCATTGTGAAACCCCCTCGTATAGTATCTTCGTATAGTATCTTTTAGATACCTTATTTTATGTAAAAATTTTTAGTTACCTTTGTTCAATAGGCTTAGTAAAGCCCATGGTATAATTGCACCTTAGTGTCAATCAGGTAATAGTTCTGATTCCCC
>JAFXTN010000019.1 GCA_017535785.1 Butyrivibrio sp. | reverse complement strand
GGTTGTAGATCTGCTGAATAGGTGCGTTACAAGCAAGGAAGTTCATCGGTCTGGGACCAAAGCTGATGATCTTAAGGTCCTTAAGTCCTGCGATTGCTCTTGCGATAGGCACGAACTCGTTGATCATCTTAGCGCATCCTTCTGCTGTTCCAACAGGATACTCAGGAATATATGCTTTTACATTACGAAGGTGGAGGTTGTAGCTTGCGTTAAGCATTCCGCAGTAAGCATCTCCTCTTCCGTCGATAAGATCATTCTGTGACTCCTCTGCTGCTGCACAGAACATGATAGGTCCATCAAAGTGCTTAGCAAGAAGTGTCTCTGAAATTTCAGGTCCGAAGTTTCCAAGATATACGCAAAGTGCGTTACATCCTGCCTTCTTGATATCCTCAAGAGCATTTACCATATCGATTTCGCTCTCGATGATACAGATAGGACACTCATAAACGTCCTTATCGTTAAAGTTCTTTTTGTAAGCCTCCATTACGGCTTTTCTTCTGTTCACTGCAAGAGATGCAGGGAAACAGTCACGGCTGACTGCAACCAGTCCGATTTTTACCTCTGGTATGTTAATCATAGAAATCCCCTTTCTTTGCGCTTAAGCGCTATACCTTCATTTTCTTTATTTCAAGGTGAACCGCTCATAAAAAATTGCCGTTTTTTTATTAACGAGTCGGTTCCCATAAAGAACTGCCATTTCATTATACACTTTTACGGGCTATTAGTATAATAAACAATTTATGAATCAGAGTGCGATCTCTTTCGAAATGCACTTATGTCCCGTAAGCTCTTCCGAACGACTGTCAGGCTGCATTGTTCCTGCAAAAAGATCAAACTTCTTAGAGAAGATCTTTCTGTTTCCGTCGTTATCAACTGATGTGAATGCCTTTGCATCAACAGCTATCGTAACTTTCTGCTCACTACCTGCTTCAACATGTACTCTCTTGAATCCGCAGAGGCAAGCATTGGGAATTGCAAGCTCAAATTCCTTATCCTTAATGTAAAGCTGTACAACATCGTCTGTTGCTGCTTTGCCGCTGTTAGAAACGGTAACCGTAACCTCAGCACCTTCAAGTTCACCGTTAGCGGCCTTCTTAACGTCTACATTCATGTCTGTAACAACGCAGTCGCCATATGTAAGACCATATCCGAAAGGATAAAGAGGTGTTCCCTCAAAGTATCTGTATGTTCTGTTCTTCATTGAGTAATCCCTGAAATCAGGAAGCTCTTCTGAAGAATAATAGAATGTAACAGGAAGTTTTCCTGAAGGAGAAACATCACCAAAGAGAATATCAGCAACGTCTTTTCCTCCGAGAGCTCCGGGATACCATGCCTGGATAACGGCGTTAGCGTCATCATCCGCTCTCTTAAGGTTAATTGCACTACCTGACATATTTATTACAATAGTGGGCTTACCACACTCAAGTACTGAGCTTATAAGCTGTCTCTGAGGCATAGGAAGATTAAGATTGAGCTTATCGCCCGAAGCGAACTGGTTACCTGTATCGCCCTCTTCGCCCTCAAGTGTCTCATCAAGACCTACTACAACAACTACTACATCTGAATAATCAGCAACTGCCTGAGCCTCAGCAATTCTGTCCGATCCGTTAGGATCTGAAAGTGCGCTGGCATTTGCCTGCCAAAGGTGGCTACCCTCTGAGTAAAGAACTCTCACGTCATCTCCGACTTTGTCCTGAATTCCTTCAAGAACAGTGATGTATCTTGATGATACGCCGTGATAATTTCCGATAAGTGAAGATCTTGAATCAGCATTAGGTCCAACTACACCGATTGTTTTGATCTTGCTCTTATCAAGAGGAAGAATACCATCATTCTTAAGAAGTACGATACTCTCCTTTGCTGCCTTGTGTGCTGCTTCAAGATGTTCTTTGCACTCAACAACAGTGTAAGGAATCTCATCGTATTCAGTCTTATCAAACATTCCGAGAAGGAATCTTGTTGTGAACAGCCTCTCGCAAGAAGTTGTGATCGTCTCTTCATCAATAAGTCCCGCTCTGTAAGCGTTCATAAGCTTCTGATATGTACATCCGCAGTTAAGGTCACATCCAAGATCAAGAGCAAGCTTAACCGACTCTTCGGGTGTTCCCGTAACCTTGTGATTCTCATGGAAGTCTCTGACTGCCCAGCAATCGGAAACGAAATGTCCCTGGAATCCCCATTTACCTCTTAAGATATCAACCATAAGAGGCTTATTTGCACAGCAAGGCTCATCGTTTGTTCTGTTGTATGCGCCCATTACAGCTTCTACATCTGCCTCTTTTACGCAAGCTTCAAATGCGGGAAGATATGTCTCTTCGAGATCTTTTGCGGAAGCTTTTGCATTGAAATAATGTCTCTCTGCCTCAGGGCCTGAGTGAACCGCAAAGTGCTTGGCACATGCAGCAACTTTCATGTACTCTCCGTCGCCCTGCATTCCTTTGATGAAAGGAACAGCAAGAGAACTTGTAAGGAAGGGATCTTCACCGTATGTCTCGTGTCCACGTCCCCATCTGGGATCTCTGAAGATATTTACATTGGGAGCCCAGAATGTAAGTCCCTTATAGATATCTCTGTCACCGCGCTTAGACTGTTCATTGTACTTGGCACGTCCTTCAATAGCGATTATCTCACCGATGCATCCCATGAGTTCATCATCAAATGCCGCAGCAAGTCCGATTGCCTGAGGGAACATTGTTGCCGTGCCTGCACGTGCTACGCCGTGAAGCGCCTCATTCCACCAGTTGTAAGCAGGAACTCCAAGTCTTTCGATTGCGGGAGCGTCATAACGAAGCTGGCCTGCTTTCTCTTCAACGGTCATTTTCGCTACAAGCTCTTTGGCTCTTTTTCTTGCTTCTGTTCTATCCATTCACTCACCTCATATATTATTAGTCACATTTATATTTTTCCGATAATATGTATAAACATTGTACTTATCTTCTATACACTATTCCTATCATATAGTGCTTTTTTTATCTTGAAATTTGCTTAAAACAATTTACATAAAAGTAAAAGAGAGACAGGCTACGCAGTTATACGTATCCTGTCTCTGATTTAATCAGTTATTGCTATTTGTTTTTTAATTATCAGTCAAGGTTTTCCTTGTCGCCGTGGATTGACTCCCATTTAGCTTTTCTTTCATCAATGATAGCCTGTCCGCCTGCTGCAAGATATTCCTGCATTCCCTGATCGAAAATCTTGTCAAAATCTGCTACGGGAGCAACGATTGACTGATCGAGGATCTGGTCTCTCTTCTGGTTAAGAGGATCGCCCATTCCTGTCTCTGCATCGATAGCACCGATGTGATATGACTTTGCTGCACGGTTGTCTGTCTTTGCGATCTTATCAGCATCTCCTACAAGCTGAGGATCGATTCCTGCATAGCTGTATGCAAGTGACTTCTCTGTAAGTGCAGGATCTACAAGCTTAAGTCCGTTTGTTGTAATTGTGTAGTCAATGTTCATTCCTGAGTTCTGAATGTCATTTCCTGTAGCTGCAATGATTGAGATCTCTCCGCCTTCGCCTACTTCATGTGTAACACCTTCATCACCGATCTGGAGATACTCGATATTCTCAGGTGTGCTGATCCAATCAAGGTAAAGAAGTGATGCAAGGATATCATCGTTTGTTGAAGGGAAGAAGATCTTACGGTCAACAGGACCTGAGATCCACTTTGTATGTGTTCCGTTCTTATCCTCGAAAGGATCGATAGCGATGAACTTAGCATCTTCGCCGCCAAACTTCTTGATGTTTGTGTCGATAGAGTTCTCACCGTCTCTGAAAGGATAATCCCAGTTATGTGTGAATGCTCCTACATAACCTGCCTTGATAAGGTCATCCTCTGTCTTGTCTCCTGCTCCGTAAAGAGCGAAATCCTTCCAGATAAGACCTTCGTTGTACCACTTATTGAGAAGCTTAACGCCTTCTTTGATTCCGGGAATTGTGAATCCTCTGTCATCAAAGCTGTTGATGTAGAATTCCTTATCTGTCATGTTAGGATCTGCAAATGAATAGTTAAGAGTTTTTGCTCTGTAACCTGCGTCAAAGCTGATTGAATAAGGAATCAACTTAGAAGCGTCTGCTCCGAGGAGCTTGTCAGCATTGTCTCTGAATGCGCAGAGAACATTGTAGAATTCCTCTTTTGTTGTAGGAACTTCAAGGCCAAGTTTCTTGAGCCAGTCTTCTCTGATGAATGTGTTAACGTCGTTCTGGTTCTCTCTTACAGCCTCGATATCCCAGATTGTCTTTGTATCAGGATGCTGATCCCAGTAAATATTTGTTTCACCAAGATGCTTCCAAAGGTTAGGAAGGATATCCTTGTTTGTCTCAAGTGCATCCTTCATATCAACGATACCACCCATGTTTCCGTAAGTCTCGATTGTTGCAATATCATATGTAACGCATACATCAGGTGCATTATTTGCAGCAAGAAGGTTACTGATCTGCTCAACCTCTGTCCAACGGGGAACAGCTACGAACTCAACTTCTACGTTGTACTTATCGAGCATTCCCTTCTTGATATAATCTGTGTACTTGTTATTTACAGGATCGGATCCGCCGTCATTTCCACGGTCATAAACCTCAACTGTAATGTGGTGAGTTTCTGCGAACTTACCATCATCACCAAGTGCTGAAGCGTCTGCTGCCGCACCGCCTCCGTTTGCTGCGCTACCGGCTTTATCGCCCTTGCCGCAGCCTACTGCCACTACCATCATCATAGCAGCAAGCATAAGTGATACCACTCTCTTTTTCATACTAACCCTCCTTATATTGTGTATGAGTTTATTCTTTTACTGCGCCGACCATGACTCCGGACATAAAGTACTTCTGAAGTCTAGGGTATACGCACAGTATTGGAACCGTTGAGAACATAACAATAGCAGCTTTCAGAGCTTCTGAAAGACCGGGTGAAGAGAATCCTTCCTGAGTAGCAACTTCAACGCTGTTTACATTATTAAGAATGTTGTACAAAAGAAGCTGCAAAGGATACCATTTGCTTCCGCCGGGGCCGCTCAAATACATAAGAGCATCCGAATATCCGTTCCAACGACCTACCGCATAGAAAAGAGCAAGTGTTGCTATAACGGGCTTTGAAAGCGGAATATAAATACTTGAAAGTATCTTGAAGAATGATGCACCGTCAATCTGTGCAGACTCACGTAAGCTTTCAGGTATTCCATAGAAGAAACTTCTCATAATAATCATGTTATAAACTGACAAACATCCCGGAAGAATAAGTACCAGGGGTTTGTTCAAAAGTCCCAAACTCTGCATAAGGAGGTAGTTCGGGATAGTTCCTGCGTTAAAGAACATTGTGATCGTGATAAAGATATTGATCACGCTACGTCCCTTAAGCTCGGAGTAGATCAAAGGATATGCGCACGCTGCCGTCATAACCAGTGAAACTACAGTACAAATAATTGTAAGAATTACAGTCCAAATGAATGCTTTGATATATTTTGGATCTGTAAGTACCATCTGATAAGCACCGATATTGATATCAACAGGAAAAAGATATACTTCATGCTTGATAAGAGCATCAGTTGAACTGAGTGATCTTGCAAGCAGATTGATCATCGGTATGATACATATCAAACTTATTACTACACAAATTGCAGCGATGACATAATCGCTTATATAATGCTTAGGCTTATGCATTTACTTTCTCCTCTCTTTTACCAAATACCACGTTCTCCAAGCTTTCTGGAAATTGTATTAGCCAGAAGCAGGAAAATTACTCCCACAACAGACTGGAAGAATCCAACCGCAGTGGTAAGAGAGAACTGCAATCCCTTGATACCATGTGAATAAATATATGTAGGAAGAACCTCTGCCCATGAAATAACGAGGTTATTTCTGAGTGCGAAAGGTCTGTCAAATGTTCCGCCAAGAATGTTACCGATCTGCATGATAAGAAGCAAAACGATAGTTGATCTGATTCCGGGCAAAGTGATATGCCAGATCTTGCTGAGTCTGCCGGCACCGTCTACAGATGCAGCCTCGTAAAGCTCGTTGTTGATACCTGCAATGGCTGCGAGATAAACGATTGAATTCCAACCAAAGCTCTGCCATGCGCCCAGGAATATATATGTCCAGATCCAATGTCCCGGATCGTTAAGGAAAGGAACCGACTCTCCTCCGAGATTATTGATGACCATATTTACAAGACCTGTTGAAGGCGTGAACAACTGAAGCGCCAATCCATAGATAATAACCCATGAAAGAAAGTGAGGCATGTACGCAATAGTCTGAACTACTTTCTTGAATCTCTTAAAGCACAATTCATTAAGAAGAAGTGCAAAGATGATCGGAATCGGGAATCCGATTGCAAGATCGAGAAGATTCAATACCAAAGTATTCCTAAGCGCTCTGCGGAAATCACTATCGGAAAATGCCTGGATGAAATACTGGAATCCATGATTTCCTGCAAGTTTCTGCTTCCAGATACTCTCAACGATACTGTACTTTTTAAATGCGATCTGAATATATATCATAGGAATATACTTGAAGATAAGCAAGTACAGCATAGGAAGCGCCAGTAACAGATACAACTGCCAATAACGCTTAAAATAGATACTGACCGGATTACGACTCTCCGGCGCGTCACTTTTAATTTTGTTCATAAAACTCTCCCTAATTAATAAAAAAATTGCACAACTGGTATAATAATTCTACTTATCATATTGTGCTAATTCCTATCAAATAATGCTTTTTTCATCTCGATATTTGCGACAAAAACACTACTACACCCCGCTATTTCTCTAGGATTTTTGCAATTGACATAGTTGTTGTTTTTATTGCAAAACTTGCTGTTTTTTTAAATGCAATAAGCGAATATTTATGCATAAAAAATGCATAACGTGACTACTTTTATGCATAAATAGTAAAATCGCGTTATGCCTTATAATATCAATATATCTTTCTGCCTTTTTCATCCGCAATGTCGCTTTTTCTAAAGAAGTAAGAGTTAACCTGATCTCTCCACTCTTTTGCGTTGGCAACCTGAAGTTCAAAACGCTCCGCAACTCTTGCAAACACCTCAGAATCCACAACATCCTTTAATGAATTCCAGTCTGCCGCAAGCTGCTCAGCTTCGGCTTCACCCTCAAAATGAGAATCATAGATGTACTGGATAAGTGTCTGTCCGCTCTTAAGCTTCCATGTATAAGGAATGTGATGGAAGAAAAGAAGCAGCTCTTCCGGACATTTCTCGGGATCGTTGTACACTGATGCGTTTGGCTCATAGTACTGCTGAGCATATCCTGTTCCCTTATCCGATCTGTCCACGCCGATTCCCTTGTGATCGGCTCTGTGATATGTGCCCCATCTTGAGTATTCATATCCGTCAACACTTGGTCCGTAGTGCACATGAGGAGTTACCATCCAGCCGATTCCAAGAGGTGATGTATACTTTTCATAGATTTCTCTGGATTTTAAGAGCATATCTGTAAGTTTGTCCTCAGACTCCTTGTCCATATCAAATGTAAGAGCAACCCACTCTCTTGCAATCTCTTCGGAACTAAGTTCGGTATTGTATGCAAGACGGCCGAATCCATAAAGGTTTGCCGCAGCAAGATCGTTTCCTGTCCAGTTAAAGTCATTTCCCGTATTTATTACTGCTGCCATTCCCGCAAGCTTATTGCCCATTGTTCTTCCGCTTACGATATCGGCGACCGTATCATTCTCTTCACTGCAATATGTGCGGAAATCAAGAACCTCCTTAAACATAGGGATCAAATAGCAAAGATCGATCTGATGTCCCGTATATTCCTGTGCAATCTGAACTTCAAGAAGCTGGTTTGTCTTGGTAAGTCCACCAAGAAGAGGCGAAATAGGCTCTCTTATCTGGAAATCCATAGGTCCGTTCTTGATCTGAAGAATTACATTGTCATGATACTCTCCGTCAAAATCCTTAAAGTAGTCATATCCCGCTCTTGCTCTGTCAGTCTTGTAATCTCTCCAGTCCTGAGTACAGTTATAAACAAAGCATCTCCAGATTATTATTCCGCCGTAAGGAGCAACCGCATCAGCGAGCATATTCGCACCGTCTGCCTGTGTTCTTCCATATGTGAACGGTCCGGGTCTTCCCTCTGAATCTGCCTTTACAAGATATCCGCCAAATCCGGGAAGCTTTTCAAACACTTCTTTTGACTTAGCCTGCCACCATGCGATAACACCTTCATCAAGCGGATCGCATACTTCAAGGCCGCCAAGCTCGATGGGAGCCGCAAAGTTAATTGACAGATAGAGCTTAATTCCGTAATCTGCAAAGACATCCTGAAGCTCTTTTACCTTATCAAAAAATCTGTCCGTTATAAGATAAGTAGCCGCGCCCTTGACATTAACGTTATTGATCACAATTCCGTTTATTCCGACACTTGCCATGAAGCGCGCATAATCAACGGTTCTCTCATCTACATACATGTCGTCATTCTCAAAAAAGAATGATTCTCCCGAGTATCCTCTCTCAATACTTCCATCCATGTTGTCCCAGTGGTTCATCATTCTAAGCGGATTGGAAGGAGCTGCTTTTTCACAGATGTCTTCAAGTCGGATTCTTGCTCCGAGCTTTCTAAGGATTGCAAAAACGCCGTAGATAACGCCGTTCTCATCAGATGCGCTTAGTGTGACTCCACTCTTTTCACCCTTTATGGAATAGCCTTCATCTGCAATGCTTGTATCTTTTACAATCTCAAGAACATATACATCGCCGTCATCCTCTGTGATTCCGGCGCCGAAATATCCTTCTATACCTTTCGCAAATTCCCCTATCGCGCTATTAACAATGCGGTCTTCCTTTGAAAAATCGTTGCAGATAACTTTCCAATTCTTGTTGTCTTTGGATATAGGGTGATATCCAAGCCACATCTGTGACCAATTCTGTGCCTTCATAAAAATGTTACCTTTCATTTAAAAATCTTTCTTCTATTTTTTATGGTAAAATGCTAAAATTAATCTCGTAGTATTTGTTATACCGTTTTTTAGGAGTTATCCATATGATACAAGACATAAACGAAAAGGCAAGAGAAGATATCATCTATGACACTCTTAAAGGTGTCCTTCTGTATCACAACACGCTTGCCAAATATCCTATACATTGGCACAACGACGTGGAGATTATTCTGCTCCTGTCGGGAACACTACGAATAAAATTTCATAATGACAAATCAACTATTGTAGACTGTGCGCCCGGCGACCTGATAATGATCGCTCCCGGAACGCTTCACGAGTATATTTCCGAATCTACAGGCGGAGAAAAGCTTATTCTTCTCTTCGATATCGGTGGATATTCACAGATTTCCTCGCTTGTACCTCTTCTAAAGACTCTTCCGCCTTTTGTCCACATAAAACAGACGGAACATCCGATTGAAACTGCCAAACTCCAGAACTATTTCTGGGAAATAGACAGGCTCTACGGTGAAAGCGACGAATTTCTGAAAATATCCGTATACTCTCTTGTCACGCTTATCCTCGCGCAGATCGGAAGCATGCATCCCAATGAAAAAAGACAGGTGCCTGATTCCGCAGATCCTCAGCGAAAAAACATAGACAAGATAGTTTCTGTCACAAATTATATCGATTCACACAGATCCGACGATCTTACGGTTGAACAGCTCGCCGAACTTGCAGGTTTTTCAAAATTTCATTTTGAAAGACTCTTCAAAAACTATATGGGAATCTCCTGCTATCAGTACATCACGAAGCGAAGAATCCTCATGGCTCAGGAGCTGCTTGGCGATACCAATATGTCCATCATGGATATCGCGCTCCAGTCCGGCTTCTTTAGTCTTTCAACCTTTAACAGGGTATTCAAAGACATGAATAACTGCTCTCCTACCGAGTTCAGAAAGCTTTATCGAACCGGTGCGGATCTTACCGGAAAAGATGCAGTTCCGGATAAAAAGAAATAATCTTTACAATTTAGGAAACGCCGTTTAAAGCGTTTCCTTTTTTATTTTCCAAAATATTTAATTTATCAGAAGCTTAAACGGACTCATCGGTATTCCCGAAACATTTGACACAAGTCCGCCTCTGTATGTATTTTCGCAGCACCACAAGACTTTTCTGAATTTTGCCTTGTGCTCATCCTTACAGCTGCAGATTATTGCATTGTCTTCGATAACCGCTTCAGTCTCATGTAATTTGCCGTCTTCGTCTTCAAGGAAGAAATCTTTTATTTCCGTGCCTTTGCCTGCGTCAACCACACATAGACCGTCAGTATGTCCGAGAACAACTTTTACACTGTCACCGTTTGTAGCCGCAGCAAGTGCAACAGGGCCTGTATATTCACCGTTATATCCGTATTTAATGTGTGCCGCCCAAAGTGCAAGTCTCTCTCCTACAGGCTTTTTCGTAACGGGATGAAGATCGTTGTCTTCACCAAGTCCCATCGTTACCGCAAGTCCCGTTGAAGGGATTGAAAGAATCTTGTTCTGAATAAGCCTGAACTCTCCCCAATTCTCTTTTTCATCAAGATCGATCACAAAATTGGGAAGCTGAACAGCGATGAAGGGAAGATTCTCTTCATTCCACAAATCTCTGTAGCCTTTGACCATTCTCTCTGTAAGGTCTGCGTAATCCCACTTCTCGTGGACATTACTCTCGCCCTGATACCAGATAACGCCGTCAATCGGGAAATTATGACAAGGTGCTGTCATACCGTTAAACAGTCCCGATGAATTCCAGTTAATGAAATCTGTGGGAGGCTTGGGTTCGCACTTTGCACCGATCCTGTATTTCCACTCACCGTCGAGATTAACGGATGCCTCTTCATTAAATATCTTATATTCTTTGCCGGGGCCCGGAGTAACTCGTCCAAGACCAAGTTCGATGGTAAGTCTTATTGATATAACATTGTCTTTTTCCCTGGTAAGGCCTTCGGGAATGTCATATTTACGAGGCGGATACTGATAACCGGTCTCGCCGATAAGCTGTCCGTTTACGTATACCTTGTCTGAATCAACCATTGTTCCAAAAAAGAATCTTGCTTTTTTGCCCGCAAGTTCCTTAGGAAGGTCGAATTTTCTTCTAAACCATACAGAGCCTATATGACCTTCAAGAGGCGTTCCCGTAAACATTGCGGGAAGTGTCATTGTATCCCAATAAGAATCATAAACATCTTCCTTGTCCCAATGTCCCTCTATTCCCGCATCTGCTGCCGCAAGTTCGCTTGTCCACTTCTCATCCTTTGCGACATTATATTCCATGCGCTCTTTTCTGAAAGCTGCATCATTATACTTATCAGTCTCTGCGATAAGTTCATCATATCCTTCAAGCATCTCTCTGCTCATCCATGATGAAGCTCTCGAACCGCCAAGGCTTGCGTTGATAAGACCAACAGGCTGCCCCGTCATATTCTGTAACTTGCTTGCAAAAAAATATGCTGTGGCAGAAAAATCCAAAATGGTATCTTTGCTAACATGCTTCCAGCTTCCTGTATTATGTTCCTCGTAAGGCCCTGAAAAACTGGTCTCTTCAACTATCTTAAAAGTTGATATTCTCTTATTCTCTTCAACATCTATAAGCTCAGGATATTTGTCTTTTACCCTGTTTATGGGAAGTTCCATATTGGACTGTCCTGTGCAAAGCCAGACAATTCCCAGCATTACATCTTTGACAGTTATACTCTCTCCCTTATCGTCCGAAACAACAAGTTCGTAAGGTCCTCCGCTCTCTTTCGCAGAAAGATATACGTCAAACCTTCCTTTGTCGTTACACTTTCCTGTAACGGTTTCACCGGCGAGATTTACAGTGATCTCAGATCCTGCATCATCCCATCCCCAGATATGAATACTTTTTCTCCTCTGAATCACGCATCCGTCAGACAACAAACGCGGTAAAATAAGTCTAGCCATAGTATACCCCATCCTTTCATGCTAGATAGATTATACTAATCGCAGACCTATTTTACCGCGTACTTAATGCTAATATTTTCCCAGTTTTTGCTAGTGTGCCGTCCCTTATAAAATGAGATGTCACACTTATGCTTTTTCCTTAGATATCCTGTCCCGAGGATCCGATTCTTACCAGCGCTCTGTACAGTTTTGCCTCGGCGCGAACCCTTGCTTCCTTATCAAGCACCTGGTTCTTGAGAAGTTCCTCTGCCTTAGCTTTTGCAGCCTTGGCACGCTCAACGTCAATGTCTTCGCTCCACTCCCAAGTTGTGGGAAGGACTCTAACTTCTCCGTTCATAACCGAGATCATTCCACCGATACAGGCCGCTTTTCTCTCGCTTCCGTCAGCCATGGTCACCTTTGCGGTTCCCATTCCGATAGCAGTACAATAGTTGGTATGACGTGCCAAAATTTCGACATCGCCATCTATTGTACGGAGCATTATCTTCTGAACTTCGCCCTCGAAATCAAGACCATCCAGGGATACAACCTGTAAATGATATGAAGTGGACATAATCAGCTCCTTTACTGCTTTTTAGCCTTCTCAAACACTTCGTCGATAGTTCCGACAAGGAGGAAAGCACTCTCAGGAAGATCATCGCACTCACCGTCAAGGATCATCTTGAAGCCTCTGATTGTCTCCTTAAGAGGAACATACTTACCGGGAAGACCTGTGAACTGCTCGGCAACAGAGAAGCTCTGTGACAAGAAGTTCTGAACCTTACGTGCTCTGTAAACAGTAAGCTTATCTTCCTCTGAAAGTTCGTCCATACCCATGATGGCAATGATATCCTGAAGTTCACGATATCTCTGAAGAACCTGCTGAACGCCCTTTGCAACTTCATAATGCTCTTTTCCGACGATGTCGGGTGAAAGAATACGGCTTGTTGAATCAAGAGGATCAACCGCAGGATAAATACCCTTTGAAGCGATATCTCTTGAAAGAACCGTAGTAGCATCAAGGTGTGTGAAGGTTGTAGCAGGAGCAGGGTCTGTCAAGTCATCGGTCGGCACGACTGCAGCCTGAACTGATGTGATAGATCCCTTCTTTGTT
>JAFXTN010000018.1 GCA_017535785.1 Butyrivibrio sp. | reverse complement strand
TGATGCTGAAGAGAAATACGAGCCCGAGCTTGCGCAGAAAGAATCTAAAATTTCTGAGCTGTGCGATGAAAACACAGACCTTCGTGACGAAAATAGCGGACTGCGTAACGAAAATGCCGAATTAAAAAGAAAAATAGCCGAGCTTGAAAAGGCTCAAAAAAATTAATAACACAAATGCCGGATCTCTCGATCCGGCATTTTCATCATTCTTTATTCAACCGGGAAACAAACCTCAGTCACATACTCATCTGGATTTTGTGTCTGAGCCGGGCTCACATGATATATATTAAACATGTGTCCGTTCATCTTGTATCCGTTTTCTTTTATCCATGACGCCACCGTGGCGTACACTTCACCCATTTGGTCATAGCTGCCTTTGAGGATACAGCTGGCGACCTTAACCGCGGGAAGTGACTTAAACTTTACATGCTCTGTATCGGTATAAGTACCTTTTACCGTCATCCATGCTATTATCTCAACGTTCTCTTCCTTGTATTCGTCATCAAGAAATTCAGCTGCCGCAAGACAAGGATCTGAAGGATTCAAGTTATTGCACTCGCTCCTCATTGTACTCCACAGCATGCCTTCATCCTCATAACGAGGAACTATCATATGAACCGTTGCCGCATATCTTTCCGGTATAGTCTTTACAGTTACATCATAACTCATGTTTTGCTCCTTCCTCAGCCTCTTACGTGCTGAATCCAGAAGCATCAGCTTATACTGCGTTTCTTCGGAGAGCTTGGATAATTCCTTTTGTCTTTCCGAAAAAAAATTGTCCATCATTTCTTTATCATCATAGTTATCAAGCATCTTGATAATATCTGCAAGGGAAAATCCCATATCTTTTAATGCCGTGATCCTTCCGATGGTAAAAAGCTGTTCCTCATGATAATACCTATACCCCGAAAACTCATCAATTTCTGCCGGTTTTAAAAGTCCGATATCATCGTAGTGACGCAGCATCCTGATACTTACTCTGGATAATTTTGAAAAATCTCCTATTTTAAGCATTTGTACTTACCTCCATGGATGTTTTCCTGAGCTCACTACAACGATAATCCCTCACATAATGTGAGAGTCAAGCATGATTTTTTCCTTGATCTGCTCCCAGCCGGAGCATCTTGTATAATTGCTGCCCGGAAGCTCATGTTCTCTGTTCCAGGGCCTGTCGATGACCATAACCTTTAGATCCGGCAAATGGTCAAAGAACTTAAATGCCATGGGTGAATCCTCAATGGCATAGTCAAAAGACATCTTGTAATAGTCTTCAAGTTCCAGATTGAACTCGCCTTTTTTGTAAAAAAAGTCTCTTCCGTATTTGTTGAGGCAGTAGAGTGTTGCGCGCTCTAAGCCGTGTTCATCGAGCCATTTTCTGGATGCATCAAATGAATTGGAAGGGCGGCCCGTAATGATAAACACTTCGTGTCCGCTGTCTATCAGCTCATTGAGCACCTTGGACGCCCCCGGTGTCTCTTCATAAGAAAGAAGAACTTCCGGGCGATGGCCCTCGCTCATAAGCTGTTCGTACTCGTCATCCGTAAGATCAAAAGACTCTTGCAGGTTAAAAAATCGCACTCCTTCATAAGGAACATTTTTCCCGAAAAGCCTCGTTGCAATCTCGGTAAATGCCTTTGCAGTTTCGCAGAGACAATCATCAAAATCTACATAAAATCTCATTTTATAAACCTCATTAACCGCACTAAAATTTATGCATTAAAACTTATGCATTAAGTGCCTGCTCAAGCGCTCTAGAAAGCTGATCCGCGCAAGATGTTCCTCTTCCGCCACAGTCATTTCCTTTAAGGATCTCAGCAGCGTGCTTAGCATCCTGACCTTCCAAAAGCCTGCCAATAGCTTTCAGATTGCCGTTGCATCCGCCTGTAAAGCGAAGCCCTGAAATCTTGCCGTTTTCATCGAGATCAAAATTGATCTCAGTTGAACATACTCCCTTCGGATTATAAGTGTAGTGCATAAAAAATCCTCCTAATAACCTAATCATTATATATGATGTTTATATTTTGCAAAATCCGTTTTTCACTTTCCTATATCTATAAGCACGACCTCGGGATGATTGAAAAATCTGGGATACGGCATCCTCTCCCTCGCAAGTCCCCTACTTACTATCATCTCGGTTCCGTTTCCAAGATCATACCGGCCGTCGACATATTTGGGCAAAAGACCCTGATTAGGCGCCGCAATTCCTCTATGCAAAAAAGGTATAGTCCACTGCCCGCCGTGAGCATGTCCGGAAACCACCAGGTCAAAATCGTACTCTCTGTACACATCCACTTTTTCAGGTCTATGTGACAAAAGAATTCTGTAATGCTCCGGATCTGACTTTTCACTTGCTTTGGTAAGCTGTGATCTCCACTCATCGTTCTTCATGTAGGTCGGATCGTCAACTCCGCAAATATCTATCTTGTTTCCTTTTATTTCTATTGTGCTCGCATTTCCCTCAAGAACGGTAACTCCCATGGATTTAAGATACTCTTTTGTTTCGTTTTCTCTTTTGCTCCAGAACTCGTGATTGCCGGTCACATAAAAACATGGATACTTTTTCGAGATTGCTTCCATGAAAATCTTGGCATTCGTATCACTAAACTTGTCATCAAAAATATCTCCGGACAAAAGAACTCCGTCAACCTTGCCGTTGTCTATCAGATCCGTAAGTCGTTTCTGATCTTTTCCGTAGTAACAAGAATGAAGATCTGTAACAAGCGCAAATCTGACAGGTGTATCGATCTTCCCTTTGCCTCTTATGCTGATGATCTCTGTAACAGGTTTTTCATACCAAACAGTAAGAATAATTATTAGAAAAAGAATAACCAAAAGAATCTTCCTTTTTTTCTTTGATTTATTTTTCATTATATAAAAATCCTTTTATAAGCTCACAAATCTTATTCGGTGCCTCTTCGATAAAATACTGATGCATATCAAAAGTAAAGTATTTATTCACGGAAGCATCAACCTTTTCTTGAATATTATACTGCGTCTTAGCAAAATGTTTTTTCATGGTAACCTGGTTTTCTGCAAAAACATAGTCTTCAAAATCAAGCTCTTTTGAATCATCCAACAGGTCAAAAATCTCTTTTGTACATTCACAATTTTGATATAGCCATTCATCAAATCTACGTGCTTCCGGATAATAAACCTCTTTAAACTCATCAAAGGTCATGGGTGGGATCAGTTTCTTTTTCAGCACACTCCAGATCATAATATCAAAACAGTAATCCGTCAGATTGTGAACACAGAGCCCTATCAAAAAAGCTTTTGTTCTGCTGTCTTTTTCCTGTGTCACATACTTATTCCAAAACTCTTTTATGTTCTCTATCCATCTGACATAATCCTGCGTTTCGCCCCACGGCCCACAACATTCAAAGCAGTGTGAATGAATCTTTTTCTCCATATACGAATCCGAAAACCAGACAGAATCGGGAGCTATGGAACCTAAAATAAATTCCGGTGTATTCTCTTTTATCTTCAAATGCTCAGCAAGCTTATAAGCAACAACCATGTGAGTCATCTGCAAAGCCATTTCTTTTCCTCTTTTCTTTTTCCAAAAAATATATCACAGCTTATACTGCATAAAGTTTCCGTTGTGCTTAAAACCAAACGCAGTGTAGAGCTTCACGCCCATGTCGGACGCAGTGATCTGTATCGCGCCGCAGCCGTATTCTCTTGCCTCATCAACGACCTTGGTCAAAAGATCTTTTGCAATACCTTTCCGTCTGTATCCGGGATCGGTGTACATACTTGAAAGGAGCCCGATCTTACCCGACGGGCAGCCAAAGTACGGCGGCTTCTCGACAAAAGACATCCCGCTTGTTCCTATGATCTTGTCGCCGTCAAGCGCAAGCCACGACACAAAAGTACCGTCCGCCATATGTCTTTTATAGAAATCATTGAGCGCGGGGTAAAGATCGATATCCTCTTTTGCCCCCTCTTCGCGAAGCTGCGTTATACGCATCTCAATAAATGTAGCAAGGTCTTTTTCGGTTAATCTTCTGTAGGTAACAGCCATGTCAAAACACCTCTCTTAGCGCCAAACTCTCATCACTCCTCTTTAACTCTCTTTCCTGTCATATGCTCGGGTGTAAATTCAAAGCACTGGACCGCAGGGAAAAGGAACTTGAGCTCTTTTTCAAGAAAATCTTCGTCATCGGTGAATTTTTTTACCATGGCGATGCAGATCTTCCTTGCCTTTTCCTGGTCTTCAATAAATTTGATCCTGCCGAAGGTTATGATGCTCTTGAAATTGAGCGCCCACTCACCCTCTTCGCGATAGCCGTCGTTAAGCACCGTATAGCAGGCTTTGTCGCAATTCTTTATGGCATCGTTCTTATGCCCGCTCTTTGCTCCGTGGAAATAAATCTTGCCATCCTCTTCGCAGTACCAGTGAATAAGCGGAACTCCGTAAGGATATCCGTCGTCGCCTATAAGAGATAACACGCCTCTCTTTGTATTTTTAAGAACTTCAATGCATTCCTCATCAGTGATCTGCTGATTGAAACGTCTCATTTTCCTGAACATATCGTACCTCCGTAAAATGGACCATTTATCATATTGTATCGCATTTCGCCTGTATAGTCTTGCTATACTTGATTTTCATGTAAAAAAACGCCCACTATCAAGTGGACGTTTTTCTTCCGATTTCTATTCCCGCCTTTATAAAGCGGAACAATCTGATCGCGCCTTCATAATATAATGCCTCTGCATTGCCCATGGCATCTTCGATCGCCATAGGTGAATTTACAGTAGTTATTAAAGACGCTATTCCGTAATCACATATATCAAGTGCATCTTTTCCAAGTGATCCGCAAAGTCCGAATACAGGAATTCCTTTGGCCTTGGCTCTGAGTCCGACACCCTGCATTACTTTTCCGAAGCAGCTCTGCCAGTCGGTCCTTCCTTCTCCGGTGACTACAAAATCGACACCCTTAAGTCTCTCGTCAAAGTTGATAAGATCAAGCACGGCCTCTATTCCGGGCTTCATATTACCTCTTAAGAATACCGAGAGTGCTGCGCCCAGTCCGCCTGCAGCTCCCGCGCCCTTTATGGTGTCACAGTCAACGCCAAAGCATCTCTTTATGACATCGCGGTAGTTGCACATACCCTTTTCGAGCTGCTCTTGGATCTCCGGTGTCGCACCCTTTTGCGCTCCGAAGGTCCAAGTCGCACCGTCTTTTCCGCAGAGCGGATTGTTGACGTCGCACATGACCATGATGTCGCATTCCTTGACTCTCGGATCCATGGCCGATATATCAATGTCTCTTACGTTAACGAGGTCTCTTCCAAAACCTTTGAGTTCATGTCCTGCCTTATCAAGAAAGCGAACACCGAGAGCTCGTAAGCATCCCATTCCTCCATCGTTTGTGGCAGATCCTCCGATAGCTATCGTAAGATTTCTGTAGCCGCGGTTTATCGCATCGAGGATAAGTTCTCCGGTTCCGAATGTAGTTGTATTCATCGGATTCTTTCTTCTCTCGGGTACAAGTGTAAGACCCGAAGCAGCAGACATCTCAATGATAGCTCTGTCACCGTCGAATATACCGTATCGCGCTTCCACCTCTTGCATTAAAGGTCCCTGAACCGTGCAGCTTATAAATTCTCCGTTCTCGGCTTTTACAACCGCATCTACAGTACCTTCACCGCCGTCGGCAACCGGTACTCCGATCCTTTCACATTCTCCGAAAACCTCGAATGCCGCCTTGGTAAGAAGTCCTATTGTCTGCTCACTGGACAAGCTTCCTTTGAAGGAGTCCGAAGCAAATAATATCTTCATAAGAACACTCTCCAAATATACTTATTTTAATTTCCTCATCTCTGTTCCGGAAATCTTCTCATAATACTTAAGGATAGCACTGTGATCGTCGCTTCCGCAATCATTGTTGTGAAGCCACTGAAGCATCTCCTGAACTGCGCTTGTAAGGATCATAGGTGTTCCTACACCGTGCCCTGTATCAAGTGCGTTGTTAAGATCCTTGATGTGAAGGTCGATCCTGAAGCCGGGCTTGAAGTTACCGTCAAGCATCATGGGAACCTTAGCATCCATTACAGTTGAGCCTGCAAGACCGCCTCTTATTGCAGCAAATACCTTCTCGGGATCTACTCCTGCCATTGTCGCAAGCTCGAAAGCCTCAGCGCAAGCAGCGATATTTACAGCGACTATGACCTGGTTTGCAAGCTTTGTCGTGTTTCCCGCTCCGTTGATATCTCCGCAGTGAACTACAGAACCGCCCATTACTCCGAGGAGCTCTGTGTACTTATCAAACATAGCCTTGGGGCCACCGCACATGATGGAAAGTGTTCCGTCGATAGCCTTGGGCTCTCCGCCTGAAACAGGAGCATCCATCATATTGATGCCTTTTTCCGCACACTTTGCAGCAATATCTTTTGACTGAAGCGGAGCGATAGAACTCATATCGATGATATCAAGACCTGCCTTAGCGCCTTCTGCGATACCTCCCTCACCAAAGATAGCTTCTCTAACATGAGGTGAATTGGGAACCATTGTGATAACAACATCACTCTTAGAAGCAACATCAGCATTGCTCTCTCCTCTTGTTGCGCCGCATGCTACGACATCATCAAGCGCTTCCTTTGCAAAAGGGTCGTATGCTGTTACTTCATATCCTGCCTTAAGAAGGTTCTTACACATGGGGCGTCCCATGATACCAAGTCCGACAAATCCTACTTTCATATTATAACTTCCTTTCTGTTTGTATGTATTGTATTAGTTGGTAAATGTTCTCTGTTATTAATTCCTATAATTTAATTATGCCTTAGAATTGATCTCTTCTACAGCCTTTACGATGCTTTCTGTAGTAAGTCCGAGATAATCAAGGATATCATCATAGTTGTGAGCTGAAGCTCCGAATCTGTCCCGGATTCCTACAAACTCGATCGGCTTCTTCTCAAGGCGAAGTGCCTCAGCGATCGCACCGCCGAGTCCGCCGATGATGCTGTGCTCCTCAGCTGTGACCACACCCTTTACGCTGTTTGCGATCTTCACAACGCTCTCTCTGTAAAGAGGCTTGATAGAGCAAACATTTACTACCTTTACAGAGATCTTGCCTTCGAGAGCCTTTGCAGCTTCTAAAGCCTTTGTTACCATAACGCCGCATGCAAATACAGCAACGTCGGTACCTTCCTTTAATACGACAGGCTCACCGGGTACGAACTTTGCGTTCTCTTCGGTCACGTTGTCGTAAGGATTACGGTTTACACGAAGATACATGGGACCTTCATGCTCAGCCATGTACTTAACTACAGCTACAGTCTCGTTTGCATCTGCGGGAACGAATACGTTCATGTTGGGGATAACACGCATGTATGCGATGTCATCGACAGACTGGTGTGTTGCACCGTCGCCGAAATCCGAACATCCTGCGCTTGATCCGCAGATCTTTACATTGAGTTTACCGATCGCAATTGACTGTCTTATCTGATCGAAAGCTCTTCCTCCCGCAAATACTGCAAATGAGCTGCAGAAAGGGATTTTTCCTGCTCTTGCAAGTCCACCTGCGGTTGAGATCATATTCGCTTCCGCGATACCCATCTCTATATGCTGCTCGGCGATCTCAGGGTCCATTTCAACCATCTTACCCATTGTTGATGCGCCAAGATCTGCATCAAGTACTACTATGTCTTTATTTTTATGGCAGAGCTCAACAAGCGTCTGGCCATAAGCGGTTCTCTGATTTGTTTCAGCCATGATACTTTTCTCCTTTATCAATCTTAAGCAAGCTCTTCCATTGCTATATCATATTCATCCTGTGTAAGTGCTCTGTTGTGATATCCGGCCTGGTTCTCAGCAAAGCTGATACCCTTACCCTTAACAGTGTGTGCAACGATAGCTGTGGGCTTGTCAGCACACTTCTCTGCATCATCAAGAGCTGTAAGTATCTCTTCATAGTCATGTCCGTCTATCTCAATTACATTCCAGCCGAATGCTCTCCACTTATCTGCTATAGGCTCATTGGGAAGTCTGTCCTTGATCGCGCCTGTTGCCTGAAGCCCGTTGTTATCTATGATCGCGCAAAGATTTCCGAGATTCTTGGCACTTGATGACATTGCTGCTTCCCAGATCTGACCCTCATCGGTCTCACCGTCGCCAACTAGTACGTATACTCTGTTGGGCTTTCTATCAAGCTTAAGTCCCAATGCGATACCTGATCCGAGTGAAAGTCCCTGTCCGAGTGATCCTGTTCCTGCTTCAATTCCGGGAATACCAAGGTGCGGATGTCCCTGAAGATAGAATCCGATCTCCTTGCAACGAGGCAGATCCTCAACGGGGAAAAAACCTTTCTCCGCAAGCGCTGCGTACTGCAGGATCGCTACATGTCCCTTTGAAAGAAGGAAATAATCTCTTTCATCCCAATCGGGATTCTTGGGATCCACTTTCATCTTGTGGAAATAAAGTGCCGATACAAGGTCTGCACTTGAGCAGCTTCCGCCAACGTGTCCGGCTACACCAACGCCGATACACTTGATACAGTCGCGTCTGAGCTGTTGCCCTTTTTCTTTAAGTGATTGAATAAGTTCTTCACTATGAGCCATTTCTTTTATCCTCCAATAATTCTAGGCAGTTAATACTTTCCCTGTTAAAAGAGCTCGTTTTAAAATCTGTAAGCTGTATAACAGGTTAACTGCATTATAACTTTCCAACCTCAAAATAGTCAAGTGATCAAAATGCACTTGCTTTTATCCGCTATTTTGTGCAGTATCAACAAATCCCAAAATCCCTTTGACAGAATAAAAAGAGGTGACTATAATAAAAAACAATATAGTTGTTATACAACTATCTGATTTACAAATCGCTTATTTTCCATAAAGAGGAAAGGTGCCTATGAACATTAATCCTATTCAGAAGATAAATGCCGTCGAGCAGGTCTTTGAGCAGATGCAGAATCTCCTTATCGAGGGAACTTGGCGTCCCGGCGACAAGCTACCTTCCGAGAACGAGTTATCGACAGCTTTCGGAGTTAGCCGCATGACTATCCGTCAGTCGATGCAGAAGCTTAAAGCTCTGGGACTTATAGAGACACGTACGGGATCCGGCTCTTACGTAAGAGAGTTCAGCCCGGAGGATTCACTCAATGAGCTTATTCCGCTCATGTACATCGGAAGTCCTTCTTACAATCATGTATTTCAGTTTCGTGAGATGATAGATTCTGAGAGCGTAAGACTCGCTACTACTCTTGCAGACGATAAGAGTATTGAGCTGCTTGAAGATATTTTGACCAAGATGAAAAAGGCAGCCAAGGATGACGACAAGGAAGCTTTTTCCAATTACGATCTTAAGTTCCATATGAAGCTCGTAAATATGACAGGCAACCCGATGATCATCAAGGCTTATGAGATACTTTTGAACGTACTTACAGAGTCCATGAATTCTGTAATAGAGAAGATGAAATATGATCCGGCTCTTAAATTCCATCGCCGTATCATAGATGCCATGAAGGCAAAGGATGCAGATCTGGCTGAGCAGCTCATGCACGAGCATATCAGACAGAACTACAGTTATTTTGAAAAATAGCATGGCAACATGTTATTTCCTTATACCCCCACCTCGTGTGATGTCCCCACGTCACACGAACAGAACCCACTTCCTTACGCTTAGGGAGGTGGGTTCTGTCTTTTTATATTCTTAATTCAATTATCATTTAACGTATTCGAGAAATCTTTTTGCCAAAGCCGCGTCAGCGGAATCCGTTCTGTACACTCCGTAGACATCCCAGGTGTAGGCATCCTTTATCGATACCGCTCTCACATCCTTGGTGTCCGGGAAAAATCTGGGCGAAATACCTATCCCGATCCTGTTCTTAACAAGCTGATAGATCGATTCACCCTCTCCAACTTTCGCAACGATATTGGGCATAAATCCATTCATACGACATGCACCTATCACATCGTGATATATGTGATGCTTCTCATTCATGGATATGATGGGCTCTTCTTTAATGTCACCGATATCGACTTCTTTTTTGTCCCAGAATCTGTGATCCTTGTGGACGTAGATGACCATATCGACGGACTTTACAGGCTCAGCGACAACATTGCCCGCATTCGGCGCTCCGACAAGAAAAGCAAAGCTTATCTCATCATTTAAGAGTTGCTTTAAAACAGCCTTATTCTCCTGCTCGTACCAGCTTGCGAGGATCTCGGTGTTGGTTTCCATGAACTTTTTTACCTTGGGAATATCGATCGCTCTGATCGTTCCCGCAGCAAATCCGACTTTGAATCGCATTTCCTTATCGCTGACGGCTTCAATGGAAGTAAACAGATCATTGATGTCCCGCATGATACATTTGGACTTTTCGTAAAAGAGCTTTCCGCATTCCGTGGGGATAAAGCCTTCCTTGGTACGTACAAACAAAGGTGTCCCGCACTCCTCTTCCATGCTCTTTATGATCTTACTTAGTCCCTGAGGTGATAAAAAGAGCTTGCTGGCTGCCAGTTGGAGATTCCTCTCCTCATATACGGTTTGAAAGCATTTAAAATTTCTCGTGTTCATAAGATACATTTTAATCTATATGATTAGCTACTTCAAATGCATCCCATATTGCGTACATGATGTTTGAAACCTGTCTTGCATCGCCGAGAAGATAGATCTCGTCAACATCGTTCTTGTGAGCATTGTATAAAGTATTCTCACTTGAATATCCAACGCAGAGAACTACGCTGTCTGCGCTGATCTCTTTGGTCTCAGCTCCGACATCTGCTTTGAGAACACCGTTCTTATACTCAGTAACCTTGGCACTTGTAACAACATCGATCCCGTTATAAGGGATAAGCTTTTCAAGCATCTCTTTATTGGCTGAGCAGAGAGGTCCGTTTATAGCCATGAGCTTATCAAGCGCTTCAACGATGGTAACTTTCTTGCCCTTCATAGCAAGGTCAAGTGCAAGCTCGCATCCTACAAGACCGCCACCTACAACGACAACTTCTTTTCCGGGATCCTTCTGTCCGAGAAGTACCTGTTCTGCGGAGTAAACCTTATCATCATCTCCGAGTGAGAACATCTTGGGACGAGAGCCTGTTGCAAGGATAACCGCATCAAACTGAGAATCCAGGATCTCTTTTTCCGAAGCCTTGGTATTAAGATGTACTTCAACGTTAAGTCTGTTAAGCTCATCCTCAAACCACTTAGCAAGTGCAAGATCGTCTTCCTTGAAGGAAGGAGCTCCGCCGGGGATAAGGTTACCGCCAAGGCGACCTGTTGCCTCGTAAAGTACGGGCTCATGACCACGCTCAGCAAGTACTCTCGCAGCCTCGCAGCCTGCTACACCGCCGCCGACTATGAGCACTTTTTTCTTCTTAACTATAGGATTGTATTTATTAAGTCTCTCTTTTCCTGCCTGAGCATTGACCGCGCAGTTGATAAGTGAATATGCCTGGATACGACCCATGCAGCCTTCCTGACAACTGATGCAAGGACGGATCTGCTTAAGCTCTTCTCTTCTTATCTTGTTTACGATGTCGGGATCTGCAAGAGTGGGGCGACCAAGTGAGATCATGTCGCAGATTCCGCCCTCAAGGCACTCAAGTGCTGTATCGGGATTGTCGACACGGCCTGCCATGATAACGGGGATGTTTACGTTCTCCTTGGTGATCCTTGCAAACTCCTTGTAGGGAGCCTTTTCCATATACATCGGGGGATGATTCCACCACCATGCATCGTAGGTTCCGGCGTCAACGTCGAGTGCGTCGTAACCATATTTTTCAAGAAGCTTTGCAGCCTCGATACCTTCTTCGATATCACGGCCTTTTTCTACAAATTCTTCTCCGGGAAGTGCGCCCTCTCTGAAGTCTTTTACCATGCTCTTAAGAGAGAATCTGAGCGCAACGGGGAAATCGGGACCGCAGGTCTTTGCGATCTCTTCACGGATCTCTTTTGCAAATCTTAATCTGTTCTCAAGTGATCCGCCGTACTCATCTGTTCTGTGATTAAAGAATGAGATAGCGAACTGATCTATAAGATAGCCCTCGTGAACGGCGTGGATCTCGACTCCGTCAAAGCCCGCACGCTTAGCGTTGTAAGCGCCCTTACCAAAGCTCTCGACTATGCCGTGGATCTCTTCTACCGTGAGAGGTCTGCATGTTTTATCAAGCCATCTGTGTGGAATTGCAGATGCAGAAACAGGAGGGAATTCTCCGAGGTTGGTAGGGATCGTAACACGTCCGAAACCACCGCTCATCTGCAGGAAAATCTTGGAACCGTAAGCGTGAACACGCTCGGTCATCTGACGGCTCGTTCTGACGAACTGAACCGGATTGTAAGTTGAATTGGGTGTATTGGGGAAAGAAGGCTTCTCTACTTCCGTATCAGAAAAAGTTACACCCGTGATAATGAGGCCGATACCACCTTTTGCTCTTCTGGTATAGTAGTCGATACCTCTGTCATTCCATCCGCCTTCGCAGTCTCCAAGACCCAGAGGTCCCATGGGAGCCATTGCATAGCGGTTCTTGATCTCGAGCTTGCCGATCTTGACGGGCTCGAAAAGTGCCTTATACTTCATAATTAACCTCCATACCTTTATACAGTCTACTGTTAATTATAATTTTAAGGCACTATATTACATGTCTCCATCAACGAAACGTTGAGCATAGGAAACTTTTTTGATAATCTTTTACATCAAAGAACTATCCAGCCCACCAGCGGGATCGTTACAACGGAAAGAAGCGTTGTGAGCGCGATCGTACGGGTCGCGGTCTCTTCATCTCCTCCGTAGTACTGCGCGAGCATAGCGCACATGCTGGCTACGGGAGTTGCAATCATGATCTGGATCACTCCGATAAGAATGCTATCGCTTATAAACAATTTGGCGATGGGGATTCCGATCAAAGGGATCACAATAAGCTTGATGATCGTGAAGATAAGAAGCTTATACTCCTTCAAAAGAGTCTTCCACTGCGTTCCTCCAAGTGAATATCCGATGACCATCATGCTGAGAGGCACCGTAAGATTACCGAGATACGTAACCGCATTGGCTACAGGCTCGGGAACATGAACATGTGAAAGATAAAGAGTAAGTGCCACAACAACGGCCACGATCCCGGGATTTATAAGACTCTTAAAAGAAAACTTATATGGCTCTCCCTTTTCATCCGAGCCGCTTTTGGCAATCTGGATCCCGTATGTATAGAAAAGCATATTGAATCCGAAGTTAAAAAATGCAGCATACAAAAGTCCTACGCTTCCGTATGTCGCGGATATGATGGGAAATCCCATGAATCCGATATTTGAAAAAAGTGTCATTGCACGGTAGGTACCAAACTGTCTCTTTTCAAGTCTAAGCACATAAGGAAGTCCCATTGCGATAAGGATCATCGCAGTGTATACGCATATTACAGAGATGACACAGGTTATAAGCTGATCGTTTGATACGATCTCTCCCTTGTTCATTCCCGCTGTCACGATAAAACACGGACTTGCCAGATTGATCACGAGCCCCGACATCCCTTTCGAGATCTTGTCGTCCATAAGCCCGGCTGATCTGCAGATTGCTCCCGCGATCATCAAAATAAAAAGAACGATCATCTGCTGTAATAAGATCATTTCAGTAAAACTCCTTGAATAAAAAGCTTAGTTTGCTGCCTTGAACATTGCTCTGTCATTTACAACTTCAAAGCCGTATTTGGAATAAAGAGTCTGTGCATCCTTGGTCACAAGGATCCCTCTAAAGCCCTCAAGCTCAGGTGCCGAGACGATATGCGATACGAGTGCATTTCCAAGGCCCTTGTGTCTGTACTCTTCATCAATTATGACATCACAGAGATAATAATTTGTTGCATAATCACTTATGATCCTTGCAAATCCCACTAAGTTCTCGACTCCGGATACATACAGTCCGTAGCACTTTGAATTCTTTATCGACTTCTCGATCTTCTCAACAGGACGCTTGTCCGCCCAATAAGTCATCCTAAGAAGTCGCACGATGTCATCAAGCTTCATCTCGCTTAAGTCTTCAACTATTCTATAATCCATGGCAACCCCTGTAATTATTTATCCTCGCCGTTTCTATCTTTTAAACCGAACAACGTTCCGATCGCAGGGCCAAGTGCAATTCCTATGCAAAGCCAAATAGCGAAATCTCCGGTTATCAATCCGACCGCCACTCCAAAAATGAGACCAAGTCCCATTCCGGTCATGCTTTTCTTTAATCCTAAAAATCCAATATCGTCCTTATTATTGTTGTTATTGTTGCTATCGTTTCCCATTTTTATATCCCCCTTTTTGTTTTTTATTTAAAGCCTTTTCTTTCTTGCGCTTTATCAATGAATTTGTGTGCCTCGTTAAAGGCTCCGGGCAGATAGTCTGCATACCACTCCTTGCCCTCTTTTTCCTGCTTCTTGATCTCAGCCCATGCAGCATGAAGTTCCTCTTCGGAATCAAATTTCACATCGCTGAAAACATGAGGATGTCTTCTTTCCATCTTATCGGAGATCGTCTTTACAACATCATCGAATGTAAAGAGTCCCTCTTCCTCCGCCATCACGGAATGGAACATCACCTGAAGCAAAAGATCTCCAAGCTCCTCTTTGAGATTGTCGGGATCACCGGTCTCATTGAGAATATTGATACCACCGATAACCTCTGCTGCCTCTTCGATACATCCGGGCTTCAAGCTCATATGCGTCTGTTCCTTGTCCCACGGACAGCCGTTCTCACTTCGAAGCTCCTGAACTATTTTTTTGAGTCTATCGATCTCGCTCATAACTTAAGTTCCTCATACATCTGGGGATACCCCTTCTTGAGTGAAGTGTTATATTGAGATTTGATTCTTCCGAAACTAAGCCATCCGCCAAATAACAAACCTATAGCGATCACAACTATTAACGGTACCATGATGAACATCAATAAACTATAATCGATCGGTCCGTTCTGACTCATAAGCATTATCATAGAGCCAAACATAAATGCAAATATAACAACCATCACGATAACCGCTGTGATAAATCCCTTCTTTTTGGGCACTGCATATTCTTCAACATTTTTTCGAAGTGCTTTAACATGCTCAAGCTCCATAGCACCTGCTGAAAGAGCATTGATAACTTCCCTGCTTATTGTCTTATAATTCACCCTAACTATCATACTCATAACCTCTCTTATCATTCAAAAAATGAGGCTCCCATAAATACAAACGATCATGGGAACGCCTCATTTATTTTATCCTTTAACTCATGGTTATGGCAAGAATTTTCCGGATGCAAGATACAATGCATACCAATCGTGATGCGATAATTCGACCTTAGTCGCATCGCAAACATCCTTGATATGCTCGGGATTCATAGTGCCGATTATAGCCTGCATCTTGGCAGGATGGCGAAGGATCCAAGCAATTGCGATAGCTGTTTTTGATACGCCCTCGCGATCAGCCAGCTCTTCAAGTGCTTTGTTGAGCGCAGGGAACTCGGAATTGTCGATAAAGGTTCCCTTGAACATTCCAACCTGCAAAGGTGACCAAGCCTGGATCGTGATATCTTTTAATCTGCAGTAATCAAGCGCACTTCCGTCTCTCATAAAAGACATATCCGTTGTCTTGTTGTTCATGTAAAGCTCTTGATCAATGAGCTGTGACTGCTCGAGTGAAAGCTGTACCTGATTGATGACAAGAGGCTGTTTCACACATTTTTTTAACAGCTCGATCTGCATGGGAATGAGGTTACTGACACCGAAATGGCGCACTTTACCTTCACTTTCAAGCTTGTCAAAAGCCTGTGCAACCTCCTCGGGATCAAACAAAAGATCCGGTCTGTGCAAAAGAAGTGTATCGAGATATTCAACCTTTAATCTATCAAGGATTCCGTCAACGGCAGAAAGAATAGCCTCTTTTGTCCAGTCAAATTCCTGTCTGTCGGGATAGATCCCGGTCTTACTCTGAATGTAGATATCTTCTCTCTTAAGCCCCGTCAAAGGGAGGGCCTGCGCAAAACGCACTTCCGCTTCTCCCGCCCCGTAGCATGTTGCATGGTCAAAAAAGTTTATGCCACACTCATAAGCTGTCTTAATAACCTTAGCAGCTTCCTCTTTTGAAAGAGAAGGCATTCTCATGCAGCCCTGTATGATAGCGGACGCTTTCTGCGGTCCGTTTACGATGTCGATATATTTCATGTAATTCCTCCGGTGTGATCATTATGCTATGTCGTGATGATAAAGTCTGTGGCTTTCGTCCGCCGCGACATCAGAACGGTCTTGTGTCGGGATCGCTCTCATATCCTACGCAGCCCTTAAGATCTGCGATAAGCTTAACGTCGCTCTCCTCAAGTTCAAAATCAAATACCTTGAGATTCTCTTCGATCCTGTCGGCATGAACTGACTTGGGAAGAGGAAGGAATCCCATCTGAAGGCTGAAACGAACACAGATCTGAGCGATGCTCTTTCCGTACTTATCAGCAAGCTTCTTCATCTCAGGAACATCAAAGATCTGACCTGTTCCGAGAGGACTGTATGCTTCAAGGATCATTCCCTGCTCTCTGCAATATGCAACAAGTTCATCCTGTGTTGCGCCGGGGCAAAGTCTTATCTGATTGACCATAGGTTTGATCTTGGCTGTCTTTAAAAGAGCTTCTATGTGGTGCTGACGGAAGTTTGAGATACCGATAGAGCGCACTTTTCCTGCCTCATAAAGTTCTTCCATCGCTTTCCAGGTTTCTGCATTGGCTGATTCCCAGTGATCTCTGAATGCTGCTGGATTGGGCCAATGGATGAGAAGCATATCAACATAATCAAGGCCGAGCTTTTGTAATGATTCTTCAAAAGAGCTCTTGCAAAGATCATAGCTGTGCTTATCATTCCAGATCTTGGTAGTTACAAATATATCTTCTCTTTTAAGCCCGTTATCTATAATTCCCATTCTGATGCCTTTTCCGACACCTTCTTCATTTCCGTAAACCTGCGCCGTATCAATGTGACGATAGCCGGCTTTTATGGCATGCTCTACGCTGCTTACAGCTACGTCTCCCTCGGGAGTCTGCCATGTTCCGAAGCCAATGCAAGGAACACCGACACCGTTTGAAAGCTTATATACATCATTTTGGTTCTTCATATTTTTACCTCCTGATCAAAATGAGATTCGTTCGCAAAAATCAATTATATTTTACCATCTAAAAACTGTCGACACTTATTATATTTCGCACCGGATACTGTCAAAATTAGAACATCCTCTTTCTTCTATTGGGATCCACAAAAAAGGCCGCTGATATTACTCAGCGGCCCCCTAGGAAAAAATGCTTTTATGTGGATATAAAAGAGAATGTCATTAGCTGTATTTTTTATCTGTAGAATACTTCTCCGAGCTTAAGGTCTTTCTTGAATGCGGGGATAGTCGTATTCTTGTCGATGATAACTGCTTCGATGTCCATCATCTCAGCCCAGTCTGCCATCTGCTCAACCGTAAGGTCATATGAGAAAGCAGTGTGATGAGCTCCGCCTGCAAGGATCCAAGCCTCAGCTCCGGTATAAAGATCCGGATAAGGTGTCCAGAAGTTGGTTGCTACGGGAAGATTAGGCATAGCCTTCTCTGTCTTTTTACACTCAACCTCGTTGATTATGAGACGGAATCTGTTGCCAAGATCGATAAGTGATGTGGCAACACCCTTTCCTTCCTTGGATGTAAATACAAGTCTTGCGGGATCTTCTCTGTCGCCCATTGAAAGAGGTTTAACTCTGATGCTGATAGGTCCTTCTGCGATAGTCGGGCAGATCTCAAGCATGTGTGCTTCGAGAATACCCTCTTTTCCTCTTACAAGGTTGTATGTATAATCCTCAAGCATTGAAGTACCCTTGGCGTTCTTCATGCCTGCAGTCATAATCTTCATAAGGCGAACCATGGCAGCAACCTTCCAGTCACCCTCTGCGCCGAAACCGTAGCCCTTCTCCATAAGTCTCTGAATAGCAAGACCGGGAAGCTGGCCGAGTGCGCCGAGGTCTCCAAAGTGAGTAACGATTGCCTGATAGTTCTTTTCCTCAAGAAATCTCTCAAAGCCAAGCTCAATCTGCGCCTGAACCGCAACGTGTTTCTTGAACTCTTCGGGATCTCTTCCGTCGAGAACGATCTGATATTTGTCATAGTACTCGTCGAGAAGTGCGTTCACGTCTGAAGCGCTTACTGCTGCTACGCTGTCTGCGATCTCGTTAACGGGATAAGTATCAACTTCCCAACCGAACTTGATCTGAGCCTCAACCTTATCGCCCTCTGTAACCGCAACGTTTCTCATGTTGTCGGCAACTCTCATAACTCTGATGTGGCTTGACTCCATGATACCTACGGCTGTTCTCATCCAGGAAGCGATTCTCTCTCGTACTTCGTTATCCTTCCAATATCCTGCGATGACTTTGCGCTCAATTCTCATGCGGCTTACGATGTGTCCGTACTCTCTGTCGCCGTGAGCAGCCTGGTTCTCGTTCATGAAATCCATGTCGATCGTATCGTAAGGAATTTCCTCATTGTACTGCGTGTGCAGGTGCAAAAGAGGTTTTCTGAACTCCTGAAGTCCGAGTATCCAGGACTTTGCAGGTGAAAATGTGTGCATCCATGTGATGACACCCGCGCAGGTCTCATCTGCATTGGCCTCGTTAAAGGTCTGTCTTATCAGCTGATTGGTGATAAGTACAGGTTTCCATACAACTTCGTAAGGGAGAATTCCCGATTTGTTGAGCTCGTCCACGATCTCCTTAGAGTGCTCTGCAACGTGCTTTAAAACCTCATCCCCATACAGGTCCTGAGAGCCTGTACAAAACCAAAACTTGTACGCTTTTGTCTGAATCATTCTATAACCCTCCTTAAAACATTAATACCCCATGTATCGCTATTTTCCCTTCTCTAAAAAAGCCGATACATTTACATGCTTTCATTTTCAAACTTGTACGTACGAGTGGTCAAGTTGTAGGTAATAAACTTAAAATCCCACGCTCAAATGTTATTCGGACAAAAAAAGAAGTGACCCGAAAGTCACTTTCTTTTTATACATGAATTGCCGATCACAAGCTCGGGCTCGACGACAATTCTTTTTTCCACTTCTTCACCTCGGATCATCTTAAGCAGCATCTGAGCGGCGATCTTGCCAAGCTCCTGCTGCGGATGAACGATCGTGGTTAGCGTTATGTCTGTGTTGGCGGCAGGCTGTGAATTATCGTATCCCGTTATTGAAATATCCTGCGGGACCTTTAGGCCCAGCTCACGGATCGCCTTTATCAGATGAAACGCTATCTGGTCGTTGTACGCGACGATCGCATCAACCTTTTTTCCACTCTTTATCATCTTCTGAAGATTCGTGTAGGGATGAACCGCGCGGTCCTCGGTATAGAACCAGATGACATTCTCGGGGTCGTAGGTAAGTCCGGCCTTGGCAAGCGCCTTGGCGTAGCCCTTGTGCCTGTTCTGCCCCTGCGTATCATCGCTCTTGAAAACGCCGATGATATTCTTGTGCCCTTGGCTTATAAGATATCCCGTCAAAAGATATGCACCCTTTTCGTCATCCATGATAACGTGAGGCTTATCCTCCATCACCGAATACGCGCCCTGAATAAAGATATAAGGAATGCCGTATTTATCAAGCTTGTCATAGAGATATTTATGCTTGCAAAAGACATTGCTCTTACTTGGCTCAACTATGATCCCGTCAATGTTCTTCTCAATAAGCTCCTCAAGACACTTGATCTCGCGGGTCCTGGAGTTGTTGGTGTTCTTAAGCACTATGCTGTAGCCGTTCTCCGAAAGTACCGAGTCGATCCCGCTTATTACCTTTGGAAAAATATAATCCGAAAGATAGGTCATCACAACCGCGATGTCCTTGGAATCCTTCTTAAACCTCGATGCGTCTGAGCAGTACGTTCCGCTGCCCTGAACCGCATAGACAAAGCCCTCATTTACAAGATCCGAAATAGCCTTCCTGACAGTCTGACGACTTACGCCATACTGCTTGGAAAGTACATTCTCGGAAGGCATCTTTTCCCCGGGCTTTATCTTCTCCTCAAGGATAAGTGCCTTAAGCTCTTCTTCTATCTGATTATATTTAAGTGACCCTGATCTATCTCTCTTGTCTGTCATAAATGAATCTTCCCGCCGCTATAAAGATGATGGCAAATAGGATATACATAAACGGTGCAAAATCCCAAGCTGTAAAATATCTTCCAAACAGCTTCACCAATCTGTATTCGTATACTATTCTATCATCAATCAGCGTATGTGGGAGCCATTGAATAAATTGTTGTGCTGCTCTCATTTTAAACGGAAGCGTTGATGCAAGGATCACATTAACAAACCACACTCCAAGGGATACTCCCATTACCGCCAATGCATTTTTTAATGTCTGTGACAAAAAGAGTGTAAATGCAGCTATCAGAACACTTCCCGTCATAATAAGTTTGGTCAGCATCCACAAATGCTCTTTTAACGTAAGACTGACAGATGTATATGCGTAATTATAATTTACGGGAAGATCAAGATAGTATGTGCCCCATCTGATAAAGAAATAGCCCAAAAATGAAGCTACTATCACCGCCGTTCCAACGATCGCAAAGCTCATACCCGCAAGTACTTTGGCGTAATACGTCCTCTTATCGCCGTTCTTACTAGCTCTTATAATAGAATCGGTTTTGTTTTGATGCTCGGCAGCAAATACAGCCGCAAGTCCCATGGGGATCAGGAAAAGAAGTATAACGATCCTTAAATCGCAAAGTCCCAAAGTTATTCCGAATGAATAGAGCGGGTCGTACCATGTTCCCGGATAGTCTATATTATCCTGCCTTTTCTCCCAGTATTCATATTCCCCGGGAGATAGTAGACTCATTTCTTTTGCTTCCTGTATGCTGTCATTTCTGTCTTTTTCCAGAGCATCCACAGTAAGATTATGAATATCCCCTTTACTTCGAGCCCAGGAAACAATGTTCTCATAGGTTGGATCGACCTTATCCCACTCTCCATATTCGTTTATATTTTCTTTTACCTCTTCAAGTAGACTGTCATCGATCGTTCTTCCTTCGATCGTCTTAAACTGCTCTCTTTCTTCAGCATTAGCATTTCCTGAGATTTCGCCCTCGCCAACAATAATAGCTGCTATCACCATTATCAAAAAGGTGATCATGGCGATTTTATTCTTAAGTATCTTTTTTAACTCAAAAAGATACAACGTTCCAAGATAGTTGTTTCTCATAATTTATCTCTCTTGCCTTCCATAAACAATTCTTCCAAGCGTTAAAAACAATATCCCCAGTAAAATGTACATGACAGGTGCATAATCAAATATTGTAAAATATCTTCCAAAGATATTGACCAAACGGTATTCTTTTCCAATATCGGTAGCGACTACCATGTAGGGCAACGAGCTTATAAACTGCGATAAGGGACGGAACTTAACTACTACATTAAGAAGAGCACACAAAAACCAAAAACCAAACATCGCGCCCAGTACAGCAAATGCATTTTTAAATGTCTGAGATAAAAACATAGTCATTGTCGATAACATAACGCAGGATGCGATCATGATCATAACCATCCTTATAAGCAGTTCTTTTGCTGTCATATCGATAAGTAAAAAGGAATCCACCAATAGTGCCGATATACCAAGACAATCTGTTCCGTATCTGATAGCCATATAAGTCAATGCGATACCGATCACAAGTGACATGCTAACTACTGCGTATGTTATTCCTGCGAGCATCTTGGCATAATAAGTTCTCTTATCGCCGAACTTACTTGCCCTTATCAAAGGATCGGTTTTATGCTGATACTCCATGGCAAATACAACCGCAACGCCCATTGGGAGCAGAAAAAGAATGGCGAATAAAAACAAATTGCTCGTTGCATGAATATATCCTTTGGCATCCATGTTATCGTGCCACACCCCGGGAAAATCAACGTCGCTTTTTTCTTTCCAGTATTGAAGCTCTCCTTCAGAAAGCTTTTCATCAAGCATATATTGCTCTATCACTGAATCTCTGACCTGTGAAAGTTTGTAAACGGTCAGATCTTCGGGAATAACAGTTCCCCAGATCCAAGCAACCCACCGGTTCAGATTCCTGTATGTATGCGGCGATTCATTTTCGCCTTCCGGATCATCCACCATTTCCTTTATAAGAGCATCATCTATTGTTCTGCCTTCTATCTTACCCAGTTCATTCTGAGCATATATATCCGCATTATCCCCCATCTCGCTTTCGACATTGATAAAGCCCACTATGAGCAGGATAAAAAACGTGATCACTGCAACTTTGGATTTTAGTATTTTCTTTAATTCAAAAAGATACAAGGTCCCAAAACATTTATTTTTCATATCCTTCTCCTACTCCTCTATCTTCTCAAGATAAAAATCTTCGAGTTTGCCATCCATACCTTTACCGTCTCCCTGCCAGATGATCTGTCCCGACTTCATAATGAGAATCCTGTCGGCGATATCCTCCACATCTGAAACAATGTGGGTTGAAAGAAGCACAACTGTGGTCTTTCCAAGTTCCTCAATAAGCTTCCTAAAACGCACTCTCTCTTTGGGATCAAGCCCCACTGTTGGCTCATCCAATACAAGAAGCTCAGGTCTGTTGATAAGAGCCTGGGCAATGCCGAGACGTCTTTTCATTCCGCCGGAGTACTTTCCGATCTTCTTTTTTGCATCTTCTTTGAGTCCTACAACATCAAGAAGCTCCTCGGTCCTAGCCTTGGCAGCCTTCTTATCAAGGCCCTTAAGGGCGCAGAAGTACATAAGGAACTCTCTTCCTGTAAACTCGGGATAATAGCCGAACTCCTGAGGAAGATATCCAAGGATATTCCTGTATTCTTCGGAGTTAACAGAAGCGTTATCGTAGCGCACCTCTCCGCTTGTGGGCGCTAAGATACCACATATCATCCTCATAAGCGTGGTCTTTCCTGCGCCGTTCTCACCAAGAAGCCCCGTTACGCCTTTTTCCAATTTGAAATCAAGTCTGTCCACAGCGATCTTGTTCTTGAACTGCTTAGTCAGCCTATCTACTTTTAGTTCCATGCATAATCCTCCATATTGCTAAATTTCTTTAATTCAAAAGCCTGTACCGCAACAAGTGCTACAAATATGATCAAAAGAGCTCTCACACTCAGCGTCAAAAAGCTCACATCGCCAACTTCAAAGTTCACCAGTATTGTGACAAGCAAGACCGGTATCAAAAATGAAAAAGTACTTCTTCTGGCCCATTCAAATCGCTCAATCTCCATGCAAAGGATCATGGTCAAAAGATAAGGTATAAGAATCACCAGCGCTCCTCTAACAATTTCAACACCTACAGTCACTTTCATCAGCACTGCTATAAACATCATTGGCGGGAAATTAATTATTCCCACAGCTGCCAATCTTGCAAAAAGAGCTCTTTTACCGGAAATGACCGTAACCAGCTCAAGCTCATAGACTCCGTGAAACTGTGCCTTAAAGGCTTCGATCATGCCAAGAGCAGAGATAAACGGCATGAAAAAAGAAACAGTAGTAAGTACGCTTAAAGCTCGTTCATCTGCAGTGTATCCCACATTTAACATATCTCTCATCTTCAGCATGATATCTAAAGCTATAAATGCCAACACAATTAGCGAAGCGATCCACACTCTTTTCCTTATGAATCCCGCCTGCTGCAAGAGTAGCCTTGATGCACTCACATGCGGTATTTCTTTTGATCTGTGCTGTCTTATAAAAGCATCCTTCTTTAGATAGTCCGGGGGCGTAACATTGTCTTGGAGCAGCTTTTTAAGTTCTTTATCTCTCATACAATTTCCCCTTTCTCTAGATAACTTTTTAGTTTCTTCTTGGCGGTTTCAAGTTTCCTGTGTGCCGCAAACCTCGATATACCCATGATCTTGCAGATCTCGGAATAAGGCTCCTCATTCAAAAGACGCAGCTGCACTATCTCACTCTCGTCATCGCTTAGTCTTTTCATCGCCTCTTCAAGTCTTAGCCTCTCAACTGCCTTGTTCTCGAAGTCCGAACCGTCGTCTATATCTTCATCCGGAAGCTCTGTCTCTTTTCTCTTCTTATACTCATCAATACAGAGATTCCTTGCAATGGTATAAAGATATCTCTCCGGCTCTTTTGCCTCCTGTAAACTGCCAATATAACGAAGGAAAGTTTCCTGGGTGAGGTCTTCCGCCAGGGTTTTGCTGTTTACTTTGTAGTAGCAGTAGCGGTAAATCTTGTCATAGTACTTTTCTATATCCATGGATAACCCCTTTTTCTCCCTTCGTAATGATAGACGATCAAGGTCCGTAAAATGTGCGCTTATTTATATAAAAAAATTTTTTTGAAAAAAGTGTTGACACACATTTAGAACGTGTGATATAAAATATTTAACGATAAACATTAAATATTTAATGAAAACAAATTAAAAAACAACGAAAAACATTTATCAAAAATCTTCATCCAAGAAAGATGAAAAATCAATCTAACAACATTACATTAACACACATGGGAGGATATCAACATGAAAAAAACATCAATAAGTAAAGTAACTTCAGCACTCGCAAATATCATTGAGGTAATCTCATTCGCCATAGCAGGATTTATAGCCATTTCACTTATTGCACTTGCTATAATGATTTCTAAAGGGCAGCTCACTACTCATACTTTTTCAAATGTATTTACCAATGTTCAGCTTCAATATCAAGGAGGTCAGGCATTATTTAAAGACGGGCAGTTCAATATTCCGGGACTATTTGTTTTCGGTATCATGATGATAATATTTGCTATTCTCTCCGGATCGATCTTCCACAACATCTATAGGATCTTTGCTCTTGATTCAGGATCACCTTTCTCTCCCGAGAACATTAAGAGAGTTAGAACTATCGGATTCCTTGCAATTACTCTTCCTATCGCAAAGATCATTATTACAGTTATCGGAATGCTATTTGGAGTATCTGCTTTCATTGATATAAGTGCAAGCGAATTCCTATTTGGTTTAGTTGCTCTTAGTCTTTCTCAGTACTTTGCATACGGTGCAGAGCTTGAGAAGGATGTAGAAGGATTACTTTAAAAGGAGGAATGCTATATGGGAAAGATCGTACTTGAGCTTGATGTAATGATGGCAAGACGTCACGTATCTCTTAATGACCTTGCGGACAAGGTCGGAATTGCCAACGTTAATCTGTCCAAGATAAAAAATAATAAAGTAAATGCGATCCGCTTCGGAACTCTTGCAGGTATCTGCGAAGCGCTTGAATGCGAGCCGGGTGACATACTTAAATACGATCCGGAAGGAGAAAATGAATGAATTTCCTTTTCCGGCACTGCACTCTCCATGCAAAGGATGTGCTCAATCACAGATAAATTCAGCCCTTATCAATTATTTATCTGTGATTTCCAACCGAATTTCAGATATTATTACAATAAAACACAGATAACAATGCCTCTTCTGCTTCAGTTATCTGTGTTTTTTTACCGGCTTTTGGGTATTATCGCAATAAAACACAGATAAGAACCATCATCGCATAGTTCTTATCTGTGGCTTTACTCAAATCGTTGTGATCAGCTTGTAGTTCTTGATATCCGCAATGGACTTGCACCCTGTGAACGCCATTGTCTTTTTAAGCTCTGCTTCTGCTTTTTTAAGATAATCGCATACGCCCTTTGCTCCGTTATCTTTTATCGCAGTCATAAGAGGTCTTCCGATACAGACAGCGTCTGCTCCGAGAGCGATAGCTTTGAAAGCATCCATTCCGGTTTTGATCTCGCAGTCTACGAAAATAGGGATCGTATTATCAATCTCTTTTGCAATCTCCGAAAGGATCTTAAGCGGAGGAACCGCGTACTCTATGCGGTTATTGTGATGTGATATCACAATACCTCTTGCGCCGGCCTTAAGTGCTTCCTCTGTATCGTAGAGACTGAGCACGCCTTTTACTATAACGGGAAGATCGGTGCTGCTGCAGATATCCGTTAGTTCCCCTGTTGTAAGAGGCGCCATCGTATATCCGCTAACTTCATCGGGACCTCCCTCGGGAGAAAAAGCGTGATCGATATCAATGCCTACAGCGAGCACACCGTTTTCTTTTGCATGCTCGATCTTTTTATAAATAAGATCTCTGTCAGAATAGGGCTTTATCACTTCAATAAGAGTCGCTCCGCATGAAAGGATCATCTCTATCTCTTTTTCATCCGCCATTCCGTACCATGTAAGAAGGCCCGAATCTGCTGCGCCCTGAGCATACTCTTTTGCCGCGCCCTCAAACATGAAATGATCGAGATGCGAAAGAGCTGCCGTCATGATCGGAGATGAAAACTCTTTTCCGTAGAGTTCAAAAGACGGATCGGGATAATCCGAGTTCATGAACCTTGTCTGTATAAGAAGCGAATCCAAGTATTTTCTGGTTATTACATTTGAATTTCCTGCGTTCTCTGCCATAATTGTACCCCTTTATCATTTTCTCTTTTTACAGTATAAGGCAGAAGACATATCTTTTTCATTTCATTTTTTGTTTTGCTTATTTCATTTTTTGTGGCAGTTTATTTGAGCTCACGGATCTTCTCATTCATCCTTTTTGCTTCTCTGCGATAATGGAGCATGAATATAAGCCAGATAAGGAACGTTACAAAGAGCTGGCAGATCACGATGCAGGCTGTCAAAACCGGTGAACTGCCATCTCCCATCCATCCTTCATTACTTGCAACGATGAAGTATATTATGAGGCCGATCCCCATGTGGATCAGGACTTTCATAGGCATCGGAAGCTTTTCGGATGAGTAGACTACAGTTGGCAGACCAAAGCCGATCCCGATGATCAATGCTCCTATGACCATCTTTGTAAAAGAATACTCGCGAAGCACGAAGTCTCCGCCGTTACCGATATCAAATCCCGCTGCTGTAAGGGAAAATATAGTAAATGACATTCCTACTGCGATCAGTGTATTTCTTATCATTTCTCTTATCATATCTTTCATAGCGCTTCTCCTTATATAGATCAGAGTCCCAGATATCTCTTAAACTGTGGTAAATACTTTCTTGAAACATAATCCTTTGATCCGTTCTTAAGTTTTAGCAAAAGAGTTCCGCTAAAGCCCGGTTCAATACTGTCCATGTATGAAAGGTTTATAAGCGTGGACTTCGAGATCTGCATGAACTTATTTCCCAGCTGGCTTGCTAGTTCATACAATCTTTTTGCTGAACGGAATGATCTCTTTTCACCGTAAATAACGGTATCTCCGTTCTCGACACGAACCATATAGATATCTTCGGGTCTAAGTACAACAAGCTCTTCCCCTGCGCGCGCCGTCACGGGTACCGCCTCTGTGCTAAGCATATCAACTATTCTGCCGATCTCCTCCGTCATCTTATCTGTATGGATTTCCGCATATGCTTCATGAACTTCAGGTGATATTATTACGTTTACTTTCATACGCTTCCCCTTTCATGATTCCATCATACAACAGCATATGATTCCTGTCTTTGGATTTGCGGTAAGTGGCGAAAAAAGGTGGGTGAAATGCAGAAAAAAGTACGTTAGTAATCTTACGGATAAATGGGAATATATGAGTTTCTTTTGACATTGTCCTCGAAAGGCTTATAATTGGTAGTTGTTGTCGCAGGATACTGCGCCGACAAAACATCTAAAGGAGAACATAATAAAATGAAAAAAAGATTATTGGCAATGGCTATAGTAGCCATTATGGTAACAGGATGTGGGGAAAACGCAAATACTGACAATGTAAACGAGCAAGCATCCGCTGCAGAACAGTCATCGGTAGAGGCTGCCGCTGCTGAACAGACATCGGAGGATGCTGCCGCCACTGAACAGACTTCAGAAGATGCTTCTGCTACAGAGCAGACATCGGAGGACGCAGCTGCCACTGCTCAGACATCTGAAGTAGCTTCTGCCACAGAACAGGCATCGAAAGAAACTGCCGCTACAGAGCAAGCGTCAAAAGAGGCTGCTGCAGAGCAGCCCGCTCAGGATAATGCAAAAGAAGAATCTAAACAAGCAACTGCAAATCTAAAAGACGGAACCTATACAACAAATCTTGTTTCCGAGCCATTCCCATATTCCCCGGGTTATGTAAAAAGTGTCTCAGTTACCGATAATGCGGTCATAATTGAAGGTGATGTGTACCAGTACGACGATAATTGGAATACGATAGATTTTGGAACCAATACATACACACTTCCGATCGATGCAAACACACAGTACCTTTCAAGTGGTGGTGAGGAAGCTGCCCAGCATATGAGCAAGGAAGACTTCGCAAGCAAATTCCCCCAAATTATCGGTTCCGGATTGGGACTTGGAATTAAGATTGAAAACGGCGTTGTTGTTTCATTTGATATTTTCTCATAAATAGTGCTTGGGATTGACTCATTTCGCAAATATTGGATTTGCAGTCATCACTATGGTCCCAAGCAGTTGACCTATTTCCACATAAAAAGGATTATGAGTCATCCCACACTATTAATTAGAGACATCACGCTCTATTTAGAATCAAAGTGCGCACGCTAATTGCGCAGAACCTGCTATTACTGCGGCGGAGCGATTTGTGTGATTTTCCAAAATATGCAGTTCTCGCACGAGAAATATGATTTTCAAATCGAATAAAACCCGGGAATGCTGACTTCCATGAGCAACGTCGAAAGGAAGCATTCCCGGGTTTTTGAGATTATGAAAATCACTGCGAGGAGAAAACAAATATTTTGGGAAAACACATAATAAGCTCCGCCGCAGTAATCGCAGGTTCTATCATTTAGCGGCTTCACAGATGATGTCGATACACTTCTCAACGCCGAGTGTCGAACTCTTAAGGCACAGATCGTAGTAGTCGGCGTGACCGAACTCGGTGTTTGTGTAGTACGTGCAGTACTTGCGCCTTGTTCTGTCTACCTCTTTCATCTTCTCAAGGATCTGCTCATCTGTGTAATCCGGCATCTTCTCCTTCATGTGCTGAAGCTTGAAATACTCCGTTGCGGAGATGAAAACATGAAGAGTCTTGTCGAACTCCTGAAGGACAATGTTGGCATTACGGCCGACAATGACACAGTTTCCTTTCTCTGCAACCTTCTTTATCGCTTCCTTCTGCGCTGCGAAAAGCTTCTCATTTAGAGGCTTGTTATAGAAATCAAAAAGACTCTGTCCAAAGCCGAATTCCCTCGGAACTTTTTCATCAAACTTTCTGATCTCTTCCGGTGAAAGAGAACCCGATTCCCTAGCTGCGCTAAGAATAAGGTCCTTGTCAAAATAGTACAATCCAAGTCTGTCGGCGACCGCTCTTCCGATCGTTCCGCCGCAAGAACCGAATTCTCTGCTGATCGTAATAATGTTTTTCATGGCACTACCTCCACTGTAAAACCTTATTAAAGAACCTTATTAAGAAAATCTATTGTACGTGCTTCCTTGGGATTAAGAAGTACTTCCTGTGGTGTTCCCTCTTCTATTATATACCCGCCGTCCATAAAAATAACTCTGTCGGCAACTTCTCTTGCAAATCCCATCTCGTGGGTAACAATGACCATAGTCATACCCTCGGCCGCAAGTTCTTTCATAACTGCAAGAACTTCTCCGACCATCTCGGGATCGAGAGCAGATGTGGGCTCGTCAAAAAGCATGATATCAGGATTCATGCAAAGAGCTCTTGCGATAGCAACTCTCTGCTTCTGTCCGCCTGAAAGCTGGCTGGGATAGCTCTTTTCCTTATCGGCAAGGCCGACCTTGTTTAGCATGTCCTTAGCTCTTTTTAATGCTTCTTCCTTGCTGCATTTTCCGAGCATTACGGGTGCGAGCATGAGATTATCGATGATGTTCATGTTGTTAAAAAGATTGAAGTGCTGGAATACCATTCCGATATTCTCTCTAACCTTGTTGATATCAACCTTCTTAGCTGTGATCTCTTTATCATCGATAACGATCTTACCGTCTGTCACGGTCTCAAGCTTATTAAGGCATCTTAGGAATGTAGATTTACCTGAGCCCGAAGGGCCGATGACTACAACAACTTCGCCCTTGTAAACTTCTGTAGAAATGTCTTTTAACACTTCAAGACTTCCGAAGCACTTCTTTAAGTGCTCCACATTTATCATAGTAATTTCTTTATTAGCGGCCAACGTTCAATCTCCTTTCTACAACCTTCGCACTTCTTGAAAGGATAGTGATCACGATAAGATACATGATGCCGACGATCGCCCATGTCTGGAAAGACATGAAGGTATTGGCCTGCACGTTCTTGGCTGTGTTAACAAGCTCCGGGAATCCTATAACAGAAAGGATCGAAGTATCTTTCAAAGTGATTATGAACTGGTTGATAAAGGTAGGGATCATGGTCTTGATTGCCTGAGGAAGCACAACCTTTCTCATAGCCTGAGAATAGGAAAGACCAAGTGATCTTGCAGCCTCCATCTGACCGGGATCAACGGAAAGGATACCCGCTCTTATGATCTCAGCCATGTAAGCTCCGCAGTTAAGCGCAAGACAGATAGTTCCCGCCTGGAGCGCCGGAAGCGAAACATTGAAGCCACCGATTATCGTATTGAAAAAGTACGGCATTCCAAAGTAAACAAAGAACGCCAATACGATCATCGGAACACCTCTTATGACATCAACAAATATCTGAGCGATGACGTTGCACACTCTGTTCTTGATAACGCCCATGATTCCGAAGATAAGTCCGATGATACAAGCAAAAAACAGGCCTAATAATGCCAGAAGCAGCGTTCTTCCGAGCGCTGCCAATAACATACCGCCATAAACAGTAATAATTCTAAACATAGATCAATCTCCGAGATATTTGGCAAGAATCTGATCATACTTGCCGTTTGCTTTGATGTTTGCAAGTCCTGCGTTGAACTTGTCGATAAGTTCCTGGCTATCCTTGGTAAATACAGCAAAACCGTACTCTGCGGGCTCATTACCTGTTCCGTCAACAAGCTTCATAGCGATGCCTGAATCCTTGATGGTAGCTGCCATGATCGGTGTATCATCAAAGCAAGCTGCAACCTGTCCGCCAGTAACTGCCTGATAAACAGTCGGTGAATCCTCAAAGTATGTAACTGTAAAGTTATACTGCTTAGAAAGCTCCTCTGCATATGAAGCTGACATAGAACCTGTCTTAACAGCTACAGATGCACCTGAAAGATCCTCAAATCCTGTGATATTGGAATCTGCTGCCACAGCCATGCTCTGGTTAGCATCATAATATCCGTTTGAGAAGATCCAACCTGAAGCCTTACGCTCATCAGTTATGGAAGCGCCTGCGATCATTCCGTCTGCCTGTCCTGCCTGGCAAGCTGCGATCGAAGCATCCCAACCGAGAGACTTAAGCTCATATTTAAATCCCTGATCCTCAGCAACCGCTGCAAGGATATCTACGTCGATTCCTACGAAATTGCCCTTATCATCCGTGTATTCAAAAGGCTTAAAAACTGTATCTGTCGCGATGACCCACACCTTACCGTCTGATGCCCCCGCATTATCACCGGTAGATGCGCTCTGTGTATTTCCGCAAGCCACAGCAAGTACTGCCATAGCCGCAGTCATGAATAATGCCAAAACCTTTTTTTTCATTCCCATTCTCCTTTACTACGCTAATGTACTGACTTATATTGTTTAATATTATAAACGAAAACCAAGCGAATGCAAAACAATGTTTGCGTTCCGCTTGGTTAATATTTTTCTTTATATCAAAGTCTTGTTGTCCACTTTGTACAGTCGATCACCTGCGCTCCCATGTCCTCATAAAAATCAGGCTCATGGCATACCATGATGATGCTTCCCTTATATTCCTTGAGCGCTCTCTTGAGTTCGTCCTTAGCATCGACATCCAGGTGATTGGTAGGCTCGTCGAGTACAAGCAGATTGGATTCGCGGTTGATGAGCTTGCAAAGTCTTACCTTAGCCTGCTCTCCACCCGATAAAACCTTGCACTTACTCTCGATGTGCTTAGTTGTAAGTCCGCACTTAGCAAGAGCCGATCTTACCTCGTACTGGGAAAAACCGGGAAACTCTTTCCAGATCTCTTCCATACAGGTCGTCTCTATGTCGGGTGACATCTCCTGCTCGAAGTAGCCTACTTCCACGTTCTCTCCAAGCTCGGCAGATCCGCTTATAGCAGGGATAAGTCCCAGGATACTCTTTAAAAGAGTCGTCTTACCGATTCCGTTTGCTCCCGTAAGTACAATCTTGGTATTTCTCTCCATCGTGATATTAAGCGGAGATGAAAGAGGTTCGTCATAGCCTATCACAAGGTCTTTTGTCTCAAATACGATCTTGCCGGGAGTCCTTGCTGTTTTAAAGTTGAACTCAGGCTTTGGCTTTTCCTGGACCTTCTCGATAAGATCCATGTTATCAAGCTTCTTTTGACGAGCCATAGCCATGTTTCTGGTTGCAACTCTTGCCTTGTTCCTCGCAACAAAGTCCTTAAGGTCAGCGATCTCCTGCTGCTGCCTGTTGTACGCGGCCTCTCTCTGGGCTTTTTTCATCTCATAGACTTCCATGAACTTGTCGTAGTCACCGACATATCTGTCGAGCGAATGCGTCTGTCCGTCCATGTGATAGATGATGTTCACGACGCTGTTAAGGAACGGGATATCATGTGATATCAGGATAAAAGCGTTGTCGTACTCCTGCAGATATCTTGTGAGCCAGACGATGTGCTCCGCATCGAGATAGTTGGTGGGCTCGTCCAGCAAAAGAATATCCGGCTTCTCTAATAAAAGCTTAGCAAGAAGGATCTTTGTTCTCTGTCCTCCCGAAAGCTCCGTTACGTCTCTGTCGAGTCCAAGCTCAAGGAATCCAAGTGCTCTCGAAACCTCTTCTATCTTGGAATCGATCAGATAGAAATCTCTGTTGGTCAAAAGATCCTGTATCGTGCCGAGCTCTTCCATCAGCTTTTCAAGCTCTTCTTCGCCCGCTTCACCCATGGCGTCGCAGATCTCGTTCATCCTCTGCTCCATCGCATACAAAGGCTCATACGCGGAAGCAAGAACGTCTCTTATAGTCATGCCACTCTTAAGTACAGCGTGCTGATCAAGATAACCTACGTTTACATTCTTGGCCCACTCGATATTGCCCGCATCAGGCATGAGCTTTCCGATGATTATGTTCATAAAAGTGGACTTGCCTTCGCCGTTGGCTCCCACAAGTCCAATGTGTTCTCCCTTAAGAAGTCTGAATGACACATCATCAAAAATGGCTCTGTCTCCAAAGCCATGTGTCAAATGTTCAACATTTAAAATACTCATAAAACCTCACCACTGTCCCATACTCAGAAACTCGATCGCTTTAGCCCTTCCGTGCTGATAAACTCTCTCAAGCTCTTTTTCATCTTTCTCAATGGGACTTACATTTAAAGGCGCATCGGGCCTGATAACCATAACCTCGCCCCTGGCCTCTTTTTCTCTTATATATCTCTTTTCATCATTGTACATGATATGGCGATCAGCCATGCACTTTATCATATTGGGATACTTGCGCAGTAAAAGCTTTGCAAGCGGCATGAGCTTCTGCTCACCCTTTACGTAGTCCTTGGGCTGTGTCTCGATAACAAGGATCTTATCATAGCCTAGCTCTTCCATAAACTTAAGCGGGATCGAATCGGAGATACCTCCGTCGAGATAAACTCCGCCGTCTATATGCACAGGCCTTGAAACAAGCGGCATTGAAGCGGATGCCCTGATCCACTCGATATCTTCTTTTCCGCCGGTTGTAAGTTTATGATAAACAGGCTTTCCTGTCAAAAGATCTGTCGCAACGCAGTAGAACTCCATCGGATCCTTTTGGAAAGTATCTATATCCCAAACATCAAGCTTGTAAGGAAGCTCGTCATAGCAAAACTTGGCGTTGTAGATATCACCTGAGAAAATAAGTGAAGATATGCTGTGATATCTTTTGTCCGTGCAGTATTTCTTGTTGTATCTGAATGCCCTTCCGTGCTGATGCGACTTTATATTGCATCCGAAGGTTGCACCCGCCGATACTCCGACCGCACCGTCAAAGGTAATGCCTCTTTCCATAAACACGTCCAAAATGCCGCAGGTAAACATACCACGCATTGCGCCGCCTTCCATTACAAGTCCCGTTTTCATCTTGTTATGATCTCCCCTGTGCAGTCCATGACTGCAGCTTCTTGTATTATCTCTCCTATGCTGTCTGCGACGATCTTACCCGACTTGGGATTCTTGACGGAATCGATGTGTCCTTTGACATCGGCTTCCACCTCTGAATATTCAAAAGAAAGATCGCAGCCTTCCATCGTGCAATTAATGAGCTTAAGTCCCTTGCAGTAGCAAAGAGGCTGTGTTCCTATTATCTTGCAGTTGATAAGTGTGAGATTCTCGGAATACCACGCGAGATACTCGCCTTTAACAATGCTGTCTCTGACAGTAACGTTCTTGGTATGCCAGAAAGCATCCTTGGTATCAAGGTTACTGTTTGTGATCTCCATGTTCTCAACATATTGGAAGGAGTATTTGCCCTTCATGTTGACGTTATCAAGCTTTATGTTCTTGCTGTCGAGGAAAAGATACATCGACTCAATGCTCGAATCAAGAAGAGAAATATTGTCGCACTTCCAGCCAAACTCCTCTGATACTATATCACACTTTTGGAGCTTTATGTCTATGCATTCTCTGAGCGCCTTAATTCCGCCAAGCTTGCTGTCATGGATATAGCCGTTTTTGTCATACCAGAGCGCAGCTCTTGTAAGCTCGTTCATGCTTGAGTTCTCGATCTCGAAATCTGTCACATGCCAGAGCGGATAGCGAAGTGAAAACTTACAATCGCTCACCTTTATATCTCTTGCTTCCTTAAGTGCGGACTCACCGTCGGCCGGCCCGTCGAATACGCAGCCTTTAACCTCAGCGTCCGTTAGATTATATAATGCTCTTTCCTCATCAAGCTGTTTGTTTTCAACTAAATTCTTCATATCAGATTACCTCATATACTAAATCCAGAACATTATACCACCATGAATAAATTGTGCAAAATCTTTTTTGTGCTGTGAGAGGACGCAATTTCCTATTACATAAAAAATGCACCGCCTATAAAGAAAAATCTCCTTTAGCGGCGGTGCATCTGCCAATTCATATCTTTTATCCGGCCGAAGCCCCATCTCCGTACTTGGCAACAAACTCATCCATAGGCAAGGGCATCGAATAGTAATATCCCTGAAGATAATCGCATCCTATATCCGTCATGGCTTCCGCCATCTTCTCATCCTCTATTCCTTCCGCCGTTACACTAAAGCCCATTCTCTCGAAGGTGTCGACAAGATTCGGGAGTATAACATCGGGTTCTTTGCAATAATCCCATACTATACTGAGGTCGAGCTTTATGTTGATGAACGGATACTTCTTAAGTCTTGATATATTGGAATAACCTTTTCCGAAGTCATCAAGGACAAATGAAAAGCCTTTATCTTTTATGTTTCCGATCTGCTTTTCCATTATTCCTTCTTCACCCATCGCATCCTCTGTGACCTCAAGGTGGATGACCTCCGGTGGGATATCATATTTTTTCAGTATGGTAAGAAGTCTCTGATCCAGGTCGGTCCTCATAAACTGAACCGGCGAAAGGTTTACGTTGATCCACTTCATTCCCATCTTTTTTATATCATTCTCTTTTACAAAGCGGCATGTCTTAGCAAATACCTGCTCGCCCAGCTGATTGATCTTTCCGTTCTTTTCGGCGATCGGGATAAAAAGACCGGGCGGAACAAGTTTTCCGTCGTTGTCCCGTATCCTTGCAAGCGCCTCCGCACCGACAAGCTTACCCGTAAGCGCGTCCATAACAGGCTGAAGGAACACTTCGACTTTATTGTTATCAACCGCATATTCGAGAGATTTTTTTACCTCTGTTCCCTTAGTTGCCGCTTCTACGATCTTGGTATCGATATAGTTGATCGAACCGTCTTCGTTCTTCTCCACAACTTCAAGCGTCGTGATAAGCATATTCAGTATGGTATCAGAGCTTCTCATATTGTCGGACGATATGACAGCATAACCCGCCTCAAGATATAGCTCTGTATCACTTGACTTCCAAGGGCTCATGAATCTCTTTACGAGGATCTTATGGATCTTCTCAACATCCATCTTGTCGTCGCCGACGATAACAAAACGTCCGCTTCTGAAATAAAAGACCTTGTATCTTCTGAATGTGCGGTAGAGATAAGTTCCTATAAGTGAAATACCGCTATCCATCTGCCTTCCGCCGTATATCTCGCGCACCTCGCCATAGTTGTGGATTATGAAAGCCATGATCTTATATTTCTTCTTTCCGTTTATCTCATCAAGGTACTCTCTGAGCGCTCTGCTGTTAAACGCATAGCTTCTTGATTCAAGATAAAAGTCAGGATTCTCATAGGTGAGATAAATTGTGGTGATAGCTATCAGACAGAAGGTATCCATCAAAAGATAATCCGGATACATCAGTCTTACGATCGAACCCGCAAGAAGGACCGTGTTATAAAAGAACACGCCTCTTATATCTCTCCTGCGCTTCGGAACATCTTTAAATACAAAGAGAACAACATAAGAACCCAGTATCAGGAACCACATTATAAGATAGATAAAATTATAAAAATATCCGTTGTGATAGCCGCTCTCATCGATGTAAAAAAGCGCATGAGTAAAAGGGGTTGTCAGTATGATAGCGAACGTTAAAAAGATCGGTATCCTGACGATAAGAGATTTTTTCCTGAATTCGGTATAGTCAATCTTAAAGACATTGAGCGTAAAGAAGTAAAAATGGAGAGACCTTAAGACGAACACCACAAAATAAGTGATGTTAAGAATATACAGGATCGCTATGTGGAAATGCGTATAATTGGTATCTGCACAACTGGCTACTATATCGAGCACAGTAACTGCGCACTGCAACACAAGAAGACGCAGGAAGGTGCGATTCATCTTGATCGGTATGCGCGGAAGAAAGAAATAATAGACCGCATATAATAAGACTACCAAAAGACTTGGGACTGCAAAACTATAATTCCACATAATAGTTTCTCCTTACGCTCACTTTGAACGAAGAAACAATTGTCACTATTTGGTATAGAAAATAACTCAATTTAATATTACATCAATTTTGTACCAATGTACGTCAATTTACATAAATTTAAGGATTTTAGCAGAAAATTTTGTTTATAAAAATTTAATGATTTAGCGATTCAAAGTATTACAAAACTACTATGATTTTATCGGTTCTTAGTATATAATGTATACATTAAATGAAATTTTGTTGTGAAACCACAATAGGTTGAGGGGCCTAGAGTTTTACAAGCCACTTCGTTTAATAATTTCTTATGAGATGGAGGAATTGCATAATGAGAAGATCTACAAAGATCAAGACAGGCATGAGCCAGAGCTGTATTGAGATCATGGCTGATGCTATCAAGGCCAAGGAGCAGAACCTGTCGTACGGCAAGCTTAAAGCGCTTGAGATGATGGGTAATGTAGCACTTCAAGAGGAGTCTTACGAATCGGAATATTCGGTTCATACACAAGACCTTGTTCGCAGGACGGAGCACACATCCGACAAAAAGGCCGTTGCTTTCGTCAAGATCAGATAAGAATATATAAAGAGAAGGTTTATATATAAAAACTAAATAGGGAAAAAAATCCTCGGAGTAAAACCTCCGGGGATTTTTTTGTCTCCACAACCACCGATACCGGCGGCTTTATGAATATAATCCGGCTCTGATATCTTCTTTTAAGCCGTCATAGCAGTCTGATATTTTAACTGTGCATTCTTTCTTCTGTTCGTTATAAAACTTGATCTTTAGTGCTCCGAATTTGTTTTCTGCTATCTCCGGATTGTTAAGCTTTAAAAATCCATATTCTCCCAGCTCTGTTCTGATTCTCTCAAATCCTTCATTCTCACTTTCATAAAAAAGGATTCTTTCCGATAATGTCCTTTTATTATTTGGTTTTACCTTATATGCTCTTGAATGCGTTTCCAAATATTCAAGCACACTATCCAATCCATCAATATAATTTTTGTCATCACGTCGCATAGCGTTCAATTGCTTGCGATAACTGTTCTCTCTCATAGCAACGTTTATATTATGTCCCAGTGTAAGTGCTTGCTCAGCTGAACCTGCTGGGGCATATATCGGTGGTATATCGCCTTTTTTATCCACCATTTTCCCGGTTCCAAACAGTCTTATTACATACAGCTTATTATCCCGTCCGATCAAACATGTCGACGCAGACCAATTAAACTTTTTAGCTACGATAAGCATTATCCAAGCAATGAGAATTATAAACAGAAAAACCGCAATAACAGGATTCATTCCTGTTGTAAACATTACCAGAAACATCAAGCCAATCATGATAAAAGTGAACAGCGCACAAAATAAGTTCGTGTTTTCAGATACAAGTGTTTTTTTCCTTCGGGTCTTATAAATCTTCTGAGTCATATAGTCCTCTTAATATGTCATTTAATATTCAAATCAAAATTTATTACTTCTGCACCTTTATGCGCTCATCTCCGGCAAGATAATTAAGAAGCGCCTGGCGGGCGTGTTCTTTATCGGTAGCTTCGACACTGACCGTGAAGCGGTAAGTGTGGTTGACTTCTCCTTCCGTCGCACGCTTCTCCTCCGCTTCGGTTATAGATCTGTCCTTGGTATCTTCACCGGTAAGCTCCATTATGTCGTTTATCGCAAAGCGCCTGAACATATCCTTATGTTTCTCGTTCTTGAGATAGGTGTTTATCAGATTTATGGTGCTTCCTAGATTAAGATAGGCTCCGTGCAAAAAAGATTCCATATCAAGGATGTCATCTTTCTCGGTCTCTTTACTGTCATCCCACTCAAGTTCCTTACTTATGAGTTCTTCACTTGCGGGGTTGTTCTTTTGCCACTCCATTATGTACCACTTCCAGATCTGAAGCCGCTTTCTGTTGACGTCCTCATCATTAAGCTCAGACATCTTCTGGACAGCGTGTCTTGTTCCTCTGGAAACAAGCGCCTGTGTGGTATTGTTTATATCGTACGTCCTACTGTATACGATCTTTTTCTTCTCAAGATTTTCTATAGACAGTCCAAGAGAATCTCCCGAGAGGCAGCTTAGATTCAAAACATAGTCTCCGTGGCGCGCAATAACAACAGGTCTTTTGCGGATAACATCTCTAAACTCCATAAAAGACCTCAGAACATCGTCATTTTGAATGTAACGAAAGGTTCTGCTCATACTGCCCCCTTAGAGGTATTTTTTCTTAAAATCTTCTATCCTGCAGGGATGTCCGTAATAAAATCCCATGAGATCCGATATCGGATACTGCCTTGCAAGCTCTGCCGTTCCGGCGTCCTCTACACCTGTAAAGCACGTCCTGATCCCCAATCTGTGGGCAAAAGCGGTAATGGATTCAACCATGTATTTGTTGGTCACATTATCTTCCATTGCGCCCGTCAGCGACGGAACAAGGCTGATGAAATCAATCGGCAAATGACTTACAAGATCAAGTGCCGCAAAATCAGAAACATCAAGTCCTATCTTAAGTCCGCATGATTTAAGGAACTCAACCTGGCTCTTTAGATGCTCGACCTGAAGCTGTCTGCAGCTCTGCGTTAGCTGTAAGCAAAGTGCTGTTGCGGGATAGCCGGTCTTTCTCATTATCTCCAAAAGAGTTGTTCTAAACTCCGATTTCTCAAGCTGCATAAAAGCAAGGTTTACGCTGAGATAAAAATCCCTTCGCTCCTGTCTTATAGGCAAAGCGTCGATAAGCGCCGTTTCAAGGATCCAGTTGCCGAGCGAATAAAAAACCGGATCTTGCTCAAGCCAAGGAATGAACTCCGACGGAGATACATCTCCATAAGGCTCTTTTTCCCATCTTACAAATACTTCCATTCCGACAAGATTTCCGTTTGCAGCCGAAAAGATAGGCTGATACTCAAGATGGAAACCATCAAAGCCGTTGAGGACGCTGTTTCTTACCTCATTAACAAGCTCAATGCTGCTGTTTCCGATCTCGGAATGCTCGTTATGGAAGATGATCAGGTTTCCGTGCTTCTGGTGCTTGGAATAATCCAGAGCATACTTGGCACTTGTATATATCGAATGCTCATCAACATTAAGATCGGTAGCTACGATAAGTCCTCCTCCGATCTCAGCTTTGACGGTCTTGCCTTCTATAACAAGCCCTTCTCTGGTGAACGTTCTCATCCTTCCGTAGAGCTTTTTTATATCATCAAGGCTCATGCTCGGCGTTATAAGAGCAATCGTCGTGCCCTCGCCTCTGTAGGCTTTTCCGTCGGGCTCTCCCTCTTTTTGAAGCTTCTCTGCCACAGCCTTGAGGATAGTGTTTCCCGCCATATAACCGTAGCGCCTGTTGATCTCGCTAAAGTCGATTATATTGATCATGAGTATCGAATACTCTTTTCCCTCCGCCTTGAGGCTTCTCATATAGTTAAGCATCTCAAACTGATTGGGCAAAAGAGTTATCGGATCGTTGTTGTCCACGATACCCTTATTGATTATTGAACAAGCGTAAAAAACAGGTTTGTCCGAGTAGTCTTTTATCACAACTCCTCTACATGAGCAAACGACATATTCCCCATTCTTATTCTTGGCTCTGTATTCAAAGTTGGGATCAAGCTTATCACCCTCATATACGCGCTGGATGTATTCCGAATACTTATCCCTGTCATCGGGATGAATGCGCATCTCCCAGACCGAAGCCGCATTATAGATATATTCTCCGGTCAGTCCGAAATAGTCCACCGCGTTGAGCGACCATCTTGAAATATTTTTTTCCATGTCATAGACATAGACGTAACGGCTTCTCGATGTTACCGCAAAGGTATCGAAAATCCTATTGATTAAATCGTAAGTTCCTCCCGCCATATTTTGTCATTCCTCTTTATTTGCGTTTTCTAAGTTTATTATCTTCTTGTATATCCGTCGTCTCTTCCAAAGCTTACAGACTTATCGCCTCTTACGAAGCGTCTTGCCTTAATGAGTCTCTTGTTTGAGTACATTGCATCGTCGGCTTTTTTGACAACATCTTCCAAATTGACACCGTCATCCGGAAATCTTGCAAAGCCCGCGCTCATCATAACCTTCAGTGTGACATCCCCGACAGTCACATCCCTTGCGACATTGGCCCTTATCCTGGTAATAACATCTTCATAGAAAAATCTGTCATGCTTTCCGTGGATGACAACGACAAATTCATCACCGCCCATTCTGAAAGCAATATCTTTTTCCCTGATACTGTTAAGAAGCCTCTTAGCTACTACGTTAAGGAGTCCGTCTCCGACTTCGTGACCGTAGGTATCGTTGACCGCCTTGAAATCATTAAGATCGATATAGATGATTCCGAACGGGCTCTTTTTACTTATAAGATCATCCGTGTGTTCCTTGTAGCTTCTGGGGTTATGAAGATTGGTGAGTGAGTCTGTGTACGACAAAACCGCAAGCTCTCCTGCGTTCTCCTTAACCGACATGTATGATGAGATTGCGACCGAAGTAAGTACGCTGAACAATAGGCCTATCAAAAATACGATCACTATCTCATGAAGGTCCATCCAGTTTCCGATCGGCGAGATCATCAGCGTCCAATAGTCGCCTCCGACCGTGCTTATCATCGATGAGATCGGAGCACCAAGCTCTTTTTCCGAATATTCCATGATTATGCGGTCATCGCCTGTAAGCATGTTGTTGCCGATAAGCTTGTATTCATAGCCCTCATCCGCAAGTGCCTTGATGTTTACCTCGGACAAAAAGTCGGACAGGCCTAATGTTATCGATGCAAAGCCCCAGAAATTGTCTGCGTTCTTTTCCCCAAGAAACACAGGACGTCTTATTATCACGCCATAACTTCCGTCGGCCAGGGTAACGGGCGCAAGTATCGAAGAAAGCCCTGTTCTCATGCTATTCTCCGCATATACGTTTTCTACGGAATCCTCAAAAAGATTCTTCCTCTCTGCGATACCGTTATCCAATGGATATATGTAACTGATGACTCCGTTCGGAGCCAGTGAAACACTTATTACGTCAATATAATCATTAAAAAGAGCTTCTCCCATTGTCTGAAACTCTTGCTGTGTGAGATCGCCGTCTTCGTTTGCTATCTCGATCTCAAGTATCCTTGTAATATATTCTCTTGATTCTATCTCAGCCTCTATCCTCTCACTGATCGAATTGGCCAGGAACTGGGCCTTTTCTCTCCTCGTAGCGGCTGCATTTGTCAGATAAAAGAATGATATGAAGGTTGTTATGATAAGCGTCACGACAAACGTGACAATACCTATCGTTTTGATCTTTCTTTTTCCCATATTCATCCTCAGGTTATTGAAATTTGGCAATACTTACTAACATTATAGCATAGCAAAAAAAAGGAAGCCATGCACCGTAACAGTGTATAGCTTCCTAGAATATTTAATATAGAGTAGGCTCGAAAACACCTCGATAAGTGATCACTTGATCACTTAACTACGATATTTACGATCCTTCCGGGAACGTAGATCTCTTTAACTACTGTCTTTCCCTCAAGTTTATCAGCGATAAGCTCTTTACCCTTGGCGATTACTTCGTCCTTGGGATCTTCCTTGCCGATAGCAAGTGTAGCTTTAACCTTACCGTTGATCTGAACAGCGATCTCCACTGTATCTTCTACACACTTTGATTCATCATATGTAGGCCATGCCTCAAATGCAATGGTGTTGTCGTGTCCGAGGCTCTGCCAGATCTCTTCGCCAACGTGAGGGCAGATGCATGAGAACATCTTGATGAAGTTCTCGGCATACTCTCTGGGGCATGTTCCTTCCTTATATACAGCATTTACAAAGATCATCATCTGAGCGATAGCTGTGTTGAAGCCAAGTGCCTCGAAGTCGCCTGTGACCTTCTTAACTGTCTGATGATAAACCTTCTCAAGATTGCCGTTGTTATCATCTGTGATATTGCCGGGCTCTGTAAAGAAAGTAAATACACGGTTGATGAACTTTCTGGCTCCGGTAACTGCTGCTGAATTCCAAGGCTTGGATACTTCCAAAGGTCCCATGAACATCTCATAGAGACGAAGTGTATCTGCGCCGTACTCGCTGACAATATCACTGGGATTAACTACGAACTCAGGGAAACGCTTACCCATCTTGATACCGTTCTCGCCAAGGATCATTCCCTGATGTACGAGCTTCTTGAAGGGCTCTTTTACAGGAGAAAGTCCGTTGTTGTAAAGGAAGCGATTCCAGATACGTGAGTACATAAGGTGTCCTACAGCATGCTCGGGACCGCCGATGTAAAGGTCAACCGGCATCCAGTGCTTAAGGAGCTCCTGATTAGCGAACTCATTATCATTATCGGGATCGATATATCTGAAGTAATACCAAGATGAACCTGCGGAACCGGGCATCGTTGATGTCTCTCTTGTTCCCTTAAGTCCGTTCTTGTCGTAAGCTTTCCACTCTGTTGCATTCTCAAGAGGTGCCTTGCCGCCGCGTCCCTTGTAATCCTCAAGCTCGGGAAGTACAACGGGAAGCTCGCTGTCATCAAGGAATACAATGCTTCCGTCCTCTTTGTATACGCAGGGAACGGGCTCGCCCCAATAACGCTGTCTTGCGAAGATCCACTCACGGAAGTGATAGTTGACCTTCTCTCTTGCAACGCCCATATCAACAAGCTTCTTGGTGATGGCTTTCTTAGCTTCTTCTACAGTCATTCCGTCGAATTCTGCGGAATTCATAAGAACGCATCCCTTGCCAAGGTAATCCTGCTTCTCGAAAGCATGCTGGGTAACATCAACTGTTCCCTCAGCGTTGTTGATAACCTGAATAAGAGGAAGCTTGTGAACCTCAGCGTACTCAAAGTCTCTCTGATCATGAGTAGGTACGGCCATAACAGCACCGGTACCGTAGCTTGCAAGTACGAAGTCACCGATAAACAAAGGCACTTCCTTGCCGTTTACGGGGTTGATCGCATAAACACCCTCAAGAGGGCATCCTGACTTGGTCTTGTTAAGGTCTGTACGATCAAGGTCGTTCTTCTTAAGTGTTTCATTTATATATGCCTGAACTTCTTCAGGATTCTCAACGCGGTCCATAAGGCCCTTAACGATATCTCCGTCGGGAGCAAGTACCATAAAGGTAATACCGTAGATAGTCTCGATACATGTTGTGAAGATAGAGAACTCTCCACCGCCAACGATCTTGAAATCAACCTCTACACCTGTTGACTTACCGATCCAGTTACGCTGGATCTCTTTAGTTGACTCAGGCCAGTCGATCTCATTGAGGCCGTCAAGAAGCTCCTCGGCAAATGCCTGCTGGTCGATAACCCACTGCTTCATCATCTTCTTAACAACAGGGTATCCGCCACGCTCAGACTTTCCGTCGATGACCTCATCGTTTGAAAGAACTGTTCCGAGCTCCTCACACCAGTTAACAGGCATATCGATATGCTTGGCATATCCTGCCTCATATAACTTCTTGAAGATCCACTGTGTCCACTTGTAGAACTTGGGATCACTTGTGGCTACCATCTTGGACCAGTCATAGTCAAATCCAAGCTCTTTAAGCTGCTTGGAAAAAGTCTCTATATTCTTCTCTGTAAATCCTGCAGGATGGTTACCTGTTGTAACTGCATACTGCTCGGCAGGAAGACCGAATGAATCGTATCCCATGGGATGCAATACGTTATATCCCTGCATTCTCTTCATACGTGACATTATATCTGTAGCCGTATATCCTTCGGGATGGCCTGCATGAAGACCTACACCTGACGGATAAGGGAACATATCAAGGGCATAATACTTGGGCTTTGAAAAATCCCAGACATCTGTCTTAAAGGTTTGGTTCTCTTCCCAATATTTCTGCCATTTACTTTCTATTGCGTGATGATTGTATACTTCTGACATGAGATACTTTTTCTCCTCCAAATTTTATTACTTACAAATTTTACCACACGCGGTGTTCTTGTCAAACAAGAAATACATTTAATAAGAAAAAGAGCCGTCATTTTTCCGACAGCTCTTTTGACATGCTATATTGCACATTGTGGTTTGATGTAAACAACGGTGTTTATTGGATATACTTACTTGCCCAAGCTTTAAGCTCATCGCGGGATATACCCACATTGAATTTCTTACCACCGTCAAAATGTATGCGAGTGTAGGTGTTCTGAAGGTCTTTTACACTCTTGTCTATATCCGTTCCTCCGGATGTGGCGAAAAGAACCACATGCTTTCCGGAAAACTCGTATTCTTCAATGAAAGAGTTGATGATATGAGGTGCCGTGTACCACCAAATGGGGAAGCCTATGAACACAACATCCACACCTTCGACATTGGCAGGGGTTCCGCCAAGCTCCGGGCGTGAAGTTATATCCTTCATCTCAATACTGCTTCTTGAAAACTCATTCTGCCAATTGAGATCCTCAGATGTGTATCTGTTCTTAGGGATTATCTCATAGATATCCGCACCAATCTCAGCTGCCAACTGATTAGCTATGCTGGCAGTTACTCCGCTTGCTGAAAAATACGCAACCAATGCTTTTTTGCTCATTCGGGCCCCCTCATGCTTTATTATTTAAACAGGTTTGATAACAAGTTTCTGTGGATCGACATGTCTGGATTCGCCTTTTCTTCCGCGGTAGACAACTCCCTGCTCGATATTGATCAGCTCTACCTGTCCTTTCATGGCTTCCATTATCTGCTTTACGGCATTCTCATAATCACTTGGATCCATGGGCACCACGTAATCATGGTTTAAATGCTCTGTCGATATCACCGCCGACCTGTATCTGGAATCATATCTGATCCCGTAGAAAGTACACACTTCCGTGTTGAGAGCACCGTTACTGTCACTACATTGCATCGCTATATACATGATGTCACCCTCCAACTTAACTACAAAAAACAATATACATTTATACAATTTAATGATAATACATTTTATCAAAATATGCTACTTTTTCACAAACCTCCCCATTCGCATCCCCGCGCCACATGCCACCCACCCCCGGCGCCCCACCCCTTCGCCGCGTCCCGCAAGCAGTAATTAAAACATAAATGCTCGTCTATGAGGGAGCTGCCAAATTCATGAGCCTCAGACTGCGCTCCTTAACTTCTTCTTACGGCGCGTTGTCTGAGCAAGGCCCATGTGGGCCGCCACGGTCAGTCATTTGCATTTTTTCACCATCAGAAAACCTACATTTTCTCAGATGTTCCAGCAGCTTTTCTTTTATTACTCAT
>JAFXTN010000017.1 GCA_017535785.1 Butyrivibrio sp. | reverse complement strand
GTTCTCTTCCACGTCCTCAAAAACACCTGCTTCTTTCATCGAGATGATCTCTATGTTCAGAGTATCCAAAATCTCGCGTATTTCTTTCAATTTGTCGTTATTTCCGGTTGCAAATACTATTCTCATTCCATCTCCTTATAGCCGTCTAAAATCGCCTGATAGATACCCTCAGCGGCCTTTTGCCTGTAAGAGCCCGAAGCAAGCTTATCCGCGTCCTTATTTCCCGTAAGATATCCCAGTGATATCTTGGCTGAAGGCACCACAGAGTTTTGGATGAAAGCATCGCTCTCATCACATTCATATATTCCAAGCGCCGTGTTTCCCGTATTGTCCGAGCAGCTTCGCTCCACAATATCGGCAAATCTCACATTGCTAAGATCTCTGATAAAAAAAGTACCGTTATAATACGTCTCAATTCCGTTATTATCCTTGTCCGAAGACTTTGACGCCGCCAATTTGACAGCCATATCGGCACAGGATTCTTTTACGAGCAGTTCTTTACTCTCATCCGAAATATCAGCATCCGTCATATGTGTGAAAAAAAACTTGATCTTATTCTCGACATCTTTTTCTGCTATACTTCTGAGCCTCTGCGCAACATCAAGAGTGACGTCGTTTTCGGAGACTCCGCTACCGGGCAGAATGCCGCCAAAAGTTTTGTCTATTTCGGGATCGATCAGAACAATCTTGTCATACCTGTCTTTGGGCCTGAAAAACTCAACCTCAACAGTGCTGTGATCTGTGAGCGCGCTCTCGTTTGCATAAAAGCCGTCAAGCTTAAAATCAAGGCACACACTGCCGGCGTCATTTTCGGCATAGCAGACAGCGCTCTCCAAAATATCCGAATTTGAAAGAATTGCATTATCGCCATAAAAGCCTTCTTCTCTACTGTCAATATAGATAAGAAGTTCATGATCCGAGTATCGGTCTTCAAGCTTGATATCCTCGGAGCTTACGCTTTTCGCAAGAGGAATGATAAGTTTCATCTTTCCGTCTTTTGAATCTTCTTTTTGAATCAGCAGGTCAAAAGAATCTCCGGACTCAATACTACTCACGGGCATCTCTGCCGCATCCGTTATAAGTATATGTTTGGTTGCGGATCTGCGGAGCATAAGCGCGATAGAGAGAACACCAAATACTGCTGCAAAGACCGCTACTTTTCTCATTTCCTCTTTTTTCATGACAATTGGCTCACTCGCTTCTTCTTGGAGGCTTTGGTCCCATGAACTGATAAAAATAAGTCTTTATCATTCCATTGTAGATCTTCCTGTTCTTATCAGCTTTTTTGCCTATATATTTCTCAGCCTGCTCATAGCCTGTTATCAAATACATCGACCATGCATCAAGGCTCTTATATCTTTCTCCTATTGTTCTGTAGAGCTTCGGAAGAATATCCTTATCACCGATTCTCTCTCCGTACGGAGGATTCGTGATGATAAATCCGTATTTCTTCCTGTGACTTAAATCCGCTATATCTCTTGTCTGGAAGTGAATCATTTTCTCAACGCCCGCTTTCCTTGCGTTGATCCTGGCAATCTCCACCATCTCGGGATCAAGGTCGTAGCCCTGAATATCGACATCTATATCGGTGATTATCTCATCCTGCGCTTCTTCCCTGACATCCTTCCAGTTCTGAGGCGTGATAAGATGTGTCCAGCTCTCCGCTGTAAAGCTTCTGTTCATTCCGGGAGCTATATTCGCCGCCATCATTGCCGCTTCGATAGGGATTGTTCCGCTTCCGCAAAAAGGATCCACAAGTATCCTGCTGCCGTTCCAAGGTGTCAGCATAATAAGCGCAGCGGCAAGGTTCTCGGCGATAGGCGCTTTGGATTCAAGCTTTCTGTATCCTCTTTTATGCAAGGAATCGCCTGTTGTATCAAGCGCAACCGTGACTTCGTCCTTCATCAAAAAAACTCTTATCGGGTAGCTCTCGGCATCTTCCTTAAACCAGTCTGTGTGATAGCTGAGTTTAAGTTTTTCCACTATAGCTTTTTTCGTAATTGACTGAATATCAGAAGGGCTAAAGAGTTTACTCTTAACGCTTGATGCCTTTTTTACCCAGAACTTTCCACGCTCCGGTATGAACTCTTCCCACGGGAGCTCTTTCACTCCCTGATACAGCTCTTCAAAAGACTCTGCGTGAAAACTTCCCACTTTTATGAGAATCCTCTCCGCAGTTCTAAGACCGATATTTGCACGGCAGACCGCATCCGCATCACCCGCGAAAGTAATCCTGCCGTCCGAGACCTCGGTTATATCATATCCGAGATCGATTATTTCTTTTTTTAGTACCGCCTCCAGGCCAAAGTGGCAAGGGGCTATCAATTCCATCTTTTTCATACCAAGATAGTATACCATAAAAAAATATATGCTTCACTAAACTTAAACAAACGAAAAAAGCGTATCAATCCGATACGCTTCCAAGTAGTAATGTGAGTGACAAGATTCGAACTCGCGACCTTCTGGTCCGTAGCCAGACGCTCTATCCAGCTGAGCTACACTCACATAATGTCGCCCGTGGCAACAAACTATATTATATGTACCACGGGCGTCTTTGTCAATAATATTTTTTAACTACCATATGGAGAATAGCTGTTTTTTTCGGCAGCCTCTGCCGCTTTGGTCTGTGCGACGAGTTTTTCCATGTCAGGTCTTGCAAATTCAAAGCATGCAAGAAGCTTTGGCGAAAACACTCCGCACTCACCATTCTTGATCATTTCATAGGCTTTATCCACAGGATATGCAGATTTGTAAACACGGTCGCTTACAAGCGCATCATATACATCGGCAATGGCCGTAAGCTGGGCTCCTATAGAGTTTTCTTCACCCTTAAGCCCGTCGGGGTATCCTCTTCCGTCATATCTCTCGTGGTGGTGCCTGCATATATCAAGACAGGCTTCGTAATATTCTTTATCCTGAATATCTTTGAGCTTCTCGATTATCTCACAGCCTCTTGTCGTGTGAGACTTCATCACTTCAAACTCTTCCGATGTAAGTCGTCCGGGTTTAAGAAGGATTGAATCGGGAACCGAGATTTTACCTACATCATGCATTGCGGAAGCCTGTGTCAATACTTCTATCATATGCGGCGTAAGCCCCATCTCGGGATAGTTGTTCATCGCCGTAAGAGCAAGTATCCGCACGAATCCTTTGATCCTCTTAAGGTGATATCCCGACTCCATATTTCTAAACTCAATGATGGTCGCTATTGTATCAATGACTTTCTCATTGCTGTATCGCAGCCTTTCTTCTTGTTTCTTCAAATAAATAAACTGCTTTTTCAAGATCCTTGTCTGATCGTCAACCTTTGTCTCAAGATTGTTCTTATGGTCGTACAGTTCAATAGCCTTGGAAACACGCCTGTCGACAATGACAGGATCGAAAGGCTTATGTATAACGTCAGCCGCGCCCTTTTCATAACTGGTTCTCTCCGCTTCGGTCGACGTATCTGCAGTGATCATAAGTACCGGAATTCTCTCGTTTAGATTATCATGATTGACCATCGCCTCAAGAACGGCATAACCGTCCATTCCCGGCATAATAACATCCAGCAATATGGCGGCAAGCTTTGAGCTTTCCTGATTTATAAGCCTCACAGCTTCACTTCCGTCACTTGCCTCTATGATGTTGTACTTGTCTTTAAAAATCTCTGCAAGAATACCTCTGTTGATGTCATTGTCATCAACAAGCATAATTGAACGATCAGCCATCAAAAGCCTCCATGCGCATCCCTGCGGAGCGATCTTAGAAAACTCTGAACCAATCAGTTTTTTCTTAAGTAATTTATCGCTCTACGATTGCAGCGCAGCCCATTCCACCGCCTACACAAAGAGTTGCAAGTCCCTTATGAACATCTCTTCTCTGCATCTCATAAAGAAGTGAAACAAGAATTCTGTTTCCAGAGCATCCAACGGGATGTCCAAGTGCGATTGCTCCTCCGTTTACATTAAGTACATCTTTGCTGAATCCGAGGTCATGCTGAACAGCAACAGATTGTGCAGCAAATGCTTCATTAGCTTCTATAAGATCAAAATCGCCTATTGAATATCCGGCTTTTTTCATAACTTTCTGAGTAGCTGCTACAGGTCCGATTCCCATGATGCTGGGCTCTACACCTGCAAGCTCTCCGGCGATCCATGTTCCGAGAGGCTTAACACCAAGCTCTTTTGCCTTCTCTTCACTCATAACGATTATTGCCGATGCGGCATCGTTGATTCCCGAAGAATTTGCTGCTGTAACCACGCCGTCCTTCTTGAATGCGGGCTTAAGATGTGCGATACCCTCTGCTGTAACGCCCTTTCTCGGACCTTCGTCAGTGTCAAAAATGATTGTCTCTTTCTTTTTCTTTATCTCAACAGGAACAATCTCTTCCTTGAATTTACCGTCTGCGATTGCTTTCTCCGCTTTGTTCTGAGACCATGCTGCGAACTCATCGAGCTGCTCTCTTGTAAGATGCCACTGCTCTGCAATATTCTCCGCAGTGATACCCATGTGATATCCGCCAAACGCATCTGTGAGCGCATCCTTGATCATCGCATCCTGAAGCTCACCCGAGCCCATACGATATCCGTATCTTCCCTGCTGCATAAGATAAGGAGCCATCGACATGTTCTCCATTCCGCCTGCTACGATGATATCAGCATCTCCCATTCCGATAAGTTTTGCTGCAAGGTTAACGCAGTGAAGACCCGATCCGCACAATACGTTGATTGTTGTAGCGGGAACCTCAACAGGAATACCTGCGTTTAATGCTGCCTGTCTTGCGGGATTCTGCCCAAGTCCTGCCTGGATAACACATCCCATATATACTTCATCAACCTGTTCAGGTTTAACTCCTGCACGGTTAAGTGCCTCTTTGATAACAATAGTTCCAAGTGCCGGAGCAGGTGTTGTGCTAAGTGCTCCCCCCATTGTTCCGATTGCTGTTCTGCATGCTCCTGCAAGTACTACTTTTCTCATGTGTCTACCTCCAAAATATACACTGTATCAATTATTATTTTATCACTTTAATGATAAGCTCTCAACGCATTAATGTATACACTTTTTCTCATTAAAGTCCATGTTCCTCTAACAGCTTTTCGTCTCCGAGAACATCTTCCGTTCTTCCGTCGGCAACTATTGTTCCCTCGTCCAAAAGAATCGTTCTCTCACAGATATTTCTCACAAAATCAAGGTCATGCGAAGCTATGATCTTAAGCCCGCCGATTCCCGTGAGCACCTTGATAAGATTTTTCCTGTTCCTCGGATCCAAGGCTATCGAAGGTTCATCCATAATTATTATATCCGGTTTCATCGAAAGAATCGTGGCTATCGCCGAAAGTTTTTTCTCACCGCCCGATAGTTTGTACGTCTTGTTGTTCCTGAGCCGCTCTATTCCCACAAGTCTAAGAGCCTCTGTAACTCTTTCTTCAACTTCTTTCTCAGAAAGCCCATAGTTTCTAGGACCGAATGCCACGTCGTCTTCGACTGTCGATAAAAAGAGCTGACTGTCCGAATCCTGAAAAACATAGCCGATATGCTCTCGTATGTGATTGAGATTTTTTTTGCACATCTCATGTCCCGCAACGGTAATGTTACCCGTATAATTCAGATACAGACCTACCATCAGCTTCATAAGCGTCGACTTGCCTATTCCGTTTGCGCCGACAAGCGCGATACTCTCACCGTAGTTTGCCTTAAAAGAAATGTCTTTTAAAACCACGCTGTCTTTTTCATACGAAAAACTCAAACCATCTATATTCAGAAGTTCACCGTTTACTCCGGTTTTCATAACGTACCTCGCTCAAACTTTTTCTCTTATGCATCCAAATATTTATATGCCAAACACGTGCAGTCTTATGAGCAAAAGAACTATTGCCCAGACAAGCGGATATATCACATCAATCTTTTTTATCCCCTTTTTCTTAGGGATGAAATCGCCCTTGAATCCACGAAGAAGCATGCTCTCATAGACTATCTGCGCTTTGTCCATGCTGCGAAGAAGCCACTGTCCGACCAGAGTGCCCCAGGATCTGTATTCGATGCCTTTTTGCCCCGGCGCCCTTAACCTGTACGCAGTGTATATCCTGTCCACTTCGCCCGCCATAACATCAATATATCTGTATATCAGCATTATGACAATAACGATTATCTTGGGAACTCTTATGCTCCTAAGCGCATAGCAGATATCGTCTATAGATGTCGTCGCAATAAGCGCATAGACTGCAAAGACTGTGTAGAGCCCTTTGATAACAAGCGTGAGCATCGACACTATCCCGCCGCGTACCGCAAAGCCCGCGACCGGCACGCTGCTCTTGTCAAAAAAAGGATTGAATATCCCCACAAACAACACAAGCGGCAAGATCAGTCTCATTCGGTATATTCCCTCTTTCACCGAAAGTTCGCCGATTATAAAAGTAAATATGACATATACCGACATAAGTATCAATGTAACGATGTCATACTTGTCGATAGATGTCACCAAAAATATGTATATAACGCTAATAAGCAGCTTTCCCAAAGGATGAAGGTTATTCATCCAATGAGAACGCTGCTGAATGTCTTGTAGTCTGTTCAGTTCTAAGATTTTTTTCTCAATCCTGTCCATTAAGCTGTCTGAGTCTCAGTCTTTCTCCTAAAGAATCTGAAAGCATAGCAGCAAGCTGCTGAAAGTCCGGCAACGATAAGCGCTCCGACAATTCCCGAAAAGCTTGTTCCTGCTGCCGCTTCGCTGTCTGGGAATGCATAATCGGGCAAAAGAGATGTCGTCTCCTGAATTGCTTCCGCTGTCTCGTAAGCCTGTCCCTGTGCTTCAAGTTCTGTTGTTCCCGCAACCTGCTCCATGGACCACTCAAGTCCGTCAGGGAATGCAGATGCAAAAAGCGAAACCACACCGCCGCAGAGTGCTGCAGCAACCGCTACTGTAATGATTGTTTTCTTAAATGAAAGCTTAGCATCCTTTTTCTCTGTGCTCTCGCCGATTCCCCAGAGAAGTTCAGGTCTTGCTTCATGTATAAATATAAGAACCGCTGATGTGATAAGTCCCTCAACAAATCCTATTGCAAGGTGGATAGGCTGCATTGTTGCAACAAAGGTTGAAAAAGGAAGCTCCGTAATTCCCGATATCAATGTCTCTATAGTAACCGAGAATGCTCCAAGCTGCAATGTCAGAACGCATCCAAGTATCGATGCAAGTGCAATTTTTATTTTCGTAGCGCCTTTTTTCATGATGGGATGCCATATCAAAAGAGATCCGATAAAGCACCCGTAAAATGCCATATTCCAGACATTACATCCAAGCGCCATAAGTCCACCGTCCGCAAATAGCAGGCACTGAACAAGAAGCACTCCTATCATTGTAAGAAATCCGGCGAATGGTCCGAGCATCGCTGAGAGCATCATTCCTCCGCAGAGATGTCCCGATGAACCTGTACCGGGGATTGTGAAATTGAGCATCTGTGTAGCAAATACGAATGCTCCCATAACTCCCATTACAGGGATCTTGGATTCATCACTTTCCTCTCTTACTTTCTTTACAGAAACTCCGGCTGCTCCTGTAGATAATACATACATTGTTCCGGCAACTGCCGGAGCAACCAATGCGTCCGCCATATGCATAGCCATATCCTCCAACACTGTTATTTTTTTAACACCATAAAAGAGTATACGGCAGAATAAAAAAGCTCCACAAGCCCCCTAGGGGGTTCGTGGAGCACCTTTTTACTTATTTATTTAGCTGCAAGAGCTTCCTTAATCTTCTTTGTGAGTACAGGAAGGATCTTGTTAAGATCTCCTACTACACCGTAATCAGCTACGTCAAAGATAGGAGCATTCTCATCTTTGTTGATAGCGATGATGATGTCTGACTCTTCCATACCTGCTACGTGCTGGATAGCACCTGAAATACCGATGGCAAAGTAAAGAGCGGGACGAACAGTCTTACCTGTCTGTCCTACCTGAAGATCCTTGGGCTTCCAGCCTGAATCTACAACGGCACGTGAGCATGATACTGTTCCGTTAAGAACTTCTGCAAGATCATCAAGAAGCTTGAAGTTCTCTGCAGAACCAACACCACGACCACCTGATACGAGGATCTTAGCAGCCTGGATATCAGCTACGCTTGTAGCTTCCTTTACGATCTTAACGATCTCTGTGTAGCAGTTGTTCTCTTCGAATCCGGGATTGAATTCAACAACTTCTGCCTTAGCACCCTTGATAGGATCAATCTTCTGCATAACGCCCGGACGTACTGTAGCCATCTGAGGACGGAAGTCAGGACATGCGATTGTAGCGATTGTGTTTCCACCGAATGCAGGACGTGTCATAAGAAGCTGTTTGTG
>JAFXTN010000016.1 GCA_017535785.1 Butyrivibrio sp. | reverse complement strand
CTTGCTTCGGACAGGCATTCCTTGAGCTTCATCCTACAAAGTACGCTCAGGAGCTCGTTAAGAAGATGCAGAAGAGCGGAGCTAAGGCTTACCTCGTAAACACAGGATGGAACGGAACAGGTAAGAGAATCTCCATCAAGGATACTCGTGGAATCATCGATGCTATCCTTAACGGTGATGTTAATAAGGCTGAGACTAAGAAGATCCCGATCTTCGATTTCGAAGTTCCTACATCACTTCCCGGAGTTGATCCTGCAATCCTTGATCCCAGAGATACATACGCTGATGCTTCTGAGTGGGAAGCTAAGGCTAAGGATCTTGCACAGAGATTCAACAAGAACTTCAAGAAGTACGAAGGAAACGCAGACGGCAAGGCACTTGTTGCTGCAGGCCCTCAGCTTTGATCTGAAGTTTAATACAAAGACTTATAATAGCGGCGTCGAGAGAAATCTCGGCGCTGCTTTTTATTTTACGTACATAACTAAAGAGGGATGTCGGGCGTAGTGATATAATAAAAAGAAATAGCAAACAAGGGGTATACATTATGTTATACGGTGGTATAGAAGCGGGTGGAACCAAGATGATCTGTGTGATCGGAAACGAGAACGGAGAAATTCTCGAAAGGGTTACGATCCCAACAAAAAGTCCGGAAGAAACAATCCCGGATATGATAGATTTTTTCAGAGGAAAAAATATTAAGTCTCTCGGTATAGGCTGTTTTGGGCCGATCGATCTAAACATAGAATCTAAGACCTACGGATACATAACCTCCACACCTAAGCTTGAGTGGAGAAACTTCGATATTGTCGGAGCTTTCAAAAAAGAACTCAACATCCCGATAGGCTTTGATACCGATGTAAACGCTTCTCTCCTTGGAGAGATAACCTGGGGCTGTGCAAAAAATAAGCAGAATGCACTATATCTTACAATTGGAACAGGCATAGGCGGCGGAGTGATGACAAACGGTAAGCTCCTTCACGGAATGCTTCATCCGGAGCTTGGACATATAAAGATGCAGCCGGCACCCGGTGATGACTACAAGGGTAAATGTCCTTATCATGGTACATGCTTTGAGGGAATGGCAGCAGGTCCCGCGATAGAAGACAGATGGGGCAAGAAGGGATATGACCTTGCGGACAAAGAGGAAGTATGGGAGCTTGAAAGCTATTATATAGCACAGGCACTCTGTGATTTTATTGTGACATTAAGTCCCGAGATAATAATACTCGGGGGTGGCGTAATGAACCAGGAACAGCTATTTCCTCTTATAAGAGAAAAGACATTAAAGCAGCTCGCAGGATATATCAATACCAAGGAATTGGAAGATATAGATAACTATATTGTCCCTGCATCACTTAACGGAGATCAGGGTATCATGGGCGCTGTAAAGCTGGCAATCAACGTGCTATAATGCTTATATGCGCACGAAAAAACATACACTTCGAAATAAGATAATCATATGGGCACTTGGATTTGCGCTGATTCTTGCGCTGGTTGTTGCTGCTGTCAGCTTCAGCCTTTCTTTACAATATCTAAAAAAGAATCAGCAGCAGGCAGCCCTTACCAATATACAGCTCCTCGGAAATGAGATCGACGACGATATCAGAGTGGCAATGACTTTTGCCAACTGGATATGTCTGGACAGTACGCTCGGGGGCTATCTTCTCAATGTAGAGAACTACTACGACACCAATGAAAAGGCCGGACGTAGGCTCTCTGTCACAACATGGGACCACCTAAACAATGAATATAATATTGTAGGAATAAGAGATATAGTTAACAGGACAATAGTATCCACACCCAGCGGAGATCAGTATCTTCAGTCATTGTCGGGAGGCGATACTCAGAGCGTAGCGGATACAAGCCATAAGGTAATGGATTCGGAATATTTCACGGAGCTTTTAAGTAGTGCGAACTATAAGTGGATAGGCCCTATACCCAATCCGCTCATGAACAGTGGAACCGATCTCATCATACCGATAGTTAAGAGCGTTCAGAGTCCATCATCGTATGAATCGATCGGATGGATATATATGGATATCCCGGTAAAACGCATAACATCTAAGCTTAAAAGCTTTAACCTTGAAGAAGACGAAGCTCTTTTTATTACCTTCAGTCCGGGATACACCTTTAAATTTGACGGAGAGAACCTGGTGAGAGATGACATACAGGGAGAAGTGATCTCATATATCCTACCCAATTCCGGGTGGGAAATTTCCTATCTTCCGTCTGCTAAGGCTCTTCAAAACAGGGTGAATTACTATGGCCTTTTGATCTTTGTAATAGTTCAGATCATTGTGCTCGCCGGAGCCATGCTCTCTTTTTTCCTGCACAGAACAATAACAAGACCGGTTTCACAGATCGTAGACAGACTGGACCTTATAGGAGCAGGTGACTTTTCAAGAGATGAAAAGATAGAGTGGGACAATGAGCTTGGTGATATCGGAAAGGGAATCAATAACCTTGCTGAAAACGTGTCCGCACTTATGGAAAAAAGACTTCTTGATGAGAAAGCCAAGCAGGAGCTGGAATACAGAGTGCTCCAGTCACAGATCAATCCGCACTTCCTTTATAATACGCTAAACACCATCAAATGGATGGCAACAATACAGGGTTCAGACGGAATCGCGGACATGTCTACCGCGCTTTCTAGGCTTATGAAGAATATCGCAAAGGGAACGGAGAACCTCATTACCTTACGCGATGAATTTGCACTCGTTGATGACTATTTTACCATCATGAAATACAGATACGGCGGAACGATATCGCTTGAATATCAAACAGATGATGAGTCGCTTCTGGATAAGAAGATCAACAGATTTTCTCTTCAGCCCATTGTAGAGAATGCTATATTCCATGGGATCGAGCCCAAAGGAAACTCCGGAAAGATCGTTATACATACATATAATAAAGAAGATAAGCTACTTATTGAAGTTACCGACAACGGTGTCGGAATGAGTGAAGAAGCGATAGAGAGCGTACTAAACGGAGAGAGCAAGACATCTACGGAGTTCTTTAAACAGGTAGGAACCTATAACGTAAACCAAAGGATCAAATATACCTTCGGCGAAGAGTACGGAATACAGATAACCAGCGTTCCGGGCGAATACACGACTATGAGATTTGTGCTTCCGATGGATTTCAAAGAAGACGATAAGTAAATATCGTCTCTAAGGAGATGCGATAAATGTACAGATTATTGATAGTGGACGATGAACCACTTGTACAGATAGGATTAAAAACAATGCTTTCAAAAGAACATGCGGACGACATAGAGATAATCGCTACGGCGTCCAACGGTAAGGAAGCATGGGAAATAATTGAAAAAGAGAAGCCTGACATCGTCATAGCCGATATCAGAATGCCTGTCATGACAGGTCTTGAGTTACTTCAAAAATCAAATGAGAAATTCGGAAATGTACCTGCGTTCATCATACTCTCGGCATATGAAGAATTTGATATGGCAAGAGAGGCGCTTTCATGGGACGCGGTAGACTATCTCGTTAAGATAGAACTCACACCAAAGACTCTCGGAGTAGCACTTTCCAAAGCAATTAAGAGGATTGAAGGCTCGGCGCCTGCTCCTAAGAGATCGGAAGGCGGGATGGGATCATCGCTTGACGATCTTAGACAGAAATTCCTTCTGCGTCTTATCTTTAACAGCTCCCACTTAGGGGAAGAAGAAATTAAAAAAGAAGCAGAAGAGATCGGCGTGGGGCTGGATTATAAAAAATTCATCGTGGTTTACAGTGAGATCGCTGTAGACACTGCGCAGGGAGGAATAGCACCGGAGACGTTGGATATTTACACCTCCAGCTTAAATATGGCAAAAGAGATCCTTTCAAAATATCACGAAACTAACCGCGTTGTATCTGTAGATCTTAGGCATTTTGTAGTGATTTTCTTTTATGCGGAAGATGCGGATACATCAGAGATAATGGATGAGATCACAGAGGCTCTAGAGAATGCAAGAACGATGATCGACGGTTATTTTAATAGTAGGATCACTTTCGGAATCGGGTCAGCGGTCACAAAGACCACAGATATAGCGGTGTCCTGTGATGAAGCGATGACAGCGCTTGCATCAGCAAGTGAAGACAATCCTGTAGGACGTTTTGATCTTATAGTCGGAAACAACAGAAGATCCGGAAAAGATAAGCTTATTCAAACGATCCAGGAATACATTGAAGATAATCTAAACGGAAAAGTGCAACTCAACGAAGTTGCGGAGGCATTTGGATTATCGCCCGCGTATCTTTCAGTTCTTTTTAAAAAGACCATGGAGACCGGATTTTCCGAATACGTATATACCAAGAAGATTGAAAAGGCAAAAGAGATGCTTCTTTCGGGGGATATGAAGATCTATGAAGTGGCCGATGCTCTTGGCTTTGAGTCAGCTTACTATTTTTCAAAAGTATTTAAAAAGGTAGACGGACACAGTCCGAGAGAATATATAAGAAGTAAAAGTGATGTGTAAAACCGCGTAGTTATTGTCTTAGAGGGGGCAGCAAGACGTGAGAAACAAGATCATAGGGTTATTGCTTACGGTTTCGCTCGTGATCATCGAGATCACGGGATGTAAAGGTGCAAAGGATACGGCCGAAAGCACTACACAACAGAATACTTCATCGGAACAAGCCAAACATGATGAAGCCATCGCGGATAAGACTACGCTGAGATGGGCGCTTTGGGACGCCTCAAACTCCGATTGTTATAAGGCGCTGGCTGATGCATATACCAAAGACCACCCGGATGTGACTATAGAAATGGTCGATCTTGGATCCGCCAATTACAGCACGGCACTTGGAACCCAGCTTTCAAGCGATGGATCTAACTATGACGTTGTCACGGTAAAAGACGTTCCGGGCTATGTGACACTTGTAAAAAAGGGAGTGCTTGAGCCGCTCGGAGGTTATATAAAAGAAGACGGAGTTGACCTGTCATATTACAGCGGAGTGACAGATCAGCTTATGATGAACGGAAAGCTCTATGAATTGCCATTCCGTTCCGATATATGGGTGATCTACTACAACAAGGATATCTTCGACGAAGCCGGTGTCCCGTATCCCACGAATGATATGACTTGGCAGCAGTACGACAAGCTTTGCAGGAAAGTGAGCGGAATCTACGGAGAGAAGAGAATATACGGAGCCCACTATCACACCTGGAGATCCACAGTCCAATTGGACGGAATCCTCGATGGAAAGAGCACGATAGTAGACGGACAATACGAGTTTACCAAACCATATTATGAGATGGTTCTTTCGCAGCAAAAAGACAAGGTGTGCATGGACTATGCGACATTAAAAACGCGCGGCCTTCACTACTCGGCTGCATTTGCGCAGGGAAACGTTGCGACTATGAATATGGGATCATGGTTCATTTCCACTCTTATCGACAAGATAGAAGAGGGAGAATATACGGATTGTGCCAATTGGGGAATTGTGAAGTATCCTCATGCGGACGGCGTCGAGCCCGGATCAACGCTTTCAACAATAACCGCACTTGCGATTCCGAAAGCATCAGAGAACAAAGAGAGCGCCTGGGACTTTGTGAAATATGTTAGTGGCGAAGAGGGCGCAGAGATAATGGCCAAAACAGGAAACATCCCCGCAATGACCAACGAAAAAATCGTTGAGATCATCGCAGGGATGAATGGTTTTCCTAATGATGAAGCTTCAAAAGAAGCGTTGGTAACAAGTCATACGTATCTTGAAATGCCTGCAATCGACAAGTCATCCGAGATCGAAGCCGTTCTTAATGAACAACATGACAAGATCATGAATGAAGAAATCGATATTGATGAAGCGATCAAAGCAATGAATGAAGGCGTGCAGGCGATAATCAATTGAACGATCAGCGCTTTTTCTCGTGCTCAAGAGCTGCTTTAACAAATCCTGAGAAGAGAGGATGAGGTCTGTTAGGACGGGACTTAAGCTCCGGATGAGCCTGTGTGGCCATGTGGAAATCATTGGAAGGAAGCTCGATCATCTCAACGATCCTTCCGTCAGGTGACATACCGCAAAGCTTCATGCCGTTAGAAACCAATACGCTTCTGTAGTCGTTGTTAACCTCATATCTATGACGGTGACGCTCTGTGATATCTGTTGAACCAAAGAGCTCATGTGCCTTGGAATCCTTATCAAGTACGCAAGGATAAGAACCGAGACGAAGTGTTCCGCCGATATCCTCAACACCGTTCTGATCAGGCAAAAGAGCTATCATAGGATGTGTCGTATTGGGATCAAACTCAATAGAATGAGCATCCTTGTATCCGATAACGTTTCTTGCAAATTCAATGATCGCAAGCTGCATACCAAGGCAAAGGCCAAGGTAAGGAATATTGTTCTCGCGGGCATACTTGATAGCGTGGATCATACCTTCGATACCACGATCGCCGAAACCGCCGGGAACAAGAATACCGTCAACATCTGAAAGAATGGAAGCAACATTCTCTTCCGTAACTTCCTCTGAATCAACCCATTTAATATCAACTGCGGTCTGGTTGGAAATACCGCCGTGCTTAAGAGCTTCTACGACACTGATATAAGCATCGTGGAGCTGAGTGTACTTTCCGACAAGAGCGATCTTAACCTCGTGGCTGAGTGAGTAAAGTGTATCAACCATTGCCTTCCAATCAGTAAGATCGGGCTCGGGACAATCAAGCTTAAGACACTCACATGCAACGTGAGCCAAACGCTCTTTTTCCATAGCAAGAGGAGCCTCGTAGAGGTACTCAAGGTCAAGGTTCTGAAGAACGTGATTGCTTGGTACGTTACAGAAAAGAGCGATCTTGTCCTTGGTATCCTGGTCAAGAGCGATCTCAGAACGACATACGATAACATCGGGCTGAAGTCCCATTCCCTGCATAGTCTTAACAGCTGACTGTGTGGGCTTGGTCTTGATCTCCTGAGAAACTCTGAGGTAAGGGATAAGTGAAACGAGGATGAGCATTGCATTCTCACGTCCTACCTCATGCTGGAACTGTCTGATCGCCTCAAGGAAAGGTTGGCTTTCGATATCTCCGACTGTTCCGCCGACCTCGATGATCGCGATATGTGTCTCATCATCAGTGAAGTTTCTGTAGAACTTGCTCTTTATCTCATTGGTTATATGAGGAATAACCTGTACGGTGCGTCCGCCGTAATCGCCGCGACGCTCCTTCTGAAGAACAGACCAGTAAATCTTACCGGTTGTAACGTTGGAATTTTTATCAAGATTCTCGTCAATAAATCTTTCATAGTGACCAAGGTCAAGGTCAGTTTCAGTGCCGTCTTCGGTAACGAAAACTTCACCGTGCTGAACAGGGTTCATCGTTCCGGGGTCAATGTTGATGTAGGGGTCGAACTTCTGCATGGTCACCTTGTAACCACGTGCCTTCAACAATCTTCCCAGTGAAGCAGCGGTGATTCCCTTACCCAGTCCTGATACGACACCACCTGTCACAAAAATATACTTTACAGCCATCTTTTAACATCCTCCTGATTTCTTGACGAGACAATATTTAAATTATAAAAACAAGTTATTATTATATATTTTTAACGACCGAAAATCTAGATAGAATTCCAAATTATTTAATAAAAGTTTTAGGTTCTGCAATTGAAATATCAAATTGTACACTATACAATACATAGTATAGCATATTAATATAAGGAATAAATACAATGGATAACAATCAAAATCAGAGAAATAACAATCCGCTCGGCAGCGGATCTAATTCACCCAGAAGACAGAATATCATTCTTCTGTTGGTGGCAGCTCTTGTCACGATGGTCTGCATGTCCTACTTTCTCAGGGCGTTCTCAGATAATACCAACAAAGAGATAACCTATAGCGAATTCATAACTATGGTTGATGACGGTAAGGTCGAGAAGATCGTCATCGATTATGACAAGATTGACATTTATCCCAAGGAGACCAAGGAAGAAGATAAGCTTGGTGCGGGATACGCATACTGGACCGGTAATTCTACCGTTACATACTACACCGGTAAGGCAGAAGAAGACAGTGTCCTTACAGACAGAATGCTGAAGGCCGGAGTAGAAGTGAGCAGCAAGGTACCGGACAATTCCGGAATAATACTCACCGTGATCTTACAGTATATTGTGCCGGCACTTCTTATGTGGCTCATCATTTCTTTTATATTTAGAAGAATGGGCAGAGGCGGCGGACCTCTCAGCGTAGGCAAGAGCAACGCCAAAGTCTACGTACAGAAGGAAACCGGAGTGACGTTCAAGGACGTTGCAGGTGAGGATGAGGCAAAAGAGTCATTGGTAGAGGTAGTAGATTTCCTTCATAACCCTGCCAAGTACGTTAAGATCGGAGCTAAGCTTCCTAAGGGTGCGCTCCTTGTAGGACCTCCCGGAACAGGTAAGACCCTTCTTGCCAAGGCAGTTGCCGGCGAAGCACACGTTCCTTTCTATTCACTTGCGGGATCCGATTTCATCGAACTTTACGTTGGTGTCGGAGCCAGCAGAGTAAGAGATCTGTTTAGTGAAGCAAGCAAGAATGCACCTTGTATCATATTTATAGATGAGATAGATGCGATCGGTCGTAGCCGTGACAGCAAGTACGGCGGCGGTAACGAAGAGCGTGAGCAGACACTTAACCAGCTCCTTTCAGAGATGGACGGATTCGATTCATCCAAGGGTGTGCTTATCCTCGGAGCTACAAACAGACCTGAGATCCTTGATAAGGCGCTCTTAAGACCCGGACGTTTCGACAGAAGAATTATCGTTGACAGACCCGATCTCAAGGGAAGAGAAGAGATCTTAAAGGTTCACTCCAAAGACGTAAAGATGGATGAGACCGTAGATCTTAAGGAACTTGCTCTTGCAACAGGCGGAGCGGTTGGTTCAGATCTTGCCAATATGATCAACGAAGCAGCCATCAACGCAGTTAAGGCCGGAAGAGATTTGGTAAATCAGAAAGACCTTATGGAAGCGTTTGAGCAGGTAATAGCCGGAAAAGAGAAGAAGAGCTCAATTCTTAGTAAAGAAGAAAGAAAGAGCGTCAGCTACCACGAAGTGGGCCATGCTCTTGTCAGCGCGGTACTCAACAACACCGAACCTGTTCAGAAGATCACTATTGTTCCCAGAACAAAAGGATCTCTTGGATACGTTCTTCAGCTTCCTGAGGATGAGAATCATCTCAAGACCAAGGACGAGCTCTTGGACGATATTACAATTTCAATGGGCGGACGTGCTGCAGAGGAACTCATATTTAATACGGTTACAACAGGTGCGATGCAAGACATTGAGGATGCTACATCCACAGCCAGAAATATGATCACGCTCTACGGTATGAGCGATAGATTCGGACTTATGCAGCTTGAATCTATCCAGAACAGATATCTTGACGGAAACAGAGTCCTTCAGTGCAGCAATGAGACGGCAACCCTTATTGATGAAGAGGTTAAGACAATCCTTGCTGAGTGCTATGAAAAGGCTAAAAATATCCTCAGCCAGCACCTTGATACAATGGATAAGATCGCACAGTTCCTTATAGAAAAGGAGACGATCACAGGTGCGGAGTTCATGAAGATATATCGTGAGGCCGAGAATATTCCCGAACCCACAGAGGAAGAGAAGGAAGAACTCAAGAGCAGACGACTTTATGCAACAAGACCGGAATCAGCCAAGGTTGGAGAAGATATCCCGGTTAAAAAGAAGGACGAAGAGAAAACAGAAGAGCCCGCTCCTGTTCAGGAGGAAAAAGAGCCTGTTTCTTCATCCGAAGAGAATGAAAAAGAGGAAAATGACGAGAATTCCGGCGATAATACGGATCAGACTGTTACATCAGGTGGATTATTCTCACATGTTCCTGATAATTTCAAGAATTAATACTGATAATGTAATAATAGTAAGGCCACAGCTGTATTCATCGAGCTGTGGTCTTGTTTTTTGCGCTAAACATGTGAAGTTTTAAGGGATTATCCCCCATAGGGGGTTAACAAAATGACGGTCGGTCAGAAAGAGTTTTTATTTTTTTAATAAAGTTGTTAAAAAGTATTGCATATATTGTTAATTATGTCTATAATGTGAATTACCGATAAGTTAATGAGGGGAACGAGTCGGGGGTATTAAGAATAATTTTATAGTATATTTTCCGAATTAGTTGTTGGAGGAGAAGTGCATGAAAAAGAACAGCTTTATGTCTCTTGCAATGAAGAGACTATTTCCGTTTATCTTAAGCGTATTATTGTTATTTGCAAATTTTGACGCTTTGCAGGTACAGGCCGGCGAAGGTGATGGCAACACACCACCGATCGAAGAGCCTGAAGAAAACCTTGATGAAGGTGACGACGAGGATGAAGAAAACTCGGAAGAACCTGAAGATGGCGAGGACAAAGATTCTAATATTCCGCCCACCACACCGGAAAACGGTGGCGAGAATGGTGACGAGAAGGCCGACGAGGATCAACCCAATGCAGATGATCCTGAAGCCGGTAATCCCACTAATGGTGAGGACGGAAGTCTTATTATAGATCCCAATTTAAGTAAAAACATACAGGGGCAGAATATGCTCTTTGGTTCAGCTGCGCCTAATGGCATGGGAGAGCCTACAGATCCCGAAGAGCCTGAGCAGGGAGCAGAGCCTGTCAAGGAGAGATCTATCACTATCACTTTCATGATCACTGATGATAACAACAATAGTGGTTTTAAGATCAATGGCGGAAGCATTGATCCCAATGGTGGAACTATCACTATTTTTAATAATGAAATAAGTGATCATAAAGATGAAGAAACACAAAAGACAACACTTTCAATAGACGACAGATCTTTCTCATATTCTTTAAATCAATTCTATGCTCTTGAGGATGTAACTATTTCTGGTGATGGTGAAATATCTAAGGGTGGCAATAACATAACATATTCATTTAAAGATATAGAAGAGCCTGAAGATACAACACAGGGCTTTAGCTGCACTATTTCGGGAACAGTAGTAAAGACAGATAATGACGCTCCTGACATAGGTAGTGTTCATGTTGCCAAAGCGGCAACCGAGGACTCAAAAGGAACTCCTTCTTATACATGCACCGAAACAGGAAAAACATTCTTTTCAACCAATGCTTCAGATCTTGAAGTAACAGTTGAAGTTACAGATAAAGATGAAGATGGAGAGGAAGAATCCGGCGTTGCATCGGTAGAGATTAATGTAAACGGCGAACTTCAGCCGATGAACAAGGATGGAGAAGTTTATAAATGGACACCTTCAGCTCCCGGAAATTATACTATCGGAAATATAGTGGCAAAAGACAATGCGGAAAATTCGGTAGAAAAAACGGTTGACCAGCAGACACTTTGTTTATATCCAAGCAACGAAGCAAATAATCTTACTTTGAATATTTCAGCAGAAGATTGGCATTCGGTTTCATTAAACGGAGATGTTGCACTTAAGCTTGATGGATTCACATATAGAAAAATCAAAAAGATCATCGTGTCCGACTCAGAAAACACGGTTGAAGAAGTAACTGATATTACTGACGCATTGAGTGCACCTTTCGGCGGAAAGCAATTCGCGGTTCATCAGTCGATCGATCTTCCTCCAGACAAAGAGGGCGAGACTGAATACAATGTAAAAGTGGTATTCGAGGGAGATGATGAAGGGCAGGCAATAAACGTTAAGAAGACAGCCAAGATTGACAATACCGCTCCGACAGGGGACGTGGAAGTTGAACCCGAATTGGTAACTGAGCATGGGCAGATCAATCTAGGCTTCATGACTATAGAAAACCCTTGGGTTACCAGAACAAGTACGAATGTATATATTAAGGTACCGAAGAACTGCGATGATAAAGAAGGTGTAGATGCCGTAAGTGGCTTCTTCTCTGTAACGTATAAGCTTGCCGACGGACAGGTATTTACAAAAAATATCCAAACGGATTTAGATTATTCTAAAACAAATAACGATTATTATGTATTTAAACAGTTGATCGACGGAGAAGGGGAAAACGTTTGCAGATTGACCGTGCTTAGCATTGCAGATAAAGCAGGAAACAAATTTGATTTATCTGAGAATAATGAGATTGAAATTTATATTGACGGAACTGCTCCGGTAATTAGTTATGAAATCAACAGCATTAAAGCAGAAGATGGCGAAAGATTATTCTTTGCAGGAGAACTTTCGGGAAAAGTAAAAGTTTCGGATCTGACACTTAAATCGGTTGAATTTACGCAAGAAAGCATCGAAGGATATAAGATGCTGATACCTGAATTAATACAGAAAAAAGAGGTGATCGGAGAGCCGATAGAGCACATTTATGCATTTTCTACATCCGAAGACGGAGAGTACCTCATAGAAACAATTGCGCATGATGCGTTGAATAATGAAAATGAGGGAAATGTGCCTAGACGCGCTAGAAGTAGGGTTATGATCCTCGATAACACTGCACCGGAGATTGAGATCTCTTATGATAAGGACGCCCCTTCTGAAGGCGGAGATTCAGTCTACAATTCAAACGTAGGAATATCCGTAAAGATTACAGATAAGTGGCTTGATAAGACAAAATCATTTGTAAAGATCAAGAAGGTTGATCAGTTTGGTGCCACAACAGAACTTGGACCATTCAATGATTTTAGCGGAGAGCTTGGTGATGAGGAGCATACATTCTCATTCACAACAGACGGAGATGGTGAATACATTGTTTATGTAGAAGCTTATGATATGTCAGGAAACCATTCCGAGAAGACAGGATCAAAGTTCCTTGTTGATGCTACAACTCCTGAAGTAACGATCTCTTTTGACAAGAATGATCCTATGAACGGAAAGTACTACAACGAGACCAGAACAGCAACTGTTACCGTTACTGACTTTACATTCTACGAAGAGGGCGCAGGTCTTAAGGTAGAGGAGAAGTACGGCACAGCTGATATCAGTGGATGGTCACAGACAGGACCTTTCACATACACATGCACAGTAACGTTTGAAAAAGACGGAATTTATGAACTCTCTTGCCAGAGTGAGGATAAAGCCCATAACAAGTCAGAAGAGAAATCAGAGCCTGAGTTTGTTATTGATAAGACGGCTCCTCAGATACAGGTAAATTACAACGGGGCTATAGCAGCAAACGGAAACTTCTACAAAGATACAAGAATAGCATCCGTAAATATCAAAGAGATGTCGTTTGACGATAAGCTTGTAGAGATCACAACACAGCCGCTCAATGAAGTGGGAACACTTCCTGCAGTCGGTGGATTCAGTTCATCTGATGATCAGAACATTGCAAGCATCACCTTTGATGAGGACGGAACCTACGGATACGTAGTTAACTGTACAGACCTTGCCGGTAATAAGGCAGAGAACTATATTTCAGATGTATTTATCATAGATAAGACTGTTCCGGAAGTAACATTCTCAGGAGTGGAAGATCACTCAGCTAACAATGCGGAAGTTGCACCCGGTGTTAAATACGGAGATAAGTATATCGATCTTGATAGATCCTCTGTTGTTCTTAGAGGCGCAAACAACGGAATCATCACAGTAGGAAGCAGCATCACTCCTACCGAAGACGGATTTATGGTTAACTATAGCGACTTTGCACACGACAAGTCGATGGATGATCTCTATACTCTCGAAGCGATCGTATACGACAAAGCAGGAAACGAAGCTAAGGAACAGCTTGTGTTCTCAGTTAATCGTCATGGTTCGGTATTCGTTATAACGAGAGGAACTCAGGATCTCAATGATAGATTCTACATCAATGAGCCAACTGATGTTACTATCCAGGAGATAAATATTGATGACATCGTTGAGAAGAAAGTAGCTGTTTCAAGAGACGGAGATATCATTCCGCTTAAGAGCGGATCCGGATACACAGTTAGTCAGCAGGGAAGCGGAGAGTCCTGGAAGACTTACACATATACGATTCCCAGAAAGGAATTCTTAAAGGACGGACATTACTCTGTATCTATCAGCACTGTAGACAGAGCGACAAACGTTCAGGACAACAAGACAAGAGACGCAGAAATAAATTTCGCAGTAGATATGACAGCCCCCAGTATCGTAACAGCAGGTATCGAAGAGGGTGGCGAATATAAAGAGACCTCACACACATTCAACATCGACGTTAACGACAACATGGGAGTAGATAACCTTGTCGTATACCTTGATGGAAAAGTTGTTGGTACATACGATCAGCAAGCGATCGAAAACGGTGAGAACATGAGCTTGACCCTTAACGAGTCAGAAAATACTCAGACAGTAACAATGATCGCAGAAGACTATGCAGGCAACAAAGAGGTTTCTGTAATTTCCGGAATCCTCGTATCAACCAAGACACAGGTAAAAGGTGTCGGCGGTGGCACAGGACTTGGAGGACGCACCGAACACTCCGGACCTATAACCCTTCGTACGGTATTCTTCATCATACTTGCCGGCGCATCAGTTGGTTCGGTTGCCGGAGCGAGCGTACTGCTTTACAGAAGAAAGATCAAGTAAAACCAAAAAACTTAAACTAATGTGCAACATAATAGGGATTTGAGATGTATTCATGGTGTAAAGCGGTACGCACGTATCGCTTTATACTATCTAAGGTTAAGTAAAGAAAAGTTTAACTTGAGATAATAACTAAAAGGAAGGAAAAAGGGCAGTATAAATGGGGAACGTAGAAGGTATAGATGCAGTTGGTGGAAGTTCAGGAAACAGCAACCATGTTGGAGGATATAATGGAAGCGGATATCAAAGCGGAGGTTATACAAGCCAGACAAGTACAGAAGCCATTGAATGTGAATCACAGATCTTTAAATCACATATAGACGAGTGGACAACAAGAAACGAAGCCTATGACT
>JAFXTN010000015.1 GCA_017535785.1 Butyrivibrio sp. | reverse complement strand
CCTGCTTCAAAAGCAGATCTCGCAGGGCTTGTTAAAGTTACCCTTTTTTCAGCAATTGATATGAAAAAGTATCAAAAAACATTTCCATTTATACTTGACATATCACCGCTGGACTTATTGAAAATATGCTTTATAAATCAAACGATGTGATTTCTATATATATGTACGAAAATTAAGGTTCTTTTCCGAATACTACTTCAGCATTGTTATTGTATGAGCAAGCACCTACCTTAACATAGGGTGCATCATCTCCATCGCCTAATACAATCGTAATATCGGTCATACAGTTAAATGAATACTTTGATGAACCTTCTGTACCCTTGGTGATAGTAACTTCTCTCTTTACACCATCTCCCTCAAGCTCGTCATTATCAACTGTGTATGTCTGTTCTCCGTTTGCCAGATAATCAGCTGTAAGCTCAGCATAAATTGATCTAGCATTAGCTTCATCTGTAGCATATTTAGCCTTGTTGAGCTGCGCTGTAAACACAGGAATTGCTACTGCAACAAGTACAGCGATAATTGCTACAACGATCAAAAGCTCCGCAAGTGTAAATCCCTTATTCCTCGAATTGTTCATAATTTTGCTCCTTTCCCGCTCATAAGAAATGTTTGATATCATAATTTTACCTACTAAATACACGCTATAAAATAGATATTTTCTGATTTTTTATTAAATAAAAATAAAACTTATTCGTTTTTACGATATTATCTAACAATTTGATAAAATGGTCTCAAGCTGTCAATATAATCGGTATATTCTAAATTATACCATATTTTTAATCGCTTTTTCGTATTGATGTATAATAGGAGCATATAGCGACAATATTCAAGGAGCTCACCATGACCGAACAAGAAGTCAGAAATAAATACGAAGAGATAACCAAGACCCTTATAGCCAAAAAGCTCACCATCACTACGATGGAGAGCTGTACTGCAGGACTTATAAGTAGCCTTATCACGGACACCGAAGGTTCGTCGCAGGTGCTTAAGGGAGCTTTTGTGACATATTCAAATGAAGCTAAGATCATGCAGAATGTACCTGCGAAGGTGATAGATGAGTACGGAGTGTACTCCAAAGAGACGGCGATCGAGATGGCGAAAGCATGCAAAAACACCTACGCCGCAGATATTGGCATAGGTGTTACTGGGACTATGGGAAATGTAGACCCGTCAAATAATGACAGTGTGCCGGGTGAGGTTTATTTCGCCATAGCTTATAAAGAAACTCTTTCCTCGGAACATGTAAGCTTATCGCCCAGGGACAGCAGATACCTGTATAAGATGTCGGTCGTGGACATCATAGCCGATAAGCTACTTGAAATACTGAGAGGTTGCTCCGAATAAGCATCTATAGTAAAACAGCGAGGCATTTATGGGGGAATATTATAGTACAGGGGGTTATGCTCACGCTGCTTCACTCCTTCCGTAGACGGTCTCATAGTACTGCTTGGACGTCATAAGATAAACCAATATGTATACCAGGAAAAAGCTTACGCATGCTACCGATATACAGATCGAAAATGCAAAGATATCGACATAAAGTATGCTGTTTAAAAAGAGTCTTATTATGCTGCTTGCAAAGATAGAGTGAATGATCGATGCGAGCACCGGCAATAAGAACATTGTCATTATCTGAGTTCTTATGGTCTTCTTAGCTTCTTTTTCCGTAAGTCCTACTTTCTTGAGGATGTCAAAACTTCTTCTGTCTTCAAGACCTTCAGACATCTGCTTGTAGTAGATGATCATCGCAGTTGCCAAAAGGAATACAACAGAAAGGAATCCTCCTACAAACAGTACGCCGCCGTAAATGCTGTAGAAGTGGCTTCTGTACTCTTGCTTGTTTCTCACTTCATTGATCTCAACACCTTTTTGGGCGATCTCATCCTGCAAAAGATCTACTTTATCAAAACGATCTTTATCTACAAGATTAAATTCGACATTCGAAATATGATTAAAGTTTTTTTGCTCATTAGCGCCAACCTTAAGGGAATCTTTATCCAGCTTCTCAAAGAGGTTCTCATCATCAGCTACGATAACGAGCTTGCTAAAAAGCATCATTTCAGGCTCATAAAGACTTTTAATATCTTCATACCCAAGCTCGCCCTTTATCTTGTAATCATCACCGAGTAATTGCACGTGACCGGCTTCCAGGATCTCTTTTGGACACTCTTTTATATATATCTCTCCGGGGCCTACACTTAGATCTTCCCCTGTATAGTACTTATATTCCTCGGAGGTAAGTACGTATGTGTCGGTTATGGAAGCGAAATCCGTAAAATTCGAACGAGGTCCTGACATAGGTTCATATCCGTCCTCGCCAAAAAATGTGAGTCCCTGCGTATACTGAGCGGTTTCCTCGTCACACATCTCTATTCCGAGATCCTTGCAGACTTCTTCTGTAGTTTTTACAAATTTATCTCTGTCAAAATTTTCATTCGCGTCTGCGACAACAACGGTATCCTTCGGGAACAACATGTTTATGTTCTGCTCACCGAGAAAAGATATTGATGCACAGCATGAAAAGAGGATTATCACCGCAGTTGAAAGCACGCATATGGATGCAAGTCCGACCGCGTTGTGCTTCATTCTGAACATGAGGTTCGATACGCTTATGAAATTCTTGGTGTTGTAATAGAATTTCTTTTTCTTCTTGAGCATCTTAAGTACGAAGATGCTTCCGGCAACAAAGAGAAAATATGTGCCGAGGATAACAAAAAATATACTCTGGAAAAGCACTGAGAGCGCTGAAAAAGTATCTTTTGCAGAAAGTGCGATAACATATCCGATACCGAGGCAGACAGTTCCCGCGATCAGAAGAATGTATCTGGTCTTAGGCTCTTTTTCTCCCATATTCTCACTTTTCAAAAGAGCTATCGGCTTTCCGAAATTGACTGAAAGTACGTTGTACAGGTAGCAGATAAAGAATCCGATCTCAAATCCGACTATCGTAAATATGAGCGCGTTGGTTGAAAAAACAAGTCCGTCCAAGGGCTTTTGTCCGACAAGCTTATAAAGGACAAGGAGCATTATCTTATTTAAAAATGTTCCGACTATGATGCCAAGTCCGATGGCTGCGGTTGAAGTGATGACGTTCTCAACGAACAGGATCGCTCCGATGTGTTTTTTGCTAAGACCGAGGATCCCGTAGAGTCCCATCTCTCTTTTTCTGCTTCGCATAACGAATCTGTTGGCATACAGGATAAAGCCGAATGCAAAGAGGATGACTATGCCTTTTCCGATAGAAAGGAGGGCTGCTATAGTTGCTGCTCCGTAAAAGACTTCTCCTCCGCCCTTAGTTACAAGGAAGCCTGTCCTTGAAAGGGAATCCATGATGTAAAAGAGCATGATCATGATGGAGCTTGATATGATAAAAGGAACTATTGTCCTGATATTTTTTTTCATGTTGGTAAGAGCCAGTTTAAAAATGAACTTAGGATTCACTTTCATCTCCTCCTCTCATGAGCACTGTCACTGCATCGCAGATATCATCGAGCATCTCGCTTCTCTTCTTTTCCCCGCGATAAAGCTGATGGAAAACTTCTCCGTCCTTTATGAACATAACTCTGCTCGCATAGCTTGCGGCAACGTTACTGTGAGTTACCATAAGGATGGTCTGTCCGCTCTTGTTGATCTCTCTAAAGAGTCTCATGAGGTTTGTTGCAGCCTTGGAATCGAGCGCTCCTGTGGGCTCGTCCGCAAGAAGGATCCTCGGGTTTGTGATGAGAGCTCTTGCAACGGCTGTTCTCTGTTTCTGTCCGCCGGATACCTCGTAAGGATATTTACCAAGGAGGGCGTCGATCTCAAGTCTCTTAGCAACCTCTTTTACCTTGGCATCCATTGTCTTGTGGCTCTCTCCCGCAAGTACGAGCGGAAGCTTGATGTTGTCTTCTATAGTGAAGTTGTCTAGAAGATTGAAATCCTGGAAAACGAATCCGAGGTTCTTTCTTCTGAAAACCGCTCTCTCATTGTCTTTTAACTTGGAAAAGTCCTTGCCGTCGATAAATGCCTTTCCGGCTGTGGGAACATCGAGGCTTGCAAGGATGTTCAAAAGAGTTGTCTTTCCGCTTCCGGACTCACCCATGATCGCAACGAATTCCCCGTCTTCTACGCTGAAGTGAACGTCCTTAAGTGCAGTTACCTGTTCTATTCCCATTCGGGTCGTGTATATTTTTTTGATGTGACTAACTTCCAATAATGACATGATTTATCTCCTTTTATAGACATTTGACTTTCTTTCGATGTAATTAGGATATCAAAAAAAGAAATGTAAAACCTTGTTATTGGCTTACATTTCTTTTGGTCATTCTTACATTTTTGTAAGGTCCGATGTTTTTACTTTTTCACGTGCGACGGTGATGCACACTTCAGTGCCTACGCCTTCTTCGGACGTTATGCTTATCGCATGTCCGAGTTTATCGCAGATGCTCTTACATAGATAAAGTCCAAGGCCGCTCGCCTTCTTGTCGATCCTTCCGTTGTAGCCGGTAAAGCCCTTCTGGAAGAGTCTCGGTATATCTTCGCTCCTGATGCCGATCCCGGTGTCCTTTACTTTTAGCTTTACGTTATTGCCGTCCTGCTCGGCATAGAAAGTAACCGAACCTTTCTTGGTGTATTTAAGTGCGTTTGAAAGGATCTGCTCAAGCACAAAGCAAAACCACTTCTCATCTGTAAGGATGTCGCAGTCAAGGTCTTCCATGTTGACGGCGATGTGATTGTAGATAAATACGGATGAGTACTTCTTAACGACCTGTTTTACCATGCTCTCAAGGTTGTAGCTCTTAAGTCCGAGGTCGTTGGACATCGACTCAAACCTTAAGTAATTAAGGCTCATCTCGACGTAGTTTTCTATCTTAAAGAGCTCCTGTCTGCAGAGCGCTTCGTTCTTATCGGGGTCCTGCAAAAGAAGATTGAGCGCGGCGATAGGTGTTTTTATCTGATGCACCCAGAGCACGTAGAAGTCTTCTTTTTCCCTGAGTTCATCCCAGTTGTCGACGTTGAGGGCCCTCTCAGGCTCTTTTGCCTCGGGCTCTTCCTTGTCCTTGATGATCTGTCTGTAGTAATTGACAGCGAGTACGGTCACGCACTTTATGAGCATGAAAAGAACCAGATATGTGAGGTACTCTTTGGAGATCTCATAGAGATTAGATACGATCAAAAGAGCTATCGTAATGAGGATGTCTCCGTATATTATGCTCTTATTATTGTCCAGAAATTTCTTCCCCAACTATGTATCCCATTCCTCTCTTGGTCACGATGTAGTTCATTAGACCTGCGTTTTCTATCTTCTTCCTGATCCTTGTGACGTTTACGGTTAGTGTGTTGTCATCGACAAACTCTTCGTCGCCCCAAAGTCTTTCCATGATGGTCTCTCTGGAAATGACCTTGCCGGGTGATTCCATAAGTGTCTTTAAAATAAGGAATTCATTCTTGGTAAGCTCGAGCTTCTCATCTCCGACTGTTGCCGTGGTGTCGTCGAGATTTAACTTAACACCTCCGCATGAAAGGAAATGCGCGCTCTCGTGATGAGCGCTGCTGCGCCTTAAAATAGCTTGTATCTTGGCTGTAAGGACCTGAAGATCAAATGGCTTTGATATGAAATCGTCCGCTCCCATGTTCATCGCCATGACTATGTTCATGTTGTCATCTGCGGAAGAAAGGAACACGATCGGAACGTTTGATGTCTTTCTTATCTCGCTGCACCAGTAGAATCCGTTGCACACAGGGAGCTTGAGATCCATGAGAATGATATCGGGTCCGTAATTAAGTGCTTCATCTGCAACGTTATGAAAATCCTCAACGATCTTGGTTTCCATCTGCCATGATGATAAGTGCTTTTCAAGTGATCTTGCGATCACGTCGTCGTCCTCAACAATGTAGATCTTTGTCATAGTTTTTTTCTCTCCCTTTTTAAACTACAAATAACATCATACCATAAAATAAGCGTAGCAGTTTTAAAACTGCTACGCTTATTTTATGCATCTGCAAGTCTTAGTCTTTCAACAACAGTCTCTTTCATTGTGCTCTTATAGATGATATCCGGAATGATCACTGCAATAAGGATCATTACAGGTATCATTACGGCAACGGGAAGAATAGTAAACTTGTAGGTCGCAAACCACATTTCCCGGCAGAGCGCCTTTATAGGTATCAGCGAGAAAACTGTGCTAAGGATCAATCCCAAAACCGCCGCAAGTCCGCCGTATATTACTCCTTCAAGACAGATCACTTTTCGCTGGATCTTTTTAGTCATGCCGACTGCTTCAAGCATGGCGAACTCCAGCTTCCTTGAAAGGATCGATGAGATCAGTGTGTTGATGAGATTAAGGATTCCTATCAGAGCAAGTACCGCTGTAATAACTCCTCCAACCACAGTGTACACTCCGACAAATCCCGCAAACTCTTTTTTATAAACATCTCTTGAAGTATAGGTCAGAGATCTTTCCACGTTTTCCGTGTAGTCCGAAAGCCACCTTTCTATCACGGGCTCTGCTTCATCCGTGGCATCCACAAGTGTCCTCATGGGACCTCTGTCCCCGAAGAAATCAAGGAACTCTTTTGAAGGAAGAATATATCCAACGTCCATATCCATGTAGCTTTGTATCCTCATGGCATAGGGAATCTCAACGGTAGCCATGACCTCGTAATCTCTTACTTCGCCGTCGCTGTTGTTAACGGATATGATCTCTCCCGGCATGAAATAAGGCACAAACTCATCTCTTGCGTCGCCCCCGGTGTCATACTCATTTACAAGAATATAACTGCCGCTCCTAAACTTCTCTTCATCAAATGTTCCATGCAGCACCGGAATATTTCTAAGAACATAGTCGTCCATTCCGTATACTTTGGCGACAGTTCCTGTTTCAGGAAGTCCGCTTCCCGATTCGTCTGAGAAAGAAAGTCCGTCTCTCATCCAGGTATCTACTTTGTTATTATCAAGAAGTCTTTCCTTAAATCTTTTGTAGTCTCTGTCGTTTAGATACTGAAAACTATATTCCTCCACATATATATTTCCCATGTCCACGATGCCTTCCTGCTTTTGGAATTCGGCAAGGAAAGAATTGGTGACACCGTCATATACATTTTCGGAAACCGAGAGATTATCTGTAGTTGCATCGGATATTGAAAAGTCCGTTGCGATGAATTTTTCAACATACTTATTCACATCGAAGCCGTTCAGTGTCGTATAAATACTGTTTAGTACAACCATTGAAAGAGCCAGTGACAGCACAACAAAAAAGCATCTATTCCTCTCTCTGAAAACATTCCTCACCGCAAAACGAAGAGGTTCAAAGCTTCGATAGCCGGTCCCGTTCTTCTTTTTAAAGCCTGCGTTTTCGCAGTACCTAAGGGCCTCCATGGGGGTTACCTTTGAAGCAAACCTTATGGCTTTTCCTATGGATATCCTAACTGTCCCATAGGCAAAAAGTGCGGAGAAAAGAAGGATCCGAAGATCAAGAGTAACCCTGCCGTCAACGGTTTCCGCAAAATTCATATGGCTCATGATCATTGGAAGGATCATGCTTCCAACCAAAATCCCCCCTATAAGTCCAAGGCTTATTCCGGGAATACTGTGAAATATTCCCTGCCACTTTACCAGGGTCTTTAGCTGTCTGCTGCTGGTCCCTATCGTCTTCAAAAGTCCGTAGGAACGGATATCTGTGTAGACATTGATCCTGTAAATATTGCTTATGATAAGATACCCTGATACAAAAATGGTCATAAGAAGTATGATCATGACAAGCGCTGAACCCAGATCCATACTGCCTGCAGCAGATGCCCAGCTAACGCCCACCTCCACATTTTCCGGAAGGCCGACTCTGTTTATCACACTGTAGGCTTGACCCTCAAGATCAAATGGACTGTAGAAATCAACGTCTGCATTTATCCTTCCGATCATATTTTCTATTGTTCTTTCGGCGCCTTCCTCGTAATAAGACTGAGTGGGAGTCGGCGCATACTTTTCCTGAAATTCTTTTGAGACAAGTATTAACTGTGCGTTGGCGATCCTGTCTCCCGTATATATTCCGGAGATCTCAAATTCCTGTTTAACCCCTTCTCCTTTACCTAAGATCTGCAGAGCTATTTTCTCTCCTATGAGCTCCTCGTAATCGGAAACAGAATCCGCCTTCATTCCAAAGGCCTGCAAGATCAGACTGCTCACCACAACCTCGCTCTCCTTACTCGGAAGGTGGCCGACCTCCGGATAAGAAAAGCTTTTTTCCGCGTTTATCTCATCGCAGCAGTTAACTTCCGTATGCAATTTTATCAGCTCGGGATTTACGGCATCTCCTATGTATATTCTTTTTGATACCTCTTTTAACTTGGGATCTGAAGCGATAAGCTCGTACTCTCTTTCCGTAAGGTACTTATAGCCTGCGTCGGTGCAGCCGCCCATCTGCCTCTCAGTGGATTCACGAAGCTTAGATATCAAACTCATTCCCACAGTAAAAAGAGATGCGAACATAAATGTACACAGCGCGATCGCCATAATGACAACTATGTTTTTCCTTGGATTGGCTTTTATTGTCTTAAAAGCGACTCTTCGCACAACTTTTTTGTTATTCACAGAAGGTCCTCTTTGTTTCATCTTATCTGCCATGATCACACCTCTCTTGAAGCGATGAGGCCGTCTTCGATGCGGATTATGCGGTCAGCCATCTGCGCTATTTCTTCGTTGTGAGTTATCATCACTATGGTCTGCGAAAAGCGTTCACCTATGACTTTTAAAAGTCCAAGGACATCCTGGCTTGTTTTGGAATCAAGATTACCTGTAGGTTCATCCGCAAGAATTATGGATGGAGCCGCCGCCAGCGCCCTTGCTATGGCAACTCTCTGCTGCTGTCCGCCTGAGAGCTGATTGGGATATGCGTTTACTTTTCCTGACAGTCCCAGGGTTTCAATTATCTTGTCCACGAACTCTTTGTCAGCTGTATTTCCGTCGAGCTCTATGGGAAGCACGATATTTTCATATACCGTAAGCACAGGAACAAGGTTGTAAGCTTGGAAAATAAAGCCTATATTCCTTCTTCTGAATATGGTAAGCTCCTCGTCTTTTAGATTAAATATTTCTTTTCCGTCAATGCATACATTCCCGGATGTCGGTCTGTCCAGTCCTCCCAGCATGTGAAGAAGCGTTGACTTTCCGCTTCCGGAAGTTCCGACTATTGCTACAAATTCTCCCTTTTCCACTGAAAGATCCACTCCCCTTAGGGCGTGGACTTTAGCATCACCGCTTCCGTATATCTTCTCAAGTCCTGTTGTCTTAAGTATCTCCATCATCCGGCCTCCCGTTAGTTATTTGGTATCGCTAGCTTAGCTTTTTTTGCATAAAAAAATCTGTGCGAGATATTGCTATCCTACACAGATAATTATGTCATACGATTCTTTCAAGAATCTTTCCATAAACTATTTAATTCTTACAGTTTTATAAGATTTGATCTTACTTTTTTAGATAAGGCGCTGACTTTTATAAGATCTGCTATCACTCTCTTGGGAGGAAAACGGAAAAAGTCGTTCCTTCGCCTTTCCTTGAGGATATCTTTATATATCCGCCTTCGCCTGTCACGATCTGCCTTGCAAGGTAAAGGCCTATGCCTACGCCCTCTTTGTCCCTGGCTTCGAGAGATCTGTAAAACCTTGCAAACACCTTGGGCTGCTCATCTTCGGAGATTCCCATTCCGGTGTCTTTAATATCCACTCTTACAAACATCTCATAATCGGAAACCCTTATATCAATGCTTCCTTCGTCGGTATATTTGATGGCGTTATCAATGATGTTCCCTATGGCTTCTCCCGTCCACTTCCTGTCGATCTCACCAGCTGCATCAGATCCTTCCTTCGGTGCAAGATTGATCTTAAGCGCCTTGGCCGCGGCCTTGTCCTTATATTCACTTACAACGTCGCTTACGAGCTCCGCCACATCACATTTTTCAGGTGAAAGAGACAGTATGCCGTTCTCAAGCCTTGACATCTTCACAAGATTATCTATCAAAAAGCGCAGCTTACTTGCCTGCTCATGAATGGCTAAAGCGTTACTCTTCTGATCATCTGAAATATCTGAATCCGTAAGAAGCTCGCTATAGAGAATGAGATTTGCAATAGGGGTCTTGGTCTGATGGGATATATCAGAAATAAGCTCCTTGATCTTGTCCCTCTCCGACTTCACATTCTGCGCAGAAATTGACGAAGAATCAAGAAACCTCTCAAGCTTGGATTCAAGCCTTGAAAGCCTGCTCTCATCAAAATTCTCCGGTGAAAAATCACCCTTAATGGCATCATCAAGCATCTTCTCTATACTGTCGAAAGTTCTTTTTGTCCTTATGTTATTGAGGATAACGATGATAACAGAAACTGCAACCAGGGCAGCTCCGATCATAATGATAATATTATTCATCATGCTCCACCCAGCTGTATCCCAGTCCGTAAACCGTCTTTATCTTATCTGCAGCCCTTAGCTTGTCGCGAATTCTTTTGACAGAGACGGATAGTGCATTCTCATCCACATACTCCGCGCCGTCGGTCCAGATCTTATCTATTAAGATATCTCTTTTTACAACTCTTCCGACGTTCTCCGTAAGGATGCGAAGAAGCTTCTGCTCAGTCTTGGAGAGTTCCACAACTTCGCCGCTCACTGCAAATATCATATTCTTAAAGTCAAAAGAATATTCACCGTCTGCAAACACATCATGGTCCTGCACCATTCCCGCTTTCCTAAGCTGAGTATTGACCCTGGCTCTAAGTACCGACAAGGAGAAAGGCTTGGTGATATAGTCATCCGCTCCCTGCTCAAGACCGTTTACAATATCAAGATCCGTATCTTTGGCAGTCAGCAATATCACAGGCAGTGCCCTGTTCCGGCTCTTTATCTCTTTGAGAAGATCGATCCCGTCTCCATCCGGGAGATTGATATCAAGTAGCACCAGCGCCGCCTCTCCTATTAGCAACTGACCGCGCGCCTCCTCAATAGTTCCGCAGGATACAATATGCCACTCATCGCTCTTAAGCGCCTTGCAAAGTCCCTGATTAAGAGTTATATCATCCTCAACTATAAGTATCTGTCGCACCTGGCGTGTCCTTCCTTGTATGCAGATTGGTCATTCTTTAAGTATCACACATCTATTGTATATGATAACACTTATTTTCCACTTTCGATTCCTCTTTTCTTGAATTCTCTAAACAGCAAAATAAATGCTATAACTGTAAAGATCAAACATACAGCTACTGATTGGAGTCCTTCCAGTACGGTAATATCATGCTCGGAAAAGACCTGTGCACCTGAAACCACAAAACATTTCATGATCACTGCTGCTATGTCCATGAGCGCATGGAGGATGGAAACCACCCAAATATTGTCTGTAATGTAATATACACATCCCAAAGTCGCTCCGATCACGGTCGCGTATATGACCTGTGTTAATGTCGTAACCACAAGATTAGGATTATTTAAAAGATTAGCAAAATGCAGACATCCAAATATGATCGAAGAAAAAGCTATGGACTTAACTATGCCGCTACGGCTTTTTCCAAAACGATATCTAAATGTATTGAATAATACTCCTCTGCAAACAACCTCTTCAAATATACCGACACTGGCTCCCCATATCAGAACAAGGATAACTACGGGAAGTACCTGCATAAACCCTAGTTCCGGGGTTCTCCAGCCTTCAATAAAATTCTCAACACATTCGGCCAAAAAAAACAGTGACGATGCGCTAAAGAACCCTTTGATCACATCTTTTCCTCTGAATTTAAAATCTGTTCCGTACAGCTTTGCCATGGCAAGGATTCCGCCAAAGCTGATGACAAATCGAGCTATCGTAAACCCGATACTGAAATCATCGGCTCCCAGCATTCCTCGCACAGCATCCGCTGCAAAAAACAGAACCAACATAATAAGCGCAAGCATAAAACCTGCCGGAGATTTCTTTTTTGTTGTATCAACTATCTCTGCTTTTTCCATCAGTCTTCCCTTTCAGTCTGTCTTTTATTTAAAACTACTATCAATGCAATGAATGCGATCACTCCAATGACGCAGTCGGGAGCTGCTTCTTTTGCTGCTTGCATTATTGTTGCGTCTACTGTAGGCATACCAATTCCTTCCGCCTGAGTTGCAAAGCATGCCCAAACACCTGCAAAGAAATCATAGAGTCCATGTAAAACCACAACCAGCCAAAAATTGTCTGTGATATAGTAAATACTTGCATAAAGAATTCCACCTGCAATCGCATATATAACCTGAGAAGTGGTCGTTACTACAAGATTGGGATAGAAAATAAGATTAATAAAATGTGTAAGTCCAAAAGGAATCGAAGATAAAATTACTGCCATGATTATTCTTCCCTTACCTTCACCCAAACAATTCCTTAATGTATTGAAAAGCACACCTCTGTAGATTGTCTCTTCAAATAAACCTACTGCCATCATAAGCAGAAACATGACAATCACACTTGGAAGAGCCTCCATGAAACCAATATCAGTGGGAGTCCTCATAGCTATAAAATTATGTACGCAACTAACTACTCCAACCAATCCGATAAAGCTAAAGAGTCCCTTGAAAAATCCTTTGTTTTTAAAATTTACTCCATAGATCTTAGCCATAAAAACAACTCCGGCTATACCCACAACACAACGAACAATAATTCCGGGTAACCCAAAATTTCCCTCACCCAAAAACAGTAATCCTACTGTAGCTATTAAAATCAAAATAGCTGAAAGAATAAATCCGGGTGCAGAACTTCTTTTTTCCATTTTTATTTTCTCCTTTCAAAAAAACATCAATAACTAAACTGATAAGTGTATATGCGGCCTTCAATATATACTCCATCTGTCGTACTATAGGAATGTTATCACGAGTAACCATGCCTGTCGATTGACTATTTAGAAAGAATACACTCAGAAGTTGACTGATTGGAAACATGCAAAAAAGGCCGCCGAGACGACGACCTTTTTTTATGCTATATTTAATCAAAAGGGGGAATTTCTAATGAATGAATTATGCATGATCATCAAAGACACCGTAAAACCTAATTTCTTGAATATCCGCACTTCAATTCAGACCTACGACAGAGACGCCCTCTGCTGCGGCGCTCCTTGCTGGAGATGGGTATATCACGCCCTTCACTCGGCTGACAAATGGTTCATCAATCCTTTTATTTATGAAGAGCCCTCTTTTCACGAGGAAGGAATGGATAATCCGGAAAATCCGACAAATACAGTGCTTTCCGACGAGCAGCTCCTGTCCTATCTGGACAGCATCGAGGCCAAGACAATGGAATACCTTGATTCCCTCACAGATGAGATGCTCTACGAAAAGCCTGAGAAATGCCGCTACACGCGCATGGAACTTGTCCTTCGCCAATACAGGCACATCTCATTCCACACCGGCATGCTGAACGGCCAGACCGCCGTCGCAACCGGACAATTCCCTATGTGGGTTTCCCAAACCGACAAATACGTCGATGACGGCATCTTCTTCGGCCGCTACCGCAAAGGCCAGATCAGTACGAAGTGATCACAAGGATATTCCATACCCTTAAGCCCTCCTTATCGGATGCCTGACTACAGTCTTCAGTCTCTCCGGAGCAACCTTCCTTGCATCGGAGAGATAAATCTCGTGGTGCATCCTCTGATCTGTAATATCTAGGACATATCCCTGCTGTTCCATAAACCCGTGCATCGCTTCTACCGTAGCAGGCTCATCGTCATACAATCCGATATGCATACACTGCACACACAATCCTTCATCATAAGTAAAGAACTCCACCTTTGAGAAATCCTGTTTCTTCTTTGCCGTAGCTTCCCTGACAGCCCATTCAAAATCATCTTTTGTTACAAATTCAGGCAGGCGGATGACGGAAATCCATTGGAAAGAATCCTTGTGTGCATAATCTACTCCGACAATGCCGTTCTGCCACCAGAATCCCTCCAAAGGTGGCACTACATAATCGAAGTATCCATCCATCTGATGATTGCCCTTTTTACTCATCTTGATCGTAAATGCGATCCCATACAGAAGACCTATAGCATGTTTATACTCACCATCTTCATCGTTTGGATTTCCGATGCCCCTGACCGCAATATAATTCATCTTCGGAACATTGACGATAGAAGGTGTTCCCTTAGGCATATAGAATTCTTTGTATTCCTTCTTATAATCAAACGCCATATCCTCTACACCTCCGCCAAGTCCTTTTCTTCATAAGGCTTATTCCAGGAACCGATCTCGATCAGATTACCTTCAGGGTCAGCGATATAGCAGGTTCTCTGTCCCCAAGGTTCAAGCTCCGGCTCAAGCACGGATGTTGCACCATCTTCCACAGCCTTCTTGTATGCCTCATCCACCTCTTCAAATGTATCGACATACAGTGCCATTTCAAAATGACCGTTCAGACCTTTGATATACTCATACCGCCGGCTTGTCATCTTCTCAAAATCCTTCCTGCCGTAAAGCAGAAACAACGTTCCGTCTTTCACAAGATACACATTGGAGGTATTCTCTGCTTCCTTGATTTCAAATCCAAGAACATCTCTATAAAAGCGGATCATTCTCCCCATATCCTCAACAAGTATTCCAAAGCCATCTAATCTCATTATTCTAATCCTCCATATATTTTTAATGTTTCCTCCGCATTCCTGCGGATAATGTCCCAATAAGCCTGTCTATCTTCATAATCTCTCACACTCCGTACATATCATAACAAACTCAACATGACAATAGCATGTCATGTTTATTGTATCAGTTAAACTTTTTTCGTAAATGAAAAAGCCTGCGGAACATCAGGATTTCTCCCAATGCCCGCAGGCGTGATTAAATAGAATTGTTTTTTCAAATCCGCCATTTTAGCGTTTTGAGTAGTCTGGTTTAATTCTGCTCTTGGATCATTTTCTTTACAGCCTTATCAAAATCGGATTCAATAGGCTGGGTCTTATTGAATATTTCGTATTCAGCATTTGCCTTATCCATCGCCTGCTTGTGAGATATTCTTTAAGAACGGTAGTTGCCCAGATGCGGAATTTTGTCGCCTTTATTGAATTCACACGATATCCACCAGAAATAATCGCGTCCAGATTATAGAAAACCGGAGTTCTCTTTACATCTCTGTTTCCTTCTCTTTGAACTATTTCCATTTTGGAAACAGTTGACTCTTTCTCCAATTCACCTTCACCGTATATATTCGAAAGGTGCTTCGATATATCCGGCACATTGACACCAAAAAGCTCTGCCATCGCCTTCTGTGTTATCCAAATACTCTCGTCTTTAATATACGCATCAACAGAAACATTCCCTTCATCTGAATGATAGAGAACCATTTCCATTTGCTTATCAAAATCTCTCATAGAAGTTTCTCCCCCTGTACCTTCACCAGTTCTTCATATTTCAACTGCATTCCGTACTCGTTCAAGCAGACAACAGGTCTCGACATGAATGAAATGGCATTATAGTCAGCATTTCCACCTTCTAACATAGTTATATACCTATTAACGATAGCTCTAAAAATGAACCCGGTTTTATGTTTTTCCAATTGACAAGTTTCTACAACACATATATCTTAGAGTATAGAAATGGGTTTTCACTGGGTAAGGCGTCAGCCTGACAAGACTTGCTCATTTCTTTTTTATTGACAACTTCGTAAAACTAAATTACTATCTTAATCAAGAAATGGTTTTTTACCGTACGTGTTACTTGTTAACAGCCAAGCGGGTTGCTCGTTTCTTTTTTTATATTAATTACATCATACAGATACTTCCTATTATCAAGGTCATGCCTAATAATCATATACACATGGTATACATTATAACGCTCCACTTCGCCGTCCACGCTATATACTGGCATTAGTCGCTATCTCCAGCATCTCTCCAAGCCCCTGTACAGCATTAGCTTTAGCCTTGGCATAAGCCCCTTTTAAAGAATTGGTATAGTATAAAAATCTCCCACATGTTCTTTCAAATAATTCTCACTTCTTTTACACCCGTCGAAACCGACGGGTGTATATATTTCTATACTTATCGAATCCGATAAGTTAACCCCCCTACCTCCACAAGCATATGTCTTATCATTTCCGGAGCACTTTCAAGTAATTCCATGGTGTTCTTTATCGTAACAATACTATTATTCTCAATCGATCCTAAATCCCAGCTTTTAAACTCAAAATCAAGTAATTGACTAATTCT
>JAFXTN010000014.1 GCA_017535785.1 Butyrivibrio sp. | reverse complement strand
CCAACTACACCCATCATGTCAGGTGTTGCTACTACAACGTCGAAATCAAGCCATCCTTCGTTCTGGATCTTAGGAATAAGCTCCTCGCCACCAACATAATCTGCGCCGGCAGCCTGTGCCTCATCAAGCTTTGTACCCTTAGCGAATACAAGAACCTTAACTGTCTTACCTGTTCCGTTAGGAAGAACAACAGCGCCTCTGATCTGCTGATCAGCGTGACGGCTGTCACAACCTGTTCTGATGTGAAGCTCTACAGTCTCGTCAAACTTTGCAGTAGCAGACTTCTTAACAAGAGCTATTGCATCAGCGGCTTCATACTGCTGAGTCTTATCAATAAGCTTAGCAGCTTCTAAGTATTTCTTTCCGTGTTTCATCTCTCATCCTCCATCAGTCTTCTACTACGATTCCCATGCTACGTGCTGTACCAGCGATCATGCTCATAGCACCCTCGATGTCAACAGCATTAAGGTCAGGCATCTTTGTCTCTGCAATCTTTCTAACATCTTCCTTAGAAACGGTTGCAACCTTAGTCTTGTTAGGAACTCCTGAACCCTTCTGAATCTTAGCTGCCTTCTTAAGAAGAACTGCAGCAGGTGGAGTCTTTGTGATGAATGTGAAACTTCTGTCTGCATAAACTGTGATAACAACAGGGATGATAACGTCACCCTTATCTGCTGTCTGTGCGTTGAACTGCTTTGTGAATTCAACGATGTTTACACCGTGCTGACCAAGTGCGGGTCCAACCGGTGGTGCTGGTGTTGCTTTACCAGCCTGGATCTGTAACTTAATATATCCTTCGACTTTCTTTGCCATTATGGCACCTCCTGAAAATATGTGGTCGGCGCATTATTCCCGGGGAACAATGCTCCCACTCCAGCGGTTACATGCCCGTATGAACGAGCAATATATATTCAAGCATAATAATGCCTAAATATCAAATAAAAATCTCAAAAATGATCAGCGGTCGATCTTTCTGACCTCAGCGAAGCTGATCTCAACCGGTGTCTCACGTCCAAAAAGATCTACATTGATGGTAGCGGTCTGCTTACCAAAATCCATTCTCTGAACAACTCCGGCAGTATCTTTCCAAACACCTGCCACTACAGCGATCTCATCGCCAACACCGAAATCAACAGAAACTGTATCTGTCTTGATTCCAAGAGGCTTGATCTCTGCATCTGTAAGCGGAACGGGCTTGCTTCCGGGTCCTACGAAACCTGTAACGCCACGTGTGTTACGAACAACGTACCAAGTCTCATCATTCATATTCATGTTGACAAGAACGTATCCGGGGAACATCTTCCTCTGAACATTCTTGCGAACGCCGTTCTTAACCTCAACTACATCCTGAAGAGGGATCCTTACTTCAAAGATCTGATCCTCAAGGTGTCTGTTGATAATAGCGCTCTCAAGGTTGTCCTTAACCTTCTTCTCATAGCCTGAATATGTATGAACAACGTACCAATGAGCATTCTCGTTTGTATCAGTACTCTGTGTATCAGCCGTTACTTCGCTCTCAGTGTTCTCAGCGTTAACGACCTCATCTGATAATACCTCATCAGATTCAAAAGACTTTTCCATTTCTTCTGACATATTATCTCCTTATTATTTAGAATATAGATGTGAGAAAATTCATTCCATATCCAAACGCATAGTCCAATACAGCTATCAACGCGCAGCAAATAACAGAAACAACAATAACTGCTGTTGTCTGTTTGATCATATCATTCTGGCTAGGCCAAATGATCTTGCCAAACTCAGCCATTACTCCTGAAAAGAAAGAACCCAATCCGGCAAAAAATCCCTTGCCTGAATTCTTCTTAGAAGATGTGGACTTGTTTTCTACTACCTTGGTCTCTTCCATACCCGTAGTCTCCCTCCTAAAAGGATGAAATTACTTTGTTTCTTTATGTAAAGTGTGCTTCTTGCAGAAAGGGCAATACTTCTTCATCTCAACACGATCAGGATGTGTCTTCTTATCCTTGGTTGTGTCATAGTTACGGTTCTTGCATTCTGTGCAAGCAAGTGTAATTCTTGTACGCATTATCTCACCTCCGGCGTGTACTCTTCTAAATCGCCACTATAATTTTTTGCATAAAAAAAAGACGTAAATCTCATGTCGCTTGTCTAATATATCATACTGTTTTATCTTCGTCAACGGAAATTTGCGTCTTTTTATCAAATATCAAAACAACTTTCTGATCCCGCACCAAAAGCTTAACCAAGCACCTTTTTAAATGCGGGGATAACCTGCGCCGCCACAACGGCTTTTAACAGATCAAGTGGGATAAAAGGGACGAATCCCATAAGCATTCCCGTTTTAAGATCGTAGCCCATAGAATGCATAAGCCACAGCATCCCAACTAAATCAATTATAAGCACTCCAATTATGCCACATACGCTGTACCAAATTCTGTTGTATTTTCTTCCTCTTATAATAGGAAGAACAAGGAACACGATCAGAAATGCCCAGGTATATGCGCCATAAGGTGCTACAAGATATCCGACTCCCGCGCCGCCTCCGATAAACACCGGAAGTCCTACAGTTCCCAGAAGGAACCAAACTATTCCTATAAGAACAGATTCATTCACCGGGAAAAGAAGCGCTATCAGAAACACCACAAAATTCATCATTGTGATCTTGGGCGCCATGGGCAGCATAGTGGGTATGCTTAAATACGCAGATATGCACAAAAGCGCTGCAAACAGTGCGCACACCACAAGCTTCTTGGTGGTAAGTTTCCGCCCCTTATTCATACTCTCGTCACTCATCTCAAGTCTCCTCTTTATTCAAGTCATTATGTCAAAAGAGATCCGATAACCGCTTCGTCATCTCTTTTGCCAAAAGTAATAATAATAGAAAGAGTTATTATTGTCAACCTCGTATCATTAATTGGTTGACAATCTGCATATCCTATACTATCCTACCTTTCAGAAGCTGCTTTTCGCACATATCATACAGCTTACTATCATACTAAGGCAGGAACGGAAATGACTATTAATGAACTTACCGGCAAGATAATCAACGGAAAAGAGATAACGAAAGAAGAGGCCCTACGCCTCGTTGACGCGCCCCTCGAAGAATTGTGCAAGGCCGCGGATAAGATAAGACAACACTACAACGGGAATAAATTCGACATGTGCGCCATCCTAAGCGTAAAGGGCGGTCGCTGCAGCGAAAACTGCAAATTCTGCGCGCAGTCAAGCTGCTCAAAGGCAGACATTCCTTCATTTGAAATAAGAGACAGAGATTATGTGGTAGCCGACGCCAAGAAACTGGACGGACTCGGCATAACTCACTACTGTCAGGTTTCATCTGGAAGAAAGCTAAGCAAAAAAGAAATCGAAAAGATCTGCGATAATGTGAGGGGAATTGTCGAAGAAACAGGCTTCGCGCCATGCGTATCACTCGGACTTCTGGATAAAGAAGATCTCAAGATGCTAAAAGAAGCCGGTGTAAAAAGAGTTCATAATAATATAGAAACAAGCCCGGACTATTTTAAAAAGATCTGCACAACACACACGACAGACGAAAAACTTGCAGTCATGAAAACCGTTCATGAGCTTGGGCTTGAATTGTGCAGCGGAGGTATATTCGGAATTGGCGAGACTTGGGAAGATCGCATAGACATGGCATTTGCGCTTACGGATATTAAGCCCGAATCGATCCCGATAAATATGCTGAAACCCATAAAAGGAACTCCCATGGATAACAGAGAGACCCTTACAAAGGACGAGGTCAGAAGGATCGTTGCTATATTCAAATTCATTCTTCCGAAGTCCTCTATCAGGTTTGCCGCAGGACGAGACATCCTTGACGATACGGGAATCAGCTGTTTCAAGGGCGGTTCCAATTCAACGATCACAGGAAACATGCTCACGGTAAAGGGTATATCGGTCGAAGAAGATCTAAAGACCATCAAATCACTCGGTTATAAACTCGCATAAAAAGACGCGTCGAATCATTTTACATTCGACGCGTTTTACATATTACAGATCCGCAATTCTTCCTATTATCTCAGCCGCAAGCTTGTTTTTGGACACCGCGGCTTTACCCGGAAGAAACAGGCTTGTAGCAATATCTTTTACCTCCGAGGGAAAAGAGCTTATGTCGGAATCAAAGTTAATGCCGATGCCGACAACTATCCACTGAACAAGCCCCGTCTCAAACTCGGTACCTGCTTCGGTGAGGATTCCACAGACTTTCTTATCTCCTATATAAAGGTCGTTCACAGGTTTCAACGTAGGAGTGATACCGGTCAGCTCCTCAATAGCGTCAATAACACTGTTACCGACCGCCATTGTGACAGCATCCGGCTTAAGCTCGCCTATATCCATATATTCGGGTCTTAGCAAAATGCTCATGTACAGACCGCCCTTTGGAGAAAAGAAGCTGTGGTCACTTCTTCCATGCCCATCCGTCTGCACGTTCGCTATGATAACGGAGCCGTGGTCACCTCCCGCGATAGCAAGCTCTTTTGCCAAGCGGTTCGTAGAACCGACCGTGTCGTAGACGCAGATAAGCTCCTCATCCTTGTAAGCCTTTTGGTACTCGTGCGGAAGAAAAGAGATTATGCCTGCTGCCGAGAGAATGTCGCTGGACTCCTTAAGCATATACCCCTTGTTGCTCACCGCCTCAATCTCGTAGCCGCTCTTCCTAAGCTCATTCACCGCCTTCCAGACCGCAGTCCTTGAAAGCTCAAGCGACTCCGCAACGGCTTCGCCCGAGATATACTTTCCTTTATTTGATTCAAGAAATTCAAGCACCTTTTCTTTTGAAGTCATAGCGCACCTCATCAGTCTATTTCCGCTTCGCTCACGGGACTATATAAACTATCATCGTTATCCGGATTTCCGGCATCCTCAATCTCCGACAGCACAGATCTTAAGCTTACCGTCTACATTCTTCACAACAATATACGGTTTATACTCACAATAAACATTCATGGTTATAATAAGCTCTGCTTTTCCGTCAAGACCGACATCCGTATAGTCCTTTTTATAGCCTTCACGTTCCCAATCATCGTGCTTCTTATTCCAATCATCGAATTTCTCAAAAATTTCTCGAAGCGTGTATGATTCTTTGTCAGTCAAAAACTCGGAAAACTTCACGTGTTCTCCGGTATCGGAACTTACGTCGAATTCGGCTTTTTCTTTATCATCAAGAAATGCCTCGTACAGCTCTCTTGATCCCTCACAATTCAAGTTGTAGACTTCATCGGTATATCCGATCTTTTTGCGGGCATCCGCAACCATTTTGTCGAATTCATCCTTGGAGATAATATTGTATCCCGCATCCTTATACGCCTTCCTTACAGTTTCATAAGGATTGTTGTCGGAAGAAGGATCTTCTTCAATAGTGTTATAATCCTTGTCATCTATAATAAAATAGTAGTATTCATCCGCCTTTTCATGTTCCTTCTTAAAAGAAAGCATTTCTTCGGAAACATAACCTACACCGTCAAGCTCAGGCAAATTGCCGATCCGAGCGTTACCGTAACCTGCTTCGGATTCGCAGTCTACATACCAGAAATGATAATCACCTTCGCCGTCAATAAATCCATGTTCAGAACCATGCATATCTCCCGAATTCATAAACCGTTCCGTCTCTCCGCAATAATTGACAATAGAATAATCTCTTTCTGCGGAATCGGAAAGATAGCATATTTTTAATTCTCCACCCTTATCTTTGACGATAAAGTCATAACCGCTAGAGTCTTCAAACCCAAGAGATACCAGAAGCTCCAATTTGCCATCAAGAGCACAATCAATGTATTTCTTGGTGCCGCGCTCCAAATGAGCGTTATCCTTAACCAGATCAATAAGATCATCAAGCGTATAGGACTCTTTATCTTTCAAAAGATCATAATAATACGGAAAACACTTGTGGAACTCTTCCGATGCATCGAATACAGCCTTTTCTTTTCCGTCAAAAAAATCTTGGTATAGCTTCTTGGATGCCTCATCCATCAAATCTTCCGGCATGGCCGCAACATCATTGGAAAGCTCCGTGCCGGCCTGTGTAGATGCTTCATTTGATACAGGCTCTACAGAAGCTTCCGTCGAAGCAGCCTGCAAAATCTCAGCCGAAGCTAAATTTGATGCTTCCTTAGGCGCCTGCGCTTCGCTCACATTTTCCCCTATGTTCGTTTCGCCGCATGCCGACAAAAGCAGCATTGCAGCACTTGCAACTCCGATAAAAAATCTCTTCCTCATTTTTTATTACCTTTCCTTTATAAGTCGTTTTATTCTCGCAAACCAAGGACATTTATATAACATCGGCGCACCGGATCATTCCAGGAAGACGCCGCCGTTATCATAAATAATACTATACACTTTCCTGCTCTCTAATTCTGCCCCCTCTTTTAATAAAGGAGTAAAAAGATCTTTCGAAAGCATCTCATCATCTTCTATATATAAATACGAAGCATGACTTTCAGAAATCTTCCTCACCATTACATCCGCGCTGTCTTCCTCAGCGATAAAGCCGTCATAGACAAGCGCAACAGGCGAAGCCTTGCCGCTTATATACGCATTGTGCACCCAGTGATAGGTGTGACCGTCGCGCATCACAAGGACTCTTTTGCCCCAAAGCTCCTTTTTAGCAAAGACGTTATCCGCAAGAATCTTGCCGTCCTCTCCGACCATCTCTGCCACGTAAGCCGCATTCTCTTCCATCGCCTCTTTATGGTCAAAAAGATATCCGGAAATGCCGACATAGTTGGCGGTAATAAAGACAAAGATAGCAAAAGCAAATACCGAAAGGCAGGCAGTTATCTTAGAAGAAAGCTTGTCGCCCTTGCCCTTAGCAGGCTCTGCCTTTGCCCGCAAGCCTCTCGTATAATAAAAACTCATCAAAAGATACACTCCGCCGAGCGCGAACGGGCATCCGTAGCGTGAAATCGACATCGACATCGAGAACGCGTCCAGATACTGGTCCTCCGTCATAAATATCGAGATATGCGCAAGGAAGATGATCCCATAGGTCAAAAGAGCTGTCGCAGCCATGAAGATTGCAAGCTTAACCGCCTCTTTTTTCTCAATTATCTTGAAAATACCAAATAAAGCGATCGCAGCAAATATCAATATGACAACGACGCCTGTTGAAATATCAAAAGAAATATTACTGTCCGCATGGATCGGCATCGTCCAAAAGCCCTGATTAAAGAACTTCGCTTTATCCAGAGCATTGGCAGGCGCTTCATAGGTTCCGGACGTAGCCATCTTGATCCCCGCGCCCGTAAGCTTCGCAACACGCCTGTTTATCAGGCAGAACAAAAGCCAGCTTCCGTAAACCGCTCCGCTTCCTATAACAGCAAGGATCCTAACCCTTCCCTTCCATATAAGTATGAAAACAAGCGCAAAGATCGCCCACTCGATCCCTACGGACTTGGTCAAAAGAAGCATCGAAGTCAGCAGGAATATCCTGATGGAATAATATGATCCACTAACCCCGTCCCCCGGGTCCATTCCTGCAGCCATGCAGAGCAGCGCGCCGTAGACTATCGCCATAGTCACATCCGCAGGCGTTCCGTAATAGATTATCCCGTTGAACACACCCGGGAAAAGAACTATCGCAAGGAACGAAAGCACTCTAAATACAATGTGAGAAAGTTTCGAGCCAAGAACAGAACCGTCCGAACTCTCACCCCTGCGCTTTAAAGCGCCTGTAACTGCGCCGTAGAGCGGAAGCAGGAAAACCAGATTCATCGAGAAATATCCGAAAAACTGGAGACTCTCATCGTACTGATCCGGTGAGATCTGAAGGAAAAGCCACTTTATCAAAGATCCCGCGGGCGGATAATCGCCAAACTCGGGCGAGACATTACCGTATTTTCCCGGAAATCCACCGAGATAAAAAAGCTGCTTGGCATCCGAAGACCAGAAATTGATGTCATCCCACCAATTAAAGACCATATCTTTGGTAAGAAGCCTTACCGCAAAAAGAAATATCGCAAAGACCGCAAGCTCTATCCATGGGATCACGGAAAAAAGCTCTTTTAACTTGCTCTTAGCCGACTCAAGTCGTCCTTCACTTTCGGAAGTGGGGATACATGTCTTTAAATAGAAATAAAGCCCCGCCGTCACTATAAAGAGCAACGAGATCACACCGATAAGCTTTAGGCCCTTGAAGAATGCCAGCACGTAGAGCGTCAGCATCGTGATGACAAGAGCCAAAGGCAGTGTATTATATAATGAATCTTTATATTTATAAGAAAGTATGGCGGAAAGTAAAAGCATCGCCACAACAGTAATCGCAAAAATCATATTCATCCTTCCTTTACATCTCAACATTATATTATGAGCGCGGGGGCAAAAGCAATTATGTTACGGACCACGGCGGGTCCGACGAACTTTTTTATCGATAAAGCAGATATAAACTTTTCCTAAAATCTTCGATTTTTTGATAAAAACATGTTGACAATTGACCAATAAAAAATATAATGTAAGTAACTAAAGGTGGCTAAACATGCCCTCGTGCGACTGATGCCAATGGAATGGCAGAATCTATTTTGCGCACGTTATCATGGAAGAAAGGAGGGGCACGTATGGCAGGCATATCTTTAAATGGCGTATATAACCATTTCATACAGGATTACGTATCCAAAGATGTCACACATGCTGACGCGCATCGAAAAGATGAGCTTCGGGATGTGTATAAGTCTATTGCTAAACACAACAAACAATCCCCTCTATATCTTTTGACCAATGATGACGAATCCCGCAATGATGCGATCGATATAAAAGAGCGTGCGAGACAGCTCCAGGGCAATATATTCAGTTTGAGCGACCAGAACGACAGATCTTCGCTCACGCACACCTCTGCCTTTACGACAGATCCTAACAGAGTAGCCGCTTCTTATATCGGAAAGACACCCGAGCAGGATGTCGGAGTGATCGGATTTGACATTGAAGTAAAACAACTTGCTTCTGTTCAGGTCAACCAGGGACATCCGCTTCCTCTTGAAGCACAATCCGCACTTGCGGAAGGAAGCTATGCTTTTGACGTTAGATTGGGCGAGCAGGAATTCGAATTCCAGTTCAGCATATACGAAGCCGACAAGAACATAGATGTTCTTCAGAAGCTCGAAAGACTTATAAACAAAGCAGACGTTGGACTTAAAGCTAAGATAGCCGAGTTTGAGAACGGATTTGGCGCGATCGAGATCGCATCCAACAGAACCGGCATAAAAGAAGGCTCTTTTAACCAGTTTGATATATATGAGACTTCAGGAGAACTGGGAAAAGGCTCGGTAGCTGCACTTGGACTTGATAATGTGATAAAACCCGCATCCAATGCTCTCTTTACGCTTAACGGTGAGGAAAAGAGCGCGGTGTCCAATCACTTTACCGTAGGTTCGAAGTTCGACATACAGATAAGCGATCTGACGGATCCCAATAAGCCGATCCACGTCGGAGTCATGAAGGACAACGAGGCGCTCCGCCATCACATAATGTCCATCATGGATAGCTACAACCAATTCGTGAACAATCCCGTCGGCGAGAGCAACGACAAGTTCAAGAGCGACAGGATCAGATCGGAAGCTATCGGAATCGCCAAGCTGTACATGACAGGCTGCGAAGACATCGGAATATCATTTACAGGTGAAGGCACCATAGCTGTTGACGAGGAGCTCCTTAAGCAGGCAATCGAAGCATCACTGGATAACAAGCAGCTCGCATCGATCAAGAACTTCACGGATGCTCTCATCAAGAAGTCAAAAGACATTTCGGTAGACCCGATGAAGTACATAGACAGGCCGGTTGTTAATTACAAGAACCCCGAGTCGACCAAAAATACCACGTCCCCGTACATAACGAGTGAGTATTCGGGAATGATGTTCAACAATTATAGTTAAGTACCTATCTGCAGGTAGGTTACTTGATCTCATAGAAAAGAAGCAGCACGCTCCATCAGCGTGTTGCTTCTTTGTTTTCACAGTATTTTATTTACATGCATTCACGGCACATATCAAGTGCAGCTCTTACAACCTGGTCCATATTGTAGTACTTGTACTGACCAAGTCTTCCTCCGAAGAGAATGTTCGGACATTCCTTGGCAAGCTCAGTATATTTCTTATAGAGTTCGTTGTTCTTATCATCGTTCATAGGATAATAAGGCTCATCGCCGTGCTTCCAGTCGGCGGGATACTCTCTTGTTATCACAGTTCCCTTACCCTGACCGTATTCAAAGTGCTTGTGCTCAATGATCCTTGTATAAGGTATCTCACGCTCCGTGTAATTGACAACCGCATTGCCCTGATAGTTGTCGACATCGGGAAGATCCTCAGTCTCAAATCTGAGCGATCTGTACTCGAGAGTTCCGAGCTTGTAGCCGAAGAACTCGTCGATCATACCTGTAAACAGGATCTTGTCAAAAGAGTCTCCGTTAACGGATGTATAAGGCTCTGCGGGAACACTTCCCTCAAGCTTAACGAAATCATAGTAATCAATGCCTGTCTTTACCGTGATGCTTCCGCTTACCTTCTCATCTCCGGAAAGAAGCAATATCTTTTCAACCATCTTGGTATATCCGCCCATCGGGATACCCTGGAATCTGTCGTTGAAGTAATTGTTGTCATAGATAAATCTCATGGGAAGGCGCTTGATGATGAAAGCCGGAAGATCCGTGCAATCCCTGCCCCACTGCTTCTCAGTGTAGCCCTTTACAAGCTTTTCATAGATATCTCTTCCCGCAAGCGAAAGAGCCTGCTCCTCAAGATTATCTGCAGTAAAGGTATCTGTTCCCTTCTTTTCATTGATCTTCTTGATCTCCTCCTGAGCCTGCTTATCGATGATAGCCTTAGCCTCAGCGGGAGTCTTGATGTTCCACATCTTGCTGAAAGTATTCATATTGAAGGGAAGATTGTAGAGCTCATCCTTGTAGACAGCTACAGGACTGTTGATGTAGTTGTTGAACTCAGCAAATCTGTTCACATACTCCCATACTTCCTTGTCCGATGTGTGGAAAATGTGAGCTCCGTACTTATGAACGTTGATGCCCATCTTCTCCTCTGTATAGATATTTCCGGCAATGTTGTCTCTCTTGTCGATAACAAGGACATCCTTACCATTCTCAGCCATATGACGTGCAAATACGGCACCGAAAAGGCCTGCGCCGACAACCAGATAATCGTATTTCATGTATGATCCTCCATAAAGACCTTGCTTGGTGTTCACACAAAAAGAAACACCGCGGATTTCATTATACCAAATCCGCGGTGTGAATCATACCATATAATTTAATACTTATTTGTAGCGTCAAAACACCATTTTAAATATCAGTCAGCCTGATACTTATCAAGCTGTGAGAAATCTCCCATCATATCAAGGATCTTCTTACGTCCTGCCTTGTTGAGCTTAACGTACTGCTGCATAACACGATTCTCTACGATCTTCTTTCCAAGGTCTGTACCCTGCTCAAGTGTTGAGAAATCAACAGGGTTAAGGTTCAAACGATCACACATCTTTATAACTGTTCCGTAAGCCATTCCTTCAATTCCCCTATCTAAAGCAGTTACAAGTGTGCTGTAAGGGATAGACATATCGATCGCGAACTGTCTAACACTCTTGTACTGCTGCAAAATCTCTTTCTTTAAAATCTCAGCTTTTGTCATATTGATAAAACCTCCTGATATATTTTTATTCACATGTGAATGTCTTTTCTTTTGCAAAAACAAGTCTACCACATAGACGTTATTTCGTCATTCACTTTTTAGGGGAATTTTCACATAAAAATTCATTAAGATTGCCGACTGTTTTTTGGCATTTTAACGAAAATCCAGTAAGAAACAATAATTTGCTAAAGTGTTCACACAATTTTCACAGCTCACAGTTATAATGATTACTTTTTAACGTCAACACCTTTCACCCCAGAATTGACCTAATGCAGTAATTATCTAAACAATAGACGAAAAAACAAACAGCACCTAAGTGCTGTTTTTCGTATATTAATATATATTTTTTAGTTTTTGCGTATATTCTATCTTTTTATGAGTTCTTTACTTCCTCAATCCTATTGGACAAAAATGACAATATCTCATTGTAGATATCTTTCGGAATACTATACACTTTATGGACATTTCCATCGCATTGAATGTCAATTGAGCCCATTTTCTTTTTTACTGCGACAACATTCTTATAGTACAGGATTTCTTTTATCATGCTGGTGTCAGCGGTAAATTCGCACCTCTCACCGTAGATCGCAAGAGTGCCCTCTTTGAGGCCGCTCGTAACCCTGAACTCATAGTCCGGGCCGTCATTTCCAAGGAGCGTATCAAAGCCCACCTTATCATTTTCGATCACCATGACCGGCGCCGTAAGGCTCATCGTATTTATCTTAAAGTCATTGTTGTTATCAACGTACTTGGTTATCCCAGTCTCGATAAGACCCGAAAGTGAATTAAAATACGCCTTTATCGCATAGCTTGAATTAACCAAAAGAGTTATCGTCTTATTCCTTACCTTCTGCCTGAACCTGAGCGTATGGAATCCCGCCTTTGCCGCGAAGCAGATACTCTCACCCGCTTTTACCTCGTAGAGCTGCCTGTCATCCAAAAAGACCATCATGTTAGGCTCTCCCATTGACCTCTGGCCGACGCACTCCACCTGTATCACATATTCTTTTCCGTCCTCAAAAAGCCTGCTTCCGCACATAGGACAGAACTTTATCTTAAGATTCATGGTGTCCGGAAATTCCCGGTTGCAATTAGGACAATTCATGAAAAGCCTCCCATAGATCCACGGTTTACAAAAGATTATCTACCTTCATCGAATCAAATCCCGACGCATTTACATTTATAATATCTTTCTCATTCTCTGCCTTATTTTCTTCGCCCGCGCCAAGCCACTTTCCGTCGGGCTTAAGATATCTCATAACCTGCCCCATGCTGACCTCGCCCTTGGGCGCTATAACAATGTCAAAAGATCTGTCGCTCCAAGGAAGCTTCATCGCATTGGTATCACCCCAGCAAACGTCGTCCGCAAGCCGCTTGGCAATACCGGCCTCAAATGAATTCCTGCAAACGCCCGCAATGAAAGTCTCCGGGCAGCTACTCTTTATATAAGACGCCGTCGCGCCAAAACCGCAGGTAAAATCGACAACCCTAAGGCTACCCTTCTTCTCTTTTACCATGGAAATGACTTCGTCAGCGACTTCAAACCAAGGAAGCGAATAGCCCCAGATATCAAAGCCCCACTTCTCTTTAAACTTCTCTCTGCCGACCTCAAGCGCATCATTGTGCCCCTCAAAGCCCGTACCGCCGTTATGATATACAAAGGCATTCTTGCACACAAGCTGAGCAAAGCCCGCTCTGGCAAGCCTTATGCCAAGATCGTCGTCCTCGAAATATCCCGGCGAAAAGACCTCATCAAAGACCTTCATGTCGCTTGCGACCTCATTTATCGCCTGACATGAGATCAAAAGCGCAAAGCCCGTAAGCCTGAACCTCTTGATATAAGCATTTCTCATGGGATACGAATGATCGTGGGCATAACCCTTAAACACCTCGATGCTCTTTTCCACGCCAAGCTCCCTGTGCCAGTTATCCGGAAGCTCTTTTCCGGCATACTTATAAAACTCCGATGGCGGAAGCTCCTGGAGCGAAGCACTGTTCGAAAGAGGCCCAACGGCTCCCACGTCCCTGTTGTCATAAAGTCCCATCCTAAGGAAAAACAGAGCGTTTCTCGTAAGACACGCATCGTTATTAAGGAAAAAGACGTCGTTTTCTTTGTTGCAATACTTGGTCCCGAGATTGCATCCCTTGGGGAAGCCAAGATTCTCATCGCAGGCGATCAGCTTAATATCAAACTCCGACTGCTCTTTTTTGTCCTTGAGGAAATCAACAACACCGTCCTCGGTCGAAGCATTGTCAACGACCACGATCTCGCAACTGCACTTGGGCACATACTTTTCGATCGCCGCGATACATCTTTTCAAAAGCTCAAGGTCATTGTGCGACAGGATCATGATACTGGTGTTACGGACCCTGAAGCCGGGTGAATTTACCATCTCGTCAAAAGAGCTTTCTATAACCCGCCTGTCATCGGCATTATCGCAGTAATAAAGAGCCATCTCCATGCAAAGATAAGCCTTATTCACGTTGATATCCCTGTAATAGAGTCCAAGCATATAAAAAAGCTCGTAGTTGGAGCCGTCATAGGCAATTCCACGAGCTATAGCGTCAAACTCAGCCGTGTCATCACCCAGAGCTTCCCATATGGTAGCCTCCAAAACGCACAGCTTCGCCGCATCGATATTGTTTTTTTCATCTATATGCAGATATTCATCCTGAAACTCATAGAGAGCTTCCTTAAAATCACCTTCCCCGATAAGGTTAGTTAGTTTCTCGTACATCGCTGTCCCCCATACCCCTCTTTCTTCTGTCATGTGTCTTGTAGTATTCTGCCTTGTCGGCGTACATAAGCTTATCGATTCCGCTCATGAAATCGCTGTTATCTTCATCAAAATCAAACACGGCGCCGCCCACTGCAGCTGAAAGCTTATAGGGCTTGCCGGAAGTCTCGTTATAAATGGCGATAGCTTCATTTATTCTATCCTTGCATTCGTAAACGGCTTCTTGTGTCACGGAATCCAGCACGATTATGAATTCGTCACCCGCAAATCTTATGACAACGCCTCTGTTTGTCGTCACATCACGCAAAATATCCGCTATCGCGATAAGCGCATTGTCGCCCTCGCTGTGTGAGAAATTATCGTTGATCTTCTTAAAGCCGTTCATATCAAGCATCAGAGCCGCATACTCACCGCCGCGCCTCCGTGCCATATTTATAAATTCATCCAGATAGAATCTGTTGTACGATCCCGTGAGCTTATCCAGATAGATACTCTCATTCTGCAGGCTTATAGCGATCGCACAAAAAGCAACACCCACACACGGCCATATCAAAGAAATGCCGTATACAAGCGACTGCACGATCATGCCCACAAAGATCGGAACAAGGAACTGCCACGCAGGGAAAAACTTAAGGAATCTTCCTCTCTTCTTGGCGGCAATGTAGACATACAGTCCATATACCAGGAAAAAGAGCTCCGCTCCAATGTACAACCAGTAAAATCCCAAACGGTAATATGAATTATTCTCATCCACTCCGAAAACAACAGGATAAAAAATATTGATGATAAGTACAATAAACTCAATCGAGCACACAGAATAGATAAGGGTCTTCTGAAATCTCGACTGACTCTCATTTATATGACGCTCTATAAGCGTTATGTATCCGGGACCAATTATTATATTAAGGAAAAAAAGAAGGGTATTACTTACATAAACACCCATGCGAGCAACCGATCCGGGCCGCCCATCCAAAAACGATGCGATAGGATCGAAAACACAGCCTACCATGACCGCAAAAATCATAATAAGCAAGATACCGCTCTCAGAGTTCTTGGTCTGAAGTCTCCAACCTTTACTCAGAAGCAGTCCTGCCATCAATAAGAATCCCACTATATTAGATGCAAAAACAGACGTAATATCAATCATAAATACTCATCCATTATTCGTAAAATCCATATAGTTTCTCATAATTCGCTATATTAATGGTATCTTTTGTACTGTCAGATGTCAATAAAGCTATTTCTTAAAGTTTCATCAAAAGTTAACGATATTTCAAACCCTGTATCCGCTTTAAGTTTGCTTACCGACGGTTTCAAGCTGACAAAAGGATCCGCTTTCTGTCCGTAATGTATGAGCTTCTCATCTGCTCCAAGGACCTGCGCGGCTCTCTCAACAAAATAAGAAAGCTCGTGATGATCGCCGTTTGCTATATTGTAGCTCTCGGTGTCTTTGCCCTTTTCGCCAAGGAGTCTGATCGCTTCCGCGGTGTCAACCACGTCCATATAATCCCAGTGCTGCTCGCAGGAACTTAAGTTTACATCCTCGCCGTTTTTAAGCTTATTGCAAAGATCGGGAAGCATACGTCCCTTGGGTTCAAACTTACCGATAAGGCTGAAGATCCTGCCCCAGACAAAGTCTATTCCGGCTATACGCGCCTTACTTTTCAAAAGATGATACGCAGCCGCCTTACAGCTTCCGTAGGCCGTAAAGGGCTTAAGAGGAGTCTCCTCTGTTATAACATCACTGCACACGCCGTACTCAGCCTGAGATCCAATGCCGATAAACCGGGCTTTCATAGCTATCGCAGAGTCCATCGCCTTAAGTGAGCCCTCTACGTTCGCATACTGCGCCTCAAAGTCGTCTCTTGCGCCGCCCCATGATAAATGGAAAAAGAGCACGCGCTCCGCCGCACTTAAAGCCTCGGTGTCCACGTACTCATGTATCTTGTCGTAGTCCTGCATGTCCAGGTAGATCTTGTGCAGCAAGTGCGAATTCGCGTTGCCGTCAAGCCTATCGTTGTGCTCCGATCCTTCCCTGCAGACCGCATAGACCTCATATCCGTTATTCAAAAGATTTTCCGTCAGGCTCGCGCCCGCAAATCCGAACGCGCCCGTGACGATTGAAATCTTACACTCTTTACCCATTATCTAATCCTCATGATCACGCGCCTTTGCAAGCCTCTTTTATGACCTTTATCATGAAATCGATCTTGGAATCCGAAAGTCCGGGATATACTCCGATCCAGAACGCGTTGTTCATTACACTGTCAGTGACTGTGAGATCTCCGACAACTCTATAATCCTTGCCCTCCTCAAATTCTGTGAAGCAAGGGTGCTTGATAACATTTCCGCTAAAGAGAAGTCTTGTCTGGATGTTATTATCCTCAAGTGCCTTAGTTATGGCATTTCTTGTAAGGTCGTTGCCCTTTCCGTCCTTAGCTCCCTCTTTTACGATCATGATAAATCCAAACCATGAAGGGTTGCTGTTAGCTGAAGGCTCAGGAAGTACAAGAACATCGCTAAGCTCCGCAAGGCCGTCGTGAAGCTTCTTCCAGTTGCTTCTTCTGGCATTAGCAAAAGGAACCATCTTATCAAGCTGCGCACAGCCTACTGCAGCCTGCATATCTGTTGCCTTTAAGTTGTAGCCGAGATGGCTGTATACATATTTATGGTCATAGCCGACAGGTAACTGGCCGAATTTGCCGTCAAATCTGTGGCCGCAGAAATTATCTTTTCCGGGAGGACAGATGCAATCTCTTCCCCAGTCGCGGTAGCTGCGAACAAGTCTGTGAAGGAGCGGATTGTTGGTATATACGCAGCCGCCCTCGCCCATCGTGATGTGATGAGGCGGATAGAAGCTTGAAGTTCCAATGTCACCCCAGGTTCCCGTAAATCTTGTCTCGCCGTCGATCGTATACTCAGAGCCGAGCGCGTCGCAGTTATCCTCTACAAGCCAGAGCTCATGCTTATCGCAGAACTCTTTTACCGCCTTAAGATCAAACGGGTTTCCGAGTGTGTGTGCGATCATCACAGCCTTAGTCTTATCTGAAAGAGCCTTCTCAAGCATCTCTGTGTTTATGTTGTACTCCGGAACTGTAACGTCCACAAAAACAGGAACCGCGCCGTACTGCATGATAGGTGCTATAGTTGTGGGGAAGCCGCAGGCAACTGTGATGACTTCGTCGCCTCTTTTTACTCTTCTCTCACCGAGCTCTGTAGCCGTAAGTGCCATGAATGCGATAAGGTTGGCTGAAGATCCGCTGTTTACAAGGCTTGCGAACTTTACATTCAAAAGCTTTGCAAATCTGTCTTCAAACTCATCTGTATATCTTCCGGCTGTAAGCCAGAAATCAAGTGATGAATCAACAAGGTTCATAACCTCTTTTTCATCAAAAACTCTTCCTGAATAAGGGATCCTGTCTCCCTCGCTAAACTTCTCTTTATCAGTCTTAAGAAAGCGATCGTAGTAGTCCTTTACAAGCTCCAATATCTGCTCTCTTGCCATCTGCTGTTCGTTACTCATTTAAAAAAATCTCCTCAAATCTTAACTATATTACTGAAAATACTCATTTATCTGCTTCTCCATGGAAGCTATGCCCTCGCCTGAAAAGTAGGCGTATGTCCACTCCGCGGTAGCTTTCACCGCATCGTCAATGTTCCATTTGGGCGACCACTTAAGTCTACTCTTTATCTTGGAACAGTCAAGTTTTAGGTAATTGGCCTCGTGCGGACCACCGTCCGGACGAACCTCGATCTCAAGCTTATTGGGATACTGACAGTTCTTTTCACCTGCTGCGATGAGCTCGTTCCAAACATCCGCATAGCTGCCCGCAAGTTTACCCGCTGTAACGGCGTCGCCCTCATTGGGGCCCACATTGTAGTAGCCCGCATAGGACTTATCCTCGTACTGAAGCTCAGCAAGCAAAAGATATGCCGAAAGCGCCTCGAGTACATGCTGGAAGGGCCTTGTGGAATCGGGGTTTCTGAGAATTATCTTTTCCCCTTTCATCGTTGCCCTCACACAATCAGGGATAAGTCTGTCATTGGCAAAATCTCCGCCGCCGATAACATTACCCGCTCTGGCTGTGGAAGTCGCAACACCCATTTCATTTAAAAATGAATTGATATAGGAATGTGTCACAAGCTCGGAGCAAGACTTGGAGTTGGAATACGGATCGAAGCCGTCGAGCTTCTCATCCTCGCGGTAGCCCCACTCCCACTCATTGTTCTGATAAACCTTATCCGTTGTGACATTAAGAAAAGACTTAACGCTACCCGAAAGCCTTACGCACTCACAGATATTAACCGTGCCCATAACGTTGGTCTCATAGGTATAGCGCGGGTCCTTGTATGAATCTCTGACAATAGGCTGCGCCGCAAGATGAAATACGATCTCGGGCTTCACCTTATCAAAATACTCTTTTAACTCATCATAATTTCTTATATCTCCAAGATGCGAATCCATGATATTCTCAATGTCCGCGATCTTGTATAAGCTCTCACTGTCATCGGGCTGTGGAAGCGCATATCCGTGCACATCCGCTCCCGCCATTACCAATATCTTGGAAAGCCAGCTCCCCTTAAATCCGGTATGACCGGTGATCAGAACTCTTTTCCCTTTGTAAAAATCAAGCATCATTCACCTTTCTCGCACTCGGCCGCTTCTCTCTCATAGTCCGCAGCCTGTTCCTCATTGCCCAGCGCTCTGTAGCACTTTGCAAGGGCAAGTCTCGGAAGTTCTTTACTCTTTTTTATATCAAGGATACTCTCGCACTCGTAAGCTCCGTTAAAGAACCAGATAATAGCTTCGTCGTAATCCTTTTTACCGTAATAATATTCGCCGAGCTCATAGCACATCTCGCTCGACATCTCAGTCGTCGCATCTTTTAATGAATATTTCAAAAGAGCCGGCGCATCATCCTCAAGCACAGCAACATGCGCAAGTACGCAGCTGGCCTCCTTTATCTCATCGACGCCCCTGTTGGTGTCAACGACAGACTTTTCAAAAAACTCTTTTGCCTTGATGAAATCATCATCGGTTCCGCCCATGAAAAGCTCGCGCGCGTACATATCATGAAGCCTCTTCGACAGATATCTTCCGTCGTCAACGGCCTTTCTGAAAGAAGCAAGGTCGCGGCCTGCATGATTCTCTCTGGGTCTGTGGATGATCTCGATGTCGCTGTTGCACACAACGGGCTCAAGCGAAACCTGCTCGTGGATCGGATCCTCCCAGACAAATTGCCTCACGCGCTTAAAGAGCTTGGGTCTGAGCTCCCTGTCATAGTTGTAGACAGTTCTAAACGACAACTGATTGCAATAATACATCTGAACTATATCAATATCAAGCTTTTCGATGTCCTCTTTTAACTTAATGAATCTCTGACGATTCTCCTCGTCGAGCTCCTCATCTGCATCCGCAGCATATATATAGTCACAGGTTGCAAGTGAAAAAGAGTAGTTTCTCGCTTCGCTAAAGTCGCCCGTCCACTTAAAGTCATAGACCTTGGCACCGCACTCCTTCGCGATCTCCTTGGTCCTATCGGTCGAACCTGTATCGACAACGATCATCTCATCGACAATCCCCTGAAGGCTCTTAAGGCATCTTCCAAGGCACTCCTCTTCGTTTTTTACGATCATGCAAACACTTACTGTAACCATATCCCCCTCCGCGTTTCGTAGTCTGCCAATACTCACTACATAATTTTACCTTAAAATGCCTAAACTTGCCACTTTTCAATAATTTTCCTCTGAGTTACAATATCAATAAAACACCTGACGGGAATAATAAATGAAACCGATAAGCAATTTCTTTTTTCATATAAAAAAAATATCTGTCAAACGCGCCGCAGTAATGACGGCGTTTATCTTGGCTTCGTCCGCATGCCTCTCTGGCTGTTCCGGAAAGAACGCCGTGAAGCAAGGCGATAAGCCTGTCGTTAAAGAGACCACTCCTTATGACGGAAAAGAATATCTGGAAGAATCTTCTCTCACTGAAGCAGGTAAGGATCTTGCAGCGGCGGCCGCAGAGTTCACTCCCATAAACAACTTTGATACAGAGCTCAGTGTTCCAACCTACATCACCAAGGTCGATGACACCTGGTTCATTGTCGACTGCTACCACAACAGAGTCATTTATTCAAAAGAGCTTGGTGCTCCGCTTACATCCTGGCTCATCATGTCATCCGAGGCAACGCAGCCTCATACGATGGCAAGCGACGGACATGTTTACGTTATCGACGACACCGAGAACAACAGAGTTCTCATATATGAAAAAGAGGCTGATAAATACCTCCTCACACAACGCTTTAATGATATCGGAACAAGACCTCACTACACTGTTTACGACAAGGACACCGATACCTTTTATGTATGGAGTTCGATCACTGGAGAGCTCTTTTGCTTTAGAAGAGAAGCTTCAACAAACCGCGTCTATCTCACGGATAAGCGCGTCATCTCATGCCTTGACGGCATATACGTAAGATCTTTTTCCATAATAGACGGTGATATTTACTTCGTCTCCGGCGTTTCGGATTCTGCTCCCGATTCCAAGATCCTTAAATGCAACCTTGAGACTCTTGAGATAGAAAAAGAATACCCGGTTCCCGACGAGCTTGCGGGAATGGTCCAGCTCACAAAAGCCGGCAAGGGCTTTCTTATAACAATCTCAACGGATAAGGCAGGCGCACAGGATAAGGCAACTATAGTTCAGACAGATTCACTCGAAGCCCTTAGTAAAGGCAAGTACACGGATGTGTACGCCGACCACTTTATAGGCGGTGGAACGCCTTACTACATTTCGAATGTGGACGACACATTCTTCCTTACCGAACACCGCATAAAAGGCCACTCCATCTGGTCGTTTAAGGTTGATGATAAGGATATCACTGATGTAACAGCAATTTACTGATGACAATCGCCCTTTCCGGCGCACCGGAAGGGGCTTTATTTTTTTCTTTATAATATTTATAAAATTTTTAGATTTCTCTTCCTAAATTACGTTATAGCTAGTAAAATAGGATTGGGGGATGAACAATAATGAAAATAATTACGAACGCCAAATCGTTAATGACATTATTTAAAGATTATCGCACAATGACCCACGAAGACCTTGAGGACTTCTATCAGTCTAAGTGCGACTACTATCAGGACTATGTTGGGATCAGCCTTATTGCCGGTTCTGTATGCTCCCTACTCTATATCATTTCCGATTACTTTCTTAACGGAAGTTTTATTCCCACACTCATTCCCAGATTTTCGATCATCTTTTTTATCATACTTTTTCTTGTGGTGACCAACAATACCAAAGAAAGAACGACGACTGTCCTTATAGACTACATACTCGGCCACGCCGTTGTCATCGCTACAATCTGGTCGATCTACCACCTTGATATCAAGGTCCACGCCAGTGAAGGCTTTATCATCATGAACCTGATATTCATGACCTTGGGTTTCGTATCAAGGCCGCGTGAGATAGCTTTTTCATCCGTGGCATTCATCTTGGAGATACTTATCTCAAACACATTCAATCACTACGAAAATCTCGACATTATAATCTCACTTCAGATCCCATGCGCGATCGCGGTATTCTTCTCACATTGCCTACTGACACTTGTATACCTCGATCACTACAGAGTTCAGCAAAAGCTTGAGCTTGCCATGGTAACGGATCCGCTCACGCAGGTTTATAACAGACATTTACTTGAAAAGATTGTAACGAAGAATGCTCTTATAGATGCAAAAGAGCCTGTGACGATCGCGATGCTCGACATCGACTTCTTCAAACAGGTCAACGATGAGCACGGTCACTACACAGGCGACTTGACTCTCCTTTATATGGGACAGATGCTCTCAAAGCAGACGCATGAAGATGACTACGTCATCCGCTTCGGCGGCGAGGAATTCATCATCATCTTAAAGGACTGCGATGTGAACAATGCCTGCGCCCGCATGGAGCAGTTTAGGCGTGATATCGAGGTGTCAAAAGATACTCCGGTACCGTTCACTATTTCGGTTGGAATATCCAAATACACGGGAGACTTCGCAAAGACTATCCAGAACGTAGATCACGCGCTATATAAGGCCAAGAACTCAGGACGTAACTGCGTTGTGGTTGTATAAGAAAGATAAGACGGCATGTCGCTTGTTTCAGCCGTACGCATTGCATAAAAAAAGTCGCTCGAATATCGAGCGACTTTTATTTTATTCTTCAGTTGTATCTCCAACCGGCTTACCACCTGTAGCAAGCCACTTAAGATATGCATTGATGAAAGGATCAAGCTCTCCGTCAAGTACGCCGTCAGCGTTGGATGCCTTGAATCCTGTACGTGTATCGTTGACCATTGTGTAAGGCTGAAGTACATATGAGCGGATCTGGCTGCCCCACGCATTGTCTTTTACCTCACCACGGATACCGTCAAGCTTAGCCTGGTTCTCTTCCTGTTTCATGATGAAGAGCTTAGCTTTAAGCATCTGCATAGCCTTGTCCTTGTTCTGGAACTGTGAACGCTCATTCTGACAAGCTACAACTACACCGGTAGGGATATGTGTGATACGTACAGCGGATGATGTCTTGTTGATGTGCTGTCCGCCGGCACCACTTGAACGATATGTATCAATTCTGAGATCATCAGGATTGATCTCGATATCAACGTCTTCTTCTATATCAGGCATAACGTCGCAGGAAACGAAAGATGTCTGTCTCTTGGCCTGCGCATTGAAAGGGCTGATACGTACAAGTCTGTGAACACCGTGCTCTGACTTAAGAAGTCCGTAAGCATTGGTTCCGGAAATCTGGAAAGTAACTGACTTGATCCCCGCCTCGTCTCCGTCAAGAAGATCGAGAACCTCTGTTGTAAATCCCTTGCGCTCTGCCCATCTTGTATACATACGATAAAGCATGTTCGCCCAGTCACAAGCCTCTGTTCCGCCTGCTCCTGCGTTAAGTCTTAAGATTACATCATATTTATCATAAGGCTGGTTCAAAAGATTGCTGATACGGATGTTCTCAAGAGTATTCTCAAAATCATCAAGCTCAGCTCTGATCTCTGCAGCCATATCATCATCGTCCACACCCTCTGCGTTCTGCATATCGATAAGATCGATGATATCACCGTACTGATTGTTGAGCTTCTCAATACCTGCAACAAGATCCTGCATGGTCTTGAGGTCTTTGGTCTTCTTATTGGCTTTCTCTGCGTTATCCCAGAAGCCCGGCTCTTCCATTTCACGTGAGAGCTCTTCTATTATCTTTTTCTTGGAGTTCAGATCAAGTGACGCAGTAACCTCGTCAAGAGTTCCGCGAAGATTCTGAATCTCCACCTTCATTTGATCAAGTATAACCATTGTGTTCTCCTACCTATTACGCCCTTCCGCAGCAATTCTTATATTTTTTGCCGCTTCCGCAAGGACATGGATCGTTGGGATAAACCTTGGCTTCCACTCTCTTAACGGGGGTCTTCTGTGCAGAGTCGTCCTTATTGGTTCCTGTAACCTTGGCAACCTGCTCTCTTTCAACCTTCTCTTCAATATGAACATGGAAAAGAAGTCTTACTGTATCTTCTCTGATAGCTTTGGTCATATCATCGAACATCTCATAACCTGCAAGCTTGTACTCAAGCTTGGGATCTCTCTGAGCATAAGACTGAAGTCCGATACCCTGACGAAGCTGATCCATATCGTCGATATGATCCATCCACTTTCTGTCGATGACCTTAAGAAGGATAACACGCTCGATCTCACGGATCTGCTCAGGCTCGGGGAACTCTGCCTCTTTTGCCTCATAGAGCTTTACAGCCTCTTCCTTGAGCTGCTGGATAAGGCCTGACTTTGTGAGATTATCTATACGTCCTCTGTTGATCTTCTTAAGAGGAACTGTAGGAAGAAGGATCTCATTGAGTTCCTTAAGATCCCAGTTATCGGGATCGTTCTCTTCACCTACTACAGTCTCAACAGACGCCTCAACAATATCAGTGATCATCTTGTAGATAGAATCACGCATTGAATCGCCGTTAAGAACTTTCTTACGCTCGTTGTATATGATCTCTCTCTGCTCGTTGTTAACCTGGTCGTACTCGAGAAGATTCTTTCTGATTCCATAGTTGTTGGACTCGATCTTCTTCTGAGCAGTCTCGATAGCCTTGGAAAGAGATGAATGCTCGATCTCCTGTCCCTCAGGGATCCTGAGTGCATTGAACATCGCAATGAGTCTCTCTGAACCAAAGAGTCTCATGAGGTTATCCTCAAGTGAAAGATAGAACTTGGATTCACCGGGATCACCCTGACGTCCTGAACGTCCACGGAGCTGATTGTCGATACGTCTACTCTCGTGTCTCTCAGTTCCGATGATCTTAAGTCCGCCTGCTGCCCTTGATTCCTCATCAAGCTTGATATCGGTACCACGGCCGGCCATGTTGGTCGCGATCGTAACAGCGCCGTGCTTACCAGCCTCGGCAACGATCTCAGCCTCCATCTCATGGAACTTGGCATTGAGGACATTGTGCTGAATGCCTCTCTTTCTGAGCATCTTGCTCAGCTCCTCTGAAGCCTCGATAGTGATAGTACCTACAAGTACAGGCTGTCCTTTTTCATGTGCAGCCTCTACAGCATCGCAGATTGCGTTAAGTTTCTCTTTTCTTGTCTTGTATACGGCATCCTGAAGATCCTTACGGATTACAGGCTCGTTGGTAGGGATCTCGATAACGTCCATTCCGTAGATATCACGGAACTCGCGCTCCTCTGTAAGAGCCGTACCTGTCATACCGCACTTTTTCTCAAATTTATTAAAGAAGTTCTGGAAAGTGATAGTCGCAAGTGTCTTGGACTCTCTCTTAACCTTAACATGCTCTTTGGCCTCAATAGCCTGGTGAAGACCGTCTGAATAACGACGTCCGGGCATTACACGACCTGTGAACTCATCGACGATAAGAACTTCGTCATCCTTAACGATGTAGTCGTGATCTCTCTGCATGAGGTTGTTTGCACGAAGTGCAAGGATGATGTTGTGCTGGATCTCAAGGTTCTCGGGATCAGCAAGGTTCTCTATACGGAAGAATCTCTCAACCTTGGCAACACCCTGCTCTGTAAGGTTGACGATCTTATCCTTCTCATTGACGATGAAGTCACCTGTCTCTTCTCTCTCAACACCCATGATGGCATCCATCTTGGAGAGCTCTTCCATATCCTCACCGCGAGTCATCTGCTTAGCAAGGATATCGCATGCCTCATAGAGCTTTGTTGACTTATCCGACTGACCTGAAATGATAAGAGGTGTACGCGCTTCGTCGATAAGGATCGAATCCACCTCATCGATGATGGCATAGTTAAGTCCGCGAAGAACGCACTGCTCTTTGTAGATAGCCATGTTGTCACGAAGATAATCAAAACCAAGTTCGTTGTTGGTTACGTATGTGATATCACAGTTATATGCTGCTCTTCTCTCTTCCGCATTCATGCTGTTAAGAACGACACCAACCGTAAGTCCGAGGAACTCATGGATCTTACCCATCCACTCGGCATCACGCTTAGCGAGGTAATCGTTTACTGTAACGACGTTAACACCCTCACCTGCAAGTGCATCGAGGTATGAAGGAAGTGTCGCAACGAGTGTCTTACCTTCACCTGTTCTCATCTCGGCGATACGTCCCTGGTGAAGGATGATACCACCAATAAGCTGAACTCTGAAGTGCTCCATTCCAAGCACACGTTTGCCGGCCTCACGAACTACGGCATAAGCCTCCGGCATGATATCGTCAAGAGTCTCACCATCCGCAAGTCTCTTTTTAAACTCTTCTGTCTTGGCTCTCAGTTCTTCATCAGAAAGCGCCTGCATCTGAGGTCTCATCGCTTCTATCGAATCTACGATAGGGCGAATACGCTTAAGTTCTCTCTCACTGTGTGTTCCTATAATCTTGTGTATAATGCTCATAAATATCTCCTAAAAAAGGGTAAACTATCCCCTCTGTTATAGCAAAAGTCCGTTGTACATTGTAACAGATTTGCAAAAACTATTCAACTTCTCATACCAATGTATTTACCCCCGGAGACTATAATTTATTTCATCACCGAAGATTCCTGATCTTATCGATAAGCAGGCGATGATTTCCCGCATAAGCCTCATAAACGGGGCCCATTGCATCCTGCCATTTAGTCATATCTCCGATCTGTATTATCTTCACGTTTTCCTTGCGAAGCTTATCATATGCCTTCGCTTCCGCTTCCTCTATCTCGGCTTTATTAAATTCTTTTGCCTTTTCCGCTGCGGTGTAAAGGATCTTTTTATCCTCTTCCGACAAATGCTTCCATGTGATCTCACTTATAAGAATTACACTCGGCGAATGAGTGTGCGCATCGATCGTATAAAAAGGAGCCACCTTGTAAAACTGATTCGAATAATAACTGCATACCGGATTCTCTGCTCCGTCAACCGCTCCCGACTGAAGCGCCGAATAAACGTCCGCGTAATCCATGACCACAGGCTCAGCACCTGTAGCTCTTATAACATCGCACAAAAGATCGTCTTCCATGCTTCGGATCTTCAATCCTCTAAGATCCGATATATCTTTTACCGGTGCATTTACCGTCATGATATTTCTTGCACCTTCATCCAAAAAACACAGGCCCACCATCTTTGAACCCGATTCCTGAATATCTGCAAGGACTTCTTTTCCTATCTCTCCGTCGCAGACCTTCCAGAAATGATCGTTGTCCCTGAAAAGATACGGCATAGCCAAAACGCCTACTTCCATATCCGATATCCCCTCAAGGGCGATCGCATTTCCTCTGTACATATCTAGCGCACCTATTCGGAGCTGCTCATAATATTGGGCATCGTTTCCCAATTTACCCGCGTCATATATCTCGATCTCAATCCGGCCGTCACTCATCTCTTTTACACAATCGGCAAAATACTTACCGGTGCGCGTGATTATATGGTCTGAGGGATTTACCTCAGCATAGCGCATGATTATTTCCGGCTCCGCTCCCGCGTCTTGATCGAGCACAATTCCCGAGCATGCGGACAAAAGAGTGATCGACACTCCCATCAATACAGCACATACAATTTTGATCTTATGAAATGCCATATCCCAAAACTCCCTAGGTGCAAAAACCACCAAAAGGCGTACCGCCGGGCATTGCTGCTCGGCGTCTACGCCTCAACTACTACTATCATCAATACAACAGATTAGGCAGGAACATACTCACCTGTGGAATAAAAGCTATTATCATTATAACAGCCAATATCGCAACATAAAACGGTATGGCTTCCTTAGCCGTCTCCTGCGGTTTACACTCCATTATCTCCGAAGTGGTATAAAGAGCTATTCCAACCGGAGGTGTCATGATACCTCCTGTAACAACCGTCATCATGAGCACTCCGAAGTGAACCGGATCGATACCGACACTCTGAATAACAGGAAGAAGTATCGGTGTCATCAAAAGAGCTACAACCGTAGTCTCAACAAACATTCCCGCAAAAGCAAGAAGTATTATGATAAGAGTCAGCATGATGAACTTGTTGCTTGTAACTCCTACAAGGAGCTGCGCAAGCTTTCTCGGAACATTTTCATATGTTATGCCGTATCCGAAGATATTGGAGATCATGACTATAAGCATGATAACGCCGATATCTCTTACGCTGCGCTTAAGGCAATTAACAAGTCTTTTTACATTGAGCTCTTTGTATACAAAGAATCCGATGAACAATGCATATACCGCAGCAAATGCTCCGGACTCCGCGGGTGTCATGATACCCATTCTGATTCCCACGATGAGGATGATAGGAAACATAAGCGCCCATAAGCTTTCGATAAATGCCTTTATTATCTCCCCAAAGGAAGATCTCTTTTCCCTTGCGGGCTTGTAGCCTCTTCTCTTTGCGGATACGTGAACGGCTGTCATAAGCGCCGCACACATAAGCAGTCCCGGTATAAGTCCTGCAACGAACAGCTTACCGATGGAGACATCACCGACTGAACCATATATGATAAGTCCCATGCTCGGAGGGATCGTTGCGACTATCAAAGATGAAACACCGTTTATCGCAGCACTCCAACCTCTTGAGTATCCCGACTTTACCATGTCCGATCCAAGCACTCTGCATTCCATCGCCGCATCAGCATTGGCCGATCCGGAAACACCGCCCATAAGAGTTGAAAGTACACAACTGACCTGTCCGAGATGCCCCGGAAGATGTCCTACGAGCGTATTTGAAAGCTGTATAAGTCTCTTCGTGATACCCGTCTCATTCATAAGATTGCCCGCAAAGATAAACAGCGGTATCGACAACATATTCAGCGACTGCGTCGAAGAAACAACCTTTTGAACAGCAATACTGTAGGGTACGCTTGGATTGATTATAAAAAACGTTACTCCGGCAATACCTATAGCAAACGCCACCGGCATCCCTATGGCAAGCAGTACAAGAAAAGTGATCATTACTATCAGCATACTTCACTACCTCCTTGTACTCCGTATGTTCCGTTATCGGACTTTATCATCTTTACAAGATTGATGACCGAAGTGATCAGCAAAAGAACGCACCCTGCCGGAACACTTGCGCTCGCCCATGAATAACTGAGGTTCATGTTCGAGAATTTCCTGTCAACGGAATCTATACACAGCGGAACTCCGAAATATACAAATGATATCAAAAGAGCCATCGCCAAAATATGGCATGCTATCCTGATGATCTTCTGTACCTTCACCGGGAATTTAGCAAGAAGCATGTCCACGTTCACCATGCTCTTTTCCCTGATCGCGAGATCCGCGCCAAAAAAGCAAGCCCATGTAAAGAGTAAAAGAGATGTATCACCGGCCCAGTTGAGAGGTATTCCCGCCTTCCTAAGAACAGCCGATAAAAACATAAGCCCGACTATCCCGGCGAGTAAAAGGCACGCCACGACCTCTTCTGCTTTTACAAAACAACTATAAAACTTCCTCATGGAATTACCTCCTAAGCTTTACTTCTTACCTATCTTCTCGTACAGCTCAGCTCTAAGCTCGGTAAATCCAAGTTCTTCATATGCTTTCTCAGATGCTTTTCTGAAAGCATCAATATCAATTTCTTCAGGTGGAATGATAGTCATTCCTGCCTCTGCCATCTTAGCTTCATTCTCGGCTGCCTTATCTGCAACAACCTTAGAAGCGTTCTCAGCTGCAACTGCGCACTCATCGATGATTATCTTCTGGTACTCTTCGGGTATTGTCTCCCAATACTTCTCTCCGACGATGATGCCGTTCATAAGAAGGATGTGTCCTGTCTGATCCATGTAATCAAGAACTTCGTAAAGAGCTGCGGGATAAGAAGCAGATGTCTGTCCTTCCGCACCGTCGATCGTCTTGGTCTGAACCGCATTGTAAACATCTGCCCAGCCTACTGTTGAAACAGGTGTTGCTCCCAAAGACTCAATAGACTTACTCCATACATCAGCACCGGGAGTACGGATCAAAACGCCCTTAAGATCCTCGGGTGAATGAATAGGCTTATTTGTAAGGAAATGTCTGAAGCCGTCACACCATCCGAAGTTCAGGATCTTGATGCCGTGCTGTGATTCAAGCTCATCGGTCCAACCCTTAAATGTATCGGTATCCATGAACTTCTGCATCTCTTCATAGTTATCAGCAAAATAAGCTGCGTTCAGGATTCCCATCTCTTTAACGTAATTTCCCATTCTTCCGCAGTCGGTAAGAACGGCTACATTAGCTCCCTGAAGAGCCTGCTCTATAACATCCTCATCACTTCCGAGAGCTGCGGAAGGATAAACCTCGATAGTAACATGTCCGTCAGTCTTTTCCTTAACGGCATCTGCCCATGCGTTAAATCCATCAACAAAAGGCGATCCCTCGCTGAGCTGAGTCGACATCTTAATGGTATAATCACCACCTGCTGCCGGCTTATCACTTGCAGGTGCTGCCTCACCTGTACCTGCGCCCGTACTTGTTCCTGCAGAACCGCAAGCAACAACGAGCATTGTCATCGCCATTAACATAGCTCCTATAATCTTCTTTTTCATACAACCACCTCCATAAATATTTGGTCCGTTACACCGTAATTGTAAGAAGGAACAAATAGTTCATAAAGGTAATAAAATATTAAAAAGAGTAAAAAATGGTTGCTATTATTTTCCTGCCTGTCCGGAATCGAGGATCATCATGGAACAGTACTCCTTAGGCGTGATACCTTCGTTCTTTTTAAAGCTCTTTCCGAAATAATTGGAATCGGAAAAACCGACTTCGTAAGCGATCTCCTGGATACTCATGTCACCTTTCCTCATCAGCTCTTTTGCCTCATTAAGTCTGACACTTGTAAGATATTCGGAAAATCCCTTTTTCTCTATATTCTTAAAGCACTTGCTAAGATGCCCGGGGCTTACTCCGTTTGCATCCGCAACGATCTGCAGATTGATCTGCTCCTTATAATGATCCTTAATGTAATCCTTGGCACGGCGCACAACTATAACATTGTGATTGATCTGAACATCGGGAGAGCGCTCTATAAGCTCGTCCACGACCTGCGCCGTGATCTTATCCATATCGCAGCCCTCTTGCTCAAAACCGACAACAAGCCTGTCCACGTCTTCATTGGTGATCCTGATACCAAGTCTTCTGTTGAGTCCGCGCAGGATGACCATGAGCTGCTGAAGGTAAGCATCCGACAGCTCTTTTCCCGAATACTCTCCCATAAGGCTCATCCTAAGCTTAGAGAGCCACAAAAGAGCTTGTTCCCTGTTTCTGCTCGCCATGGCAAAGCCTGCTTTGTCTGTGATCTCAAGAATGCTCCTGATATCAGCAATATCTTTTTCAATACCGTTTTGAACATCCCTGTCACCGTAAGTTCCTATAAAGCCTGCAGCCTCTTCAAATCCTTTGCCCGCCTCCGAGCTATTGTAGATTCCGCTGACACCGCAGTAAACCGTACCTCTCCCGAGATCCTTCATGTAATTTCTGGTCTTGCCGATGCACTGGTTAAGCTCGATAAAAGAGTCTTCATCTTCCGCGAACACATACACAACCATCAGATCAAAGAGCTTACTCAGAAGCGTCTGCGTTCCGCCGATATGAAAGATCCCCTTTACGATATCGCAGCCCTTTTCGTCAATTCTTTTTATACCGTCATAATAGAAAGCAACGCACTTACACTGTGCCTCGCCTATCCCCCAAAGAGACAACTCCTTGGCCATTTCCGCACCATCTTTTTGCTTGAGCGCAAGCTCCCAGACTATATCCCTGTCTATATCCGCAGTGACCGCATCGATGATCTTGTCGGCAGATGATTTCTTATTAAAGCCTCCGATCGTCGCGATTATATTGTCGATCGTCTGAAACAGTTCTTTGTCCAGATAGGGCTTTACCAAAAAATCTTTTACCCCAAGTCTCATTGCCTGTTTGGCATAAGAAAAATCGTCATAAGCCGAGACTATCACAACCTGAACATCAGGGTGCGCCTCGATCAGCTGCTCTGTAACCTCGAGCCCGTCGAGCCTGGGCATACGTATGTCAAAAAGGCAGATATCGGGTCTTAGCTCTTTTGCCTTCTCAAGCGCTTCCGCCCCGTCTGCCGCAACGTAAACCACATCAAGCACGCCCTCGTAATTCTCGGAGAGCGTCTTTTTTAGGTAATCTCTCTCATATTCCTCATCATCCGCGATAATAACTCTAACTGCCACTACTCAACCTCTTTATACAAATAAAGTGTAATCATGGTTCCTTCCGAACTGCTCTCTATCTTCATGCAATCTTCCCTGTGGTAAAAAAAGCAGAGCCTCTCATATAAGTTACTTAATCCGATCCTTTCCATCTGAACATGTCCCATGATATTGCTCACAACATCTTCCGGGATTCCGCAGCCGTTGTCCTGCACCTGTACTTGGATCATATCGGTCTTTTCTTCGATCGATACGTTGACCTGTCCGTCCGCCGTCGTGTCCTTAAGTCCATGCAGGATCGCATTCTCAACAAGCGGCTGGATAATAAGCGGCGGTATCCTCATCTCGTCATCCATGTAAGACTTTCTCACATCAAGCTTAATGCTGATCCTGCCCTTGCAATGTATCTTTTGGACAAAAAGATATTTCTCAAGAAGCTCCAGTTCCTCGTCTATCGTGATCGTATCATTTCCGACCGCGATCGATTTTCTGAGTAGCTGCGAGGTCGCTTTGACAAGCCTTATAGCGGTGTCGCCCTCGCCCATCTGTATATTCCTGATCACAAGACTCAATGTGTTAAAAAGAAAATGCGGATTCATCTGCATCTGAAGCTCATGCATTCTGGCTTCTGCGATGTGACGCTTCTGCTTTTCGTTTTCAAGTCTGGTCCTCATGAAATCTCTGTATATCGTAGTATTTAGCATGAACGCTATGATGGTGATGACCACGAGTACGATGTTTCCAACTATGAGCACTCTCTTTATATGTGTAGCATACTGCGAAAATCTGACACTGACATAATCTATGTAATATGTTGTCAGCAGATTTAAGTTTCTTTCTATCTGGAAATTTAACTCTTCGATCTCACTTATGCTCACACGTCCGTAACTGACGTATTCCTGCATAAGCTCCTGCCTGTGTTCCAGCATCTGATAAACGATCCTGTACATCATGATGCAGTTTCTGTCCGCTTTCATGCTGTGCTCGGAATTATCGAGTTCACTGAATATACTTGCATTTGCGTTTTGAAATGCCAAAAGATCATCTTCATTACGAGAACGGGAATAAGTTAAGAATGCGGCCTTAGAATCATCATAAGAGCCGATGATATTATTGATCGACTTATAGTCCTGCAGATAATCGCTGTATCTGTTTATAAATCCGGCAGTCAAAAGAACGTTGAATCCAACCAAAAAACACAGGCACAATGAAAAGAAGAAATAGCTGAGGCTGTATTTCTCCTTGATCTGTTTGTTGGGTGATTTAGATGATCTAACCTTGTGCAGAGTGTTTTTCATATAATCTCCAATCAAAGTATATATATTTTATCATAATTACCTGTTTTTCCCATGAAAAAAGAGCTGCCGCAGGAATATATTTTTCCTGTTGCAGCTCCTTAAGCTCATATGATCAAATTAATATTTCTTAGCTTCTTCCTCTCCGTTCATTACACGGATAGCGCCCTGTGCAAGTGCAAGGAGCTCATCCTCTCCGGGATAAACAGTTACAGGTGCGATCCAGTCAACACGATCCTTGATCTTGTCTGTGATAACCTGTCCGTAAGCGATACCGCCTGTAAGGATGATCTGATCAACCTTACCCTTAAGAACTGTAGCGCAAGCGCCGATGTTCTTGCAGATCTGATAGATGAATGCGTCACGGATGAGGTTAGCCTTAGCATCTCCCTCTTCACACATCTTGTTAACTTCTCTCATGTCGTTTGTTCCAAGGTATGCGTTAAGTCCGCCGCCACCTACGATCTTCTTTTTCATCTCATCGTATGTGAACTTTCCTGAGAAGCAAAGATCAACGAGTGCCTTAGCAGGGATTCCGTTAGCTCTCTCAGGTGAGAATGCGCCGTCACCGTTAAGTGCAGCAAATACGTCTACCATCTTGCCGTTCTTGTGAACACCTGTTGATGTACCGCCACCCATGTGAACAACGATAACGCTGATGTCCTCGTACTTCTTGCCGATCTCTTTTGCATATCTTCTTGCAACAGCCTTCTGGTTAAGAGGGTGGTCGATAGATACACGCTCAACCTCAGGAATACCTGAAATACGAGCAACCTCGTCCATCTCGTCAACAACAACGGGATCTACGATGTATGAAGGAACACCGATCTCATCGCCGATCTCTCTTGCAAGGATACCGCCGAGGTTAGATGCGTGCTGTCCCTGAACTCCCTTCTTAAGGTCCTCAAGAAGAGCGTCTGTGCACTCATATGTGCCGCCCGGAATGGGACGAAGAAGTCCGCCTCTTCCTACGATCACGTTAAAAGACTTGATGTCGATGTTTTCTTTTTTAAGGAAATCAAGAATGATGTTCTTACGAAAATCCTTCTGATCGATGATCGTAGCGTACTGATTGATCTCCTCTGTGCTATGTCTTAAGGTCTCCTCTTTAACAAGTGTCTCGTCCTCGAAGATACCAACCTTTGTTGATGTGGAACCGGGATTTATAATTAAACTTTTTATCATGGTCTTTTCCTTTCTTTTTCATAATGAACTTCCGCTCTCGGGACAAGCCCTCGCTGGAAGACGTTCGAACCAGATTCGAAAGAACCTCATCAAGTTCTCTCAGCTGCTACAACAGCTGCTAATGCGATTGAGTTAACCTTAACCTCAACACTGTCAGATCTTGATGTAAGGATAACGGGTGCCTTTGTTCCTGTAAGGATGTTACCGTTCTTAACCTTGGCAAGTCTTACGATTGTCTTGTATGTAAGGTTACCTGCGTGGATATCAGGGAAAAGAAGGATATCGGCGTCGCCGACGATCTTTCTGTCAAGAGCTCCTGCCTTGTGCTGAGCAGCCTCGGGATCGATAGCAAGATCCATTGAAAGAGGTCCGTCAACGATGCAGTTCTTGATCTCGCCTTCCTCGTTGAGTCTTGTAAGCTCAGCAGCCTCAACTGTAACGGGCATCTTGGGATTAACAACCTCAACTGCTGCAAGCGGAGCAACCTTAGGGCAATCAACGCCGCAAGCTCTTGCTACATCTACTGTATATTCAATGATGACTTTTTTATCCTCAAGTGTCGGATAGGGCATGAATGCAACGTCTGTAAGGAAAAGAAGACGATCGATTCCGGGAATCTCAAACACGCATACGTGTGAAAGAGGACGACCTGTACGAAGACCAACTTCCTTATCAAGAACGCTCTTAAGGAAATCCTTGGACTCCAAAGCACCCTTCATGTAAATGTCAGCCTTGCCGTCATGTACAAGTGAAACCGCTGTACGAGCAGCCTCGATGGTATCCTTAACATCGATGATCTCGTAATCGTCAAGGTTCATTCCAACCTCTGCTGCCTTCTTCGCGATCTCATCCTTGTCACCAACGAGAATGGGTTCAACGATTCCTCTCTCCTTAGCCACCTTAACAGCCTCAAGTACGTGTGTGTCCTGCGCTACGGCAACAGACATCTTCTTGGTTGTCGCTGTCTTAAGCTTAGCCAAAATGTCATCAAAGTTCTTACTCATGATAAAAAAACCTCCACATAATTTATATGATATGTAATATTCAAAGCCATATGTCAAAATTTTAACACTCAGATGTTATAAATGCAATATACTGATATGATCACAGACGCTTTAATCTTACACAGGCGTATCTAAAACCTGTCTTTCTAGCACCATGAAAAAGAGAAAAATCGGATCAGGATAATTACAGATAAAATTGCATAAAAAGCTCTGTTTATCTGTGATTTCTGAACGCAATTCGTGGAGATTTTCATAAGAACACAGATAAGAGTTAGAAAATGCTTAAATAAGTCTGTGGTTTTTTGAAGAAAAAAGGAAATGGTTTATGAAGAATAGTAAAAAACCACAGATAAAACACTCGAGAAAAAGCAACTTATCTGTGGTTTGAAGAATTTCCCAAGAGAAAAACCCGGGAAATACACAGATAAAAACAAGCAAATATAGATTTCTATCTGTTAAGAGAAGAAAAAACACGGCAGCCAATCAGATCTCACCTGCCGTGTTTATCACTTCATATAATCTCAGAAAAAGAATTCCTTAGAATCCTTCCATCCTGCGCTGTTTTCTAAGTGCTATGCGCTTTTCGGCGCCTTCCCACTCAGCTCTTTCGGATTCAGTTTTAATGTTCAAGCCGTAAGGAACAAGAACCGGACTATCGTCATCATCGATACACACCTCTGTGAGATATGCCCTGTTGAGAACATGCCGCATCCCGTTACGTCTATCTTCAACATATGTATCGACTCTGACTTCCATAGAAGTCTTGCCGACATAAGTGATCTTTCCGATTATAACGATGATATCGTCGAGCTTAGCTCCCTGCTTGAACTGCATGTTATCTACAGCAGCTGTCGCTACAGGATTTCCTGAATGTCTTAATGCAACCGTCCCCGCAACTTCATCGATCCACGACATGAGCTTGCCACCAAACAGCCTGTTCTCGCTATTGATGTCGCCATACTTAACGACTCTGGTCCACTCTGTTATTGAGTCCTCCACATTCTTCTTGTCTATCTGATGATCTACATGAAATACTTTTGCCATATACCGTCCCTCCAATAATAATTAATTATACGCCATTACGAGCCAAAATGGTGTACTATTTATGCCGCTTCCGACGTTTTCTCGCATGATATAAGAAAATCTTATTGCAGCTGATAAATTTAATGAAATGGGCAACTCCGATTTTATGTGATAACATTTGAGCGAATTGAATCAGAGAAGCTGACTGGAAAACCAGAGGTATTTAACAATATCTCTGGTTTTTACTTTTTTGAAAGGAGCAACATATGAGTCGAATATACGAATCGATCACAGAACTCATAGGAAACACACCTCTCTTACGCTTGAACGGTTTTATCAAGCAAAAGCAGTTAGCTGCTGATATTTTGGGAAAGATCGAATACTACAATCCAAACCAAAGCATCAAAGACAGGATTGCACTTAGCATGATAGAAGCTGCGGAAAAAGACGGAAGTCTAAAGCCCGGAGGAACGATAGTCGAGGCAACAAGCGGAAATACAGGAATAGGACTTGCGGCTTTTGCAGCTATCAAAGGATATAAATCCCGCATCTATGTTCAGGACAACGTAAGTATCGAACGTTTTAAAGTAATGAAAGCTTTCGGGACAGAAGTCGCAAATATGAGCGATATTCCCGAAGTAAAAAAAGCATTGGATGAAAACCACAATGACTATGTCGCAGGATACGCCGCATTTTACAAAAAGTTATCAGCCGGCGACGACAACATATTCATCGTAAATCAGGACGCCAATCCTGCCAATCCGGATATCCATTACCGGACTACCGCCCCGGAGATCTGGAACGATACGGAAGGAAAAGTTGACATCGTTGTAGCTGCCGTAGGAACCGGCGGAACGATCACAGGTGTAGGCAAGTACCTCAAGTCTAAAAAGCCTGAAGTCAAGGTCATAGCAGTGCAGCCCGGTGAAGGATCTATCCCTTCGGAAAAAAATCCTCATCCGGAAGAGATTGCAGGCGTACATCCTTTTGAAGGTATACCAAAAGAGTTTGTTCCTTCAAATCTCGATCCCGCCTACTACGACGAATGTTTCCCCGTAGAGACCGCGCAGGCATACGAAGCTGCCAGAGCAGTTGCAAAGACTGACGGCATCCTTATAGGTGCATCTTCGGGAGCGATACTCTACGCTGCGGAACAGATCGCAAGAAGACCGGAAAACAAAGGAAAGACGATCGTAGCAATATTCCCCGACACAGGACTTCGCTACCTTTCTACTAACCTATATCAATGATTTCAAGGGAGAAGATTTTTATGAAAAAGAAATTGATCGGAAAAAGATTATTCAGCATTGCCCTACTTCTAACGCTGACAGCATCCGCTTTAATTGGATGCGGAAAAAGTGCAGCGTCGGAAACACAATATAAATACGGAAAAATACAGCTTCCCGGAAAAGACGGAGCACTCTGCGGAGCGCCTACATATGTAGCCTATGAAAAAGGCTTTTTTGCCGAAGAAGGCTTTGACGTAGAGCTTATCTCTGCTGACTTCGAGACCAGAAAGATCGGACTCAACAACGGAACGATCCCCATGGTAAACGGTGACTTCCAGTTTTTCCCTTCTATCGAAGAAGGTGTCGGTGTTAAAGTCGTAGACGGTTTCCACAACGGATGTATCAAATTTGTGGTTCGCCCCGATTCCGATATCTCCAAAGCTGAAGACCTAAAAGGCAAGAAGATCGGTGTCGACGAGATCGGCGGAACACCTCATCAGGTTGCAAGCGTATGGGTTGAGCAGGCCGGAATATCTGCGCTTCAGGAAGACGGCGAAGTGACCTTCCTTCCCTATTCGGACGGAAACCTAGAGCTCGCAGCTCTTTTAAACGGAGATATTGATGTAGCGGCAATGTGGGATCCTCTCGGATCTATAGCAGAAAAAGAAGGCAAGGTAAAAGTTCTTTTTGATCTTTCTACCGATCCTGCTTTCGCAGGTAAATACTGCTGCTTCCTGTTTGCGTCAAACAAGGTTCTTGAAAGTGAACCCGAGAAGGTCGCAGCCCTCCTTCGTGCATACCACAAAGCTCAGGACTGGATAAGCAAGAACCCTGAGGAAGCCGTGGATCTCATTATCGAAGGAAAATACTCGCAGATCAGTGACAAAGATCTCGCTGTTTCTCTTATAAAGTCCTATGAATATCCGAGCGAAGAATCAAGAGCTGCCGGAGAACACAGCATAGAAGGTGATGTTAAGTACTTCTCCACCGCGCTCAACGAGATCGGATATCTCAAGACAGGATCAAGCGAATTCACTGAAAAGAATTACTACGCTGTTGACCTCACTAAAGAATAAGGCGGTGAATCATGAAAAAGGGTAAGAGTAAAAAAGGAAAATACATACTAACTGTTGCTTTCACGTGCTTGGGATTTGCAATCGCAATACTTGTAAATCTGCTTTTTCCACAGATAAGTGAAAACGTGAACTTTGCCAAATACAACGTCGGTGCTTTTGAACTTGACGGAAACGGACTTCTTAGGATCGTGCTCCTTGCTCTTATTGCAGGCTATGCCGTATTTGGGATCATCGACTATCACGATGAAGCAAGGAGGGCCGCCTACATAAACAAAGCAAGCTTTCGCTTTGTAATGGGTCTGCTCATCGGTCTTTTGGATATTACGGGCACCAAGCTAAAGGTCCTTCCGCAGCCCTTTTTTCCAGGACCTGCGGAGATCTTGAGCCCCTTTCTTGAGGAATTTGATTTTATCCTCACCAATACATTTTATTCATTGAGGCTCTATTTCTTTGGTTTCCTATTCGGAGTTCTTTTAGGAGTCGGAACAGGAATCCTTGTCGGATGGTTTGACAGAGTTTATTACTGGGTATATCCCGTTTTGAAGATCACAGGAGTTATTCCCGCAGTAGCGTGGATGCCATTTGCACTTACTCTTTTCCCTACTCCGTTTATATCGGCGGTGTTCCTTATCGTAATATGCGCATGGTTCCCCATCGCATCGCTTACAGCTGCAGGTATACAGAGCACTCCGAAAGCTCAATATGAAGCGGCCAGGATACTCGGCGGAAACGCGGTGTACCAGCTGTTCCATGTAGCCATACCACATGCGATGCCACAGATATTTACTGGAATATCCACAGCAAACGCATTTGCCTTCACCACTCTTGTCATGGCAGAGATGCTGGGACAGCCCGGTGGACTTGGATATTACATCAATCTGTCAAAAGTCTGGAGCGCGTACTACAAGGTATTTGCAGCTATCCTGATAATGGCAATCCTATTCAGTGCGATCCTAAAGCTGATAGGCAGACTTCAGGATCACGTACTTCGCTGGCAAAGGGGGATCGTTAAATGAGTGAATCTGTATTAACCATAGAAAACGTGAATAGATTGTATGACGACGGAGAGCGCCAAGTAGAAGCGTTAAAAGACGTAAACCTTGAGCTAAAGCGCGGAGAATTCGTATCGATCATCGGGGCTTCAGGCTGCGGCAAGACCACACTTCTTAGGCTTATCGCCGGCCTCGACAAGATCAATACCGGTTCGATCGTCTTCAACGGAGAACCCGTAAAAGAACCCAATTACAAACGCGGTTATATTTTCCAGCAACACAACCTGTTCCCTTGGCTTACCGTTGAGCAGAACGTTGCAGCCGGCTTGAAGGCCCGCCACGTTTTTAAAAAGAACAAAGATAAGATACAAAAATACATTGATCTGGTCGGAGTTACAGGATTTGAAAAATCCTACCCACACCAACTAAGTGGCGGAATGTCACAGCGTGTCGCGATCGCCAGAGCGCTCATAAACGAGCCTGAACTTCTGGTACTCGACGAACCCATGGGTGCCTTGGATTCTTTTACCCGAGCCGATATACAGGACAAGCTCCTCGAGATCAGAGCGGAAAAGAATCTGACCATGCTGCTGGTCACTCACGATGTGGACGAAGCGATCTACATGTCTGATCGCATTGTTATCATGACACCTCGCCCCGGCAAGATCAGTGAAATAATCGATGTGAACATACCACATCCCAGAAACAGAGGCGGCGCGGAGTTCCTTGCTCTAAGACGCTCACTTCTCGATAGGTTCGATCTGGCAAATGCCCATCCCGAGCCTGAATATATGATTTAAACTTGGAGGACATAATGAAAAATAAAGTAGCTGTTTCAATATTATTTGTTGTTTTAGGAATTTTGATCCTTTTGGCACCCACAGTCATCTTCCCGGTTTGCCCCGCGGATATGAAGATGCACTGCCAATATACCAAGCAAGCTGAGATCGGTATAGGAATCCTCATAGCAGTACTCGGCATAGTAGCATTTTTCTTCTCTGAAGAGATAAGAGCCGGCATCAGCATTGCAGTTGCAGGTATCGGTATCCTGGAGATAGCGATACCCACAAAGCTCATAGGTGTTTGCGGAAGCAACATGATGACTTGCCATTCCGCAACCCGCCCTCTGCTTGTGGTTTTAGGCGTGCTCACGATAATCGTTTCCGTAGCCAATTCAGTTTATTTATTGAAAGTTAAAAAAGCATGAGTTCAATACATGATTCTTTTCTGCTAAAAAGCCTGCAGAGAAAAAAGCAAAAAAACATAAGCCTGATCTTGCTGATCACTATACTCTCTTTTGTTATGATCGGCGGTTCACTCTTCATATTGGTATTGCACAACGGATTAAAGGGAATGCAGAAGCGTCTGGGAGCAGACATTATGGTGATTCCCTCCGAGTGTGAAAAAACAGCCGAGAGCCTTCTTATGGAGGGTTCTCGGGAATATTTTTATTTTGACGCATCAGTTGCAGACAATATCAAAAATATCGACGGTATCGATAAGCTCACCAAACAGTTTTACCTTGCCAGCCTGTCAGCGGATTGCTGTACAAGCAAAGTTGGGATCGTGGGCTATGATCCCGAGACTGACTTTATCATTCAGCCCTGGATAAAAGAAAAGGCAAAAGGCAAGATCGGTAAAGACAAAGCAGTTGTCGGAAGTCAGATCCAGGTTGAAAAAGACAACACCATAAGAATATTCGGACGCACATATTCAGTCGTTTACAGACTTGCTGAAACAGGCACCAGCCTTGATACTTCCGCTTACTTCACAATGGACACCGTCCCACAGCTCATTGAAGATGCTCAGAGTAAAGGTATTGAATTTCTGGACTCACAGAAAAACGGAAATGCCATATCTTCAGTTTTCATAAAACTTAAGCCCGGTGTTACGGACAGTGACGTCGCGCGAGATATCATACATGCGCAGGAAATTGATGTAGACATCCTGTATCCGGAGGCAATACTAAAATCTTTTTCCGAAAACACCGATCACCTTGCTTCCGTTGCGTACTTTGTACTGTTTGCGGTGTGGCTTGCAGTTGAGCTAATACTGCTCATAGCATTCTATATCTCATCAAGCGGACAAAAGAAGGAATACGCTCTCTTAAGAGTGCTCGGCCTGTCAAGAAAACAGCTCATAGGAATGATCATCAAGGAAAGCTTGCTCATAACACTGGCAGGCTTTGTTGTTGGAGGCTTTTTGTCTGCCATAACAGTATTTCCCTTCGGAAGATATCTTGCCAACAACTTACGGTTTGCTTATATAACACCCACAGTATTTGAGACCGTTCTGATATTTTTCTTCGGGCTTGCCGCATCGGTCCTTTCGGGAATTTTAGCTTCATCAATCCCGATCGCAAGAATATGTAAGCTTGATGAATACTCCGCTCTTCGCGAGGAGGAATAAAATGATCGGATTGGAAAACATATCAAAAAAATATACACGCGGAAGCAGAACCTTTGAGGTCTTTTCAAATTATGATCTCAAGGTCAACCGCAATGAACTCCTTGTTCTTTCCGGTCGCTCGGGAAGCGGAAAGAGCACTCTTTTGGCCCTCCTTGGCGGCTATCTGAAAGCAGATGAGGGAAAAGCTTTTTTTGACGGAATAGATCTGTCTTCCCAAAAAGACGCTGAACTCTCTCACCTTCACACAGAACGCATAGGTTATCTTCCGCAGAGCAATGTGATGGTTTCGGAGCTTACTGTTTTAGAAAATGTCATGCTAAAATCTTTGATATCGGGTGATCCATCAGATTCCGAGAAAGCTCTTTTGCTTCTGGATCTGTTTGGTATCGGTGATCTCGCGGACAGATTTCCACACGAATTGTCAGGTGGTGAACTTCGCAGAGTTTCGCTTGCCAGACTGTTCTTAAGTGACCCCGATCTGTATCTTGTCGATGAGCCCTCGGGCGGTCTTGATAAAGAGGCAACAAGAATAGTTATGGATTATCTAAAAGAGCGTGTGAACGACGGAAAGACTGTCGTTGTGGCGACACATGATGATATCGTCAAAGAATACGCCGACAGAATATTGGAAATATAAGGAATTGTCATGGAAAATTACAGTATCAGAAAAGCAACCATAAACGATTTGGACAGCATAAGTGAACTTGAAGCCATCTGCTTTCCTGCTGCCGAAGCGGCAAAAAAAGAATCATTTAAGTCTCGTCTTGATAAATACCCCGACTACTTTTTCCTTTTATTTATTTCAGGAAAGCTTGTAAGTATGGTAAACGGACTTGTAACGGATATTCCCGATCTCCAAGATGAAATGTATGATGACGCTGGCATGCACGATCCAAACGGTGCCTGGCAGATGATATTCGGAGTGGACACACATCCGGACTATCAAAGAAACGGCTATGCAGAAGCCACTCTTAAAGCTTTCATAGAAAACGCTCGAAAGGAAAACCGCAAGGGCGTTGTCCTAACCTGCAAAGACAAGCTTCTTCACTACTATGAGAAGTTCGGTTTTGTAAACGAAGGCATCTCCGATTCAACCCACGGCGATGTGACATGGTATCAGATGAGATTGAAATTCTAAGTACATGTACGATCCCTTCGTTCCTCCCAAATAACTTGTCAATATAGGAACAAGATTGATAGAATATGAAAAGAAAAAGAGACCGGTGTTGCCATCAACCGGACAACACCACAGGGAAGGAACGAAAATGCCAGAGCCAAAGATCAGTGTGATCATACCGGTATATAATACCGCCAAATATATGGACGAATGCCTAAAAAGTGTGCTGTCACAGACCTTTAAAGACTACGAAGTTCTCCTTGTAGACGACGGATCAACCGACGGCGTCAGCGGCGCGCTTTGCGATGATTACGAGAAAAAAGACGACCGCATCAAGGTTCTTCACAAAGAAAACGGCGGCCTTATGAGCGCATGGATAGCAGGCGTAGATATTTCAACCGCGCCCTATCTTTGCTTTGTAGACGGCGACGACTGGATCGATACGGACATGCTTGAAAAACTCTATGCGCACACCGACAGTTCTTTTGCAAACTCTGAGATCATTGCAGGAAATTACATCGTAGAAAAAGCGGGCGAAAGAAGAAAAGAGACGCAGGCTGCAGCCCCGGGCGAATACAAGGGCGACGCTCTTGTTGAGCTACGGAACAACCTTCTTGGCAACGAGGTTCGCCCCGTCACGCTCTCACGCTGCATGAAACTCATATCAAAAGAGCTGATTCAAGCCAACATCAAATATTGCAACACCGACATCGTCATGGGCGAAGACGTCAACATCATGATCCCTTGCCTGTGCGACTGCAAAAGGCTCTTCATCTTAGAGGATGCTCATTTTTATCACTACAGGCTGGTCGGAAGTTCGATGGCTCATGCTTTCAGTCCTAAGCTTATCGACAACCTTAAGCTCAACGATAGCACCTTCAAAGCTATCTTTAAGGACAAGAATATCGAAAGCGGCGAGCTTCAGCTCAACAGAGAATTTGTTCTTATGCTCCTTGTAGCACTTAAGAACGCGCTGAGGTCGGATTCTCGCGACACCGCCGGCATGATACGCGATATCTTTTTACAGGAAGATATAAGAAAAAAAGTAATGTCCACAGATGTAGACATTACTTCAAAAGCCAATAAATTGTTGTACGCTTGCTTAAAGCACCCGAGCAGATTCATGCTCGGCGTAGCAAAGCTCATAATAAGCTACTACGACAAAAAAACTAATTAAATACATATCTTGAGCGCTCGGTCATCGGGCGCTTTTTTATTCCTTAGTCGGGATTATCGTTTCCGATACCGCAAGCACAACCGCCATGATAGTTCCCGCAAGATTTCTGAAAGTGAAGTACGCATGATCCATCGAATGCTCGCGCGCTCCGAAATACCACATGAACGGGATCAGGCCTACGAACAGGATCGGAAGCACGACCGCGGTATTTATCTTGATGTTCTTTTTATTCCTGATCGCGATAACGACTGCTGCCACGATCGCAATGACAGCCGCAAGGAGAACAGGCTTTACAAACAAGATCCTGCAGTTTTCAAGCACCGTTGCGATAAAGCCGTAGTGCACTTCGCCGTTTCCGCTGCGATAAACAACCTGCTCGAAACCTTCCAAAAGCGCATTCTCTTTTCCGCCCGAAATGACGGTTCCGACGATCCACTTCATTCCCCACATTCCGACATAGCCGACACCCCAGAATACAAGGTAAGAGATGACCGCAAGTATTCCTTTTTTGGCGCCCGACAACAGCTCTTTTTTCTTAAGGATCATATAGGTCAAAAGAGGCAGCGCAAACGATACGATCGGATAGGTCAAAAAGTCCACGTACACTACAGTCATTCCGATGATGAGGAAAAGGATCGGCGCGTCTTTCGTGATGTCGATCTTGTCATAGCAAAGTAGCACTGCAAGTAGCGCTATCAAAGTCACGTTCATGACCGCCGCATACTGGAAGTTCATCGCGCAGCTCACCGGGTTGATCGCAATGAGCGCAGCCGTAAGTGCAGCTCCAAGGCGCATGTTTCCTGTCTTTTTAAGAGCAAGCTGAAGCACGAGTGACATCATGATCAGTTCAAAAACAAAATTCAAAATGCGGACATTGTTAAGGCTCATAAGGAGCAAAAGAGGCTTCAGCGGCACAAGGTATCCGTGCCAGTATCTAACATAATTAAACTGGAAGCTCTCGCCGTCGTAGTCCGTAAGCTCGAGGTATGCGTCATTGTTCTGCCCAACGTAATCATGGTGCGGAACTATCGCCGCATTCAAAAACGGATTCGCATCATCACCCTCTCCCGGAAAAATCGCATTCGCAAGAATAAACGTCACGTCCGTGTAGTCATCAAGCAGCGTATACTGATACCCCACCGACCACTCAGGATTACTGCTCATTCCCTCGTACTGCCCAAGCGAGTTCTTTACATTTTCTCTTATCCTTCCCGTCGGAAGCGCGTACACCGCCACCAGCGCCAAATATCCCAGCACCGTTCCGATGAGAAGTGTTAATATTATTCGTTTTATAAGTGTTTTTGCCATATATTCAGAATTCTCCGTTACTGTATAAGAATCACACAAACCAGACAGGAAGCTGCCATATATTGTCTCTTAGCTTGCCCGGTGCAGGACATGAACATATAACCGCGCCCATTCCTCGCTTCTTCTCTTCTACCTTATCAAGGATCGTAAATGCGCTTGTCATCTCAGCATTCACCTTGCTATTCTTCTTGATCTCGATCGGATACAATGTTCCGTTCTGCTCTATGATAAAGTCAATCTCGGACTCTTTGCCCGCCTGTTTATCCTTGCCTCTATAATAAGATACATAATACCTGTAATCAAAACCGGCATTTGAGTATGATTTCAAAATTTCTGAGATAACATAGGTCTCAAAAAATGCACCACTCATGGCTCCGTTAGCAAGTGTCTCAGGAGTGAGCCATCTGGTTAGATATGCAGCAAGTCCGGTGTCTCTGAAATAAAGCTTTGGCGTCTTGATGGTTCTTTTAAGTGCGGAAGCTTTGTAAGGCTCAAGAATGTATATTATTCCGGAAGCCTCGAGGATTGAAATCCACTTCTTGATCGTGTCAGCATCTTTGCCAACTTCATCAGCAATGTTGGAGTAATTGAGGATCTCTCCCGTTCTTGAAGCACATGCGATCATAAATCTCCTGAATGCATCAAGATCCTGCACTGCCGAAAGTTCTCGCACATCTCTCTCCAAATATGTCTTAACATAGCTTGCAAAAAACATCTGCCAATCCATATCGGGATTTTGAAGTTCAGGATATCCGCCTCTGTGAATCTTGTCCCAAATGTTCGTTGCAGGCTTCGCTGTCTTGTTCCTTGCCTTTACATATTCTTCTGTAGGAATAAAAGGCTCGGAAAAAGAATCCTTCATTATCTCTCTAAGTGATAAAGGCGCAAGCTCAACGATGGAAACTCTTCCCGACAAAGAATCCGAAACCAGATCCATAAGCCTGAAAGGCTGAGATCCCGACAAAACATACTTGCCTCTTGTATCGTCCTTGTCGCACTCCATCTTCAGATATCTGAAAAGATTGGGAACTCTCTGTACCTCATCCAAGAAAATAGGAGGTTCATTGAGCGCAAGAAATGTGTTGGGATCGTCATTGGCCTGGTCCTCAAGGAACTGATCGTCAAATGTCAGCATCTTCCTATCGGGAAACACGTTCTTAATAAGCGTGGACTTTCCTGTCTGTCTCGCCCCCGTAACAAGGATCGCTTTATAGTTTTTTTCTGCCTTCTGCAGTATTTTCTCCAAATGTCTGTGTATGTATTTCATAATCTATCCTCATAAATGAATTATGACTAATTCCGAATCTAATTCGGAATTAGTCATATTATATCATTTTGTCAATCAGTTTTCAACGACTCAGTATCACAGAAGAACGGCTTTCTCTTTATGGTGCCTATAACTATAAAAGCAAAAACCACACCGGCTAAAACCAGATTCATCAAATTGATCCATAATGGCAATCTCATCATACCAACCACTGAAAAATATATAAAAATCAATCCGTATACATATTGTCTCTTTAAAATGATAAATCGATAATCATTTCTAAGCATGATTTTCCTTATGTACATTACCACCATATTAGATACAACAGTAGATATGGCAGCTGCATATAAACCTATTACTCTTACAAGTGATAAATGTATTATAAGATTCACTGCTGCGCCCATGATAGTAGAAAAGCCATTAGCCTTAGTACGCTTCAAACTTATCTGTATTCCTCCATAAAATAGTGCAACAACATTGTAAATCACAGATGAGATCAATAGCGGAGAATATAGCCTTGCACTTGAAAACCTTGAATCAAAAATATAATCAAATATTATAAAATTACAAGAAATGATCCCTATGCACAAAGCGAGAAGTAACGATACCATCTTGTTCAATACATTATTATAATGTTGTAATCTGTCCGCGCGACTAATAGAGCTCGTTGCTTCTTCTTGCCATGAAATATTGAAAACGCCAAAAACAGCAGAACAAAGATTTGGTACTTTATATGCTATCGCATATATTCCATTTGCGGCTGCTCCTATAAATCTGAAAATAATCTGTCTATCAGAAACTCCGATTATCCACCAACATATATCATTCGGAACAAGTGCCCAAGAATAAGAAATCAACGCCCGTATTTTCTCTATTGAAAATTCCACTTGTGATATATATTTCCAATAGGATGTCAAAAAAACAATCAACAAGATATCAAGTAGAAACCCGCATGAATACCCATATATAAGTCCGGGCAATCCCATGTCAAAAAACTTTACAAACACTACAATCATTATGGCATTTGCAAGTGATGTCGCAGTCTTACATATTCCCAAAATCGAAAGCTTCTTAACCGCTCGAAGATATCCCTGAAAGTAATTATCAAGCACCTCACAAACAAGCATAACAACAAATGGTATGAATACTTGAAAATGCACAAAATAATTAATGACCCAAAGAATCAAAACAGAAATTATAAGATTCGCCAAAACAAAATATAAGCCATTTGCAATGTATTTTTTCTGTTCCTTAAAATCTTTATCTATAGCCAATCTGAAGACTGCATTACTTGAAGCCACCGTAATTATAGGGATCAACAAGGTAACATATGTTGCCAGCAAATCATATGTTCCATATTCCTCGGTAGAAAGCCATCTGGTAAAAATGGGCAACATAATAAACATAAGGCCCTTATTTATAAGAGTGCTAAAACCGAGTATTAAAGTATTCTTGGCTAATTTATTTTTAGTCATTTTCCTGCATCTCCAGATATCTTATCAATTCATAAATTCTGGCCGTTAATGTATTCGCATCTTTAGTATTTCGACTATACATCCTCTTCCTCTCGTCATAACAAAGATTGTTCTGGATTTCTAATAGTCTGTGAGTCTCCTTTTCTCCATCTATGCTCGTAAACGTCTTTACCACATATCCATACTCAAAAGCAGGTGAATTGTATGCATATGAAAACTTCGCAGTTCTACACTGTACATCTCCATCAGGGCGATAATACTCATATTTACTAACATTAAAGACTCTATTTAAATTCTCAAAATCAAGTCCATATTCTAGTGCTTTTTTAAAAGCTTCTCCGAGAAAAAAAGTATTATCTTTAAATCCGTTATTATAAAGAATAGCGAAAGCATAAAGATTAAAAAGCTGATAAGAATCCTCGTAAGTGCCTTGTCGAAGCTTATCCGGGCTATATCTCCATATTCCGTATGGAAGTATACATCCCGTTATGCTTTTAATCACATACTTTAATGTTTTCTTTTTTCTGAAATCACCAAAATGTTTGATTCTCCCCTTTGGCGATATCTTAAAATGACCACCTAAACATTTCACAAAAGTGCTTACCTGAAATATAATCTCCGGATCATTCCTATATTTTGTAAGTTCAGCTCCAACGGCTGCAAACCATATCTGATGATTAAAAACCAAATCATATCCCAGATCATTGCCATCCATATCCACGCGTTTCCAATATCCTGATTCCGAATCAAAGATCTGTGACTTGAAGATTTTTTCTGCTGCATCTAAGTATTTTTCGCTTTTTATTATCCTATATGCTGCCAGCAAGCCTTCTATCGCCCACGCCTGCCCAATTAGGCCGTTTATTTTGTCAAAGCTGCCTTCTGATATACATTCAACTGATCCACTTAACGATTTATTTTGAATATCGACTATATAATCTCCGAATACCCTGCAAAGATCATAGTACTTCTTTTCTGAATAATTCAACGCCAGATAACTGTAGATCACGCACCAATGCGCAGTGTTTCGCACAGGTGTATCCTCGCACATATAGGCGCCATTATTTCCGGGTACAGCATGTTCAGCATCGAAAAAGGCATCTACTTTGTCATCTGCAATAGTTTTAATAAATTCAGCTATATCCATTCCTTCGTTCTTTCTGTGATTTAACATAATATGCCATATCACCAAGTAATTCTTATCTTTCGCAAAAGGCCACCTGCTTCCGTTTGGATCTGATGTCTATAAATAGGATAAGATAAAAGCAGTAAAAACAAATTCTGCGACATAGAATAAAAATTATTCTCCATAATTCCATAGATAGCATACAGACACAATATCTCAACAAGGACATACTGTTGCATCCTTTTGAGCATGATCATCGTACACACATATAACACCGTGAACATTATGAACACTATTGGTCCATACCTAAGCAAAATTGACATATAGGCATTATCAAGCCAAAAATGGTAGTGTTTTCCCACTCCCGGCCTGTTAACAATAAGTTGAACGTCCTGACCAAATAATTTGATCCCATAATACTTGAAAGTTCTATAACATTGCGAAAACCTTCTGGACATAATACGATCGAACTTATTGATCAACCCTATCTTTCTTATATCTTTTAAAGAAAATAGTAAACTGGATATATTAGATATTATTGCTGCAGCAATCAACAAATTAGACCATTTATCAAAGTTTCCGCCAAGTTTTCCCATAAGGGCATGGAAAATCATGATAACCGCCAAAATTGTAAGTGCGTAATAAGATGTTTTGGAATTAGCTACCCTATAGACAAAATATGCAGCTGCTATAGTTATTCCACAATCAATAAAATTATATTTCTTTCGTCTTATATAGCATCTGCATACAACCAAAAGAAAAATACGTATTCCAAGCTGATTAGGATGCGTAAATCCCAGCGAATGCCTTAGTACTGACCCTCTGTATAAAGTATACTCATATATGACTCCGCTCATGAATAGATAAATAACCAGAAGTGTCATTACCAATTCTACGTAATAAGATATTTTAGTTACTATTTCAAAATCTATATATTTTGCAGCAACAATAAATATCCACGTAGAAATCATTCTATTGTTTCCGGAATTAAGAGTTGCAAAAACCATTGGTAAAGTAACCAAAGCGATCAATACCAATTCTTTTATTTGATATACCTGAAAAAAAATAATTTGTAGCAACAAAAGCGCTAACACTGCATATGCCATAACAGCATTCAAATCATCTTTTTTCCAAAAGATGATCTTTTCCAGAGTTGAGTTGAATAGCACTTCTGTACTAAACCACAATATCAGTATGAAATATATAAACTTTTGTCCAAACTGCTCCCTTTTTGTCATATCTCTTACTTAATCTCCCCGACATGAACGATCATCGGATCGCTCTCCCTACAAAGTAATAAAAATACAAAATGCACCACCACTTCATATGTGAAAAGAACGCCCCTACTTTTTGCGGTGTGTTGAGCTTATCATAGTTTATATAAGCAAAGTCATCACTTAAGTGCACAACTTCAGCTCTATTACTTATTTCAGCTATTTTTTCACTAACCTTCTTGTCATTGGCAGCTACAACGCTTAGCCTTACCCATTCCAAAAAAAGCTTTATTGATTTTATATGATAGTCTTGTTCTAAGAAAGAATACTTTTTTATCTCAATATAATCTTTTAATGATTTCAATACTTGCTCAACCGTTACTCCAAAATCCGGTGAATATCTTGTACATGCAGAATCATCATTATATCTGTAACAATACACGCTTTTGGGAACATATGCTATTTTTGTCATCTCATCTATAACCTGAAGGTTAAAAAGCATATCCTGCATTCTTTTTATTCCATAAGGGAAATGTATTCCTTTATTTGCAATGCACTCCCTTAAATATAACTTTGCCCAAGGCACTCCTGAATTTGCGCTACGTCCGGGGCTCGAAAAAGAAGCATTATTGATACAATCTGACAGCAATTCTTTTTTTTCTTCATCATCAAAAAAGTGAATGTCATCATAAACATAAAAGCTATCAGTTTTTTCTTTTTCTTCAAATACACGGTAAAAATCAAATATGCCCAGATCAAATTTCAATTGTTCTGCACTATCTACCATGCCTTCAATAGCGTCATGTTTAAGATAATCATCAGAATCAACAAACAGCACCCATTTCCCATTAGCTTTACTGAGTCCGGCGTTCCTTGCATTTGAAACACCTTCGTGTTTTAAACGCAGTAACTGTATCCTACTGTCCTTTAGCTCCCATTTCTCGCATATCTCAATACTTTTATCATCAGATCCGTCATCAGCAAGAATGATCTCAATAGTTTGGTAAGTCTGGCAAACCAAGCTTTCCAAACAATCATTCAAATACTTTTCTGAATTATATACAGGCACAATTACAGATACCAGTGTTTCCAACACGCACACTCCTTCAATGTCCTATTTGCTTTTGAATCCAATAATATGGCAAAGAAATCTTTAATGCTTTTTTCATAAAACCAATCTTCCATCTGGAATCTTTAAAATCCTGTATAAACGCTCTTGGTTGAATGAAAAGTTTACTTATTCTTCCTGATTTGATCAGATACTCTTTCTTAACATCATAAAAAAGAAATGAATCAAACATATCAATATCCGATCTGTCCGGATGATTTCCAACAAGGTTTAAGTCATAAAAGGCTTCAATAGTACTTATATTCATAAGCTCACTCAAATGCTCATTAGTGACATCTTGAACAAATGCAATGGCGCCTTCCTGGATCTTTGCAATCTTCTCTCCTTGTTCGATGGCCGTTTTATCTCCACTGAATTCATAGTCACACATAGTAAGCTTCACATCACCATCAGAACCTATATTGTACTTTTGTAGCGATCCTTCCTGAGACATGAAAATATTCTCAATTAAACCTGTGTAATATCTCCAATTTTCACATTCACGATCAGCATCAAGACAGGAATTGAAAAAGCCATATGCTTCTATTTCGCTTCTTGCACCGCGTTCCAATCCTACATAATATCCAAATGTATTGATATCTAAACCTTCAACTTCTGCTATTTTTTGTAATAGGTATTGCAGTGTACCTCTCCAACCTATATCTACAACAGCAACTTCGCCTAATAAGCCTTCCTGTTTGATATAATTTAACAGCGCAGTTCTCTCTTTTTTAGCAATAGCAATAACATCGGCTTTAACTTTATCATATATTTCTTTTGCAAGAACATTGCTCTTTAAATCATTTCTTGACCATATAGTGTTTTCATTAACTCCATAAGTATCAACAAGTTCCGAATAAGAATGAACATCTAAGCCCATATTAGAAAAAAACTCATCTACTGTTAGTTTTTTCTTTCTTGGGAGCACATCCACATACTCATCGTATTTAATGTCCCCCGCCAAGAAGGGCAATCTTAGAGCTCTTCTGGAAGCATAAAAATATTTTATTTTTACTTCATTCGTATCGTTTATACATTCATACGCTTTTTTTAATATCAATCCATCTCGGGAGAAAAAGAAAATATCTTTTAATCCACTTTTTTTCACTTCACTCTTCAGCCATTTGGAAAATCCCAACAATAGTCTTCCATAAACCTCGTATCCAAAGCGATAGTATTCATCATCCTTCTCACTTAGATGGTTATTTACAAACGCTCTAATAAAACTATCATCAATGCTTATTCCTCTATCAATACTTTTAGGATTTTTTCTAAGGATAGTCTTTTGGCCTGTTATCAGTATGCTATCAATTCCATGTCTACGTGATTCGATATAATCGCTTTTTTTACTATCTCCTATATGTATTAGTTCCTTGCCTTTTATACCCAAATCACTAAGAACAAATTCATACATTTCACCGGTTCTTTTTCTTAGCTTAGTCTCACTAGAAACATACAATTTATCATATTTTTCATAACCATGCGAAACCAGTATAGATACCAATACATCACAAGAAAGATACATGTCGGTAACTATGATTATTTTTTTATTATTCTCAACACAGTATTCATATACCTCTTTTTCAGGCATATTAGCGCAACAAATACTCTTTTCTGTTTCTTCTTCAATATCTCTTATAATGCCTATCTGCTGCCGTGATAAACCATTGATCTCAATATTTTCATATATTTCATCTATGGTTATCTCACAGTTTCCATTTTTACTTCTAGCTTGCTTTTCTGCAGAAATTCTTTTATCACAGAAATTCCGAATAGCTATACCATAGTCTGCCTCAAACCTTCGCTGAACCAAAACAAATACATCTCTTGGACATGCGACATTTCTTTTTATCAATGTGTCAAACATGTCAAAAGATACATACTCATGCTCATCTATTGCTTCTCTTAGTTTGAGATCCATCAGTAATCACCTCTAGTTTGCCACTTATGACAATGCGCTCTTTATTTCTTGGCATTGCATCAAAAGTAAGTAATCCATTTTTTCTCTCATATCTGGGATGGGTATCGCAACGCTTATCTCCGAACATTCTTGGATCACTAAATACTTTTACAAGTTCTTTCTTAGAATCATCTTCTATTCCTTCAATGCGGATTCGTTGGCATCCATCTTTCTGAGGATAAGTGTCGGTAATGATTTCTTTATCCGAATAGTAAGAAGGATGGCCATCACATACCATATTCTTATTTGTAAGTTTTCTCTTTGTCCTATTATCTACATCGAAAATATAATATTCACCTTCTATTGAAGTTATGATAAGTTCACTGTTCGAAATCCAACAATAATGAGAAGCTATTATTTCTCTTTCCAAAATCACTAGTGCATTCTCTTTCAGATCATATATGCACAAGCAATTTTTCCACGGAAGATAACTTTTCTCTGTCCATAAAAATAAAAACATAAACTTATCGCTTTCGGGACTAATGGAGATATGGTTAATGTACCCTTGGTAATAAGCATCTGCACAAACCTTTTCCGAAAGCTCTTCGAGAGTTAAAAGAACTCTTGATTCCGATGTATTAAGATTAACGTATGTAATGCCTTCTGTTCCGGGATAATTCTGATCCGTTGTTTTATCAGGTTCATTGGAATATCCATATCCCGGTCTAAGCCTTTGTAACCTTGAAAAATTCAAGCTAAGACCAAATTCTTCATTTGGAGCAATATCATAAAAAGGAAATTGAAATCTTTTGATCATTCTTTTGGTGTCAACATCCCACATCTCACAGCAATATTGGGACTCATGGTAGTTATTGAAATATATAGCATTGGGGGTTATATTACTCCACCTCAATCTGGCACCTTGTTGCCATGACCATGCTGCACTTTCTGTTATCTTGTCAAACTCTCCGGATATTCTATCTACACAAAAAATCTCTACAGGTGTCTCTCCCGCAACTGCGTCCTTATCCAAAACGTGAAGCAATAACTTATCCAAAGACTTACTAGCCTGCTGTATGTCATAGTATCCAAAAAACACGTGTTTTCCCGGAACAGAATAAATATCATGCTCAAATGCACACTCTATTTTTCCGTAATTTCCGCTTAGTACTCCGCGAAAAAACTTGCAATATTGCAGTATGCATTTCAAATAATGAGTTGTACGTTCACCCAATAATCTTTTTAACTGAATCTTTATATTCATTATGTATTCTGCTCCGGCCAGATTCTCTCCATGAATCCTATTTCCATAAGTGATTCTGAACTGTCATATTTCTTCGAATCCTGATAATAAAAAGTAATATCATCCTCTTTTTTTAAATAACACTTATATTCCAAACTTCCGCCATAATAATTGCCGTTAGCTGTATTCTCTTTATATTTTTCCTTGTCACCTGCCATAAACTTATAATGTCTTAAGACCGATATCATCGGACATCCAAAGTTCTTGGCAAAAGGAACCGGCGTGTGATCGCCCCAAACATCTTCATATTCTGCATAGATAAGTGGATATTTGGTGAGCGGATTATCATATCCTTTCCCATAATTGAATACTCGTGGCCTCGCGCCACCTCTTACCATCTCACCTCTGCAATCCCTGGCTTCATAATATGTGTCACTATCAAAATAAACATACTCCTTGTCAAACTCCGAGATATCACAGTTATTGATATATGCTTCATGATCCGAGTACATATCAAGAAGCATACTTTTAATTCTTTTATATCCTTTGTCTTTTGAATACTTTGCCAGTTCATTTATTGAGTGCTTCTCACAACCAACATAAGTAAACAACTCATCCGAATCAACAATAAGATACCATCTGTTGTATCCGTATATATCTTGAATTTTCCTTACCCACGCAGCTTTTCTTCCTGCATGATAAGTTTCACTGATCTGATATAGATCAACTTCCTGATCAAGAAGCCATTCTTTTGTACCGTCATCAGACATATTGTCAACAAATATCATGTACTTGATCCCTATGTCCTTATGGTGTTGGTATAACTTCTTTATCCTTCCAATGTCATTACGAACACAACATATCAATATCACTTCATCATCCGGAATATCATTGTTGTATGTCTTTTTCAAAATGACAGGGCCCGACTTTTCAAAATAACTGTCCAAATATTTGTCAGCTCCTGCAAAATTAAAAAAGTAGCAATACTGCTTTAAGCTCTTAAAAAATCTTTTATTAGATTCACTATTATCAGCTAGTGTACATTTCTTATATTTTCTAACCCTCCCCAACAAGTGGGATACATTCTTATAATCACTCAAAAGATGTTTAAGAGCTATAGGTAACGTCGTTACGGCGGGATGAAGTTTATTAGCTAAATTTCTTGTCAGACTCATTTCTACCTTTATTCCACATATTGAATATTTGGGCAATACTTTAGTCCTTCCATAAAGCCTTTGACTAATATTTTGATTTTTTTGGTCTTATTTTCAGATTTTATGATGATATTGGCTGCTGTATATAAATCTTTTAATACAAGATACAACCATCCCTTAATCCCATACTGTCTGTAACAGTGGACATCGTTTCGATATATGTATTTGTATCTTTCAATTCTGTCTGAACTATCAGTTGCGAAATTAACTCTGGTATGATTCTCCATAGCATGGATCACATGGCTCCCGGAAACCATATAGCAAGGATGTTTACGAGAAATTCTTCCGGTAAATTCATAATCATCCGTCCAGATAAAATAATCCCCTATCGGTAATCCCAGTTCTTTTACGACACTACTTTTCACAAGCAAAGAAACAAAAGAGCACATCTTGATCTCAGATATATTTCTTAAATACTCTTTTTTACCTATGTGTCTGAAAATCCCTTTCTTCTGGATATTCATTCTGCATATGGTTTGATCCGTCCAATATGCAACACTGGATAGAAATCCCCAATTTCCATCAAGCTCTTCGTCTGCTTTTAGCAATTCTTGTAATGCGTTTTTTTCGGGCCATGTATCGTCATCCATGATCCACACATACTCATAGCCTTTTTTTACAGCTTCAAATACTCCAAATTCAAATCCACCGGCACCTCCAAGATTTTTTCCGGTATTAAAATAATGAATTCCATTTTGGCCTTTGTACTCGGACAAAATGAAATCACCGGTGCCGTCACTACTATCGTTGTCTACGATCACAACATCACAATTGATCAATTCTTGGTTGAGGATGCATTCAACGCATTTCTTTAATTTTTCCAAACGGTTGTATGTAACCACAACCGCACATACTTTTTTATCCATATTTTTAATTCTGTTGATCAAGCCTGAAGGTACAATAATACAGATTAATTATAATCTACATATTGATATTTGTCATTGAACAATCCCTATATTTGGTATAGAAAAAGGGCGTAGATTTTGTGTTGATCTACGCCCTTATATAGGCTGGCTGTATCGTTCAACCCCTCCGTATATACCAGCTGTATCCGTAGAAAACAAGCTGCTTCTCATTAGAGCCAAATATCGGTTCCAATGACTTTCTCATCCACTCTCTTGCGGCGGATTCGTTCACTTCGCCGCTTTCTACTTTGGCATTTACATTGGACTGGATCATCATGAAATCGACAAATGCATCCGGGCTGAATGCGTATTCCATCTCGTAATCCGTCTGCTTTTCTATGAAAAAGCCCGGGATCATTTCCGCTTCGCCCCACTTATTCTCTTTTCTCGGTGGTTTGGGAAAACGCTTCAAATACTCTTCGTTGTACCACTTAGTGTAGGCAGGGTTTCCCACCATCTTATCCGTGATGCCGAAATCGTAGATAACAACGAGGCCATCGTCGGAAGTGACTCTCTTCATGGCTTCGAGAAATCTCTTTTCATCCACCCAGTTAACCATGCCTGCTGCCGTCACGATGTCGTACTTCTCAGTGGGAGTCGCGACCTCTTCAGCACCGGACACGTAGAAAAAATATCCTTCAGCTGCGGTGTACTGCTCCTTGCACACTTCAACCATCGCATCGGCGATATCCGTTCCTGTCACCTTGTCGCAGATGAGTCTTAATGCCTTAGTCGAAAGTCCCGCTCCACAGCCCACATCCAGGCCGTTCTTAAATCTATGATCATCCGCTAAACCAAGATCTTTCCGGAGCATATCCATGACGCTCTTGTGAAGCCAAGGTCTCTTGGCGTAGCCTTCTGCTATTCTTCTTGAATCGAATGCCTTGTTGTCCATTGTTCCTCCTGTCTGTTCGTATAAATTATCGGACGATTCACCATTCGCCCGACTATTATTTTTCTCTATTCCCCATCCCTATACCTGCTGGCGCTCATACCGTAGTATTTCTTGAATGCGGACGAAAAATGCTCGACGGACGAATACCCAAGTTCATCCGCGATAGCAGTGATGGTCATGTCCTGTGAGCGAAGCATCAGCGCTGCGGCGCTCATCTTGGCTTCCGTCTTTTTGCTCTGGAAGTTCATGCCGTAGTGCTCGAGAAGAAGCCTCTGAGTCTGGCGGGTGCTGAGACTGAGGCGCGACGCCAGCGACGTGAGGGTCAGGGTCGCGTACTCGTAGAGGAAAGCCTCCTCGATAGTGAGATACTGATCGTCCCCGGACTTAAGCCCCTTGGGGTCTGCGTTTCCTCTTTTGCCCGAATAATTCCGAACGCAGGAGATGATGATCTGCTTGATCAGCGATTCAACCACCGCTCTGTAGCCGATGTTCTCATCCTCAAGCTCGGTAAAAAGAGCTTTCATAAGGCCATTGATCCCGTGCTTATCCCGTCCGTACCACAGGCGTTCCGCTCTGAAAAGCTTAAGGGGCGAAAGAGCTCTCTTTTCTCCTCTGCTATCCTCAGAAAGCTTTAAATAGACGCAATATTCGGACAGCGGATCCTTGGGATCCGAAACCATGGAGTGCTTCACCTTGGGCCCCGTGATATAGAGAGTCCCCGGGCCCGTATCATACTCTTTTCCGTCCACAACAACAGTGCCGTGGCCCGCCGAGATGTAATGGATCTCGAAGCTGTTGTCGGAATGGGCGTGCATGGGGATTGACCTGTGAAAGCGCTCGTAGACGATATTTCCGACGTACACGGACTCGCCTTCCATCATGAACACTATATTTCTGTCCTGATATGCAATTTTCTCAGGGCTGTTAGGAGCCTCTTTTTCATAAGAATTCTTCATGCGATTATAATAACATATTATATGCGATAACACGACATCTTGAACGAGATCCTGTCATTAAATTCTCTTATTCCCCACACCCCGAAATCCTATAATTTGCTTAAGATCATCAATCTCTCACGAGAAAGGAGTATTCGGAATTATGGCGGTAAAAATGAGAATGAAAGGAGCGATCCTGCCCGGCAATTCAACTGTTGAACTTAAGGACTTCGAAGTTCCGAAGCCCGGATTCGGTCAGGTCCTCATTCGAACCAAAGCAACAACTATTTGCGGAAGCGACATCAGATGCATTTACAGGGAGCATACAGGCAAAGGACCTGAGGGTTACATCCCCGGCATGATCGCAGGACACGAGCCCTGCGGACTGATTGTCGAAGAAGGCGAAGGCCTCAGGCGCTTTAAAAAGGGCGACCGCGTCATCGTCTACCACATCTCAGGATGCGGCGTCTGCAACAACTGCAGAAGGGGTTACTACATATCCTGCACCAGCAAGTATCGTGCAGCTTACGGCTGGCAGCGTAACGGCGGCATGGGCGAATACATCCTTGCTGACGAGAAGGACCTTATCGCTCTTCCCGATGAACTCACATACAAGGACGGAGCCCAGGTTGCATGCGGCTTCGGAACAGTTTATGAAGCAATAGAAAAGATCGGCATAAGCGGCAATGACGCAGTTCTTGTAACAGGCCTCGGCCCTGTTGGACTTGCAGCCCTCATGCTGAGCAAAGCTCTCGGCGCCAACATGCTCATCGGCGTTGAGATGAACGATTACAGAATAGACCTCGCCAAGAAGCTTGGACTTGTCGATCATGTCTTTAAGCCCGGCGACGACACTCTTAATAAGATCCTCGAACTCACAAACGGACAGGGTGTGGAAAGAGCTATCGACTGCTCCGCTTCAGATCCCGGCAGACAGCTGGCCATCCGTGCGACAAAGTCATACGGAAAGATCGCATTCGTCGGTGAAGGTGGCACTTGCACCTTCAACCCCAGCCCCGACATCATCCACGGCCAGAAGACCATTTACGGTTCATGGGTAACATCACTGTGGCGCATGGAAGAGCTCGTGGACAAGCTCGTTCGTTGGAACATCCATCCCGACAAGCTGATCACGCACGAGTTCACACTTGACCGGGCTCCCGAGGCCTATGCACTTATGGCTTCCGGCGAATGCGGCAAGGTTGCGGTCGTTTTCGGCGATCAGGACGAGAAGTAAAGGGGCTGATCTATGAGTGAATTTATAACAAACGTCCCAACGTACAAATTGAACACCGGCGCAGTTATGCCCGCCGTGGGCCTTGGCACCTTCGGCTCCGACAAGTACACTCCGGATCAGATAGCAAACGCTGTCTCCGGCGCGGTTAAGTCGGGCTATCGCATGCTGGACTGCGCATCCGTATATCAGAACGAAGATCAGATCGGAAAGGTTTTGGCAGGCCTCTTTTCCCAAGGCGTGGTCAAAAGAGCTGACTTATTCATTACATCCAAAGTCTGGAACGATCAGCACCGCGAGGTCAGAAAAGCCTGTGAAAAGAGTCTTCGCGACCTTGGCCTTTCCTATATCGATCTGTACTTTGTGCACTGGCCTTTCCCGAACTACCATGCTCCCGGATGCGACGGCGATTCCAGAAATCCCGATTCCAAGCCGTTTTCCGTAGATGAGTTTATGGATACTTGGAAGCAGCTTGAAACGCTCTACGACGAAGGCCTTGTAAAAGCAATCGGAATGTCCAACATGACAGTGTCAAAGCTTGAGAAAGTCCTGCCTCTTTGCAGGATCAAGCCCGCTGCACTTGAGATGGAGTGCCATCCTTCTTTCCAGCAGCAGGATCTCTTTGACTATGCGATTTCACACGACATCGTGCCCATAGGCTTCTGCCCTATCGGTTCTCCCAGCAGGCCCGAGCGCGACAGATGCAGCACAGATGTAGCCGACACAGAGCTTCCGGAAGTTGTGGAAGTAGCCAAAAGACATAACGTCCATCCCGCAGTTATCTGCATAAAATGGGCGGTTCAGCGCGGCATGTGTACGATTCCTTTTTCCGTAAAAGAGTCTCAGTATTTATCCAATCTAAGGTGTACGACCGAGGATCCTCTCACGGATGATGAGATGGCTCTTTTGACAAAAGCTGAGCGAAACTGCCGTCTGGTAAAGGGCCAGGTGTTCTTATGGCCCGGCGCCGCGGACTGGACGCAGCTGTGGGAGTAAAGGGGATCTTGGCAAAAGAATATTTGGCAAGCCCATAGAACCTTATTCGAAGGAGTAGATTATGCTAAAAGGAATACCAAAGATACTCTCGCCGGAGCTTTTGAAAGTTCTGTGCGAGATGGGACATGCCGACAGGATAGTTATCTCAGACGGCAATTTCCCTGCGGAGTCAGTCGGAAAGAATTCAGTTGTGGTGCGCCTTGACGGCCACGGGGTTCCTGAAGTCCTCGATGCGATACTTCAGGTTTTTCCCCTTGATACCTATGTTGAGCACCCTGTAAACCTCATGGAAGTCATGAAGGGCGATCCTGTGGAGACACCCATCTGGGACACCTACGGCGAGATCCTGCAAAAGCACGATGAGCGCGGAACAGCCATGATCGGTCATATCGAGCGCTTTGCCTTCTACGAAGAAGCCCGCAAAGCCTACGCCATCGTAGTCACCGGCGAATCCGCCCTCTACGCCAACATCATGCTGCAGAAGGGTGTTGTTATTTAAGCAACACCGCTACAGCATCAAACGCCTCATAAAATTCCATTATAAGTTCCGAGCCGGTGACCGCGATCTTGTGGTCGCCGGTTTCGTATTTATCAACAACTTCAAACTTCCCCTTCAGCGGCAGTGTCACTTTCTGCACACCTTCGTGCTCAAATGAATGCACGATGACGAGTGCGCCTCCGTCTTTGCCATACCTGACAGAAGCTTGGTAGTCTTTTAGTGCTCTGTTGGAATTCTGGAAGGGTCCGAAGCGCTCGGTAAAGCCATCAACGATGATGGGTGAAGCCTTCTTGTAGAAGGAAACGCCGCGAAGCGCAAACTCCCACTTATCTGCCGGCAGATCAAAGACATCTCCTGAGATGCAGAGAACGCCGTACATTCCCGCACACACGGAATACGCTATGCGCTTATATTCATCATCTTTTCTAAGTACCGCCCAGATCTGGCTCTTTTGCGCAAGCACAAGCTTCTGAAGATCCGCCGCGATGACCGGTATCTCCTTTTCTTCATGCGCATCGGAAAAAGAAAGATAGTCCGCGACCTCCATAAAGCCGGGCTCCAGCCTGTGTCCGCCCGAAGAGCACACCTCGATAGCGATACCAGGAACCTCTTCTCTTATCTTCCTAAAGAAATCCTTTGTCGCGTTTACGCAGGCCCTAAGCCCCTCTCCGACGCTCTCTGCGCCGTCGCAGCCGATCCCGATTGTATCGTTGTAATCGATCTTTATATATTTAAATCCGTTTTCATTGAGGAAATCTATAACCTTCTTGCTGAGGTACTCGTTAACCCAGTCACTTCGCATATCCCAGAACCTGCGAGTTCCGGAAATGATCACCTTGCCATCCCTTGTAAGAAGATGAGCTGTGTCATCGACTACATCCGAATCCTTGCCCACGACTTCGAGCTCGAACCAGATACCCGCCTTCATTCCGGCGCTCTCGATCATCTCTACGGCCTTTCGGATCCCATTAGGAAAAAGATCCGGTGCAACGATCCAGTCTCCCATATTGTCCTGCCAACCTTTGACTGAATCAGCGTACCAGCCCGCGTCGATAACAAAGTATTTAAAGTCCTCGCCCTTGATCACATTTAGAAGGCGCCCGATTATCTCTTCTCCGGGCTCACCCCACGTAGTGCAATACTCATTAAAAAGAGCCGGAAGCTCAGTCACTCTCTGCTCCGGAAGAAGCTTAGCTCTCTGCACATCCAAGAGCCTGTCGCAAGCCACCGCGAAATCGCTCCTGCACGCCGTCACATATGCCTCAGGAGTTCTGAATTCCTCGCCGGGGCGCAGCGTCTTTCTCCAGTGCCCGAACTCATAATCCGCGATCCCCGCGCTGACATTGAGCCCCTTATCTATCCTGACTGCTTCTATCTGCCAAGAAGATGAGCACGCCAAGGAAAGAGCCCAGAAGACTCCGGCTTCCTTATCCTCAAGCGCCGCAAAAGGAAAATAACCTCTTACCGGCATGGATCCGATTGCTCCGAATTTCTCGCAGCGAACTCCGAAATTTGCCCATGACGGCTCAAGCAAAAGATCCTCAATAGTCCTTGCTTCGTGCCTTCCCTCTTCGCTCCATCTGCTCCTAAATCTGTGAAGAACGAGCCTATCGCGGCCCTCATCCTCTACATAAGGCGTGATGGCGCTTAGATTCACCGACGAAAGAGCTTCGATAGTCACATCCTCTTTTCCCCGATTTTCTATCTCAGTGTATATCCGCACCGCTCTGCAATCCCGCGTCGCCAGCAACACATGCTTTGCGGTCATGCCGCCGGGATAATCAACTGTCGTAGTTATGGACTTACCCTCGCTTGTTACGTTGATCACCTGCGATGAGTACTTCATCGCCATGGTCATCGCGCTGTTGTGCCTCGTCTCACCTGCCTCAAACCCAATGCATGTGGCATCTCCCGTGCAGGAAATCTGAATAAGGGGATCGGGCTTTATCTTGTTCCAAAATAGCTCCTCCTCTCCTGCCGGGAGCAGGGTAAAAGACACCTTTCCCGTCTCCTCTATGATGTAAACCGCCTCCATGTCGTTCATGGGCTCTCTGATCAGTTTTTTACCATCCATACAAAATCTCCCGTAGTCCACAAAAGGCAGGTAAACACCTGCCCTCTGCATTATTTAAACAATTATTATTATATCAGAGCTTTCCTCCGGAAGTAGCGATACCTTCAATGAACTGCTTCTGGAATATGATGTAGATCACTATCATCGGAACACATGATATAAGTGCCGCCATCATAAGCTCCGGATACTTCTGCGAATACTGTCCGTTCATCTTGGCAAGCGCACTCGCAAGCGTCGTCGCCCTGTTGTCCGGGCACACGATCATCGACCACATAAGGTCCTTGTACGCAAACACTGCGGTGAAAATTCCGAGTGCAACCATCGCCGACTTGGTAAGCGGCGCCATTATGTAAAAGAAAGTCTTAGGAATATTACATCCATCAAGCCTCGCCGCCTCTTCAAGATCCTTTGGAAGCTGCATGTAAGCCTGGCGCAAAAGAAATGTTCCAAACGCCGACACGATACCCGGAAATACAAGTCCGAAGATCGTATTCGTAAGGTGAAGCTTACTTACCATGACGTACTGAGGGATTATGAATATCTGCACCGGGATCATCATCTGCAAAAGAACCAGCGCAAACATGATATTTTTACCCTTAAACTCAAGTCGTGCAAACGCATATCCGCTGAGCGTCGCCGTAAGCACCGCAAACAGGATCCTGAGCGCCATCATTCCAAGCGTATTGGCATAGAGCCTTACAAAATCCATTGCCTTTATTACATTGCCAAAGTTCTGCGTCTGCCACACACTCGGCACGATAACAAACGGATCAAGCTGCATCGTCTCTGCCGTTGTCTTGAACGCCGTAAGGAACATCCACACAAACGGAACAAGCATTGTGAACGAGACAACCGCGAGCACCACATACATTACTATCGTAGATATTTTCTTCTTCATGGCCGTCTCCTCCTTAATCGTAATGAACCCATTTCTTTTGTCCGATGAGCTGGACGACCGTAAGTAACAATATAACCATCAAAAGAACTACGACAACAGTTGCGCCGTAACCTTTTTTGCTCTGCTCAAAAGAGTACTTGTAGAACAGGAACACCAGCGATTCCGTCTTTTTCCAAGCGGGGTTGTTGAGGTCGATCAGCATGTAGATAAGGTCGAATACCTGCATAGCTGCGATGATCCTTGTTACCAGGACAAAAAATATCGTGGGGGAAATAAGCGGTACAGTTATGTTTATAAGCTGATGCCACTCGTTCGCTCCGTCGAGAGCAGCCGCCTCGTAGTAGTCCCTCGGAACCTCCTGAAGTCCCGCCAAAAACAGAACCATGTTGTAACCGATAACGGACCAGATACCGATGACAGCGATCGAATATATCGCGATCTTCGGATCCGAGATCCAGTTAACCTTTATGTGAAACGTGTTGTTTATCAGTCCGAAATTGGAGTTGTACAGCCACTTCCATACCATGGCGATCGCAGCGGGTGCAACAACCATGGGAAGGAAAAAGATCGTTCTGAAAACGTCACGTCCTTTTATCTTTTTATTGAGCATTACAGCAAGCAAAAGAGCTATGACAAGCGAAAGCGGAACCTCAACGATCGCATACTTGATCGTGTTCCACAGAGCCTGCCAGACTTCCGCATCTCCAAGGACTTTTTTGTAATTATCAAGTCCCACAAATACATTGCCTTTTCCGAAATCTCCGGTCTTATAAAAGCTCTGTCTTATCGTATCGATCATCGGATAGATGTTTAATACTATAAGTCCCAGCATGGTGGGAAGAATAAAGAGCCATCCCCATATAAATTCACTTTTTTGTCTTGAAGAGATTTTTTTCTTTTCCTGAGTTCTCACAAGATTCTCCTCTCGATCGGAATGATACATAAGATCTTTTTCTTTTTTATGGAAAAAGTGCACCCGGGGGCTTTCCCGAGTGCACCCTTCTTTATGATACCTCTTTTAATTCATTATCTGATAGTGTCTGATCACTCTTCAGCAAGATCAGCATTCATCTGAGCTGCGATATCCTTGCAGACATCCTCAACAGGCTTCTCACCTGTCCAAGCGTCCTGAAGCTTCTCGATCATCATGTCTTCCCAAACTGTAGTATCTCTTGAATAAGGTCTGAATACAAGCTTTGCATCAAGCATCTTCATGTGTCCGTTAAGATCAAATGCCTTTACGCTGTTAACCCATGAATCTGATGTTCCGATATAAGCTGACATTGTTACACCAAGCTCTGCCTGCTTGATCTGAGCCTCTTTTGATCCGAGGTACTCGATAAGTGACCAAGCTGCATCAATGTTCTTGCCGTTTGCGGCTGCTGCCCATCCAAGTCCGTTGTAGATGGATACACGATCATCTGCTGACTTTGTGAAAGGAAGAACTGCCACGTCACAGTTTGCTGCTGCGTACTCGTTGTCACGATAGCCTGCGAGCATCCATGATCCGCTTATGCACATAGCTGTCTTTCCTGTGCAAAGGAGCTCGTTGGGAGCTGTCTCTGATACAGTTGCAAGGTCGGGACATGATCCGTCTGCGATCATATCTGTAAAGAGCTTAACTGCCTTTATGCTGTTAGGGTCATCCATTCCGGATGTCTTCTTGTCGTCGCTTATTACATAGCCGCCCATTGAATAGATGGTATTGTAATAGCCTTCCTGGTTGTTACCGGGAGCAATTGCATATCCCCAATGATCATCGTTAGTGAGCTTCTTTGCTGCTGCAGCGAAATCATCCCATGTCCATGTGTCATCGGGATAAGCTACGCCCATCTCATCAAAGATAGTCTTGTTGTACCACAGAGCGATAGTATCGATATCCTTGGGAACCGCATACTGCTTACCGTTTGACTGGTAAAGGTTTACGATACCTTCGTAGTAATTCTTCATATCGATCTTGTCACTTGCTGCAATCTTGTCCGTAAGATCAAGGAGCAGGTCGTTCTCCATGTACTTCTGTGCAACGTTTGAATGCATCCAGAATACATCGGGAAGTTCTCCGCCTGTAGCGCCTGCTTCAAGAAGTGTCCAGTAGTTATTCCAGTCAACTACCTGGATTGTTGCCTTAACACCCGACTGTGCGCTCCACTCATCAACGATCTGCTGAAGACCTGCTCTCTGGCCCTCATCCCAAATAGTTACGGAGAGCTCGCCCTCTACACTGTTTCCGATTGACTGAGGTGCAGCCGCTTCCGCTGCGGGAGCTTCCTCAGCTGCGGGTGCTGCAGAATCCTGTGTAGGTGCTGCCTGGCTTCCGCATCCGATCATCGACAATACAGTAACAGCGCTCAGTAAAATGGCAATTACCTTCTTTTTCATGAATCTTCCTCCTTTTTCATACCTTCTCTTTGGTAACTGTTTTGTGTCCCCTGACCCGATTACAATTCCATTTTTACTTCGCTTCCAGAACTTCCACGTACGAAACGAAATCCTGTCCCGTTGTAAGGAAGTTTGAATTGAGCTTATTTAAAGTAACTCCCATGTTCATAAGCTCATCTCCGTAGTATTCCTCGCCTCTAAGCGTATAGACTTTGTCTTCGTCAAGACCTGCAAGTCTTAGGAATCCCGGAAGCTGATTTACATTTGCTCTCATGCAATAAAATCCAAGTATCGCTTTTTTCTTATCCTTCGAAACAACTATCCATGCCGCCTGATCTTTTTCAAAAGGAGATCTGAGTCTGTAGAAGGTTCCGAACTGAAGCAGCTCTCTGTTCTCTTTCATAAAGCTTATCTGCTTCTTTACTTCCTCAAACTCCTCGTCCGTTATGTGATTGAGATCAAGCTCATATCCGAAGGTTCCAAAGTAAGCTACGTTTGCACGTGTCTCTATCGATGCGCTCCGTCCCGTCTGCTGATTGGGAACGGCTGACACATGCGCTCCTATCGAGGATATAGGATAGCCAAAAGAAGTACCGTATTGTATCCTTACCCTGTCGATGGCGTCGGTATTGTCCGAGCACCATGCCTGCGGTGCGTAGTATAGCATTCCCGCATCAAATCTGTTTCCGCCCGATGAACATGATTCAAAAAGAATATCGGGGAAGTCGTTCCTAAGTCTCTCATACAGGCTGTATACGCCCAAAATGTACTTGTGATAGACCATTCCCTGCTCATCTGCGGGTAATTCCGCATTGTAGACCTCAGTAAGAGATCTGTTCATATCCCATTTGATATAACTTATAGGGCCGCTACCCATGACCTTTTTAAGCATGTCATAGATATAATCGACTACTTCCTCTCTCGAGAAATCAAGCACACACTGATGTCTTCCAAGTGATGCCTTTCTGCCCGGTGTTGCAAGCACCCATTCGGGATGCCTTCTGTAAAGATTACTGTCCGGATTGACCATCTCAGGCTCGATCCAGAAACCGAACTTCATTCCAAGCGCATTTATCTTACTTGAAAGTCCCGCCATTCCCTGCGGAAGCTTCTTGGGATTCTCAATCCAGTCGCCGAGTCCCGCGTAGTCGTCATTTCTTTCTCCGTACCATCCATCGTCCAGAACGAACATCTCAACACCGGCTTTTTTAGCCTTTTCTGCGATCTCGAGGATTCTATCTTCATCGAAATCCATGAATGTAGCTTCCCAGTTGTTGATAAGGATAGGTCTAGGAGTATTCTTCCATTTTCCTCTTACGAGGTTGTTATTATATAGCTCGTGGTATGTACGGCTAAGATCATTAAGACCCTCGCTCGTCCTTGCGATCACGACCTCCGGTGTTTCGAATGATTCGCCTTCCTTGAGCACCCACGTGAATCTGTCGGGATTTATTCCCATAAGAAGCCTTAATCTTCCAAAGGTATCGCATTCTGCTTTTGCAAGGAAATTTCCGCTGTAAACGAATGACATTCCGATCGCCTCACCGCCAAAATCGTCGGTTCCGGGTCTTTTTACTATCACGAAAGGATTCTGGTTGGCACTCGATATTCCGCGCTTACTTTCAATTGATACGGCGCCTTCCGAGATCTTTCTCGTAACAGGGATCCTTTCTCTTGCCCACGCTCCGGAAAACTGCATCCACTCGTAGTCCTGATCCGGCAGATCAATGCAGGCACTCAGTGCTCTTGTGAGCTTCTTTTTCTCGCTGCCGTTGTTCGTGAACACCGCATGTCTTGCTATCACCGGATATTTCTCAAATATGGTATACGAAAGAGTCATTGTCATCTTGGCAACTTCATCTTCAAGATAAACTTCCAAGGTCATCGCCTCGTCTTCATCCGCATATGTTGCCGGAAGCCCGTTAAGCTTCGGCTTGCCGCGGTATATCTTATGATCCTTATGGACAAAAGAGCTTACGCGGGAGCCGTTCTCCATCTCAATCTCAAATGCCTGTGTTCCGAAATCCGTCATTCCGAAAGACGGATATTCTCTACGGTTGAGCTCCATGGAGTAGGATTCGGTATCCGCATCCATTACAACATTCGCAAGTCCGAAACGATTTACAACGTATGACATATCCTCCTTATCATGTATGCGCTTTCCGAAGTATATACTTCCCAGATCGCCCACAGGAGTGACTCCCATTATGTAGCTGATCTTATCGTTATACAAATGATATTGCTGTGATTTGCTATGCCATATTATGTCCATTCGTAAAACCTTTCATGTATTGTTAACGTTTGAATCTATCAATTATAATCGGTTCAGGGTGCTTTAAGTATATCTGACGGGATTTATTTTCTGAATGGCAAACTTTGATTTAGAGATGTCAAAATGTGACTTGCCTTTTCTATGAACATATTATATATATTAGTAAAAGAGGAGGTTTGACCATGGCCGGAAAACTGGATGGATGTGATTTTTGTAAGTTCGTTAACTATGAGGATTCCGATGATTTCTACATGTACGAAGTAGGAAGAAACAAGTGTGAGCCTCTTTATTCTTATGAGCACTTTGTAAGAAACAGGATCATCCTGCATTTCATCATAAAAGGCAAGGGAATACTGCGCATAAACGACTGGCAGTACGACATCCATGAGCACCAGATCTTTTTAATTCCCGATAACACCAGATCTTTTTACCAGGCAGACAAGGACGATCCGTGGGAATATATCTGGATCCATATCGGAGGTCCCAAGATCCCTCAGATATTAAAAGCAGCCGGCCTCACCGCCGACAATCCGGTATATACGCCGCTTGATCACTCCAAGCAGATCGAAGACCTCGCGATGGATATCCTAAAGCACTACAAGCGCCAGTATTACTGCGTCGGTAACCTCTATAAGATCTGTGATTATATGATCGAGAACTCCTCTGCGAGGAAGGAAAAAGAAAAGAACAATACCCTTTTATATGTAAAGAACGTTATCAACTATATACAGCTCAAGTATTCGGAGCCCATCAAGATAGATAAGATCGCGATCTCGCTCGGACTGAACAGAAGCTATTTAACTCGCCTTTTCAAAGAAGCCACGGGCTATTCGCTTCAGGAATATCTTCTTACTTACAGGATGAAGATGGCGGTCAAATTCCTTGAAGATCCAACCATGAACATAAATGAGATCTCGATGAGAGTCGGCTACACCGACACATTCACTTTCTCAAAGGCATTTAAAAGACACTTTGGGAGTTCACCTACCGAGTATAGAAAGACACTTCAAAATGACAGCATTGCTTCATTGGCAAAGCTGAAAGAGTCATAAATAATGGCGACTGCATTCACTGCAGCCGCCTTATTTTTTAATTTTCTTCTTTTGATCTTTTGTAGATCATGTACGAGTAAACCGACGGGATAAGAAACATCAACATAAAAGTCGTAAACAGCACATACATTCCCCATTTAAAGAAACTGCTTATCATAATTACGATCCCGCCTATAACCCAGACGAATCCGCCCAGCCTGTGCGTCTTGTTCCAGTTATCTTCACTTTCAAGCGTCCAGGGAAGCTTTATTCCCATCATATAACTCTGCTTTGTTTTCGGTAAGTAATTACCGATGAAAACAAACAACAATCCCACAAATAACGGTGTGATCACCTGAATATAAGTATCCACTTCAAATCCGGATGCTAGAGTTGCACTTGAACACAGGATCGAAACTAACGGTATGGTCCAGAATACAACTGTTTTAAGCTTGTCATTCATGTTCTCATACTTCGGATCAAGTCTCATCAAAAGAGGGAGCAATATATTCACAAGCAATAAAACTGCAGGGAAAACAATAGCCCCCACAAATTTACTTGAATATCCGTTTGGTGTTCCCGAAAAATCCCAGTGCGTAGTAATCTGATCCGGCAAGCTCGGATACAGTATTATTCCGACGATTATGGGGATAAGACACACAATCGATGTAATTATCAAAGTCTTTTTATTTTCCTTCATTGGTCTCACTATCTCCTTTCAGATCGCATATCCACATCATGACTTCTTCCAACACGGAAGCATTAAGACTGTAATATATAAAGTTCTTCTGCTTACTTTCCGTTATCAGTCCCGCCTTCTTAAGCTGCGACAAATGATGTGATATCGTCGCTCCGGTCATATCAAAATGTTCACCTATCTCCCCTGCGGATAATGTATTATCCTTTAGCAGGTTCAATATAGTTCGCCTTGTAGGATCGGACAACGCTTTCATTGTTTCGTTAAAGCCCATCCTATGCACCTCCACAGTATTTAGATGTTTATCTAAATAAAATATACCCCTCAGCGCATTAGGCGTCAAGGGGTATTTAGAAATTTATCTAAATAATATTTTACTGTCTTTTTTTATAGAGATAATACTCTTCTTCGTGATCGGTTTCCTTGTACTCATAGACTTTAACGAGATCATAATTAAGGCCAATGAATTCCGGCTCGAAATCTGTCGCAAGGACAAAGTCCGTTCTTCCTTCTTTGATATACTTCTTCTGTTCTTCAAACATCTTCTCAAGACCGATACCGTTGGTCTGGAAATACTCACACGTCGGCTTGATACCCGTTACAGTATATAATCCCGGGTCGATTGAATTTACTTCCAAAAGAGTGTCCGTCTCCGACAGCTCTTTTGCCGCCGCTAAAAGCCACATATCGTCTGCGGAATACTTTCTATACTCAGCATTCATGGTATTATTTGCCGCAAAGACAGTACTTATGACCAGTACTAAAGCCGCAACAGCAGCATAGATATGACCTGAAATTGTCTTATCACGCTTTTGCAGCGCGGAATTTATGAGTTTTCCAAGATATGCCACTCCCGGAACCGCCAAAACAATAAGCGGTATTGAGTAGTATGCAAGCTTGTTTCCGCCAATAAAGATCACAAAGTAAGTACATGCGAAAATGAAAGGCAGAGCGATCCTTCTAAGAATGCCCTTTTCTCCAAACAAATGCAAGATCATGCCTGCGATTATCCATATGAAATAAGAAAAGCTATCACGTATAAGCCAATACAAGTTCTTTGTTATCTCATATATTTTCTTCAAAAAGCTGTAGTTTTCATCCGATGCCTGACTGTAGAAAAAGATATTGTTATAAACATAGCACCTATACCAATCATCCAGACTGTTTGTGATCAAGAAATAGATCAGCCATGGTATGGATGGGATCACTGCAAAAATGACAAACCTTATCGCCATTTTCACTGAAGTTCCAAATCCTCTTTTCATCCATATACAAGCAAAGGCAATGATAAACCATGCAAAGAAAAATCCGAGCATAGTGTATTTGACCTGTGCAACGACACCTGCGCATATTCCCGATACTGCGAAGATCCGGTTACTGCTCTTTTCCTCTATCTCTTCACATAATAATTTATCCAGATAGTATAAAGAGATCATCAAAAGCGGCAGACAAAACTCCTCCGCTGCTCCGCCCCAATAGAAGCTCCATGAAGAATAAGCTGCTGCACCGATTATCGGAACTAACACAAATGCCATATTTCTGCTGCTTTTTCTTTCTATAAGCTTTCCCGCAAAATAAAGAAAAACTGTAGCAGCTATGATCTCAAAAATAAAAACGCCAAAGAAGGATTTTTTTGAAATAAGATACGCAAACCCGTACAGCAGGTAGAGAAACGGACCCTTCTGATCATAGAGATCTCTATAGATCACAAGGCCGTTCATCATGCCTTTTCCCATCGTAAAATAGCTGTTGGCATCATCCCAGTTATTGCACACAAAAAGTATTGACGACCTTGTGGTAAACAACAATATGACAAATGCACAGATAAAACTCCACGCAATAAGTGTGTATTTCTTCATCCTAAACCTCCACGTGGATGAGTGCCTCTGATGTCAGCTTGTGCAAAAACGGCATATCTACAAACGAGCAGAACAATACCGCCAAAATAAACAAAAGGACCAGCCACATAAGCCTTTTTTCTTTGTACAGTTTCTCGGGCTTTTGTACCGCTGAATCATCATCCAGAGACATTGCCAGATAATATGCATAGATCAAAAACATTACAGGGGTAACAAAAATATATTCGATCCTGTATTTGATCATGAAAACGCCAATGCAAAACGTCGAGATCAGTGCATAGAACAGCGCAGATGCCAAAAGCTTCTTTTCCGTATATATGACAAAAGATCTCCTGTACAGACCTGCAAGCTGTTTATCGCCTATCATGCGGTATTCCGCAAATCTCTTTGTCGCCATAAGGAATGCTCCGGCCATCCAATAACCAATGAGAACGCTTGAAGGCGGAACTGAATCTCCTGTAACTATGAACCATCCCATCATCAATCTCAGCATGTTATTTATTGATTCCGAAAGCACATCAACATAAGGAATGTCCTTGGTCCTAAAGGGTTTAACATTATACAAAAGTCCCATGATCAAAAGAACTAACGCTGTGATAAAGAACAGCTTATTTACTAACCATGAAAATACAAGCCCTATTATCGCAAACAAAAAGTATTCGACCATAACTAATTTAAAAGACATGTTCTCTGTAACTACAGGTCGATTCTTCTTGGTGGGATGGTACTTATCATACGGCGCATCAAGCCACTCGTTTATCACATAATTGGCGCTAGCAATAAAGCAGGTTCCCAAAAAGCCTAATACAAAACCTGCCAAGCCGATCTCTTTATAAGATACGTCTGTGATCAGAACAGCTATTACCATTCCGGGAAGGATAAACAGCTGCTTTATCCAATGATCAAGACGTGCGATTTTAAGATATTTATTCATAGCATTTTCCTCACAAACAAAAAAGGCAGAATACGAAAAGAAGAGCATAAAAAATGCTCATTTCTCGTATTCTGCCACTCATATACTTCTCTTTTCACGATCCGGGCTACTCGTTCTTAAGATAAACGACATAGTCCATATCATAAAAGCTCTACCTTACGGCTGTATAGTGTAACAAATTCATTTTTTCTAAGTTCGTATTATAACACAACTTCGGCGATCATAACAATAACCACAGGAGATTTACCACACATTGAAAAGATGTTATCTTCAGCGCTCTTGCGGATCCCCTCGATGACACGCTCATCTCTGACACCTTGTCCCAAGAATCTTGCGTACTCCTTAAGTGCCAATGCCTTTATTTTTTCCGAAAGCTCTTTTTGGATCTTTTCGCCCATAAAACCACAGCATTCTATTCGAATGTCAGATACACATCTTCCGGTTTTCTTTTCAACGCAAAGTTCAATGATAACAGCGCCGGATTCCGACAAGCTCTGTCTTTCATGGATTATCGAAGTGTCAATCCTGCTCTTCTCATATCCGTCTACAAGGATATCACTTAACTTGATCCTATCTGAAACCTTACATGTTTCATCAGTCACTTCAACAACATCACCATTGTTGATCAGCAAGACTTTTTCAGATGGTACGCCCACCTCGCATGCTATCTTTTTCGCTTCTCTTCTGGAGCGGTATTCGCCATGCGCCGGAATTACAAATTTGGGATGCAATATCTTATACAACAGCTTCAGTTCCTCAGAGCATGCATGACCGGTAGCATGTAGATCCTGGACCTGTACTATCGCACCCTTTTCCTCAAGACTATTCAAGGTACGGTTAAATACTACCTCATTACCATGGATCGCTACGGAACTGAAAAGAATGACATCATTCTTATTGATCTTGATCAGCTCATGATCACCTGCCGCGATACCTGCTATACATTGAACAGATTCACCGGGGTTACCGGTAGTTACGATGACAAGTTCTTCTGCAGGATACTCATTCATCAGATTGATATCCAACAAAATATCATCATCAACATCTATATATCCCAATTTTCTTGCGATCGCAAAAACGCCCAGCATCAGCTCTCCTTCGAGAACAACCTTCCTTCCGTAGGCCTTACTGAGATTTATGATCTGCTGGATACGATCCATATTGGTCGCAAACGTCACAATGATAAGCCTGTTCTTGCTGTACAGATTAAAGAACCTTCCAAGGTGCTCGTAAACGCGCAGCTCAGAACTTGAAGTTCCTTCCTGCAACGCATTGGTACTGTCGGAAAGAACCGCAAGCACACCTTTTGATCCAAGCACCGAAAGCCTTGCTATATCTCCCGTCGTTCCAACAACCGGGGACATATCCATCTTAAAATCTCCCGTGTGGATGATCGTTCCGCAAGGAGTGTAGATCGCCAGCATTACAGAATCGGGGATACTGTGATTGGCCCTGATAAATTCTATCTTAAAGTCGCCAACTATTATCGTGTTTCCCTGCTTGACCGCCTTCGTCTTTACATCTTTGATCCCGAAATCTTTGATCCTTTTTTCTACTATACCGATCGTCAAAGGCGTTCCGTAGATAGGTGCCTTTATCTCCGATGAAATATAAGGGATCGCCCCTATATGATCTTCATGACCGTGTGTCAGTATTATCCCTTTGAACTTATCAATATTTCTTTTGATGTATGTCACATCCGGTATCATTGCCGTTACTCCGGGCATATTATCCGGCGGAAAAGACATTCCGCAATCAATAGCAATGATACTGTCATCAGACTCAACAAGAGTCATGTTCATACCTATTTTGTCAAACCCACCCAGTGGGATTATCTTTATCGTTCCATCCATCGCTGTTTTCCTTATCCTCTTTTTTTCAACTTATATGCTGTTTGCCTCCGGATATATTATAGTTTCAACCGCATATCCTTATACTTCTGATTTCTTTCTTCAAAGCCAATCTTCTTATAAAGAGAATAGCCTTCCTCCGTAGCTTTCAGATCAATGAAGCACAGATCATTCTCCTTAGCATAATTGATCACTTCACTCATCAAACGAGTGCTGATACCTTGTCCACGGTATTCCTTCCGGGTGAATACACTTAACACCTCGCCAACTAAACCGTTTGGCATAGATGGATTAGCCGGCTTTTCTATGATCAAAAGATATGCCGTTGCAACCGGTCGCCCGTCTGCTCTTGCGACAAAAGCAGTAAGCTCTTTACCCAGCTTTCTCTCATAATAATCCGGCAGCTGTTCTTCCATGGCATGTCGTTCATCTTCACTGATAGAACCATGATCATCGATCATGTATGCGATACGAAGCCTGACCAGTTCTGAAATATCACTTTTATTTGCTATATCAAATGTCACATTGTTCATAGCTATCCACCTTAATAAAATCCGGCAATCATATAATTATCCATTAAATAATATTATAACCGACGTTTGGAAGATTTGTGACTAAATATAGTATATAATTTAGCCACAGAAAGGAGTAAATGATATGCAGATAGTTCCAATGAGAGATTTAAAAAATACAGTAGAAATTGAACGCTTGTGCTCAGAATCCGGAGAACCTGTATTTGTTACCAAGAATGGCTATGGACGACTTGTGGTAATGGATATCGATTATTATGAGCGTACAATGCGTAAGATAGATGAAGCACATCTTGTAAACAAGGGCATTGAGGATTACGAGTCCGGCCGAATTGTTGATGGTAAACAATCTTTGAAGAAGTTGAGGGAGAAGCATGGCATCTAAAGGATACAATTATGTTTTGACACGAAGTGCCGAATCTGACATCGATGAAGCCTTTTCCTACATTTCTAATATTTTAGCTAATTCGGATGCAGCTTCAGATCTAGCTGATGAATTAGAAGTACAGCTCGCAAAAATATGCAAGCGTCCCAAAACTGGAAAGAAAGTAGAAAACGAATTTCTGAGAAGAAATGACGTTAGACGTTTTCTTGTAAAGAACTACATAGCCTATTATCTTATTGATGAGGCTTAATTACCATTATCTAAGGCATATGCACTTCTATGACCTGCCTTTTATCTTATCCTCATCATACATAACGCCAATAAACCCCTGCTCATTAGTCACGGGCTTAGTATTATTTGATGGCTTTGTATTGATGAGTCGAAGATATTGCATAGCACATACCACTTTCTGAAAATTATTAGTTGTAAGTATAGTTGACTGACAACTTCATGTCAACTTTTTTCTTGCCCCGGAGATCTGGATCATCCCCAAAACGGTAATCCATCAAAACAATCCTCTACACTTTTTCCACCTAAGTCTGTCAGTCCCCATTGATACTCATCTTTTTCATGTACATTTATCCTGTAGATCCCATCTTTGCCATCTAATTTAAGATCCACAAAAGTTTTTCCATCACATCCGATAGGTGTAACCTTCATACCACTTGGAATTGTGCTGTTTTCGCCGGATGTCGCAGCTTCATCCTGACACACTACGCATGGAATATCCTTTTTTGCCGTTATCTCATATGAATTATTAGAAGTGAGATATCTATACCCGTTGATACTCTCCGGCATTCCATCCTGTCCTACCCTGTATCTCTCAGTATAGTTCCAAGTTCCAAACATAGATACATAACCCTTTACCAAGAAATCTTCAGGGTCCGTGATATATATTTCAGTATTGGAGCCGTTATCATCTTGTATGGTAAAAGAAACATCTAAGCCCTCTTCACCTACATAACGAATTGTATTATCCTCGACTTTATATACACCCAATATCGTCCAATCATTATCTGTCATGCACTGAAGATACATGTATAGCGATTCGCCGGTATTTAACCAAAAAAGCTCCATTCTGCAATAGGCACTATAACTACCTATTTCCGGCACATCATACTCTTTTCCATTGATTGTAAGAGTAAGTTTCTCAGCATAGTTGTTATTATCCGCCTTGAGATCATACTCAATAGCTTCAGTATTTCCGTCACAGTCAAGATCCGCCTTCACTTTTCCTTTTCCGGGATCAGGGATCATGAAGTAACCGACCTTATCTGATTTTGCTTCAAACTCGATCTCTTCCATGTCGGGATCGCTTTCTTCCAGCGTATAAAGTATAGGGTCCTTTGTAATTTTTATAGGATCTCCTGTATTATCTTCTGACGCTTCTTCAGATGCAGTTACGCTCTCAGATGTTTTATCATTAGATGCATTGTCATAAAAGGAATTGTATCTTTCACATCCGATTAAGTTTATGCACATAATTGTCATTGCAACAATTGCCAACGTTTTACTCTTGATTTTTACTTTCATACTCTTTCCCTTTCAAAACTCCTCCCAAATTGTCATCACTCATCTATTTTATCCCAAACCGTCACATAAGCCAAAACAAAATATTGACATATCATATAAGCCGTAGTAGGATATTACGATAGGTGTAGTACTACGACACATGTAGTACGATGAATGCAGTAAGGAGATGAAAAAACGTATTATGAAAGCATTAAAAATAATAGGCAAAGTTATTGCAATAATTCTTGGAGTCGTGATAGTTCTATTATTGATCACATCTATTCACTACAGGGTTAAAGTTAAAAACATAATGAGCCAGTTAAAAAAAGACGGATATTGTAATTTGGTATCCGCAGGAGATTATAAACTAAATGCATTAAAGGTCGGAAATGAAAACGGAAAGCACAAAATAGTATGCTGTTCGGGACTAGATGACAGTACCATGAATTTTTCGTGGAGAAATATGACAAAAAGTATTGAAGAAGATAATCAGCTTATATTTATAGATAGAGCGGGCTATGGTTTCAGTGAGGATACAAAAACTGATCGTACCGTAGAACAGATTGTAGAAGATTATAGAACGGTTCTCAAAAATATGGGCGAGGAAGGACCTTATGTTTTGCTTGCACACTCAATCGGCGGACTTTATACGACTTATTGGCAGAACAAATATCCGGATGAAATTGAAGATGTAATATTTATGGATGGTACACTTTGCACCTATGCAGACGAAGAATGGGGACAAAGTAATAAAAATCTATATTATAACCTTAGTATCCTTGAAAAAACCGGACTTGCGCCGATTATACTGAAAAAATACGGTGGAGAACTTGCTGACTATATGTCCAAAAAAGAATTTGATATGAATGTCTATTTGACTACAAAAACAATCGGTGCACATGCAAATATATCTGAAGCAGCGATGGGATACACAAATTCAAAAACTGTCCTGGATAGTTTAGAACCGAACAATATCCCAAAACTATTTATTGATGCTACTTATTATTTTGACGAAAACCAAGCAGATAAAGAGGCATATTGGACTCCATTCGAAGAAAAGGCAGGAAACTGTGAACTTGTTTCTTTGCATGGTACTCACACAATCTATATGGATCATGCAGACGAATGCGCTAAGATCATAAAAGATCATCTTGATAGTCTGGAATAAAATTTATAAAAAAAGAGAAGCATCTGTGCTTCTCTTTTTTACTGCCGGCGACCGGGATCGAACTTTCCTGCGTCTTGCAAACACAGATAGAAAGGAGGCTGGCGGTTTCACTTAAATTTCTGAACCCACTTTTGAACCTAGTTATGGATATACATCATGAGTGCATATCAATCCTCTATAAGATCATGTTTCTGTAATATAGCATAGCCAGATTCTATTTCTTTAATAATCCTTTACGTCTTGAGCATACGATATCCTATTCCTATATGCGTCTGGATATAAGATATCGATTCTTCCTCATCTTCAAGTTTTTTCCTGAGGGTAGCCATGAATACGCGGAGTGAAGCCACATTACTATCCCACGCACTCCCCCAGATTTTTTGGGTAATGTATTTATGTGTGAGGACTTTACCGGTATTTTGAGCAAGAAGACACAGGAGTTTATATTCAATAGGCGTCAGCTTTAATTCTTCTTCTCCCTTATATGCACACCCGGCAGCATAATCAATTCTTAGTTTTCCATTTGTATATACGCAAGTTTCACCTGCTCCGTCATCCGATTGCAACAGCGCAATCCTACGCTGCATAACACGCAGCCTTGCCAGAAGTTCTTCAACAGAAAAGGGCTTGGTAAGATAATCATCTGCTCCTGCATCCAGCGCTTCTATTTTATCCTCATCCTCACTTCTTGCACTGATGACAATAATGGGCATATTTGACCACTCTCTTATCTTTTTTATTATCTCAACGCCTTCAATATCAGGAAGTCCCAGATCGAGAAATACCACGTCCGGACCATAGGTGGATGCCTGCAGGATTGCCTCCTCCCCATTTTTGGCTAAAAGATATTTATAATCATGGGTTTTTAATGTTGTTGCTATCAGATTACGAATAGGCGGATCATCTTCTACAACAAGTATCTGACATTTATTCATTGATTGCTACAGCTCCTTTTTCCAAATAAAAAGTAAAAATACATCCGGATGGATCATTATCACTAATTGAAATACTTCCTCCATGAGCCTCTATAACGGATTTGCAAAGTGCAAGTCCGATTCCCATACTTCTTTTGCCATCTGCGATCCTGTTCTGTCCGCTATAAAACATGTCAAAAGCATGTTCTTTGGTCTTCTCATCCATTCCGGGTCCATTGTCTGAAATCAATACCTTGACCATTTCGCCTTCGTTACCATATTCTATTTTGATAGTCGAACCGGCCTGTGTGTACTTTATTGCATTATTTACAATGTTTATTATTACCTGAGTGATCAGCTTGGCATCAATATCTGCTATGATTAGTTCTTTTGAATGGCATGCCTCAATATTATGTTCTGAGCTGTTGCGGTCTATATGCTTTAAAGCCTCATCCACCACGTCTCCTAAATCTTCCGGAGCTTTATTCAGCTGCATCTCTCCGTTTTCTATTCTAGTTACAGATAAAAGATTCTCCACAAGCTGGATCAGCCAATCTGAATCATCATAGATATCGGAATACATCTGCATCTTGGTCGCTTCATCGAGCATTTGATGATGGTTGCACAGATTGCTGGCATTTCCGGATATAGATGTCAACGGAGTCCTTAGATCATGAGATATTGTTCGAAGAAGATCTGCTCTCAGTTTCTCTTTCTGAGCAACAATGGTTGCCTCTTCCTTAGCTTTCGCATTATCAAGATTCTCCAGCGCCAATGCGCCCTCTCCAAGGATTGACATAAGTACACTATACTCAAATGAAGTGAGTGTATCCTTTTCAACACGGATTCCCATAATGCCATAAACAGTTCCGCTTATGCGAATTGCCATATACAGGCACTTTGCCTTTGGAAAAACCTTTGTTGTCGCACCTGCTCTTTTTTTATTCTCAAGTACCCACTCAACAACCTCTGTTTCTGATTTATCCGGGCAAGGGGTATTATTTCCTTCTGCGTCTTTTGCATATACATAGCCTGTTCCAAGTTTATCATTTTTTACAGAATAAATGATAACATCCTTATCGAGCAAAAGAATAACCTGATTGGCCATAACCTGTAATACATCATCATATGTTCTGCTCTTTTGAAGCAACTGGTTAGTGTCAAAGAGTACTTTTGTCCTGTATGCGCCCCGTGCAGATTCCCTTGCGCTGTCCTTTAGCCTGTACGCCAAAGAACCTGTAATAAGGGCAGCAAAAAGCATGATGACAAAGGTTACGGAATATCCCGGTTCATAAGCATGAAAAGTAAATCTTGGTTCCGTAAAGATAAAGTTGAAAAAGAGTACGCTGCATAGGGAGCTTATCAGACTGCAAAAATGACTTCTGGTAAGAATCGCATTCAAAAGAACTCCCAAAATATATACTGTGATTATATTGGATTCAGTAAACCCAAGCCGGCTAAAGCAAAGCCCCAAAATAGTCATGGCAATAAGTATCCCCGCAGTGACCAAAAGCTCTTTCGGAGTGGGAATTATCTGCTCTGTTAAGTTCTTCCTCCGGCTCTCTTTTATATCAGTCTTTGAATCCGGAATAATATAAATATCAATGTTTGGAGCAATTGCTATAAGCTGTTCTGTAACAGTCTGTTTCTCCCAAAAATGATATCTTTTTGTATTGCTCCTTCCTATAACGATCTTGGTAACTCCGGATATTCTTGCAAATTCAGCAATCTGCTCCGATATATTATCGCCTATAACTGTTGTGATCGCTGCTCCCCTGTCTTCTGCATGCCTGATATTATTCTGCAGTCTTTTCTGGTCATCAGGAAGAAGATTATCCTCCTGGGATTGTGCAACATAAAGAGCTGTAAACTGAGCAGAAAAAGCCTTGGCAAGGTCTGCCGCCTCGTCGATGATCTTCCTGTTTGTCGGTGAAGATGACAGACAGACCAGAACATGTTCTGTTATTCCATTTGCAGTAATGTTTTTTGGGTGCATTTCTTTTCTCCCATGATCAATCGCTTTCATCTCTAAGGATAATCTCAAAATTCGGATGTGTCTGCCTGAACTTATCTATTTCTTTATCTATTTCGATAAGTGGCATGTCACCCGGTATTTTAACTGACGAAGGATTTTTTATCTGAGTTTCTTTATACCTTTTTTCCCTGTTTTCTGCAATAAAAAAATCTATTTTATTCATAATGTGATAGCCGAATATAAAAAATGAAATAACAGCTATAAGTAATAGTATATCTTTCATTTATATCGCCCCATTCCATATATGAAAACATTTTTGAATTGCCTTGTGTTCACCAAGCACAAGAAGAGTTAATTCTCTTTCAAAGACCATGTCAGGTGACACGGCAATATTCATATCTCCATCCCTTTTTATTGCCATGATATTTATCCCGTACTTTTTCCTGATATCCACCTCGCGCACGCTTTTGCCAATCCATTCCTTTGGTACCTTAACCTCGAAAATAGCGTGATTATCATCAAGTTTTATGTAATCCAATATATGGTCTGAGGTATAGCGGATAGCAGTCCATTTTGCGATCTGTTTTTCCGGATTTACTACCTCATCTGCGCCGTTTCTCAAAAGAAACTTTGCCTGAACTTCCCTGTTTGCACGAGATACAACCTTTTTTCCACCTAATTCTTTTAATAAGGATGTGGTCTCAAGGGAGCTTTGAAAATTGTTTCCGATTGTCTCAATACAGACATCGAAATTATTAATCCCCAATGAAGCGAGGAAACCGGCATTGGTGCTGTCTCCGATAAGTGCATTGGTCACGTAGGGCAAAGCCTCGTTGACTCTTTCTTCGTCTATATCCACCGCCATGACCTGATGTCCAAGTTCATGTATCTGTTTTGCGATCAACATTCCAAAATTACCTAGTCCTATTAGTAAAACTGATTTCATTTTTAACTCCTTATCCTACTGTAATATTTTCCATTGGATACTTAAGCGTACTCATATCCTTTTGAGAAAATGCAGCAAAGATGATGGTAAGTCCACCTACTCGCCCAAAAAACATAAGCATTATCAAAATTATCCTGGAAATCACGGACAGATCCGGCGTGATTCCAAGCGACAATCCAACCGTTCCTATCGCTGAGAAAGCCTCAAACATGCATATCTGAGTCGGCATTTTTTCAACAATGCTTATGATTATCACTGCAAGCATTGCAAAAAATACATACATAAAAAGAATAGTGGATGCATTTTTTACAATTGAATCATCTACTCTTCTGCCAAAATAATTTGCATTCTTCCTTCTGCGAAAGACTGCTATTGTGTTGGCAAACAATACTGCAATCGTTGTGGTCTTCATTCCTCCTGCAGTTGACCCCGGAGATCCTCCTATAAGCATCAAAAGCATGGTTATGGCTCGTCCGGCGTCTGACATTTTAGTAAGATCTGCAGTATTGAACCCGGCGGTTCTGGGCGTAATTGACTGAAACATGGATAAACATACTCTTTTTCCTAATGCTTCACCGGAGAAATCATTAAGGAAAAAGAATATAGCCGGCAAAATGATCAGAATAGCAGTCGTCACTATTATTACTTTTGTCTGCATCCTGTATTCCTTGAATCTAACCTTTTTTGTGGCTATATCACTCCAGGTAATGAAGCCGATTCCACCAAGGACAATAAGTATACAGATCACAGCATTAAAATACCCATTATCCGCATAAGCCGTTAATGAGCTGAAATGTCCTGTTTTGTTTCCCATCAGATCAAAACCCGCATTACAGAACGCTGATATAGAATGAAATAAAGACATCCATATGCCTTTTGCCCCATATTTGGGAATAAATACAGGAAAAAGAAGTAATGCTCCAATTCCTTCAATGGTAAGAGTCGTGATAATAATAAATCTGGTAAGTTTTACCATTCCTCCAACCTGCGGTGCAGCAAGTGCATTTTGCATTGTCTGCCTCTGCATCAGGCTTATCTTTCTTCCTGCCAGTATATAAAGAGAGGATGCGACCGTAATTACACCAAGTCCTCCTACCTGAATCATGGCCAATATTACAGCCTGTCCAAAATAGGACCAATATGACGCTGTGTCCACTACAACAAGTCCTGTAACACATACTGCCGATGTTGCCGTAAATAGTGCTGTTCCAAAAGAAGTAAATTGTCCATTCTGCGCTGATATTGGCAGCATTAGGAGAATCCCTCCTAAAATGATGGCACCTGTAAATCCCAATATTATGATCTGAAATGATGAAAGCTTATCCTTGAGCTTGAAAAAGACAGACATGCCACAACCTCCAACTGTTCCTTATTCATCATAATTGTATATTTCAAACAAATAAGATGATATTAAGGATTAAGGCATGGCATTAAGATTATATAAAGAAAAAAATCGCAAACTCAGATATACTCTGAATTTGCGACTCATTAAATTACTGCCGGCGACCGGGATCGAACCGGTACGGGTATTACTACCCACGGGATTTTAAGTCCCGGGCGTCTGCCAGTTCCGCCACGCCGGCATCTTTTATCATGATGATAAAAAATACGCGATATGCGCTAACATATCGCGAATGGGGCCTACAGGGCTCGAACCTGTGACCCTCTGCTTGTAAGGCAGATGCTCTCCCAGCTGAGCTAAGACCCCTTAAAAATAAACTGGGTAAT
>JAFXTN010000001.1 GCA_017535785.1 Butyrivibrio sp. | reverse complement strand
TTAGCAAAAATGCAAGAGTACATAAAATGTAAAATTGCAGAAATTGAAGATGATATAAAATAATGAATTAATGAACGCTTATGCATGATTCTGCGCAACTCTGTTAAAGACTACTAAGGGGCGAGAATTATTAGATAATAAGCATGTTACTGGTGAAGTGTATAACAGCTAAGCGCAAAGTGATTGCGCTTGGCTGTTTTCTCATGGAAATAGATGGCTTATTTGTAAAAAAAATCTTGGAATAAGAAATATTTGAAGACCGAAATTACCTAGACGTTTATATGGCGTTGGATTAGTATTAAAGAAAAAGATGTGGTGTAAGTTACTTTAATGATTTTGGAGCTAAGACATGATGGAATACTACGCAATTTCTTATTATGGTGAGCAGTTCAAACTTGGATATATCGAAATGGATTTTTTGGATTGTGAGACCGTAAATCGATATGTTGGGGAGAGTAGGAATGGTTTTTGGGAAAAAGTTCATATCATCTCGGCTGAAGTTCCTTACAGTACTTACAAGAGAAATATAGGGATTAAAGATAAAACTCTTCGAAGTGGCGGAGCTCTTTTTAAAGTGACACTTAAAGAAACTACAAGACCTCATTCCGGTTTTGCGTGTGATATCTATAGTAGGGACGGTTTTGAGTTAAGACAATCCAGAGTAATGTTCTTTAGAGTGGAAAGGTGTTCCAAGGAAGAAGAGGAACGGATCATAAAAGATCTAATGAAGAAGTTTGATCTTTCGGATTATCCGGAATACGACGGCCCGGATGGAGATGTTGCTACTCGCCTCAAGAGTAAGCTTAAGAAGGGACCTTCGCCTAAAAGTATTATTTTTAGAACATATGATGTTGGACAGGGGTTAGCGACTTCTCTTACAGGTGAAGAGGTAGCACCGTTTATGTATTTTGATTACGGTACAGACAAGATTGCCAATGAGGTGCCACCGGGACTGAACATGAGAGTAGATGCCAAGAAAACCGTCATTTTTCTATCACATGTTCATGAGGATCATTGGTGCGGATATAGGATAAATCCTGAAGCACTCAAGTGCACATGGATTGTTCCGGATCAGAGTGGGCATTCAATATATCATAAGTTTATAATACTGATCACATTGCGGGGCGGAAGTGTTTATAGGCACGGAGCGGATATTGATCTTGGAAGTATTTATATAGGTCACGCAGCATCAACTATAAAACCTGCTCGTGTAGCTGCGCATGAACATGAGAGCGGTTTTGCTATGTACATAAATGCTAGAGTATACGACGAATTTGAGGATCTGTTTGACTATAAGATCACTGTTGCCGGGGATCAGGATTATGACTATCAGGATGCGACGAAATATGCAGATACAGATCTTCTTGTAGCTTGCCATCATGGCGGTGAGTACTGCTGGAGTACAAAGTATACGGGAATAAAGCCACATGATGATAACTCTGTGATTGTTTATAGTTATGGTATAAATAACACATTTGGACATCCCAGTAAAACGGCTGATTATTCAGGATGGGGATGGAAAAAAAGGCATGATACGGCGACTGATGGGATGTATCAGAAGTGGATATTTATTTGAGATAAGAAATGAAGTTGGAATAGTCTGACAAGAAGGATGATACCGGTGAAGTGTATGACAGCTAAGCGTAAAAAAATCGTTTAGCTGTATTCTTTTTATTTATAGAATAATAATCTGTATTTCACATGTCGAAGGTGGGGATTGTGTTACAATTAATTCAGTTCGAAAATAAATTTCTTTATAGGTGGGACTAAGAAGTGAGTAGTAGAAAATATCCGGTTATTACGTTGTGTGGAAGTACAAGATTTAAGGATGAATTTATGGAAGCTCAGAAACGGCTTACGCTTGAGGGCAACATTGTTATCAGTGTTGGTCTCTTTGGACATTCCGGTGATCAGGAGGTCTGGGAAAACATGGATGAAGGGACTTTGACTAAGACAAAGGAAATGCTTGATGATATGCATAAACGTAAGATCGATATGGCTGATGAAATATTTGTGATCAATGTCGGGGGTTATATCGGTGACAGTACACGTTCTGAGATTGAGTATGCTAAGAAGCAAGGAAAGAAAATAAGCTACTTGGAAGATAATAAATAATATACTTTTTAATGCAGAGGTGATAATGCTTTTTATTTTTTAAGGTGGTTCTGGATCAATTTATAGGTGGATTATTTGTCGCTTATGTTCAGGGGGGATTTGTTCATGGGACTTTTTAGTAAACCAGAGGTAGTGATTCTTAAGGATTCATGCGATTCAAAGGAATATTTACAGAAACTACAGGATTTGAGAAATGCTGTGCCAAATAGTTCTGATGCGGCGGGTAGAATTGATAAGGAAATAGCTGTTACTGAGGCCGGTATCTTTGGTGAGGATAGTGTTCTATTTGAGCTGAAAAATAGTGGTATGAATCTAGTAGTTATTCGAGATTTATTCATTCAGACAACAGATGGAAGAAGTGCTCAGATTGATTTTTTTGTTATTACCCCTTATGCGAATGTAATTATTGAATGTAAGAATCTATTTGGAAATATTGAGATTAACAATAAGGGCGATTTTATTAGAGCTTTTGAGTATAAAGGACGTAGGTACAAAGAGGGTATTTATAGTCCTATTACTCAGAACGAGCGCCATTTAGAGGTTTATAAGGATTGTTGGGAAAGCAACAAAGGATTCGTAACGAAACTTATAGCGGGGAGATACTTTGCAGACTATAACAAGGCTGTTGTAGTTATGGCAAATCCGAAAACAGTAGTAAATGATAAGTTTGCTAAGAAAGAGGTAAAGCAACAGGTTATTCGAGGGGACCAGCTTATCAAGTATTTAAAGAGCCTTAAATCTGATGTCGGATTAAGCATGAAGTCTATGCGAGAAGCCGGAGAAAGAGTTCTTGCAATGAACATTCAAGAAAGAACCGACTATTTCAAGAAGTTCGAGGAACTAGCGGCAGAAGTAAAAGTGGATGCGAAAGCCTCTGAAACTGCTAAAGAAGTACCAAAATCTGTACCTTCGGATAATAGCTTGGTTTGCCCTCGTTGCGGAGGCCGCCTTGTTTTACGAACTGCTAAGAAGGGAGACAATGCTGGCAATCAATTTTACGGTTGCAGTAATTTCCCTAAGTGTAGATACATACAGAATATATAGAAGGTTTAAGGTATATGAAAAAATGGTAGGATATAAAACCTTTTTAGATGAATGCAACAAGGAATTGGGTGAAGATGCGTATGTTACTGATTATGATCTAGAGAATAATGGGATTGCTATTCCTTCAGATTGTGGTACTGAGCACACAGTATATGTTAGAAGTGCAAGCTGTGGAACAGTACTGGAATCAGTTACTGTAAAGATTTTTTCTGCCGGAGAGTTAGCTATTGCCATTAATAGCTTGGCTAAGACGAAAAATGTTTTTAGTGATATAAAAAATAACGGACATTTCTATAAACAGAGTGAAGGAGAAGGAAAGTACCGTTACCATCATGGGAAATTAAAGGAGGTGTAGAGGCCATAGATAGCTCTTTTGATCGAACATCTGAAGTAGGAGGTACGTGCTATGGGACTTTTCTCGCATAAGAGTAATGACGGAAACATAGATTTCGATAAGCTTCGTGAGGATCTGATGGATGAGTATGGTGCTCAGATGGTTTCTTTTACTGGGGCAATGGGATATTCGGACATGTGCGATGCGCAGGAGGCGTCGGAGGATGAACTCCTTGAGTTGGCGCGAAGGGAAGGCCTTAATATTGAAAAGTATAGAAAATAATAGCGTGAGCATTATTGTATTCGGAATTATCTGATAAGAATGATGATACTGATAAAGTGTATGACAGCTAAGCGTAAAGATGCGCTTGGCTGTTTTCTTTTCATTTAAAGAATAATAATCAGTATGATTGCGAACTTTCGCAGAAGATATAGTACAATTTCGGCAAAAAATGACAATTGAAGAAGATGTCATGTCGAAGGCGGGGATTGTTTTAAAATAAATGCAATTCGAAAATAAGTTTCTTCATAGGTGGGGCTAAGTAATGAACAGTAGAAAATATGCCGGGAACGTAGCACAGTTTACCAAGAATGTGAGATTGATTGTGATAAGCTTTATGCAAATATAAAAGGAGGTGGTTTACTAATGAATAAAAACATTAAAGCCGAAGAGTTTCTTGATGATATTTGCTATCTGGCAAAGAGGCGAAAAAATGATATTGAAATAGTGGAAGCACTCACATATAAGTATGAAGGTTCAAGAGAAACCTTAGATAAATTTTTTCTTGAAAAATTCCATATGACTTTAACGCTCTATATAAAAAAAATGCGTCTAATATGCGCATATGAGTATTGGCGTGCAAATGGATGCAAATCTATTAGCGAAAGGGAGTCGGTATTCTGGATTCCGCTATTTAAAAGGAAATTTATATATTCTTTTAATTGTACTCCGGAAGAAGCAAACAACAAAAATATAGATTTGAAGAGTTTATTACCTAATGGAGAAATATATAAGCTGGTTTGTAGTTGTCAGAGCGTAGGTGATTTTAAAGTAGAGAAGGAGGGGATAAGAATCGATTTCAATAGGTTCGAAATACTATTTCTTTGTTTGAAGAAAGCTTTTATGTACGTTATGCCAATAGAAATGTGGGAATGGTTATGTTCTATAAAGGATCCCATAGAAAGGGAGACAAGAATAATTCAACATTTTCGATTTATTGAGTTTCTAGGGGGAAATTATGATTCTTTGATGAGGTATTATGCGGAAGTTAATAAAGAAGATAAAGAACAGTTGGAATTATATGATTTTGATAACCCCATAATATTAGGTGGAGGGGTTTATTTTCCTCTGAGGTTTTTTGATGAATTGGGACTATTCTTGGAATTTAAGTGTGCGATTAACGATATTATTCCATACTTCCATGTCAGTGTTTCCCAAATGGAAATGGGATTTATGGATGATCTTTTTTTATTTGAGTATGATGATTGGAAGAAACATGAATCAACAGTGAAAATGAGCATTGAGACGTTGGCTGAACATTTAAAAATAAGTATCGAAGAAACACTTAATGAATTCTGGATACATATTAAAGCAGGTTTGCTGGATTTTGAAGAAGAACGTTGTCCGGAAGCAGTTTATAGCAAGTATAGTAACTTGTACGAGAAGTATAATAGAATGCTTGGTTTTGAAAAGGGGTTGATAAGATGGGCAATATAGTTGAAGGCTACACAAAAAAGCATACAAAGCTACAAAGAAGCTCCTTTCTATGAAAGAGTCTTTGAGATAGCTCTTTTGTCCAAATTTCTAAGGTCTGACAAAATTTCGTACCGGGGTTTATGATACAATAAATGCAGTGATGACGCGGAGGAAAGGGATACAGAGAATGGATAAAATTGATATCATAAGATCCGGGATATTCGGAGTTGTTGTGGGAGATGCGCTTGGCGTGCCGGTGGAGTTTTCGAGCAGGGCAGAGCGAAGGGCTGATCCCGTTACGGATATGAGAGGATATGGGACTCACAGTCAGCCGAAGGGGACTTGGTCTGATGACAGCAGCATGATGCTTGCAACTATGGACAGTATCATCCGTTGCAAGGGGATCGACTATGTGGACATGATGGAGCGCTTTGGTAAGTGGAGGGTGCATGGAGAGTACACTCCGTATGGAAGCGTTTTTGACATAGGGATCACGTGCGCCAATGCTATTGCCCGTTTTCAGCAAGGGTCCGATCCGTTAAAGTGCGGCGGAGTCGGGGAGAGAGATAATGGCAACGGCTCTCTTATGAGGATAATGCCGGCGTCTTTGTTTGTGATCCTTAATAAGTGTATGTGGGAGACAGCTATTGATGAGGCGGCAGGGATCATCGAGAATGTTTCAAGGCTGACCCACGGGCATTTGAGAAGCCGCATGGCATGCGTGATATATACGGCTATATGCTATGAGCTGATAGCAGGGCAAAAGAGATCGCTAATAGAGGTTTTGTTAAGGGCAGTCGACAGCTCTTTTGCCTATTATGAAGGGAAGGGCCTTGCGGAGACTTCCGGTGAGCTTATGAAGTATGGAAGGCTTCGGGACATTGAGAGGTTCAAGGGGCTTTCCGATGAGGAGATAGGTAGCAGCGGCTATGTTGTGGATACGCTTGAGGCGGCGGTGTGGTGCCTGCTCAATTCGGGGTCTTATGCGGAGTGTGTCCTTAAGGCGGTAAATCTTGGAGATGACACGGATACTGTGGCTGCGGTGGCCGGCGGGCTTGCGGGGCTGTGGTACGGATATGACGGTATACCGGGGCAGTGGCGCGAGGCTATCGCTTCGAGGGAGTGGATAGAGGATTTGTGCGGAGAGTTTGGAATAGGAGAATTTGATCGTGAATAATAGATATATCAGAGGATTTGGAGTAATACTTGGAGCCATTGTTCTTGCGGCGGGGTGCGGGAAGGAGATAACTGTCGAACATCATAAGATCACAAACGAAGAAGATGGCAAGGTATATGCCGAGGGCACTTATCCTGAGATCATTCTTAGCGATGAGTATAAAGGGAAGTACCCAAAACTTGACGAGTATATAAAGGGCTATAATGCCAAAATGAAACAGGACGTCACAGAAACAACTGCTAACGATGCTGAGCATGCCAAGGATTTTGACGATATGAAATTTACGAATTCGGATAAAGTGGAGATCGTCAGAGCAGACGACAAGATGGTTTCAATTGTGGTAGATAGTTATTGGGAGGCAGGCGCGCATCCCATGTCCTATGTCAATGTGATAAATGTTGATCCTTCAACGGGAGAAGAGCTGCAGATTGCTCAGGTGCTGAATGATACTTCAAAGTTGAAGGCTGAGATCATTGAGAAGATAAAAGAGAAATATCCCAATCTTTACGAGGAATATGTGGAGGATCGGGAGGACAGTTTTTTATCTGATCTCGAGACTGATTCTGCATTAAATTATTCAATTACAGAAATCGGTTTGAAGATATTTTTTGATGAAGCTTCTTTTTCTTATATGGCTATGCCGGATGAAGGCGTTGAGATCACGTTTCCCTATAGCGAATATCCCGATCTGATCAAGCAGGAGTACGTGCCGGATAAGGCTAAGTGATATAGGAGGAAAGAAATTTATGAAGAATAAACTTATCAGTGGATTTGGAATATTATTAGGTGCCGCGGTATTTGCGACAGGATGCGGAGATACTTCCCTTGGAGAGGGCATTGAGATTGAGGATATTGCGCCAAGCGAGGATTCCGTGGAGCAGGAGGCTGTGACGGAGAGTGTTTCGGGGGAAGCGGCTGCCGAGGTTGAGAGCTCCTCTGAGAAAAGTGCCGGGGCCGAGAGCTCTTTTGCCGAAGGGGCGAAGGGAGAGGCAGGATATGATCGCAGCTTCTTGAAGGAGAAGGGCGGCGTTTACACTTACAGTCTGACGGACCCGGAACTTATTGCGAAGTATGATGAGCTTTATGCGTATGCTTTTGTGAGTGTGGTTAAGTCCTACAAGGAAGTTGCGGAGTTCAAGAATCAAAGTTATGATGATACGCAGTCGGCGGTTGTGGGAGATCTTTTGTACAAGGGCACTGAGGAAAACAGTGTTATGAATACAGGATCATACTATGAGATGGATTATGGATTCGATCTCAATAATGTTGGTTATACATATGTTGATCTGGACAGTGATGGGACTTATGAGATTATTTTTGGGGTTTTGAAGCCTGAGTATGATGATTGGGGTGTGGATTGTTTTGAAAGAGCTTTTGCGCTGGTAGACGGCAAGGTGGTGAAGTTCTGCGAAGGAGGCAGCAGGGATCTGTACTGGCTTGGCAATGATGGATATATTTATGAAACCGGAAGCGGTGGAGCAGCAAATTGGGGAACGTCGCGTTTGCACTTTAATAGCTCAGCTTTGCCGAAGGAGGATATGGATTGGGGAAGTAACGGCTTTACAGACGATGAGTTCTTGGGGATGTGGGGCGAGCCCGGTTCGGTGCACATAGTTGGGCCGATAGAGGATTTGGACGAAGCGGCTGCAATCCCGGAGAATCAGATTTCTGAGAATGAATGGAAGGTACTAAATGCGGAGTGGGAAGCAAGGCGCGTCAAGATCGAATGGCTGAAGCTGTCGGATTATCTTAAGGACCATAAGGAAGTGTTGGGGTGATTTAACGCTCATTTTATGGTATAATATTCCAAAATGTTGATGAATAATACATTTTTCCATTCCAAAATGTTGATAGACAATACATTTTGCTACTCCAAAATGTTGACGAGATACATTTAGCGGCGACAAAACCGCTGAAAGAGGTGAGCATGTTAAAGAGAAAAATCACTGAACAACTGAAAAGCTGGGTTATGAGTAAGAATAAGAAATGTCTGGTAGTCATGGGAGCGAGGCAGACCGGGAAAACATACGCCATAGAAAGGTTTGCGGAAGAAAACTATGAAGATTTTGTGGAGATAAATTTTAAAGAAACTCCATCAGCTGCAGAGGTGTTCTCGGGAGACTTAACAGTTGAAAACATGATCATGGCGCTTCGTTTTCGCTATCCCGAAAAGAAGATCTCTCCCGGAAAGACACTGTTATTTTTGGATGAGATCCAGGAATGTGAAGAAGCTATTACATCGTTGAAATTCTGGGCCAATGATAATACATATGATGTGATTTCTTCGGGATCGCTTCTGGGGATTGATTATAAGAGGGCATCTTCATATCCCGTCGGGTATGTTGATTATCTTACAATGTACGGATTGGATTTTGAGGAGTTTCTTTGGGCAATGGGGATTACCGAGGATATGATTGATTCAATTCGTGGTTATCTCACCAAGAAGGAGATAGTCCCAGACGCAATCAACAAGCAGATGATGGCATATTTTAGGAAATACATTGCTATCGGAGGAATGCCGGAAGCTGTACAGAAATATATAGATACAAAAGATTTTAGAGAAGTGGATACTGTGCAGAGGAATCTTTTGCAGGGATATCAATATGATATTGCGCACTATGCTAATGCTGAAGAGAAAGTGAAAGCGGAGAAATGTTATCTCACTTTGTCTAAACAATTACTGGATAAAGAGAATCACAAATTCCAATACAAAGAGATCGAGAACGGAGCCAGGGCACAGAAATATTACTCGAGCATAGAGTGGCTTCTTAGAGCAGATATGATCCACATTTGTAAACTTGTTTCTGACGTGAGATATGATCTTGAAGATTACGCAAGAGATGATTTTTTTAGAGCATATACCACAGATCTGTCGTTGCTTATTTCGATGAAAGATTATTCTCTCAAGCAGCATATAGTTGAAAATACGTTTAGCGGAAACACGAAAGGTGGATTGTATGAATGCGCAATCGCGGATGCGCTTCATAAGAAGGGGTATGCGCTGTACTTTTACAAAAATGAATCCACCAAAAAAGAGTTGGATTTTATTATTCAAGTAGACGGAGCTGTTGTTCCGATTGAAGTAAAGAGCGGGAATGCTCGAGCCAATTCTCTTAAATCCATTATAAAAAAGGAAAAAAATATAACTTACGGATACAAATTCATTGACGGAAACATAGGAGTTGCTGACGACGGAACCATAACTTTGCCTTTATACATGGCTGCATTTATATAAGAGAGGCGTCCTTTGTCGCGGCCGCGGGTCACATCCCTCCGAATATGGCGCTTTTTCTTTTGTCTAATGCAAATAAAAGAAGCATGCCGAGGGCTCCGCAGGAGATGAGCTCGCCGATAAAGACTGTGAGCATGATGAGCGGGATGATCGTTTCGCTGCCGTAGACGAATTTGATGACGAAAGGAACGATCAGTGTGTTGGCAACGATGGGCGGAACGGGGCTGAGCCAAGCCTTGATCTTGCTTGTGGCGTAGAAGCCGGGAGTGCCGGGGTTCTTACGGCCGTGGGCGATGTAGTACGTGCCGAGTGCTCCAAGAAGTGTTGCGATAGATCCGAATACTGTGTCGAGGGGCATGCAGCCTGTTGTTATGTTTCCGATAATGCATCCGACGAAAAGTCCCGGGATTGCCGCGGGTGTGAAGTAAGGCAGGATCGTAAGTGCCTCAGAGAAACGCACCTGGATAGCTTGATTTGCCAGTCCCAGTGTGTTTGCGATGTGTGTCAAAACGACATAGATAGCTGCGATCACTGCAGCCTGAGTGATAAATAGTACGCTTTTGTTATTCATGTTTGTCTCCTTTAGTTTTGTTTAATGTCAGGAAGGTTTCGAACTGACAATTACAAGTTATTATACATCAAGGACGGAAACCATGGTAAACTATTTTTATGTGTGTGGTTCTTACGCGGGAATTCATGTATGTTCACACGAAACGGCGCAACTATAAAGGAAAGACAGAATATGAAAAGAAACTACAAGTTTATCATAAGTTACGACGGGACAAGGTTTTTCGGTTGGGAGAGACAGCCGGGAAAAGACATGACGATACAGGGGAAGTTAGAATCAGTCCTTAGGAAGATGACGAACATTCCGGACGATGAGACTTTTAACATCATTGGTGCGGGAAGGACTGACGCGGGCGTTCATGCGCGTGCGATGACGGCGAACGCGGTGCTTGATACGGATATGACCGAGGATGAGATTCAGAGCTACATGAATCAGTATCTTCCCGATGATATCAGCGTCAATGAGGTGAGAGTCTGCTCCGACAGATTTCACGCGAGGTATAATGCGCTCGGTAAGACGTACAGGTATACCTGTTGGTACGGCGCGCAGAAGCCTGTTTTTGACAGGAAATATGTGACGATACTTGAGCAAAAGCCTGATGCGGACAAGATGAGAGAGGCGGCTGAGCATCTTATCGGAACGCATGATTTCAAGAGCTTTTGCGGCAATAACAAGATGAAGAAGTCGACGGTCAGGTGCGTTGACAACATCAAGATAGAGGAAAGCGGCAATTATATCAGGTTCTATTTTCATGGAAACGGCTTTTTGCAGAACATGGTCCGCATTCTGACGGGAACTCTTTTGGAAGTCGGCTACGGCAATATCACTCCGTATAGGACAAAAGAGATCCTGGAGGCATGCAACAGACAGGAAGCCGGCCCGACAGCGCCTCCGATGGGGCTTTGCCTTATGAAGGTGGATTATTGAAATGTAAACATTATATTAATTCTTGTACATATTTGTTGATTTATTTAGGCTTCAAATTTAAAATGGTGTAGGTGCCAAAACAAAATTTTGACACCTATATATTTTTGCTCATGTCGCGAAATGCGATAAATATAAAATTTTAGAGGGGTCTTTTATGACAAAGAAAATCTTTTCAACACTTTGTGGCATTGCGTTAAGTGCATTGCTTATTGGTGGCTTTTCTCCTTTTGCGATCGATGCAAAGGCGGCAGGCTTAGGACAGGTAAATGTAGGTTCAGCACAGATTGCGGGTGAAAAAGTTATAGTAACCGCATCAGCTCCGGAACTTCCTGACAGTGACGACGGTAAGTTCTATCTTTTTGCTGAGAAAGTTTATCAGCCGGGTCCTGCAGGATCACCAGTGGCATCTGTTCCAATGGGAACACAGGTGCAGTTCTCTTTTAACCTTGAGAACAAGACAACTTCATGCCATTTATACGACAAGTTCCAGGTGGCCGTTCTTCAGGGCGGTGCATTTGTACCTGTGTCCGGCGTGCGCTATATCAGCAATCCCGAGGTTCTTGCGGTAGGATCACCTGCAAGAAAGAATAACGGTAAAAAGGGCCTTATCCTTGACGGTGCCAAGATCGGTAACGGCAACACAGAGGCTTCACAGCTTGGAGTTCAGCAGGCTGCATACAACATCAATCTTGAGGACGTTATCGGTGGAAACGGGGGCGTTGTTTTCGAGTATAACGGAAAGACATACAACTATGATTCCGCATATCTTAGTCAGTACGATCATGCGATAAGAACAAGTACCCAGCAGGGTATGGGTGTTACGATAGTTCTTTTGAACCCGGCAGTGCCCGGCGAGGAATTCATGATCTCACCTTTCTCAAGAGGCGGAAGCGGACATTACTACATGATGAACACTTCTGAGGATGCGGGGCTTGAGAACCTCGAGGCTGTTGTGACTTATCTTGCTTACAGATATAACGGTCAGAACGGTTTCGGACAGGTCGACAACTGGGTTGTCGGTAACGAGGTCAACGCCAAGAATATCTGGAATCACACCAATGTTTCCGATGAGGCGCAGTACGCGCAGCTTTACGCTGATGCGCTTAGAGTTTGCTACACTGCGATCCGCAGTAAGAACGCCAATGCTTATGTTTGCGCAAGTTTTGACCAGAACTGGACAGCGATCAACAATCCTTCATATTTCTCGGCAAGAAGCATGCTTGAGGTTATGAACGGTATCATTTGCTCTCAGGGTAACTTTGACTGGGCGCTCGCTGAGCATCCTTACAATTATCCTATGAACTGGACAAGCTTCTGGACACCAAAGAGTGAAAAGACTGCGGCTATGATCCAGCATACGATCGATACTCCTTATCTTTCTATGGAAAACATCGAGCAGCTTACCGACTTCATGTGCCAGCCCGGAATGAGAAACACTAAGGGCGCGGTAAGACCGATTCTTTTGACAGAGGTTGGATACTCATCAACGCAGGGCGACGAGGCTCAGGCTGCAGCGATTGTTTACGCTTATCAAAGAGCGGCTACCAATCGTTACATAAATATGATAGTCTTTAATAGACAGACGGATTATCCCGTTGAGGTTGCGCAGGGATTGTCGGTTGGACTTACAGGTCAGGACGGCACGAGAAAGCTTGCGTTCGAGTTCTATCAGCAGATGAACGGAGCCAACGCGGGCGCATATGTTCAGCGCTCGGCAGCCATCATGGGAATTCCGGATTGGAATGCGGCAATGAATGCCAGATGATAGCGGAGGCCATCGTTTTATCGGCTTGACCCGGTTTGAATGATGAGCGTTGGGGAAATCTATGAGAATAATTGACATATACAATTGTATAGCTACGGCTGCCTGCGTCCTTATGGGCGCGGCAGCTTTTGTAATTGGGAAAAAGAGGGAGCGAGGCAGCTTAGACGGTGGTCGCGGCTTCGGCGGCGACGGCGCGGGCGCGGGCTCCGGTGGCTGCGCGGGCGGCTTGTCTTCTAAAGCGACGTATATTGCGCTTGCGGTTATCATTGCGGTTGCGGCGTTTCTAAGGCTCTTTTTACTGGGCCGTGTGCCCTTGGGACTTGCGCCGGACGAAGCATCGATCGGCTACGACGCATACGCGATCGCGAAGTTCGGCATCGACCGCAACGGCTACGCTTATCCCGTGTACCCGATCACTTGGGGGCCGGGCGGCGGAAGCCCGCTTCTTATCTATCTCAATGTGCTTTCAATTAAACTTTTCGGAACGGGCATCGTTAAACTCCGCATGATTCCTGCAATCTGCGGCATTCTGACGGTTGCTTTGTTTTTCTTTATATTAAAAGAGCTTACGGCAAAAAGAACTTACTCAAACGAGATCAGTCTTTTCGGAACCGCTTTTCTTGCGGTATGCCCGTGGCACGTGATCCTTTCCAGATGGACGCTTGACAGCAATATCATGCCGTTTACGCTTGGACTTGCTGTTTATCTTTTTATGCTTGCGATCAGGAAGAGGAGCACTTTGCTGTATTGCCTGAGCGCGGCGATGTATGCGGTCTGCATGTACAGCTACGGCTCGGCGACGATCGTTGTGCCGCTGCACTTACTTTTAATCTGCATTATTTGCCTTAGAAAAAAGGTTTTGAATATCAAGCAGCTAATTGCTTCGGGCGTTACTTTCATGGTCGTTTTTGCGCCGCTCTTTGTGTTCTACGCGGTCAATTACCTTGGGCTTCCCGAGATCATCACGGAGCATTTCTCTGTAAATAAATTCACGGCTTCAAGGACGGGCGAGGTCTTCTTAACTCCGGGGCCCGGCTTCTTTGGCCAGCTTTTTGATAACGCGAAGACTCTTCTTGTTGCCCTCACTATCGGCGACAAGCACGAGATGCTTTGCCATTTCTATCCCGGCTACTGGATGCTCTATGTGTTCACGTTCCCGATCGTGTTTATCGGAATTGCTATTGGGGTAAAAGAGCTGTTCGCGAAGGAGCGCGACGGCGCAGGCGCGGTTTCCGGCGGCGATGGCGCTGATGCCGGCGAGGGCTGTGTGGCCAATGCTTCTGATGCGGCTGCGCTTTATTCTATGAATGCCGTGTGGTCTACACTTTTGATCGCTTGTTTTGTTATGGCGATCGCGATCAAGGCGGACGCGAGCAGAATGGTAATGATGTATCTTCCGCTTATCTTTTATTTTGTAAAGGGAGCGGAGTATATATACAAGAACGTACGCAAGTGCTTTTATGCCCTGTGCGTAGTTGTGCTTCTTGCCGCGATTTCTTTTTCAAAAGATTATTTTACCGACTTTACGAATAAAGCGGCGGACGTGTTTATGCCCGGCTACGGAGATGCGATGGTAAGAGCCTATGAGATCGCGGGAGAAGACAGAACCGTTTACTCAACTTACGACGGCCTTTCTTCGCCGTTCATGCTCGCACTTTACTATACGAATTATTCACCCGTGGACTTCCACAACACCGTTGTTTACAAGGACCCCGAAGATGAATTCAGAGTGGCCGCAAGCTACGGCAATTTCGTATTCGGACTCCCCGAAGATGTGCTCGCGGTCGTTTCGGACGACGAGTCCGCGGATGCAGACACCGAGGGCGGAGCAGATGTTATTGAAGCAAACTACGGCGACGATATCTTCGTTCTTAGCATCGCGGAAAAAGATGCGCTCGGCGACCTTCCAAATGGCTATAATGCCGAGCCTGTCGGCGGATATGTGATCGTGTATAAATAAATACGTTGTATGTCTTGATAAGACTGTGTGCAGGTTTGCGCATGGTCTTATTTTTACTATGAAAAATGTAGTAACAAATAAAAGTAGACTTCTTGAATGGAGTGGAAGATGTATGCTATCATGTTAATAAGTTATTCACATACGCGCTTATAAGATTAAAAGGAAGGATAGGGGAAATGTCTGATAATAAAATGTATATGGACACTAACGTGTTCACGGGTATTGTCGGGGATATAAAGGGTTCTGCGTCTTGGTGCAAACTTCAAGATGATGGTCTTTTAGATAATGAAGCATGGGAAGGAACCGGTGTCGGACGATACATGAATACAATTTTAAAGCAGGTCTATAAGACTTCGCATCTATATATGGCAGAGTCTGCCGAAGCACTTCCAACAGCTTTTTTTAAAATGAGAGACAGCATAATCAAAGTTGATGATGTTGCAAGCAAGAGCATCGTTGTCAATGAAGATAAATCCGGAGGTACTATTGTATGAGTATACATTCTAGGATAGAAGAGTTAAAGCGAAGGATAAAAAAATACAGGGAATATATCAGAGAACTGGAAAAACTGTACCGCCAAACTGAAGGAGGCTTTAAAAAAATAGAAAGAAATGTACAGATTCCTGAAGAAGCTTATGATCTTTCAAGAGCAGATAAATGGAGAGGCATTCTTAAAGATGAAGGGGAACGCTTAAAAGATATGACCATCTCAAACATAAAGAAAGACCAGGCTCTTACAGCAGAATTTATGTCAGATATTCTGGTCACTATAGAAAATCTGCATAAGCTTATTCAAGATTGTGAAGAAGAGATAGAGGAGCTTGAAGCAATGCTCTATGCTCCGGCAGAACAGCAGATGTAATAAGTAGCGAAAAAGGAAAGAGGCTATAAATGGGAATACGATATGACGCCGAGCAGGTGGCTGAGTTTATTGATGGCTGGAGTCACGCGCATGAAGGGTATAAAATAAATGCGGATGTACTTGCGGAACAGTACCGGAAATATTGTGATAATGAAACCTTTATAGGTCAGGCTGCAGAAGCTTCCAAGCTTTTTGTAAGCGATAAACAGATGGAGCTTCATGAAGAGAATCTTGAGATCCAGAAAAAACTTTTACTCAGATATCGGATAATAGAAGAAGACTTTAAGGGTATGGTCGATTCATCACCAAAAGCAAGGATAGATACCGATGTCCTTAGAGAAAACAGGGATCATTTTGATGGACAGTTTGAAAAACTTGATCATGAAGGCGCAGAGATAGAAAAAATATCCCAATACGTAATAGAAAAATTCGGTAAATACAATTCAAATATCACAAGAACATCTTACACAAGATCTAGAAAATCATATGAAGAGGATGCAGATTTCTGTGATGAATGCAAAAGGAAAGTAGAAAAGTTTGATGAACTATCACTTGCTTCTGCAAAAAAGTCAGGCCTTGAAGAACAAAACTATGACCTTCAGAAACGTCTTACAGCTACTACATCAGCGCTTAACAAGATGCAAGTCTCTGATCCGAAGATGGAGACTTCTGTTGTAAATTTGCTTGCCACCGGCGGAGCACCAAAGGCAATGAAAATGGGCGGTGTCACCGCACAGTCTAATGCAGTGTTATTGAATGTTTCCGATGGCTTTGCTATCCCAATGGAACCTGAGGTATGGTATGGATTAGAGGAGACAGTTAAGACTATACTTGAAGCCGGTAAATATACAATGCAGCAAATAGAAGCAGTAATAGCACAGCTGCCGGCACTCGCCACCTTAGTTGTAGGCGATGGACCTTTACCTATAGGGGATTTAATAGCAGCGGGGATACTTGCTGCTGACGCTACATTGATTGTTATAAAAACTGCGGAGTTTTTGCAAAATAATAATTATCTTAGTAAATCCAAAGGCGATTCTAAGACCAATTCTAAAAAGAAAGGGAAGCAGAAAGCAAAAGATAAGAATAAAGAGAAACCGCATCGTAAGAACAAAGATGGGGAACCGCTTGGGAAGAATGGACCCGAGTTTGAATCAGAAACTAAATGGCGTAGAGGAAAAACAGAAAGGATAGATGTAGAGAATCCTAATCCTGGGGAAGGAAATGGCAACGTACACTATCATGATGCAAAAGGAACTAAATATGTATTTGATCCTGTAGATGGAAAATTTTATTTTGATAAAGAACCGTATCCGGAAGCTCCGCCAAGTATTCAGAGAATGTTAGAAGATCCGGAGATTCAAAGGGCTATTGATAAAGCGTTAAAATATTTAGGTGAACCACCATTTTTTAATGAGTAGGAAGGAAAAAAATAATGATAATAATGAACACGCGCATGCAAGAAGAATATTTAAAAATAAAGGATATGGATAATACCTTTGATTTTACCGGAAAGCTTTCTGTAATTAATCCAACGATATATAAAGTTCAAGATGGTATTTTTATGAAAATTGATGATCGAGAAAAGGAGTCTGAAGAAACGTTAGATTATTATGATTATGATGAATTATCTGAATTTGAGTGGAGCCAAAGTGAGTTTTTGATAGATAGTTATTTTGAAGGAATAACTTATGAGCAAAGCTTAAGATTGGCATTTGATATTGTTGAGCTTTGGGGATATAAATTACATGCTCAATTTCCGGATGAGGAGTTCCATATTATTATAAGTGTCAGCACTATCGATGACACAGATGAGAAAATAGTAATGTTGAGATATTATACGTACAGAGGAGAAGAAAGTTTTCATTACAAACTAGATTCTTTAGATAGATATCAAAATAGTGCAATCATGGTTAATGTTGTCGAAGCAGATGAAGAGTATTACGATGATGACGATGAAGAAGACGACGATGATATAGATATATAAGAATACAAATAATAACGCTTTGTGTGAAACGCTAATAGGGAAATGAATTTATTATGATAATAATGAACACGTGCATGCAAGAAGAATATTTTAAAATAAAGGATATGGATAATACCTTTGATTTTACCGGAAAGCTTTCGATTATTAATCCTGATATTTATAAAGCTGGAGATGGCTTTTTCATGAAGATCAATGATCAAAAAAAGGTGTCAGAAGAAACAGCAAATGATTATAAGTATGATTTGTCGGAGTGGGAATGGAGTCGAAGTGAATTTTTGATAGATAGTTATTTTGATGGAATAACTTATGAGCAAAGCTTAAGATTGGCATTTGATATTGTTGAACTTTGGGGATATAAATTGCATGCTTTATTTCCGGATGAGGAGTTTCATATTCATATAATCGTCGGCACTATTGATGACACAGATGAGAAAACAGTAATGATAAGGTATTATACGTACAGAGGAGAAGATAGCTTTCATTTAGATTTAGATGATTTAGATGATTGTTTTGGTACTGCAATCTTGGTTAACGTTGTCGAAGCAGATGAATAATATGATGGCAAGGACGATGAGGAAACTTATGGTGTTTGATCATAAACCAAACCTATTTATTATCACAGTTTTTTATTGCTGTCCGTGATTATATCCGGCTGTACCTTTTCCTCCGCTGGTGGTGCGGACTTTGAGGAAAAGTATGCAGCGGCTAAGGAAAAGTACGATAAGTATCTGCAGAGCCCTGTAAGTGGGCAGGAAGTACTTTCTTTGATCGACTATTGGGATGAAGAATCAAAGTACTACATAGATCCAAGCGCCTATAATAATGCCGAACAGGTCGGCGGATATACACGCTAATGTCTGTTTCTTTCTATAGCATTAAATAATGCTAAATAGTCGACATACTGATTATAATACCCCTGCTTAAGGCCTGCTTCCATAAATTCTCGTATAGCACGTATAACATCCACTTTATTGAGGTTAGATTTTGTGCAAGGGGAAGCGTTATCATGCGCGTGGTCGTATGCGGTTAAAATATCATCAAGATTTGCAATCTCACCTTTGTCTTTTAGATATATTCCATAAGCAAAAGTCTCAATCTTATTGGCATGTGTTAAATCCACATCCTTGAGATGAATCTCTTTTACTATAGTCTCCGAACCATCCCATGGATAAAGCCTTGCTATATATACAGGATCTTCTTCATTATAATCAGCCGGCTTATAAAAATTGCAGGGCAAATTATTAGGATCACCCTCGCTTCCGGAAAGAGCGCAGTTGAGGTATGTTTCTCCTACACCACAATCTTCCTTACTGTGGAATACACTTGGTATAGGGTCCTTATAATAACCGGTTTGTGGAAGACTGATAGGAGCTTCCATTTTACTTACAGGTTTGTTGGTGGTAGAGCGATACGTAGTTCCATAGCTAATTCCCGGATTAAATGTAACATTCATATGATTGATCCCTTTCAATAAAAATGCGCGCCATTTCATTGGATTTCATTCCATTGAAAAGACACGCAAACCATTGCTATCTATATTATCGGCATTTATCATAAAAATATTAGAGCAGTCATTTATCAATACAGTCTGCTTTTAAATTAAGATTCTGAACTTAGCTCTTCCCACTCATCATAGAGTGCGGAGAGCTTTTCTTGTATCTCGGTCTGCTCGTCCGTGAGTTTGCGGAGCTTTGCGAGGTCGGTTCCGATTGAAGGATCGGAGAGGGCCTCGGTGATCTCGCTGTCTCTGGCTTCGAGCTTTGCGATTTCGTCCTCGCATTTCTTAAGAGCGGCTTCAAGCTTCTTGCGGCGAGCCTTGTCTTCTTTCTGAGCTTTGTAGTCCAGGCTTCCGGAGCCGGTTGAACCGCCAGCATTGGAGGCCGCGCCGGTAGTGCCGGCAGAGCCGCCTGCGTTAGAGGCCGAACCGGTCGCACCGGCCGCGTCACTCGCACCCGCGCCGGAGTCGGTCGTGCCGAACGTGTTCTGCATCTTTTCTTCGACGTGCTCGATGTAGTAGTCGTAGTTTCCGATGTAATTGACCATGCTCTTGCGTGTAAGGTCAAGAATCCTGGTCGCAGTCTTATTTATGAAATATCTGTCGTGGCTTACGTACAGCACGGTTCCCTCGTAGCCTGAGATCGCCGACTCAAGGATCTCTTTACTTGTGATATCCAAGTGGTTCGTCGGCTCGTCGAGGATCAGGAAGTTGGCGTCGGAGAGCATGAGCTTTGCAAGGCTGACGCGGCCTTTCTCACCTCCCGAGAGGTCACCGATTCTTTTGAATACGTCATCTCCGGTAAAAAGAAATGCCGCAAGAGTGTTTCGTATCTCTGTGTTATTGAGTGTCGGGTAAGCATCCTGAAGCTCATCAAACAAAGTCTTGTTGTCGTTAAGAACGTGGTGCTCCTGATCGTAGTAACCGATCTCAACCTTGGTTCCGAGTGTGATCTTACCGCTGTCGATGCTCTCAAGCCCGTTTATCATCTTAAGGAGAGTGGTCTTACCCGTTCCGTTGTCACCGATTATCGCAACGTGCTCACCTTTTTTTATCTCAAAATTAATCCCTGAAAAGAGCTCCTGACTTCCGAAAGACTTAGAAAGGTTCACGGCTTCCAAAACGTCTTTTCCGCTCTCGCAAGAGGGCTTTAATGTGATCTTCATGCTGTCGTCGATCGTCATGGGCTTATCCAGACGAACCGTCTTTTCCAGCATCTTTTCACGGCTCTCGGCGTGCTTGATCGACTTCTCACGGTTGAAAGACTTGAGCTTTGCGATAACTTCTTCCTGGTGCTTGATCTCTTGCTGCTGCTTCATGTAAGCGCTCCACTGCGCAAGTCTCTTTTGCTCTTTCTTGACCGAATAGGCGCTGTAGTTGCCGACAAAGCTTGAAACAAGCGTGTTCTCGACTTCGATAACTTTGCCTACGATCTTATCAAGGAAATATCTGTCGTGCGAGACGATAAGCACGGCACCTTTATAATTCAAAAGATAATTCTCAAGCCATCTGATAGAAGTCATATCCAGGTGGTTCGTGGGCTCGTCGAGGATGATGAGATCGGGGCTTTCAAGAAGGAGCTTACCGAGTGCCACTCTTGTCTTTTGACCTCCGGAGAGGGTGGATATCTTTTTATCAAGCTCGTCCTCTGTAAAACCAAGGCCCTTGGCAACGCCCGTAACTTCGCTCTGCCACGCATAGCCCGACATTCTCTGGAACTGCTCGTTCATGAATGTGTATCTGTCCATGAGGCGAGTGAGCTCTTCGCCTGTAACGTGCTTCATCTCTTCCTCGGCGGCTCTGATGTTTTCTTCAAGCTCGATGACATGTTTTTTTACCTCGACAAGCTCTTCGAAAATGGTGTTCTCGGTCTGAACGTTCTGGTTCTGCGCTAGATACCCCCAGGTCACATCCTTGGAAAACGTCACATCTCCGCTGTCTGCTGAGAGTTCGCCGATGATGATCTTGAGAAGAGTGGTCTTGCCCGCGCCGTTGATGCCGACGATCGCCGCCTTCTCGTTATTTTCTATATGAAAAGATGCATCTTTTAAAATATCTTTTCCGTCAAAAGATTTATTTATGTTGTGTACTGATAAGATCATGGTATTTCTCCGTGAAAAAAAATTGCAACAACACATTTTAGCATGTGTGCGGAAATATGTAAAAAGCAAAATGAGTGGCCTTGTTTTTTGCCAAATTTTGATAGATTTTCTAACCTTCTTTAGTGTTTTGGGGCTATAATTTATATCAGGTTTGATCATTATAAATGGAAAAAAAGAGGGTGGAATGATGAAAAAAAGTAGTTCATTCGGCGGTAAGCAGATTGCGATCACAGCGATTCTTTTGGCTATTTGTCTGGTCAGTCAGGTATTTAAGAATCTGAGCATCTTTATTACGGGGCCCATCATCAATCTTTGCCTGGTACTGGCTGTTATGCTGGTCAACCTTCCCTGCGGGATCGTGCTCAGCATCATAACTCCGGTTACGGCGTACTTTATAGCTGCGTCCCCTGTTATGATCGCGGTTCCCGGTATCATTCCGCTTATCATGCTCGGAAACATAGTACTGGTGGTTCTTTCGCATTTTCTTTTGAAAAAAGAAGTCTTAAAGCCCAAGGGGCTTGTCAGTATAAAGAGCTATTGCATGGCGTTTCTCTGCGCCCTCGGAAAGGGCCTGTTCATGGGGCTTACCATTTCGCTGTGGCTGCTCCCGTCGTTTATTCCGCAGGACAGCCCGTTGAGGGGCAAGATGAGCGTGTTCCAGACTACTTTTTCGGTCTTCCAGTTTGTGACGACCTGCATCGGATTCGTCTATTTCTTCATCGTTATGGCGGCGCTGAAGAAGTATATGGAATTTAATGAGTAGAGGTGGTGCGCCCCAAATCTTTTAAGCATAAGACGAGCCGAAATGGTACAATGTATTTATGATTTCGTTTTGACATTAGGGAGATTGGGGATGGCACAGAAGAGAGACAGAAACGGTTTAACAGAAAACGAATTCCTAAAGGGTTACAAGGTCGGCAACTACGACAGGCCGAGCGTTACGACGGACATTTTGGTGCTTGGGGTGAGCCCTGACCTGAGCGCGCTCAGGATTCTTTTGGTCAAAAGAGATGAGCACCCGTTCATCGATATGTGGGCTCTGCCGGGCGGCTTTGTGCGCAAGGACGAGACGGCGTACATGGCGGCGCAGCGAAAGCTCTCGCAGGAGACGGGGCTTGAAGGGGTGTACCTCGATCAGATCTACACTTTTACGAAGCCGGGAAGGGACCCGAGGACTTGGGTCATGACGATCGCGTACCTAGCACTTGTTGCGGATACGGGCTATGACGCGCTTCGCGGGCTAACTTGCGCGGGCGTTGGCGATAACCCGGGCGGCGTGCAGGATGCGGCCTGGTTTGATCTTATCATTGCGCCCGGAGAGATCAAGTTTATCAATGCCGAAAGAGATGTCGAGATCAGCTACAAGATCGAGAACAAGCGCTTTAAGAACGGCCGCACATACTACGAGAACTGGGTTTCAAGCCTTGCGTCCGAGGAGGCGCTTGCGTTTGACCACATCGAGATCATCATAGAGTCAATATTGAAATTGAAGTCGCAGTTCGAGCACACCGATCTTGCCTTCAATATGGTAGGAGAGAAGTTCACGCTTCCCGATCTGCAGGCGCTTTACGAGCTTGTGCTTGGAAAGAAGCTCTACAAGACTAACTTTAGAGCGATGGTTGCGCCGAAGGTCGAGGCAACCGGCGCGAAGACGAAGTCGATCACGAGCGGCAAGCTCTCGGCGGAGTACGTTTACAAATCTGAATAGCGGCGCGGCGGGCTCAATTAGCGGCTTTTGAACAAAGCGCTTACAACCCATTTGTCAGATTAACTGCAACACCCTAAAAGTGTTGTGGTAAATCTGATTTTTTTATTAAATGTAAAACATTGTATTGCAAAAGTAGTACATAATGATATTATTATCTTAGGAGGTGATATTTATGTCAGCTACAATGGTTAAAGATACAAATTTTAACATGAGAATGAATAAACAAAAGAAAACAAGCCTTGAAGAACTGTATGGAAATCTGGGCATGACACTTGCTGAAGCAGTTAATATATTCTTTGAAAAATCTCTTATGGAAGGCGGAATCCCCTTTGATGTAAGAGTTCCAAAGTATAACAAAGAAACAATCGCTGCTATTAATGAAGCAAGAGATATTATGTCTGGAAAGGTGGAAGCAAAGTCCTACGGTTCTGCAAAAGAGCTGATTGATGAGCTGGATGTAGAATGATCAATTATATTTACAGTCTAAAACACACCACAAGGTTCAAAAAAGACTATAAACTTGCGAAAAAACGAGGTTTAGACATAAGATTGCTTGAACATGTCATTGATGAATTGCTTCAAGGTCATACTCTGGATGCAAAGTATCTGGATCATCCTTTACACGGAGACTATGAAGGTTTTAATGAGTGCCATATACAACCTGACTGGCTCCTGATTTATGGTAAAGATGAAGGCAATCTCATTCTCACTGCTGTCAGGACAGGAACTCATGCAGACCTGTTCAAAAACTATTAAGACCGCCTAATCAGAATATAAGGTAATTAGTATAATAAACATCATTAGAGCCTTATATCATAATTATATGAGCATTTATAACAGTAAAGTTATAGATGCTCTTTTCTATTATTTATTTTTTTCTATTGACAAAGTAGCAAAATACTACTATTATGTAAACAAAGAAAAGAAAGTAGTAATTAACTACTAACGAGTTGCCCTGGGCCGGCTCTTTACAAGGAAGGAGGATACAGTATGAAATTTATAAAGTTTAAACCCAACGATTATGTGATGGTGATCAAGAACGGAACAGTGGTGAGAGAGGGACTTGGCTTATCTGTTTTGTACAACGACCTCACGACTAATATCATGGTGGCGCCGTCTACCGCATTTGATGGGGCGTTCGCATTTGACGACGTGGTTACGGGCGATTACCAGAGCGTTTGCGTGCAGGGCGTTACGACCTACATGATCACGGATTACGACAAGGCATCTAAGATGTTTGATTTCGCATATCAGGATAAAGTCCCGACAGAGCAGAAGATCGCGGAGCAGATGGCTCTTTTGGAAAAGAGGATTAACAACATCATAAAGGCGATCGTGATCAGGGAGGTCAGCAAGCGGGACGTCAGGACGATCATAAGGCTGGCGGACGAGATGGCGAGGACGATCGAAGAGACACTGACAAGCGACGAGTCAATCGTGAAGCTCGGAGTCAGCGTGGTTGCGATAAATATCCTTGGCATCAATCCCAAGACCGAGACAAGGAAGGCGCTTGAAGCGGCGGCGAGGGAGCAGATCCTGAAGGAGCAGGACGATGCGATCTACAAGAGGCGCAACGCGGCGATCGAGCAGGAGCGTGTGATCAAGGAGAACGAGATCAACACTGAGATCAAGGTCGCCGAGAAGGAAAAGGAGAAGGAAGAAAAAGAGCAGGAGATGAAGCAGTACGTTCAGCGCTGCGACCTGAACATGAAAAAAGAGCGCGAGGAAAAAGAGCAAGAGATGCGCATGAAGGCTCTTAGGAGCGAACTTGCGATGAACACCGAGAAGCAGGAAAAAGAGTACGCGCTCCGCGAGATGGCTGCCGCAAAGAGGCTCCAGATCGAGGCGAAAGAGATGCAGGGCAAGATTGAACTTGAGAACGAGGAGATGCTCGGTAAGATCGAGCTTGAGAAGAAGAACGCGGAGTACACAGCTCTCGAAGCCGAGAATGAGAGGATCAAGGCAGACCAGCAGGCATACGCACTCAGGGCTGTTGTTGAAGCTTACAACAATCTCAATGTCGCACTCGTCGAGGCTTGCGCGATGGCACAGACAGATCCCGGAACCCTCATGGCGATGGGCTTCATGAATCTCGGTGAGAACGCAAACAAGATCGGAACCTTGAATATCACACCCGATCTTTTGCAGACCATCACAACCGGACTCGCGCAGAAGTAACGGATCAGAGGAAAAGAGCAGCACAGGCCGCGCGGCCTGTGCGGGCCGAACAAATAGGAGGATACTATGGACAGGGGAATGAACAAGGTTGTTTTGATAAAACGCCGCACGAGATATGAAGAACTGAAGAGGAGGTACAACACCGTGGAGCAGGCGAGGTTCTACATTGAGCACCTCGGGGCGGACTTCTCGGATTATGAGAAGGAGGATAAGGTCTACAACGCGGCGCTTGAGAGCATCAGAAGCTTTGTCCGCCCCTGTGCAAGGCTCCAGGAGATAGACAGGGAGTACCTTCCGAACATGATCTTTGGCGCGGACGACATCGTGATAGCTGTGGGGCAGGACGGACTTGTCGCCAACACCATGAAATACCTGGACGGCCAGCCGCTTGTTGGCGTCAATCCCGATCCCGCCCGCTGGGATGGAGTTCTTTTGCCTTATGAAACGGGCGATGTCGAGGGCCTTCTTCCGAGAGTGATCGATGGCACATTTAATACCAAAAGTGTTACAATGGGAAAAGTAGAAACTAAGGACGGCCAGGTGCTTTACGCAGTCAACGACTTTTTTGTCGGAGTAAACAACCACACCTCGGCCAGATACAACATCAACTATCGTAACCAAATTGAAAATCAATCATCATCAGGGATCATCGTATCTACGGGCTTTGGAATGACGGGCTGGCACAGATCGGTCATGGCGGAATTTAACGGAATGGCCAAGGCGTTCGGCCTTAAGAACATCCCGGAGCCAAAGTACGACTGGGGCGCAAGGCAGTTGACCTTCCAGGTGAGGGAGCCTTTCCCGGGAAGATTCACGCAGGCCGATATCGTCTACGGGCAGATCGAGGACAAGGAGGAGCTCATCGTCACATCGAACATGAGTGAGAACGGCGTGGTTTTCTCCGACGGGATCCTGGATGACACGATCGATTTCAACGCGGGGATGGAGATCAAGATCGGGGTCTCGGACCGCATAGGAAGGCTCGTGACCGGCTAGGAGTTTAAATGGGGAAGAATTTCGGGAAGTTTTTTAACGAGGAAGGAACTATAAAGGAGGGAGTGCTTGAGAACAACCGCTGGCTCAAGTTCTTGACGGAAACTGACAATGTTTACGTCAACGCGGAGCGCCTTGAGAGCATGGGCAGCTTGTCGGGAAAAGAGACTTTGATGTACGTGATGAAGACTCTTGATATCCTCGATGAGATCGCCGAGCGCGACGGCCTTCCGGCGGAGGAAAAAGAGCTTGTGGAGACGACGCTTAAATGGTCGGAGGTAGCAAAGGGCGGCATTTCCAAGGAGCGAAATGCATGGCGCGAAAAGGGCTACCCGCTTGATATACACAACATAGCATCTGCCTATATCTATAGAGACGAAACGGGTGATGACGGCTTTATCTATACACTGATCAAGACTCACGGAGTTATTGGTCAGTGTATTCGCGGTGAGATCTCGGTTTCGGGGAATAAAGAGCTTTTGGCATATCGTGACGACAAGGAGTACGATCTGCAAAGGCTCTTGTTTGCGCTTAACGAGTGCATCATTAGGGCTGTCTCGGAGAAGATCTGGGAGTCCAACAAAGTCAGCGTACGCTCGCTCATAGCCGACATCGCTTCGGGTCAGTTAAAAGAGTTTTCGCCTCAGTACAGGCTTCAGAGGCTGTGTCCCGGCGAGATGGAGTTCTTTGCAAGCGACGTAGACTTTTTTGCCAAGGAAATCTTTCCAAAGTACGAGCTTTGGTACTTCGAGGCTGCGCTCTCAAGCTTTGACATGGGCCAGATCAGGACTATCCTTGTTAACACGGCAAAAGAGATCGCGGCGTCCGGAAAAGAGGTCGAGCACCTGAATTTCAAGCCTCTTTCGGACAATCTTTATTACGACTATGAGGGCAAGAAGCACGTAAATGTCTACAAGAAGCGCATCATTGAAAAATATCTTTTGGATGCGTCCGTTCAGAACGTGGATATTTCCGTTACGATCGAGAACAAGAGCGCGTTCGTCGACTTTAAGTTTTCGAAGGTCTGCGAGAAGCTCATTGAGTTCTGCGTCGAGGCGGAAAGGAGCGGACTTCTTACTTTTGAAAAGAGCATAATCGTTCTTTATGATATGTTCGGATTTAGAAGGGATGCCTTCGACAGGCTCAACAACGAGGATAAGTACTTGCGCACGATGAACAACGTTGCGACGAGCACGAAGGACAGCATCGTTGATCATGTCACGGGAGAGAGCGTCGTTGACGTTGGTTCCGGCGGCGGGATCCTTCTTGATAAGCTGGAGAGCAGGTTCCCGGACAAGGAGATCATCGGAACGGATATTTCGACCAACGTTATCGAGACTCTCAATCAAAAGAAGCATCGCGAGGGCCACAGATGGAACGTTCTGGTCCACAATTTTGTCGACGGTACCATGGGACGTGAGGTTGGCAGCATTATCTTTTCCTCGATCCTGCATGAGATCTATTCATACACTGAGGGCGAGAACGGAAGGTTCGATATCGCGAGCGTCAAGAAGGCGCTTCGTAATGCGTACGACAGCCTTGGAAAGGGCGGAAGGATCATAATCCGCGACGGTATTAAGACGGAAGGAAATGCGGTACGCAAGATCAGGTTTAAGACTGCGGCGGGGCTTGATTTCTTTAAGAACTATGTTAAGGACTTTAAGGGGCTTAAGGATATCCCCGAGGAGAAGAAAGTTCTTTTTACTGATGATAAGTCACTTACGGTGGCCGGCGACATAAATTTCATAAGAGAGTTTCTGTACACTTACACGTGGGGAACGGAGAGCTATGCGCATGAGGTGCAGGAGCAGTTCGGGTATTTCACGCTTTCGGAGTACCGGGCGTTCTTTGAGGAGCTGGGGGCTACGGTGATCGTGGCAAAAGAGTTTTTGGAGCCGGGATATCCCGACAACCTCGGCAAATATCTGGATCTTTTGGATGAAAAAGATGAGGAAACGGAGTACCCTGCGTCAAACTGTATAATAGTGGTTGAAAAATCGGAATAAATGAATTGACCTCTATTATCATTGAATTTATAATTATTGAGTATGGTTATTTACCAATCTTAAGAAGATTATGTTGAAGGAGTCAGTTTTGAACCGTTTATATATACCTTTGCTGTGGGAATTGGCACTCGTCATAGCTACTATTGTAGTGCCCAAGCAAGCATTTAATTTATTCTTTGTATTCTATTTAGGACTGCTGGTTTATTTTTATTTCATTCACAAGCAGTTCTCTTTTAGGAAGATGCGCAGTCATTTCGGTAAGATAAAGGAGTTCTGGTTACCTGTGCTGATCACATTTGGCGGTCTGTTCGCCGCAGGTAAGCTCAGAGAATTTATCACGATGACTTATTCTTATGATATAGATGACCATGTGGTCAACATTATCGTTGAGAATGACCTTATACCTACTTTGGTCTACGCATTCATGATGATCGTTATGAAGCCCGTCGCTGAGGAGTTTTTCTACAGGAGGGCACTTATCTCTTTTGACAATAAGAAAAAGACGGCGATCCTTACGGTTGTAAGTCTGTTGCTCTGCTCGATCGCAAGAGCGCACGGCTGGTTGGGGATTGCGGAGTGGATGATCATGGCTCTGCCCGTTACGATCGCATATCTTTTGACCAAGAACGTATATGTCACGGTTATGGCACACGTTCTCTTTGAGTTATATGACAACGCTTATGAGGTGGTTTACACAGTCGGCAGGATCCTGTACAGGTGACGCGGCTTTTGTAAAAGAAAATAGTCATATTCAACAAAGGAGAGGAAAAGTATGTTGGAGAAGTTATTTAAGCTAAAAGAACATGACACCACGGTCAAGAGAGAGATCCTTGCCGGTGCCACAACATTCCTTACTATGGCGTATATTCTTGCCGTTAACCCTAACATCCTGGGTACAGTAATGAATGCTAACGGTGTATTTGTCGCTACTGCGCTTGCATCGGCTATCGCCACATTCATCATGGCATTCCTTGCAAACTATCCTATCGGATTGTCAGCAGGACTCGGACTCAATGCATATTTTGCATACACTGTTTGTCTCGGTGAGCTTGCAGGAGAGGCTGAGCCTTTCAAGATCGCTCTTACAGCGGTATTTGTGGAAGGTCTTATCTTTATCGTCCTTTCATTCTTCAAGTTCCGTGAGCAGATCATCAACAGTATCCCACAGAACCTTAAGTTCGGTATCTCAGCAGGTATCGGTCTTTTCATCGCATTCATCGGAATGCAGAATGCACGCATCATCGTAGCTAACGACGCAACAGTAGTTGGTCTCGGAAGCTTCTCAGATCTCGACATGGTGCTTGCACTTATCGGTCTTGTACTTATCGCAGCGCTCGTTCATTACAATGTACGCGGCGGCGTTCTTATCGGAATCATTGCTATCTGGATCGTAGGTATGATCCTTCAGGCTGCAGGTATCTACGTACCCGCTGAGGGAACAAGCCTCTTCCCTGATTTCTCAAGAGGACTTCAGCTCGGAGCTATTTCTGAGACAGCTTTCAAGCTTAACTTCGGTTGGGCAGCAAGCCATATCATTCAGTTCCTTGCTATCACATTCAGCTTCCTCTATGTAGATCTTTTTGACACAGTTGGAACAGTAGTAGGTGTTGCCGACAAGGCAGGCCTTCTTGACAAGGACGGCAATCTTCCCAGAGTTGGTCAGGTATTCCTTGCTGACGCTGTAGGAACAACATCAGGTGCCCTTCTTGGTACATCAACTATCACAAGCTTTGTAGAGTCAAGCGCAGGTGTTGCAGCCGGCGGTAGAACAGGTCTTACAGCTCTTACAACAGGATGCCTTTTCCTTGTATCACTTGTTCTTAGCCCTCTTTTCCTTGCGATCCCTTCATTTGCAACAGCTCCGGCACTTATCTATGTTGGAATGCTTATGCTCATGAGTATCACAAAGGTTAAGTTCGACGGCGACATCGCTGATTCTGTAGGTGCTTACCTTGCAGTAGTTATGATGCCTCTTGCATACTCAATCGCTACAGGTATCATGTTCGCAGTTCTTGCTTGGGTTATCCTCAAGGTTGTATCCAAGAAAGCTAAGGAAGTTAGCCCTATCATGTGGGTTGTATTCGTTCTCTTCGCACTGAGAGTAGTAGCCCTGATAACGAACTTCCAGTGATCTGACTATATAAGATGACTAGTGTCGGCGTGTGTTTTGGCGCACGCCGACGTTTTTTAACCATATAAAAGGGAGGATATTTTATGAGAAAGCAATCGCTTAAGATAAATCCTAAGACCGTGCTTGCAGGGATTGTTGCACTTTTTATCCTGCTTGTTATCAGTCAGGGATTTTATCAGGTAAAAGAGCAGGAGCAGGCAATCCTGACTATGTTCGGAAGGGTAGTCAGAGTTGATACCGCCGGACTTTATTTCAAGATTCCTTTTGTCCAGAGTGCACATCTCATCGATATGACAACTCACGGGATCGGAATCGGCTACACGGTAAAAGACGGTCAGAACATCACTGTTGAAGACGAGGGTGTAATGATCACATCAGACTTCAATTTTGTTGATATCGATTTTTATCTTGAATACAAGGTAAGTGATCCCGTTGCGGCATATTATAACAGCGAAGAGCCCGAGCTCATCATGAAGAACATGGCTCTTGCTTGCATCAGAAATACGGTTGTCAATTATCCTGTTGACGACGTTATCACAACGGCTAAGGGTCAGATCCAGGCTGAGGTAAAAGAGAAGCTTCAGCAGGAGCTTACCGATAAGAAGATCGGACTCATGGTTGTTAACCTTTCCGTTCAGGACGCTGAGCCGCCCACACAGGATATCGTTCAGGCGTTCAAGTCTGTAGAAACTGCTAAGCAGGGAAAAGAAACTGCTATCAACAACGCCAAGAAGTATCAGAGCGAAGAGCTTCCCAAGGCAGAGGCTGCAGCCGACAAGATCATTCAGGACGCTGAGGCCAAGAAGCAGTCAAGAATAGCAGAGGCCGAAGGTCAGGTTGCAAGATTTAACGAGATGTATGAGCAGTACAAGTTACAGCCTTATATCACCAAGAAGAGACTTTTCTACGAAGCAATGGAGGATGTACTTCCGGATCTGAAGGTTATCATCTCAGACGGACAGACTCAGCAGATGCTTCCGCTTGAGAGCTTTAGTGATTGAGGAGGGTAACATGGGAAATAAAAAGAATTATACATCTATAATATTGATCGTAATTGTGTTGCTGGCTCTTTTTCTCTTTGGAAGCGCAACATACATCGTTCACCAAAACGAATACATTACAGTAAGAAGATTCGGTAAGATCATCGCGATCGCCGAGGATCCGGGACTTCATGTGAGAACACCTTTCATCGACGATGTTCAGTCGATCAGCGCTAAGGCGGTTCTTTACGATATCCCCGCATCAGACGTTATCACCAAGGACAAAAAGTCTATGATCACAGATACATACGTTATCTGGAAGGTTACAGATCCGCTCAAGTACGTTCAGACTCTTAATGCTTTGACAGCAAGAGCAGAGGAGCGTATCGAGGCATCTGTATACAACGCTACCAAGAACGCGATCTCTTCAATGACTCAGGACGAAGTCATCGAGGCAAGAGGCGAGCAGCTCACCAAGCTTATTTCCGAGGAAGCCAACAGCGATGTATCCGGCTACGGAATCACTATCGTTCAGGCGCAGATCAAGGCTCTTGATCTTCCCGACGACAACAAACAGGCCGTATACGAGCGTATGATCTCAGAGCGTAACAACATCGCCGCATCCTACACCGCTCAGGGTGACGCCGAGGCTCAGAAGATCCACAACGAGACCGACAAGGAAGTTGCTATCGTAAAGGCCCAGGCTGAAAAAGACGCAGCGAAGCTCATCGCAGAAGGTGAGTCTTCCTACATGGAAACTCTTTCCAAAGCCTACGACACCGAAGACAAAGCCGAGTTCTACAGCTACATCCGTGGTCTCGATGCCATCAAGGCTTCAATGAAGGGCGACAAAACCATCGTCCTCGACAAGAACTCCGAGCTCGCAAAAGTTTTGTACGGAAAATTTAATGACTAAAAACAGACTCGGTGCTCAACAGAAAAGATGATAGAGAATCAAGAAGACCATGCGCTAGTCGCATGGTCTTTTTTTGTCTGTGTTCCGGTAAACTTATCTTGATTTGCAGGCGCACCGTTGAAATAGCTTCTGTTTCTTGTTTTTTCTGGAAAAAATTGTGATTTAATGTTGATTTTATCGTAAAAAAGGTGTATTGTCATTCTGTAAGTAAAGAGTAAACTTATTCTTTTGACAGACGCGTATTTCACGCAATCGTTTGTTGATCCCCAAGAATTTTTAGTGGTTGTAGTGGTTTTAAATTTGCGCATATAGCGCGGAATGGAGAAATTTTGAGAGAGAAGTACGAGACACTTAAACTTAATGACTTAAGAGACATAGCAAAGAAAAGAGGGATCAAGGGCGTAGCAGGACTTAAAAAGTCTGAGATCATTGATCTTATGTGCGAACTTGATGAAAAAGAAGCTGCGGAGAAAGCCAACGAGAGCGGCGCTGCAGAAGAGAAGAAAGCTCCGGCTAAATCCTCTAAGAAAAAGATTGTGGTTACTACCGCAAACGGCGATGCTGCTGAGACTTCCAACAAGTCCGATAACGCAGGACGCAAAGCTGAAAAAGCTGAGAAGGCTGATAGTGCACCTGCTTCAGAAGAGGCAGAGCCCGAGGCTGAAGGAGGCGATTCAGCTAACGGAATCCTTGAAATCATGCAGGATGGATACGGATTCATCAGATGTGCTAATTATCTTCCGGGTGATAACGACGTTTATGTTGCGCCCAGCCTTATCAGAAGATTTAACTTAAAGACAGGAGATATCCTTTCGGGTACATGCAGACCCAAGAAAGAAACAGATAAATTTGCAGCTCTTTCAAGGCTTGATACAGTTAACGGATACAAGCCCGAGGTTGCTATGGGAAGATGGAACTTTGAGAACATGACTCCTATTTTCCCTAATTCTAAGATCAGACTTGAGACTCCTACTGCATCAGTTGCAATGAGGATCATGGATCTTATCAGCCCTATCGGTAAGGGACAGAGAGGTATGATCGTATCACCTCCTAAGGCAGGTAAGACAACACTTCTTAAGGAAGTTGCAAAGTCAATCCTTATGAACAGCCCTGAGATCCATCTCATCATCCTTCTTATCGATGAGAGACCTGAGGAAGTTACAGATATCAAGGAGTCGATCGAGGGACCTAACGCAGAAGTTATCTACTCAACTTTCGATGAGCTTCCTGAGCATCACAAGAGAGTTGCCGAGATGGTTATGGAGAGAGCAAAGAGACTTGTTGAGCACGGCAAGGACGTTGTTATCCTTCTCGATTCCATCACAAGACTTACAAGAGCTTACAACATCGTTGTTCCTCCTTCAGGAAGAACACTTTCAGGTGGTCTTGATCCCGCAGCTCTTCACATGCCTAAGAGATTCTTCGGCGCAGCAAGAAATATGAGAGAGGGCGGAAGCCTTACAGTTCTTGCAACTGCACTTATCGAGACAGGTTCCAAGATGGACGACGTTATCTACGAGGAATTCAAGGGAACAGGTAACATGGAAATGGTTCTTGATAGAAAGCTCCAAGAAAAGAGAATCTTCCCTGCTATCAATATTCCGAAATCAAGTACAAGAAGAGAAGATCTCCTTCTTACAAACGAAGAGCTCGTTGCTATCAACAGCTTGAGAAAGGGCTTCAATGGCATGAAGGCCGACGATGCGGTTGACCAGTGCATCAACCTCTTCTCAAAGACTAGAAACAACGTCGAATTCGTAAGAATGGTAGAGAAGCAGATCCGCTTCTGATAAGAGGAATGGCAGAGAAGCAGATTCGCTTCTGATCGCCGATTCGAATAGAAGTACAATAGAAATAACAAATGGTGCCGAGGATTATATCCTCCGGCACCATTTTTCGTAGTAATCCAGCTTGAACTGCAAGAGTTTGAGCTGTTTCTTTTTCTCTTTTATCTGATCTTTTACAATCTTTTCCTGTTTTTTCAAAATCTCAAAACGTTCGGGAACTGTAGAGTCGCCGATAGTGCAGAGTTTAACGTACTTCTGCATCTCTTTTATCGAAAGGCCTGAATTGCTCAGGCATTCAAGGAGCTTGGCCCACTGAAGGTCTGCTTCCGAGAAAAGACGCTTGCCTGCGGTATTTTTTTGAAGGAAAGGGAAAAGACCCTTGTCATCATAGTATCTAAGCGTATGTTCCGAGATCTCGACCAGTTTGGAGGCCTGAGTTACGGAATATTTGGGCGTTGTATCAAGTGGATGGTCCATAGATAAAGACTTAACGCAATCTTCCATATTTACCATAGCGATCACCTCGAGTTACTTTAACTTTTGCAGATATAAGGATAGCGCAAAACACTGATATTTTCAAGTGATTAAAGTGATTATAATAATTTAATATAAAAAACATTGACTTAGAGCTACTCTAAGATTTATAAGTGGAAGTATAGGAGGTAGGAGATATGTACGAACAGCTTTTTACCGAGCAAAAAATTGGCAAAGTAACATCACCTAACAGACTGGTTTTCGAACCAATGGGCAACTATTACGCAGAGCTTGACGGTAGCGTTTCTGAAAGAGATATCGCTTTTTATACCGAAAGAGCCAAAGGCGGATGCGGAATTGTAATGACAGAGGTTGCTTCTGTCAACAGCAAGACCGGACGCGGAAACATCAGAAATATCTGTACGGATGACGACAAGTTCATTCCCGGATACAAGAAGATGGCGGACAGTATCCATAAATACGGATCACTTTTATTTGTTGAGCTTTATCATCCCGGATGTCAGGGAATTGCGCCTTTGAACGGCGGATCGATGGCATCACCGAGCGGACAGGAGAGCGATCTCATCCATATGCCCACTCATGCAATGACCGTTGAAGAGATTCATGATACGGTAAAAGATTTTGTGGACAGCGCAGTTCGCATGCAGAAAGCAGGAGTAGACGGCGTTGTGCTTCATGCGGCTCACGGATATCTTCTCTGCGAATTCATTTCTTCATACACAAATCACAGAACAGATGAATACGGCGGAAGTATCGAGAACAGAGTAAGAATTATAAAAGAGATCGTTGAAGGCATCAGGGAAAAATGCGGAGATTATCCGATAATCATCAGATATTCCGCTGACGAATATATGCGCGAGATCGGAAAAGAAGGCGGAATGATCCTTGAAGAAGCGGTTGAGATGGCCAAGCTTTTTGAAAGCTACGGCGTTGATGCGCTTGACGTTTCAGCCGGAAACTACGAAACCATGAACTGGGCTTGGGAGCCTACAGGCTTTGATGAAGGCTGGAAGATGGTTAACGGAGCAACTATCGCGAAAGCGGTGAAGATCCCCGTTATCGCATGTTCAGTTATCAGAACTCCCCAGGGCGCAGTTGATTTCCTTAATAAAGGAGTTTCATTCGTTGGTTCTGCCAGACAGTTCTTTGCCGACCCTTACTGGGGCAACAAGGTCAAAGAAGGCAGGGAAAAAGAGCTCAGAAAGTGCATTTCCTGTCTTAACTGTATGGAAAGCCTTATGGCTGCGGACGAAGACAACGGAATTCGCTGCCAGTGTACTGTAAATATCGAGGGAGGCGAGGAGTGCACGTATCTTCCTCTTAAGAACAACGGAGACGGAAATAAAATAGTGATCCTTGGCGCAGGTCCTGCGGGACTTGAGGCGGCAAGAGTTGCGGCAGAGCGTGGATTTAAGCCTGTTATTTTTGAGGCGGCAGGAGAGATCGGCGGACAGCTTAATCTTGCAAATAAGCCTCCCAAGAAAGACAAGATCACATGGCTTATTGAGTACTATCAGGCTATGATCGAGAAGTACGGCATCGAAGTTCGACTTAATACCGAGGCAACTGCCGAGCTTATCAAGAAGGAGAATCCTTATAAGGTTATCAATGCTATCGGTTCTTCACCGGTTCTTCCAAGAAGCATACCGGGACTTGACGGTAGCTTTATCATCACTCCGCCTGATGTTTTGGCGGGAAGAGTTAATCTTTCGGGCAAAAAAGTCTGCGTAGTAGGTTCAGGTATGACCGGAATCGAGACTGCGGAATTCCTTCAGGAAAAAGGAAACAGCATTGAGCTTTACGAGATGGCTGACGATATCGGACCCGGACTCTTCTTCCAGAATCTTATTGATGTTATGGGAAGACTTGCTCCCGGCGGATGCAAATTCTTTGCTAAGCATCAGCTTGTAAGCGTAGATGAGCACGAGGCCAAGTTCAATAACCTTGAGACCGGAAAAGAAGTAACGGCAAGCTACGACAATATCGTTATCTCACTCGGAACAAGATCCAATGCGATCGCAGAAGATATCGCAAAAGAGTATCCGGACATGATCACGATCGGAGATGCCGAAAAAGCAGGCAGGATCAGACACGCGATCGAAGGCGGATACAAGGCTGCGCTTTCACTCTGAGACGACAAAAAAGAGCTGTGATTATTCACAGCTCTTTTATCATGCCTTCTTACTATAATCCCTCTCCCCAAAGATTCCGGTGCCGACGCGGACGAAGGTGGCGCCTTCTTCGATGGCGACTTCGTAGTCGCCGGTCATGCCCATTGAAAGGGTGTCCATGTGGACGCCGGGGATGCCTAGCTCATTGACTTTGTCCTTGAGCTCGCGGAGCCCTTTGAAGTAAACGCGGTTGGATTCCGGATTCTCTGTATAAGGAGCGATGGTCATGAAACCGCGGATATTGAGATGGGGCAGCGTGCTGATCTCTTTTACGAAGTCGATGGCTTCGTCGGGAGAAAGGCCGAACTTAGATTCTTCGTGGGCCATGTTTACTTCCACAAGAACGTCCATCACAAGATCGTGCTTTGAAGCTTGCTTCTCGATCTCATCTGCAAGCTTTCTGTTGTCGACTGAGTGGATCATGCAGGCAACACCGGGAAGATACTTAACTTTGTTGGCCTGAAGGTGGCCGATCATGTGCCATGAAAGGGGCTCTGTAATCTCGGCTGTCTTATCTCTTATTTCCTGAACTTTATTTTCACCGAATACTGTGATGCCGCAAGCCATGGCCTCGCGAAGATCGCTGACGGGCTTAGTCTTGCTGACAGCGATGAGAGTGACTTCGCTTCGGTCTCTGCCGGCTCTTTTGCAGGCTTCGCAGATTCTATTTTCAACGTATTCAAGGTTTTCTTTTATCATGTCTAATTCCTCCGGACGTCTTTTACTTTTTCCACTACATAGTATATCATGATATATCATAGAGCAAATAAAGTTGTGGGGATAGTTTTTTTATGAATGTAAGTGAGATTGCAAACGGCTCAGAAGTTAAGATCCATGCATCTGTTGCGGGACACGGTATCGTTCTTATGACAGAGGCGATCTTTGGATGTTCTGCAGGTCTCTTGGTGCAGCCGATGGAATACTTTGGCAAGTACATGAGATTTCTTGAGCCCGCCAAAATCCAGATAAGAAATAAGAGGGACGGAAGAGTCTACAAGTTCGTATCTTCGACGGTCACGCCCGTTAGGACAAGATACGGTAACTTCCATCTTATAAGATCACAGTCGGATCTCGAGCCTGATAATTTGAGGCGCGCAGAGAGATTCTTTATCGATAAGCTCGGTATCATGTCTATCAACGGCAATACGATAGACCTTAAGAACTGCACGGTTCACGACATCTCGATGAGAGGAATATCGCTTCTGCTTGATAAAGATACAGTCTGCAACGAGGGCGACCGCATCGACGTTAGATTCAGATACGGTTCATCGCTTCATAACTATGAGCTCAGCACTGTTGTAGTAAGAAACTTCAACGTCGGCAAGAAGAAGGCCATAGGATGTAGCATTTCCGAGATCAATGTCGATCTCATCGGTTTCCTTACTTCGATGAAGAATGAGAAGCATCCCGATCTTGATAGGATCCCCGAGACCAATCTCAATCCTGAAATTACTGAGAAGGAGCAGATAAAAGAGGTCGAAGAAGACATTGCGAAATCTCTTTTGCCTGAGACTCCTGAAAAGTCAAGCAGGCAGCTGAAAAGAGAGATGAGAGAGTCCGAACAGGCGCGTCAGATCGAGAATCTGCTTGATCTTAGGAACATTTAACGGGCAAAAGAATGAACTCAGAATTAGGGAAATATTAAATAAATATAAACGAATTTACACTCAAAAAACCAGATAGTATAATTATTTTATACTACCTGGTTTTTAGTTTTTAAGGCATAAAACGGTAGTGATCTGGGACTTGTGTTTTCTTAGGAAGAGGGGCAAAAGAAAATGACAAAGACAGTACCTTTATCCAAAACATTATCAATAGATCAACTGAATCATTTGATAGATACGGGGCATGTTTATGTCACTCCCTTCGGTCTTAACAGGACTGCGTATATCGTAGTTAACCACAAGCCCTTTATGGTCATAACTACGGACATTTCGATCAACGGTATCCAGCTCAGCGGAGCGTGGTATACATGGGAAGATATCGAGGCTATGGGAGGCGTGTACGAGTCGGAATTTGATGCGCTTAAGGCTATCGCCAACGGCATTTAAATTCATTGGCAAACAATTGTGATTTCGTGATAAAATATTTATTACAATGAGCGGCTATAAAGGCTGCTCATTGAATGTTCGGAGGTCCGTAATTTGGGATACGTCTTCTACTATGTTGAGGCACAATTGGCCTGTATCTTTTTACTAGGCCTGCTTCTTTTCAAGATAAATAGAGGGATCAACAAACAGCTTTCGCAGATTTATCTTGCGAATCTTATCATTACTCTTATTGCATATTCTGCGGCTGAGATTTTTTGGGCACTTGTGGACGGCGGCTGTCTTGGAAGCTCCATGACGCTCGTGTATCTGTCCAACATCTTCACCTACATTTTGCTCAGCATCGCGGCTTATATCTGGTTCATTCTTTCAGAGATCATGCAAAAAGAAAAATATATCGAGAGCGACATCAATAGGGTGCTGCTGAGCATACCTATCTGGATCTCGGCGTTTCTGTGCATTACCGCCTACAGAACGGGGCTTGTTTACTATATTGATGAGAACAACGTCTTAAGGGGCGGAAGGCTCTATTTCGTGCTTGTTCTCGTGCCGTTCGGCTACATGATCGCGGCTTCTGTGAACGCGCTTCGTAGGGCATTTTGCAGGAATATTTTCACCGACAGATATATCTACATCATGATCGGTATCTTCCCAGCAGCGCCCATAGTGCTTGGCGTTTTGCAGGCGATGTACTGGAGAGTTCCGCTTCTTTGCTACGGCTCGCTCGCGGCTGTGTTCTACCTGTACAGCACGTACATGGACAACATGATCTCGATCGATCCGCTCACGCAGCTCAATAACAAGAATCAGATGTACAAGTACCTTACGCAAAAGATGCACGCTGAGGACCCACTCCTTCCGCTGTTCATCCTTATAATCGACGTCGATAATTTCAAGCTTATCAACGACAATTACGGCTACGGCGAGGGCGACAAGATCCTTGTCAGGATCGCGGGTGCGATAAAGGACGCGTGCCAGGGACCGCGCAATCGTTTCTTTATCTCAAGATACGGCGGCGATGAGTTTATAGTTGTTGCGGAGATGGCTTACAGAGCGGAGGCAAGCTGGCTTGCCGACCAGATTAAGACCAATGTCAAAAGACTTTCCGAAACGATCGGAACTCCTTACGAATTGTCGGTAGGCGTTGGTATCGCGCAGTACGACTTCGAAGAACCGATATCAGTCCAGTCCTTCATTGCGAGGGCCGACTCTGATCGTTATCAGCACAAAAAGGTATGACCGGGCGCGTGGAGAAAGCGCCAAAAGACAACATAAATATGACCTGTGGATGCTTCAAAGAGCACTTCCACAGGTCTTTTTTGTCAAAAGAGCTTGGTTATAAAATTGATCAAGAGTCCCGCGAGTATGAATCCTGCAAGGATCGCGATCGCATATATATATTTCATTCTTGCCATGTGTACACCTCAATTACCGATTTTTACTGTGGTATAATTATAAGGTGAGATCACGAAAAGGTCAAAACAGTTTTTTTGGAGGCGAAATATGCAGATTTATGTTGCAGACAGCGTGTTAAGAAGCGGAGACGGTTCTATCGATCATCCTTTTAAGACTGTTTCCGAGGCGGCTTTGGTCGCAAAAGAAGGTGACGTGGTGCTTATCGCGCCCGGAATTTACAGAGAGTGGGTTCAGCCCGCATGTTCCGGCACAAAGGAAAAGCCTATCACCTACAAGGCAGCATCCAAGGGCGATGTTGTGATCACCGGTGCCGAGACTCTCGGCGACTGGGAGGCTTTTGAGAATGTATGGCGTGTTCGGGTTCCGAACAGCTTTTTTGGCGAATATAATCCGTATACGGACGTTGTCCACGGCGACTGGTTCTACGAGAGCAGCGACGAGACGCCGCATACGGGCGAAGTATATCTAAACGGAAGATCGATGCGCGAGGTCTTTGACCTTCCGTCCTGCATGCATCCCACGGAGGACAAGAGATCGTGGGATCCTGCATCTACGCTTCTTGTGTGGTTCACCGCGCAGGAAAACGACAATACGATCATCTACGCCAACTTCGGCGGGCTCGACCCCAACAGGGAAAACGTTGAGTTCTCCGTGAGGAAGGCGTGCTTTTTCCCTGCAAGAATGGGCATCAATTACATAACCGTATCCGGCCTCTCTTTCAGGCAGGCTGCGACGCAATGGGCGCCTCCGACCGCTTTTCAGGAAGGCATGGTAGGCCCCAACTGGTCCAAGGGCTGGATCATCGAGGACTGCGAGATCTCCGAGTCCAAGTGCAGCGGGATCAGTCTTGGCAAGTATTTCCAGGCAGGCAATAACAACAAGTGGACGAGCTTTTGGTTAAAAGACGGAACGCAGACCCAGAGGGATGCTGTGTGCCGCGCAGTTAACGAGGGCTGGGACAAAAGAACTGTCGGCTCGCATACCATAAGACGCTGTGATATACATGACTGCGGACAGACGGGTATCGTGGGTCATCTTGGCGGTGCGTTCAGTATCATCGAAGACAATCACATTCACCATATAAATACAAGACATAACCTCAGAGGCGCTGAGATAGGCGGCATCAAGCTCCACGCTGCGATCGATACGCAGATAAGGCGCAATCATATCGATCACTGCACGCGAGGAATATGGCTTGATTGGGAAGCTCAGGGAACGAGAGTTAACCTTAACTTCATGCATGACAACGTTCCGCCGAAGGGCACGTATATTGAGGATGCGCTCTCTTTTGGCGAGGACATCTTTATCGAGGTCTCTCACGGACCGACGCTTATCGATCACAATCTTTTGCTTTCCGATGCTGCGGCAAGGATAAGTACGCAGGGCATTGCCTTTGTACATAATCTTATAGCAGGCTCTTTTACCTACGTTGGACAGGGCTCCGGCAACCACACCATAAAGCAAAATTCCGAGAGGTACACGCCTTACCATGTGCCGCATTCCACGAAGATCGCGGGCTTTATGACGATCCTTCACGGCGATGCGCGGTTTTATAACAATATCTTTATCCAGCTCCCCGTAAGGGAAGATCTGGTGCAGTACTGCGTGGCCAACAATAAAGATACGATGGACATGAACAACTTTATCACCGGAACGGTGCCGTACAATAACTTCCCGTCGCCTTCCGAGTATTTCTCGAAGTTCAAGGGAAATGCGGAGAAGCTTTACGGAAGCAAGGACATTTACTACGAGCACATGCCGGTCTATCTAGGCGGAAACGCGTACTTTAACGGCGCGCGTCCGTGCGATAACGAGGGCTTTTGTCATGTCGACAAGGACCATCGCATAACGCTCAACATCGACGAGACCAACGGAAGATACACGATACATACGAACTTGTATGAGTTTTTGCCTAGGGGCTTTACGTTGCCGGTAAACACGAGCACGCTCGGAACGGCGTTTGAGCCCGAGCAGAGGTTCGAAAACCCTGACGGAAGCGCGATCTCTTTTGACACGGATTATTTCGGACGCAAAAGAGGCAGATTTCCCGTTTCGGGTCCTTTCGAAGAGTGCGGCAGCGACAGATTCACAGTTCATGCGCCGTCTGACTACTCGAACAGGATCGCGCACAAGGAAAATGGCAGGATAGAGGATAAGGTCGCGACCGGCCAGGTGATCTTCGGAGTAGACAATCAGGTGAGCGGCGGAGCAGAGGCGGCAGAGGCCGGAGCAGGCGACATTGCAAACGCGGACAACGGCGCAGCGGTGCAGTCCCTCGGCAACGAGAACATCCCGGACCGCGAGGACGAGGTCATCGAGATCAACGCCAACGTCATGATCGCGGGCTGCACGAATGCGGGCATCAGCTTCCCTTACGAGGGCAGTCTCTTTAAGGTGAGCGACATGTTCGTCAAAGGAAATGAGGTCTGGCTCTACGATGCGGCTGATGAAAAGCTGGTGGAGCTTGATTGCGAATACGGCATTTATCACAACATCAAGAAGTGGTCTATAGGCGCACTTCAGTCGATCGATGCGGGAATTGATGCAAATGCTGAAGGATTGGTGAGGACAGCAGGCACATTATTGTGTATACTAAGTAAGAGCATGCCTCATGATCCCGTGGACACATGTGATACAATACAAGATAAGGTGAACAGCGGAATCGAGCCCAAGGGCATCGAGATGAGGTTTACGCCCAAACATTTAAAATTTATACGAGGAAAAAAGTTTATTACTTTGGAGGATGTCCTTTACAGGGTGAGCCGCGGCGACATGGAGATAGTAACGGAGCGGCTTGAGCATCTTTAAAGTAAGAGATTAAGGTAATAAAGGATTTATGGATAGAAGTGCCAACTGGTATAAGCTCGACAATGCGGCCAAGATAGTTCCTTCGACCGCAAGAGGAGCCAACACAAGAGTATTTAGGATAACATGCGAACTTAAGGAAGAGATAGATAAGGCCACGCTGCAGAGCGCGCTCGACGACACGATAGCGGAGTTTCCGTTTTTTAACTGCGTGCTCCACAGGGGACTTTTCTGGTACTACCTTGAGGACAGCAATCTGAGAGCGGTCGTGGAAAAAGAGAATTCTCCCGCGTGCCTTCCGCTCTATATTCCGGGACACAAGAATCTTCTTTACAGAGTTAATTACTTCGGAAAGAGGATCAATCTTGAGATGTTCCACGTTCTGGCTGACGGAACCGGAGCATTCATGTTTTTCAAGAGCCTGATCACCAGATACATTCAGCTTAGACATGATCTCGATCTGGACATCAATCCGTCTGACGATTTCTCTTTGGAGGAAAAAAACGGAGATGCCTTCAGGGACTATTACAGCAGGCAGAAGGGCTTAAAGCAGCTTCGCGAGATGTCTTCCGTGAGGGCTTATCAGCTTAGCGGAGAGATCGACGACAACCTCCTTCCGCATCTTTTGGAGGGAACGATCTCAGCCAGCAAGTTCCTTGACGTGGCGCACAAGTACAACACAACGGTCGGCGTTATGTGCGTTGCCGTTTACATCAAGGCTGTGCTTCAGGGAATGAGTCTTTTCCAGCGCAAAAGACATATCGTAGTAAGTGTACCCGTCAATCTGCGCCAGTTCTTTAAGAGCGGCACGGCTCGTAATTTCTTTGGCATAATAAACATCGATTACGCCCCGGCTGAGGGAACAGGTGAGCTTGAAGACATAATCTCTTTTGTCGATAAGAGCTTCAAGGAAAAGCTTAGCTCTGAGAATATTGAAAAGACGATGAATTCCTACGCGGCGCTTGAGCACAACGTAGGTATCAAGATAATCCCGCTGCCCATCAAGGATATGGGAATCGGCTTTTTTGACAGGAATGCGAAGAAGGGCGTTACGAGCTCTATGTCCAACCTTGGACAGATCAAGATGCCCGATGAGATCGCGGATTATATAGACAGATTCAGCGCATTTATGACGGCTGCGTCCCAGCAGATAACCGTTTGTTCATACAAGGACAAGCTGGTTTTCGGCGAGGTTTCGCCTTTTAAGACGCACAAGGTCATGCTCAATTTCTTTAGATGCCTTACAAACATGGGGCTTGAGGTTGAGCTTGGAAGCAATGATTATGACGAGGAGTAATTTTTAGAAATGCAGATTTGTCCTAAATGTAAGGTAACTATAAGAGGAAAAAAAGAATGCTGCCCGCTTTGTCAGGGACAGCTTAAGACGGTAGAGGGCGATGAGAACGCGGCGTTCCCTACACTCAAAAGAAAGGTGATGAGCCATATCACGTTTCTTAAGATATGTACGTTTATTTTTGTTGCGGTCGAGATCGTGTTCGCGACCATCGATATCATGACGGGAAGACAGTTTTCGTTCTTCGGCCCTTTGATGCTGGGATTCCTGGCGGGCTGGGTGACGATCCTTACGACTGTGTACCTGAGGAATAACATCCTGAAGGTCATAACGTGGGAGGTCATTGTTGCGATCGTCGTTGATATCTACATCGATCTTAAGACGGGCTTCCACGGCTGGAGCGTAGAGTGGATGGTCCCGATGACGCTCATAGGACTTGCCATCGTTACTATCATCACGGCGATTTCGCTGAAACTAAGGCTTGATGAGTACATCTACTACATCATCTTTGATCTTGCGATGGCGCTCGGTCAGATCTATTTTATCGTAAAAGGTATGAACAACCTTCCTTGGCCTGTCGGCATCAGCATCATGTGCTATCTGATACTTATCGCCGGCGTTGTGATCTTTAGATTCAGGGATCTCAAACAGGCTTCGGAGAAGATGTTTAATATGTGATACGACAGCTCTTTTGCCGTATTTTAGACTAGAGGGGATAATGGACAAAAAACATCGCTTAGTAAGGAAAAATCTTAAACACGGAGTGGCCTTTGCGACCAAATTTGGGGATTTCATAGAAAGTTCAGTTACCAAGGCTTTGGAAAATCACGATCAGCTTACACCCGAGCTTCCGGAGAATCCGGAGAAGGACGAGTGGTACAGGGTTTCGCTTGATAAGGGAATGTCGGGAGACGGCTCCGAGTATTATATTTATGTCAAAATAGGTGATTCAGACAAGCTCTGCATTTTCTTTTCGGGCGGCGGTATGGCGTGGAATCAGTTCACGGCTGCGCACCCCGTGACCGTGGGAAAAGCGGCTGCCTGGGAGCCTAACTTTTATTGGAACAATCTAAGACCTTTTACCCAGATATTTAATATAAACGTCGGAATAACGGATATAAGCTCTTCTAAGAATCCTTTCAAGGACTGGAGCTTTGTTGTCGTGACTTACGCTACGGGCGATCTTCACGTCGGAAACAGCGATTACACGTACAAGACGGAGGATGGCGGCGAGGACGTTCTTCACTTTCACGGATATGTCAATTTCCTCGAGAGTATGAAGGTTTCGAAACGTCTTTTTCCCAATCCCAAGAAGATACTGATCGCCGGCAATTCCGCCGGGGCTTTTGCTGTGCCTGCGCTTGCGGGCGAGATCGCGGACGACTGGTATCCGAAGACGCGCAATATCACTCTTTTTTCCGACAGTGGGATGGTGCTTTACAAGAAGTGGAAGAAGACCGCCAAGACTATCTGGCAGAGTAAAGAAGACATCTGGAAGCCGATAGTTTCTGAGAATATCACGCTTGATTGGTACAGGAATCTGTATGAAAAATACGGGGACAGGTTCAGGTATCTGTATTCGAGTTCGGAGAGGGATTATCTTCTGAGCGCGTACTACAACGAGATTGTGAATAAGCGGTACAAGACTGATAAGAAGGTGCAGGATGTGTACAAAAAACAGCTCACGGAAATGGTGGGTGAGCTGAAAAAAATAACGCCATCCTTTGGCATCTACGTCGATGATTTCAAGCTTCCGTTCATAACAATGGGCGGAACGGTTCACACGAGCGTAAGAGAATTACACTTCGCTGCGTTCACTATGGATGGGATTTCCATGGCCAAGTGGCTCGGCGATGCGGTGGATGGCAAGGTTTATGATGTTGGAATGAGATTGCTTAAAGATTGATTGCCGGCGATCATCGGTGATGAAAATCAAGTGATCAGTCTACAAAGCATTCCTCAATCTGTGCTTCGTACTCTGCGCGCTGATCTTCGGGGATGTCGTATTCATCCAAAGCTTCTGATACAGACCAGTGCTCGTTGATCATTGAGCGAAGAATGCTGCGGATAATATGGGAATCAAGAGCCTCCATCGTTGCAACACTATTCATTTTCATACCTCCGTAAAAAATAAAAAATACTTCTCTAACTACAATATATTGTAGCTCAAATATTTTCAGATACAAGTATTGACATTAAATTTTTTTCGTAAATTTTCGTTAGAGCGTTTCAATTGTTATATACATAAACTTTTGAGGGGATCGTTTCATGCATATAATAGTCATAACCATCGTTCTTTCTATCATAGGGCTTATTTTGTCGCTGGCATTTGTTGGGATAATGCCGTCTTTTATCGCCCTTATCCTCAGTATTTATTGTTTTGTGCAAAAGAGATCGATCACGCGCGCAAGGGCACTGGCAATGTCGGTTGTCGGCGTCATCGTGCCGATCCTCATGTACTTTAATTCCTACGGATTGTCGCTCCCGTATCCAAGGACTGACGGGCTTTCCGTCGTCGGCGGGATCATCTACGACAACTACTCAAACATGGGCTTTAACATGGAATGGATGAAAAAAAATCTCTCGGCTCCGGACGGGGCCCCGCAGATAACGGCGGAGGACCTCGCGGACGTAGCGGATTCCGGCGCGTCGGTCGAGGGGATGTACTATGTGAGCTCGGGATTCGGTGACGGTTCAGAGGGCAGCGACGGCTCGGGCAGCGGCAGCGGATCGGGAAGCGGAGCGGGCACGGACGGTGATGCCAAGGGCGTTGGCATCAGTGCAGACGAAGACGGCGAAGCCGCAGGAACTCTGGACGAGTACGACTACGGCATCTTCGAAAAGCTCGAGGACGAGACGGAGAAGTATGCGAAGAAACCCATAAGTGACAAGGTCGGCGCGTCCGACGACGATATGCCTTCGTACGGCGGTCTCCCTGTCGGTACGCTTGTTATCGCGCAGTATTTCAGGGAGGACGTGCACAACTGTAATCCCGTGCTTGTACTTCAGAATAAAACCGGAAAGACGTGTAGATATGAGGCTCGCTTCATTGCAAGAGATGAAGAGGGAGAGCAGCTCGCGGTCTCTGAGAGGTGCGTCGAAGTAGTTGAGAATGACGGAAAGTTTGTGCTTGAAGGAAGATTTGATAAGAATGAATTAAACGGCGATATCCCTGCGATGTACGAGTTCTCTGTAACAAAGAGAGATCCGTATGAGAAGAACATGGCAGAGGACGTCGTTGTCTACGCCAAGGAAAACGGAAACTCAGTCGTGCTCGCAGCCGAGAACCTTAGCGATAAAAAGGTCAAAGTGGACGCCTTCGTACTCTTTTTTGACAAGGATGAATTAGTTGATTGTATCTGGCTCATCCCGCATAACGAGGGAGAAGTCTGCGTTACACCGGGAAGCGTCGCCAGCATCAGTGGTGATGCGTATTACAGATTCGACAGGATCGAAACATATTACACCGCATACGAGGCGGTTGGAGAGTAAAGCAGCGGCGGGGCCCAAAATGGCGGTCCGGTCGCCTTTTTTCGGGGATTTTGAACCGACGCACTTTCGAAATTCGAAAAATATTTATCGTAACTCGATAAAAATATATTGCAAAACAAAAATGAGTGTGCTATAAAGAAAATATACAAGTACTTGGAGGAAATATGGATAACAGATTAAATTGTTTCGTTAAAGCCATTTTGGATGTTTGTTTTTACATTGGGATCTTGGTGGTAGTCACAGTTCCTATAACGCTCAGGCAGGGAATATTGAAATCGCGAGAGCTGATGGGCGATACCCTGGGACACTACCCGATCGAGGAGTACTACGGTTACGCCGTTGGTTCGATCATGATATGCGGGGTTGCGGTTCTTTTGATCTTATTTGAACTTCGCAAGATGATGAAGACGGTGATCGAGGATAACTGCTTCGTGGAATCCAATGTAAAGAGCCTTTATCACATGGGAACCTACGCGTTTGTCATTACGATCGTGAAGCTCCTTAGATGTTTTGTTTACCTAACACCGGGAGCGGTGGTCATTGCCGGCGTTTTCTTTTTTGCCGGGCTGTTCAGTAAAGTTCTGGCCAGGGTTTTTGACAGGGCTGTGAGTTACAAGCAGGAAAATGATCTGACGATTTAACGGGTGGGTAAAGATATGATAGTAATAAATTTAGATGTAATGATGGCAAAGCGGAAGATGGGGCTGACCGAGCTTGCGGGCAAGGTCGGCATCACACTTGCAAATCTGTCTATCCTTAAAAACAACAAGGCCAAAGCCATTAGGCTCGAGACACTCGACGCTATTTGTAAGGCATTGGACTGCCAAACGGGGGACATCCTCGAATACGTTGAATGTGAGGAAGAAGGAGATGGAAGTTAATAATAACAACATGCCACAGAACAACAATATACAGCCGGGAATGCAGGCAGGACCTGCAGCACCGACAATGCAGCCGGGAATGTATCCCGGAGCGGCAACAATAACTCCGATCAAGGTCGGAAACGCTGAGAATTTCAAGAAATACGGGCTGCTTTCGATCATATACGCCGCGATCTACGCGTTTTGCCTGTATGACAATCACGCGAGTATCACGTATCCGATCTTTATGGCCGCAGCGCTTATCATCATAAAGCTGATGAGGGCCAAGGACGGACTTGGACTGATCACAGACAGCAAGGGCAAAAGAGGCCTCGGCATCTTTTACGTAGTTTCGCTGATGCTTCTTTCGATCCACAGATGCATGACAACGAGCTGGGCGCTGGAATTTATGGAGAGGACTGCGATAATTCTTTTGCTCCTGAGCTTTATGGTACATCTGTATGTCGATACGACAGGGTTTGACATCGGTGCTTGGTTCATCGGTATCTTCGAGCTGTTGTTCAAGCCGTTTGCGCACCTCGGAAGGCCGTTCGCAGACCACAAGGCGTACAAGAGAGAAGTCGGAAAAGAGACTAACCCTGAGAAAAAGAAGATGATCGGCGCGATATTGGCCGGACTTGGAATCGCACTTCTTTTGCTCTTGATAGTATTGCCGCTTCTAGCATCCGCAGATAAGATCTTTGAGAGCTTGCTTTCAAATATCAAGTTCGAGATAGATGACGCGATCCTTGATGCCATCAAGATGCTCCTCACCGGAGTGTTCGCTTTCTGGTACGTTTACACTGCGATCACTTCGCTTAGGGCAAAAGAGCTGAAGGTAAAAGCGAAGGGTGAAGGCACGGCGAACCCTGTTATCGCGATCACATTTACAAGTATCATCGGCGCGGTCTACGTTGTTTTCTGTGCGATCCAGGTCATTTACCTGTTTAGCGGAAACGTGGCGCTTCCCAAGGGATATACTTACGCTGAGTATGCGCACGAGGGATTCTACCAGCTTTTGGTAGTATGTGTTGTGAACCTTCTCATGGTAACGATATGCGGCGCGCATTTCAAAGAGTCCAAGGTTTTGAAGGCTCTTTTGACAATGATAGCAGCTTGCACGTATATCATGATCGCATCCTCCGCGATGAGAATGATACTGTACGTTCAGGCTTATCACCTGACCTTCACGAGACTGATCGTGCTCTGGTTCCTCGTGGTTTTGTGCTTCTTGCTCGCTTACCTCATAATAAGCCTTTACGCCAAAAAGTTCCCTGTGTTCAAGGCTTGCATGGTTACGTTTACGATCGCGTTCCTTATGTTTATATACAGTAACCCCGACTATCAGGTCGCACGCTATGATCTTGCGGTTACAAAAGAGGGCAGTAAGGAGTACGATGCGGTTGTGGAATATATAACCAAGGAGCTTTCGTATGATGCGGTTCCTGCATATGCCGATAATAAGATATTGAAAGATCGATTCAAAAATGGTTACAACTGGATGTATAATTCGATGGAAGAAGAGAGGCTCTCGGGCTTTAGAAAGTACAATTTCGCCTTTGATTATTTGAAGGAAGAGATGCGTCTTCATGATGAATAAAAAGAAAACGGTCTTGGGACTAAGGTCTCAAGGCCGCTGTTTTTGTTATGTGGGGCGGATGCAGTGTAGCGCCGCCGCTGATCATTGCTCGGAAGTCTCAACAGGTGTGATTACCATGTTGATGGATTCCATAGCAACTTCGTAGATGGTTGCGAGCTCTTTGGAGCCTTCGTCATCTTTTTCCGCAAGCTTCTTGTACTGAGTTGTGAAGTACGCCTTGGCTTGCTCTATAGAAGCACGGGAGATCACATGTCCGTTGCAGTACATCGTTCCCGTCTCGGTGTTATATTTACCGGAAGAAACTCTGTTCTTCTGGGCATCACCAACTCCCATTGATTTGGCAAGTGAATATATCAGATCCTCGCGTCCGTCTGTCATTGCTTCCTCCTTATTTGCGTTTTTTATATTATATCGCAAGAATTACATCGGATTCAAGCCCGATATTATGGGCTTTTTAGGTGGTTTGCGGGCGGGTATTTTGCTATAATAAATTATTGTTATTTCAGGGAGGAGAAAATGATCAAAGCAGTCATTTTTGATATGTTTGAGACACTTGTCTCGTTGTTTGAAGGAAGTACTTATTTTAGTGAAGATATAGCGGCGGATCTTGGAGTTGAGCATGATCCGTTTAGGAAGGCGTGGCATGAGACGGAAGAAGCCAGGACACTTGGTAAAGTGACAATAGAAGAAGGCATCGGGGAAGCGCTCAAAGCGATGGGGATGTATTCAGAAAAGAATGTTGCGATGGTAGCAGACGGAAGAAAAGCTACGCTTGAAGATACCTTTCGTGTGATCCCGAAAGAGTCTTTGGATTTACTTCATGCCTTGCGAGCGAAGGGAATCCTGACAGGACTTATCAGCAATTGCTATTCCGATGAAGCGAGGATGATCAAGAATTGTTCATTATATCCTTTGTTAGATGCGGCGATGCTTTCATATGAGCAGGGGGTTGCTAAGCCTGAGCCGGAGATTTATCTTAGGGTAGCCGCCGAACTGGGCGTTAAGCCGGAGGAATGCCTTTATGTCGGGGACGGCGGCTCACGAGAACTCTTTACCGCCAAAGAGATCGGGATGCATCCCGTGCAGGCGCTTTGGTACAGACACATGATGTTTGAGCCGCATGTTCCAAGCCCTGTATTTGATGAATTCCCGCACGCGGGGAGTAGGAAAGATATTGAGGGAATGATCTAAGTGTTTGAATGGAGGAGACGGTATGAACGGATTACGAAAAGTATTAAGAGTGGTTGATGTAGTTGTATTTGTCTGCGCTACGCTGGCGATAGCGGGCGTCTTCTGCGAAGGAATGGCAAAAAAGTGGTATGACTTTGTCGGAGTTTTTGTCTTTTGCTCAGACTATTCGTTCCTTATTGCCACTGTTCTTCATGTCATTGCTGACAGAAAAGAAAAAATTGCATTCGTTCACTATTTTTCACTTACAATTCTGATAATCGGACTTATCATGAAGGTTGCCGGAATACCATATCACCCGCTGGTGCTTACAATCTGGTTCCAGTACATCTGGTTCTTGTACGGAATCATTCTTGCAAGGAGATACTTAGTTAGGTAAGAAGATATCTATGTAAGGAGAATTAACAGTGAATTCGAATAATTTTTCTTTCAGAAAAGTAAAAAAAGATCCTGCAGATATCAGCGCCGTAGTCGGAATATATAATTCAAACAAGGATTTTTTGATTCATCATTTGGGAAAAGAGAAGGTGACATCAAGCTTTATTTCTCACGAGCTTCAAGAAATGGAAGAGCATGGATTCAGCTCGAATCTGATAATTGAAGCAGGAAGTCCGATCGGCGTGATCGACTATATGCTTCAAGATGACGGATATGTCTATCTTTCCATGTTGATGCTTGCTTCATCGGTTCAGAAAAGCGGAAAAGGAAAGGCAATTTATAAGTGCTTCGAAGAAAAGATGATTGCTTCCGGAGCTAAGACAATCCGGATAGATGTAGTTGATGATCACGAACCAAATGTAATCCCTTTTTGGGAAAAACAGGGATTTTCGTCAAAGCGTAGAGATGTATTGACGTGGGGAGACAAGACTTCAAGCGTTGCTGTGATGGAAAAGAAAATGAGTCACATTTCTGAGGCAAAGATTCGTGAGTTTATGTAGGAACTTAATGCATCGCAACTTTCTATTTGACCTTGATTAGACGCGATTGGATTTTATTGCTACTCACTTAATCACGAGACGCATGAAGGGATGTTTAAGTTTGTTATGGTGGATGCGTCTGTTCGTGGTCAAGGAATCGGAAAAGAAATGATCAGACTAGCTGTTCACAATGCCTTTTCTGATCCGGAGGCTGTGGCTGTACAACTTAATGTCTTTCCGGAGAATGCAAGAGCTAAGAGATGCTATGAGGGGGTTGGATTTACCGAAAGGCATAATACTCCTGACGCATTCAAGTATAAAGACGAGTCTTGGGGCAGATGTAATATGATTATAAAACGTTCTATTTCAGGATAATAGACTAAGACAAATCGGAATTTATGGAGGTGTTGATATATGGATTTGAAAGATGTGAGTACACAGTCAGCAGAAATAAGAAGCCGCTATCATGATTTGGAAAGGCAGATTCACGGCTCTGTCTGGTCGGTGGAAGAAGATGCGTTAGCTTTTCTGACTGATGCTGGATTGGTCGGAAGATTTACGATGGATAATCAGGGACGCTGGCCAAGTGAAGATAAAGAACTGCTTCCTTCCAAGATTGGCGAATGTGTCTGGTGGTTGGCCGTTCTTGCCGAAAGAATGGAGTTAGACTTTGCAGATTGTGTAGAGCAATTCCTTAATGAACGGTTGACGGCTTTAGAGTGATAAATTCAAGTTTTATAGACTAATCCTTTGAGTGGATTAGCCCGCTAGAATAGGCAGATATACTGCCATTATATAGGCTTTGCCCAAAGTGGCAGTGCTTTTTTGAGCTAAGATACTGCTACTATTTTAAAATGATGAATAGTGGCAGT
>JAFXTN010000013.1 GCA_017535785.1 Butyrivibrio sp. | reverse complement strand
GGTTACCATGTCCAAGACCTACCTTACGGCGGTCAGCAACAGATCCGGGAATACAGAAAGCCTGAAGACCGATACCGATTGCAGCAGCAGCCTCAGAAGCCTTGCGGCATCCCTTCTTGATTGCGATAGCAGCACCTACTGTGTAAGCCCACTTAGCGTTCTCGAAGCAGATAGGCTGGATGCCCTCGATGAGCTTGTAAACATCGATGCCTGCAGCCATTGTAATATCTTTACACTCTTCTACTGAAGAAATCCCATATTCCTTAAGGCAAGCCAGGATCTGGGGCTCTCTTCTTTCATATGATTCAAATAAAGCCATTTTATATTCCTCCTTACCTTCAATTACTCTTTTCTGGGATCAATGAATCTGGCAGCGTCAGCAACACGTCCGTACTGACCCTTAGCCTTCTCTATAGCTGTGTTAGCGTCATCACCGGCCTTGATGAAGTCCATCATCTTGCCGAAGTTAACATACTTGTATCCGATGATCTCGTCGTTCTCATCAAGAGCAACCTCTGTGATGTAACCATCAGTAAGCTCAAGATAACGAGGTCCCTTATCAAGTGTTCCGTAAGTTGTACCAACCATTGAACGAGCACCCTTACCAAGATCCTCAAGACCTGCACCGATAACAAGTCCGCCCTCTGAGAATGCAGACTGTGTTCTTCCGTATACGATCTGAAGGAAGAGCTCTCTCATAGCTGTGTTGATAGCGTCACAAACAAGGTCTGTGTTGAGAGCCTCAAGAACTGTAAGTCCGGGAAGTATCTCAGATGCCATAGCTGCTGAATGAGTCATTCCTGAGCAACCGATTGTCTCTACAAGTGCCTCCTGAATGATACCTTCCTTAACGTTAAGTGAAAGCTTGCAGCAACCCTGCTGAGGTGCGCACCAACCAATACCGTGTGTATAGCCGGAAATATCCTTAACCTCTTTGGACTGAACCCACTTAGCCTCTTCGGGAATAGGGGCAGCGCCATGATGTACCCCTTGTGTTACGGGACACATATTCTTTACCTCTGTTGAGTAAATCATGTGAAAATCTCCTTTCATATTGTAAAGTAATTATTCATTACTTACTACCTGATCCAAATGACTGACCATAGATGTGCCTGCCAAGCACGGTCAAAGATGGCAAACGTTTTTCTCCGAAAAAGAGTTGCCAAACACATTCGCCAAAACCTATTTTTACACAAATCTGCGCATATTTCAATGGTAATGTTATTATTTTAACATGATACAGGCGTCATAAGTCAAAATGCCTACATGCTTGCATATTTAGTCTTCCGTTTTCTCCACAACATGATCCTTATCTTTGAAGATGTGATGCGCGGGAATACAGCCTCTTACGCTGGAAAGAGGATACACATTGCTCCATCTTCCGATGACCGTTCCGGGATTGAGGACTGAGTTACATCCAACCTCAACGTTGTCACCGAGCATAGCTCCCATCTTCTTAAGACCTGTCTCAACCTTGTCGTTCTCGCCGTTCTTAACTACAACGAGCTTCTTGTCGCTCTTAACATTGGATGTGATAGAACCTGCACCCATGTGTGACTTAAAGCCGAGGATCGAATCTCCGACATAGTTGTAATGAGGAACCTGAACCTTATTAAAGAGGATTACGTTCTTAAGCTCTGTTGAGTTTCCGACAACCGCGCCCTTTCCAACGATCGCACTTCCTCTGATAAAAGCACACTGTCTTACTTCCGCGTCCTCATCGATGATGCAAGGTCCACCGATATAAGCGGAGTCAAAAACCTTCGCGCTCTTTGCAACCCAGACATTCTCGCCGCGCTTTTCAAACTTATCGGCGGGAAGCTTGTTTCCGAGCTCTATGATATAATCCTTGATCCCTGCAAGAAGCTCCCACGGATACTCCTTGGTCTTCATGAAATCCGCAGCGATAGTCTCGTTCAGATCATACATATTTGAAATCTTAAATTCTTCCATTTTAATTCTCCTTTACTTTATCGGAAGCCTTCTTGCCGGCTGACTTCTTGGCTGTTCCGGCCTTCTTTGCTCCGCTCCTTGCTGTGCTCTTATAATTAGCTGCAACATAGTCAAACCTTGAACGCAAAAGACCTCTGTAATCGTTGTCCTTAACAAGGTTCGTCCTCTTACTTACGAAGTCGTCAAGCTTAGTCATATACTCGTTTTCGGAAATCTCTCCGTTCGCGACACCCGTAAGCCCCTTCTCCCAGCTCGCCGTAAGTGCGGGATTGAGCATTGGCTTCATCGAGCACGCTACGGTCTCGTACACCATCTCTCCTAGCTGAGTGGGCGTTATTATCTGCGTCTTTTTATTAAGGTTAAGATACTTGATGTTCACAAGCTTAGTTAAGATTCCCGCTCTCGTCGCACTGGTCCCGATCCCCGAGCCCTTGATCTGCGCGCGGAGCTCCTCATCTTCTATAAATTGTCCGGCGTTCTCCATGGTAAGGATGATCGTTCCGGAGTTATATCTCTTGGGCGGCGAAGTCTCACCTTCTTTTAGGTTAAAAGACTCTGCGAAAAGCTTATCACCTTTCTTAAGCTTCTGAAGGTGCTCAAAAAGCTCCTCATCAGTCACGGTCTCCTCTTCGCTCTCCTTGCTATCGTCCTTGTCATCCGCACTCTTTCCCTTATCCTTAAAGAAGGAATAGTCCATAATGTGCAGATATCCCTTGGCGGTCAATATCTTAAAGTTGGCAAAAAAGCTCTCGACCTTGCCCTCATGCGCCTTGCTGTCCATAGTAAGCGAAAGCGCGACTTTACTATACGTCGCTGACGGGTAAAAGACCGCAAGGAAACGCCTTACTATTATCTCATAGACCTTGGCCGACGTTGGGCTTAAGCTCTGAAGTGCCGACAATCCCTGGCCTGTAGGGATGATCGCATAGTGGTCCGTGATCGCTTTGTCATTTACGTATCTTGTCTTTTCAATTCCTTTATAGGACTCATGTTGCAGGATTGCCTTTGCAAACACAGCGCACGGCTCGTACGCCGTAAGTCCCTTGATGTTCTGACTTATCACCTTGGCGATCGCGCTCGACATTACACGCGCGTCTGTTCTTGGGTAAGTCGTCAGCTTTTTTTCATAAAGCTCCTGAGCTACCGCAAGCGTCTCGTCAGGATTTATCTTAAAAAATCTAGAGCAGTCATTTTGAAGCTCCGCAAGGTTATACAGAAGCGGCGCGTTCTTGACCTCTTTTTTCTTCTCACATTTAACAACCGTAGCTTCCACGGGCGTAGCGCCAAGAGATGTTATGAGCTCCTGCGCATCCTCTTTTTCCTTAAAACCCTTTTCGCTGTAGAGCTTCGGCGAATTGTCGTAGAACGATTCCAGCGTTACTCTCCACTCGGCATCACACTCTTTTCCGCCGATATTGATGCCTGCAAGCACGCGGTAAAAAGGCGTCTTTACGAACTCTCGTATCTCCCTCTCCCTGTCGACAACAATGCCCAGAACACAGGTCATTACTCGGCCGACTGAGATCACGCACTTCTCAAGGTTTAAATAATTCTTGATGGAATAGGCGTACTTGAGCGTCAGGGCTCTCGAGAAATTGATACCCATGAGATAGTCCTCTTTTGCCCTAAGGAAGGCCGAAGCGCCGAGATTGTCGTACTCGGAATCGTCCTTGGCCTCGCGGATACCGCGGAGGATCTCGTCCTCAGTCTGCGAGTCGATCCAGACTCTTTTCCTCGTCTTACCCGTAACTCCCGCCTGCATGTCAACAAGACGGTATATGTATTCACCCTCGCGTCCCGAGTCGGTGCATATATATATCGTTTCGACGTCGTCTCTGGTCAAAAGACCTTTCACAGTCCGAAACTGCTTGGAGACGTTACCTATTACTTCGTATTTAAATTTCTGTGGAATAAAAGGAAGTGTGTCGAGTGACCACCTCTTAAACTTATCGTCGTAGACTTCAGGATAGCTCATGGTTACCAAGTGTCCGACGCACCACGTTACGATCGCGTCATCAGACTCCAGGTAACCGTCTTTCCTGGTAAAATTTATCTTCATCGCCGAGGCAAAAGCCTGGGCAACGCTCGGTTTCTCGGCAATGTAAACGCTTTTCTTAGCCATTTGTCAATTCATCTATACCTATGAGTCTCAACTTCGAATCAGGCTTCATTGACGCGTCGATCAGCCAAGCGTCAAAGCCTACAGATGAGAACAGATAGAAATAATCTCCCTCAAGTCTTGCTTTTTGTGCGCAGGACCAAAGGCTTTCCAAGTCGGCGTGAGTCGCCTGTTTCTGCCAAAAACACATTCCAATCGCGGTATCACCGGTATCGCTCTGAAAGATAATGTCGAGATTACCGGACTTACCTATCCACTCACCCTCTTCAGAAACTTCGAACGGGAAAACTCCCCTGTCCATAAGTCTGTAAAGATATTCATGGCAAACCGCCTTGAAATATTCCGATGCGTAGCTTTGCATTCCTGCCGATATAAATATATCATAAAATTGCTCCGCAGGCATCTGCGTAAGACTACTTTCATTAGGGAAGATAAACCTGAAATAGAAATCCAGCAAAGGATCCTCGATCTTGTAGGCTCCCTTTACAACATTCTCTCTTCCCGCATTTCCGAACGAATAGACCTTGCTGGCAAAATCATGATGTATCAAAGTCTTGAGGTAAACAGATATCTTAGCTCTGGAAAATCCCGTCGCATGATAAATATCATTTAGCTTATTGATGCCCCTTGCCATAACCGAAAGGATCGTGTGGTATACGGCGGTCTCACGAAGATCCTTGGACGTAAGTCTTAGTGCCTCTCCGTAAAGATATGAAGAGGGATCAAGGATATTCTTGCAGACATTTTCCTTAAAAGATAAAGAGTCATCAAAATATCTCCAAAGAGCCGTCTGTCCTCCGAGCACCGAATAGGTAAGAACCGCGTCTTTATAAGTCATCTTGGGATAATACGCTCTAAGAGAAGAAAAAGAAAGAGGCTTGATCTTCCTGAATCCGGCGATATCCGCCGCGTGACTTCCCAGCGATCCGACCATGCTGTTCTCAACCCAGTTGATATCGCTGCTCACCAAAAGAACCAGTATCTGCCTGTACATTCCGTGCTCTTTTACGAAGTTTACAAGCAGCTCCATGAAGTCCTTACTAGCTCTAATGATATTTTCAAAATTTCTGACAATAAAAATGAACGGAGCCTTGCCCGCAGAATCAGCGCAGGCAGTAAAGATATCAGCGTAACCCGGGTTGTCTTTTACGGCAATCCTGTTACTCTTTAATTCTCCGGTCCACAAAAAGAGCTGCTCCCTTTCGGATGCCGAACGGGCAGAATAATCAAAGCTCTTTCTGTTTTCCGTAAATTTGGACAAAAGAGCAGATTGCTCAATATTCCTGTGTCCGTAGACAACAAGAATATTGGATAGTCCGCTCTCATAGTATCTGTTTAAAAAACGTAAATCTTCTGATCTTTGCGCTTCCATCATTATACTTTTATCACTTCTTGTTGATATATCCGCTTGCCTTAAGAAGCTCTGCGCACTCTACCGCACCGCCTGCAGCACCACGAAGTGTGTTGTGTGAAAGACCAACGAACTTCCAATCATATACGCTATCCTCACGGATCCTACCAATGCTTACACCCATACCGTTCTCATAGTTAACATCAAGTGTGATCTGAGGTCTGTTGTCCTCCTGCATGTACTGGATGAACTGCTTGGGTGCGCTGGGAAGCTCGAGTTTCTGAGGAAGTCCTGAGAACTGCTCAAGTTTCTCGATGAGCTGCTCCTTTGTAGGGTTCTTCTTGAACTTAACGAAAGCAGCTGCTGTGTGGCCGTAAAGAACAGGGATTCTGATGCACTGACATGTGATCTTAACATCATCAGCGGGAACGATAACGCCGTTCTCAATCTTACCCCAGATTCTAAGAGGCTCTTTCTCTGACTTCTCTTCCTCACCTGAAATGAAAGGAATAACGTTTCCAACCATCTCGGGCCACTCTTCGAAGTTCTTACCTGCACCTGAGATAGCCTGATATGTTGTAGCTACTACCTCGTAGGGCTCGAACTCTTTCCAAGCTGTAAGAGCGGGTGTATAACTCTGGATTGAGCAGTTAGGCTTAACTGCGATGAAACCTGTATTTGTGCCAAGTCTCTTCTTCTGGAACTCGATAACATCCATGTGCTCAGGGTTGATCTCAGGGATGATCATAGGAACATCGGGTGTCCATCTGTGTGCACTGTTATTGGAAACAACAGGTGTCTCAGTCTTGGCATACTCTTCCTCGATAGCCTTGATCTCATCCTTAGACATGTTTACGGCTGAAAGAACGAAATCAACGTCCTCAGAAACGCCCTTAACATCAGTAACGTCCTTGATAACGATGTTCTTTACAGAATCGGGAATAGGACCATCCATCTTCCATCTGTTTCCTACTGCCTCTTCGTAAGTCTGTCCTGCAGAACGAGGGCTGGCTGCGATTGTCTTAACCTCAAACCAAGGGTGATTGTTGAGGATAGAGATGAATCTCTGTCCGACCATTCCTGTACCGCCAAGTACGGCAACCTGCAATTTGTTACTCATAATACTGTTACTCCTCCTAAAATTAAATATGATCCTTTATGTGAAAAAATATATTTGCCTGTTTATCAGTGCATCTCGAACTCTTTAAGGAACTTGCCATTGAGCTCTATTACCTTCTTCATTGCATCCGCTCCGGGAGCTCCGATAGTAAGACGCTTGCTTACGCAAGTCTCAAGGCTAATCGCATCAAAGATATCTTCGTCAAAAAGCTCGGAGAATTCCTTAAGCTCTTTTAACTCAAGATCATCGATCGCGCACTTCTTATCTATACAATAAAGAACAAGTCTTCCGATAACAGAATGCGCATCTCTAAACGGCATTCCCTTATTTACCAGGTAATCTGCCGCATCAGTAGCGTTGGTAAAGCCCATCATCGCGCTCTTTTCCATCGGTTCCTTATTGAATTTGATAGTTCTTAGCATGTCTGCAAATAATGTAAGGCAGTCAGAAACTGTATCGATCGCATCGAATGCCGCCTCCTTGTCCTCCTGCATATCCTTGTTGTATGCAAGCGGAATGCCCTTCATAGTAGTCAAAAGAGACATCAAGTCGCCATAAACTCGACCTGTCTTACCTCTTACGAGCTCCGCGATGTCGGGATTCTTCTTCTGCGGCATGATGCTGCTTCCGGTTGAATACGCATCGTCTATGTCTACAAATCTGTACTCATTGCAGTTCCAGATGATGATCTCTTCGCTGAATCTTGAAAGATGCATCATGATCGTAGACAGCGCTGACAAGAACTCTATAAGGTAATCTCTGTCGGATACGGAATCCATGCTGTTGAGCGTCGGTCCGTAGAAATCAAGGAGCTGCGCCGTGTACTCTCTGTCAAGAGGATACGTTGTTCCTGCAAGTGCTCCTGCTCCCAAAGGACAATAGTTCATTCTATTATATATGTCCTTCATCCTTAAGAGATCTCTTTTGAACATCTCAAAGTATGCACCCACGTGGTGAGCAAGTGTAACGGGCTGTGCCTTCTGAAGGTGTGTGAATCCCGGCATGTAAGTGTCGATGCCGTCCTTCATGATAGTGTCGAGCGTTTCAAGCATGTTCTTAAGAAGTCCTGCCATGTGCTCAACTTCGCCTCTTGCGTAAAGTCTCATATCAAGAGCAACCTGATCGTTACGACTGCGTCCCGTGTGTACCTTCTTGCCGGCATCTCCCACTCTCTCGATGAGGTTAGCCTCAAGAAAACTGTGGATGTCTTCGTACTTGGTGCTGATCTCAAGCTTACCTGCCTTTACATCCTCAAGGATCGAATCAAGCCCCTTTAATATGAGGTCTCTCTCCTCCTCAGTGATGATGCCCTGCTTGGCAAGCATTGTCGCATGAGCCTTGCTGCCCTTTACATCCACTTCCAAAAATCTCTTATCGAACGTGATGGAAGCATTGAAATTCCATGCCAGTTCGTTGATACTTCCTGTAAATCTACCGCCCCAAAGTTGCGCCATTTTCTTATTCTCCGCTTTTTCATAGTAAAGTAATAAAAAATTATAATCACAACTTAACATATATAAATTCCAAAGACAATGTAAAATATTACACAAAACTTCCATGGTTTCAAAAGAAGTTTTGGGCAAAAAAACAAATGTCCGTCGCATACGGACATTTGCATTAATTTTTGCTACAATTGTTCTTTTTGTGGCGCGGCGGCTGCTTTTGACGCGGCACCTGTTCCTTCCTGCGCTTCTTTACATGCCTCTTTTCGGCTTTTCTTAATTAGAGGCATGTAAATTTGCTTCTTTTTCACATGCCTCTTTACCGGCTCTTTTACCCAAAGAGCTTCTTAGCGGTTTCCTCGAGCACCATTCGCTCCTCAGCGTCGTCGTAAGCCCTGTCCCTGTCGTCGATCCCGCGGATGATCTCCTGCTCGAAGAGCCCATGCTTGTTGCAAAAGAAATACAGTTTTTTCACACCGGAAATCTTGAACCTTGCTTCTGCGCTGCCTTCCGGATAAAGCTTCACCATCTGCAATCTGTCTGAAGACAAAGCCGCAATAAATGAAATATGATGCGCCTTGGTCATCTCGTGCTCTACGCTGACAAAGTATTCGTCCTCAACCTTTTCAATAAATACCTTATGCGCTTCGTCCGTGAGCTCAGCCTCTTCCGGATTCAAGTTCACGCCGTGGCAGGTCACCACCGTCTCTCCCATGCTGTGGATCACATTGCCGCATACAGGGCACACATAGAACTTTGACTTCAACATGTTCGCGGACACGTTCACGTTGCTGACCGTAGTTCCGGAAATCAGCTCGGTCACAGATACATGAAATGCACTTGCTATGGGCTCCAGCAAAGTGATGTCCGGATAGCCTCTACCCGTTTCCCACTTTGAAATGGCTTTGTCGCTGACCCCAAGCATATCCGCGAGCTGACTCTGCGTGATCTTGTTCTTCTCTCTAAGTTCCTTTATCACATTTCCCGTGACATACTGATTCATGACTTTTCCTCCTCTGCACTATTGTACTGATACCATAGTAGGCCCGAAAAGCCGCCGGCACTACCTACTTAAAGTAGAGAGCAACGGATCAATTATTCTTGACATCCCCTGCCGCCTTGCAGATTGGCAAGCCCTTTTTTACCCGGTTCCAAAACGATCTCTCCGGCGCTTTCCAGTTCCAGCAAATCCTCATATATCGAATTGTACAGGGCATTATACCTATCGCGACTCGCGTAATTTGCATTCACATTTATCTTATTTAATTGCTCTATATTTTTTTCAACAGTCTCAAAATTCATCATCATTTTCCAAAAAAAGCAAAGATGCTTCAAACTTTAACACCTTTGCTTTTTCTTTTTCACCAATATAAAAAGTAAAAAGATATTTCTCAAATTATACTGATCTGGCAAGAGCCCATCGTCTCGAGCGCTGCCTTGTGCTTGTCGGGCGTAACTCCCGCGCAGCAAGCAGAATCCACGCAGATCCTAACTTCAGGAAGATTAGCCTTTATCAAAAGAGCATTCGAAACAACGCAGATATCGGTGCAAACACCGATCAGTTCTACAGTGATCTCTTCCTTAGCCGCAATATCTTTTATCTTATCCGCAAGGATAGTTGAGCCGAAAGTAGGCTTGTTCACGTATGTGATCTTGTCCGCCTCCTTCTTGGAATCAAGCGCCTTTTGAACCTCGGCGTCGATCTGCCAACCCTCGCTTCCCTCGATGCAATGCTCAACAGGAAGATTCTTGCCCTCCTGCGTGCTCATATAATCAGACTGATGTGTATCTCTTGTAACGAAAATGTCTTCGGCCGCATACTCGCTTATCTTCTTAACAACGGCAGGCACCACCGCCTGCGCCTCCTTTGTTCCGAGCGCCCCGTCAACAAAATCCTTCTGCATATCAACAACAACCAGTAGTTTTCTCATATCTTCTCTCCTCATAAAGTATTCATAAGTATTATCCAAAAGTATTGTACTACTTCATGATATTGTCAAGGTGTGAGATGCGGCTGCACTCCACCGAGGCCCTGCCGCCATCCGCGTTTTGCCGTTTCGCGGCAGGGGTCCGCCCTTAATTTGCACTGCCGCCATTCGCGTTTTCTCAATTAGCGGCAGTGTATGTTCCTAGTGGCAACGACGTCAACGCCGGTGCCTGCGACATCGGCAAGGACTACGTCGCCGATGCTGACAGGCGCGCTGACGCTTGCAGCGTCGATGTCGCGCATTACGTCAAAGATCTTGTCCTTGGGGATGTCGGAGGCGGTCTTAACAGAGACGCGCTCCTTTTCGCCGCCGACTACGCACATTGTGCTGGTGACGATCCTTGTGGGATTTACCACTTCTTTTCGAGCGTAGATGTCGCCCTTTGGGCAAGTGTTGCCCTCAACAAATGTGACTTCGCCGTTCTCGATGATGGCTGTAAGCATGCAGCCCATGGGGCAGCCTATACATGTAAGTTCTCTCTTTTCCATTATGCTTACCTCCTTCACTCATTCTCGATCTTAACGGTTATAGTCTTAAGAAGCGGGCGCTCCGCAAGCTGTGCTTTACGAAGCACTATCTGCTCCATCTCGCCGGGAGACATGATCCGCTTTTGATTGTGCATTACTCTCTCATCATCAAAGTAGACGCTGACAAAAGAATTCTTGTAAACGTCGCCAACTCTGAAGCGAACAGTCAAAAGGTCGCTCATGCGGTCAACGTTGATCGTGCTGGGAACAGTGTAGCGAGCGCCATCAGTGGCCGCAAGCGCGATGACATGCGCCCTACCGGCTTCTGCGTTTCCGCCGGCCTCGGCCTGTGCCGCTCCGGTCGTCGCGTTTCCTCCGGCCGCCCCTGCTTCGGCCTCCGCGCCATTCACATACTTCACTGCGTTTTCGCCGGCACGTGTGGCTTCCTCGGAGACGTAATCGACGAGGTCGTGGACGTGAAGGACATTTCCGCAGGCGAAGACGCCCGGAATATTGGTCTCGAGCGATTCATTTACGATGGGACCGCTTGTGACGGGATTCATCTCAACGCCTGCTGCGCGAGAAAGCTCATTCTCAGGGATAAGTCCGCAGGAAAGAAGAAGCGTATCGCAGGTGTACCGCTCCTCAGTTCCGGGGACCGGCTTTCTGTCGGGGCCTACTTCTGCGATAGTGACCGCAGTCAAATGCTCTTTTCCCTCGATATCTATTACAGTGTGCGAGAGCTTAAGCGGAATGCCGAAGTCATCAAGACACTGGACGATGTTACGCTTAAGTCCGCCTGAATACGGCATGAGCTCAGCGACGCACTTAACCTTGGCGCCTTCAAGCGTCATGCGCCTTGCCATGATAAGTCCGATATCGCCGGAGCCTAGGATTACCACTTCCTTTCCTGGCATGTAGCCCTCGATATTAACAAGTCTCTGGGCCGTTCCGGCGGAGAAGATACCTGCGGGTCTAAAGCCAGGTATATTCAGCGCTCCTCTGGGTCGCTCTCTGCAGCCCATGGCAAGGATAACCGCCTTCGCGGGGATCGTGAACATTCCATCTTCCCTGTTCATCGCAGTCACGGTCTTGTCCGGAGCAACGTCCATTACCATTGTTCCGAGCTTATATTCAATTCCAAGATCAAGTACCTGCTGAATAAATCTATAGGCATACTCGGGGCCTGTGAGTTCCTCTTTAAAGGTGTGAAGACCGAAACCGTTGTGTATGCACTGGTTCAGGATTCCGCCAAGCTCAGTATCTCTTTCCAATATCAAAATAGAATCACAGCCTGCCTTCTTTGCAGATACTGCGGCAGCAAGGCCCGCAGGACCGCCGCCGACTATTACAATGTCATAGTTTTTCATGCGCCGGTCACCTCCCCGTCAGATTCTTTAGAAGCCGCCGCTCCGAGATTCGCCTGAGTCCCCGCATCAGCCGCGCACGAAGCCGCCGCGCCGGCCGCGCCCGCGGCTTTCGTTCTGGTCGGGACGATCACGGAAGCGCCGCCGGACTTGGTTATCTTTTCGTAAGGGATGCTGAGCTCCCTGTTGATTATCTCCATGGTCCTTGGGCTGCAGAAACCGGCTTGGCATCGGCCCATTCCGGCACGAGTTCTTCTCTTTACGCCGTCGAGGCTCTTTGCGCCGAGCGGTCTGTGGATCGCTTCGATTATCTCGCCCTCGGTGATCATCTCGCATCTGCAGACGATATTTCCATAAGCGGGGTTCTTCCTGATAAGCTCATTCATCTCAGCAACAGAGAGTCCTTCAGTCCTGACAATGCCCTTTCGCGTAGCCACGAAATCAGACTTCTCAGTCAATCCCATCTTCTCTTTCAAAATTCCTGCAACCATCTCTCCGATCGCAGGGCTTGCGGTAAGTCCCGGAGACTCGATCCCTGCGCAGTCGATAAAGCAAGGCGCATCCGCAACTTCACCGATGATGAAATCGTGGTGCTCCTCATGCGCACGAAGTCCCGCAAAGGAAGTGATGACATTCTTTATAGGAAGGTTCCTTACATGGCTTCCCGCCTTGGTTATCAGCTCCTCTATGCCTTCCGCTGTAGTATTGGTCGCCTCTTTGTCATCGGTCTCGACAGCAGTCGGGCCGACGATCAGATTGCCGTGGATCGTGGGTGAAATGAGCACGCCCTTTCCAAGACTTGTGGGCTGCGGGAAAATAGTGTGCGTCACATGTCCTCCAACCTGCTTATCAAGAAGACAATAGTCGCCTCTTCTTTGAATAATGCGGATCTTGTCCTTGCTTACCATGTTGTGGATCATATCAGCATAGACGCCTGCCGCATTCACAACATACTTAGCACAGAACTCTTCGCCATTAGCAGCTTTAATATGCCAAAGACCGTCTTCGCCCTTCGAAATATCTTTTACCTCAGTATTAAACTTAAACTCCACACCGTTTTCACAGGCGTTCTCCGCCATCGCGATGTTGAGCTCAAACGGGCACACAACACCGGCGCTTGGCGCATACAAAGCACCAACCGTATCCTCCGACAAGTTTGGCTCAAGCTCCAGCGCTTCCTCGCGACTTAAGATCTTTAGCCCCTTTACGCCGTTCTTGATACCGCGGTCGTACAGGTCCTTGAGGCCGCCGAGTTCCTCCTTGTGGATGCAGACTACAAGCGAACCGTTTCTCTTAAAGGGAATATCCAGCTCTTTTGACAGCTCATCCATCATCTCGTTTCCGCGAACGTTGAGCTTTGCCATAAGCGAACCCTCCGCTGCGTCGTAACCCGCATGGATTATGGCCGAATTGGCCTTCGATGTACCCTCGCACACATCCTCGCACTTTTCGAGAACGCATGTCTTTATGTTGAATCTACCCAGCTGCCAAGCGACAGCCGCGCCGGAGACACCGGCTCCGATTATGATGACATCGTACATATAAGATCTCCTTTTTCAGCGTAAAAAAATCTTATGTAAAGCCATAATGATCACTCTTTTGCCCACCCGAGCGTTGAATTCACGGCCTTGTGCCAGCCTTTCAGTTCACGCTCCCTCTTGCTTTGATCGATCTGCGAGGTGAATTCACGGTCGACCGACCAGTTGTTTATGACATCCTCCTTGCTCTTCCAGTAGCCAACCGCGAGCCCCGCAAGGTAAGCTGCGCCCATCGCCGTCGTCTCTACGCAGGAAGGCCTGAGCACGTTGGCGCCGAGGATATCGGACTGGAACTGCATCAGGAAATTGTTGTTGGATGCGCCGCCGTCGACCTTAAGCGACGTTATCTTTTTACCCGTATCAAGCTCCATCGAATGAAGCACGTCGTAGGTCTGGAATGCGAGCGATTCGAGCGTCGCCCTGATGATATGCGACTTGTTGACGCCCCTCGTAAGCCCAACTATCGCGCCTCTTGCGTACGGATCCCAGTACGGCGCGCCAAGTCCCGTGAACGCCGGAACGACGTAGCAGCCGTTAGTGTCCTGAACCTGGGTGGCAAAAAACTCTGAGTCGGGCGCAGAATCTATGATCTTAAGCTCGTCCCTAAGCCACTGTATCGCAGCGCCTGCGACAAAAACAGAACCCTCGAGCGCGTATTCGACCTTGTTATCAAGTCCCCACGCGATCGTGGTGAGAAGATCGTTATCCGAAAAGATCGGTTTTTCGCCTGTGTTCATGAGCATGAAGCAGCCCGTGCCATACGTATTCTTAGCATCACCCTCATTAAAACAGGTCTGTCCGAAGAGCGCAGCCTGCTGGTCGCCCGCCGCACCCGCGATCTTGATCGGTCCGCCGAAGAACTCCGGATCCGTCTCGCCGTAAACACAGCTTGAAGGCTTGACTTCAGGCAGCATCGACTTTGGAACCTCGAGAATATCGCACAGCTCGTCGTCCCACTCTAAAGTATTTATATTGAACAATAACGTTCTTGAAGCATTGGAATGATCGGTAACGTGAACCTTACCTTTGGTGAGCTTATAAATAAGCCAAGAATCGACGGTTCCAAAGCACAGCTCGCCTCTCTCAGCGCGATCTCTTACGCCGTCTACGTTTTCGAGGATCCATCTGATCTTAGTCCCCGAGAAATACGGATCAAATTTAAGACCTGTCTTTTCCCTGAATTTATCGACAATTCCGGGATCTTCTTTCATCTTATCGGCAGCATAATCGGCCGTACGACGACACTGCCACACGATCGCATGAAAAACGGGCTGTCCCGTCTTCCTATCCCAGACGATGACAGTCTCTCTCTGATTGGTGATGCCTATCGCAGCGATGTCCTCAAAGGTCGCGCCGACGTTCTGCATCGCCTGCCTTGCCACGGACAGCTGCGTCTGCCAGATCTCGTTTGCATCGTGCTCGACCCAGCCCGGCTGCGGAAAGTACTGCGTGAACTCCTTCTGGGCCACGCTGCACATTTCACCTTTTTCATTAAAAAGAATGCATCTGTTGCTAGTCGTCCCCGAATCAAGTGCCATAACGTATCTTGCCATACATTATCCCCCTTTACAGAGCATTTCATTTAAATCTTAAGAAATCCTATATATACATTATACTCTAACTTCGTCGGAAAGCTTACCCTCCATGAGCTCCGGATTTTCCAAAAGCTTTTTTAACAGCTTCATGGACTTTCCGTAGTAGAAGCCGTCTGAGATTCTCTCGTCTATGGTAAAAGAAAGATCGATAACTTTCTTCATCGTGACATTCCCCTGCGCATCATAGCTGGGTTTGAACTTCTTGGTACCTACGATAACAAAGATAGACGTTGTTCCCCAGTTCATCAGATGATGATAACCGATGTTCATGCCGATCGATCCAAGGTTTGAAAGAACAACCGAGCACTGGTAAGGATCCGTCGCGATCACCGACTGCGGCATCCAACCGTGCCTGTCGAGGAACCTCGCAACAAGCCCGATCAGGTGCTTGAACGGAAGCTTTTTTATCACATTCATAGCGTCCGTCGACTCATCATCCTCTTTTTTACAAAAAGCGATCTGATCTCTGACCTTCGCGCTGATGTCCGAAAGCGTGTCGTTCTCATCCGCAACAACTCTTGCAAGAGTCTCATCTCCGTCGTCGCGGAACTCTTTTTTTACAGTAAAAGCTGCTGTGATCTGATTTCTCTGATAGACGTTCTTATTGGCGATAAAACGGTTCATCTGAGGCCTTAACCGGATCGTCTTGAGCATCGCCGCGATCACAAGATCAAACATCGAAAGCCTTGCTTCCGGGTGCTCTGCGTTGAACTTACGGATATACTCCTCCGTCTTCGAAATATCTATAGCCATCGACATGAACGCCTCGTTGTCGCATCTGTTCGGATACATAAGCGGCATCACGTAATGCATCGCGTCGATATCCCTGATAAGTGTGCCGTCTCGGCGGTCACCCCATCTTCTTTTTCCCACTTCTTTTTTCCTCCACATAGAAAATGATCATCAAAAATATGTACATCACCACAGCGGCCCACACATCCGTGAACGAATGCTGCTTAACAAAGCATACCGAAATACAGATCAAAAAGGACCATACCCCGATGAGAACTTTTTTCAAAAGAGCTGTCTCCTTATGTAAGATCCAGGCAGAAAGCGCCGCGAGCGTATATCCCACATGAAGCGAAGGGCACACACCGGTCGGCGTGTCGGCCTTGTAAATGATGCCCATGATGAACGTGAAAATGTTGCTGCGCTCGAAGTGATCCGGCCTTAAATACTGCACGGACGGCCAGAAAACATACGTCGCCATCGCAACGATCTGCATCCCCACGATCAGCTTCTGCATGTGCACAAAGCTCTTTATATCATACAAAAGAAAATACAGCAGCGAACCTACAAGGAACAGATACCAGGATACGTAAAAGATCGCGAAATACTCATTAAAAGGAATGATATCGTCGACGACGCTGTGGATCACGTGGCACCTATCTTCCGGGATCAATCTCTCGGTGATAAAGTACATCGCAAGGTACCAGCCCCAGCCAAGAAGCAGCAGTAAATGCTTGTACTGCGGGCTTGTTATATTATTTAATCTAAGTTTTGTGTAATCAACTACGGGTTTTCTCATGACTAAAAATTCAAAAGGTCTTTCTAAATATTTGAATTCTTCTTTTGAGATACTCTTTTTGATTTTCAAAATATAAGCGTATATATACTACTACATTTTTTCATTAAATGGATAATCTTTTTTCGAAACATTGGGATATGGCGTGACACGGTGCCTTGGAAGCGAATATGCAAGCTCAGAGATGGCATCCTGCAGATAATTACAGATTCTGTCTGCCTCTTCGTCAGTTTTATTATCAGGGTCAAAAGAGATTGCTTTACCGATCACAAACTTCTTAAGCTCCGGGCAGATATATACCGGAACAAACGGAATTGCCTCCCCGCTCTGCCTGTAATAATACTTGGCCGTGTGTATGAAGCCTCTTTGGAAGTGATGAACGATGTTGTTGTACTCTTCGTACTCCTCGGGGAAGATCACAACCTTGGCTCCCTCGGAGAGTTTTTCGCTTGAAAGCTGAAAAGTCTTCATAACGCGCCTATCCCTGTAAACTGGAATGGTGTCGGCATTTGTGAAAATAAGCTGAGAAAGCGCCGGAATAAGATGTGCGAACAGCTTATAAAAAGGTCGCACAGCCGCAGGCTTTTTTGACCAAAAGTCCTTGTAAGCGTACTCGGCCACCTTGTCTTTTTCCATCATATCGGAGATACACCAGGTGTAGTGCTTGCCGGGACAGTACAGCTCCGCCGCAACGGGCCCGAACATCTGCGAGTGATTTCCGACAAGGACAGCCGCGCCCTCAGGCAGGTTCTCTTTTCCGATCACCTCGAATTTAGGCGTAAAAAGCCAGACAAGATAACGCACCACGCGAAACAGCGGGTGCGTATTTTTTATGAGGTTATCTTTGAATGTATCTGAATATTTCATGCTCAAATCTCGTAATCCAGGCAGTTTCTTGCTTTTGTAAATGGTCTTACCTTCTCGTCGGCAACCTTTACATGCTCGGGATGAACGGCGTAGGCTTTAAGTGCCTCCTCACTCTCAAGCGTGGAATCAAGCATTAGATCTACATTTGAAGATGCGAGTCCGTTGATGTTGACCTTGATCTCAAGAAGTCCCGGAACCTTGCCCTTAAGCGATTCAAGTCCTTCCTTGATCTCAGCCTTGATCTTAGCTTTTTCCTCAGCTGAAAATTCATCCTTAAGTGACCATAAAATTACGTGCTTTACCATATTTTTTCTCCTTTTTACTTCTCGAAATGAAGTTTCTCTTGTTTAAATGATTCAATGTGTCCCATGTCATTGAACAATTCAAGCCTCGGAATCGCGATCCTGCCTTCCTGCTCTTCAAAGTTAATGATCGATACGGAGCAGACTCCGTAGGGAATCGAAGTAAGCACAAAGGGAAACGGAAGATTCAGCACATGCGAGAACATAACCGCACCTGAGCCTCCGTGAGCAAAAAGAGCTATCGTATCATCGTTGTGCTCTCGGCACTCGTAGAGTCCGTTCTTTCTGTAAAGGCCGTAGCTTTCGAGGAACTTATCAAAAGCCTCGGAAACTTTTTCATAGTACTCCATGCAGATATTGTCTTTGAAAAAGTGGTGCTCAGTCCAATTGTCTTTTCCCACATATTCCGGGCTGTCTGCAAGCACTCTGTACGCAAGCGTCCATGGATGACCGTCGTACGGAATCTTGTCGCTGTTTCCGTCTTTGTCGCCCCAGTTGATCTCGTGCATGAAATCCAGTGTCTTAACATCAAGGCCATGAGCCTTGGCTGTGTATGAAGCCGTCTCTTTGGCTCGGCCCATCGGAGAAGCATATATTGCCTTTATATCCTCTCCTTGAAGTCTTTTTGCAGTGCTCTGCGCCTGCTCTCTGCCGGTCTGTGTAAGGATATCCTTTTCATAGTTCGGCTCCCCGTGTCTGACAAATATAAGTCGCATACCATTCTCCTGTTGTTAATATCAAATAAGTCGCTATCCCGTCCCCCCGGGACCGTTTCGCTTCTACAGTAGGTCCAGGACGTCCGCAGGTGTTGTTGCGAACACGTCCGCGCCGATCTCTTCAAGGTAGTCCTTGTCTCTAAAACCCCAAAGTACTAAGATGCAAGGAAGTCCCGAGTTTACGGCTGTTTGGAAATCGACTTCGGAATCGCCGATGTAAATTGCTTCTTCCTTGGTGCTTCCAAGCTCCTTTAGCGCCTCGATAACCGAGTCGGGCGCGGGTTTTCTGTTTATACCGGGGCTTTCTCCGATTGCCACGTCAATTGCCTCTGAAAAGAACTTTTTATTAAGCTCTTTTACCGCGGAATCTATCTTATTGGAAACTATAGCCATCTTGTAGCCGCGCTTTTTCAGCTCTTTCATAAGCTCAAGGATCCCGTCGTAGGGCCTTGTCTTGTCGAGACAGTGCTTATCGTAGTACTGCTTGAAAACAGGGAGCATCTCATCAATCGTTTCCTTGGAAGTGCCCTCCGGAACATTTAATTCAATCGCACGCCTGATTCCGTTTCCAAATGCACGTCTGTACTCTTCCACCGTGCGATTCGGAAACCCAAACTTGTCCATTACGTAGTTAACGGACGTCGTCAGGTCGTCCAGCGTATTCAGAACCGTGCCGTCCATATCGAAAATCACTGTGTTTATGTTGCTCATATAACTAATATCATAACCCTTTCTCCAAATATACGAAAGTCAGATCATCATCAATATCTTTTCGATCAAATATCTTGTAGCCGTTCTTCTCGTACAAGCGGATATTGTCAACACTCCGCGTCGAAGTGAAGAGCTCAAGCCTTTTTCCGGGGAATAATTTCTCAATAGCGGTCAAAAGAGCTGTTCCGAGCCCACGGCCTCTGAAATCGGGATGAACCATAAGCTTGCCGATATAGACCGTGCCGCTTTCTTCCCTACCGCGAACCGATCCGATAATCCTCGCGCCCTCGGTCGATGCAGACGCTCCATCCGCTTCGCCATCGCAATTTGCGCCCTCATCCGGGATCATCTTCAGGATCACGCCGGCGTCATACTCAGCCTCCACTTCTTCAAGTGTCTGCTTAAGCGGCGGAATATCTTTTGTCCCAAACAGCGCCGCCTCGCTCTGATACGCAAGGTATTGCAGCTGCAATATCTCATTCAAGTCTTCCTTGTCAGCCTTACAAATTCTCATCAATCTATCTCGCTCTCTCATCAGATTGTTATCTCTATCTGATTTCCTTCAATCCCTACAATGCAGCTCTCATAATAGCCGTCGCCGGTGGTTCTGGGGCCGCTTACAACTTCGAATCCTGCGTTTTTGAGGCTTTCGGTAAGCTCATCCACCTTTTCTTTTGACCCTACTGAAAAAGCGATGTGAATATAGCCGGTTCTTGTAAGCGGTTTGTCGGCATCTACGAGCCCGGGCTTGTTCATAAGCTCGATCCTTGCTCCGTCGTCAAAAGAAATAAAGAAGGAGCGAAAGTCCGTATTAGGATTGTGGTAACCGTCATTGGACTTTCCTCCCAGGTATTTCACGAAAAAGTCGCGTGCCTTCTCAAGTTCATTAACATACATTGCAATGTGTTCAATCTTCATCATGTCGTCCTCCTAAAATGCATGTATTCCGGCTAAATTGCCATAAAACAATGATACACCCGCCACCTGTTATTTGCTATCTAAATAACGCTTGTAATCATCCAAAAAAAGCCTCAGGATATAGCAAAAAAAGACGAGCCCCGAAGGACTCGCCTATAATAATTATATTAAATGAATTAGAAGAATAAAGGGCTGATCTTTCCCAACATTCCGAAGAATGCGAGGATAATCCACATCCAGTCACCCATTCCGCTGATTACAGGAAGCTTTGCAACGGGCTCTGCGTCTTCCTCAACTTCGATGTCAACAACAGATGCATTGTTTGCTTCGAACTTTTCTGTGCGATCAGTCATAGCATTTCTCTTTGCTCCGAGGATCTGGCTTAAGATCATTTCATACTCAGCAGGTGTGATAGCCTGAATCTCTTTTGCTCCTGCTTCTGTATTCTTGTTAACTCTTGCTCCGAGAACAGCTCCCTGAGGTGCTGTAACAACCTGTCCGTTTCCTTCTGTAACCTGTCTGTTTGCTGCAACTTCTGTGATCATTGCATTAGGTGATACTGCTGCCACTGCATTTACTGCAACTGCCTGAGCTGCAGTATTCTCCTCTGTCTTAGCGTCATCAGATGCTGCCAAAGTCTCTGTCTGAGTCTCAACCTCTGCAACGATAACTTCCTCAGCTACTTCCTCTGCATAAGAAACTTCTGTCTTCTCCTCAAGCTGTCTTGCGATCTCATCGCGCTTTTCTACAAGCTCATCGAGCTTTGCTGTTGCGTTTTCAAAATCAGCCATTGCTCCTGCAAGGATATCCTCAAGGATCTTGATAGCTTCCTCGATTGACTCTGCATTAACGATTCTGTCGATATCCTGCTCTCCAATATATGTTCTAAGGCCTGCAACAAGGTCTTTTGTAACAACCTTTGCGATTCTGTCTTCGTTCTCGTCGATAGCTTCGATAGCATCCTCTAAAGCCTCAACCTTATCTGCCGCCTCGTCAATCTTATCCTGTGTATCAGCGATTGTCTCGCCGTACTTCTCATACTTTTCAACAAGCTTTGCTGCATCGGCGATGAATGCCTTTAAACCTTCGTCATCCTTTGTTGAAACTCTGATGCCCTTAGCGTTTCCGCTTGTTGTCTGAACGATCTTACGAGCTGCTATGCCGTTCATATAGTAAACGCCGTCTACTTCGATCATATCACCGCTTTCAACTGCAGCTTTGATCTCGTCTATGCACTTATACTCGTTTGTTCCGTCCTCATAGTCAAAAGAATATACATCATATTTGCCGGAGTTAACGTCAGCTTTGAACTGATTGTTTACACTAAGATTTCCGAAGTGCTTTTTCTGATAATCTGAAGATGTGATATCCTCTAAAGGCTTCTCATAAATAACGATCTCTCTTGAGCTTCCAAGTCTGTACCACTGATCGTTTGCCTTGAACTGTCTGTCTGTTCTGTCGATGTTGAAATAACGCTTAACTGTGTTTCCGTCCTTATCTGTATAAGAAACTATGCAGTGTGAGCTGTTCTGACGATCAAAACCTCTGAGCATTTCTGTATATTTGATGTTTGTAGCATCCTTATCGATCATGTTGGGGATGATATATCCGCTGATAATGCTCTCCATGAGCTTATCCTGAGTCTTCCAGTCTTTATTCTTGTCTGAGATAGCTTTTTTTGCAAGGATATCGTCTACAAGAGCCTGCTCTTTTTCAAGATCCTCTTTTGCGTTATCACAAGCCTCTGAAAGGGCTTCTACATTCTTCTTAGCCTCTTCAAGCTTCTCTGCTGCCTTTTTTACGTTGCTGTCATCGCTCTTAAGAGTCTTAACTGTCTCATCATATACTCTCTGAGCGCCTGAGAGCTCTTTTTTTGCCTGATCAAACTTGTCGCAAAGAGCCTCGAAAGCTACTCTCTTGAGCTCAACTTCTTCTTTTGTATCGTTTGTGAGCTTATCAAGCTTATCAAATGCCTCGCTTACCTGCTCTGCGCTTGCATCAGCATTTGTGATTGTCTCTATAAGATCTTCTGCCTCAACTTCAGCCTCAGCAACTGTATTTGCAGCGCTGTCAGCGATGTACTGAGCTGCTACTACGTTCTCAACTGTCTCAACAGCCTTAACGTCTGCTTCCTTGTCAGCCTCGCTTGCAACTACAAGCTCTCTCTTAGCTGCCTGAAGATCAACTGCTGCCTCGTTTACTGTCTCTGCTACGTTGCTATTCTCTACTGCCTCAACGAAAGCCTCAACGCTCTCCTGTGCGATTGCTGTTCCGTCCTCAGCTGAAGCTGCCTCAAGTCCTGCCTCTTCGTTTCCGTCAACGATTGACTCAACTGCTTCGCAAGCTTCCTCTGCTGTATCAACTGCTTCCTCTGCTGCGTCTTCAGCCTCTGCAGCCTCTTCTACTGCTTCGCTGTATGTCTCTTCTGTTGTCTCTTCTGCTGTTTCCTCGTTTGTATCCTCCTGATACTCTTCTTCGCTTCTATCTTCCTGAACATTTTCAAAAGCGTCGCCATCCATGGCCCAAACATTTGCAGGTACACTGATTACTGCGATCATTGCAGCAAGTACGATTGTGACTACTTTCAAAAGTGTGTTTTTTCTCAATTTTTTAACCCTCCAAGTCATTCTGTGGCTTGTTTTATTTTCTTCTCGATTCAACAATTTTTATCGGGCACTTTTTTGGATAACTTAACCATAAAACGCAAAAAAATTTACACCTCACTGAACATGCGTGTTTCAGGAGATGTAAATCTTGAAAAGTCGATGAATTATGTATTTTTATTATGCAAAAGAGCTTAAACCAAGCAATAATCAGGTGTTACGCCCTTAACGTCCGTCCTCATCTTAAACAAACAGCCGTCAAATTCACCTTCAAGCCCCGTTGCTGCAGTAGTTATGTACAATGTCCTCATGTCATCGTCGCCAAAACAACAAGAAGTGACCTGTTTGGCAGGTATCGGGATCGATATAAGAAGCTCTCCTGTCTCACCGCTTCTTTTTTCTATCCTGCTGCCGCCCCAGAAAGCTACCCAGAGATTATCCTCGGAATCAATCGTAAGACCGTCCGGAATGCCGTCTTCTACGTTAAATAACACCTTTCCGTTACTTATACTGCCGCTCTCCTCATCATAATCATAGACAAAAACGGCATATTTAAGCGAATCGGAAAAGAAAAATTTCTTTTTATCCGCGCTCCATGCCATTCCGTTCGAAATCTTCGTATCCGGAACCTTGATATCGAGCTTTCCGTTGTTATATAAGTAGAGATTACCCTCCGGCTCGTGATCGTCGCCGACCGATGCACCAAACCAAAGGCGTCCCTTTGCGTCCGCCTTGGCATCATTAGAGCGCCAGTAATCCTTAAATACGTCCTTCAGATTGAGAAAAAGATCTATCTTACCATCTTTATATAAGTAGATCCCGTCCTCCATAGCGAGCGCAAAACCGTCCGAATCGGAAAGCGGTATCGCCGCGCCTACCTGCTGCGGAAGCTCCACAGTCTCTTTTTTCCCATCCTTTAAAAACAAGAGCTTTCTGCCCACGATATCCACCCAGGACAGCCTCTTAAACCTAGGATCGTAGTACGGACCCTCCCCGAGTGTGTATTTTTCACTTCCGACTGCTTCTACTTTAAATAATTCGCTCAAAATATGCCTCTTTTCTAAACAAATAATCTCCTATATACTCATTCTTTATAAAACCGCGGTCCTTCTTCGCCCATTATCCCTGACGGAACAAAACCGCATTTTTCAAGAACTCTTTGAGACTTTTTGTTATCAGGATCCGTCTCATCTCGTCATCTGATGCGATGCGGATCTTAAGGCGCTCTGTTTCTATTACCATTTAACTGTTTTGTCCTCCGAATACTTTATTAAGCTCAACAAGGAGCTTTTCTTTCAATTTCTCAAGTTCTTCCTTAGTTGGGCGGTTTTCCTCTGCGTACATTTTTTCTTTTGGATACATCCAGACAGGGCCCCTGCCGGCTGTACCATATGACTCAATATCGCCGCTTCTTCGCGGGAACAAGTGCCAATGAATATGTGCGCCGCCTTCCCCATTACCAAGGCACTCGTAGTTCATCTTTTCGGCATTAAATGCATTTGCGACTGCTTTAGCCACTAATGTCATTTCCTCTAAATGTTTGGCTCTGACCACCGGATCAAGGTCGTATAATTCAACCACATGATCTTTATATAAGAAGAGCGTATATCCCTCAAAATGCTGATAATCCCCAATAACCACATACCCTGTCTCAAGTTCTTTTACGAAATATGGGTTATTACCTTCCTTGGTCTGTTTAATTCTGTCGCAAACAAAACACATAATAATTCAATCTCCTACCGATAAAACGGACCGCTGCCGTACCTAAGGGGGGCCATTATCGACTCCCTGAAGCAAATTCTCCCATATTTATATCAATAACCGGTCTTACAGGCTGGATCAATGCATCCTCGTACTGAACTTTCCATTGAATCTCTTGGCTCATTTTGCCATCCTTGATTCCATCAATGTTATCGCCCGATTTTATCGGATTATCATTGTCAAAAATATAAGAGAGCATATTGTAAGCATGGTTCACGACTGAGTTTGGATCCATCCCGTGGAAATGATATTGGAGATCCGGCAAAAAGAGTGTGCTCATTCCCAAAGTGTCTACCAGCATATCCTCACTGCCTTCAATGTTAAAGAATCTCACATTTACGGCATAATATATGAATTTTGATTCTTTCGGAATTGAACAATTCAGAATCGCTTCTCTCGTATACATCTTCTTTGAGTTTTCGAAAAGAACTGCTTTGCATGTAGGAAACATTTCTACCAATGCTTCTACATAGTCTACAATCATTTCAGCGCGTTCTTTATAATCCAATCCCGCTGCAAGCATATCCGTGGCTATGACTTGATATTTGCATGTGTTCAAAATCTGTTCGGAATCTTGGCAATCCCACAGCTGACTTTTAGCTATATCATCCAGCAGTGGCTGCTCTATATCTATGCATTTCATGATCATTAATTGAGGCGGAACATCAGCATTGTCTTTTTCAAAATGCACCGAGTACTTCATGGGTAAAAATCCCGCCATTTCATCGCTGTGTAAAAAGCAATTTACTTCCCCAAAATGCTTCTGCATGATTCCAGTCATAAACTCTTTTTCCGGAATATCACACTTATCTTCCATAAGCAGATGGATCATGAAAACCATCCCCGGGTGATCACCTTTCTGATTCAGATCCTGTCTCAAAACTTTTTCGTTTTTTCTAAATAATCCCATATAATCTTACTCCTTTATCCCTTTTATAAGCTTATTTCATAATAACTTCAATTCAAATACTCCACCATCAAAAAATATATCATTTCCATTAGAATCTTTATAAAAAGAAACTTTTTCCGTTCCTATCTGTTTAAAGCCAAGTGAATTAAGCAATCTTATCGACGGTATATTATTTATTGCCGTTCCGGCAGTAACCCTAGATACGCCGATGCTTTTTAGAAAGGGAAGCACTGCCGAGATACTCTCTTTTGCATAACCTTTTCCATGATACTTTGAATGAAAACAATAGCCAATTTCATAAGAATCCTCGCTTCGATTCAATGAAATATAGCCAATAATATCTTTATCTAAGCAGATAGCAAAAAAGATATGATCGTTTGCCTTAGCTTCCTTCGCCCATACGGCTATTCTGTCAGATACTGACCTATCGTCAAGTTCCTTTATGTTATCGTATTGCGCATATTGTGAACCTGCTTCATCCAGCCATATCTTTTGTATTGCACGCCAATCCCCTGCTTCAACTCGTCTGATCAACAGTCGCTCAGTTTTTATCATCTTGTCTCTCCACCGCAAGCTAGAATCCATTATATTCTCTTTCCCATTTCAATCCTTATATTATGCTCTTTGGGCCCATCATTTGAATACGCATATCTATCGAAGCCTATAGGTTTTATGATCATTATCTCACCTATAGTCAGCCGACACATCTATAAACGACCTACTTCCGCTAATATAATCAGCATAGGCCGTCTCCGCGTCTTTTCCGTGAAAAACTTTGCAAAGCCCGCACATATCACAATCCGCAATACAGGGGAATCTCTCTTTTATATAAGCTCTGCGTTCTTCAGTTGTAGACTCTTTTATTTCCGGTGCACTTACCATAATCTCAAAATCCTCTCAATGAATCTGCCTGTCCTGACGGTATTTTTCCATGTACTCCATATTTATCTCGCGGATCTCTTTTTTGCCGTCTATATAATCCTGATAAATGTCCCAGGGATTACCGCCGCCAAGCCAGCACGATGAGCAATTCTCACATCCTCCGCCACACTCAAGCGAGCTCTTTACTATCTGCTCCCGCTCTTCTTTTGTTGTATCCTTGATCAGAATAGACTTCATCTCCATTTGCACGACCTCCATAGGCTTTTCCCATAGCCTCAACAGCAATGCCTTTTTTCAGAAAGCATACACCACAATACCCACAAATGCAGACAAGCAAATCAGCATAATAGGGTTCATCCCTTTCTTCATTACCAGCCTTGATCCAAAATATATAAATGCTATAGCACAAGTCAATACAACTGTAAGAATATCTGCTCTACCATTAAACAATAATCCGCAGTTCTTTAAGATCATGAGCACACCTGTCACTAAAATGATTCCCATGATGCATGGCTTCAATCCAGTTAGGGCAGCTTTGACATATCGGTTCTTAAGGAACTTATTCATAGCACTTCCTCCTTGTTTTACAGTTTTTTCTCCATCAGAACAAATTTACCTTTGCGCCAGTTTGCATATCCTCTGGGTTCATAGCCATTATGTAAGTACAGTTTATTGGCAAAGGGATTCTCCGTAAAGGTATCCAGTCTGACGGATTCATATCCCATTCCTTTAATCTGTTTCTCAATATGCTGCAACACGGCTTTTCCTATCCCTTGATTCTGAAACGCCGGAGAAACGCAGAATCTATGAAGTATATATGCGCTTTTTTCATCGTATTCCCATTGTCCGTTACTGTATTGATCATCACACTCACCGCTAATTACATATAAAGCGGCCAAAGTGTTTTCCTTATACGCCAAATAAAGCGTGTGATTATCAATATCTTTTTCAAAATCTTCCCGTCCGGGATAGATGTTATCCCACTGGAAAATACCATGTTTCTCCATCTCAGCGATGGCCTGCTGTATCAAAATATAAATATCATCTAAATCCTGCTTGGTTCCGGGTCGGTATTCATTTATTTTTCCGGCAAGAAAAGGGCCCGCTTTCCAGTTGCAATTCATAGCATACTGAATGGTTTTTTCCCAGAACGGATGTCCATTTTTTATCAGCTTAATCTCCATGTTTGACTTTACTCCAAACTTAGATTTCTCTACTATTATTTGATGATACAGTATCCAAACATAGAAAAAAAGAGACTTTTCTAGGATTATCTCTTCAAAATGTCTCTTTTTTATACAATCAATCTTTCTTTTTATTTGCTAATGAAAACTCTTTATATAGCTTTTTTCTGTATTCGCTGTCTTCGTTGGCTTTTTGAACATCAGAGATTCTATCATGCTTGAATAACCAATCATAAAGCTCTGTGATGTCTTTCTCACACTTATCATAGCCATTGTCATAGCCATTGTCATAGCCATTACCATAGCCTTTATCATAGCCGGCTTTAACGCCATCCTCGTAACTCTCTTCCTGTATAACCTGTAGATGCCTCTCAGCACTATATCCTAAAACACCCATCTCAATGACCTCCTCTTTGTTCTCAAGCAAGAAATCTTTAAGAATGTCCTCAGAAATACACTCGTCGATTGCTCTTGATATTGCCGAGCTAACGACTTCTTTCTGAGTAATGTCATTCATGTCGATAATATCGTTCATTTCTTTGTTTCGTTCTTTAGCTTCTTTTATACATTTTCGCACTTTTGATACAAAAATGGAATACTCTTTAAGGGTTTTGCAGTCCTCCATAAGCTCTTTATTATGGCCTTCGTTGATATTTATGACTTTAACAATAAGATCTAACTCTGGATTGTCCGTTCTTTTTGCAAACAGATCCGACAACTTATAGATTTTTTCATCCTCAAGCTTGATCGTTCCGTTGTAAAATGTGATGAATCTCGGAGTAGGAATGCTTATCGCATGAGACTTATATGTTTCTTCAGTAGGAACGAGCCTTTTGTAGATACTTGCCACATATTCAAGATCTCTTAACGGAATGTTGGGACAAGGGCTGGATTGATGTTCATAGAGGCTTAGCTCATAATCAAAGATAAATGACAGATCATTTTTCATATTAAGAAAAGTATTGCCTTCAAGAGTAGTGATCTCCAGATCATCCGGATTGTCATAATTACTGTGATTAACACCGTTATATAATTCAAGAAGCCGCCGTTTATCATGGAACAGCTTTCTGAACACAGTGTCCTTGTACTTCTGATTGTCAATATTCATGTTATAACCTTCTTTCATTACTTTTAGTTACTTCTTAGGAATCTGATGGCGAAAGCCGTGAAAAAATAGAATGTAACTTAGAATTATTTGCTCAGATGCGAGCACAAACATGATTCTAGCATAGAAGGTAACAGGAATAAAGAAAAAAATCCTTAAGATTTTGACCTGTTTTCTTAAGGATTTAACGTTATTACGCACACCCCGGATCTTATATCACTTTATATGGTTCCGATCAATGAAAAATCAAGGATTCCTTGGATACGAAATCCTCTCCATCCATCATCTGTAAAATCTCCACATCAATACAATATCCTGTCCCTATCTTACAACATATACGACATGTCATTGATACTTTTAACCAGATGCTTTCCTGCATCGTCAATTATCATGTGGGATACGCCACCGGTAGCGCCTTGGATATCCACTTCATAAAAAGATTCAACGGCAAGTCCCAAATACATGGCATTCCAAATGCTAAGAAGATCACCATGAGAAACGATTATAACGTTCTCTTCATTGCAAGCCATCACTTCTTCGTAAAAAGGTCTTAGACGGTTCCATGCATCCCTTCGGCTTTCCCCATCTGAAAACAGTCTGTCATCGACTGTTTTTTCCGGACACTCAATGTTTTCTTTTAACCACTCAACAGACTTTCCGCAACACTTTCCGAGATTTCTTTCTCTAAGTTCTTTTTTCAGGATCGGATCAACTCCCAAGTACTTTGTGATTGCTTCCGCTGTCTGCTGCGCACGCTTAAGGTCCGAAGAATATACCACAACATCTTTACCGATAAGTTCATCACTCAGTTTCTTTCCGATGCACTCTGCCTGTGCCTTCCCAAGCTCGGTCAGATCCCAATCCGTCCAAGAACCCACCATACCATTTGTGTGGTGAACAGACTGTGTATGTTGAACCGTGATAATGTGTTTCATATATTCTCCCCTTTTATCGGTCTTCCCAGCCCAAGCTCTTTTCGCCACTGTGGCGCTTCTCCGTCGTCCGCCCAGTATTCATCCATCTCGCAGACTTTATCATCTTTTAATTTGATAAAGCTCACAACATGACATTTTATAGATCCGTCCGTTGATTGAACCGCACCTGCGATAACCGTTTTTGAGCCGTTTTCCTCTACTCTCTCAATCTCACCGATCCAGTTCCCCGGATATTTACAATTTGCCGTAATGTACTCAGACGCCGTAAACCGCTCATTCGTACAAAGCCAACGAATGACTGCGTCCTCGGTAAAAAACGTTTTGAGTTTTTCCTCATTCTGTGTAATTATAGCTTGCCAAAAATCTTGAATGTTCATACCGAGTCCTCTCTTATGTCTGTGGCTATATTATATAACAAAGATAGCCACTTTCGCACAATTCACCTTGCGAAAATGGCTATCTGCATAAAAGATTCCAAGTTAAGCATCCAAATATACATTAACCCTTTCTTCTGCAGTTTTTCTTTCCTCAAACAGCTTTCTGATCTTTTCTTCCTTTTCTTTTTCCGCCTGCTTATCCTCTTTTTCAAGAAGAGCTTCGTGGATGTTTTCAAGCTCTTTGTCCACTCTGTCCATGAGCTTGTCCCACTCCTTTATGGTCATCTCCTCTCTGCCGATCCGGATCTTGACCTGTGTATCATTATTGAGAAGTTTGTAAAAGAGCTCCTGTCTGCGCTCACTGATACTTTGGATCAAAGAATTTTTCTCCGGATCCACACTATTTACAGAAAGATGAGCTTCTTGTTCTGCGTCGGGCGTCTCCGATTCCTCAGCCAGCTCCTCAGGCGATTCGGACTTTTCCTCTTCAATCTCAAGGCGCTTTCTTGTGCAGTGGTTATATTCATGGATCGCGCGCATTATCGCATTTAGATCCGCCGGCGTGAACATGTCCGCAGCCCTCGCCAGAGCATCAATATTATCAATGTTTACATGAAGGCTTCCGCCGCTTGGAAGCGAGATCCTAAGGACCTTGTTCTTCTCATACATATTCCCCAAGGTTATGGCATTCTGATTATAATCGCAGACAAAAGTAACCCCGTTATACTGTATGACGCCATCCTTCGCCAAAAAGCTATACGGACATTTCTTTTCGGTTTCAGCCTGCATTGTCTGCCCAAAGCTCTCTGTCTTGTCTACGCCGGGGACACTCTCTTTTCCTACTGCAGAATTATAAGATTGTTCCCAATGATCATTTGCTATCGCTGCTATTCCCATACTCGCCTCCATATAAAAGAAATTTCCATAAAAAAAGTGCCCTTTCAAGGATTGTCAATCCCTTGAAAAGACACGCATTTCCATTGCTATCTTTTATATCGGCAATTTTCTTTAAAAAGTTTAGTATCAGATTCTCGCAATAACATAATCCAAAACCTGTGCATCCATCGTTTTTCCATCCATATGATAAGCCTTCTTTGCCTGCGGACTGACTTGTACACGATCGTCATTTAAGTACGGTTGATGCAGAACAGTCGTTGGGAGCGGCATCTTATACACGAGATTTAATTCTTCAAACGGAGCTTTGTAATCATAGATACTTTTTCTCACAAACTGTCCTGCAAATACCCACTCCATATATCCGGGATCAAAAGTCTTATGCTTCGGTAATTTAATCTTTTTAAAACACTCCTCTGACAAATTATGCTTTGCAAATACAAGAATGCCATAGGCATACTGACAATGAAGCTTCATAAATCCTAATATATCCTGGCGAGAGTGGTAATCACATAAGACCTGCAGCTTTTCCGAAAGCATTTCGGCATCTTCCTTTAGAATTGATAAAAAGCAAGCCACATAGGCTCTATACCATATTGGTTGTTTAGATGCCACATACTTCTCAGCTTTAGCAATAACCTTTTGTTCGTCATACTTACCCTTATACATAATACATTGCAAAAGAGCTGTCGCATTAACCAGCATAGAATGCCCATTATCAGACAATCTAAGTTCCTTAGGGAAAGCCCTGTATATCTCATCATAATCTGCGCAGCATAGATATGGAATTACTCTGTACACCAAATAACAGTGATCATAACCACTTGAAAAATTCCATGATAACTCCCTTTTATGATATGTAAAAAAGATTTGCTGCATCAGCGCATAATCTTTTTCCTTAGTCGCAGCTTTCAATTTATCCAACAACACTTCTTTTTCCGGATAATGACCCACATGCCAGCCAAATATTAAAATCCTGTGATACTCACGATTTTCCTCGTGTGTCTTTTCCAATGCAACTTTTCGCCAATGATTCAATTCTTCCAAGTGTTCTTTTTCAAGTTCAATCATTTGTCATTCCCCTACATATCCCGATTTGTATTTAATAAAACTCAGTTAACTTTCTGTCCAGTTCTCTGACTTCACCAGAAGTAATATCTATTATGCCTCTGCTACTATTTCAGAATATTGTATTTGTTCGATATCCGTCAGCCAGCTCCTCAATGTATCTACAGCCTGAACATCTGATGAAGCCTTTATAAAGCATTCTAATACCATAGATCTTTGCCTTTTCAAAATTGAAATTTTTTGATATATCTACCTATAAAGCACGTATCCACGTGAATCCCCCGAATAAGAAAACAGCACGTCATAATGGTTTGTAAAAATATAAAAAGCATCTATGAAACCATCAATTTCTCTCAATACCTCAATGATTTCATCTATATATCCCTCGTATAGCCAGCCATCATCTAAAAGCAAAAAGCATTTTGTATCACAGTATGTTAATACACTTGCTTTCATTGAAGCCAGCATTTCATTCCATCCTAAATCCTCAGATACAAATTCTACTTTACTCAAACTATTTCTTATCTTATTCCATGTGCCTTGAACTCTTACTGTAGAATTGGAATCATGATCAGTAAACGCATAATAGAATCTATTAATCACCGTTTGATACGCAGACTTTGAATACTCTCCAAATCTAGTTCTATCAATGTGCCTTTCTTTTATAATTTCTTCAATTTCAACTCTGCTCCACGTTCTGACAGGTCTTTTCTTAAGAGTCTCTCTCCAACTGTCTTCCATACTTGTCACCTACAAACTTGTTTTTAATTTCTTACTCCGATTGCTTCAGTCATAGATTCGTTTACAAAATAAGTATCAAATGATACAGCCATAACGTCATCCCAGCAATTATTTATACGTTCTCCTAAACATAAAACAAGTGGAAGTGACAATTCGTCCCAAACAATATAGTATTTTTGCTCATCATCTAATAAAACTTCATCCTTATGTGAGTGCATCTCTACATCTTTTTTATTTGAAGCTATATCAAAAACCTTATTCATCAAATTCTCATCATCAACAATTACGTAGGTATTTAGAGCTGATAAGCATTCTTGAAGCAATTCATTTTCCATCCATCTAAGTCTTTGAGCTTTTATTCGTGCCTGTTCTTTTAGCCTCTCCATCTTTTGCTTATAAATATCATTCATACCTGCTACGTCCTTATAATCGATTCAACTAATGTGAAATTATCAAAATACAACTTTATCCTTTATCAATTCCTGAAGTTTCTTCATCTCACCTGAAGTAATAGTAACCCCTTTTCCATATTCAGTATGGTCCGCTGACCATGTTCGAATATCATAAACAGGCTCTCTTTCATTCCAACTTATATAATTTAATTCTTTAGTCCAACCATTATTTGATTCTGAAATATTCCCGAGATGCTCATAAATATTATACTTTAGCTTCATGTTAATCCCCTATAAATTGAAATTTAAAGAGATGGCCTAAACACCTGATTTCTTTAATGGTTATTTTTTTCCAGCCATCGATAATACCTTTTTTCATCATAGCCATCCGAATTGTATTCACTCAAATCCACAACACCGGATATATTATCCATAAATCCAGAATACAACGAGTATTCTTTTGCAAATAACAAAGTGGCACCGCTATCCCATGCTACCATTTCTACTTTTGCTAAAGGATGCTGTATGGAAAGATCCGGCTTCCAAAAGCCAGTATAGCCATCTGCATATGGTAAAGGTTCTTTAAGAATTTCGTCCAGTTCTACGCTTTTTTCAAAACCTGATAACACCGCCCAATTCCATTGATAATCATGTTTGTACACGTTGTCTGAAAGCTCTTTTCCTGAAAGCCACAAATAAGAATGCTCTTCATAAAATGATTCATACCGGGTATCATTTGCCGGGTACCCTTCAATATCTGTAATCAGCCAATTATACTCGTTCTGGAAATCACCCATCGTTTCGAATATTTCTTTGAAGAAAGTATAGTATCTGCAGGCATCTCCTGTTCGAATCACGCCCCAAACTCTTTCATCTTTCATGTTCTTACCACCTCAATAAACTTGAATTTATGCGAATAACTTCTGATTAACTTGCTGTTGGCTTTTGTCCTGCCACTATGCTTATTCTTGCCATAGTAGCAGTTCAACTTTGAGGTTCTTCTCTGCTACTTTTGCATGTTTCCTGCAAGTGGCAGTTTAAATGGAGACTGTTCTTCTGCCACTATCCTGTTTTATCTAATAGTAGCAGTCTATTTAAAGTCAATTATACTGCTACTATCTTCACTTTCTTGATAGAGGCAGAATCCGTAGCTAAAAATCAACTGCCACTATTCATCATTTTAAAATAGTAGCAGTATCTTAGCTCAAAAAAGCACTGCCACTTTGGGCAAAGCCTATATAATGGC
>JAFXTN010000012.1 GCA_017535785.1 Butyrivibrio sp. | reverse complement strand
GGCTGATAACCTACGGCTGAAGGCATACGTCCAAGAAGCGCTGAAACCTCTGAACCCGCCTGTGTGAAACGGAAAATATTATCGATGAAGAGAAGCACGTCCTGATTTTTTACATCACGGAAATACTCAGCCATCGTAAGTCCTGAAAGACCAACTCTCATTCTGGCTCCGGGTGGCTCGTTCATCTGTCCGTAAACCAGAGCTGTCTTATTGATAACTCCGGATTCTTTCATTTCTCCGTAAAGGTCGTTTCCTTCACGGGTACGCTCTCCAACACCGGTGAATACTGAAAGTCCGCCGTGTGCTGTAGCAACGTTATTGATAAGCTCCATGATAAGAACGGTCTTACCTACTCCGGCACCGCCGAAAAGACCGATCTTACCGCCCTTAGCGTAAGGGCAGATAAGGTCAACGACCTTGATTCCTGTCTCAAAGATCTCTGTAGCGGGAACCTGATCCTCGTAAGCGGGAGCGGGTCTGTGAATAGGCCATCTCTCTGCTGTCTGGGGAGCAGGTCCGTTATCAACGGGATCTCCGAGAAGGTTAAAGATTCTTCCGAGACACTCTTCACCAACTGGAACGGTGATGGAGCTTCCGGTATCAACAGCATCAACACCACGAACAAGTCCGTCTGTTGAGCTCATGGCTACACAACGTACTACGTCATCTCCGATCTGCTGAGCAACCTCCGCAACCAGTTTGTGATCATCGATCATGATCTCTATAGCATTGTGAAGGTCGGGAAGTTCACCCTCTTTGAATCGGATGTCGAGTACAGGTCCTGTAACCTGTATTACCTTTCCAACATGATTTTCACTCATTGTTAAACTCCTTAAATTTTATTGAAGCGGTCAGCTTTCTGCTCCCGCAACGATCTCCGTGATCTCTTGCGTGATGCTTGCCTGACGTGCTCTGTTATAGTACAGACTCAATGTATCTATCATTTCTTCTGCGTTATCTGTAGCGGCTTCCATCGCTGTTCTTCTGGCTGCAAGCTCACTAGCATAAGAAATGCTGATACTGGAATACATGATTCCCGCCAGATATTCCGGAACAATTGCGTTGAACACAGTCTCACTGTCCGGTTCATACAGTATCAGATCTTTTGCCTTGCCATCGTCTACCTTTTCTTCCGACTTAAGATCGGAAAGAGGAAGAAGCGATGATGCGGTAGGAACCTGAGAAAGCATCGATACAAAATCGGTGTAGCACAGATAGATATGTCCGAACTCACCGCTTTTGTATGCGTCACAGATAAGCTTGGCTATCTGGAAACAATCGGAGATTGTTATCTTGGCTACCTCGGCGTATTCTTCCGTGAATAGAGACACTTTTCTGTGCTTGAAATATTCAACGGATTTCTTACCGATGGGAAGGACGGTGTATTCACCTCTGTCCTTGGTCTCCGCCTCCATGAACTTAAATAAGTTGGAGTTGTATCCTCCCGCAAGTCCTCTGTCACCGGCGATCACAACGTACAGCCATTTATCGCTCTTACCGCTCTGGGTATACGGTGATCTGAAATCAGTATTACCGTTTGCGATATCTGTCAGCGTTGCAAGTGTGGTCTCAAGATAAGGCTTGGATAGATCAGCCTTTTCTTTTGCCTTGCGGAGTTTTGATGCAGCGACGAGCTGCATCGCCTTGGTTATCTGCATAGTGCTTTGAACGCTCTTGATTCGGAGTTTAACAGCTTTCATACTTCCGGCCATTTTTTATCCTCCTATTAATTCGAACTTGCTTTTTTCTTTAAGAAGTTGTCTGTGTATGCGTTCAATGCGTCTTTTAACTTTTTCTCTGTTTCTTCCTCGAGCTTACCTGTCTCGCGGATGTCGCGCATAGCTGCGATTCCGGAAGGATCGTTGTCAAGGAATTCGTAAAGGCCTTCCTCGTACTCTGCAACGTCCGTTGCCTCAACCTTAATAAGGATGTTGTTTACAACGGCGTAGAGGATAGCAACCTGCTTCTCAACGGGAACGGGTTTGTTCTTGTCCTGCTTGAGTACTTCAACGATACGCTCACCTTGTGCAAGACGCGCCTTGGTGTCTTCGTCAAGGTCGGAACCGAACTGAGCAAAGCTCTGAAGTTCTCGATACTGTGAATATACGAGTTTAAGTGTACCCGCAACCTTCTTCATTGCCTTGATCTGAGCGTTACCACCAACTCGGGATACTGAAATACCGGGGTTAACGGCCGGCATGATTCCTGAGTGGAAAAGCTCTGTCTCAAGGAATATCTGTCCATCTGTGATTGAGATAACGTTGGTCGGGATGTACGCCGAAACGTCGCCCGCCTGTGTCTCGATGATGGGAAGTGCGGTAAGTGATCCTCCTCCGTTCTCATCGGAAAGCTTGGCAGCTCTCTCAAGAAGTCTTGAGTGGAGGTAGAAAACGTCTCCGGGATAAGCCTCACGTCCGGGGGGCCTTCTGATCAAAAGTGAAAGTGCACGGTATGCTACGGCGTGCTTTGAAAGGTCATCGTAGATACAAAGTACGTGCTTACCTTTGTTCATAAAGTACTCACCCATTGCACAACCTGTGTAAGGTGAAATGTACTGCAGCGGGCTGGGCTCAGAAGCTGTAGCGGCAACTACGATCGTGTAGTCCATTGCGCCACCCTTCTTAAGGTCCTCAACCAGCGCCGTTACTGTCGAGCGCTTCTGTCCGATGGCAACGTAAATACAGATAACATCCTTGCCCTTCTGGTTAAGGATAGTATCTATAGCTATTGTTGTTTTACCTGTCTGTCTGTCACCGATGATAAGCTCACGCTGACCTCTTCCGATGGGGATCATTGAATCGATAGCCTTGATACCTGTCTGAAGAGGCTCTTTAACGGGCTGTCTTGCAATGATACCGGGAGCGGGTGACTCCACAGGTCTGTATTCCGATGATTCGATCGGGCCTGCGCCGTCGATAGGCTGTCCGATAGCATTAACGACACGTCCGATCATCTTCTCGCCTACAGGAACGGATACGACTCTTCCTGTACGCTTAACGGTCTGTCCTTCGCTGATTCCTACATCTTCTCCGAACAAAACCGCAGATACTACTGTTTCTTCGAGGTTCTGGGCCATTCCGAATGTACCGTTTTCAAACTCCAAAAGCTCTCCGGACATACAGTTCAAAAGGCCGCTGACTCTGGCAATACCGTCACCGACTGTGAGAACCGTTCCGGTCTCGTTCTGGATTATTGCATTCTGATAATTCTTTATCTGGCTTCGAATGACCTCGGATATTTTTTCTGGTTTCAGTTCCATATTATCCTCCGACGTTTATTTTTCTTTATATAACTGTCTCGTCGACACGTCTCTGTATCTCGGATAACCTGCCTTTGACCGTTCCGTCAAAGAGCTGTCCTTCAAGATCGACGCGGACTCCTCCAAGAACTCCGGGGTCAACCTTCTGTGAAAGAAGCACCTTCTTGCCGCTTATGTTCTCGAGCTTGTTCCTCAACTGCTCAAGCTGCGTGTTATCAAGTGCCACTGCTGTGGTAACAAGGGCATCTGCGATACCGTGTTCCTCATTGTAGCTTCTTCTGAATCTTTTCTGACAAGCAGAAAACTCACGCAAAAGATCTTTTTCTATAAGGATCTTGATGAAGTTAAGAAGGTATTCCTGACATCCTTCTTTAAAGGCTTCATCCACAAGCTGCAATCTTTCTTTCTTGGGAACGGAAGGTTCCGAGAGGAGAGTGATATAATCGGGATTTTCTTTGAAAATATCCCTTATGATCCCCATTTCTCCCAGTATTTCATCCGTAAGGTTCTCTTCGGCTGCCAGATCATATAGGCTCTGCCCATAAAGATCTCCAGCTTTACTCATGATTACCTCTTTTCTTAATTAAGCGCCCACCTTGCTTATGAAATCTTCGATAAGCTTCTTGTGGTCTGCTTCGTTAATCTCTTTTTCAACAACCTTACCTGCAATATCCATTGCAAGTCCGCCGATTTCATCTTTGGCCTCGTTGATAGCTTTCTTCTTCTCCTGCTCAATATCCGCAGCAGCTCTGGCCTTGATATCCGTAGCTTCCTGCTGAGCTTCTTTTACCAACGCATCTGCCTTTGACTGAGCTTCCTTCTGTGCTTCGGAAACTATCTGTGCCGCTTCGGCATGTGCATTAGTCAAGCTGCTCTCATATTGGTCTTTAAGAGAATCTGCTTCTTCCTTGGCCTCTCTTGCTTCCCTGATCTCTTTATCAGCAAGTTCTTTTCTCTTCTCAAGTATGTTGTTGATAGGTTTGAAAAGAAATCTCTTTATCAGATACATCTGTATGAAAAGATTTATTATCTGCAAAATAAAGGTCCAGGGAACCAGTGTTACAAGTTCCTGCGTCTTTTCGGCGTCCGCAGCGAACATCATAAGAGCCTGTAATTGCATATGTACTCTCCTTATATAGACTTGAATCCCTTATTACTGCAGATAGTTCATGAACATTCCGGGTGCTACGAAGATAAGCAGAAGTCCTGTAACGAATCCGTAGATACCGGTTGTCTCTGCAACAGCACAACCAAGAAGCATTGTACTTGTTACATCGCCCTTACACTCAGGCTGACGTCCGATTGCTTCAAGAGCCTTAGAAACGGCTGTTCCTTCACCGATACCGGGGCCGATACCTGCGATAAGCGCACATCCTGCACCGATTCCGCATCCTGCAAGTGCTATACCTCTAGCTAATAACTGAAAATCACCCATAATTATTTGTCCTCCTAGAAAACAATTTGTTTTTTGTTCTGTTTATTTTTAATATTTAATTTTTCTTAGCCTTCCTCCGCTGCATTGGCGATATACATTACCGTCAACATACAGAAGATGAATGCCTGCATACATCCTGAGAACCAATCAAAGTACACGCCCGTGATGGCCGGAATTCCCACTCCTAAAATAGGGATATTGGAAAGGAATTTACCAACAGCTCCCGGAAGCAATCCGAAAAGCGCTGCCGATGCAAGTCCCAATGCCCAATAGATAAGGCCATCAATAACTACGCCGGAAAGGATATTTCCGAAATGACGGCAAGCCATGCTGACAGGTGTCGCAAGCTCCGAAAGAATATTAAAGGGCGTCATGACCGCAATAGGTGTAGTGAATCCCTTTAAATATCCGCCGACACCGTTCGCTTTGATCTTGGTGGATGTGATCATTATGAATACGACCACTGCCCAAGCTGCTTCTGTCGACAAATCCGCCGTGGGGCTTCGAAGTCCGATAAGACTTATAAGATTGGAGATCACACTTGTGGCAAACAGTGCCGAAACAAATGGGATCAGCTTATCAAACTTATTTCCGCCGGTGTTGTTACGAACGAAGTTGTTACCCATCTCAACAAGCATTTCTGCAAATGCCTGCTTCTTTGATATGTTCTCAGTCTTAAGATCCCTTGTAAGGAATATGCACAGGCCTGTGATTATAGCCATTACGATCCAGCTCACAACCAGGGTCTCGGTAATATTGATATCTCCGAGAATTGGTATGCCGGTGTGTATCGTCGCATATATCTTGGGGCCGACAACCGAGAAATCATTACTCATATCTTCGTCTTCAACCTCCTTTCCCCGCAGATAAAATACCGCGTAGTTTTATCATCAAGCTAGGAATGAAAAGGGGAATGATCCCCGATACCGGATTTATCACCGGAATCACTATTGCCAGAATGATCCACAGAAACTGAAGCAGAGTCCTGTATCTGTAGCTCACACCCATCGTGCTCCTAGCCTTCGCATCATCACTGATTGATGCCACCTTTTGCACTGTTACTGCCATCCAAAAAAAATTTCCAACCGCAACGGCAAAACCGCCGATCGCTCCAAGGATAACTTTTATATCAAATGGCGCCCAATCGGGCATGACCATGTGCAAAACAAAAAACGCCAAAATCATGATGAGAATACCTGCTGCCGTCCATGCCGCAACTATCCCCGTCTCTTTTTTTACCGCAGACTGTAACTTCATGTCGATTCTCCCCTGTCTTTAGTCCTTGTTCAAATTCAAATATGCTTATTAAAAGATATTTCGTTTTCGTTTCTTGATTTCTTTTTTGATTCTTTGTGAAGAACTGTCAGATAAACCTTATAGGCAGTCGTCATAGAACCTCCAAGCCCCAATATAAATCCCGGTATATAAACCCACGCTCCCACTGATAGCTTGGAGCATAATAGATAACACGCAAACAGACACATCAGAAGCGGCATTAGGAGGGATAGTCCCAACTGCCCGACCATAGCTAATTGACCAAATATTTCAGACATTCGCTTCATTTGCATCTAAATTCTGTCTACGCTCCTTCTTCTGTAAAATTCGATACAATCCTACCTTATATCTTAACTTATTTACGCTCATTTCACAATAAAACGAGCAGTTATCGCAATTTTTGCACAGTTTAATAAAAAAAGCCGAATGCCGCATAAACACTGGGTTTTGCAACACTCGACTTTGTTGTTTATATATATTTTACAAAATTTTTCTTTAGTCTTCCTGCTCGTTCTCCACAGCTGTAGTCTTTATGTGGAGCTCCTCAAGCTGCTTGTCTGTAACGTATCCGGGTGCACCCATCATAACGTCCTGAGCATTCTTGTTCATAGGGAAAGGAATGATCTCTCTGATAGAGTCCTCTCCTGCAAGGAGCATTACCATACGGTCTACACCGGGCGCAATACCTGCGTGCGGAGGTGCTCCGTAGCAGAATGCGTTGTACATAGCGGGGAACTTAGCCTTAACGTCTTCCTCGCCAAGTCTTACCATCTCGAAAGCCTTGATCATGATCTCAGGATCGTGGTTACGAACAGCACCTGATGAAAGTTCTACGCCGTTACATACAAGGTCGTACTGGTCTGCAGTGATAGAAAGAGGATCGATCTCGCCTCTCTCAGCCTTAAGAAGTGTCTCAAGACCGCCGCTTGGCATTGAGAAAGGATTGTGGCAGAACTCAAGCTCGCCTGACTCCTCACCGATCTCGTACATAGGGAAATCTACGATCCAGCAGAATGTGTACTGCTCTTTGTCCATATGTCCGGGAACTGCCGCACCGAATGTCTTAACTATAACTCCGGCTGTCTTCTGCGCTGCGCCAAGCTTGCCGCTTGAAAGAACGACAAGATCTCCTGCCTTAAGATTAAGTGCTGATACAACAGCGTCCTTGATAGGAGCAACAAACTTGGAAATACCGCCTACAAGCTCGTTGTTCTCATCTATTCTGAACCAATAAGCCTTGTTTCCTGACTGAACCTCAACATCGCCTATTGTCTTATCGATAAACTTTCTGCTCTCTTTGAAATCAGATACAACTACAGCCTTGATCCTTACGTCTGTAGCACTTCCGTCCTCTGCGGTCTTTGCAAAAGGTCCGAAGCCGCAGTCTGCAAGCTGTTCTGTGACATCCTGTACTGTAAGATCGATTCTGAGATCAGGCTTATCCGTTCCGTATTTCTCCATTGCCTCAAGGTAAGGGATACGCATGAAAGGAGCACCTGAAGCCTTGTTATATGTGCCGTACTTAGCAAAGATGGGAGGAAGCACGTCCTCCAATACCTCAAATACATCTTCCTGTGAAGCAAATGCCATCTCCATATCAAGCTGATAGAACTCTCCGGGACTTCTGTCACCTCTTGCGTCCTCATCACGGAAGCAAGGCGCGATCTGGAAGTAGCGGTCAAAGCCTGCTGTCATGAGAAGCTGCTTGAACTGCTGAGGCGCCTGAGGAAGAGCATAGAACTTACCGGGATGCTTTCTTGCAGGAACAAGATAGTCTCTCGCACCCTCGGGAGATGATGCTGTAAGTATAGGTGTTGTTATCTCAAGGAAACCATGCTCCGTCATAGACTGACGAAGAGCTGCAATTACGTTACATCTAAGGATGATGTTCTTCTTTACCTCGGGATTACGAAGGTCAAGATATCTGTACTTAAGACGTGCTGTCTCATCAGCCTCTCTTGAGTGATTGATCTCAAAAGGAAGCTCGTTGTATCTGCAGCGTCCGAGGATCTCGATAGACTCGGGAACGACCTCGATATCACCCGTCTCCTGCTTGGGGTTCTTAGAGCTACGCTCTCTTACTACACCCTTTACGGAAATAGTAGACTCCTTATTGATAGCCTTGGCTGTCTTAACCATCTCCTCGGTCTCAAGAACGATCTGTGTTGTGCCGTAGAAGTCACGAAGCACTACGAATCCGAGTCCGCTTCCTACTTCTCTCATATTCTCAAGCCATCCGACAAGTGTTACGCTCTTGCCGGCATCGCCGATACGAAGCTCACCACAGTTATGTGTACGTGATTGCATCATGTGTATTACTCCATTTCTGATTAAAATATGTCAACGAAAATGACTGAAAAAAATAAGTGCGTAGTATCGGAAAAATACCAATACCACGCACAACATTTTAGAACATCATTGCATTAGTTGCAAGTGTATTTACCTTATTATTATTTAACCTGGTTGCCACCCCATTCTACAACGGTGAATCCGTCTCTATTGCCCTCGGGAATGGACTGCGGATTGATCTTCACATATCTATCGGTCGGATACCAAGCCATGAATACACGGATGATATTGTCGGGCTGAGGAGAAACACTGAGCTTCGCGCCCTTTTTGTATGTATCACCCTGGAAGCTGATCATGTTGAACTCGTTTCCTTCCATTCTGGGAAGCCAGAACTCTATAAATTCCGCGGTCTCTGAATCGTTAAGTCCCATCTCATGGAGCTTGGCATTAAGGAAGCTCTCCGTATCGGAGCCTTTAACGCAGAAGCCTGAGTAAAAGTCATAATCGTAATTGGGATCTCCCTCCCAGAAAAGATAATCATAAGTCTGTCCGTCATAAGTGATGGTTCCGTCCTTATCGGCAACCACTTCCCACTTGTTCTCGGAACTAAACTCAGGGATCAACTCGTTGAGATTACCGTCATAGTTTAGGCTTACCTCAACTTCTGTTCCGTCCTCTTCGGGATAAAGATAGATAACAGGCTTAAGATCGAGTCCGGATTCTTCAATTTTAGCTTCGGTGCATTTATTATGCCCACCAAAACAGTATCCTACGCAGCATAGCGCAAGACACGCAGCAAGAATTACTATAAAACTCTTTGTTTTCATAAGCCCACCTCCGTTCTTCCGTCCGATCTATGAATGTGCATCTCACACATTACCTTAGTTCACGGGGAAACTCCCACACCATAATTATATACTTATTATCGTCAAAAAGATAGCCGATCTTGAGTGAATTGCAAGAATTTTTATTAAAATCTAACAATTTATCTGAATTCTTTGGAGTAGTAAGGAATTATTATGTCTTCTCCGGCCATGACCGCGCCTCCATCCTCTATATGATTGATGCTGCAGACTTCGGAAATATAGTCATCTATGCTGTCATACTTCTCGTATGAGATATTGGCTGATGCTATGCTCCAGAGCGAATCACCGGCATCTACAGAAATCTGTTTGTAATACTTGTAGAGAATGTCGCTTCCGTCCACCTTAGCGTTGAGTGTCATTGTAAAGGCAAAAAAGATCACTGCAAAAACCAGAAGCGCTGCGATAAGTCCCAGCACAAAGCGCTGTCTTCTTACAATTTTCTGCCTCCTTAATTTGTTCTTGTAGATCCTAAGCTCACTCTTTGATAAAAATCTCTGATCGTTATATAAAGTTGCCGCAGTCATAAGCGCTCTTGTCATATCACACCTCCAAAAAAAGCTTGTGTTGCCGGGTAGTTATCTACCTTACAACACAAGCATAAATTTTTGGGTGGGTCATAAAACGGACAGCTTATTTTTCGCGGTGTTCGAGGTGTTTAAGTAAGCCTGCACATATTATCAAGATCAATAATAGCAAAGGAAAAACATAAAGTGAAAAACGGATATTTAAAAAATATAAAACGCCTGTAACTATCAGTAACACTGCGTCCACAATCCCAATTATACGTATAATCTTCATATTTTTTATCCTCCTGTCCTTATATTCGCGTTTAACTTTCCCCGTAATATTCTAACACAGCTTTTCCTACATTTCGTGCGACGCCTTCGCCATAGAGCGAATCTATAACTCCCGCGACTTTAGCATCACTTATATATGATCTTGCGCCCGCAATCAGCATGGAGCGTGCATTACTCATGTGATACATTTTGTTCGTGTTATCCTCAAGTCTCTGCACAAGTTTATGGCGCTTTGTCTGATCCTTCGGAAGTTTGGCAAAAGAGTGATAGATATCCTTAAGCTCTTCTTCCAATGCCTTATGTTCCTCGGGCGTCATGGAATCTATTTCTTTAAGGGCTTTCAAGTAGTTTTCTTTACTTCCGTACATTCGAAGAATATCTTCCCCGATCTCTCCTTGCGTGAGATTGGTCTCCACAGTCTTTTTCATCTCTGCAATATCTTCTTTTTTTACAGGCTTACTTGTAACCTTCTTGATCTCAGCTTCTTTTTCTTTAGCCTCTTTTATCAAGATATCTGACACAGTCTTGGCTTCATCGGAAGTGAAAGGTTCAAAGCTTATATTTTTTCCCTCCGAATCAAGCCCGTCGATCACACGGATCAAGCCTTGCAGCTTATTTACCTTAAGCACAAGCTTTTCTCTTTGCCCTTTGAGGATGCTGTTGTAATCACAGTTTCCGGAATCCAGGATTTCTTTTATCTCGGAAAGAGGGATACCCATCTCTCTCAAAAAGACTATCGCGCGCAACCTCTTAAGATCATCTTCATCATATAATCTATAGCCTGATTCGCTTCTTTTCTTGGGGACAAGCACCCCGATATCATCATAGTGTCTGATGGCTCTTTCGGTAAGCCCTGATATTTTTGCAACTTCTTTTACTGTCTTCATGGTTTAGCCTCCTTTTAGAGCCAGTTTAAAGCATGACGTTACGTTAAGGTCAAGAAAATTATATCACAATCTATAGAAATGCCCCTCGCCTGAAGATCAGGTAAGGGGCATGAATTTCGTTTATTTTTTATTTAAGATCTTTTTCCGTGATCGACTTTACGTTAGGTGTTCTGCCGTCCTCGGAGCTGGGGATTTCAATTTCATCGTTCTTAAGCTGAGTTACTGCTTTCTCTCTTAAGCTCTCGTCCCACTCATAACCTGTGATCTTCCAGTTATGATCGCACTCGGGCTTGATCTCGCCCTTCTTTACATTGGTTATATAGTCACCGATTATCTCACGGACACCGCCGATGTCTCCTCTGACATCGATTTCCACAAGCTGCGGAAGTTCCTCGCCTTCATCATAGACCTCACCGGGTGTGAGCAGATGTGAAGATGCTCTGTAGTTATTTACGGCGATATCAAACTCATCATCATCGCTAACAGGCTTTCCGTCAGGCCATGTAAGGTTTTCAATTCTGCTTCCGGGCTCTTTGGAAATATTGATATCGTAGTTTACACCCGCGAACATATCGAAGTTGTAAGCACGTATATCGGGGTTAAAAGAAATCGTGAGGTCGCCGGGTTTAAACGTATTGAAATACGATGCGGACCACTCCATATATTTCTTGAGCTGTGCGCCTGTCATGTGAAGCTTGTAGAGCGTATTGGTATATTTGTAAATAAGCGCTGTATCGCACTTCTTTATATCACCGGGATACATATTTGCACCGGCTGTAAACAGCGCTGCTGCAGACACTTTAGCACCTGTATAGTGAAGCTGAACATCATTTATAAGATCGATAAGAGCTGTATCTTCTATCTGTGCTGTAGGGATCTCATCTATTTCATTGGCCGGAGCAAGCTGGTCTCCAACGAGCTTTCCTATAACACTGTTTGCATCACTCTTGGCCTGCTCATCATATTTTCCGAGAAGGTTTATTATTTCAGGATCAGCTTCATATTCTTTGGTCTCTACACTCTTGGATGTCTTATCGGCAACCTTATAGCCGTCCCCGTCCTTTTCAAGTGTAAGGTCAATAACAGAGAAGGTCTTGGCCATCTCTGTATTCATAACAACAAGAACTCCGTTTATCGTCTCGCCTTCAACAAGTGAATGCGCATGAGAAGCCAGCATGACATCAAATTCAGGACACTCTTTTAATATATCCTCAACTCCGGAATTCGGAACATCGTATTCGTCTTCGATTCCCATATGGAAAACTCCGACGAGAACATCATATTGTCCTTTTATACTGTCGATTATCTTACGTGTCTCTTCAAGCGGATCTGTAACCTCGCAATCAGCCAGGTTAACGCTGTCCCAACGGGTAATGTTGGGAGTGACCATTCCGATAACGGCTACTCTGATGCCATTCTTATCAATGATGGTGTATCCGTCAGCGATAGGCTCTCCGTTTTCGTCATAAACATTTCCGACAAGCGGCTTGCATTCAAGATCACCGATGGTCTTTTTTACAACATCCATGCCATAGTTAAACTCATGGTTTCCGATCGTCCACGCATCATATTTAAGAGCGTTTATCGCCTGTATCATAGGATGTACTTCATCCTCTCCGACAAAGATATCGGCATAATTGTCCTGTATGGTATCTCCTGCATCAAAAAGCAAGGTATCATCCGTGCGATACTCTTTTAATGCTGTTGAAAGCTGGGCCATACTTCCTGAGGTGTCTTCTGCGTTAAGAGCATAATCCCAAGGCAGGAACTTACCGTGAAGATCGCTTGTTCCGATTATTCGGAGTGTCTTAGCCTCCGAATCCGTTTCTGTCTTTTCTGTGCTTGCATCCACAGATGCCGCATCGGAAGCCTTTGCCGCTCCATTGTCAGCAGCACTCGGAGCATTTCCCGCTCCGCATCCTGTAGCAAGGAGTAAGGCAGTACATAACGCAATAACACCGGTTGTAAATTTTCTCATTTAAACTTTTCCCCTTCCCTTTTAATCTAGCGTTTTACAGTTGCCTCTATATCGTCAGATGCAGCAATCTTGTTGCGATGTTAAAATACGCAAGAAGTGATAGTGCATCAACAATAGTTGTGATCATGGGACTCGCCATAACAGCAGGGTCAAATCCAAGCTTGGAAGTGATCATCGGCAAACAGCAACCTATAAGCTTAGCAATGATAACGACCATAAGAAGTGTCAAACAAATAACTGCCGCAACCGAAACGGTGAGTCTGTCGATAAATATCAGTTTTATGAAATTGGCTGCTGCCAGCGTAAGTCCGCAAAGCACTGCAACTCTTATCTCTTTCCATATGATCTTAAGAAGATTCGAAAACTCGATCTCTTTTAACGAAAGACTACGAATGATCGAAACGCTGGCCTGCGAACCCGCATTACCGCCGGTATCCATGAGCATCGGAATATATGCGGTAAGTATCACATATGCGGAAAGCGCGTCCTCAAACTTGGTTATGATCGCGCCCGTAAAGGTTGCGCTGACCATGAGGAACAACAGCCACGGCATTCTGCTCTTGTAGGTCTCAAATATTCCAACCTTGGGATATGGCTTGTCGGACGGCACGATAGCTGCCATCTTCTCGATATCCTCGGTAGCCTCTTCTTCCATGATGTCCACAACGTCATCGATGGTGATGATACCAACCATACGTGATTCGTTATCAACAACGGGCATCGCGGTGAAGCCGTACTTCTGGAAAAGTCTGGCCGCTTCTTCCTGGTCGGTCATCGTATTGATACTGATGACATTGGTATTCATGATATCTCCGATAACATCATCGGGTTTCATGATGAGCAGGTATCTGAGCGCAACGGTTCCAACCAATATCTTTTGCTTGGTTACAACGTAGCAGATATTGATGGTCTCGGAATCAACACCCTTTTGCCGTATTCTGTTGATAGCATCCGTAACGGACATATCTTCACGCAGATCGACATACTCCACGGTCATGATACTTCCGGCGGAATCCTCAGGATACTGCAGAAGGTGATTGATATCAGCGCGTGTCTCGGGACTTGCATTGGCAAGTATGCGCTTAACTACACTGGCCGGCATTTCCTCCAAAAGGTCGGTAGCATCATCGGCCATTAGATTGTCTACGATTGTGGAAGCCTCTCGATCTGACAGTGAACGGATGATATATTGCTGATCATCCAGCTCCAGATCGGCAAATACGTCGGCAGCCATGTCCTTGGGGAGGATCCTGAACATCTTGAGGGAATCCTCATCCTCCATCTCTCCCATTGCAGCAGCGATATCTACTGTATTCATCTCTGAGATTGTCTGGCGAAGCTTGGTGTATTGCCTAGATTCAAGAAGCTCTTTTAAGATTTCAACGATTGTCTTCTCTTCTTGTAATTCCATGGTAATCTCCTTTTCTATGTGCGGTTTTTATGGTACTTCGACCGGGAGCGGGATCGCTGCCACATTTATGTGAATCCTTCTTCATAAAAACCACCACCTTTCCTTCGGAGATTTCCCCATGGGGATGCGAATTGCTTTAGATTAACAAGCACATTTACTGTACCACAAAACGCCTTTGTTGTGTAGGTATTCAGGCAAATAAAAATTCAATTGCTAAACGGGATGATAATTGCAAAACGGAGTAGACGCAAAAAAGGTGCAAAATTATACTACACCTGTTAGCAATAACTAACTTGGTGTAATATATAGAAAGGACGAAGAAAATGAAAAACTCAAATGACACAACGAATACTCTTCTTACGGGAAGTGTATTTAAGACCATGTTGTCTCTGAGCATACCCGCAATCCTCGGGATGGTCGTTATCGGCCTCTACAATTTCATGGACGCCGTTTTCGTCGGACAAATGGTCACGTCGCAGGCTATGACCGCAGTTAAAGTGTCTTACCCTTTTACACTCATTAATAGCGGAATAGCAACCCTTATAGGAACAGGCTCGGCATCGGTGCTCTCAAGAGCAATCGGTAAAAAAGATCAGGACACGGTCAACAGGATAATGGGAAACCTTACTGCAGTTGTGCTGCTTCTCTCAATTATCGTCACCGTATTCGGGATCACATTCGCTCCGCAGCTTCTCACGTTGTCCGGAGCACAGGATGATATCCTCGCGGAAGCCACCAGATACTTAAGGCTTGTCTTCTGTGGATCATTATTTGTTAACTTCTCTCAGTCCGCTAACATGGTCATGAGAGGAGAAGGAAAGCTTAAGATCGCAATGACTATCATGGGCGCAGGTGCTATCCTCAACATCATTTTAGACCCCATTCTCATCACAGTAATGGGAAAAGAAAACGGTGTTCTGGGCGCAGCTCTTGCAACAGTTATCGCCCAGTTCTGTCAGGCAACTTACACTCTTTGGTATTTCAAGAAAAAGAGCGACAATGTCAAGCTTGGAAGAATCAGGATCGATACAACTATTCTCGGTCCGGTTCTCAGCGTCGGCGTATCCGCAATGCTCATGCAAGTTATGTCCATGGTTCAGCAGACCGTTATGTATAACACGGCTGCAAAATGGGGTGGCGGAGAATGGCAGACAATTCTCGGTGCATCCTTAAGCCTTCAGGCTTTTGCATTTATCCCTCTTTGGGGCATATCACAGGGCTTCCAGCCTGCCGTAGGAACCAACTACGGAGCAAAGCAATTTGGCAGAGTAAGGCAGTTTACCAGGGTATTCATGATCGCAGCGACCGTACTTGCACTTGTATTTTATATTCCGATCATGTTTGCGCCGGGTACAATGCTTTCTATGTTCATCAAAGAAACCGCTATCGCTTCGCAGGGTGCCGGTATGCTTAGAGTTCTTTTCACAAGTTATATTTCATACGGAGTTTTGATCCTTTCAATAACTCTTTTCCAAGCAGTCGGGAAAGGTGGCGCTGCTGCAGCGATCGCACTACTAAGACAGTTTTTGTTATTTGTTCCTTTAGTTATTATCCTTCCAAGATTCTACGAAAGAAATGTTGAGGGAGTTTTCTATGCACAGCTCGTTACCGATCTGGTTGTCCTTGCAATCTCTCTTATCATGATGTCTAAAGAATTTGGAAGTATCAGAAAAGAAGAAAGACAGTTGTCAAAGGCTGCGTAAACTCATTTTAAGGTGGGAGACCTACATGAATAAAGTTATTTCAAAGAAAAAAGACAAACCGGTCATAAACTCGGAAAAGCTTTTTAAGGAATACATGCACCTTATAAGCAAGCAGGAATCTGATATCCTGTATAGGATGAAAACGCCTATGGGCGAAGGGATCATGCATAGATATGCCATAACAAATGGCATTGATTATGTTTATTCGGAAATAGAATCCTATTCCCCGCTCATCAGCGAGCAGAAAAAGCTTGTGAATTACCTCGAGATCATGTACATGGTCGAAGGTCATGCAGACTTTGAGATGGAGAACAGAAGATGTGCCTCCGCGGATAAGGGTGACGTTATCATTTTCAGCAGTAATATCGGAGTAAAAAAATGTCATATCGGACCCGAAGGCATGATATGCATCAGCCTTATTGTCTTTGTAGACCTTGCGGTGCAATACCTCAATGAGTTCTTTGAAACAAATGAGTTTACTGTAGATAATTTCTACAAAGAAGCCAGAGAAGCCGGAAGCTGCATCTGTGTTCAGGCAAATGAGCGCCTTGAAAATATCTTTAACGATATGATGGCTCTTCCCTCAGAGCACGGCGCTTATCACAGAAAGCTCCTTTCGCTTCAAGCAATTGTCATGCTTAACGACCTTAAGAACAAAAGAAAATACAACGACATTTATTTCAGTGGAGACAGTTGCGAGAAGGTTCATAAAGCCAGAAAAATATTAAGCAAAAATCTGGATACGGACATTTCCATAAAAGATCTTTCGATCAGAGTGGGGCTTAACCGCACCACGCTTCAAAAAATATTCAAAGAGATCTACGGAGTAACTATTCACGACTACAGAAAACATGTCCGCATGCAGGAAGCCAAAAACTTACTGCTTAGAAATGAATTATCTGTAACAGAAGTCTCCGGACTGTGCGGATACGCCAACGCCAGCAAATTTTCCAGCGCCTTTAAGGACACAGTCGGAATTCTTCCCGGAAAATGGAAAAAAGCGGCTATCGAAAAAATTAATTGAACCAATCCACATAAACAAAAAGGAAGCGACCTACACGGCCGCTTCTTTTTTCTATATATCTTACTCAAGCTTAAATTTTCCAACTTCGGTCCGGAGTTTTCCGGAAAGCTCACTGCTGGCCGATGCATCCTCATCGATCTTAAGCATGTTCTCACTCATCTCAACAGATTTCTCCGCAGTGCTCTGAACGTGCTTCGTTGCATCTTCAACAGCACTGTTTATCGATCCGGTAGATTCCTGAATGAGATTTACATTGCTCTGTATCTGCTCAGATGCTTCAGCAAAGCGCTCCATCATCTCATCGATCTTCTCTGCGGAATTCAGATAATCATCACTTATCTTAACGAGCTTATCAAAGCCGTCTATAGTAGTCTCTTTTACAAAGTCCAAAAGATCCTGTGCTTCCGTAGCAAGCTCATTAACTGCCGTTACAACCTCAGAAGATACTGTCTGGATCTCGCTTGCCGCCTTCTGTGAATTGCTTGCAAGTTCACCGATCTCCGCAGCAACAACCGCGAAGCCTCTTCCGGCATCGCCCGCTCTGGCCGCCTCAATTGAAGCATTGAGAGCAAGCAGGTTGGTCTGGTTTGAGATCGCGATGATGTTTCCTGTAAGGTCTTCAATTCTGGTTACTGCTTTTGAGCGCTCAATCTTATCAGATACAGATTCCGCCATATCGGAAACTTTTTCTTCTGCGTTGCTTCGTTCCTCTTCGGCATTTTTACCTGTTTCTGATGCGGAGTTTTTAACCTCTTTAGAGAAATCACGTCCCACTTCAATCTCGGATACAATATCCTTGAACGAGCTTGTGATCTCATTCATGTGCTCTGTCATCTCATTGAGCGAACTTGAAGTATTCTGCATTACCGAACTCATATCGGTAATCGTAGCGGATATAGCCTCAGAATTATTGCGTACATCCTTAACGTTATCCGCGATGTGTCCCGATGCTTTACTGAGCCGGTCGGAATCGGCATTGATAGAAAGAAGCATCTCTCGGATAAAAGAAATAAGCTTGTTGATATTCTGTCCGATAACCTCAAACTCATCTCCGGAATCAATTTCTATATTCTTGGTCAGATCGCCGTCTCCCATTGAGAGATCGACAATCTTGTCATTAAGCAGTTTGAACTTTTTGCTGAGAGCCTTGCTCAAGATAATAAGTATGATGCAGCCTATGATAAGTACGATCAGACAGGTGATAACTATATTTTTTATCAGTGCGCTTGTCTGCTCTTTTACCCAATCCATACTGACATCGGCACCAACCGCACCTACAACTTTTCCGTCAACATAGATTGGACAGTAGGATGTGATATGTGTACCCCACTCATCTGTATAAGGTTCTTTACTTGATACGATCTGCCCATTAAGAGCCGGGATGACTTCATCATCCGTAAACTCATCTCCGATATATGACATATCTTCGATCTGTGCATCTATTGCATACTCCAATTTATTGTCTGCAGAGTATCTCACAGTGTAGAGAAACTCAACCCCGGAAGCATTCAGAATGTCTGTAAGCACATTGCTGACCTTAAGATAGTCTTCCGTCTCCTCTTCCCCCGGCTGAACCGACGCAACGATCGAACCATCAATGACCGCCGCCGTTGAGGATGAAATAGCCTCAGTATTTCTTCTGATCTCAAGGTTCAATATATCACTCGCCTTGTTATAGATAACTATTGCCAGGATAATATCTGCTACAAGGAAAAGTGCTATTACTCCCATAATTACCTTTTTGGTTATACTCATCTTACGTACTTTCATGCGAGACTCCTCTCTGCAATGCCAAAAACAAAATACAGGAACCTATAATAAAATGATAGCGCACAATCGATATTAAGTGAATTAAATATCTATTAAATCGTTCTCTCACCCAAAAATTAATTGTTTTGCAAAAAAAGTTTAAATTATGTATTGCAAAGATAATTCGGTGGTGTTATAGTGTATTAGTACTGATAGTACAGTTCGTGGTACACGTACGTTTTTATTAGGAAAGAGGCACTATTTTGAAGTCAGAGATAGATAGTATTTATTACAACAGTAAAAATGATATGAGAAAAGCCAGCGGCGCAGGCACACGCAGAGCGGAATCAAGCAGATACCGCGATGACAAGCCCTCAGGCCGCAGGGTTGAGATATACAATTACGGCAATGACAGAGACGATAATAGAAGACCGGCTCCGCGCAGACGCGAGGACGATAGGATTGCATCCAGAAGACCCGCTCCGCGCAGCAATAATGTTCCCACTCCCGGTGTTCGCAGATTTGATCCTTTGACAGGTGAGCGTATCACAGATTCACGCAGGCCTGATGCTCGTGCCAACGAGGATGTCAGACCTCATGTCCGCAGATACGATCCGATGACAGGTGAGCGCTTACAGAATCCTCGCCAGACCGATGCCGGATCAGACGCTCGCAGAGCCAACCCGGATGCCGCAGGTCGCAGACCTAATACCGCCAACTCGACCGTTCGCAGATTTGACGAAGACAGGTCAGGCGTAAGAAGACCCGCACCTCGTAAGCCGGAACCCAGAAGATATGAGAATAACAGGCCTGCCGCTCGCAGACCAGAAACCGTAAACAGAGACGAGTTTGCTATAAGACCCGGAAAGCGCAGAAAGAATAAGCTCTTCGGAAGCTTCTCTCTCCTTGTTGTTGAGCTCCTTGCTCTTGCGGGAATTCTCTTTTTCATAGTAAAAAACCTTCCTATAGACGGAGGTTTGGAGTCCTTCGATATAACTCAGAACAACGAGCAAACCGTAGACAGCAATAAGTCGACCGGTAAGCAACCCCCTTCCTGGGTTCAGGTAAACCTTGTAGATGAAGGCAATCCTTCCAGAACGGGTCTTCCTCTTGACGGCGTTGTTGATATAGCTGTTCATTACACCGGAAACCCCGGCACAACAGCTGCACAGACAAGAAATTTCTATAACAATTATGATTCAGATGTAAGCTCTCATTTCGTTATCGGAATGGAAGGAGAAGCCATAATGTGCATTCCTATGGAAGAGCGCTCATCTGCAACCAACCACAGAAATAACGACACTATATCAATTGAGGTTTGCCATCCGGAAGCAGACGGAAAGTTTACCGATGCTTCTTATGAATCACTTATCAAGCTGGTTCAGTGGTTGATGGAAGAATATAACCTTGACACCGACCATGTCATCAGGCACTACGATGTCACCGGAAAAGAGTGTCCAAGATATTTTGTACAGCATCCCGATGCATGGGAGCAGTTCAAAGAAGACCTCAAATCTAAATAATGCTAAATATCCCTCCCTCTAAATGGATTAAAGCCCAAGCGATCATATATTGCTTGGGCTTTTGATCTACAAAAAAAATATATAAATGCCTTTTCATATAGTATAATGGCTTTAGTGACGGCGGAGTGAAGTGTCGCTCCGCTGTATTATTATGGGGATATATTATAGGGAGTAGTCTTAATGAGATCTGAAAAAGTATTGTTTACAAAAAAGAAGTGTCTTTTAGCTGCCATATTCTCAGCGCTAGCTTTATTCGTAAATCTTGAAACCACAGAGCCTTATGAATCACATATTTACAGTTCTATCGTGAATGCTGTATTTGAACTGTTTGAACAGGCAGCGGATATGTTCGCCGCAAACGGATTTAAGATGTTTGTGGCAGGTATCGCACTGTATCTGGGTTATTTCGCCGTATTCGGAGAATCAAATTCCAAGCTAAGATCGATCCCTGTCAAAGGCGAAAAGCTTCTCTCTGCTTTTTTTGCGATCATGTATACCGGTGGAAAAGCCTTTAGGTTCAACGATTCCTTATCAAGCCTTTGGTCTCCGAAGTTCAATCTCATAAAGACGGCGATACTTATCATCGGCTTTTATTACATTTATCTCGCAGCAACACGTCTTTTATATCTGTTGTTTGAAAAAAGAAATGAGATAATCTTGCCGGAATCTAAGCTTCTAAAGTATTTGGATAAGCACAGTTTTATATATACGTTTTTATTTATTTTTATAATGTGGCTTCCTCATTTGATCTTCAGATTTCCGGGCGCTCTCAGCACCGATAACTGGGACCAGCTCAATCAGTTTTTCGGTTATACACCGCTTCAGACAAACCAGCCGATAGTGCATACGATGACGGTTGGTGTGTTCGTAAATTTTGGACTTAAAGTATTCGGAAGTGCAAACCTTGGTCTGTTTATTTACGTTCTGATCCAGGCTGCTGCCATGTCTTTTGCACTCGCCATGACTCTGGATCTGTTTAAAGAATGGAAGCTTCCTTCATGGTTTAGATTGATCGTCATGTTCCTATATACCTGCACTCCTTACTTTGCAGGAAATGCCGCATGGGCGATCAAAGACTATCCGCATATGATCGGTTATGTTCTTTGGGGAATATGCTTTACACGAATAGTAATGGATAAAAAGAGCTTTTTTTCATTTAAAGAAGATCGAAAGCTTATCATCCTCTGGATCGTCGGAGCGGTCTTGATGTCATCTTACAGAAAGAACGGACTACATATCTATGTCATCGCTTCGCTCCTGTATCTTGGATTTGTACTGATAAGATCAAGATCAAAAAAGATTCTTTCAATGCTGATTCTTTTCCTTATCCCGATAGTATTATCAGTCGGGATCGAAAAGAGCATCATAAAAGGCTTTAATGTAACTGAGATCGCACAGAAGGATGCTTTTTCACTTCCTTTCCAGCAGACCGCAAGATACTATCATGATTACGGCGATGAACTCACAGAAGAAGAAAGAGAAGCGATCGGTGATGTTCTGGACTTCGATCTTTTATATGAACATTATCAGCCGGAATGCTCCGACAATGTAAAAATGGAATATCACGCTGAAAATACAGCACAGCTTATCAGGTACTTTAAGGTATGGTTTTTGATGTTCTTTAAGCATCCGCTCTGCTATATAGAGGCTACTTGGAATCAAAACTATTATATCTTTATGCCTGACTTCGATAACATTGTTTATAACGAAAGCTGCAATGTCGGCAATGCGATCGCTGCTCCCGGAATAATGGAATATCTTGATATCCATGTTCCCGATGCGATCCAGGGATTCCCGATCGTGATCTGCAGCATGTATAGATTCTTGAACAGAGTGCCGATCTTTTCTACGCTAAACAATCTTTGCATATTCGTTTTTATTTTGTTTGCGATATCTCTTTTCATGAAAAGAAAGAACCTATCAAGCTATAAACCGGCTTTAGCGCCGTTATGGTTGTCGCTTATATTTATTATCCTTGCACCTATGATCGTTGATCAGCCAAGATACTCATGGGCAATCTTTTATCTTATGCCTATGATCATGGCAATGTACATGAGACTGCTTGATACAAAAGAATGATGAATAACTAAAATCCCGAGCCGGCCAATGACCAACTCGGGATTTTGTAATGTAAAAAAGGCAAATATATTTGATCACAGGTTAGAGTAACCCATCAAATATCTATCAACTTCTCCGGCACAGGCGCGGCCTTCCGCGATCGCCCAGACTACAAGTGACTGTCCTCTGCGCATGTCTCCTGCGGAGAATATCTTGGTGTCATCGATCCTGTAGGTTCCCTCTCCGGTAACCACAGTTCCTCTCTGACTTCTCTTTGCTCCGAAAGCATCAGCGGAATAATCTTCACATCCGATGAAGCCCGCTGCTATAAGGAGCAGGTCACATTTCAATTTCTTTTCGGTTCCTGCTACTTCTGTAAGCTTACCGTCCATAAATGCAACCTTTACGGTTTCTATCTCTTTAATGGAACCCTTTTTGTCTGTGGTGACACTCTTAACTGTTGTCTCGTAGACTCTTGGGTCCTCTCCGAATACGCTTATTGCTTCCTCGTGACCGTAGTCGGTCTTAAGGACCTTCGGCCACTCGGGCCAAGGATTGTTTGCTGCTCTCTCTACGGGAGGCTTGGGCATCATCTCAAGTGCGGTAACGCTCTTTGCGCCGTGTCTTAAAACAGTTCCGATACAGTCATTACCCGTATCGCCACCACCTACGATGACTACGTGCTTGCCTTCCGCATCGATATATCCGCCGTGTGCTTTTAATGCCTCTACAGATCTGTCCTCAGATTCCAAAAGAGCTTTCGTCGTCCTTGTAAGGAAATCGACAGCGTTATACACTCCTTTGATCTTCTCGGGATCAGCCACAGGAAGTGGTCTGGCCTTTTTAGCTCCGCAGCAAAGTACAACGGCGTCATACTCTTTTAACAGCTTCTGAGCTTCTTTTTTATCTACATTAACTCCTGTATGGAATGTTACTCCCTCTTCCTCCATGAGCTTGCGACGTCTCTCGATGACTTTTTTATCAAGCTTCATGTTGGGGATGCCGTACATGAGAAGTCCGCCTATGCGATCGTCTCTTTCGTACACATCAACAATATGTCCTCTGTGATTGAGCTCATCGGCTGTAGCAAGTCCAGAAGGACCGCTTCCTACAACGGCTACTCTCTTACCGCTTCTTATAGCGGGGATCATGGGCTTTACATAGCCTTTTTTAAACGCGGTCTCTATAAGATAGAGCTCGTTGTCATGAACGGTAACCGCTTCGCCGTTCTGTCCGCACATGCAAGCTTTCTCACAAAGCGCGGGACAAACCCTTCCCGTGAACTCGGGGAAGTTACTTGTCTTGTGGAGCCTGCTGTATGCGTGCTCCTCGTGTCCTGCATATATCTGATCGTTCCACTCGGGGATGAGGTTATGCAGAGGGCATCCCGTTACCATTCCGCCAAGACTTATTGCCGACTGGCAGAACGGAACGCCGCAGTTCATACATCTGGCTGCCTGCTCCGCTCTTTTATCCCTGTCGAGATATGTGTGAAACTCTTTGAAGTTACATAATCTTTCCTTTGGAGGCACATCTCCATTGGTTGTTCTTTTATATTCAAGAAATCCTGTTACTTTACCCATTTTCTGCCTCCTATCACTTATTCGGTACGATCTTTTTAAAGTTAGGAATATATTCATCAAAGTGAGCCAGAATCTCTTTTGCATACTCTGATTCCGTCTCTTTTGCATAGTTCTTGAGGATAGCCTTAAGATCGGCAATATCAGCCTTGTCAGTAAGTTCCGTCAATGAAACCATGTCTTTGTTCATTCTAAGATAAAGAGTGTGCTCCTTATCAAGAACGTAGGCGATTCCGCCGCTCATTCCGGCAGCGAAGTTTTTACCTGTCATTCCGAGAATGACTGCCTTTCCGCCTGTCATATATTCCAATCCGTGATCACCGCAGCCTTCAGCGACAGCAATGGCACCTGAATTTCTTACACAGAAACGCTCACCTGCGATACCGCATACGTATGCCTTACCTGATGTTGCTCCGTAAAGCGCAACGTTACCGATAACGATATTTTCGTGAGCCTTGTATGTGGCATTCTTGGAAGGTGTTACTATAAGCTTTCCGCCTGACAATCCCTTTCCGAAACCGTCGTTGGCATCACCGTAGAGACGAAGTGTAAGTCCGTTTGGAATGAACGCACCAAAGGACTGTCCGCCTCCGCCGTTTGCAACAACAGTAAACGAATCATCGGGAAGGGTATCTGTAAAGTCGGCAGTAACCCTACTTCCCAGGAGTGTACCGAAGCTTCTGTCGGTACTTGATATATCTACTTTTACAGTGGCAGGCTTATTGCCACCTTTCTTGAACTTCTCGTATGCAGGCACAAGAACCTTGGCATCGATAGTCTTTTCAAGCTCAAAGTTATAAACATGCTTGGGGTTGAAATGGCTGTCTTTTCTCTTTGCATATGAAGAATCAATGATCCTTCCGAGATTGACCGCACCCCTGCAACGAAGAGAAGGAACATCTCTCATCTTGAGGCAATCGGTTCTTCCGACCATCTCTTCAACAGTCTTAAAGCCAAGCTCGCTCATGATCTCACGAAGCTCTCTTGCGATGAAATGCATGAAGTTCATAAGGTGCTCGGGCTTTCCTGCAAATCTCTTTCTGAGCTCTTCGTTCTGAGTAGCGATTCCGACAGGACATGTATCCTTGTTGCAGACACGCATCATCATACAACCGAGAGTTACAAGAGGCGCTGTAGCAAAACCGAATTCTTCCGCACCAAGGAGCGCTGCGATAGCAACGTCTCTACCTGTCATAAGCTTACCGTCGGTCTCAAGAACAACTCTGCTTCTAAGTCCGCTATCAAGAAGTGCCTGATGGGCTTCGCTTACGCCGAGCTCCCAAGGAAGTCCCGCATGGTGAACTGATGATGAAGGAGCAGCACCAGTTCCTCCGTCATAGCCGGATACGAGGATAACCTGCGCACCTGCCTTTGCAACACCTGATGCGATCGTTCCGACACCAGCTTCGGAAACGAGCTTAACCGATATCCTAGCCTTGTCATTAGCATTCTTAAGATCATAGATGAGCTGCGCCAGATCCTCGATCGAATAAATATCGTGGTGAGGTGGAGGTGAAATAAGAGTTACACCGGGAGTTGAAAAACGTGTTCTTGCAACCCAAGGATATACCTTTGCTCCGGGAAGATGTCCACCTTCACCGGGCTTAGCACCCTGCGCCATCTTGATCTGTATTTCCTGTCCGCTTAAAAGATATCTTCCGGTAACACCAAATCTACCTGAAGCTACCTGCTTAACGGCACTGTTCTTTTCTGTTCCGAATCTTTCTATCGCTTCGCCGCCCTCACCGGTATTGGATTTTCCGCCGAGTCTGTTCATTGCGATAGCGATCGTCTCGTGAGCTTCCTGAGAGAGTGAGCCGTATGACATAGCTCCCGTCTGGAATCTCTTTACGATCTCGTCTTCACTCTCAACCTCTTCGAGGGGCACTTTTTTTCCTGTAGGAACGAAGGACAAAAGAGCTCTCAAAGTATGCATTCTGTTCTCGTCGTCCACCATCTGAGAGTATTCCTTGAATCTCTCATAGTCACCCTCTCTTACAGAGCGCTGCAAAGTAACGATGGTCTTGGGAGAATACATGTGATCCTCTTTGTCATCGCCGCTTCTGAGGCTGTGGAAGCCGAGTGAATCAAGACTTGTATCTGCGGGAAGTCCGAGAGGATCGAAGGCTCTGTTGTGCCTGATCTCCACGTCTTCACCGATCTGATCTATACCAACTCCGCCGACTCTGTTTGTAGTGCCGGTGAAGTACTTATTTACAACTTCGTCGGAGAGACCTATAGCCTCGAAAATTCTTGCCGACTGATAGGACTGCAGCGTTGAGATACCCATCTTAGCCGCAATCTTTACAACACCTCCGAGAAGAGCTTTGTTATAATCATCTATCGCTGTGTGGTAATCCTTATCAAGGATTCCGTTATCTATGAGTTCTGCTATACATTCGTGCGCAAGATAAGGATGGATGGCTCTTGCACCGTAACCAAGCAGACACGCGATCTGATGAACGTCGCGAGGCTCACCGCTCTCAAGGATGAGAGAAACGGCTGTACGTCTCTTTGTTCTTACCAGATGCTGCTCAACAGATGAAACTGCCAAAAGAGAAGGGATCGGCATGTGGTTCTCATCAACTCCACGGTCAGAAAGGATGATGATGTTCGCACCTTCCGAAACTGCTCTGTCCACCGCAACGTCTAGCTGATCCAAAGCTCTTTCTACAGAAGTGTTTTTATAATATAAGAGTGAGATCTTTTTGGCATGGAAGCCGTCCTGATCCAAGGACTCAATCTTCATTAGGTCTACACCCGTAAGGATAGGGTTGTTGACCTCAAGCACGCGGCAGTTGTCGCTCTTTTCCTGAAGAAGATTACCGTCGGAACCGATGTAAACGGTTGTATCCGTAACCACCTTCTCTCTCAAAGAGTCGATAGGCGGATTGGTAACCTGCGCAAAGAGCTGCTTAAAATAGCAGAACAAGGGCTGGTGGTGCTTGGATATAAATGCGAGCGGGACGTCTGTTCCCATGGATACAGTAGGCTCAATGCCATTAGTTGCCATGGGCATGATCTGATCCTTGACGTCTTCGTATGAATATCCGAATACTTTATATAATTTGTCACGCATTTCCTGAGTGTGCGTAGGGATTTTCTTATTGGGTATATTGAGCTTGTTAAGGTGCAAAAGAGATCTGTCAAGCCACTCACCGTAAGGGCTTGTCTTTGAATATCTCTCCTTACACTCTTCATCGGAAATGATCCTGCCTTCCTTGGTATTTACAAGGAGCATGTGTCCCGGTGAAAGTCTGGATTTCTTCTCAATATTTTCCTCGGGGATATCAAGCACTCCGACTTCGGATGCAAGTATAAGTCTTCCGTCCTTGGTAACATAATATCTTGAAGGACGAAGTCCGTTTCTGTCGAGAGTTGCACCGAACAGTTCTCCGTCTGTAAAAAGAACCGCAGCGGGGCCATCCCAAGGCTCCATCATTGTTGCATAGTAATGATAGAAATCTTTTCTGTCCTGCTTCATGAAATCATTGTGCTTCCATGGTTCAGGAATAGTGATCATCATTGCAAGAGGAAGCTCCATTCCGTTCATGTAAAGGAATTCGAGCGTATTATCAAGCATCGCGGAATCCGATCCGGATGCTGCGATAACGGGATAAACCTTGCCGAGATCTTTTTCAAGAATGCTTGATGCCATTGTCTCTTCACGGGCAAGCATTCTGTCGCTGTTACCTCTGATGGTGTTGATCTCACCGTTATGAGCGATCATCCTGTAAGGGTGTGCTCTATGCCATGAAGGCGTTGTGTTGGTTGAGAATCTTGAGTGAACCATAGCGATAGCAGTCTTGTAATCAGGTGAAAGAAGATCCTCATAGAAATTTCTAAGCTGTCCTACAAGGAACATTCCCTTATAAACAATGGTCCTTGATGAGAAAGAGCAGATATAAGTATCGTCTGAGCTCTTCTCATACTCTCTTCTTAAGCAATATAATTTTCTGTCAAAGTCGATGCCTTTTTTGACATCCTTGGGTCTTTCGATAAAGCACTGGCTGATATGCGGCATACATACAAGCGCTGCTTCACCAAGGATCTCGGGATGGATCTCTACATCTCTCCATCCCAGAACCTTAAGATCCTGCTTTTCTGCAATAACTTCAAGCATACGTTTTGCAAACATACGCTTCATGGAGTCCTGCGGAAAAAAGAACATACCGATTCCGTAATCTCCGGCTCCTCCTAATTTCATTCCAATTTTCTTGGCTTCTTTTGAGAAAAATGAGTGCGATATCTGCACCAATATTCCAACGCCATCGCCAACTTTTCCGGAAGCATCTTTACCGGCTCTGTGCTCAAGCTTCTCTACGATCGAGAGCGCATCGCCAAGTACTTTATTGTCCGGGGTTCCGTCTATATTGATGACTGCACCTATTCCGCAGGCATCATGTTCTTCTTTCCACATCTCCATCCTTATTATCCTTATCCTTTTTCTTAAATCTTATTTCTAGCCGATAACACGAATTGCTCCGCTATTATCTAAGTGAAAATAACATCTGACCGTATGTCGGATAGCTGAGGTACTTATCGGGTACCAGAGCTTCTGCCTTATCCGCGTATTTTCTGACCTCATCCATATCTGTAAGGATCTGCTCTTTGTAGTAGCTTGCCTGCTCCAAAAGATCAGCCTTTTCTTCTGCTGCCTTTGTATCTTCTGTAAGCTTTGCAAGAGCCTGTCCCATCTTCTCGGATGCTTCATCAAGCTCTTTGAGGATTCCGCTCTCAAGCTTTCCGCCTACGCCTTCAAGAACACTCTTCTTCTGAAGGATCTCACTTGTAAGATCTTTCTCATAAGAAATGATTCCTTCCGTAAGATCTTTTCTGACCATCTCTTCCATTGTGAGAGCCTCGATATGAATTGACTTTGAGTAGTTCTCAAGGAGAATGTCATATCTTGATCTGATCTCTTCTTCTGTGAAGATCTTGTGCTTTGTGAAGAGACTGATCGACTCGTCCTTGATCCAGTAAGGCATTGCCTCGGGAAGTGACTTGAGGTTAGGAAGGCCTCTCTTTTCAGCCTCGGCAACCCACTCATCTGAGTATCCGTTTCCGTTGAAAAGAACTCTCTTATGTTCTTTAAGTTCTTCCTGAAGGACCTCAAGAACCTTTTCTTTCATCTCAGCTTCGCTGAACTTTGAAAGCTTCTCGTAAAGTCTTGTAAGTATCTCAGCAACTGCTGTATTAAGAACGATGTTTGCGTTTGCTACAGACACTGCAGAACCGGGCATACGGAACTCAAACTTGTTTCCTGTGAATGCGAAAGGTGATGTTCTGTTTCTGTCTGTGTTGTCCTTTGTAAAGTGAGGAAGTACATCCGCACCCATACCCATCTGAACTTTAGCTGCTCCGTGATATGCTGTGCCTTCTTCAACACTCTTGATAACCTGTGCAAGCTCATCTCCAACGAAGATAGATACGATTGCCGGAGGTGCCTCGTTTCCGCCGAGTCTGTGATCGTTTCCTGCAGATGCAACAGAGAGACGAAGGATTGGTGCATACTCATCAACTGCTGCGATCACTGCTGTTAAGAATACGAGGAAAGGAATGTTCTCTGCCGGTGTCTTTCCGGGATCGAGAAGGTTCATTCCTGTATCTGTGCATACTGACCAGTTGTTGTGCTTACCTGATCCGTTGATTCCTTCGAAAGGCTTCTCATGAAGGAGGCAAGCGTAATTGTGCTTGTCAGCAACCTTCTTCATAACTTCCATTGTGAGCTGGTTATGATCTACGGCTACGTTAGCTGTCTCGAATACGGGAGCAAGCTCGTGCTGTGAAGGAGCAACCTCATTGTGCTTGGTCTTAGCGGGAATTCCGAGTTTCCAGAGTTCCTCGTCAAGATCGTGCATATATGCGGATACCTTGGGCTTGATAACACCAAAATAGTGATCTTCCATCTCCTGTCCCTTTGATGCGGGAGCACCGATAAGAGTTCTTCCTATGAAGAGAAGGTCTTTTCTCTGCTTATAGAAGTCCTTGTCGATAAGGAAGTATTCCTGCTCGGAACCGATCGTAGTATCTACTCTTGCAACGTCCTTATATCCGAGAAGGTTAAGGACCTTAACTGCTTCTTTTGAAAGAGCATCCATTGATCTTAAAAGAGGAGTCTTTTTATCAAGTGCTTCTCCGCCGTATGAGCAGAATGCTGTAGGAATGTAAAGTGATCCGTCCTTGATAAATGCAGGTGATGAAGGATCCCATGCTGTGTATCCTCTTGCCTCGAATGTTGCTCTGAGTCCTCCTGAAGGGAAGCTTGATGCATCAGGTTCGCCCTTAACAAGCTCTTTTCCCGAGAACTCCATGAGGATCTGTCCGTTGCCTGTAGGTGAAATGAAGCTGTCGTGCTTCTCTGCTGTAAGACCTGTCATAGGCTGGAACCAATGTGTGAAATGTGTTGCACCGTTTTCGATAGCCCACTCTTTCATTACTGCTGCGACTGTATTGGCAACGTCGAGCTCAAGGTGTGTTCCTTTTTCTATTGTCTTGTGCACTGCCTTGTAAATGTCCTTGGGCAAGCGCTCTTTCATAATCTTGTCGCTAAATACCAGACTTCCGAATTGTTCTGTAAGTTTTGATGCATCGATCATCTTTTTATCCTCCATATAAATACTCTTTTATTTAGCAGATGCTCCGTAGTTTGAAAGAACTCTCGCGGAAGGGTCGTTTACATTGCAGCCTTCCCAGTTCTTGTTGGGCATCCAGAAGTCCACAACCATATCTGACTGGCCGGGATAATACTTTTCAAAAATCTCTCTGTACCAAAGCGATTCCTTTGTGAAAGGAGTTGCGTGAGTGTATTTCTTTTTCTTGGTCTCATAATCTGCATAGGTGTATAAGCTATCCGCACACTCTATAAGGTCATCTCGAAGTGAATGTCCTACCGCGTCTGAGAAAGCAGCTTTCTCTCTCATGAGGATCGTCCTCGGTATCAGTTCATCTTTTTCAAACGCATGTCGCAAAAGATATTTTCCAATGCCGTAGGTGTTCATCTTCTTCTGCGGGTCTATGCTCATTACGTACTCTACAAAATCAAGATCTCCGAAAGGAACTCTCGCTTCAAGAGAATTTACGCTTATACATCTGTCTGCTCTTAGCACGTCATACATGTGTATCTCATGAATTCTCTTTTGCGCTTCTTTCTGGAACTCATCCGCGCTTGGTGCAAAGTCTGTATATTTATATCCAAAGAGCTCGTCGGATATCTCTCCTGTTAGGATTACCTTGATATCTGTGTTTTCGTGAATCCATTTGCACAGAAGATACATTCCGATAGATGCTCGTATTGTCGTAATGTCATATGTTCCGAGAGCTTCTATAACAGGCTCGACCGCCTCGATAACATCTTTTTTGGAAATGATCACTTCTGTGTGTTCGCTTCCTATATAATCCGCAACTTCTCTTGCGTACTTAAGGTCGATCGCGTCTATGTCCATTCCGATCGCGAAGGTTCTTATCTTCTTGCCAAGCATCTTTGCTGCGGCTCCGCATACAAGTGATGAATCAAGGCCACCCGATAAAAGAAATCCTATCGGCGCATCGGCTGAAAGTCTCTTTTCAATTCCTTTAAGAAGCTTGTCGTGGATCTTTTCCGCAATCACGTTTACTTCGTCAAACTTTACTTCTTTTACCTTAGTCATATCTCTGTAGCAGATGAACTTGCCGTCCTCGTAGTAATGCCCGGGAGGGAAAGGCATTATCTTGTCTGCCACACCAACCATGTTCTTGGGCTCCGATGCGAAGATTATATTTCCTTTTTTATCGTATCCATAGTAAAGAGGTCTGATTCCTATCGGATCTCTTGCGGCTATGAACTTTTTCTTTTCACCGTCATATATGACGCAGGCAAATTCCGCATCGAGAATATCGAACATCTTGGTTCCGAGTTTCTCATACAAAGGGAGGAGTATCTCGCAATCACTGTCACTTCTAAAGCTGTATCCGAGGGATACCAGGTACTCTCGCAGTGCTCTGAATCCATATAACTCTCCGTTACAAATTACTGCATTATCATTAAGGTAGAAGGGTTGCATTCCTTCTTCATTTAGTCCCATTATCGAGAGACGATTAAAACCTATATATCCTTTTTCTACCTTTTTGTACCTGGACATATCCGGGCCTCTAAGGCTTGTTCTTTGCAAAAGAGTTTGAAACTCCTGCTCGGATATGTCATCACCTTCGTATGTCAGTATTGCGCACATACTCCATCCTCCTAGTTATTCTTTTATAATGAACTTACGCCCCAGCTTTGCTCGACGTAAGGCGTTCGCACCGGGCTCGAAAGAACCTCGCCAAGTGCTCACAATTATTCAACGTCTGCAAGAGCTTCAAGATCTTCCTCACCTGTTCTGATCTTTACTACCTTGTCTACGCTGTAAACGAAGATCTTACCGTCGCCGATGTGGCCGGTGTACAATGTCTTCTTAGCTGCTTCGATAACGCTCTCTACAGGGATCTTACTTACAACAACCTCAACCTTGACCTTGGGAAGAAGTGTTGCATCCATCTCAACTCCACGGTACATTTCGCCGGAACCCTTCTGAACTCCGCAGCCCATTACCTGAGTTACTGTCATGCCCGTTACACCGAGATCGTTCATTGCCTTACGAAGCTTGTCGTAACGAGAGAGCTTTGCGATGATAACTACTTTATGAATAGCAGACTCTGTATGAACAGGAGCTGCAACAACGGGAACCGCTGCATCCTTCTGAACCTGTGAGGCATATACATAATCGCTCTGACCAAGATCTGTGTTGTCGTTGACATCCATGTTGAGAGTGTTTGAGACATCCATGATAGCGAATCCTGAATATGCAGAAGCAAGTCCGTGCTCTGTTGAATCAAGTCCGAGGATCTCTTCCTCTTCTGTAACTCTAAGTCCAAGTATTTTCTTAATTGCAAAGAATGTGATTGTAATAGTAACTACTGTCCAAGCTGCTACGGCTAAGAATCCTGTAATCTGAAGGCCAAGAAGCTTGAAACCTCCGCCGTAGAAAAGACCTACGAGCTCGTTGCCCTGTGCATCAGCGATTGAATAACCGGGCGCTGTGTTTGTTGCGAAAAGACCAACTGCAATTGTTCCCCAGATACCGTTCAAGCAGTGAACCGCAACGGCACCAACGGGATCGTCAACGTGAAGCTTGTAATCAAGGAACCATACTCCGAAGCAAACAAGGAGACCTGCTACGATTCCGATAACGATAGCACCGAATGCATCTGTTACATCACAAGGAGCTGTGATAGCTACAAGACCAGCGAGTGAAGCGTTGAGACACATTGAAACATCGGGCTTACCATATCTGAGCCATGTGAAGATCATACATGTTACAGTTGCAAGTGCAGGAGCGATTGTTGTTGTTACGAATACGGATCCGAGCTGCTCTACTGAAGTACAAGCTGCACCGTTGAATCCGTACCATCCAAGCCAAAGAATGAATACACCAAGTGATGCTGCAACGAGGTTGTGTCCGGGAAAAGCATTTACCTTGGTAACTTTGCCTTCCTTATTTCTTTCGAACTTACCGATACGGGGTCCTAAGATAGCTGCTCCGATGAGAGCTGAGATACCACCAACCATGTGGATACATGTTGAACCTGCAAAATCGTGGAATCCCATCTGTGCCAGGAATCCGCCGCCCCATACCCAATGTGCTTCGATGGGGTAGATCACTGCTGAAATAACTGCCGAGTACACACAATATGATAAGAACTTTGTTCTCTCAGCCATTGATCCTGAAACGATTGTTGCTGTTGTTGCACAGAACACAAGGTTGAATACAAAGTTGGACCAATCAAAATTTGCATAATTTGTGAAGATGTCAAATCCGGGTCTACCGATGATTCCTACGATATCTTCACCAAGTAATAAACCAAAACCAATTAAGATGAATACTACAGTACCGATACAGAAATCCATAAGATTCTTCATTATGATATTTCCGGTGTTCTTGGCTCTTGTAAAACCTGCCTCACACATAGCAAATCCGGCTTGCATCCAGAATACCAATGCTGCGCCGATCAGGAACCAGACACTGAAGACCTGGCCGTTAACCGCACTTAAGATTTCTTCGCTCATACCATTTTTCCTCCGATGACCCGAAGACTACTTTGTAATCTTCGAAATAATAAAAAACGACACGATAGGCACGCTACACGTTCAAGTAGCATGACACCCCATTGTGTCGTTCTTTCATGTTTAATAATTATTGCCGGTGTAAAACCGTTCTTGTCATAAGGTAAGCCCGGTGTATGAATACTTGTATACAATTAAAAGTATACTTCCGCGGATTTGTATCCAAAAACACAGAAAGCGCCTTAGAGAGTAATCTCTAAGACGCCCTTGCCTTATTGTTTAAGATTGTACTTCGGTATACAATCGTTGTCAAGTATGTTTTTAAAATTTTTTTCAATTTATTTTTTAAGCCCCTGTTCCTTCACCCCAACGCTGCTGTATAATAACGAAGACACTATCTAACAGAATACTATTTAGGAGATCATAATGGGCAAGAAATCCATCAGAGAAAATAAAAATATATACTTTGAAAGCAGAGAATCACTCGGGCTTACAAGAGCTCAGGCAAGCGAGCTTATAGGCACCATAAGCGAGAGCCGCCTTGAGAAGCTTGAGACGGAAAAGACTCTTGTCCATCCCGAAGATGTCGTTGATATGGCCAATGCATACAAGCGCCCCGAACTGTGCAACTACTACTGCACGCATGAATGTCGTATAGGAAAAGATACTGTTCCCGAAGTTAAGGTCTCTTCTTTATCCGAGATCGTACTTGGCATGCTTTCCGCTCTCAATTCACTCGACAATCAAAAAACAAAGCTCATCGAGATTACCGCCGACGGCGTTATTTCTGACGATGAGCTCAAAGATTTTGTTGAAATACAAAAGCAACTCGACAATATAGATATGACGGTTGAATCCCTTAAGATCTGGATGGCCAACATGATCTCCGAAGGAAAGATCAATGCCAAGAAGCTCAAGGAGTATCGAGGATAATCTCACGCTCCGCTAAAGATCTTTTTCCTCCATCCGCCTCTCATATATCTGATAACACATCCTATTCCGGTTATGGCCCATGTAAGACCGTTGGTATACCAACAGCCCCACATTCCTATACCGGATATGGATACCAGTATCGCTGCAAAGCCCAGTCTTCCTACAACTTCGAGGATTCCGTTTATAAGGGCAAAAGCAGCATCTCCTACGCCGTTTAGCGTTCCTCTGAACACATAGATAAGTCCTAGGAAGAAATAGAATATACTCGTTATCTTAAGTCCCTGTGCGCCTATCTCAATGGCATTTTCATTGGGTGTAAACAATCTTATTATATTCTCCCCCTGCGTAAACATCACAACTACCATCAGAAGGCTGAATGCCGCTACAAGTACAACACTTTTAATGCATCCGCTCTTAACTCTGTCGAGCTTTCTAGCGCCCGTGTTCTGACCTGTAAATGTAGAGATCGCTGTTCCGAGTGATCCGAGCGGCTGCTGAACAAGCTGTTCGATCCTTCCTGTTGCGGTATACGCCGTCATTACATCGCTCTTAAAGCTGTTTACTACAGTCTGAAGTGCAACGCATGAGAAAGCGATCAGCGCATTCTGAAGAGCAAGCGGAACGCCAAGTCTTATTGCATTATCTATGATATCCGTATCGACTTCGCGATGTCTTTTTTCTATTTGAAGATACGGATTGATCCTGATACCCACTACTATCGATCCTATCATGGCGATCGTCTGTGAGATCACAGTCGAAAGTGCCGCTCCCATAACACCCATACCGAGCCATTTAACCGTAATAAGATCAAGTATTATATTGATGATACATGCGGTTATAAGGAAGATCAGAGGAGTCCTTGAATCTCCGAGCGCTCTTAATATAGAAGAGATCATATTGTATCCGGCAACAAGAAATGTCGCGCCACAGACAACTCTCATATATGTAAGCGCATCAGGCATACATTCTTCCGGTATCTTCATTATATTAAGGATAGGCTTTGCAAATGCCACACTTATAACACTCATGAGAATGCCGGCCACAAGCGTGATGTAAATAGAATTACCCACTATCTTCCTAACATAATCATCTTTTCCCGCGCCGAAATGCTGCGAGATCATAATGCCGACTCCGGCTCCCATTCCCATACAAAGTGAGAAAAAGAGAAAGTTCACGCTACCGACAGCTCCTATAGCCGGCATTCCGTACTTTCCCCCATAGTGACCTACTATAACGGTGTCCGCCATATTGTAGAATTGCTGGAAAAGATTTCCCAAGAGCATTGGGATGGTGAATTTGATGAGAAGCGGCAGTTCACTTCCCTCAGTCATATCAGTGACATATTTTTTGTTCATAAAAAGCCTCATATGAAAAAAAGAAATTGTGTATGACTTCACTCTATCATTGTTTAGTGCAAAATAAAATAGTTTAATTTATTATATTTATCTAAAATAATGAACCGCCAAAACACGCCAAAAAACAGCAAAAAAAGACAGTCCAAAAAGGACTGTCTTCTTTATATATATCATTAAATATGAACGATTATCAAAGTGCCTCGTGGCATGTACGAGCGATAACGTCGAGCTGCTGTTCCTTAGTAAGGTTGATGAACTTAACAGCGTATCCTGATACACGGATTGTGAAGTTAGCGTACTCAGGCTTCTCAGGATGCTCCATAGCATCGATGAGCTTCTCCTTACCGAATACGTTAACGTTGAGGTGATGAGCACCCTGGTTGAAGTATCCGTCAAGAACGTTAACGAGCTTGTTTGATCTCTCTTCGTCGTCGTGGCCAAGAGCGTTAGGGTTCATTGTCTGTGTGTTAGAAATTCCGTCAAGAGCGTACTCGTAAGGAATCTTAGCAACAGAGTTAAGTGAAGCAAGAAGTCCGGCCTTCTCTGCACCGTATGAAGGTGATGCTCCGGGTGCAAATGAAGCGAATGCAGGTCTTCCGTCAGGTGTAGCACCTGTAGCCTTACCATAAACAACGTTAGATGTGATAGTAAGGATAGATGTTGTAGGCTCAGAATCACGATATGTGTGGTGCTTCTCGATCTTCTTCATGAATGTCTTAAGGAGCCATACAGCGATCTCGTCTGCTCTCTCATCATCGTTACCGTATCTGGGGAAGTCTCCCTCGATCTTGTAATCTACAACAAGACCTGACTCGTCACGAACAGTTGAAACCTTAGCGTACTTGATAGCTGAAAGTGAATCAACAACGTGTGAGAATCCAGCGATACCTGTAGCGAATGTACGTCTTACGTTTGTATCGATAAGAGCCATCTCAGCTGCTTCGTAGTAGTACTTGTCGTGCATGTACTGGATAAGGTTGAGGATGTTTACATAGAGTCCTGCAAGCCAATCCATCATGATGTCATACTTACGCATAACTTCGTCATACTCAAGAACGTCGCCTGTGATAGGAGCCATTTCAGGTCCGATCTGCATGTGCTTGCCGTCCTTTGTAAGGAACTTCTCATCCTTACCACCGTTGATAGCGTAAAGAAGGCACTTAGCAAGGTTAGCTCTTGCTCCGAAGAACTGCATCTCTTTACCTGTCTGTGTAGCTGATACGCAGCAGCAGATGCTGTAATCATCGCCCCAGATAGGACGCATAACATCGTCGTTCTCGTACTGGATTGAAGATGTTGTAACTGAGATCTTAGCAGCATACTTCTTGAATGTCTCAGGAAGCTTTGATGTGTAAAGTACTGTAAGGTTAGGCTCGGGTGAAGGTCCCATGTTCTCAAGTGTGTGGAGGAAACGGAAGTCGTTCTTTGTAACCATGTGACGACCGTCCATACCAAGTCCACCAACCTCAAGTGTTGCCCAAACGGGATCGCCTGAGAAAAGGTTGTTGTATGAAGGGATACGAGCGAACTTAACCATTCTGAACTTCATTGTCATGTGGTCGATGAGCTCCTGAGCCTCGCTCTCTGTAAGTGTTCCCTCTTTAATATCTCTCTCGATGTAGATGTCAAGGAATGTAGATACACGTCCAACTGACATAGCAGCACCGTTCTGAGTCTTGATAGCTGCAAGGTAACCGAAGTAGAGCCACTGAACAGCCTCTTTAGCATTCTTAGCGGGAGCTGAGATGTCATAGCCGTAAACCTTAGCCATCTCCTTCATTCCCTTAAGAGCTCTAACCTGCTCTGAGATCTCTTCTCTCTGACGGATGATGTGATCAAGCATTGTTCCGTCACCGCAGTTGTTATAATCTTCCATCTTCTTCTCGATGAGGTAGTCGATACCGTAAAGAGCTACTCTTCTGTAGTCGCCTACGATACGTCCACGGCCGTATGTATCAGGAAGTCCTGTTACGATGTGGCTGTGTCTAACTGCTCTCATCTCAGGTGTGTAAGCATCAAATACTGCCTGGTTGTGAGTCTTGTGATACTCTGTGAAGATCTTGTGGAACTTCTCGTTAACCTTGTATCCGTATGTCTCAGCAGCTTCCTCAGCCATCTTGATTCCACCGAAAGGCATGAATGCTCTCTTAAGAGGCTTGTCTGTCTGGAGACCAACTACCTTCTCAAGATCCTTCATAGACTCGTCAATGTATCCGGGGCCGTATGCTGTAAGACTTGAAACAACCTCTGTCTCACACTCAAGAACGCCGCCCTTTTCACGCTCCTGCTTCTGAAGCTCCTGAAGCTTGCCCCAAAGCTTATCTGTTGCATCTGTGGGTGCTGCTAAAAAGCTCTCGTCTCCATCATAAGGTGTATAGTTGTTCTGGATGAAATCTCTTACGTTAACATCATCCAGCCAGTGGGTTCCTTTAAAACCTCTCCATGCTTCGTTCATATCATAAACTCCTTTCAAAGCAGTATTGTTAAATAATTATCACTTATACTGACCGAGAATTATATTACCATTAAGGATTTTGCCAAACATTGATTAGAATCAAGTTTTGAAAAATATTGTTAAAAAAAAGACAGCGCTTTTTTGCTGTCTTTTCACAATGTCTATTTACTTTTCCCCGCGTAGGATCTGGGTTGCGTTGTCTACACGCTCCTTAGATGGCGATTTTACGCCATCTAACTGGTATGGAATCCCGAGAGCCTCGAATTTATGCTGCCCCAAAGAATGGTAGGGGAGAACTTCTATCTTTTTAACGTTAGAAAGATTCTCAATAAACGCCCTGGTTTTTCTGAGATATTCGTCGTTATCCGTGATGTCCGGAACAAGTACGTGTCTTATCCAGATAGGTTGTCCGATCTCAGATAAATACTGCATTCCGTCAAGTATGTTCTCATTGGGAAGTCCTGTGAGCTTCTTGTGCTCTTCGTTGTCTATATGCTTGATGTCAACGAGCATCAGATCAGTTACTTCCACAAGCTTCTTAAACTTGGAAAAGAAGGGTTCCTCTCTTGTAAAAGGCTGAAGCGCCGTGTCTATACAGGTATTGATGCCGCGCTCTTTGGCCTTTGTAAAAAGCTCGATCAGGAAGTCTATCTGAAGCAGCGGCTCACCTCCGCTTACTGTGATCCCACCTTCTTCGCCCCAGTAGCTTCTGTATCTCTCCGCAAAATCGAGAAGCTCATCGGCAGTTCTCATATCCTCAGACTTGGGATCCCATGTATCCGCATTGTGACAATACTTGCATCTAAGATTGCATCCCTTTAAAAAAACAATAAATCTGATCCCCGGTCCGTCCACGGAACCAAAGGTCTCTATTGAATGAATTGCGCCTTTAATCATAGTTACTCCGTTTCTTGTAGAAAATAATAAGTCTGAAATCGAAAATCACTTTCAGACTTATTGATAAATATATATATCCCTTAGGGCATCTCTGTCAAGCACCTTGATCCTCGCATGGCCAAGTCTCTCTATCAGCCCCTCTTTTTCCATCTCGCGCAGCTTCCTGCTGACAGTCTCTGTTCTAAGGTTAACGCTGGCAGCGATGTCATCGAGTTTTAATACTATATCATCTTCCACACTTCTGTCTACTCTGTACATCAAAAAGCCTGCAAGTCTAGCCATCGGATCTTTTGTAGAAAGCAGCATGTTACGCTCATTGGCGTCGTGAAGTTTTTTACTCAAAAGAATGATTATATTCATTGCCGCAGTCGGATTATCAACTACTTTGATGAAATCATCCCTGTGTATAGTACATATCGAAGCATTGGTTAGACATACCGCAGAATACGGATAGATGCTGCCATCCAGGAACATACCTTCCCAGATGATATCATGATCTGCAAGAATGGTGATGATCTGCTCTCTTCCGAGAGAATCATATCTACAGAGCTTTACTCTGCCTTTTCTGATTATACATATGGAATCAACAGGCTCACCTTCTCTGAACAGATAGCTGTTCTTCTTGAGCGTCTCATGCACAGAATGCTCCATAAGACTAACCTGAGCATTTACGGGGAGCCCTTCCATAATGGGCACGCTCTCTGTGCAAAGGCCTCCGCAGTCCTCACATATCTTAAGACCCATGATACCTTTTTTCAGCTCTTCTTCATGCTTCGGTGCCTGATATATTCCTTTGTTTTTCTGATCTTTCTTTTCACTCATACAAATACCGAATAAAACAATTACAATGACTTCGCACTTTGCTCGTCACTTTGTGTCACCTTATCTGTGTGACCATGCGTAGCAGTAAGCCTGTGTCCTTGCGGCAAAAGGCTCTTTTTTTAGAAGCTCCCTCACTTCTTCTTTGGTGTACCAGCCGGGCTGGATCTCCTCAAGAGTTGAACTGCTCTTTGCAAATGTTCCCGCTGCTCTTCCGACGCAGCATACATTCTTTTCATTGGAGAATCCGACAGCGCTGTAGCTCTCACCGATCCAGTCATCTATGGCAATGATATCAAGCCCTGTCTCTTCCTTGAGTTCTCTTCTGGCACTCTCCTCGGGAACTTCACCGGGATCGATAAGACCCGCGGGGAAATTGTAAACCCATGCGCCTGCTGCCATTCTGAACTCTTTGTTTATAAGAATTTTCTCACCGGTCTCGTCGTGCATGATCAGTACGACGGCATCGACTTTCTTATTCTTAATATCATCAAAACCTTTGAGATCGGGGTTTCTGCTGATGATCTCGTAAGTCTTATCCTTGTTGTCTACTGTTTTATAGTGCAGGTTGTAACGGGTTATGAACTCACCCTGCTCTCTCTTTTCCAAATACTGAAAATCCATAATTATTACCCTGTTAGAACTTTACTGAAGGAAGCTCGTACTTGCGCTCATAGAAGTCAACCGCCTGCTCGAAGCCGTCTCTTCTGTCAGCCTTAAGAGCCTCAAGATATCCGTGAGCATCGTATGCGTCCTCGTTAACCTCAATGATCCCGACAGCTATGTTACTGCAGTGATCGGCGATACGCTCGTAATCCGTTCCGATATCACTAAGATCGAAGCCCTGCTCGATCGTACATTTACCTTTACGAAGTCTTCTTACATGACGACGCTTAACCTCTTTGTGGATTCCGTCAATCGCCTCTTCCAACGGCTCTATGCCCTTGGCAACTTCGGGATCCTGCGTCTGAAGTGCATTGATAGACATATCCACGATCTCTTTTACCGCAGATGAAAAGATATCCATCTCGCTCTGCGCCTTAGGAGAGAAGCTTCTCTTGTTTTCGGACATTCCTCTTGCCTTCTGCATGATATTAAGTGCATGATCGCTTATTCTCTCATAGTCTGTGATACAGTGCAGAAGCACTGAAAGTGTATGGCTATCCTCAGGTGAAAGATGATGGTTGTTTATCTTCATAAGATAAGTTCCGAGCTGGTCTTCGTACTGATCGACCTTTCTCTCAAGATAATCAACCTCTTCCGCTGTCTCTTCCTTGAAATCGGTAATAAGGTCTACAGCCTTGTACAAGGAATCTTTTGCCATGTTAGCCATATCAATGGCTGCCTGTCTTGCCTGTTCAAGAGCAAAGGGCGGGTTTGAAAGGAAGCGGGGATCGAGTGTACGGATTCCCTGCTGTTCCTCCTGTTCCTTCTTCTCTTTTTCATCTATAGGAATTGTCTTAAGCGCAAGGTTTACAAGTAATCCCGCAAAAGGAAGCATGAGCGGCGTTGCGACTAAGTTAATAAGCGTATGAATTCCGGCGATTCCTGCCATTCCGATCCTGTTGCCCATAAAAGAAAAATGAACAATGCTGTTTACTATATAGAAGATGATCATGAATGAAAGGGCCTTGATAAGGTTGAAGTAAAGGTGCATAAGAGCAGTTCTCTTACCGTTCTTGTTGGCACCGAACGATGAAAGAATGGCTGTGATACAGGTACCGACCTCAGCTCCCACAACAACAGGAATAGCGACGCTGTATAATACGGGAACGTCTCTTGCGATTGCCTGGAGCACACCGATAGTACCGGCCGAGCTCTGGATAACCATTGTGAAAATGATTCCGACCATGAATCCGATAATGGGATTGCTGAATGTTGTAAGAAGCTGCTTGAACTCCTCATTGGTCTTAAGGGGAGCCATGGCATCCGACATGTTGCTCATTCCAAACATAAGAACAGAAAATCCGAGAAGAACTGTTCCGATGTTTTTCTTCTTGTCGTTCTTGGAGAACATGTATAGAGCTATACCTATCATTGCAAGGAAAGGTGTAAATGACTTGGGTTTAAGTAAGCTTACAAAGAAATTCTCACTGCTGATACCGTTAAGTGAAAGAAGCCAAGCCGTAAACGTTGTACCGAGATTGGCACCGAGGATAACATTTACTGCCTGCTTAAGAGTCATGATTCCTGAGTTAACGAGACCGACTACCATTACGGTAGATGCGGATGATGATTGAACAAGTGCAGTAACTCCTACACCAAATAAATAAGCGATTATAGGATGCTTGGTGACTTTAGCCAGTACGCTTTCAAGCCTTCCTCCTGCGGCCTTTGTAAGGCCTCCGCTCATAACATTCATTCCGTAAAGGAACATTGCAAGACCACCTATAAGTCCTGCTATCAAAGTAAATAATTCTTTTGGGTCCATTTTCCCTCCATAGGCACTCATCATTAAGAGCTTCACTCTTCGTACCTATCAAAATATAATCCTTCTGTTACACATATATATTAAAGGATGTAGAGGAAAAAAGCCACCTTAAATTAAAGGATGCCGAAAAACACTGCGTTCTTGGCTTGTTCTCCGGCATCTGATATTATAGCTGTTTCATCAATCTTACATACTTGCCTCTTGCGGCGTTTGGTTGCTTGGCACCTCCCGTTTTCACGGTATTATACTCTTCGCCGTAGATATTCTCTTCAACTTCTACGGTATCAAGCTCCGTAAATCCAAGCTTTTTGCATAGGTTGATCGATACGGTGTTTTCTTCTTTTACAAGTGTCTGGACTTTTTCAAAAAGAAGAATCTCCTTTCCGTATTGCAAGATCGCATCGCAGGCTTCGTAGGCGTAGCCTTGTCCCTGATAATCTTTACCAATAAGAAAGCCAAGCTCGATATCATCAAAGCCGTTTCTTACGGAATAGCCTGCTCTTCCGATGACGGTGTTGTCATCTCTTTTTACTACTGTCCATATTCCAAAGCCCATAAGGCCGTAAACTTTCTCAATATAATCTTTCTGATAGCGCTTCTCATCTTCGGGATTTTCAAAGAGGCCTTCCATATACTTGGTCATCTCGGGATCTTTATAAAGTTCATAGAACTTGTCGACATCATCGAGCGTGGTCTCTCTTATAAGAAGCCTAGGAGTCTTTATCACTTCCCAAGGAAGATGCGCATATCTCTGATATGCCTTTATATACGAATCGATGTCAACGTCCTGGATATCCGTAAATACATATTTAAGTCCGGCAAAATCCTCACTTCCGTTTAGCTTGTGAGATATGCCGACAACATAAGCCCCGGTTTCCGTAAGCAGCTTTGCCGCAAGTCCGGAATCGGTCAAAAAAAGTGAATCGCCAAGCGCCGATGCTCCGCTCATTCCGGAGTCACCTTGAGATTCCTTCTCATCACTTACCCCTCCGGCGATCTTGATCGCAACTTCAAATCCGCAGCTCTTTACGTACTCCGCCGCTTCATTTATGTTCGTCACAACTTCGGGATTTTCTCTATTCTTTTTATCTATATAAAATAAAATCTTTTTAAGCACTTCACTCTCCTATTATCTTATGCCTTATCATCATGTCTCTTCTATTATACACGCTATTTACCGTGTCTTATATAAAAGAAAAAGGATTCCGACAGGAATCCTCGTGTTCATAATTTATTTACAATTAATTAAAAGAATGGTTACCTCAAATCATCTTTTGTACATACTCACTTGTTAATATAATATTGTCAGATGAGTTAAGACAATACCAAATAAAACTTTTTCATAATATGCCAGGTAAGTTAGCTTACCTGGCATCCTCCCTTTTTAGGGTCTTTTTTTATTTCTGTCCGTTTCCAAGAAGAAAGCTTTCCATATCGGCAACTGCAGAAGCTTCGTCTGTACCCTCTGCGATAACTGTAACTGCCTCACCGGAATTGAGATTGAGTGTCATCATTCCCATGATACTCTTAGCGTTTACCTTCTTGGACTGCGCTTCGATATGCACTGTGCTCTCGTACTTGCTCGCAAGCTGAACAAGTTCAGCAACGGGTCTAGCCTCAAGCCCTCTGGGCAACTTGATCTCAACAGATTTTGTTAACATAGATTTTTCCTCCTCACCTCAGCTTTTCAGCGAGCTCACTTAACTTTCTAAGCCGATGATTAACACCGGATTTCCCAACAGGCGGCTCCAGGTAACTTCCAAGCTCTAGAAGTGTTGCGTCCGGATGCTCAAGCCTTACTTCTGCCATTTCTCTAAGGCTGTCCTGCAGGTTGTCGAAACCGTAATGGTCTCTTATATACGTTATGTCCTCTATCTGCTTGGTGGCTGCATTTACCGTCTTGGTAATATTGGCAACCTCACAGTTGACTCTCCTGTTGATGGAATTCCTCATCTCCTTGACTATCCTGAGATTCTCAAGATTCATCAGGCTCACATGAGCTTCCATGATATTGAGAAGATCAACTATTCCCGAGCCCTCCTTCACGTAGAGCACATAATACTTTTTGCGTTTAACTATGCGGGCCTCGATATCAAAACTCTCGATCATCTCTTGTAATCGCATTGCCTGAACCTCATGATCACAGACAAACTCGAGATGATATCCCTTGTTGGGATCGCTGATGGATCCAAGACACAGAAAAGAGTCTCTTATAAAAGCTCTCTTACAACATGAATTCTTGGTGACCATCGGACTGATGCCTTCGCGTATGTCCTTAAGCTCTCCTTCGGGAGTAACGAGCTTAACCGCCCTTAGACAAGCCTCAAGAACAGACTCTTCGATCGGCACAGGCCTGTAAATACGCCCATTCGCCTTGATATCAGCATCTTTCTCCAAAATGCTAGTTCCTATATTAAATGCTTTTCTTAATAATGTAAAGAACTTTCTGACTATCTGTTCATTGTCGGTCTGAAGAAACAGCTTCTTTTGCCCGTCACTGCTCACTTCTACGTATCCGATGGCAGATATTATGGCCGCTATCTCAGCCAGTTGACAATGTCTTGAAGTACCGACATGCCCTACAAGTTCTTCTTTTACATCCGATGAAAAAGACATATCTCACCTTGCCTGTTTAACATCCCTATGCGCCAGCTTAAGTCCGAAGTTTCCGCCCGACGCCTTGAGCCTGTCATAAAGCTCATTGGCGATGGTAACACTTCTGTGCTGACCACCGGTACAGCCTATCGCAACAACCAATTGATACTTTCCTTCCTGAACATATCCCGGAATAAGGAATTTAAGCATATCCGTAAGTTTGTCCAGGAACTCTCCGCACGCCGGGAAGCTCTTTACGTAATCCTGAACCGGCTTATCATTCCCCGTCTGAGGCTTAAGCTCATCTATATAGAAAGGATTGGGTAAAAACCTCACATCAAAGACCAGATCGGCGTCCGAAGGAATACCGTACTTAAAGCCAAACGAAAGGATCGTTACCATAAGTGAATTATAATCTTCATTCTTAACGAAGATCCTGTCGAGTTCTTCCCTTAGTTCTCTTGTAAGAAGCTGGGACGAATCGATGACATAATCTGCGCGCTTCTTAACCTCGGCAAGAACCTCTCTCTCTTTAGCTATTCCCTCTTCTATACGCTTGCCTGCGGAATTAACGTTCATGGGATGAACACGTCTTGTCTCTTTGTATCTCTTTATGAGCACCTGATCGCTCGCATCCATGAAAAGAACTTCAACAGGTATCCCTCTCTCTTTGAGGGAATCTATCATACCCGCAACCTGATCAAATCGCTCACCGGCTCTTGCGTCAATTCCAAGAACCGCCTTGTCGATCTCGTTCTCGGGTAGAGTTATAAGCTCCGCAAACTTCTCAATAAGAGAGACGGGGAGATTATCAACGCAGTAAAATCCCGCATCCTCAAGCATATGTATTGCGGTGGCTTTTCCGCCGCCGTTCATTCCGGTCACAATAACGAACCTCATAAACAACCCTTCCTGTATACTCGTCTACAACAAAAACAACCATTTACAGAACTTAGAAATCCCCAAGCATGATCACTTCAGGTTCCAGTTCCACTCCCGATGTCTCCATTACTTTTGCTTTTACTTCAGTTATTAGTCTATATATATCGGACGAAGTCGCTCCGCCCTTGTTGATAACAAATCCACAGTGCTTATCGGAAACCGCCGCTCCTCCGATGCTGTATCCGCGAAGTCCGGCATCCTCTATAAGCTTTCCGGCAAAAAATCCTTCCGGTCTCTTAAACGTAGAACCCGCGCTCGGGAACTCAAGCGGCTGCTTGTCTCTTCGCCTTGCGGCAAGCTCTGCCATCTTTTCGGAAATAGCTCCCTGATCACCCTTTTCAAGCTTAAGCTCTACAGAAAGAACGATATATCCGCGTCCCTTGATAGCACTTGTCCTGTATCCGAATTCCATGGTCTGATTATCAAGTACCATGATCTCGCCTGCAGGTGATAGCACCGTAACCTCTTTGGTCACCTGCTTCATCTCTCCGTCATAAGCTCCCGCGTTCATGATCATCGCTCCGCCTATGGTTCCGGGGATCCCCGCAGCAAACTCAAAGCCCGTAAGTGAATTATCCCGGGCAAAAGATGCTATGGCTGAATTAAGTGCACCGGCTCCAGCAACGATCGTATCATCACCCTTAAGTTCTATTCCCGAAAACTTCTTAAGTGAGATGACTGCGCCGTCAAAGCCCTTGTCAGACACTAAGATATTACTTCCGTTTCCGAGGATAAAATAATCTCCGGAAATCTTTTTAAGTACCTCGATAACCTTTATAAGCTGCTCGGTATCTTCCGGACTTATAAATAAGCTCGCAGGCCCACCCGTTTTAAACGTTGTGTGCCTGCTCATATCTTCATTCTCTATTACATTTTCCGATGAGACGATCTGTCTCATATACTCAACTACTTCTTTGTTCAAAAAAACTTTCACCTCTATAAACGTTTGACTAAAATCTATCCTGCCAAAGCTTATCAGTAGAGAAGCATCTTGGCTGCGCCGAATACTCCGGCATCATTTCCAAGCTTTGCAAGAGCAAACTTAGCATCTGCACAACCTGAAAATACATACTTCTTAAAGCTGGGCATTAAAAGATCGAAAAGCATCTCTCCTGCTTTTGAAACACCACCACCGATAACGATGATCTCAGGGTTAACAACTGTAGCAACAGCTGCGATACCTTTTCCGAGATAGTATCCGTACTTCTCAGCGCAGATAGTAGCAATCTTATCGCCCTTCTTAGCAGCATCAAAAATATCTTTACAAGCAAACTCTCCGCCGCGAAGAACGCTGTCATCGTCGTACTCGGCGAGAACTCTTTTGGCAATTCTTACTGCACCTGTTGCGCTCGCAAACTGCTCAAAGCAGCCGTGGTTTCCGCATCCGCATGCATCGGGCTCATCATCCACAAGATGAATGTGGCCGATCTCTCCGCCTGATCCTCTTGAACCTGTAAGGATCTTGCCTTCGTTGATGATACCGCCGCCAACACCGGTTCCGAGTGTTACAAGGAGCATGTTGGGATAACCCTGTCCGCCGCCCTTCCACTGCTCACCGAGAGCTGCTACGTTAGCATCGTTTCCTGCCTTAACGGGAAGCTTAAGTCTTGAATGAAGTTCATTAACAACATTCACTTTCTCCCATCCGAGGTTAACCGCCTGGTGGCAAACACCGTCAACGTTGACCGCACCTGGAACGCCTACGCCTGCACCGATAACTTCGGAATCATCTATACCCTTTTCATTCATCTTGGCTCTGATCGACTGTGCTACATCGGGAAGGATATTCTCTCCGTGATTCTCGGTTCTTGTAGGGATCTCCCAAACCTCGATCTTCTCACCGCCTTCTGTGAGAAGTCCGATCTTAACCGTAGTTCCTCCGATATCTACGCCAAATACATATCTACTCATAAACCTCTATTTCTCCCATCTAAAAATATATTAATCGTCGTCCTCTTCAGAACGTCTCTTTGCAAGTGAATTCTGAACTCTATTGTAGAGCTCCTGTGCCGCATTGTATCCCATTGCCTTCTGTCTGTGGTTAACCGCTGCCGACTCACAGATGACTGCAAGATTTCGTCCGGGACGGATCGGAATGCGGTGGCACACGATCTTATTTCCGAGATACTCTGTGTACTCTTCTTCAAGACCGAGTCTGTCATACTCTTTATCTTTATCCCAGTCCTCAAGCTTGATAACAAGATCGATGGTCTGAGTCTCTCTGACACTTGATACACCGTAGAGGGTCTTAACATCAATGATTCCGACGCCTCGCATCTCAATAAAGTGCTTGGTTATATCAGGAGCTGAACCGATAAGCGTCTCCTCACTTACTCTTCTGATCTCTACTACATCGTCAGATACAAGACGATGTCCTCTCTTGATAAGCTCTATGGCTGTCTCTGACTTACCAATTCCGCTCTCACCGGTGATGAGAACGCCGACGCCGTAGACATCCACCAAAACTCCATGAATAGAAATACATGGAGCAAGCTTAACGTTAAGCCATCTGATGATCTCAGCTGTGAAAGCAGAAGTTGACTTCTTGGTGATAAGCACCGGAACCTTCTCCTCAACAGCGATCTTTACAAATAAAGGATCAGGAGTTAAGTCTCTGCAGAATACAACGCCTGGAATGTCAAAGGATAAGAACTCCCTGTACATCTTTTCCTTCTTTTCTGAAGGAAGAGACTCCATATATGTGTATTCAACGAAACCGATAACCTGAAGTCTTGTGGCCTCAAAGTGCTCAAAATATCC
>JAFXTN010000011.1 GCA_017535785.1 Butyrivibrio sp. | reverse complement strand
TAATCCTATTGAATTTAATGAAACGATAAATATGGAAAATTACAATGGAATATATGATGATTAGTCTTATGAGCCATAGGTGCCAAAGGCACCGGTCATACGTAGGGTGAGTGCCGGCTGTGCCGGCCACGCAGAAAAAAGTAATTGGCCAAGGGCCAGATATGGCGCGTGTTACTCACCCTTATGCTCTTTTGTTATCTGAGGCTTATACGGCGTTGATCTGCCGATATTTATAAATAGCTTGATAATCGAACGGATTCAGCTATGTCGAAAGTACGGCGCACCGTGTCGTACTACGACGTAATCTCTCCGTAACCCGCTTAAACTCGTATAATCTCACACATAACTACGCCGTACTTCTTTAACACCGGTCGCACACTACGTCGTAGTTAATATTTAGCCCGATAAGGGCTTTTTTATTACGACGGATTACGCCGTATAATCATCTTTGTGGTGCTCCGGGATACTATCTAAGGGTGATCTGGGAGCTATTCTGACACATCTAATATATCCTGTTTGAGTATCGGTGCCGCTTGTCGGCAGCGTAGGAACAGGAAATCAGTGGATTCAATTTCGGCTCCCGCAATTAATTTGGCTCTAATTTTTCCATAAATGGTCAAATTATAGAGGCTTTCACCCATCTTTGGAAATTCTAGGGACCATTTAATCTAATATCTCTCATAATCAGCCCATGAAATGTCCATGTTAGGTCCACTTTTTCAAAAAGCTGACCATAATATGTCCCTAATGTATCCATATAAAGCATATTTTTTAGCGAACATGAACCTGTTATTTTCTATTAATTGTTGATTGAAAATCATGCATAAAAATTATATAATTTTTATATAAAAGTAATCGTGAGTTTTGAGGTGAAACGAAGATGAATAAAAAGAGTGAGTCGGTAGAAAGAACCGTTATATCTGTTTCATTGAGTGTAAATGACAAGCAGAAGCTCAAAGAACTTGCAAATAAACATGAAATGACTGCATCTGCACTTCTTAGTCAATGGATTAAAGAGAAGTATCAAGAAGAGATTGATAAGGCGTAAGGGGTGTCAATATGCGTAAAAAGCAATTTGTACAGAATGATAATAATATGGCTATAGCATATTATCGATTCTCATCACATGCTCAGAATGAACAGTCTATAGATCAGCAAAGAGAACTGGCCGAAGAGTATGCAGAAGCACATGGACTTACTATAGTAAAAGAATATGTTGACGAAGCATTATCTGGAAGAGATGATACAAGACCGCAATATCAGCTAATGTTGAGTGAGGTAAAAACATTAAAACCTGCAGTTCTGATTTTATGGAAAACGGATAGACTTGGACGTGACAGATTTGATTTACAGATAGCAAGAAGAATTATTCGAGGTGTAGGCTGCTCGATAGAATGTGTAGCGGAGCCGTTCATAGATCCGAATGATCCAACAAGCATATTTGTAGAAGGTGTTCTGGATGCCCAGGCAGAGTATTATTCGGCTAACTTAACACAGAACGTAATGCGTGGACTGCATTTTAATGCTAAGTGTTGTTATTATAATGGGGTTAAGGTCTTTGGCTATACAACAGAAGACTTACCTATTAAAGCAAAAGGTGGCGGATTTAAAAAGGCATATACGCTTGATCCGGTGACATCTCCGGTGGTTCGCAGAATATTTGAAGATTATGCAAATGGCAAACCTATCAAGGAAATCGCAGATGATTTGAATGCACAGGGCCTTAGAACAACAAAGGACGGTCTGTTTAATGTGAATGGGCTCAGACACATTCTTATGAATCGAATGTATCTTGGGGAGTATCGCTACGGTGGTATTGTTGTTCCTGATGGTGTGCCGCGAATTATATCGGATGATTTGTTTGATAAGGTACAAAAACGTTTTGAACTAAACAAGCATAAACCTAAATCACAGGAAGTTAGGCACATAGAAGCTACAGAACCTCGCTTTTGGCTTACGGGCAAGTTGTTTTGCGGTGAATGTAAGGAATCTATGCAGGGTGTTTCAGGAACATCCAAATCAGGTAGGATCCATTATTATTATGTGTGTAAGAATCATCGAAGACATAAATGCAAGCTTAGACCTATTAGAAAAGAATTTATAGAGTATTGTGTTATAGAAATATTGCGTGAGTTTTTGTCTGACCAGGGTAACTTAGCTTCGTTAGCAGTTGATGTTTCAGAATATGCAAAGAAGATGCACTCTGATGATACATATCTAAAATCATTACAAGCAGAGTTGTCTCAGGCGAATAAAGAGATACGGAACATCATCGATGCAATTAAGCAAGGCTTGGTTTCCAAAACGTTACAACAGTCCTTGTCAGAGCTTGAAAGTAAGCAAGAGGCGTTAGAAGATGCTATAGCAGTTGAGAAGGCCAAGTTGGAGCTTGCAAATAATGATTATGGCATTAAGCATTATTTCGAGATGTATGCTAAAGCTGACTTTGAGGATGATGAAACAAGACGTTTGATTTTTGAATATTTTGTTGATAAAATCTATGTGTTTGATGATAAGCTAATTATTGATATGTTTTATTCAGACAATCATGTTGAGGTTGGGCTGGATGCGTTCTTGGCATCAGAAGAGTATGCCAAGGAGTCAATAAAAGATATTGGTTTGGTGTTCGACCAAAATGCGGTCGGCTCCATACTTAAAAGCCGCATGGTTATGCGGCTTTTATAATATAGGCAACAAAAAATCGTATGCCAAGAAGATTGACGATTAATTATTACAGAGGTTTTATGAGGAGATGGGTATCAATACTGTTAACGGGAGTTATGGTCGTGGGGATGATAAGCCATAACACAGTTGACGTCGTAGCAAGTAAAGCTAAGAATCCAATTATAGAAGAGATGACAGTTGAACAGAAGCTGGCACAGATGATCATGCCATCATTGAGAAGCTGGAATGGGACAGATATTACAGCTTTAAATCCGGAGCTTGTAAAAGTATTTGGAAAGTACGATTTTGGTGGAGTGATCTTATTTGGTCAGAATACTAAGGATGCGACTCAGACTACTGAGCTTATCAACAGCATTCAGGTTGCGCATGAAAGCGGTGGCTTTAAATACGATATGTTTATTGCTGTAGATCAGGAAGGCGGAAGAGTTACCCGTCTGCAAACGGGAACAAATATGCCCGGTAACATGGCGGTTGCGGCCACAGGAGATGCGTCAAATGCATATAAGACTGCGAGCGTGATCGGAGAAGAGCTCGCCGTGCAGGGCTTTAATCTTGATTTTGCACCGGTTGTTGATGTTAACAGCAATCCTGCAAACCCTGTTATAGGTGTAAGATCTTTTTCCGAAGATCCGAATGTGGTTACCAAGTTTGGAAAGAGTTATATGATGGGACTTCATTATCAAAATGTAATGTCTTGTCTTAAGCATTTTCCGGGACACGGAGATACGGACGTTGACAGCCATACGGGACTTCCTGTGGTCAACAAAAGCTATGAAGAGATGAAGAAAACCGAACTCGTTCCATACGCTGCATTGGCTAAGAGCGCGGATTTCATAATGACAGCTCATATTCAGTACCCGCAGATAGAAAAAGAGACTTGCATCTCCAAGAGCTCGGGACAAAACATTTACCTTCCGGCTACTCTTTCCAAAAAGTTTTTGACGGATATCCTTAGAGGAGACCTTGGATATAAGGGACTTATCATAACGGATTCCATGGAGATGGATGCAATAACCGTCAATTTCGATAAGCTTGACGCATCTGCGAGGGCGATCAATGCAGGCGCGGATATGCTTTTGATGCCTGTAAGACTGACTTCCGAAGCAGATATAAATAATCTGGATGCTTATATCAAGGGGCTTGCAGCCAAGGTTGAAAGCGGAGAAATCTCCGAAAGCAGATTAAATGAATCTGTAAACAGGATCATGAAGATCAAGGATAAATACGGCCTTTATAACGGGAAGGTAAGAGCTTCCGGGGAAAAGGCTGCAAGTGTTGTCGGTTCCAAGGAGCATAAGGCTGTGGAATGGGATATCGCATTGGTAGCCGTAAAAGGCATGAAGAACGAAGACGTGTATCCTATCTCCAAGGATAAGAAGGTAGTAATTTTCTATCATGATGAGGCACAGCTATCTTCAATCAAGGCAGGAGCCGAGAAGGCCGGAGCAAACGAGATTAAATACGTCAGCTATGAAAAAGGAGTAGGTGCTAACGCGGATACAGCCATCCGGGATGCGGATGTTGTGGTTTGTATTTCAACCTGTTCAACGGGAAAAGAAATCAAAGAAAATACCAAAGTAAAGACATTGCTTCAAAAGGCTAAAACATGCCGCAAAATGACTTTGGTATTGAGTACAAATCTTCCGTATGATCTTGAAGGGCTTAATGACGCGGATGCGCTGGTCGCTTGTTATGGACCGGGGATCAATGTGACTGCGGCTATTTATAAATTGTTTTAAGAATGAACATTGTATACTGTTAAACATTATTGGAATGTGTTATATTATTTCCATATAACATAGCTTTCCCAAGAAATATGCGGGAGAGAATGAATGGGAATGTGAAAGGTATAGTGGGAAACGGTGTATGGCGGATACCGGACGTAGGATATGCATGATAGTTCAGCAGAAAGATGTCAAAGGCGGAATAGCCGCTGTTGTATCCGGGTATTATGGAAGCGCTCTTGAGAGTAAATATGACATCAGATATGTTGAATCATATTGTGACGGAAGTAAATTTCAAAAGCTTATCAAAGCTTTGAAGGGTGTCTTCGAGTTCCGTAAAGTCTTAAAAAGCTTTAAACCTGAGCTTGTTCATATACATTCTTCTTTCGGACCCAGCTTTTACAGGATGCAGCCTTTTTTGTACATGGCAAAGAGACGAGGCATTCCTGTAGTCGATCACCTTCACGGTGCGGATTTTAAGACATTTTATCATGACGCATCGGATAAGAAGAAAAGGCTTATAAAGCGGGTTTATAACGATTTTTCTAAGATAATTGTTCTTTCCGAAGAATGGAAAGAGACAATGTCGCAGCTAGTTCCAAACGAAAAACTTACAGTCATCGAGAATTATTGCAGACCCCAAGAGAAAAAAACTGTAGAGAGTTTGTTTGATGAAAGGTTTGATAAGAAGCAGATCCTTTTCCTCGGAGAATTGGGAAAAAGAAAAGGTGGCTATGATTTTGCTTCTATTGTGAAAAAGACCTTGGCTAAGATCCCGGACGCATCGTTTGTATTTTGCGGAAGCGGTCTTCAAGCAGATGTTGAAGAGATCACCTATGATGTATACAGTGTTACATCCAAGGAGAAAGCTCTTTTCCCGGGATGGGTCAGAGGAGAGGATAAGGATAAGTATTTAAAAGGATCCTCGATATATCTTTTGCCTTCATATGATGAAGGACTTCCGATGTCGATACTTGATGCGATGGCATACGGCCTTCCGGTTGTTTCGACCAATGTGGGAGGAATCCCCAAGATCGTAAGAGGCGGAGTTAACGGATATCTTTCAACTCCGGGGGATGCCGACAGTATAAGTGATGGCATCGCAAAGCTTCTTTCGGATAGAGAAGCATATATCCGTGCTTCAAAGGCAAGCTATGAGATAGCTGATAAAGAGTACAATTTTGATACGCATATTTCCAAGCTTGAAGAGGTTTATGATTCATTCTTTTGAATAAAAAACGGAGGGAAAAATGAGATCACCCTTTCTTTATCTTAAGAATTTCATAGGTATTGGATTTAGAAAAGCGAGATTCCTTTCTGCTTTCAGCGCAGGCGCTGTTCAGACTTTTGATAAGCTTCATGTTGAGATATACAAAAAGGGCAGCGTAAGGCTGGGAAGCTACAACCAGAACAGAGGTAATCTCTATCTTGTAGCAGACGGCGGAGATCTTAAGATCGGAAGTCATTGCTTTTTTAACACAGGCACATGTATCACGGCTGCTCAATCCGTTACCATCGGTGATAACTGTAAATTTGGCAACAATGTAGTCATCGTGGATCACGATCATGACTTTAGAAATAAGACGGATGCTGAGTTTATCAGCTCAGAGGTTGTAATAGAAGATGATGTATGGGTAGGCGCGGGAGCAGTGATCCTTCGCGGTACACACATCGGAAAAGGCGCCGTCATCGGAGCGGGAAGCATAATAAAAGGAAAAATTGAGCCAAACGCTATAATAATTCAGAAGAGATCTGCCGATATACATAATTGAAATGTCATATTGGCCGGATTAATAATAAACATTATAAGAGAGTGTAAGAAGACATGGCAGTCAGTAAAAAAAGAATTGTTGTTAAGGTGGGAACTTCCACTATCACTAACGAGAGCGGAAATGTAGATATCCGTGCTCTCGATCATCTGTGCAGAGCTCTATCGGGGGTAGAGAATCTCGGGTACGATCTGGTGCTTGTATCATCAGGAGCCATCGCTGTAGGAGCGGGCAAGATGAGACTTGCGCAGAAGCCCAAGGAGATCAAAATGAAGCAGGCAGCCGCAGCTGTCGGGCAGACTGAGCTCATGCATCTCTATGATAAGTTCTTTGGTGAATACAACAGGATGGTAGGCCAGATACTTCTTGATAATGCGGATTTCAGCAATTCGGTAAGAAGTGAAAACCTAAAGAACACATTTGATGCTCTTTTGGAAAATCATATTATTCCAATAGTAAATGAGAATGACTCCGTAAGCCATACGGAGATTGAATCGGAAAAGAAGCTTTTCTCCGATAACGATATGTTGTCGGCTCTCGTTGCGGTATTCTGCAATGCAAGTAAGCTTATCATCTTTTCTGATATAGACGGTCTCTATGACGGTAATCCCAAAACTGATCCAAATGCAAAGGTCATAAGCAGAGTCGAGGAAATAACCGACGAGCTTAGGAAGGTTGCTTCGGGATCAGGCTCGAATAGGGGAACGGGCGGGATGATCACCAAGCTGGAGGCTGCAGAACTTGCTACTTCTCACGGTATCGATGTTCTTGTTACAAACGGCAAGAACCCTGAGAAATTATACGATATCATCGAGAAGAAGAAAGTCGGAACTTTGTTTGTGGCTAAGGAGTAAACAAAGTTGCATGCATTTATCATAGGGAAGACGTTCCCTGTGATATAAATAAATAGTTATATATGGAGGCAAGCGTATGAAAAGCAAAAAGAAAAAAGGGGTAAAGTGGTATCATTCAATTCTGTTTCAGGTTATCGCTGTAAACGTAGCGATGCTAGTGATCTTCGGAGCAGTAATGTTCACGACTATGGATTCACTCGATAACACTGTAAACAATTCAAACACGCTTATCAACTATGTTGCTGAAGCCAACATGTATGAAGGGAAAGTTTCTACAAGGATATATGATATCTTTGCACAGCCGTTTGTATATATTTATGCAAGCAGGGATCTAAAGCCGGAGATTGATGCGGAAGTAAGAGCGGATCTCCAAGATCTGAAGGCGTCAATGACCTCTCTCATTGATGTATTTTCAAAAAGAGATGACAAGTATTCTGCCAATGCACTCAAGATCGCAAAGGAACTTGACGGACATGTCGATACTTACATTTCATCGGTTACCAATGCTATGGATCTTGCAAAGTCAGGAGCCGGAGCGCAGTGTACAGTTGTGATGGAGGGCGAGGTTAAAGATCTTATGCAGAAGATCAACCGCCGTCTTGATGAGCTTGATGCTGCTGTAGATGCAATTTCCTACGGATCCATCAACAATATGATCGACAGAAGAAATCAGGCTGTACTTAAGTCTGTTATCGGTCTTGTTGTTTTCCTTATCTGCCTGGCTATAACATTTATCCTTAACTATTTTGTTATTGTAAAGAAGATCAGATCTATCTCCAATGAGGTAAATACGATCATAAATGATATCGACAGCGGAAACGGTGATCTTACCGCAAGGATCAATACCAAGACCAATTCCGAACTCATTTTCTTTAAGAACGGTTTCAACAGATTCATCGAGAATCTTCAGAGCGTTATGCGTGAGGTCAAGAACGGAACTGTTGTGCTTACAACATCCGAGGAAGAGGTTTCCAAGAAGATCCAGAAGGCTAACGACAATGTTACCAATACTTCAGCAGCTCTTCAGGAGCTTTCCGCAAGTATGGATACTGTATCGGCAACCGCAACAACAATGACCGAAAAGCTTGTTGATGTTAAGGATGCTACAGACAGCATCAATGCAGAGGTTGCTGAAGGAAAAGAGACAGCTGAGAAGATCAAGATCGAAGCTGAGTCTGTACAGGAAGAAGTTAATCATAAGAAGAGCAATACAGGAAGTAAGATGGAAGAGCTCAGTGCGGTTCTTGAGCAGTCAGTTCAGGATTCCGAGCAGGTTAACCAGATCGGAGAGCTCACCAATGTTATCCTTGATATCGCATCTCAGACCAATCTGCTTGCGCTCAATGCCAGTATTGAGGCTGCAAGAGCAGGAGAGGCCGGAAGAGGATTTGCGGTTGTTGCTGAGGAGATCAGCTCACTTGCAGATAACAGCAGACAGACTGCAGGAAATATCCAGAAGATCAGTCAGGACGTTACCGATGCGGTTAAGGCACTTTCAGACAATGCTATGCAAGTGCTTGAATTTATCAATACTACGGTTCTTTCCGATTACGATGCATTCGTAGAAGTTGGAGAGAAGTATGAGAATACCGCATCCATAATTGATGATATGCTTAATAAGTTTAGTGAAAAGGCCGAGAACCTCGGTGTGATCATGGAACAGATGTCAGAGCATGTTACATCTATCAACCAGTCCGTTCAGGAGAGTACCGTTGCTATCAACACTTCGGCAACAAACTCAACCGAGATCGTTGGACAGATGCAGGGTATCGGTGAAGCGATGGACAACAACAATCGTGTTACCAGCCAGCTTTCAGACAGCACCAGACAATTTATTACAGTTTAATAGCAAAAATAACGGCATCGCCTTTAAAAGGCGGTGCCGTTTTAAGTTATTTATTCAATATCATCAGATGTTCTCGTGATATTTGTCGTAGATCTCAGTGAGATATGACTTAACGATCTGAATATTGGTCATCTTGCGAAGATCGGAATTGCCCATCATTACTGCAATTTCATCTGCGAGAAGAAGCATATTGTAGATTTTAAGCTTGAACTGATCTCTGTCGAGCTCGTCGATGTTTACCTGCATAAGAGGTGAACCGAGCTTAAGTGTTACATTGTCATCAGCGATACCTGTGAGCATCATGCGTGTTGTGGGATCGAAGTTGACGTAGAGAATGAGCTTCTCTTTCTCGTGCTTTTTAAGTGTGTTTTCGTTCTGGTGAGAAGTTTCGAGCCATTCGTAAAGATCGGCTTCATCAGGGTTTAAAAGGAACTTTGTAAGTTCATCTTTGTGCTTCTCGACATACTGCATATATTTGCTGGCGCTTGGACCTGTGTAAGCAAGTTCTACTCTTACCCCGGATTCTGAGCGTACAAGTCGGCACTTCTCGGCTACTTCTTTGATTTTTAAGGTTGTTTCGTTTGAGCCGATCATCTTAAAGGTGCCGGTTTCTAATTCCTGCTTAAATTCCATTGTGATCTCCTTTTTCTAAATCTACAGTAACGTAAGTATAGCATAAGGGGGTTAAAAATGGTATACTAATAGAGATTTTGTAAAGAATTAAGGGGATAACATGGCACAGAGTAACAAGGGGAGAAATCAGACAAGAAAATCATCAAACAGCTCTTCTAGGAACAGTTCGAGAAACGCGACGCGACGCGTCAATGAGGAGATCGATTATTCACTTAGAAGTGAGCTTATTGTCATTGCGATGGTTGCCCTGACCATATTTCTGTTTTTATGTAATTTCGGTATCTGCGGATCTATAGGCAACACTATAAGTGATGTCTTATTCGGACTCTTCGGTATCACAGCGTATATCGCACCTTTGGTGGCTTTGTTCTGCGTAGTGATCGGAGTAGCCAATTTCGGATCCAGCGCTTCTACAAGGAAGATAGTTTCGGGGATCATTCTTTTTATCATAATCGGAATGGTGGCGGAGCTTATCACAGGTAGACCGCAGGGCACCACATCTTACAGTATTTCTTATGTTTTCAATGAGGCCAGATTGGCACGAAACGGAGGAGGATTCTTTGCCGGTTCACTGGCATATCTTTCCTATAAATATCTATCCATAGCGGGAACAGCTCTTTTGCTCCTTCTTATCGGTATAGCAAGCATTGTCATCTTTACCGAGCAGTCTTTTGTAGGCGGCATCAAGAAGGGCGGTCGCAAGATCATCGAGAAGACCAGAGAGGATGCGGCCAATTACAGGGAGTATTCGAGAGAACGCAGAGAGAGACAGGAACAGCGACGCGCTCAGATCGAAGAAGACAGACGCCTTGCGATTGAGCAAAAAGAGGATGAGAAGATCCTCCGCATGGAGAAGAATGTTCGCGGTGTCACCATAGATACAAGGCTTCAGGAAGAAGACGGTGACGGAGAGGATATGAACGAGATCCGCATACACGGCGCGGACCACGAGGATGAGAAGCAGAACATCTTTATCCCCGATGAAGACGAATTCCACGATGACATCCATGAGATCATCTTAAAGAAGCATGAGATAGAGACGGATATAGAACCTGACGGACAAAGAGCCTTTAAAACGGGCATCAAGATACATGGCATGGGCTATGACGATTACGAACCCGAGGACGAGCCGCGTGAAGAGATAAGAGAGGCTGTGCCTGCATCCAAGGGCAAGCTTGTCGCAACGGTTGCCAAAGATGACATGGCCGATGACGATATCCTTCCCGATGTTCCGATCCATGCAGAGAACCTTGGAAACGGAATGAACGGCGAGTATGCGATACATGCTCAGGATCATATCTCAAGGAGCGCGGGAGCTTCATCCAAGATCACATCTTCCGCATCAATGCCCACAAGTACGCATGTACCTGACGGTCCCGGACCGCATACCGTAAATGTCGGTATGGAAAAAGAGATTGAGCAGCACAAGAAGTCTATGCCCAAAAAGTACGTATTTCCGCCGCTTTCTCTTTTGGAAAAGGGAACGAGGAACAAGAACTCGGATTCAGCAAGACAGCTTAAAGAGACAGCGCTTAAATTACAGGAGACACTTAAGACTTTCGGAGTTAATGTCACTGTTACAGATATCAGCCAAGGACCTTCTGTTACGAGGTTTGAGCTTCAGCCAGAGGCCGGCGTAAGAGTAAACAAGATCGTCGGACTTGCTGATGATATCAAGATGAATCTTGCTGCAAGAGATATCAGGATAGAGGCTCCTATCCCCGGTAAGGCTGCCGTGGGAATAGAAGTTCCCAACAGAGAGAATCAGGCGGTTGCACTCAGAGATCTCTTTGAATCACGAGAGTTTAAGGACTTTTCATCAAAGCTTGCTTTTGCGGTAGGTAAGGATATCGCAGGTAAGACTGTTGTTACGGATATTGCCAAGATGCCGCACCTTCTTATAGCGGGTGCTACGGGATCGGGTAAATCGGTATGTATAAATACGATCATCATGAGCCTTATCTATAAGGCTAAGCCTGAAGAGGTCCAGATGATCATGATCGACCCTAAGATCGTTGAGCTCAGTGTTTACAACGGTATCCCCCATCTGATGATACCTGTTGTGACGGATCCCAAGAAAGCTGCTGCAGCACTTAACTGGGCTGTTGCGGAGATGACAAACAGATATAAGAAGTTTGCGGATGCCGGTGTGCGTGATCTTAAGGGCTACAACAAGCTTGCTGAGAAGAGCAATGATCCCGATGTGAGTGTTATGCCTCAGATCGTTGTTATAGTAGATGAGCTTGCGGATCTTATGATGGTATCCGCCAACGAGGTCGAGGATGCGATCTGCAGACTTACACAGCTTGCAAGAGCTGCAGGTATTCACCTTATCATCGCAACTCAGAGACCTTCGGTTGATGTCATCACGGGTCTTATCAAGGCTAACATGCCGAGCCGTGTAGCTTTTGCGGTATCAAGCGGTGTGGATTCGAGAACGATCCTTGATATAAACGGTGCTGAGAAGCTACTCGGAAAAGGAGATATGTTATTCTATCCTCAGGGCTACACCAAACCTGCCAGGATCCAGGGAGCGTTTGTTTCCGACAAAGAGGTTCAGGCAGTTACAGATTTCATAAGAAATCAGGATATACAATCCGGATATGGCGAGGGTGTCGAAGAACAGCTTGAAAAATATCAGAGTCAGTCGGGTGGAAGTAGCGGTGCTTCCATAGGTGGAGATTCCGACAGAGACGAGTATTTTGTTCAAGCCGGTGAGATCATCATCGAAAAAGAAAAGGCATCCATCGGAATGCTCCAGAGAGTATTCAAGATAGGCTTTAACAGAGCCGCCAGGATCATGGATCAATTATGTGAAGCCGGGGTGGTCGGCGACGAAGAAGGTACAAAACCCAGAAAGGTACTAATGACCAAAGCTGAGTTTGAGAGGTTTCTAGGAGGAGAATAAATGGCTTTTAAAAGTGACATTGAAATCGCACAGGAAGCAAAGATGCTACACATAAGAGATGTAGCGGAAGGAATCGGGATCGAAGAGGACGATCTTGAATTCTACGGTAAGCACAAGGCTAAGCTTACCGAAGAGTATCTTAAAAAGGTACAGGGCAACAAGGAAGGAAAACTTATCCTTGTAACAGCCATCAATCCTACTCCCGCGGGAGAAGGAAAGACGACAACAAGTGTAGGACTCGGAGATGCGCTCAGAAGATTGGGCTACAAGACAGTCATCGCGCTCAGAGAGCCTTCGCTCGGACCTTGCTTCGGAATCAAAGGTGGAGCAGCCGGCGGCGGATACGCTCAGGTAGTTCCGATGGAGGATCTTAACCTTCATTTCACAGGTGATTTCCATGCCATAACATCTGCAAACAACCTGCTTGCGGCAATTTTGGACAATCATATTCAGCAGGGCAATGAACTGCAGATAGACACAAGACAGATCATATGGAAGAGAGCCGAGGATATGAACGACAGAGCTCTCAGAAATATCGTTGTCGGACTCGGAGCAAAGACAGACGGAGTTCCGAGAGAAGATCATTTTGTTATCACTGTTGCATCAGAGATCATGGCTATCCTCTGTCTTGCAAGTGATCTTAACGATCTTAAGGACAGACTTTCCAGGATCATCGTTGCATATAACTTTGCGGGAGAGCCCGTTACTGCGGGTGATCTTCAGGCAGTTGGCGCTATGGCGGCTCTTCTTAAGGATGCGCTCAAGCCCAATCTTGTTCAGACACTAGAGCATACACCTGTAATCGTACATGGTGGTCCTTTTGCAAATATCGCTCACGGATGTAACTCCGTAAGAGCTACAAAGACAGCACTTAAGATTGCTGATTATACCGTTACCGAGGCAGGTTTCGGAGCAGACCTCGGAGCTGAGAAGTTCCTTGATATCAAGTGCAGGATCGCAGGCCTTAAGCCTGATGCCGTAGTACTTGTTGCAACTATCAGAGCTCTTAAGTATAACGGCGGCGTTCCCAAGGCTGAGCTTGGAACAGAAAACCTCGATGCTCTCAAGAAGGGTATCGTTAACCTTGAAAAACACATTGAGAATATACAGAAATACGGTGTCCCTGTAGTTGTGACACTTAACTCTTTCCTCACCGATACCGAAGCTGAGACAGAATTCGTCAAGAAGTTCTGCGAAGAGAGAGGATGTAACTTCGCTCTTTCAGAGGTTTGGGAAAAGGGAGGAGCCGGCGGCGAGGAGCTTGCCATGAAGGTTGTAGACAGCATTAAGAACAAGCCTTCCAATTATGCTCCTATTTACAAAGACGAGCTTTCGCTCAAAGATAAGATAAATACCGTTTCAACAGAGATCTACGGTGCCGACGGCGTTACATATACACCTGCGGCTTCCAAGCAGCTTGCTAAGATCGAAGAAATGGGCTTTGGAAATCTTCCTGTTTGTATGGCAAAAACACAGTATTCACTTTCTGATGATCCTTCCATGCTCGGAAGACCTACAGGTTACAACATCACTGTAAGGGAAGCATATGTTTCAGCCGGAGCTGGCTTTGTCGTTGCTCTTACGGGAGCTATCATGACAATGCCCGGACTTCCCAAACATCCGGCCGCTTACGACATTGATGTCGATGAGACAGGCAAGATCACAGGATTGTTCTAAGAAAGAACGATACGTGTATCTAATCTATAATTTACAGAAAACAGGAGCAGACGATGAGCGCACAGATTATTGACGGAAAAGCTATATCACAGAATATTAAGGATGAGCTTAAGGAAAAGACAGCTCTTTTAAAAGAAAAAGGAATAGAGGTAACTCTTGCAGTTATCCTTGTGGGAGAGGATCCCGCTTCACAGGTTTATGTAAGAAACAAAAAGAAAGCCTGTGAGTACATCGGATACAGATCTTTATCCTACGAACTTCCCGCAGAGACAACTCAGGAAGAGCTTCTTAAGCTTATTGATGAGCTCAACGGCAGAAAGGATGTGGACGGTATCCTTGTTCAAATGCCGCTTCCAAAGCATATCGATGAGAAGACCGTTATAGATGCGATCTCTCCCGATAAAGATGTTGACGGATTCCATCCTATGAATGTAGGAGCCCTTTGTATCGGTGAGAAAGGCTTTGTTTCCTGCACACCTGCAGGAGTCATTCAGCTTCTTAAAAGAGGTTGCGACGGCAAGATTGATATCGCCGGAAAAGAGTGTGTCATCGTCGGAAGATCCAATATAGTTGGTAAGCCGATGGCTCTTTTGATGCTTAGAGAGAATGCGACTGTTACAGTAGCGCATTCAAGAACCAAGGACCTTAAAGAGGTTTGCAAAAGAGCTGACATATTGATCGCAGCTGTCGGAAAAGCCGGCATGATCACTGCCGATCATGTTAAAGAAGGCGCTGTTGTGATCGACGTTGGTATCAACAGAGGTGCAGACGGAAAGCTCTGCGGAGACGTCCTTTACGATGAGGTATCTCAGATCGCGAGTGCTATCACGCCTGTTCCGGGTGGTGTAGGACCCATGACGATCGCAATGCTTATGAATAACTGTTACGAAGCTGCACTTATGCATAATTCTATTTGAGGTTGGTCCTTATGATATGTCCCGTATGCGGTAAAGAGATTCCCGAAGGACACATGTATTGTGACCAGTGCGGCAAAGAGATCAATTTCGTTCCGGACTTCGAGCCGGAGGTTGAAAACGAGATCAATGCCACATTATCGGGAGTTGCGGATGAACTGAATAAGGAAGAAAAGCTCAAAGCATTGCGTGTACAGAAACGTAAGAATTTTTTTAACGCTTTAAAGAAAAAAAGCACGACAATTTTGGGATTTTCTGCTACTATTATCATCATAGTGATAGTAGTGTCATTAATTATTGCTTTTCATAGCAGATCGGCAATTTATTATATCTCTCTTGCTGAGTCTTCAAGGAACAGGGGAGAGCTTGATAAGGCTATAGAGTATCTTGATGAGGGCAATAAAGACCATCCCGACAGTACCGAGATCATATTCAGGCTTTCTGATTATTATCTTGAAGCCGGTGATACCGAAAAAGCTGTTGAGACTCTGCGTCAGATCACAAGTTCAGATCGCTTTTCCGAGGAGAAGATGATCAATGCCTATGAAGGCATTATTTCTATATATAAGGAGAGCGGACAATCCGGTAAGATCGTCGAGGTTTTGAATTCCGACGACAATGAGATCGCAGCAGGGCTTAAGGATAAGTATATTCCGGCTATACCTGTAATGAATCCCGCAGGGGATACATATGAGGATAGCATTACGGTTACGATCTCCAAGGGGACAACGGATGAGAACGTTCTTGTTTACTATACGGTTAACGGATCCGACCCCGATGACACAGGGATCCCTTATGAAAAAGAGATCGTACTGGATGCAGAGGGAGAATACAAGATCAAAGCTGTTTCCGTAAACAGATACGGTTTTATCAGTTCTGTAGTGGAGAATACGTATACTATAGAATCGGGCGCTCCGGATGATCCGGTCATCATGGAGGCTAGCGGAGAGTACAATCAGAATACTATGATCGTCGCCGTTACGGAGCCCGGAACTTCGATTTTTTATACTACTGACGGTTCAGATCCTTCTATGGATTCTAAGCAGTATATTTCGCCGATCGCTATGCCTGTCGGTGAATCCCATTTTAAATTCATTGCATTTAATAATGAGGGAGAATGCAGTGAGATAGTTGAAAGAGAATATCATCTTGTTTTTGCAAGACTTATTTCCAAGGAACAGGCTGTAAACAGCGTGGTCAGTACACTCGTGCGACTTGGCTATATTCTTGATGACACCGGAAAGGAAATCGGTGTTCCCGGTCATAATGAATATATTTATAAATCAGAGATCGAGATACAGGGGGCCGGTGAATATTATGTTATTGATGAGGTACGTGTAGGCAATGACGGAACGAGAACACCGTCGGGACGTCTTTACGCGGTAAATACTCATGACGGATCGGTAAACAGACTTGGATATGACAACAGCGGCAAACCGGTTCTGATAACGATTTCAAACCGATAAGAAGCAGACATGCTTTAAATATTATTTTTTACAAACAGTAGGAGGATGACTATGTTCAAGATTTTAGAAGCCAATGAGCTTACTACGAACATTTTCCAGATGGTCGTTGAAGCTCCGCGTGTGGCAGACGCTTGTTTACCCGGACAATTTCTTATTATCCGTGTAGATGAAGAGGGAGAGAGAATCCCGCTTACAATATGCGATTATGACAGAGAGAAAGGAACTGTTGAGATAGTAGTACAGGCTATCGGTGCGGAAACTTATAAGCTGTCTAAACTTAAAGCTGGTGATAGCCTTGCCGATGTTGTAGGACCTCTTGGAAAGCCTTCAGATCTTTGCGAAGAGAGCGTTGAAGATCTCAAGAAAAAGAAGATCGTATTTATCGCCGGTGGCGTAGGTACAGCACCTGTATACCCTCAGGCTAAGTGGCTCAAGGAGCAGGGCGTTGATTGTGACGTTATCATCGGTGCAAAGACTAAGGACCTTGTAATCCTAGAAGACAGATTCAAGAAAGTATGTAACCTTCATATCACGACAGATGACGGTTCATACGGAAGAAACGGAATGGTTACAAAGGCTCTTCAGGATCTTTGGGATGAGGGTAACAAGTATGATCACTGCGTAGCGATCGGACCTATGATCATGATGAAATTCGTTTGTAAGCTTACAGAGGAACTCGGAATTCCCACTATTGTCAGCATGAACCCTATCATGGTTGACGGAACCGGAATGTGCGGCGCTTGTCGTCTTACAGTAGACGGCCAGGTTAAGTTTGCGTGTGTTGACGGACCTGAGTTCGACGGACATAAGGTAGATTTCGATCAGGCTATGAACCGTATGAAGCTTTATAAGACTGAGGAGGGAAGACTTCTTCTCAAAGCTCAGGAAGGTGACACACATCATGGCGGATGCGGCAATTGTAACTAACCGGTTTTGAATTATACTATATAGGAGATTGAATAAATGGATGGATTTGTAAAAGTTCCCGTCCGCGAGCAGGACGCTAAGGAACGTGCTACCAATTTTAAAGAAGTTTGTCTTGGATACAATAAAGAAGAGGCAGAGAAGGAGGCACTCAGATGTCTCAACTGCCCTAACCCCAAGTGTGTACAGGGATGCCCTGTATCAATCAATATTCCCGCTTTCATCGAGCAGGTTAAGGTAGGAAATGTTGAGGGTGCTTATCAGGAGATCAGCAAAGCAAGTGCTCTTCCCGCTGTCTGCGGACGTGTATGTCCTCAGGAGAGCCAGTGTGAAGGCCAGTGCGTAAGAGGAATCAAGGGTGATGCCGTTTCAATCGGTAAGCTTGAGAGATACGTTGCTGATACAGCTAGAGAGATGGGCATCAAGCCCGAAGGTGCTAAGGAGAAGAAGGGCAAGAAGGTTGCCGTTATCGGATCAGGCCCTTCAGGTCTTACATGCGCAGGCGATCTTGCAAAGATGGGCTATGACGTAACTATTTTTGAGGCTCTCCATGAGGCAGGCGGTGTACTTGTTTATGGTATTCCTGAGTTCCGTCTTCCCAAGGATGCCGTTGTTAAGAAAGAGATCGAGAACGTTAAGTCACTCGGCGTTAAGCTTGAGACAGACGTTGTTATCGGTAAGTCTGTAACAATAGATGAGCTTATGGAGAAGGAAGGCTTTGAGGCTGTATTCATCGGATCGGGAGCAGGTCTTCCCAGATTCATGAATATCCCCGGCGAGCAGTCTATGGGTGTATTCTCAGCTAACGAGTACCTCACAAGAAGTAACCTCATGAAAGCTTTCGATGAGAATTCAAGAACACCTATCATGAAGGCTAAGAAGTGCGTTATAGTTGGTGGTGGTAACGTTGCTATGGACGCTGCCAGAACAGCTCTTCGTCTTGGTGCTGAGGTTCATGTTGTATACAGACGTGGTGAGGAAGAGCTTCCTGCACGTAAGGAAGAAGTACATCACGCTAAGGAAGAGGGTATCATCTTCGACCTTCTTTGCAATCCTGTTGAGATCCACGCTGATGAGAACGGATGGGTTAAGAGCATCACATGTATCAGAATGGAGCTTGGTGAGCCCGATGAGTCAGGAAGAAGAAGCCCTGTAGAGGTTCCCGGTTCTGAGTTTGATATCGAGTGCGATGCAGTTATCATGTCACTTGGTACATCACCTAACCCTCTTATTTCTTCAACAACTGCAGGTCTTGATGTTAACCGCAGACAGTGTATCGTTGCACAGGAAGAGACAGGAGCAACATCTAAGCCCGGCGTATTTGCAGGCGGTGATGCAGTTACCGGTGCAGCAACCGTTATCCTTGCTATGGGCGCAGGTAAAGCAGCTGCTAAGGGAATTGACGAGTACCTTCAGAACAAATAATTTATTATCTTTTATAAATCAAATAGCACCGGGCTAGATCTTTAGCCCGGCGCTTTGACTTACAGGGGGATATTTTCGTGATAGCATATGTAAACGGAATATTGGAAAACCTCGAAGAGGGGAATGCTGTCATAGACGTGAACGGCTTTGGCGTCAATGTTAATATCTCGGGTTCCACTATGGACAGAATGCCCGGGATCGGAGAGATGGTAAAGCTTTATACTTATACAAACGTCAAAGAAGATGCTTTTTCTTTATTTGGTTTTCTATCAAGAGATGAACTGAATCTTTTTAAGATGCTTATTACGGTCAACGGAATCGGTCCTAAGGGTGGACTTGCCGTTTTATCCGTTCTTTCTCCCGATGACCTTAGATTTGCCATTATTGCGGGTGACAGCGCTTCAATAGCCAAGGCTCCCGGAGTTGGTAAGAAGACAGCTGAGAGGATCACTCTCGAGCTTAGGGATAAGATAAAAGTCACTGAGGATGATATGCTTTCATCTTCCGGTGCAGCTGTGGGTGACGACCTGACAGGTGAAGCCGCTGCAGCAAAAGACGAAGCGGTTGCTGCTCTTGTCGCACTCGGATACAATTCTTCGGATGCCGTAAAGGCAGTAAGAAAAGTAATAAAAGGAAGCGATGCTCAGCTTGATGCAGAAGTTCTTTTAAAGCTTGCTCTTAAGGAGATGTTCTAACAGCATGGAAAAGAGAAAAATCGTTACTTCCGCAAGAGGCGTTGATACCAATGCAAATGTGGAAGATGAGAGGATCGAAGGGTCATTAAGACCCAGAAGCCTTAATAATTACATAGGACAAAAGAAGATCAAGGAAAGCCTTAAGATCTACATTGAGGCTGCCAAGAAAAGAAACGAGTGCCTCGATCACCTTCTTTTTTACGGACCGCCCGGACTTGGTAAGACTACTCTTGCGGGTATAATTGCATCGGAGATGGGAGTTAATATCAAGATAACAAGCGGACCGGCGATCGAGAAGCCCGGAGATATGGCGGCTATCCTCAATAATCTTCAGGAGAATGATGTTCTTTTTGTAGATGAGATCCACAGACTTAACAGACAGGTCGAGGAGGTTCTGTATCCCGCAATGGAGGATTATGCCATTGATATCATGATAGGAAAGGGACCTACCGCCAGATCCATAAGACTTGATCTTCCTCATTTTACACTTATCGGAGCTACAACGAGAGCCGGAATGCTCTCTGCGCCTTTAAGAGACAGATTCGGAATGATCCACAAGATGGAATTCTACGAGCCTGATGAACTGTGCGAGATCATTATGCAGTCTGCGAAGGTTCTCAATGTTGAGGTCGATCCAAACGGTGCCAAAGAGATGGCACGACGCAGCAGAGGAACACCCAGACTTGCAAACAGGATACTTAAGAGAGTAAGAGATTACGCTCAGGTCAAGCATAACGGCGTTATCACCGAGGATATTGCAGTGACAGCCCTCGATCTTATGGATGTAGATAAGATGGGACTTGACCACACTGACAGAAATATATTACTGACTATGATAAATAAATTCGGAGGTGGACCGGTCGGACTTGATACGCTTGCCGCCGCTATAGGTGAGGACTCCGGAACCATTGAGGACGTCTATGAGCCTTACCTTATAAAGAACGGATTCGTTAATAGAACGCCGAGAGGCAGAGTTGTGACAGATATGGCCTATACCCATTTAGGACTTGATAATGAAGCTGTCTCGGAGATATAATTAAAAAGCAACCAAGCTAAAATGAATTAGAGCAGGGGTGGATTTATGGCATCTAAAACAGATACCGAGGTAATTATCGGGGGAAAGGTATTTACCTTAAGCGGATACGAAAGTGAAGAATATTTACAGAAGGTGGCCTCTTATATAAACAATAAGATCGGTGAGTACAACAAGATCGACAGTTTTAAGAGACAGCCTATTGATACTCAGAATGTTCTTCTTCAGTTAAATATTGCAGATGACTACTTCAAGGCTAAGAAGCAGATCGAGCTTGTTGAAGAGCAGCTTGCCGAGAAAGAGAAAGAGCTGTACGATCTCAAGCACGAGCTTATTGCTACGCAGATCAAGCTAGAGAATACCGAGAAGAACGGAAAGAGTCTCCAGACCAAACTTGATGAGTCATCAAAGAAGATCATTCAGCTTGAAACTCAGGTCAAAGGGACCGGAACAAAGAAATGATTGTATTTACAAGGCTGTCTAATTAATGACAGCCTTTTTCGTTATAAAAGATTATGAAGAGAGTAGAATTATTAGCCCCGGCAGGGGGATATGAAACAATGGTCGGTGCTTTCAATGCAGGCGCCGATGCCGTTTATCTCGGAGGTTCCAAATTTGGCGCCAGAGCCTATGCTGACAATTTTGACACAGATGAGGTTCTTGACGCTGTTTCGTATGCCCATCTGCACGGCAAGAAGATATATATGACGGTAAATACGCTCGTCAAAGAAAGAGAATTCGGCGAGCTATATGATTTTATGTTGCCGTATGCGGAAAAGAACCTTGACGGCGTCATCGTCCAGGATCTCGGTGTTATGCGCTTCATAAGAGATGAATTTCCGAATGTGGAGCTTCATGCAAGTACGCAGCAGACTGTGACAGGTATATACGGAGCCAAGCTGTTAAAAGAGCTTGGATGTTGCCGCGTCGTTCCCGCAAGAGAATTAAGTCTTGAAGAAATGCAGGCTATAAGAGAAAAAGCTGATATCGAGGTTGAAGCATTTATTCACGGAGCAATGTGCTATTGCTATTCGGGAGCTTGCCTTTTCAGCAGTATGGTAGGTACCAGAAGCGGTAACAGGGGAAGATGTGCGCAGCCGTGCAGACTTCCGTATTCATCGGATGTTTCAGGTTCAAACGACGAGCAGTATCCGCTAAGTCTTAAGGATATGTGTACGATCGACATGATACCTGAGCTCATCGGTGCCGGTATTGATTCTTTCAAGATAGAAGGAAGGATGAAGAAGCCCGAGTACGCTGCTGGCGTTACTTCGCTCTACAGAAAGTACATAGATCTTTATTACGAGGATCCTACCAAGAAGCGTGAAGTTTCCAAAGAAGATATGGAGATCCTTAAATCTCTTTACTTAAGAACCGGCATAAGCTCAGGCTATTATCACAAGCATAACGGCAAAGAGATGGTAACGATCACTTCTCCCGCCTACAACGGAACAAAGGAAGAGGTGCTAAGTAAGGTAAGGGATAAATATCTTGGGCATGAACTTAAGATAAAATGCGATATATTCTGTAAGCTTAAGCTCGGTGAAAAGGCTGAGCTTATAATGAACGTCAATCATAACGATGAATTCGTTTCAAAGTCTGTTTTTGGAAACGAGGTCCAGGCCGCATCCAAAAGACCTATGGATGAAGACAGCGTAAGAAAGCAGCTTGAGCGTCTCGGAAATACTCCTTTTGAGGCGGAGTCGATCGAGATAATGATTGATGACGGAGGTACCGGAAGCGGAATATTCATGCCTGTAAGTGAGCTTAATGAGCTTAGAAGAAAGCTCTGCGAAGATATGGAAGAAGAACTGTTAAACAGCTTCGCAAAAGACAGTAATTCTGATGTAAGCATAGAGCAGGATGATAAAAGAGTCGCAGTTTCTTTTGACACCAGAAAAGAGAAAAGGCTCGGTAGACCGGACACCGATATTCTTGTTCATACTAAAGAACAGCTTGAAGCAGTAAAGAACGCGCTTGAATTTATTGCTGACAGAGAAGAAAATGCCAAGGTTACAAGGCTTTATCTTGAATGCGTTCTTATCCTCAAGGACGAGGGCGTGCTTGATATACTTAAAGCACCTGTTTTTTCTGAGATCGAGATCATTGCGGCGCTTCCGTATGTTACAAGAGAAGAGTCTTTTGACGGGACAAGTGATATAAGTCAGCTTATTGGCGGATTTAACGATACATTGTCCGGAGTTCTTGTAAGAAACCTTGAGCAGCTTGGTTTTCTCAAGGAAAAAGAGTATAAGGGAATAGTTATACTCGATTACGGCGTATATACCTGGAACGCAGAGGCAGCAAGGCTTTTGACGGAAATCAGAAGGCCTGACGACAGCTCTTTTGTCTCCGAGATATCAGTGCCGTATGAGCTTACGATACATGAGGCTTCCGAAGCGGCAAAAGAGATCGCTTCAAAGGTCGGCATTCCGATTTCGTATAATATATACGGACATGTGCCGATGATGATAAGCGCGGGCTGCATAAAGAAGACGCTTGATAAATGCAGCGGCAAGCTTAATACGCATCATCACGAGAAGATGAGCATTACCGACAGAATGGGGAACAAAATGTCGGTCACAACTAATTGCAGAAATTGCTATAACATAATATGGAACGCCAATCCCACTGTTTTGTACAATAAGATGGATGTTCTGTATGAGAAAGATCTTTTTGACAGGTTTAGGATCGACCTTACCGTTGAAGATAAGGATCTGGCATTTGATGTATTAAGAGCCGGATTATGCGAAGGAGATAAGGAGTTTAGGACAGCTCTTTTGCAGAGGCTTAAGTCTACGAACGGACATTATAAACGCGAGGTAGAATAAAGGAATGGAGTTATACGTAACAGAAATATCTAAATATGTCATTGCTTCAATGATGCTGCTCTACACTATCACCGCATTTGCGGCGTTTAGGTTCAGGAGCAGAGAAGCAAGGACTCATATATATGCGACGCAGATCATTTTGATGTTTATGATCCAGATAGCGTGTTTTGTGCAGATACTTGCAAGGACGGGGAAGGTTGTATATCTGTTTTTCTTTGCATTTCAGATTGTTGTCTTTTCTGCGGTGATCATGCTGTTTTATTTTATTTATCCTGACGGAAACAGGCTTATCATAAACAACTGTTGTCTGCTTCTGATGATCGGTGTGATCATACTTACAAGGCTTTCGTACGAAAAGGCGGTAAAGCAGTTTGTCATCGTAGCGATCTCATTTTTGATCGGTTTTTTTATCCCGGAGATGATATTCAGGTTCAATTTCCTTAAGAGATTTACATGGATATATGCGGCAGTCGGAATTGCAGCGATGAGCGTCGTGCTTATCCTTGGTGCGACGATCAACGGCTCTAAGCTTAATTACTCAATCGCCGGTGTCTCTTTCCAACCTTCGGAGTTTGTAAAGGTATTGTTCCTGTTTTTCCTGGCGGGAGCTTTGTATAAGGCGGAAGGGATAGTGGATCTTTTCATACTTTCGGCAGTGGCAGCCGCGCATGTTATCATATTGGTCCTTTCCAAAGACCTTGGAAGTGCCCTTATCTTTTTCATGCTGTATCTTGCGCTTATCTATATCTCTACCGAGAATATCGGATATTTTATCATAGGAATAGCGTTTGCTGTACTTGCAAGTGCCGCTTCTTACAGGCTCTTTTCCCATATTCAGAAGAGAGTCATGGCATGGCAGGATCCGTTCAAAGATATTATGGGCGTAGGCTATCAGCTTTCACAGTCTCTTTTTGGTATAAGCAGTGGCGGGCTTTTCGGCCTGGGGCTCTACGGAGGTGCACCAAAATCCATACCGTTTGTCGAGACCGACTTTATCTTTTCGGCGATAGCGGAGGAGATGGGCATTGTATTTTCGGTATTGATGATACTTATTTGTCTTAGTACTTTCCTTCTTATCATGCAGGAGGGATATTACATAAATGACAAGTTTTATAGGATGATCATATGTGGTATCGGAATATCCTATATTTTCCAGACATTTCTTACGATCGGCGGTGGCTCTAAATTCATACCGCTTACGGGAGTTACGCTTCCTCTTATCAGTTACGGCGGATCTTCGGTCCTTGTGACTATAGTCATGGTGATGATAGTTGAAGGAATATGTATGATCGGTTCAGATGAAAGATATGAAGAATATCTGGAAGAAAGACGCTATTATGAGAGGAAAAAAAGAAGATATGAAAGATACGAGGACGACGAATACTAGGAGAAGAAGAGTAAGATCATATCCTATCATAGTTCTGACGAGCTTATATGTCATTTTGTTCGCAGCAATGCTTGGATATATCACCCATTATTCTCTTACACATAAAAAGGAATTTATTAATAACGAGCACAATACGAGACAGAAGATACTTATAAAGCAGAATATACGCGGGAAGATATTATCAAGAGACGGTGATATACTTGCTTATTCCGATAAGGATGAGAACGGAAAAGAAGTCAGAGTGTATCCGTACAGCAATGAATTTGCCCATGTTGTTGGATATGCTAACAAAGGGAAGGTCGGAATTGAGGCTTTTTCAAACTATTATCTGATCAATACAAGTCTGGACCTTTCGCAGAAGGTTGCTTATGATACCAAGGGCCAAAAGTATCCGGGCGACAATGTTACGACTACACTTGATGTTCATCTGCAGGAGGTTGCTTACAGTGCTCTCTCAGGAAGAAGAGGAGCTGTCGTGGTTTCTGATCCGAAGACCGGTGAGATACTTGCTATGGTTTCAAAGCCTGATTTTGATCCGAATACTCTTGAGCAGGAGTGGGATGACCTTCTTAAGGATACGTCTCCGGAAGCAAAGCTTCTCAACAGAGCAACGCAGGGAAAGTATCCTCCCGGATCTACATTTAAGATAGTAACGGCACTTGGCTATCTTAAAGAGCATCCGACCGATTATATGAATTATAAGTTCAGCTGTAACGGAAGATTTGACTATGAGGGAAACACGATCTCGTGTTATCACGGTGAAAGACACGGAAATGTCGATCTTGAGACTTCTTTTGCCAAGTCATGTAATTCTTCTTTTGCTAATATCGGTGTGGGACTTAAAGGAGAGACGTTTGACGGAGTTCTGAATGACCTTATGTTCAATCAGGATCTTCCGCTTGATTTTTGCAGATTTGCTCAAAGCTCGTCATCATATCCAAAGGACGGCAATCCGAATTCTGTAATGCAGCTTTCTATAGGTCAGGGCAAAACTTCGATCTCGCCGGAGCATCTTAACATGATAACGTGCGCTGTCGCCAATGACGGTATTCTTATGAAGCCTTATGTAGTCAGCGTTGTTAAGAGTGAAGACGGAAAAGAAGTTAAGAAATATGAGCCTGAGGAATATAATAGGCTGATGAGCAGCGAAGAAGCAAGGATACTTCGTTCAATGATGACGCAGGTTGTTCAAAAGGGAACAGCGAGCAAATTAAAAGGCCTTTCCTACACTGCGGCAGGAAAGACCGGTTCTGCTGAATTTAATGATGAAAAAGAATCTCATGCGTGGTTTACGGGCTTTGCGCCAGCCGATGATCCCGAGATCTGCGTTACTATAATCGTAGAAGAAGCGGGAAGCGGCGGAAGCTACGCTGTTCCGATAGCAAAGAACGTTTTTGATGCGTATTTCGGCGTTGAATGATGTTAAAATACCTGAGTGATCTGCAATTTCTTTTCTTTTGATAGGTCTACAAGTGTATTATCTTCGTTTAATTTTATGAGAGGGCGTGAGAGCGCCTTCTCATTTATTAATATTACGGTTCCGAGTCTTTCGTTACTGAGCTGAACATTAAAGCCAAGCTGTGAAGCAGCGATATGAGAGAGGATAGACTTAAGAGCCTGCACGTCATATCTTTCAAAGCCTTCATTTTCGTAGTTGGCGATTATCTGGAACGGATGAAGCTTGGTCCTGTAGGTTCTCGGAGAAGTCATGGCTTCATAGGTATCTATTATCGCGATGTACTTGGCGAATTTGTCTATCTCGTCTGAGGTAAGGGAAGCGGGATATCCGGTTCCGTTACATCTTTCGTGATGCTGAAGCGTAGCTCTTAATATATGATGATTGAAAGAGCCTACCTGTCTTAAGAAATCATAACCGATCTGAGTGTGCTTCTGGACAAGCATGTACTCTTCGGGTGTGAGTCTCTGCGGCTTCCATAATATCTGATAAGGTATGCTGAATTTACCGATGTCGTATAAAAATGCGCATTCAATGAGCAGAGTGCTGTCTTTGTTTGAAAGACCGAGCCATGTTGCGAAAACTCCCGCGATCAGCGCGGAGTTAAGACAGTGGCACAGTGTCATGTCGTTTTCATCGGGAATAAGATTGTAGAGATAATCAAGAAGCTGTTCTCCGCTCTTAACGCCGGAGATTATGCTCTTATATATTTCCATTAGCTGCGAAAGGTTTATCTGCTGGCTCTTATCTACGGCGCCGAGCATATATCTTTTGAATACGGGAAAATATATATTGTAGATCGACTCGAAGTTCTTAAAGCCGTCAGTCATGCGCACTTTTTCAAAGTGTGTTGTGGAATAATCTATTTCTTCCTTGATGGGAACGGCGATGATCGATTGTCTTGCAAGCTTTTTGATGATATTGTCTGTGACCTTGGTTCCGGCCATAACAATGATCTCATTCTTGTAATTTAGAATGTCTTCGGCAATGACCATTCCGGGCTTTAATTCAATACGTGCAACAACTTTCATGTTTAGGACCTCCCGATTTGCGTCCCCTCGCAATTCCATAAACTTTTTTCATGTGTTAAAATGTTTGATGAAGAAGTTTATGCATAACTCTTATATATCCTACTATACATAAACGTGGGTATATAGGTCAATTCGATAATTGGGGAGAATTGTATTTTTATGAAAAAAAACGGATTCTGTACTTTTTATAAGAATCTATACTTTGGAAAATCAGTGAAAAGACATTCTCTTGTTAAGTGGAAGTTATACCACGGAAGCGGGCAGTTCACCATCTTTTGCTTGATCAGAGCGATGAATGAGAACGATCAGCTTGAGATCATACATTCCGCATTCCTTAAACAGCCGTATTTCAGGGAACATCCTGCATATATATTTGGGATCGCCGGAAGCTACGAGGAGGCGCTCGATATGATCGTAGATATTTCAGACAGAGCATGTGAAGCCGGAATGGATGGAAGGCTTGTCGAATATCTGGACAAGAATGCATGATCAATACTTAACTTGGGAGTTTATATGTTGGCAGTTGTTTTATCGGTACTCAAAATAGTGGGGATATCTATACTGGTCATTCTTGCCGTGGCTCTTTTTCTTATCTTGTTGGCGCTGTTTGTTCCCATCAGATATAAGATTGACGGAAATGTGCCCAGGATGAAGTTTGGCGATGATTATGACAGTGAGCGGATCGAGTTTACGATCAAATTTCATTGGCTTTTACATATCCTCAGCGGAAGATATATCCATCATCAAGATGACAGCTTTGTCATAAAAATTTTCGGATTTAAAGTCTTTCCAAGGAAAGAAAAGAGTGAGAAAAAGAAAAAACGTGACCGTGAAGATGATCCGAAAGAAGAGATAGAAGTAAAAAAAGAAGATGAAAACGATCTTTCTTTTGAAATAGGTGAGAAAAAAGAAGAAAAAACAGAAGCGGAACATAAAAATGACACGGATGTCGATAGTATTACGATATCTGAAGAAGATTACGAGGTTGAAGATAGATCGATCATAGATGTGGTGGAGGATGTCATATCTTTTATCATAAAGCTCATAAAAACGCCACAAAATGTGTTCCGAAAAATAAAATATACAATATCTAGAGTTTGTGGTAAGATAAATATGATTAAGTCCACCCTTGAGAGTGAGACATTTAAGAGAGCCTATGACCTTGTAAAAGGGAAGCTTTTAAGGCTTCTTAAGATGATAATGCCGGATAAGAGTGATTCCGAATTATATCTCGGAGTCGGTGATCCTGCCATTGAAGCTTATGTAATGGGCGTATATGGTATGATGTATCCGTTTTTACTGAATAAGCTTGTATTTATTCCCGACTTTAATGATAAGATCGTGGAAGCCGATATACATCTAAAGGGACATATTACATTATTTACCGTTTTGTATTGTGTTTGCGTTTGCTATTTCAACAAGGATGTCAAAAAGGTAATTGCCAGATTTAAGAAGATATCCGAAAGATAGATTTAATCTTGGAGGTTTTTATGGGAGAGAGTAATTTTAACAGCGTAGTTGAGTCTTTGCTTCATGGTATGAATTCAATCCTTGCGACCAAGACAGTTGTCGGAGAGCCCACAAAAGTAGAGGATACGATCGTTCTTCCTTTGGTTGACGTATCTTTTGGTGTAGGTGCAGGTTCTTCCGATACAGATAAAAAGAATGGCGGAGCAGGCGGATTCGGTGCCAGGATGTCACCGAGCGCTGTTCTTGTTATAAAGAATGGTTCTACCAAACTAGTTAATATCAAGAATCAGGATGTTGTTACCAAGGTTCTTGATCTCGTGCCCGATATTATGGACCGTTTTTCAGCCAAAAAAGAAAATTTTATGGATGATGACGATGCAGTAGAGATTGCTTTTCCCGAGGAGGGTGAGGAAGAGTAAGTCGTCCAGAAGGTGAGGGGCCCTTATGGAAGAAAAGAGAAACCTTGAAGAAATTATCTTAAGCGGTACTGAGGATGAGTTAAGTGAGCTTAGGCTTTGGCTCTTTAAGGAGAGTGTTCGCCTGGAGAATCAGGAGAGCGCGCTTTCTGAGCGTTACGCCAAACTCGAAGCCGATGAGAAATCCTTTAAGGACCGGGTAGACGAGGCGGAGAGGAAGCTTGATACAGCACGTAGAAAGCTCAATAACGAAAACGCTTTGTTCGATCAACGACTCAAGATTCTCAACAACGGATTTGATCAGCTTAATTCTGATAAAAAGAAACTCGAAGGAGAATATGTCAGACTTGAGCGTGAAAAGGCTTATCAGAGGGAAAATGAGTATGATGCTCTGGACCTTTTGTTCAGAGGCGTGAACAGTGCACTTACGCTTAAGAAACGCTACAAAGATCTCATGAAGATGTTCCATCCGGACAACGTCAGCGGTGATGCAGAGATGGTTCAGCTTATCAATGCTGAATACAGCGCGCTTTGCAGACAGTATAACGTTACGATGATCAATTGATGAGATTACGTCTTAAGAAAATCTTAAGTTGTTTATTTCAGACATATATGATAAGGTTAACAAGTCATTGTTCTTTCTTTGAGCAATGACTTGTATGTTATCGGGGCGATTCTTACGGCGTTTCTGCCGAAGTTTCATTTAGTTTTTTATTTTAAAAAAATATGTTGACATAATCGAACGTTTGTTTTAGTATAATTTATATACAGAACGAATGTTCTAAGAAGGAGATGTGTATGGAAAGAGAAGATAAGCAGAAAGCACTTGATGCGGCACTCGGACAGATTGAGAAGCAGTTTGGTAAGGGAGCCGTTATGAAGCTCGGTGATTCTACCGACACCATGAATATAGAGACTATTCCCACAGGTTCACTCAGCCTTGATATCGCACTTGGCCTTGGTGGTATCCCTAAGGGAAGGATTATTGAGATATACGGACCTGAGTCAAGTGGTAAGACTACCGTTACCCTTCATATGATCGCAGAAGTTCAGAAGAGAGGCGGAATCGCAGGATTCATTGATGCTGAGCATGCTCTTGATCCTGTATATGCCAAGAACATAGGCGTTGATATCGATAACCTTTATATCTCACAGCCTGACAGTGGTGAGCAGGCGCTTGAGATCACAGAGACAATGGTTCGTTCCGGGGCTATTGATATAGTTGTTGTCGATTCAGTTGCAGCTCTTGTTCCCAAGGCGGAGATTGACGGTGATATGGGTGATTCCCATGTGGGTCTTCAGGCAAGACTTATGTCACAGGCTCTTCGTAAGCTTACAGCAGTTATCAGTAAGTCCAATTGTACTGTTGTATTTATCAACCAGCTCCGTGAGAAGGTTGGTATCATGTTCGGTAATCCCGAGACTACAACAGGTGGACGTGCTCTTAAGTTCTATTCATCAGTTCGTATGGATGTTCGTCGCATTGAAGCTATCAAGCAGAACGGTGAGAACATCGGTAACAGAACAAGAGTTAAGGTAGTTAAGAATAAGATCGCGCCTCCTTTCAAGGAAGCAGAGTTTGACATTATGTTCGGTAAGGGAATCTCTTCAACAGGTGATATCCTTGATCTTGCAGCTAATGTTGATATCGTAAACAAGAGTGGTGCATGGTATCAGTATGACGTCGAGAAGATCGGACAGGGTAGAGAGAATGCTAAGCTTTATCTCGAGAACAATCCTCAGATCAAGGATGAGATCGAGGCTAAGGTAAGAGCACATTACGGACTTCAGTCAGATGTTAAGGCTTCTGCTCCTAAGTCAGAGGAAGCAGAGACACCTAAGAAAACGAAGGCTTCAAAGTGATAATATCAAGTATTGTAGAATTCGATAAAAAAAGAAACAAAATATTCATTGACGGTGAGTTCGCCTTTGTATTATACAAGGGCGAACTTCGTAGTTTTGGGATAAAGGAGGGAGAAGAGCTGCCTGAAGAGACTTATCTTGAGATTACACAGTCTCTTTTACCTAAGCGTGCCACCAAGAGAGCTATGGAGCTTCTTGTTAAAAAGGATTATACAGAGAAGAAGCTCAGGGATAAGCTTGCGGAGGGTATGTATTCCGAAACAATGATAAATACAGCGATCGATTATGTTAAGTCATACAATTATCTTGATGATGAGAGATATGCGCGTGATTATATCGCTTATAATATCGAGCTTAGAAGTAAGATGCGTATTAAGCAAGATCTTACAGTAAGAGGTGTATCCAAGGATGTGATCGATAAAGTTATGCTTGAGTTCGGCGATGAGGCTTGTCGAGATGCAGAGATGGATCAGATCAAGAAACTTCTTGCCAAGAAACATTATGATCCCGATATGGACTATAAAGACAAACAGAAAATTATTGCCTTTTTGTTACGCAAGGGATACTCAATGGATACAGTAAAATCGTCTATTGGCTGTGATGAGTACTAGTTGAAAATGTGTTCAAATTGTTAATTAATTTGCAAAATTTCTTTCGGCGTGTTATGATATGTCAAAATAAACGCTTGAAAGGAAGAATATTATGAAAAGAGGAATTATAGTTGCTTGTATTCTCAGCACTATGCTTCTTATGGCATGTGGTCCTGAGATATCAGGTGAAAATATAACTGAAAATCAATCTGTTACAGGGGGAACTGTAACAGAAAATTCTGAAGCCAGAGTTGATATTTCCGATTTTTCGGATGAGACATCAAAGTTTTATGGCGGAGAGCTTGAAGATGATCTGTCAGACGCGCTTGATACGACTGCTGTGATCAGTGATGACAATTATGATTATTATTTATCCGACGGTGCGATCGAGGTAAGAGATGCTCAGGTCGGAGATGGATATACAGTTGTCATGAACCGTGAGATGGACAATTTCTCAATTTACGGTGTATATGTTGGAATGTCTTCGGATGAAGCTGTTAAGATACTTGAAGATCAGGGCCTTAAAGAGGAATCTGACGATTATACAACTATTTATGCTAAAGACAAATATGATTTCTATGTTACTTTTGATGCTGAGGATGGAACTGTAACTCAGGTAAATTATTCTAAGGTAATTCCCAGTGCATGTTAATGTCTTTTGAGCCCGTTATTTGATTTTCATTGGTAAAACGTTTTATTTTGCATGGTTGAGGAGTTTAACATTAAGTTGGTTAGCCGTTTGACCTTGACACTGTTATTTATAAAATGTAAAATTTAAGTGTTGTAAAATTGTATATTAGTGCGAGTTTTTTATACCCACTATACAAAATATTGTACAATGAAAATTGAATAAGGAGGTGCTCCTGTAATGACCTATGTTGTTATTACTGCAGTAGTGACTCTTGTTCTTTCAGCTATTTTAACCTGGATTATTGCAACCGGTTATCACAAAAAGGTTACTGAGGGGAAGATCGGTAGCGCTGAAGAAAGGGCAAGAAAAATTATTGACGAAGCACTCAAAACTGCCGAAGAAACGAAGCGTGAGAAACTTCTTGAAGTAAAGGAAGAGGCACTGAAAACACGTAATGATCTCGAAAAGGAAGTCAGAGACCGCAGAAATGAGGTTCAGCGTTCTGAGAGACGTATTCAGCAGAAAGAGGAAAACGTCGAGAAAAGGTCCGAAGCGATCGAAAGGAAAGAGCAAAGCTTAAATGCCCGTGAAGAGGCTTTGAGCAAGAAGAACGAAGAGGTTACGAGGCTTAACGAACAGAGGATACAGGAACTTGAAAAAATCTCTGGCTTAACCTCCGAGCAAGCAAAAGAGTATCTTTTAAAGATTGTAGAAGATGATGTAAAGCATGAATCAGCTGTCATGATCAAGACTATGGAAGCTGAGGCTAAGGAAGAAGCAGATAAGAGAGCTAAGGAAATTGTTGTTAATGCTATTCAGCGTTGTTCAGCAGATCATGTTTCCGAGACTACTATTTCTGTTGTTCAGTTGCCCAATGATGAAATGAAGGGCAGAATCATCGGTAGAGAGGGACGTAACATCAGAACCCTTGAGACCATGACCGGTGTTGATCTTATTATTGATGATACACCTGAAGCTGTAGTTATTTCAGGATTTGATCCTATTCGTCGTGAAGTTGCACGTATAGCTCTTGAGAAGCTTATCGTTGACGGACGTATCCATCCCGCGAGAATCGAGGAGATGGTTGAGAAGGCACAGAAAGAAGTTGCTGCCAAGATCAAAGAGGAAGGTGAGAACGCTGCTATCGAGGCAGGTGTTCATGGCCTCCATCCCGAAGTTATCAAGATTCTTGGACGTATGAAGTTCAGAACCAGCTACGGACAGAACTGTCTTAAGCATTCTGTTGAAGTAGCACAGCTTTGCGGACTTTTGGCATCCGAGCTTGGACTCGATGTTAGAGTTGCAAAGAGAGCAGGACTTTTACATGATCTCGGTAAGGCTGTTGATCATGAGCTTGAAGGCTCACATATCCAGCTTGGTGTTGATATTTGTAAGAAGTATAAGGAATCTCAGGTTGTTATCAATGCAGTTGAGGCTCACCACGGCGACGTAGAGCCACAGTCTCTTATCGCGGTTCTTGTTCAGGCTGCTGATACTATTTCTTCAGCTAGACCCGGTGCAAGAAGAGAGACATTGGAAACTTACACATCAAGACTTAAAGAACTTGAAGACATCACCAACAGCTTTAAGGGTGTTGATCACTCATTTGCTATTCAGGCAGGTAGAGAAGTCAGAGTAATGGTTGTTCCTGAACAGGTTTCAGATTCAGACATGGTGCTCATGGCTCGTGATATCGCAAAGAAGATCGAGGACGAGATGGAATATCCCGGACAGATCAAGGTTAATATCATAAGAGAGAGCAGAGCAACAGACTTTGCTAAATAAAAATGTTTGACATTTTGTTTAGCCACCAATTTTGAAAATGTAGTGGAGAGGCTGCTTTGCGAGATGCAAAGTGGCCTCTTTTGGAAAGGATTAAAATTATGCATGAATCCGGTGAAGACTATATCGAGACAATTTATCTCTTAAAGAAACGCAACGGTTCGGTCAGATCGATCGACGTTGCCAATGAGCTTAATTTTTCAAGACCCAGTGTATCAAGGGCTGTCGGATTACTGAAAGACAACGGACTTCTTACAGTTGAGTCTGACGGAGAACTTGTTCTTACGGATGCCGGTATCAAGACAGCCAAGGCTGTTTATGAGAAGCATACCAATCTTACCAAATTCCTCATGATGACTGCCGGCGTTGACGCTGACACAGCTGAGACGGATGCATGTAGGATTGAGCATATTATTAGTCCCGAGACATTTAAGGGGATCAAAAAGTATATTAAAGAACACAAAATGTAATGATATATAGCTGCCTTTATACGGGCAGCTTTTTATCTTATCTGAAATATGTAATTCCAATTCAAATAGAGTAGTCGGAGGATTTCTTTGTTACCGCAAGAATTTAAAGAGAGGATGAAAAACTTCCTCGGTGAAGAAGAATATAATGCGTTTATCACAGCTTTTGAAGAGGATAAGAGATATTATGCTCTTAGAGCTAACACGCTTAAATGTGATGCCGCTTTTATCGGCGGTCAGGATTATATAACAGACAGTGTCCCGTGGGAAGAAACGGGATTTTATTATGTAGAGGATGCTTCTCCCGGAAAGCACCCCTATCATGAAGCAGGGCTTTATTATATTCAGGAGCCAAGCGCCATGGCGCCCGTATCTTACCTTGAAGTTCATCCGGGTGAAAAGATACTTGATCTGTGCGCAGCTCCCGGCGGTAAAACAACGCAGATAGCATGTAAGCTTCAGGGACAAGGGATCTTGGTCACTAATGAGATAAATAAAGATAGAGCCAAGATATTATCCCTTAATATCGAAAGACTCGGAATAGCCAATGCAATGGTGCTTAATGAGACACCGCAGCATTTATCTGAGGTTTTTGAAGGCTATTTTGACAAGATACTTATAGATGCTCCTTGCTCCGGTGAAGGTATGTTCAGAAAGAACGACAATGCAACCGATGAATGGAGCTATGAAAACGTGCTTGCCTGTGCGGCAAGGCAGAAAGAGATCCTTGATCTTGCGTCTAAGATGCTTTTGCCCGGTGGCCGAATGGTTTATTCGACATGTACGTTTTCCAAGGAAGAGAATGAGGATAATATAGAGGGCTTTTTAAACAGTCATTCCGATTTCAAGGAAGTGGACAGAAGAAGGCTATGGCCGCACAAGGATCACGGTGAAGGTCATTTCTTATGTGTCCTTGAAAGAGATGGAGAGCTTGTAAATGACGGAAACAGATATGTCCCCGGTGGAAAGAATGTTCCTGTTAAAAAGGATGCAGTGAAACCATTCTATTCCTTCTGTGATGAGACTCTTAATGCAGGCGTGCTTGATAAGCTTTTGGGATCAAAGAATATTATTATGTTCGGAAAACAGCTTTTCCTGATTCCTTCCAATATGCCTTCTGTTAACGGACTTAAGGTGTTAAGGCCCGGGCTCCATCTGGGAGAGATCATAAAAGACAGATTTGAACCCAATCATGCGATGGCTCTTTTTCTTAAGCATGCTGATGTAAAGGAAAGCTATGATATTCCTTCTGATTCCGATGAGATCAGATCATACCTTAACGGTCAGACTCTGAGAGTGTCAAAAGAGCTAAAGAAGGGCTGGTGCCTTATCACAACAGATGGTTACAGCATAGGTTGGGGCAAGGTTGCCGGAGGAATGATCAAGAATCATTATCCTAAGGGGCTTAGGATAAATTATTAAAAATCCATAGATTGGTATTTAAGTATGAAAAAGTTATTGGTATATCTTAAAGATTATAAAAAAGAGACTATATTCGGTCCCTTGTTTAAGCTGCTCGAAGCTTCTTTTGAGCTGCTTGTTCCGCTTGTTATCGCATCTATGATCGACAAGGGAATAGAGACGGGCGACAGAGTTTACGTTATGAAGATGTGCGGTATCTTGATCGCACTTTGTGTCGTGGGCTTTATTACTGCTATAACAGCTCAGTACTTTGCCGCTAAGGCTGCGGCCGGTTTTGCAAGAAAGGTAAAGAGAGCTCTTTTTGCAAATATTCAGAGCCTTTCTTTTTCCGATATGGACAGAGTCGGAACATCTGCTATGATCACGCGCATGACAAGCGATGTAAATCAGGTTCAACAGGGCGTAAACCTTACGATAAGACTCCTTCTTAGATCGCCTTTTGTTGTCTTCGGAGCCATGATCATGGCATTTACCATTGATTTCAGACAGGCGCTCATCTTTGTAGTAACCATCGTTTTATTATTTGCTGTTGTCGGAACTATCATGGCATTTAGTATACCGGGTTACGGCAAGATCCAGAGCGGGCTTGATACGCTTCTTAGGCTTACTCGTGAGAATCATACCGGTGTAAGAGTTATCAGAGCTTTCGGCCTTGAGAAAAGAGAAAAAGACGGATTTAATAAGAGCAATAATGAGTTGATGGCGCTTCAGGAGCAGGTGGGTGGTATCAGTGCGCTTATGAATCCTTTGACGTTTACGATCCTTAATCTTGCGATCGCGTATCTTATATATAAGAGTGCGAACTTAGTCAATATCGGAGAATTATCAAGAGGACAGGTGGTTGCTCTCTATAACTACATGTCTCAGATACTCGTTGAGCTTATCAAGCTCGCTAATCTGATACTTACAATAACCAAAGCGATCGCTTCCGGAAACAGAGTACAGGAGCTTCTTGAACTTAAGTCTTCAATGAAGGACGGAGACTGTGATGTTTTCGAAAACACAGATACTCATATCGTTTTTAATGATGCCTGCATGCGCTATGTTGGTGATAGCGAGGATTCGCTTGAGCATGTGAGCTTCGAAGTTAAGAGAGGTGAGAAGATAGGTGTTATAGGCGGAACCGGTAGCGGTAAATCTACGCTTATAAATCTTTTGCCCAGATTTTATGATGTCAGAGAAGGAAGCGTTGTAATTGACGGAAAAGACGTAAAGCAGTACAAGCTTGATGCTCTTCGTGAGAGGATCGGTATAGTTCCGCAGAAGGCAGTTCTTTTCCACGGATCGATCAGAGATAACATGCGCTGGGGTAACGCGGCGGCTACGGATGATGAGATATATGAAGCGCTTAAGATAGCTCAGGCTGAAGAGATAGTTAGGGGCAAAGAAGGTGGGCTTGATCATATGGTCGCACAGGGAGGAAAGAATTTCTCCGGAGGTCAGAAGCAGAGACTTACGATCGCTCGTGCACTCGTAAAAAAGCCTGAGATACTGATACTTGATGACAGTGCGTCAGCGCTTGATTTCCTTACGGACAAAAACTTACGTCATGCTATCTCGGAGATGAAGAATGCTCCGACGACGTTTATTGTTTCCCAGAGAACGTCTTCCGTACATGACTGCGATAAGATCATTGTTCTTGATAACGGAGCGGTTGCAGGCATCGGTAAGCACGATGAACTCCTTGCTTCATGCGAGCTGTATAAAGAAATCTATGATTCACAGTTTAAGCAGGAGGGCGCGGTATGAAAAAGAACACACTAAAAAAAGTACTTAAGCATGCCGGAAAATATCGCGGACTTATCTTCTTATCAATGATACTCGCCGTTCTTACTGCGACCTTATCTTTGTATGTGCCTATTTTGGCTGGTAATGCCGTTGATCATATAGTCAGAAAAGATAATGTTGATTTCAGAGGAGTGTCCTTTATACTCTTTAAGATGCTCATTGTTATTGGCATTACGGCTGTTTCTCAGTGGATCATGAATAAAGCCAACAATGCCATTACATTTAAGGTTGTAAGGGATGTGAGAGCAGAGGCTTTTGATAAGCTTCAGATACTTCCGTTTGAATATCTCGACAAAGTAAAGACCGGAGATATAGTCAGCAGGATAATCGCGGATGTAGATCTTTTTGCTGACGGGCTCCTTATGGGATTTTCCCAGTTGTTTACCGGAATAGTCACTATCGTTGGAACTCTTGTATTTATGTTTTATCTTAATTTCAGGATCGCGATAGTGGTAGTAGCGCTGACTCCGCTGTCACTGCTTCTTGCAAGATTTATTGCAAATAAGTCCTTTGAGTTATTCAAAAGACAAAGTGAGGCAAGGTCGGACCAGACGGGCTTTATAGATGAGATGATAGGAAATCTTCCCGTGGTTAAGGCATTTGCACACGAAGATGAAAACATGGAAGACTTTGATGAAGTAAATGACAGGCTTTTCGATGCTTCCGTCAAAGCTGTGTTTGTTTCTGCCATAACAAATCCGGGTACGAGGTTTATCAACAATATCGTATATGCGGCGGTAGCTCTTTTCGGAGCATTTGCTTGTATCGCCGGTAAGATGACAGTCGGCGGACTTACGATCTTTTTAAGCTATGCTACGCAGTATACCAAACCGTTTAACGAGATCTCCGGAGTTGTCACTGAGCTTCAGAACGCTCTGGCATGCGCAGAGAGAGTATTTGCGCTTATAGAAGAAAAGCCTGAGATCGCAGATCCTGCGGATGCACCAAGCTCTTTTGCCCCCGAAGGAAATATTGTGATCCAAGATGCGGCATTTTCATATGATAAGAATAAGAGTCTTATAGAAGACCTCGACCTTGATATCAAGAAGGGACAGAGAGTTGCTATTGTAGGACCTACAGGAAGCGGCAAGACAACGCTTATCAATCTTCTTATGAGATTCTATGATGTTGATAAGGGTAAGATCAGTATCGACGGAACAGATATCAGAGATATAAAAAGAGCCGATCTTCGCAATAACTTCGGAATGGTACTTCAGGAGACCTGGCTTAGGAGCGGCACTGTAAAGGATAATATAACTCTCGGAAGAGAAGGTTTTACCGATGAAGAGATAATTGCGGCGGCAAAGGCTTCACATGCACACAGTTTTATCAATAGACTTCCTGACGGATACAATACCGTTATCTCTGAAAATGGCGGAAATCTCTCACAGGGACAAAAGCAGCTTCTTTGCATCACCAGAGTCATGCTAAATATTCCGCCCATGCTTATCCTTGATGAGGCTACATCTTCTATAGATACAAGTACGGAGATCAGGATACAAAAGGCTTTTAACAAAATGATGAGCGGTAGGACAAGCTTCATCGTAGCTCACAGACTCTCCACGATACGTGAAGCTGACGTTATCCTTGTAATGAAGGATGGGCATATCATAGAGCAGGGCGATCATAAAGAGCTTATCAAAAAAGAGGGATTTTACTACGAATTGTATAACAGTCAGTTCGCTTAAGATTTGCGATATTTCACATATAAGAGAAGGCATTTTTGCACGCCTTCTCTTTTTCGTTTGCAAAAATAATTACAAATTAACAAAATTAACATTTACTTCACAAATCTGTCATGGTATACTTTGAAATAACATGAAAAAATATTTTGTTGTAAGGGGAAATTAAATTATGGATAATCAGATCAATCAGCAATTTGGCTGGCAGAACAATGCCAATAACAATCCGCCGATCAATTCTCAAAATCAGTACACTCAGCCTAATCCTCAACAGGATAATGAAATGAGTATTGATTCTCTTAAGCAGAAGTATTCACAGATGAATCAGCAGGCCAATCAGCAGATGTATCAGCAGTTTAATCAACAGGTAAATCCTCAGATGAATCAGCAGGTGAATCCACAGATGTATCAGCAGGTGAATCCACAGATGTATCAGCAGGGATACCAGCAGCCTTATGGTCAGATCCCTCAAAAGAAGGGCTGGGATAATAAATACTTTATCTACATAGCCGGCGCTGTTGCACTGATTTTAGTTCTTTTTACTATGTATAATATTCACGTATCAACCAAACCTTCTTCGGATCCTACGATCGGTGTATCAACTACAGAGTATGCATCGGAAGACAGTTCGGTCATCACACCTGTAGTATCTACTCAAGAGAAGGTAGAGACAGAGGAAAAGGAAGAGGAATCATCTGAAGCTAAAGAGGCTGCTACTACAGAGACTACTGACACTGAAGGGTCAGAGGAGAAGGATAGCAGCGAATTGACGAACTTTACTCCTTATGAACTTCCTGAATACGACGGAAATTCTTTTATCAGTCATACACTTGCAGTTAAATTTGATCTTCCAAAAGGCTATAGATTCTATTCCGAACAGGAAATTGCCGATGATAGCGGAATTAATAAAGAAGATTTTTATCAGGGAATGAAGGAAGATGTAGATTCCAATAAGCCCAGAACAGAAATGTTTGCTACAAGTAATACTGCGGGACTGTTGGAATTACGAGTAATGCGTAACATCGGTATTAAGTTCATGAGATATGCAGGAAAGAGCGACGATGAAATAATACAAACATTTGTTGAGTATGAAGATGAAGAGAAGATAAAAGAGAACGAAGAAGAATTTAAAAACACTTTCACTGAGGCAAAAGATGTGACATGTACAGTATCTAAAGAGGAATTTGTCGGAAGACCTTGTTTAGCTAGAAAATACGTCATTACTCTTTCAAATAATGCTACGGCTATTTCCAAAGAAGTCACATTCATAAACGGCGATTTTAACGGATATATCATGACTATGGGAACAAGTGAAAGCGAATGCGATAAACTGATCTCAAACTTTACTTCAATAGATTGATCATGCATCAATCCTGAAAAATCACATACATGATCAAATATCTTCAAAAAGTATAGAAAATATGACCTTAAATGCGTTAATATTGTATATGAACAGTATTAACGCATTTTTTACGTTATAACTTTTAGGAGATATGTATGGAAAAGCAGAATAGGCCTGTAATAGTCATCGGACATAAGAATCCCGATACGGATTCGATCTGTGCTGCGATAACTTACGCAAACCTCAAAAGCAAGATAACGGGTGAAGAATATATTGCTTGCAGAGCAGGACATCTCAATGAGGAGACCCAGTTCGTCCTTTCGCATTTCGGTGTAGAGGTGCCCGTTTATATAAAAGACGTGAGGACGCAGGTGCGCGATATGGAGATCAGAATGCTCGAGGGTGTTGGGGCAGATCTTTCTCTTAAAAAAGCCTGGGCAAAAATGAGAGATGCCGAGGTTGTGACCCTGTGCGTCACTGAGAATGATGAACTCAGCGGTATTGTTACTACCAATGATATCGTAGAAACATATATGGACGTTATAGATCCCGGTATTCTTTCACAGGCTCATACTTCGTATAAGAATATTGTAGAGACGATAGACGGTGAGCTCATTGTTGGCGATATAACCGATAACCTCAGCAAGGGAAAGGTTGTGATCGCTGCGGCAAGTCCCGAGATGATGGAGAATCTCATTGATGAGGGTGATGTCGTGATCCTTGGAAACCGCTATGAGACGCAGCTCTGTGCCATAGAGATGAACGCGGGATGCATCATAGTCTGCGAGGGCGCTGAGGTCGCTAAGACCATTCAGACGCAGGCTAAAGAGCACGGAACCAAGATCATCACAACTCCTCATGATACGTTTATTGTCGCAAGACTTATAAATCAGAGTATTCCGATAGAGCATGTAATGAAAAAAGATAGCACAGTTCATTTCCACATGGACGATTACATCGAGGATATTCAGGAGGTTATGGCGCAGACTCGTCACAGATACTTCCCGATCCTTGATAAGAGCAATCATTATATCGGAATGATCAGTAGACGTAACTTCTTGGGAGCTAAGAAGAAACAGCTCATTCTCGTCGATCATAATGAAAAGAACCAGGCCGTTAACGGAGCTGATTCTGCAGAAATATTGGAAATTGTCGATCATCACAGACTTCGCACTATTGAGACCGCAGGTCCTGTTTTCTTTAGAAATCAGCCTCTTGGCTCAACATGTTCTATCATCTATTTGATGTATAAGGAAAACTGTGTTGATATAGATAAGACAACTGCAGGACTTCTTCTTGCAGCGATCCTTTCGGATACACTTATGTTCAGATCTCCTACATGCACTCTAATAGATAAGAATGCAGGAGAGGAGCTTGCCAAGATAGCAGGTGTGGATTTTGAAGAGTTCGCAAAAGAGATGTTCCATGCCGGATCAAATCTAAGCGGAAAGTCTGCAAGCGAGATCCTTCATCAGGACTTCAAGAAGTTTACGGTTGATGACCTTACGATCGGAATCGGTCAAATAAATTCAATGAGCGCTGAAGAGCTTGCGGAGATAAAGAACAGGCTCGAGCCCGAGCTTAAGAATGTAGCCAAGGAAGACGGCCTTGATATGCTGTTCTTTATGCTTACGAATATCATCGAGGAGTCATCTGAGATCATATTTGAAGGCGCCAAGGCTCAGCATACCTTGAATAATGCATTTGGAATCAATGTGACAGGAGATACAGCTAAATTACCCGGAGTTGTTTCACGTAAGAAGCAGCTTCTTCCCGCAATTGTAGAGACAATTCAGCAGTAATATGAGAGGCAACCTATGGATGAACTTAGAAAGCTATTACTTCATGAAATAATCGGCATTTACGGCCCGACAGTCGGCCAGGGTATCGGATCGGTCATAATCCCGGCATTTATAGGAGATTTTAAGAAGGTCTTGGAGGAATCCAAGGACAACAAGACAGTCTCCGAAGAATATATGACTGAAGATAAAAAAGTACATCTTTTACTCAAGGGCAAAAGAGCTCTTGGAGCAACAGGGATGGATTATCTCGTGACTTACTGTCACTTAAACGGAAGAGATATCCTTGCTGAAGGTGTAGAAGGAAATGTGACTATATAAAAAATAAAACCGCTAAGCCTGATGGTTTAGCGGTTTTTTAGTGCCGGCAGTGGGACTTGAACCCACACGTGGTTACCCACAACAGATTTTGAGTCTGCATCGTCTGCCATTCCGACATGCCGGCGTTTGTATGATTTTCTGTTCGGCGGCCACGCCGTACAGCTTTTTTAATATATCATACGGAAAGCCTATTATCAAGGGGTTATTTATTCTCATTACCCGTTTCATTTGCTTTCAGACACACCTTTCTTTAAAAAGATAATATGCAAGTACATGCAGAGCCTGCTTGAAATCACCACCGTTTATCCTTTTAGCAAGCTCTTTTTCATCGATAAGCTCAACGTCGAGGAATTCGGAGTCGTCAAGCTCCTGAGAAGCGACATGCTTGCAGTTTAAGGCGGCGTAGATATGTACATTGCTGTTGGAGATCGTAGCGTTTGAAGGAATGGTCATAAGATGAGTCCAGTTATCGGATACATAGCCGGTCTCTTCGACGAGTTCTCTTTTGGCTGCGGCGAAGGCGTCCTCCTCGGTAGCGATGATGTTATCCTTGGTTATATAAGGAACATCGCTCTTTTCCTTATATTCGATACCACCCGCAGGGAACTCTGTGCATATAGCGTCGACGCCGTGTCTGTACTGGCGCACGCAGATGAATTTACCGTTTTCATCGGTAGCGACGATGAGAGAGAAGCTGTGCTTTGAAAAGTTGTAAACAGGTCCTATCTCTTCACCGTTTGGAAGCTGATAGATGTTTTTTCTGAAATCTATCCATTCATCACGGATCACATGCTCTTCATTTTTTAGTTTCCATCTGAGTTTATCGTCTTTTGCAGCCATTTTCTTCTCCCAAAATAATATTTACTATTTTATCACAAAAATTAAAAAATGCTGATATAATGGTTCTATATCTCTTTTAGTAGGTGGAAAAAATGAAACTGATTTCAGTAGACAATCTTGAACCGGGGCTTGTTGTTTCCGAGAATATTTATACTATCGATGACAGACTTGTGCTCCCGAAAGGAACCATACTTGATGACAATGACATCCAGAGGATCAAGTCACATTCTTTATACAATATTTTCGTAGAGGATGAGAAGCAGGCTGTTCCCGATAAGAGCGAGGGAGAACTGCAGGCACAACCGGATTATTCATATTCTGAAAAGATCCGTAACTCCGAGGCGTTCATTAAGTTCAAGCAGGATATAGAGAACAACGCCCGTCAGCTTGAGGAATCATTTAAATTGATCGCAAGTGATAAGATGGTCCTTGATGTGGAGAAGCTCACAGAGCCCGTATATCATCTTTTTGTAGAGGCTGGCGGTACCGCAGGAGTGTTTGATATGCTCCATAACCTCAGAGACAACAGTGATGCGGTGTATATGCACAGTCTCAATGTTTCTCTTATCTGCAATACTATCGCTACCTGGATGAGACTTTCCGAGGAAAAGATACAGCTTGCTACTGCAGGAGGTCTTTTGCATGACATCGGTAAGGTCCTTATGCCACCCGATCTTCTTAATAAGAAGGAAGCTTACACCGAATACGAAGAGAGATTCATGAAGGATCACGTTGTTAAGGGATACGAGCTCGTAAAGGACAAGGATATCGATCCCCGTATCAAGAACTGCATCCTTATGCACCACGAGTGCAGAGACGGCTCAGGATACCCGTTCCACCTTAAGGGCGAGCAGATCGATGAGATCGCTTCTATCGTTACTGTAGCCAATATCTATGAGGCTATGACCTCTAAGAGGACCTACAGAGCGCCGATCTGTCCGTTTACGGTTATTTCGAGATTTGAGGAAGAGGGCATCAATAAGTTTGATCCCAACGTTATCATGACCTTCCTTAGCAATATATCTAATACATTTATAGCAAACAGGGTTATGCTCAGCACCGGCCAGACCGGAGAGATCGTGTTCGTCAATCCCGATCATCTTTCACGCCCTGTCATTAAATGCGGCGAGAACTTCGTTGATCTGTCGTCAAGACGTGAAGTTTCAATCGTTGCCGTTATCTGATTTTTGTAGTATTCTAGATGTTGTAGAGACAGATTGTAACAGCACGTTCTGCCATACAATATGTTGAATGGTTGTATTTACGTGCGGAGCTTTATATGACTTGTAAAGATGCTGAAAAGTTAATTCCATTATTTCTGGATGACGATCTCGACAACCGCGATCTTGCTGATTTCCTTGATCACATGGAGAACTGCGCGGAGTGCAAAGAGGAGCTCACCATTCAGTTTCTTGTAAAAGTCGGCATGAAGAGACTTGAGGATGGTAATACATTCAACCTTAGGAGAGAACTCAACGGACTTTTATCTGACGCAGGAAGAAGACTTAAAGTAAGACGTTCTCTTGTTCTTTTTAGTTACGTCCTCGAAGGCTGTGTAGTGGCTTTGGCCGTTACGACAATAGTTCTTAATCTGCTTCTATAATCCAATTTTGCCGGGGAATACATTCTTTGGACATCCTAACAATTAACGCATTCAATTTAATAAAAGACGCATTTAATTCAATGCCTGCATTTACGGACGCTGACGGTAATTTCGTCAGCGGTATTTACGGTGCCCTTTTTAAGCTAAAGAGCATAGTGAAGGCAGGAGAATACAAGAAGATAAGCGTATCGTTTGAAAACGGCGCTGATCATGAGCTGTCGCCTGCTGTTAAGTCACAGACTGACAGGTTAAAAGATATTTTGGCAGGCTACACTGATACTGCTTTATTATCAGCAGAAGGCTGCGATGCAACTGATGCTTTAGCTGATTTCCTGGAAAAAGAGATCTCACTTGTATCTCCGCTTGGAAAAGCTGCCGCAGTACCTGTATTTGAAGTAAAGACAAGCTTTACATCAGATCTTTCAGAGGTAGAAGAGCTGTTTTCAAAGGCCTCAAAGAAATGCTGCGTAAGCGCTTCATCCAAGAATCCCAAAGATAACTATATAGGTTTTTATCCTATTGTTGATACGGTCGATGCCGGTGGAAGTATCAAAAAGAAAAACATCATCGGGATCTCGCTTTGTTATGAAGATGAAACTGCCGTATATTTCCCGGTTCAGGGCTTTATCACAGCAGATTATCTTGGAAATAAGCTAACTGAGCTGAGTAAGAGCTGCAATCTTGCAACCTTTGATATCAAGAGCTCGTATAATCTTTTTACTCCTTATGAGATAGAAAGCAGGGATTACGGTTACAGGGATGATCAGTCCTACAACGAAGGGCCGAGATGCTTTGATACGCTGATAGGTGCATATCTCAATGATCCCAACAAGAACGATTATATGATCGAGGATATTTCCAAGGAATATCTTGGACTTAATTTAGAAAAAAGAGCCGATCTCTTCGGAAAAGAAGCTTTGGCAAACGCTGATCAGAATGTCCTTTCCGCATATGCATGTAAAGCGGCTTTTGTCTGTAAAAAGGCAGCTCCGCTTATCGGAAAGAAGCTTGATAAAGATGGAATGGAAGGGCTGTTTTACAATATCGAGATGCCTCTTTCGTATATTCTTTTTGCAATGGAAAAGGAAGGCATCATCGCCGAGAGAGAACAGCTTAAGATATACGGAGATAAGCTCAAGGTTCGTATTGATGAGCTTGAAAAAGATATATACAGTGCCGCGGGCGTTGAGTTCAACATCAATTCGCCCAAGCAGCTCGGAGAAGTCCTATTTGAAAAGCTGGGACTTCCCGCAGAAAAGAAAACCAAATCCGGCTATTCGACAGCGGCCGATGTTCTTGAGAAGCTTGCCGGTGAACATAAGATAGTAGCGGATATCCTTGAATACAGAGGACTTGCGAAATTAAAGTCCACCTATGCGGACGGACTTGCCGCATTTATAGAGGATGATAACAGGATCCACACAAGCTTTAACCAGACGATCACCGCAACCGGAAGAATAAGCTCAACGGAGCCCAATCTTCAGAACATACCGATGAGAACAGAGCTTGGAAGACTTATCAGAAAGGTCTTTGTTCCAAAGGAAGGGTATGTATTTGCGGATGCCGATTATTCACAGATAGAGTTAAGGATACTTGCACATATGTCGGGAGATGAAGGCCTTATCAAGGCTTATCACGACGGCGAGGACATTCATGCAAGTACAGCTTCAAAGGTGTTCCATGTTCCCTTTGCGGAAGTTACTTCAGAGCAGAGAAGGAGTGCCAAGGCAGTCAACTTCGGTATAGTGTATGGAATAAGCGCCTACGGCCTTTCGAGAGATCTTTCGATCTCACCGAAAGAAGCCAAAGAGTACATGGATAAGTATTTCGAAGCATATCCGAGGGTTAAAGAATATCAGGAAAGAGTTGTAAAAGAAGCCAAGGAAAACGGCACGAGCATCACTCTTTTCGGTAGAAAGAGACCCATTCCGGAGCTTAAAGCAAGTAATTTCAATATCAAGCAGTTCGGCGAGAGAGTTGCCATGAATGCACCTATCCAGGGTACTGCTGCTGATATTATGAAGATAGCTATGATAAATGTCTTTTTCAGACTTAAGAAAGATAAGCTTAAATCCAAGCTTATCCTGCAGATCCACGATGAGCTTGTTATCGAGACTGCGGGCGATGAGACAGATATCGTAAAAGAATTACTTACTAAGGAAATGGAGAGCGCTGTGACACTTGTTGTTCCCATGGAAGCAACCTGTCACACCGGAAGCGACTGGTATGAAGCAAAATAAACTGCACAAACTGCAAAAGGGAAAGACCAACATCATAGGGATCACAGGCGGTATCGGAGCCGGAAAGACTACGGTGCTTGAATACATCAAGAATAATTACAATTGCAGAGTTGTATATTCCGATGATGTTGCCAATGAGATCAAGATGAAGGGATATCCCGCATATGATGAGCTTTTGCATCTTCTGGGAAAAGAGATCCTGGGGGACGACGGAGAGATAGACAGAGCCAAGATGGCACAAGCTATCTTCGGAGACGAAAAAAAGCTTGAGGCAGTGAACAATATTTTGCATCCTGCAGTTAATACGTATATTATTAATATTATAGATGAAGAAAAGCTTAAAAACAGGCTGGACTTTGTTTTTGTGGAGGCAGCTCTTTTGATCGAGAACGGTTATGAAGATATCGTCGATGAGCTGTGGTATGTATATGCATCTGAAGAGACCAGGAGGGAGCGTCTCAAGGCTTCACGCGGATATTCCGATGAGAAGATAACGGATATCTTTAAAAAGCAGCTTTCCGAGGATGGCTTCAGAGAGCATTGTGATTTTGTTTTGGACAACAGCGGGGATATGGCTACTGTTGCGGAGATGATCGGAACTAAACTTATGGATTGGAGAAGATGATGGCAAGTTTAGAGCAATCAGAGCAAAAGGTGGTATTTGGACTTGATATCGGAACAAGGAGCGTTGTGGGTACTGTCGGTTATATGAATGACGGACAGTTCAATGTCATTGCTCAGAGCGTCGAAAAACACCAGACAAGAGCTATGCTTGACGGACAGATTCATGATATCGGAAAAGTAGGAGCCACCATCAAGGTAGTAAAAGAAAGTCTTGAACAGCAGACCGACATCCATCTTACCGATGTATGTATAGCTGCTGCGGGACGTGTGCTCAGGACCGTTCGCACGACTTATGAATATGAATATCCGGAATCTCACGAGATAACGGACGAAGATATATATAATCTTGATTCCGCGGCCGTTGAACAGGCATATGCGGAGTTCTTAAAGAGCAATACTTCCAACCTTAAATTCTATCTGGTTGGTTATTCAGTTATGCATTATTATCTCGACGGCTATCAGATAGCCAATCTTGAGGGACATAATGCGGGCAAGGTGAGCGTTGAGCTTATTGCGACTTTCCTTCCGGATGACTGCGTAGACGGTCTCTACAAGGCTTGTGAGAGAGCTGAGCTTAATGTCGCAAATCTTACACTCGAGCCTATCGCGGCTATGATGGTTGCGATCCCTGACAGATTCAGAATGCTCAATCTTGCACTTATAGACGTTGGTGCGGGAACATCCGATATCTGTGTAACCGATGACGGTTCCATAACGGCATACGGTATGCTTCCCATAGCAGGTGACGATATTACCGAGATAATCGCTCAGCACTGCCTGGTTGACTTTAACCAGGCGGATGAGATCAAGATCGCCGCAAGTCACAGTGACAGAGTTGAATATATTGATATCATGGGCCTTCGTAAGACTATCACTGCCAAAGAGATAGCCCGTATCATCAAGCCTCAGGTTGACATCATGGCTCAGAAAGCCGTTGAAGAGATAAAGAGACTTAACGGTGATAAGGCTGTCAGCGCTGTATTCGTAGTAGGCGGTGGCGGATGCGTGCCCGGATATACCAAAGCCATAGCAAAAGAGATGGATATTCCCGAAGAGCGTGTTGCTCTTAGGGGAGAGGAAGTAATGAAGAACATTACCTTCCTTAATAATGATGGGATCGAGAGAGATTCACTTCTCGTTACACCTCTTGGTATCTGTATCAGCTTCTATGAAGAAGCCAATAACTTTATCTTTGTTTCCTTTAACGGTATCCAGACCAAGATATACGACAACGGTAAGCTTCAGATCGTTGACGCGGCAATGCAGGCTGCATTTCCCAATGAGGATCTTTTCCCTAAGAGAGGTGAAGAGCTTCGCTATACGGTAAACGGTAAAGAGAGAGCTTCAAGAGGTGAACCCGGTGAGCCCGCTGTTATCTCGCTTAACGGTAAGCCTGCCGACATTCACACCAAGATTCATGCCAATGATATAATCGAGGTTGTTCCTTCAACAGCAGGTGCGCCCGGAGAGGCAGTTATTGAAGGCATACCTGAGTTTAAGACTAAGTTCAATGTAAACGTAAACGGCAAGAACGTTGAGGCGTCCAGATTTGCGACCGTCAACGGAGAGCCTCAGACCGCGCTGTACAGTATTAATCCCGGTGATGAGGTCAAGGTCCTTGATTACAATACAGCTTCACAGATCGCTGCTCTTATGGATATTGATATCAATGAAGATACGGTCATTATCGTAAATAACGAGCGCGGCGACAAAGATACACCTGTATATGAGAACTTTAAGATCGAGTTCAAATCTCAGGATGAAGCTATCTTGGATTATTACAGAGATTTCCCGAGTGCCGACGAGGTTGCGATATCTCAGGCCAATCAGGAGTCTTATGCCAATTCCGATGATGTGAAGATCATTGAGGGTAAGGACGGACAGCTTTCGTTTGACGATCTTCCCGATGATGACGGCGAATATAAGAAAAAGGAACAGGAGCCTGTAAAGAATATACTTGCTCATGACCTTCATATATTTGTAAATAACGATGCCGTTACACTTCACGGCAAAGCTGATTACATCTTTGTTGATATCTTTGATGTGATCGATTTTGATCTTTCAAAGCCCAACGGAAGATCCATTGTGACTACACTCAACGGTGCGACTCCGGATTACATGCAGCCTATCCATGAGGGCGATAAGATAGAAGTATATTGGAAGTAAGAGGTTTTTATTCATATGCGTTTTACCAGTATTGCCAGCGGTAGCAGCGGCAATTGTACCTACATAGGTTCCGACAACACACATATTCTGATTGATGCCGGTACCAGTAAAAAGAGAATAGAGGAAGGCCTTAAGGGGCTCGATCTTTCTTTTGACGATCTGGATGCTATATTTGTGACACATGAGCATGTGGATCATATAGCTGCACTTCACACCATTCTTAAAAAGCATGATATTCCGATCTACGGAACTGCAGGAACGATCGACGGTATCATTAAGAGCGACAAGAAGGGCGAGATGATAAACGCCACCTTTAACAAGCTTAAGACAGATTCCTGCATCTGCGTCGGTGATATGACTATCGATCCTATGAGAATATCTCACGATGCCGCAGAGCCTTGCGGATACAGAGTGTATATGGGTGATAAGAAAATAGGAGTCGCTACTGACCTTGGTTGCTATGATGATTATACGGTGAGTTGCTTATCGGGCTGCGACGCGTTATTATTAGAAGCAAATCATGATATAAGGATGCTCCAGACAGGACCTTATCCTTATATGTTGAAGACCAGAATAATGGGAGACAGGGGCCATCTATCCAATGAAAAGAGCGGAGAGCTTCTCTGCAAACTTCTTAATGATAAGATAAAAGGAGTATTTCTGGGGCATCTGTCCAAAGAAAACAACCTGCCCGAACTCGCTTATGAGACGGTCAGACTAGAAGTTGACATGGGAGACAATCCGTACACTTCTTCGGATTTCCCTATCATGGTTGCCAAGAGAGCAGAGCTATCGCCTGTTATCGAGATATAATTATTTACATGGAGGAGACATGAAAAAGACTATCATTACAGTTGTAGGCAAGGACACAGTCGGAATTATCGCAAAGGTTTGCACCTATCTTGCAGATTCAAGCATCAATATTCTTGATATTTCACAGACCATCGTAGGCGGATATTTTAATATGATGATGATCGTTGATATGGCCGGAACATCCAAGGACTTTAACAGTGTTGCGGATGACCTTGAGGAGCTCGGCAAGAGTATCGGCGTTGTTATCAAGTGCCAGAAGGAAGAGATCTTTGATTCCATGCACAGAATTTAATTGGTTTTTGGGAGATAAATAATAATGATTAACACAAAAGAGGTCCTTGAGACCAATGAAATGATAGAGAAGGAGAACCTTGACGTCAGGACCATCACCCTCGGCATCAGCCTTCTCGATTGCATCAGCTCAGATCTTGAGCAGCTTAAGAAGAATATCTACAACAAGATCTATGAATCAGCAAAAGACCTTGTTAAGACAGGAGACCAGATCTCAAGGGAGTTCGGTATTCCCATCGTAAACAAAAGAATCTCCGTAACACCCATAGCTCTTGTCGGCGGAGCTGCCTGCAAGACAAAAGAAGATTTTGCGCAGATAGCAAAGACTCTTGATGAGGTTGCCAAGAAAGTCGGAGTTAACTTTATCGGAGGCTATTCAGCACTTGTGAGTAAAGGAATGACAAGCGCCGATAAACTTCTGATCGAATCTATCCCGCTTGCACTTTCAACAACCGATGTTGTTTGTTCTTCAATAAATGTGGGATCAACCAAGACCGGTATCAATATGGATGCCGTAAGACTTATGGGCTCCATCGTAAAAGCAACAGCAGAGGCTACCAAGGAGAGCGATTCACTTGGCTGTGCTAAGCTCGTTATTTTCTGTAATGCTCCTGATGATAATCCTTTCATGGCAGGCGCATTCCACGGAGTTACAGAGGCTGACAAGATCATAAATGTCGGTGTCAGTGGTCCCGGTGTTGTAAAGACAGCTCTCGAAAAGGTAAGAGGAGAGAACTTTGAGGTTCTCTGCGAGACTATAAAGAAGACAGCATTTAAGGTAACTAGAGTCGGACAACTTGTTGCTAAGGAAGCTTCAGCAAGACTCGGCGTTCCTTTTGGAATAATTGATCTTTCACTTGCTCCTACACCGGCTATCGGCGACAGTGTTGCAGATATCCTTCATGAGATCGGTGTTGAGCATGCCGGTGCTCCCGGAACAACAGCAGCACTTGCCCTTCTTAACGATCAGGTTAAAAAAGGCGGTGTAATGGCTTCTTCTTATGTAGGAGGACTTTCCGGTGCATTCATTCCCGTATCTGAGGATCAGGGAATGATCAACGCTGTAGAAGCAGGATGCTTAACGCTTGAAAAGCTTGAGGCTATGACTTGTGTATGTTCTGTGGGACTTGATATGATCGCTGTTCCCGGAGATACCAAGGATACAACTATTGCAGGTATCATTGCGGATGAGATGGCTATCGGAATGATCAACCAGAAGACTACCGCTGTAAGACTTATCCCTGTTATAGGCAAGACTGTAGGAGATACGGTTGAGTTCGGTGGACTGCTTGGTTATGCTCCTATCATGCCGGTTAATAAATTCTCCTGTGATGAGTTTGTAAACAGAGGCGGTAGAATTCCCGCTCCGGTTCACAGCTTCAAGAACTAAAATATTTTAAATTTGGGGTATTTACAAATACCAGTATATATCATACAATACAAGTGTACTAGTAAACATAGTACACTTGTTTTTTTGTTACACATTGTTCATTTTTAGTAATGAGTGGGAGCGCTATGAAGATTATTGATTACCAAGATAGCAGACCAATCTATGAACAAATAGCAGAGAGTTTCAAGATGCAGATCCTAAAGGGGATACTGCAGGCCGACGATCAAATGCCGTCGGTGCGAAGCCTTGCTATGGAATTGTCTACAAACCCCAATACGGTACAGAAGGCCTATACCGAACTTGAGAGAGAGGGCTTTATCTATACCGTTAAAGGAAGAGGCAATTTCGTTAAAGGTGATGCCCTTCTTAAGGATAATAAGAAGGTTGAGCTGATCCAGGAGATTGCTGGTCTGTTCAAAGAAGCAGAGGAGATAGGTATAACTTTTGATGAGATTATTTCTGACGTTAAAATGTACCTTTCCGGAATGATCAAAGGAGGAGGAACGACATGATCGAATTGATTGATCTTGAAAAATCTTTTGATGAAATCAAAGCCGTTAACCGTGTTTCGCTAAATATTAAAGATGGGGAAGTTTTTGGGTTAGTCGGAACAAACGGGGCAGGAAAGAGTACTATTTTAAGAAGTATCGCAGGCGTTATCCAGCCGGATGAGGGGGTTGTTCTTGTAGACAACAGGCCGGTATTTGATAATCCAGTTGTGAAAAAAGACATTTTCTATATTTCTGACGAACAGTATTTCCTTCCTAACAGTACACCCGAAGAGATGGCTGATTATTACGAAGGAATTTACGCTAGTTTCGATAAACTTCGTTTTTTCAAAATGGCTCAGGGATTTGGACTTGATATAAAGAGGAAGATATCTAATTTTTCCAAAGGAATGAAAAAGCAGGTTTCAATTCTTCTCGGTATATGTTCGGGTACCAAATATCTTTTATGTGATGAGACATTTGATGGCCTTGATCCTGTTGTGAGACAGGGTGTAAAGAGCCTTTTTGCTGCAGAGATGGCAGACAGAGGTATGACACCGATAATAGCATCTCATAACTTACGCGAACTTGAGGATATATGCGATCACGTGGGACTTCTTCATTTGGGCGGAGTTATCCTTTCTGAAGATATCGCGGATATGAAAGTTAATATGCAGAAGGTCCAGTGCGTATTTGAGTCTGAGGAGAATGAGAAAAATGCTCTTGAAGGACTTGATGTGATGCTCCATGAGAGACGTGGACGACTTCATACCATCACTATAAGAGGAGAGAGAGAGGATATAGAGAACGCCTTTAAGAGAGGCAATCCTATTTTCTTTGAAGTATTGGCACTTACATTGGAAGAGATCTTTATTAGTGAGACGGAGGTAGTTGGATATGACATCCGTAAATTTATCCTTGAGTGATAGGATCAAGAACAGAAAAAAATTCATAAACAGTACTCTGTGGACATCACTTATCGCACTACCGCTCATGGCTATATATTATATTTTCGGTGTGATCATGATGCTTACAAGAACGATAAATTACGCCGAAGTATCCAGACAGAGTGAAGGAAAATTTTATCACTCCAGACTTGATGCCGTTATTGTGACAATGGGATTTAAGCAGATCGGATGGCTCCTTGCAATGTTTATCGCCATCATGTTTGCATATCAGGGATTTTCATATCTCTTTTCACAGAGTAAGTTGGATTTTTATTTAAGCCAGCCTACGACCAGAAATCAGAGGATCAGAAAAAACTTCGCCAACGCGATAGGTACTTTTACAATGATGTATGTTGTTGTCGAAGTGATAGCGCTCATTATTGCTGCATGTTTCGGCGCGGTCAACGGTCCTGTTCTTTTTAATGTTTTTGTTGAAACGATCAGAACTTTGATCACATTTGTTGTGGTTTATTCAGTCACGGTCCTTGCAATGTTTCTTAGCGGAAATATGCCTACGGCTATTCTTCTTACCGGATTCTTTGCATTTATTCCGGCTATCATAAGCTTGGAACTTAGAGAACTGAAGGATATGTTTTTTGCCACCTTTATTGACAGGGGTGACGTCAAGATATTCCTTTCACCTTTCACGGACAGGGTATTTTCCTTTATGTCCGGCCGTGATTATATGGAAGGAATGAATTACAACCAAAGCTATAATGCCGTATTTGAGTTTTTGAAAAAGAATTGGTTGTATGATCTCGATACTATTTTGGTCGGTATCATTGCGATCGTTCTGATATTTGTTGTAAGTAAGGCAAGAAAAGTCGAGCATGCAGGAAAGAGTATTATTTTCAGACCTTTCAGATGGATCGTAAAGATCACAATATGTGTGATTTCCGGTATAGTTGCCATCTTCTTGATGAACAGCATTTATTTCTCAAAGCACAATATGAGAATGTATGTGCTCATGTGCGTGATCATGGTGATCACTGCTGTGATCGTAGGATGTGTTGTTGAGGTATTGTTCGATAACAACAATATCAAGAGCTTTAATAAGGGTATTGCACAGACGCTCATGGCTGTTGCTGTTTTACTTCTTATATTTGTTATACACAAAGGCGATCTTTGCGGCTATGACAGTTATGTTCCGAACACCTCATCTATTGAGAGCTGTGCGATCCTTGACGGTAATACGTTGTTCAATTACTACGAAAGAAGCGAAAACGTATTTTCAGATTATCCTGAAAAAAACATGTATATCACAGATGTTGATTCATTTGTTGAAATGGCCAAGCTCGGTATGGCTACCATGAAGAAGAATAAAGCGGAATTGGATGAATCAGGTTTCTATCTCAATTCCGGATGGAACAGAACGATCTTATACAGATTAAAGAACGGAAATAAAGTATACAGAGAAATAATCATTCCGTTTGATATCGATCCTGAGCTGATGGACAGATTGGTTACAACCGATGAGTACAAGAAGGGTAATTATTGTTGTTTCGGTGATGAGAAATTAAGAGAATTGGATCAGACCGAAAACAAAAGGCTTGTAGAGTATACGAATGGATTGGATTCCCGTTCCACTACTAAGCTTTCTTATTCGGAATTAAGCGATGCATTCCAAAAGGATGTTCTTGAACATTATTCTTTCTCATTATGTAAAAACGAACTTCCTATAGGTCAGATAATGTATACATCAACCTCCAGGAATTATGCAACTGCTCAGTTTGATGTTTATGCCGATTATGAAAACACGCTCGAGCTTCTGGAGAAGTATGATATAAGAGTTTCTGAAAAGATAGATGTATCTCAGATCGAGAAGATCACTATCACCAATAATTATCCGGGGATAGATATTGAAGGCAAGACTGAGCAAGAACTCAGAGATTTGGGAATTGATCTATATGAAAAGGATGGGGTTAAAGTCACATATACTGATAAGAAACAAATAGAACAAATTGTTGATTCAATGTTTAACTTTAATTTCCCCGGAGAATGGTTTAATCGAGAGAATTATCTTTCTCCTAAGTACTCTATTGAGATCAACAACGGCAGGACCACATATGGTGGTTACGGAAACGGCTTCTACAGCTTTAAGCCCGGAGAAGTACCGGATTTTGTTATCAAGGACACCGATAAGTGAAGTTATTAAATATTTTTAAGAAACAGAATATAGATAAAGGAAAGATTTTAAAAAAGAAAAAACTGACGGCGAATGAAAGAAAAAGCCTGATTTCTTGGCTTTTTCTTTTACCCTCGCTCATAGGTGTATTCATTTTCTTTGTAGCACCGTTCTGTGTGGTTATTTACTATTCATTTATAAATAACCCAATACAAAAGGTGTTTGTTGGTCTTAGCAACTATATCAATGTTTGGAACAATGATGCTTTCAGACCGGCAGCGATGAATACGCTAAAGTTTTCTCTTACGGCCGTTCCACTTGCAGTTGTTTTTTCACTGTTTTTGGCGGCGGTAATGGAATCAAGGATACCGTTTAAAAGTTATTTCAGATCTTTTTTCTTAAGCCCTCTTATGGTACCGACTGCATCGATAGTACTTATATGGCAGGTAATGTTCAACTATAACGGAATTGTCAATAAGTTCCTAATGATATTTGACCAGGGAAAGATAGATTGGCTTAAGTCGGATCAGGCGCATATAGTTATAGTACTTCTTTTTCTTTGGAAGAATCTCGGATATAACATGATTCTTTTTATGTCTGCACTTTCTAGCATTCCAAAGGACCTTCTGGAAGTGGCTGCACTGGAGAATGCGAATAAGTTACAGATATTCTGGTATATAAAAGTCAGATACATGTCTTCGACAATTCTCTTTGTTACGATCATGTCGCTTATAAATTCCTTTAAGGTCTTTAGAGAAGTATATTTGATGACAGGTGATTATCCCTATCGATCAATGTATATGCTCCAGCATTTTATGAACAATACATTTGCATCGCTGGATTATCAGAAGCTTTCTTCTGCGGCGATCATAATGTTTATTGTTGTTAGTGTTCTTGTCTACTTTATGTACAGACTTGAGGACAGATACGGCAAGGACATTGAAGGTTAGTAGTATGGAAAACGTTATTCAAAGGAAGTATTTTGAAAAACTGCATAAAAGAAAAGAGATGTCGGACAAGACCAAGACTGCACTGGTAACAATTGCAGCGATCGTATTTGCTTTGATTTTCTTGATGCCGATCATCTTAACTATAAGTAATTCCTTTATGGAACCGACTGAGATTCAGTCAAACTACGGAAGTATTTTTGAGACAACGGAAAAAGGTGGAAAGACCTTTGTATCAAAGACAGTAAACCTTAAGCTGATACCGGATATGGTTACTTTTTCCCAGTACTATATAGTGCTCTTTAAGAGTCCGGAGTATCTTCTTAAATTTTGGAATTCGGTTATTTACACAGTCCCGATAGTGGTGGTGCAGCTGATGATAGCGACGCTTGCATCGTACGGCTTCTCGAGGTATTCGGGTAAGATCAAATCGGCACTGTTTTTCGGATATATCACACTAATGCTTATGCCTTATCAGGTAACGCTTGTTCCGAACTTTTTGGTTTCAAAATGGCTCGGAACATACGACACGATGTGGGCGATCTTGCTTCCGGGATTCTTTTCCCCGTTTGCGGTATTTCTTTTGACCAAGTTCATGAAAAGGATACCGAAGGAAGTAATTGAGGCCGCAGCTATAGACGGAGCGGGAGAATGGTATGTTTTTTCCAAGATATGTACTCCGCTCTGCAAAGGAGGAATAGCGTCGATCGCGATCCTGTTATTCTTTGATTACTGGAATATGGTAGAACAACCGCTTATTCTGTTATCAAATTCGGATATGCATCCGCTATCGGTGTTTTTGTCAAAGATCAACGCAGGTGAGATCAGTCTTGCCTTCGCTGTTGCAGTAATATATCTGGTTCCGCCGTTACTTATATTCTTGTACGGAGAGGACTATTTGGTTGAAGGAATATCTTACCAAGGAGGAATTAAGGGATGAACGAAGTTATCGAGACTAAGAATAAAGAAAAAGCATCCAAGAAGGACATTGTCAAGAACGTTGCGATCGGATTCTTGTCAGTCATGCTTCTTCTTACATTCTTTTCCAATACTATTATGAATTATTCGCTTCCGCAGGTTGCGACACAGCAGATCGCGAGCGGACCGGTTTCACCTCAGATAAGAGGAAACGGTGATGTGACCGCAGAGGATCCTTACAATATCACGGTGAAAGAGACGAGAAAGATCTCAGGTGTAGCCGTAAAAGAAGGTGATCACGTAGAGGAAGGCGATGTTATCTATTATCTGGAGGATAAAGAATCTCAAGAGCTTACAGATGCGAAAGCAAAGCTTGATGAGCTTGAGCTTACATATGAAACCGCCTTGTTTTCCGGGGATGTTCCGGATGAAGTGATTACCAGTGTTCGTAAGGGAAAAGTTTCAAGCTATGATTCTTTCCAGGTAGAGCTTAAGACTGTAAAGGATACTTATGAAGCAGCCCTTGCAGCCGATGAAGAGGCACAGGCTGTAGTGGATTATCTGACTCAGAAAAAAGCTTATGACGGAGCCGGTACAGCATATAACGCACAGACTCCCAACTATGAGCTTGCGCAGACACAGGCAGATCAGGCAGGCGTAGATCCTGAGGACGAAGACAGAACGGAAGCTCTTGAAAAGAAGATCGCTGAGCTAGAGAAAAATGCGGCTCAGCTCGGAACATACGGTGATCAGCTTTCATTCAGTTACGATCAGAAGCTTGCAATGGCTCAGGACAACAAAAATAAGACAGCCCGTGCACTTAAGGATGCCGAGAAGGATAAGGAAGAGCTTTTAAAGAGTATAAGTACAGAGATCAACTTAAGCTCTATACAGGAGAAGATTGCTACAGAGAAAGAGAAGATCGAAAAGCTTGAGTCGGAATCTGTAGGAGCATCGGTTAAATCACCGGTTGCAGGAACAATTTCTTCATTATCGAAGGCTTCCGGAGAATCGACAGCTGCAGATGAAACTATAGCTGTGATCCAGGTTGACGGAAAAGATATGACAACAAGCTTCTCTGTACCTAATTCTCAGGCACAGAAGCTTAAAGTCGGAGATGCCGCATCACCACAGAATCAGTGGCAGTTTAGTGACAGCTTCAAGGCGACACTTCAGTCTATCAAGAACGATAAAACAGATCCCGCAGGTAAGAAGGTCCTTACTTTCAAGATCGAGAGTGCTGAGGTTCAGCCCGGTCAGAGTATTGCACTCACTATAGGTGAGAGATCTAAAGATTATGACATGATAGTTCCCAAGAGTGCTGTAAAATCAGACTCTAACGGTAAGTTTGTACTTGCTGTTGTGGGCAAATCAAGCCCTCTTGGTAACAGATATATAGCAACCAGAATTGATGTAAATGTAGAAGCTGAAGATGACAAGAACGCAGCTATCACAGGTGCACTTGAAGGAAGCGAATACGTAATAACAACATCAACAAAACCGGTTAAAGCAGGAGAACAGGTAAGACTGGCAGACGAGTAATGAAAACCGAAAAGATTATAACGTTTATAAACAGAATAAAGGATAGAGCTTTAAAGTCCAAAAAGATCGTATTTCTCGTTATCCTTTTGCTTCTTGTTGATCTTATCTTGGGACTTATCACAAGATATCTCACGGGAATCCTCCCTGAACAGCATGAAGCTGAAAGATGGTCTGATGAGAGACGAATGGCTCAGGTTTCGGTATTTTTTACCGAGGATCAGCTGATCGATGAGGATTTCATCAAAAAGATGGAATTCAGCTTCGGACAGCAGCTTATTTTGGACGGAATTGTAAGCGAGGAAGATGAAAAAAGCGGAAAAACGGCGCAGCCTCAGATCATCGATACTATCGATGTTTCAGATTCTGGATCAGGGGAAGAACCCGTAAAAGAGGAGAATCGTCTTTTTACAAGCTGTTATTCTGCGCAGGGGCTTACTACCATGAAATTTGAGGGTAAGACTGCGGAGAATGTGACAACAATAGGAGTCGGCGGAGATTTTTTTCTCTTTCACCCTCTTGAACTTGTGAATGGTCAGTTTTTCGGTGGAAATGACCTTATGAAGGACAGCATAGTCATCGATGAAGATCTTGCATGGCAGCTCTTTGGTTCCAATGACGTGGCGGGACAGATGGTCACAATAAACGAAGTTCCGCATTATGTCTCGGGAGTTGTAAAACGACAAGAGGGAAAGATGAGAGAGGCTTCGGGTCTGACAGATACCGTTGCTTACATATCTTATGACAGCTTATGCAAATACGGAACCATATTAAGCGGAAGGACCAAGAGCGTTCAGCTTTCTGAAGACGGAAAGACTGCTAACGTCGGTGGTATCAACTGCTATGAGATCGTTTCGCCAAATCCCGTAGACGGTATTGTTAAAAAAGATATAAGCGATAGTACGGGACTTGATCAGAGATATATTTCAGTAATTGATAATACGGATAGATTCAGCTTTTTTTCGCTGATAAATGTAATATCAACATTTATAACTAGAAGTATGTGGGATAAAGCTATCTTTTATCCATACTGGGAGAATACTGCCAGAGGATATGAAGATATATTGGCTCTGATTCTTTTGATAAGACTGGTATGCAGAGCCGTGATCATATTGATGTTCGTGGGCACTGTCATCAATCTGTACAGACATAAGACATGGACCGTATCGGGGGTAGTTAACTATCTTTCTGATAAAAAATATGACTACGAAGTAAGACTCAAAGAAAAGAAAGAAAACAAATTAAAGAAAAAAGATGAGGAATGAGATTATGAAAATGAAGGGGTTTGTGAGAAAGTGTATTACCGCTACACTTATTGCGGCAATGACCGTATCGGCTTTTACCGGATGCGGAAAAGCAGATAAGAAAGATGATAAGAAAGATGAAAACAGTATCCTTAATGAGGCTAAAAGCGGATCAAAGGATTATGTCTTCAAGTACGAAGATATCGATCTGGGCGTTGATAAGCTTCCCGGATATCCCAGCAATATTACAGTTGTGGGAGATAGAGTATATTTTGCTGTTTCGGATTTAAAAAACGATGCCGGTTCAACCAAGGTTTATTCCTTTAACACCGACGGAAGTAATGTAGAGAGCTACGATATCGCCATGAATGCAGGTGAGAATTACTACAATTTTGTCTTTATGGAGGACGGAAGTAGCTATGCGTGCCTTTCTGTAGGTGGAAATATGGAAACTTTCGGCTCCGGTTCCGAAGCCGCTGATGAAGGCGCTTCTGAAGCAGCAACCGATTCTTCTTCAGAGGACTCCGGAAAAGAGGAAGCGGCTACTGAAAGCTCCAAAGACGAGGCTGCCAAGGAAGCTTCTAAAGATGAAAAAGCGGATGAGAAAAAGGCTGCTTCTGAGTCATCCTCAGAAGATGCTTCCGCAAGTGCTTCTTCCGAGGGTGAAAAAACCGAGGAGCACGAAGAGGGAATGGGCTACTATGAAGATGAGGATGCTCAGATGTTTCTTGTAAAGCTCGACAATAAAGGAAATATTGTTGATAAGTATGATATTTCCCAAGAGAGCGGTCCCGATGATTACTTTAACATCAGTTCAATGATTGCTTTGAAAGACGGAACAGTTCTTGTTTCAGACAACAGAGGAATTGAAACATACACTGTTGAAGGCAGATTTAAGAATATTTTTGATATAACCAAGCAGGAAGGTGATCTTGCTAATTCTGCTTTAACTCTTATAAAGGGTAAAGACGATCAGATCTTTGTTCAGTATTATGGAGAATCCGGAATTGCTCTGCGCAAATTTGATGTTGAAAAAGCACAGATGTCCGAGGAAAGTAAGATATTTGCGGAAGATACTTCATACAGATACGGTTGTTCAATATTTGGCGGAAACGGTTATGACCTTTATATCGCCAATGAGAGCTGCATCAGTGGTTATGACGCAACCAAGGATGAAGTAGTTAAGCTCCTTGATTACATTGATTCTGATATTGAGACCGACTCAACTATTTATAATGTGATCGCTTTAAGTGAGAATGAGTTTATTGCACTTATTCCGGGATTCGAATATGAGTATAAGGCTATAAGACTTACCAAAGTTCCTGCCGATCAGGTTAAGGATAAAAAGATAATCACATTTGGCGGAGCATATATTGATTATAAGGTAAGAGAACAGGTTGTTAAATTTAATCATGATAATGATGAGTACAAGATAAAGATCGTAGATTATTCTAAATATGATTCTGAGGAAGATTGGAATGCAGGAAATAAGAAGTTCGATCTGGACATTGTGTCCGGAAACGTACCTGATATCATGGTGTTTAATGCCGATCAGCCTATAGAGAAATATCAGAATAAAGGTGTGTTCCTAGACCTTAAACCTTTATTTGATAAAGATGAGGAAATGAAGAAAATTGAACTTCTTCCAAATATTTCTGAATCGATGGTAAAGGATGGTAAGATGTACACCATTTATTCCGAGTTTATGGTTGGTACTCTTGCTACCAGAGCCAGATATGTAGAGGGAAAAAACGGTCTCACATATAAGGACTGCGATGATCTTATCCAAGCAAATAATGTTAGTTATGAGACCGCTTTCGGATTATCAAATAAAGAAAGCATACTCGGCGAAGGTATAATTTTTGCAGGATCCAAGTATATGGATTTTGAAAACAAGAAGTGTTCATTTGATTCCGATGGATTTATAAAGCTCCTTGAATTTGCCAATAAATTCCCTGATGAGGTCGATTACGATAAATACGAAGACTATGAGCAATTATATACCTCCAATCAGGCGCTGTTTTCCGTTACATCATTGTATGGATATAAGGAATATCAAAGATACAAGCAGGCTATGTTTAAAGATGATATAGCATTTGTAGGACTTCCAAATGATGAAGGTGAAAATCAGACCATCATTTATCCGTTATCAGATTTTGCTATAAGTGCACAGACACAGTATCCGGAGCTTGCTTGGAAGTTCGTAAAGAGTTTCTTGCAGGATGATTATCAGACTTCAATGCAGTTTGGATTCCCTGTTACAAAAACAGGTCTTGAGGACGCTAAGAAAAAAGCAATGGAAAGACCTTATATAATGGCCGGAGGGGAAAAAGAGTATTATGATGACACATACTATATTGGAAATGAAGAAATAACTCTTAAGCCTCTTACTCAGGAAGAAGTTGATTTCTTGACAGATTTCATTCTTTCAATAGATAAATTCTATAGATACAGCGAGGAAGTACATGAAATAATCTCAGAAGAAGCAAAGGCATATTTCAGTGGTCAGAAGAGCGCTAAGGAAGTTGCTGATATCATTCAGAGTAGATTGACGATCTATATTAACGAAAACAGTTGATAGATAAAAAAGTGCGTGTCATGGGGGAAACTCTATGACACGCGCAAAGAAATTATAAATTAATGCTTATAAAGGGAAATGAGGTGAATATTGTGAAGATAAAAGGTGTCCTAAAAAGAGGCCTAAGCATTGCTATGGTCTTATCTATGGCAGCCTCAGTACTTATCGGCTGCGGAAATTCCAAAAAGAAAAATGAAGAAAGCGTTCTTCAAACACAAGGCGCTGTTTCAAAAGACTATATGTATAAGTGTGAAGATATAAAGCTTGACGGTGTCAACGTAGAAGACGGCAGGGTAATTGGCATTTCACAGGTAGGGGAAAAGATAAATCTCGCACTTTTGATCGATGATGAAAAATTGCAGATCGCATCATTTAATCCCGACGGAAGTGGTGTTGAAAGTTATGATATTCCCGTCAAAAAAGGTGAAGATTTTTCAAATGTAGATTTTATTCCCGATGGTGGATTCTATGCTTACAGAACGGTAAATAAATCTTCAGGTGACGGAACAGGAGCAGAAGCAAGTGCAGAAGCCGATGCAGCGGCAAGTGCAGAGGCATCCGATGGTAAGCAGGATACGACCGCAGAGTCTGCATCAGAAGTATCTTCTGAAGCTGCGGCTGAAGCTACATCAGACACCTCTTCGGAGTCTGCATCGGAAGAGTCCTCCGAGGAGATTTCAGACGAAGGTCTTATGACTGCCATGGAAATGTACGGCATAAAAAATAACGATATTTATATCGAGCAGTATGATGCTCAGGGAAAGCTTGTTAACAGCTGTAACTGTTCTGAGGCAGAAGGTGGCGAAAATGATTCTTATCTGTTTTCAGTTGCCGCAACAAGCGATGGAAAAATCTATACAACTTCATCTAACGGAATACAGAGTTTTACTTTTGAAGACGGATTTAAAAGTGTAATTGATACAACCCAGGCAGATAGCAAGTATAAAGATTACTATTTCCGTTTATATAAGGGATCCGATGATCAGCTCTATGCATATGACTACTCAAATACAAATATGGTCTATAAATTTGATACAGCAAAAGGAGATCTTGCAGATCCGGTTGAAGCGATCAAACCAATGGTGGATTATTCGGCTGATTTTTTCGGTGGAAACGGATGCGATTTATATCTTTCAACCGCTGATGCTATATACGGATACAATGCAGAGAAGAATGAGGCTGTTAAGCTGATCGATTATCTTGATTCTTCTATTGAGCTTGATAACGGTATCAATACTATCGTAGCTTTAAGTGAAAATGAGTTTATTGCTGCTATCCCGGGATTCGACAGGGTTTACAGTCTTGTCAGACTCACCAAAATTCCTGCCGATCAGGTTAAGGATAAAAAGGTAATAACTCTTGGCGGAATCGGAATTGACTGGAGAGTACGTGAGGAAGCTGTGCTGTTTAACAGACAGAATGATGAATATCAGATCAAGATCGTTGATTATACAGATGGATTAAACTTATCTGATCCTGCCAGCGAAGAGACTGCTATGCAGAATTTCGATATGGATCTTGTATCGGGAAATGTACCTGATATCATGGTATTTCTGGATAATCAGCCATATAAAAAGTATGAGAGCAAAGGACTCTTTTATGATTATAAGCCTTTGTTTGAAAAGGATGAGGAATTAAAGGATGTAAAACTTCTTCCTAATCTTGAAAAAGCAATGACAACTGACGGCAAGATGTACACACTTTTTACCGAATTCAGGATCGGAACAGTTCGTACAGCAGAGAAATATGCAGGTGGAAAGGATACATTCAGTTATCAGGATTGTGAAGATATCATTTCCCAGAAAGGTATATCTTACGATACTGCATTTGGCCCTGTCGATCGTAACCAAGTTCTTGAAAAAGGTGTTATATATTCGGGCGAAAAGTTTTTGGATTTTGAAAATAAGAAGTGTTCATTTGATTCTGAAGACTTTATAAAGCTTCTGGAATTTGCCGGAAAATTCCCTGAAACCGTTGATTATGAGAAGTTCGGTGATGATGCTTACACGCTGTATGCAAGCGGCCAGTCGTTGTTTGATTACGATGAATTCTTCGGCTATACGGATTATCAGTCATGTAAACAGGCTATCATAGGAGATGAAATTGCGTTTATCGGAAGTCCCAACGATGATGGAATCAACAATTCAGTCATCATTCCGGGTTGGAGATATGCGATAAGCTCGCAATGTAAAACTCCGGAAGTTGCATGGGATTTCGTTAAGAGATTTTGGATGAAGGATTTTTCGAATAAGAGATTGTATGAATGGGGCTTCTCAGTCACGGAGTATGGTTTAAAGCTTGCGGCTGAAAAGGCTATGGATTATCCGTATACATTAATGCCCGGCGGAAAGAAAGAGCGTTATATTGAGTCATATTTTGTAAACGGTTCGGAAGTACAGCTTAAGCCCTTGAAGCAGGAAGAAGTTGATCGTGTCACAAAGTTTGTAAACTCTGTTGATAAAGTCGCCGTAAATAATTCGGAAATCAAAAAGATGATTTTCGAAGAAGCTCCTGCATATTTCAGCGGACAAAAGAGTGCCGAAGAAGTAGCCAAGATCATTCAGAACAGAGCAACAACCTACATCAACGAGAACAGTTGATCGGAGGATCTGTTGAAATAAAGTGCTTTTAAAGGAAAGAGGGAAACGAATATGAAGGGGATATTTAAAAGAGGGATAGCTCTTTTTATCACTGCGACCATGATCATGTCTGCGCTTACAGGTTGCGGAAAAGCTAAGGATGGCGCAGGTGATCCCGGTTCAACAGGGAAAAAAGATGAAAAGCTTCTGGAAGAGGCTAAAACTCAATCAAAAGATTATGTGTTTAAAACCGAAGATTTAGTCGTTGACGGATTGGAATTACGGCCGGGAGACTATGTGGACAAAATAACTATGGTCGGTGACAGAGTTTATTGCACAGTCTTCGAAAGCAACGTTAACTACAGGTTTTATTCTTTTGATCAAGACGGAAGCGGCTTAGAATGCAGTGAGCTGCCGGTAGAAGATTGCGATTTTTATAAAAGCACCTGCTTTCTGTCTGACGGAAGTGGTTATTCATGTCTGAATAAGAGAAAAACGGAAAATGATGAAGTTTCGAAGCAGGAGATCGTGAAGTTCGATAGTAAGGGAAATATCACTCAGAACTATGATTGCTCCAAACTTGGAGATGGTGAAAAGCCTTTTTATGTCAATTCACTTGTTGCATATGATAATGGCGAAGTATATGCGACAACAAACAGAGGCCTTGAGACATTTTCTTTTGATGAAGGTTTTAATACTATCGTTAAGATCGAAGAAAACGGGGAGAATGCTCTTACATATTCTTCCCAGCTGATGAAGACGCAAACAGATTCTTTGGTTGTATTTGATTATGTGGATGATCTGGCGTTCTATACATATGCGCCGGATGAAAAGAAATTGGTTCCTATGGGTAATGTAGATACGGCAAATTTGGGACTTGGTGTTTGCCCGTTTATAGGAGCCGGACATGATATCTATTTATCGGCAAGGGAAGGGATCTGGAGCTTTGACAAAGATAATGATGCCCCTGTTAAGCTCCTTGATTGTTTAGATTCCGACATTAGCCTTAACGGAGGCTTGGAAGCCATATATGCACTTAGCAGTGATGAATTTATCGCGGCAATGCTTAAGAGCGACGGATATAAATTTGTAAAATTTACCAAGATACCACCGGAGCAGGTCAAGGATAAAAAGGTACTTACACTTGCTACTATTTCTGTGGATAATTTAATGAGTCAAGTAGTGACCAAGTTCAATAATGAAAACGATGAATATAAGATAAATCTTGTTGAATACGGTTCACTGAATGATACAGACTTTACCGAAGGCGAAAAAAAGCTTGATATGGATATCGTCTCCGGTAATGTTCCGGATATTATGACATTTTGGTTCTCTTCGACAGAAAAGTATTCGGATAAAGGCCTGTTTTTGGATCTAAAACCCTATTATGACAGAGATAAGAAAAACTCTGATATTGAGCTTTTACCTAACATTGAAAACATGCTGACAAAAGATGGCAAAATGTATACGTTCATAACTGACTTCGCGGTAGGAACTGTTGCTACTAAGAAGAAATTCACCGAAGGAAAGAAGGTTCTTACTATAGAAGATTGTCAAAAGCTTATAGAAGCGAAGAACTGTCCTTATGAGATCGCTTTTGGCTTTATGACTAAAGAACAAATCCTTTCTCAGGGTATTATGAGCGCAGACAAAATGTATATTGATACCGAAAAGAATGAATGTCATTTTGACTCGGACAGCTTTATAAAGCTCCTTGAATTTGCTAATAACTTTCCAAAAGAAGTTAATTTTGAGAAATATGATAGTGATTTTGAAGCTCAGTACAGATCGGAAGTGGCTCTTTTTTATCCTGCCAATATTCCCAGTTTTCAGTACTATATGGGATTCCAACAGGCGATTTTCGGTGATGATGTCTCGTTTATAGGATTTCCTAATGATCAAGGAGCTGATCAGTCACTTATCTATCCATCTGCTAAGTTTGCCATTAGTTCGCAGACAAAATATCCCGATGCTGCGTGGGAGTTTATCAAGATGCTTACAGATGAAGAGTTTATGTCTCAAAAGTCGCAATTCCCTGCAACTAAGAGCGCATTCGAAGCTTCTGCCAAGAAAGCTCTGGAACAGCCCTACGATGAGTTTACGGGTGAAAATGAGGTCTGGTCAGTTGGCGGCGTTACTACAAAATTAAAGCCTCTGACCCAGGATCAGGTTGATGAGCTTAAGGAATATATATTGTCTATCAATACTCAATTCGAATTGAAAGAAGATATATATAAGATCATCCTTGAAGAGGCCCCGGCTTATTTTGAAGGACAAAAGAGCGCTGAAGAAGTAGCCAGCATCATTCAGAACAGAGCTCAGATCTGTTTAAGCGAGAATGGTTGATCATTTTAATTCAAAATGGCTAAATTGTACCTACAACTATTTCATTTTAACCTTGATGTGCTATAATTTTTTTGTAACTGCAACAAAGTATTGTTAAATGGGAGAAAAAAGGTATGGCTAAATTAAAAGACGTAGCAGGTAAAAGCAAAGGACTTGCAGCTGAGTTTAGAGAATTTATCATGCGCGGCAATGTTCTGGATATGGCAGTCGGTGTTATCATCGGTGGCGCTTTCCAGAAAATCATTTCATCACTGGTTGACGACATAATTATGCCTTTTATCAGTATTCTTACAGGTGGAATCGATTTTAACAACATGTTCTTTACACTCGACGGCGGAACTTACAACACACTTGAAGCTGCTAAGGAGGCGGGCGCTGTAACGGTTAATTACGGTACATTTATCACCGTAGTCATCGACTTCTTACTTATGGCATTCGTTATCTTCCTTCTTGTTAAGTGCATGAACAATGTGACCAACAAGTTTAAAAAGGAACAGGAAGAGGCTCCTGCAACAACAAAGATCTGCCCTCGCTGCAAATCAGAGATTGCAATCGACGCTACAAGATGTCCTCATTGTACATCTGAGCTCACAGAGTAAATATGAATTTTCAAAAAGGCAGCATGTAAGTGCTGCCTTTTATTTTAGTTTTAGGTTATATAAACATTGGATTCGGAAAGGTAATGCAAATGGCTAAGGTCATAATGGTTCAAGGCACCATGTCAGGTGCCGGAAAAAGCTTGATAGTTGCCGGACTTCTTAGGATATTTAAGAAGGACGGTTATTCGTGTGCTCCATTTAAGTCGCAGAACATGGCTCTTAATTCATTTATAACCAAAGAGGGTCTTGAGATGGGAAGAGCGCAGGTTATGCAGGCTGAGTGCGCCGGCATAGAACCGTTGGTGTGCATGAATCCGATACTTTTAAAGCCGACTTCCGATGTGGGCTCTCAGGTCATAGTTAACGGCGAAGTAGTCGGTAATATGACAGCGAGAGAGTATTTTGAATATAAAAAAAAGCTTTTACCCGATATAAAAAAGGCTTTTAAAACACTTGCAAAAAAGGCTGATATAATCGTTATCGAAGGTGCGGGCAGCCCTGCGGAGATCAATCTCAAAGAAAACGACATCGTAAACATGGGTATGGCTGAGCTTGTTGATGCACCCGTTCTTTTAGTCGGTGACATAGACAGAGGCGGCGTATTTGCCCAGCTCTACGGAACAACAATGCTTCTTGAGGAAAAAGAGAGAGCGCGCATTAAAGGCTTTGTTATCAATAAATTCAGAGGAGATCCGACTCTCCTTGATTCCGGTATCGAGATGATAACAGAGAAGACCGGTATAAGGACAGCAGGCGTAGTTCCTTATATGAACATCAAGGTCGATGATGAGGATTCACTTACCGAGAAATTTGAAAATAAGAAATTTGCTTCATCAGGTGAAGTTGATATAGCTGTTATCAGATACCCAAGGATCTCCAATTTTACTGACCTTGGTGCATTCGAGATGCAGGATGGTGTTAATGTAAGATACGTCGACAGCGTCTATGATCTTGAGGATCCGGACATGATCATTCTTCCCGGAAGCAAGAATACGATCATGGATATGAAATGGCTCCGTGAGAGCGGACTTGAAGCCAAGATAAAGAGATTTGCTCTCGAAAAACCTTTATTTGGCATCTGCGGTGGTTTTCAGATGCTTGGAAAGAAGATAAGAGATTTCGGAGCTGTTGAGTCAACCGTCAATGAGATAGCCGGTCTCGGGTTACTCGATATTGAAACTGAGATAGGCGATGACAAGATAAGAAAACAGGTTTCCGGAACTATATCTTTTCCCAAGGGAGTATTTGAGAACCTTACGGATAAAGAATACAGAGGCTATGAGATACATATGGGCATAACTACCGGAGATAGTGACAATGTATACGGAGATGTTATACTAAGTGATGGCGGTAACGTGTACGGAAGCTACGTTCACGGCCTGTTTGATGAGGGCGGCATTGCCGGTGCGATCACATCATATTTTGGCAAAAATGCAAGCACAGGTCTTTCTTATACCGAGTTCAAGGAAAGACAATATGATATACTTGAAAGCATATTGAGGACTCACCTTGATATGGATTATATTTATTCGTGCTTGTCAAAAGCCAAATGAAACGGAGAAATAAATGAGCGATAACAAGAAGGCTCTTATTGCGATGAGCGGAGGCGTAGATAGCTCTGTCGCAGCATATGAGATTGTAAAAAGAGGATATGAGTGCATGGGATGTACCATGCGCCTTTATGAAAACGACATAGTGGGAATGGATCTTTTGGGAACCTGCTGCAGCATCAATGATACCAATGATGCGAGAGCAGTCTGCGATAAGATCGGTATCCCTTATAATATATATCATTACGAAGCTGAGTTCAGAGCTAAAGTCATTGAGCCCTTTATTCACAGCTACGAGGTTGGCGAGACACCTAATCCCTGTATAAGATGCAACAGATATCTTAAGTTTGACAGTCTCTACAATAAAGGTAGGGAGCTTGGTTATGATTATATAGTCACAGGTCACTATGCAAGGATAGAGGAGAGAGACGGACATTTTTATCTTCTCAAGGCAAAAGATCTTAATAAGGATCAGAGCTATGTTCTCTATGATCTGACGGAAGAGCAGCTTTCACACACTCTTTTCCCTCTTGGTGAATATACCAAGGACGAAGTTCGTGGGATTGCGGAGGATAATGAGTTTGTTACATCTCATAAGAGCGAGAGCCAGGATATCTGCTTTGTTCCTGACGGAGACTATGCCGGAATGATAAAGAGATATACCGGTAAGACATATCCGAAGGGCAATATAGTTGATACAAAGGGGAATGTACTTGGAGAGCACGACGGGCTCATAAATTATACTATCGGTCAGCGAAGGGGCTTGGGAGTACCGGCCGATCGCAGACTCTATGTAAGTAAGATCGATGTAAAGAATAATAGAGTTGTATTATCCGATAACGAAGAGCTTTTTGAAAATGAGCTGTTTATACGTGACTTCCACTGGATCACAGGAGATATGCCAACTAAAGAAGTACGCTGCAGTGCCAAGATCCGCTATCGTCACAAGGAACAGCCTGCGACATTGTTTCCGCCTGAAAACGGCGTAGCAAGGCTTGTCTTTGACGAGGGCCAGAGAGCAATAACGCCGGGCCAGTCAGCTGTTCTTTACGACGGGGATATTGTGCTAGGCGGTGGAATAATCACAAATCAAAATGTTTAAAATCTGGTTGAACCTCTTTTTATGAGTTCACCTGAGAATATGGTCTTTTGCGGCATTTCGTTTTGACTGAGTGTGCCTATAAGTGTCTTTACAAGCTGTATGCACATATCTTCAAGACGATTGTCGACAGAAGAGATGTTGGGCTCGGAACAATGCGCAAGGATCGAATTGTTGTAGCCTATTATCTGAAGTTCTGAAGGAACCTTTATCTTATTGGCTTTGGCAAAGTTCATTGCACCTACTGCAAGGAAATCTTCGCTTGTAACTATGCCGTCAAAATGTATTCCCTTATCATAGATCTTTTGAACAAATTCTTTTACTCCGTCGATATCTTCTCGGCTTCCGTTAAAGCACTGTATCAGTTCTTTTTTTAGAGGAAGATCGCGAGAAAGCAGAGCATTTTGGAAGCCTGCAAGCTTTTTCTGCCCGCTGTATGACTTACTGTTATATAGATACAGGATGTCTTTTACCCCTGATGCGAGCATCTTCTCTGTGACATCGGAGGTAGCTTTATAGTCATCGCAAAGTGTGCAGTAGACATTGGGGCAGTCAAAGTCTGCATTTAGTAGCATGATAGGAACGGAAGCCGCTGCATCTGTGATGTAGCGGTTATCTTCCGGTTTGTTCATTAAAAAGTTGGATCCGACCATTACGACACTGTCCACATGCTGTGAAAGCAGGAGATTAAGTGATTTCTTGCGGGATTCGATCTCGTAGCCGGTACAGCACAGGATTGAATTGTATCCGCTATCTCTTAAATTTCTTTCGATAAAGTAGATTGCCTTTGCAAGGTACAGATCGGATGCGTCCGCACACAAAAGTCCTACGGTCTTCATTGAATTAAGACCGAGGCCTCTTGCAAAAGCATTGGGCTTATAGCCGCACTCTTCAATCACATCCATTACCTTTTTACGGGTCTTGGCCTTAACGTTGGAACTTCCGTTAAGTACTCTTGAAACTGTGGCTATAGATACACCTGCTTTTTTGGAAATGTCATAAATAGTCATTTTATCCATATTTATCTCGTTTCTAAAGGAAATTTGAAATATCTTACAGCGTTATTGTATGAAATATCTTTTACAATCTCACCGAGAATGTCCATATCTTCCCCGGGGTATTCACCGTTATCAACGAGTGATCCAAGATAGTTGCAGAGTATTCTGCGGAAGTAATCATGCCTTGTGTAGGATGTAAAGCTTCTTGAATCTGTAAGCATTCCTACGAAACCTGACAAGTTACTTGATTCTGAAACAGCCTTTAAATGCTGCTCCATACCGAGCTTGGTATCGTTGAACCACCATGCGCTTCCCTGCTGGATCTTAGCTACGTTGGGAGCCTCGTTGAAGCAGTTGAGCATAGTGTTGATGATCATAAGATCATTGGGATTGAGACTGTAAAGTATAGTCTTGGGAAGAACATTTTTCTGCTGAAGAGCATCAAGGTAATCAGCAAGCTCGCCCATAGGATAATAAGCATCGATAGCATCATATCCGGTATCGGGACCGATCTTATTAAACATAGCAGTGTTATTGTTGCGCTTACATCCAAAGTGAAGCTGCATTACCCAATCTCTCTTACCGATCTCTTCACCTTCAAAGAGAAGGAAAGCAGTCTGGTACTGAAGATCTTCTTCGGCAGTAAGCTCTTCACCACGCATTCTTTTTGCAAAGATCTCTTCGATAACATCATCGGAAGCAGGGTGGTACATAACGTACTGTGGAGCATGGTCTGTTACGTTACATCCCTTTGATGCGAAGTAATCAAGTCTTATCTTTAGAGCTTCCTTAAGAGCTTTGAATGAATCGATCTTGACACCGCTTACTTTTGAAAGTGTTTCCATGTATGATACGAACTCAGGCTTTGTGATATTCATAGCCTTGTCGGGACGCCAAGCGGGAAGTACCTTAACATCAAAAGAAGGGTCTTCTTTGATCTTGTCGTGCCACTCAAGTGAATCGACAGGATCGTCTGTAGTACAGATGAGTGTTACATTTGACATCTTAATAAGCTTGCGAGCACTCATATCGGGTGCCTGAAGCACTTTGTTGCAGATATCATATACTTCTTCAGCTGTCTTTTCGTTCAGGATTCCATTATAACCAAAATATTTTCTTAGTTCCAGATGTGCCCAGTGATAAATGGGGTGTCCGACAGCTTTACCCATGCATTTTGCGAACATTAAGAATTTTTCTCTGTCAGACGCATCTCCTGTAATGTACTTTTCTTCGATACCGAAAGATCTCATGAGACGCCATTTGTAGTGGTCACCACCGAGCCAAACCTGAGTGATGTTGTCAAAGTGACGATCCTCTGCGATCTCTTTGGGACTGATGTGACAGTGATAGTCTAAGATTGGCATGTTTTCGGCAAAGTCATGATAAAGTGTCTTTGCCGCATCGCTCTGTAAGAGGAAATCCTTGTCCATAAATTTCTTCATTTTGTATAACCCTCCGTTTATATTGTAATATTTTTTCTAATTTTATGTAAGCCTTTACATTAATAATCAGAATCATTATACAAGTGCTATATATTTAAAAACATTGAAAAACTTGTTGACTATCTGAATTGTAAAATATAACATAAAAATGTAAATGCTTACATTTTCTGCATGAAGGGGATTATTATGGCTAAAACTTTACAGATCCATCCGGACGACAACGTGGTTGTTTGCCTTGAGACTATAGTAAAAGGCGAAGTTGTCTCTGTTACAAACGGAAAAGAGATCACGGCTCTTGATAAGATCGAGCCCGGTCACAAGATGGCGATAAGGGATATTGGATCCGGTGGAAATGTCATTAAATACGGATATCCGATCGGACATGTGACTGAACCCATAAAGGCGGGAAGGTGGGTCCATACACATGATCTTTCTACAAACCTTGATGGGATCCTTGATTATAAATACGAACCTGATACAGAAGATATAAATAACAAGATTGCCGTTATGGGCTCTAAAAACGCTACGTTTAAGGGCTTTATAAGAAAAGACGGAAGAGTCGGAGTCAGAAACGAGATCTGGATAATACCGACAGTCGGTTGCGTCAACAATATTGCGACCAAGCTCTCTAAGATAGCCGAGAATTACAGAAAAGGAAGTATCGACGAGGTTGTCGCTTACAATCATAATTACGGTTGTTCGCAGACAGGTGACGATCAGGAGAATACAAGAGCCATATTAAAAGACCTTATCAAGCACCCAAACGCAGGTGGCGTGCTTGTTCTGGGACTTGGCTGTGAGAATAGCAACATAGATGTGCTTAAGCCTTATCTTGGCGATTATGACAGAGAAAGAGTCAGATTTCTTGTCTGTCAGGATTACGAAGATGAGATGGAAGAAGGACTTGTTCTTTTAAAAGAGCTTATTGATAAAGCTTCCGAAGATGTGAGAGAAGAGGTAGATGCAAGTAAACTCGTCATCGGCCTTAAGTGCGGCGGAAGCGACGGCTTTTCCGGTATCACGGCAAACCCGCTTGTCGGAAGGATCTCGGATAAGATGATCGAACACGGCGGAACATCAATATTAACCGAAGTTCCTGAGATGTTCGGAGCCGAGACGATACTTATGAACAGATGTAAGGATGAAAAGACCTTTAACGATACCGTCTCGATGATAAATGATTTCAAGGATTACTTTATAGCACAGGGCGAACCTGTTTATGAGAATCCATCTCCCGGAAACAAGCAGGGCGGAATAACAACACTTGAAGATAAGTCACTTGGATGTACTCAGAAGTCCGGTGGATTCCCTGTGATGAATGTCCTTAAATACGGAGAAGTGACTGATACAAACGGATTAAATCTTCTTTGTGCTCCGGGCAACGATCTTTGCGCTGCTACAGCTCTTGCTGCATCAGGTGCACAGATAGTGCTGTTTACGACAGGACGAGGAACACCATTTGCATGTCCCGTACCTACTCTTAAAATAGCTAGCAATAATACTATTGCTGAGAAGAAGAGAAAGTGGATCGATTACAACGCAGGTAAGATCCTTAACGGATGCTCGTTTGAAGAGCTTTCGGAGGAATTATTTGATAAGATCCTTGCGGTAGCATCAGGAGAAAAAGTAAAGAGCGAGATCGCAGGCTTCCATGATATGGCTATCTGGAAAAGAGGAGTAACTTTATAAACACAAAAGGCTTCACTACAGATGAATCAAAGTATTCACCTGAGCGAAGCCTTTTATTATATTGGCAGGATAACTTTTTAGATTTCGCATACTATTAAGTCATATCCGTGTAAGTGCAGGATATTACTGTTATAGCTTATTACATCGCAATTTGATAAGATCACATCTTTGATGGGAGAATCAAGCTTTACATCAATATCTTTTGACTGATAATTGACATAAACGATGATCGTTTTATCACCAGTACGCTTGTAGCAGATAAGATTGTCAATATCCGTATGCATGGGTGTAAATTCGCCATATACAAAGATATCACTGTATTTAGGATCTTTTCTGAGCGCTATAAGATCCTTGTAGAAATTAAATACCGAATCGGAATCTTTTTTCTGCGACTCTAAATTGATCGTCTTGTAGTTTGGATTAACAAGGAGCCAAGGCTCTGTGTTACTAAAGCCGGCATATTGCTCAGCCGACCACTGGAACGGCGTTCTTGCGTTGTCTCTTGAGTGCTTTTTTAATACATTAAGAGCGTCCTTTTCCGTAAGGCCCGCATCTATAGCATTGTTATAAAGCTGAGTGTTGGCACAATCATCAAGCTGATCCAAGCTCTCGATCTTGCTAAGATTCTCCATTCCGATCTCCTGACCCTGATATATAAAAGGAATGCCCGGAAGAAGGAAGTATATTCCCGCAAGAGCTTTTTTGCTATGATCGGAGAGATCCTCAGCTTTGATATATCTTGATACACCTCTTGGCTCGTCGTGGTTTTCGATGATATTTGACAGATATCCGATACCTTCGATCCTCTTATGAGCGGCAAAGATAGCATCTCTGTAATCATTTGCCGTTATCTCTTTTGCAGCATACCAGCCTTCACTTCCAAGGCCGAGATTAGTCGTGGAGAAATCAAACATTGATGAAAAGTAACCGCCTTCACCGATGAAAAGAGGAAGCTCGGAATCCTTCTCGTTAAAGACTTCGCCGACTGAAAATGCATCATACTTGTGGAAGGTTTCTCTTGCCATCTCACCCAGGAACTCACCGATGCCGGTAGCGTCTTTCAGCATGTTCTCGATAGAAGAAAGACCGTCTTCTCTGTCTACGGGATAATCCGAAAAAGGCAGCTTTTTCTTGATGTTTATGATCGCATCGATCCTAAAGCCTGCGATGCCTTTATCAAGCCACCAGTTGATCATCTTATATATTTCTTTGCGAAGGATCGGGTTCTCCCAGTTAAGATCGGGCTGCTTTTTGTGAAAAGAGTGCAAATAGAGCTTATCATCATGACCGGGGAGTTTTTCCCAGCATGAACCGCCGAAGTAGCTTCGCCAGTTGCAGGGCAAAGGCTGTCCTTCTTTATGATCCACGATATAAAAGAATTGTCCGTAAGGACCGTCAGGATCTTCACAGGCTTTTTTAAACCACTCATGTTCATCGGAACAGTGATTTACAACAAGATCCATTACGATGCCTATTCCGCGCTCTTTACCCTTAGCAATAAGTTCATCAAGATCCTCCATTGTGCCAAAGCGAGGGTCGATATCGTAGTAGTCGGAGATATCATAGCCCTGATCGGCGAGAGGAGATTTATAGATGGGAGAGAGCCACAGTATGTCTATTCCAAGGTTCTTAAGATAGTCAAGCTTACTTATGATCCCTTTGATGTCGCCGATGCCGTCACCGTTTGAATCCATGAAGCTCTTGGGATAGATCTGATAAGCGGTTTTATTGTGCCACCATTTGCGTTCCATTGAATTAACCCCCGTAAATATTATTTGAGTTTTATCTAAATCGAAAGTATCACAGAAAGCTTGACAGGTAAATAGGTTATGCGTATAACTAGAAACAGGAGGGTTATAGTAATGGTTCGTATCAAGGATATAGCGGAGAAGTGCGGAGTCAGCACTGCCTCCGTTTCTTATGTTATTCACGGAAGAACAGACAAGGTCTCGGCTGCACTTAGAGAGAAGATTGAAAAAGAGATAGCTTCGAGCGGATATGTCTCCAATCAATCTGCGATGTCTCTTGTAAGCAGAAGCTCAGGCCTTATAGGAGTTGCGGTTGCTAATGGGCAGGATAAGAAGAATATTCTATCCGACCCTTATTTTGGTGCGTTCTTTGCTTATCTTGAAAGCGAATTTCGTAAGAACGATAAATATATTCTGATCATTCTAAACCAGAGATCAGATGAGATCCTTAAGGATGCAATGCGCTGGAATCTCGACGGACTTATCCTTTGTAATCATCGCAAGGAGGTTATGCTGGATATTTCCAGTCAGTTTTTGAAGCCGGTGGTGACCATAGATGCATCTTTTGTATATGAGTACAATAAGCTGGTTCAGATCTTCGTTGATGATTACAACGGCGGATATATCACCGGAAAGTTCTTTGCGAGCTTAGGCCATAGGAATGTGGCAATGATAGATGATACGGATTTTGAGGCGGACAGGCACAGATGGAGAGGCTTTAAGAAGGCTATTCAGGATGCCGGGATCCCTATCGATGACAGCTCTCACTTTATCATCGACTTCCAAAAAGAGGAGATGATAGAGGGGCTAAACAGGCTGTATCCGGCAATGCTTGAGAAAACAGCGATCTTTTGCGTCTCTGATTTCTATGCTCTTCAAGTTATCAATTTTCTTCAGAGTAAGGCTGTAAGAGTGCCTGAGGATATCTCTGTCTCCGGCTATGACAATATAAATTACTCGACTATCTGCACGCCTAAGATAACAACGGTAAGTCAGGATATCGAGAAGAAGGCCAGATATGCCGTAGAGAGCATGGTTAGGATGATCGAAGGCAAGGATGTAGAACATAATATAAAAATGCCGGTTGAACTTGTCATAAGAGAATCGACACGCGCATTGTGAAAAGTGCATAAAAGAATTATGATTTCCATGTATAGCTTTAATAGTTATGCGCATAACCATTGACACGATACATTTGCTGAGTTACCTTTTCTTTAGATGGTTATTCGCGTAACTTAAAGCTATTTTTTTTGGAGGTAAACATGGAAAAGAAGTGGTGGAAGGAGAGCGTTGTTTACCAGATCTATCCAAGAAGTTTCTGTGATTCGAACGGAGACGGTATCGGAGATCTTAACGGTATCAGAAGCAAGCTTGATTATCTTCAGAATCTTGGTATCAACGTCATCTGGCTTAGCCCTGTTTATAAATCACCTAATGATGATAACGGATATGATATTTCTGATTATCGCGATATCATGGACGATTTCGGAACTATGGAAGATTTTGATGCACTCCTTAAGGATGCACATGATCACGATATCAAGATCGTTATGGATCTCGTGGTAAATCATACATCGGATGAGCATAAATGGTTTATTGAGAGCCGCTCATCCAAAGACAATCCCAAGAGAGATTTTTATATTTGGAGAGAAGGAAAGGACGGCAAGGAACCCAACAACTGGGGAAGCTGTTTCTCCGGAAGTGCATGGCAGTACGACGAGACGACCGGAATGTATTATCTTCACTGTTTTTCCAAAAAGCAGCCCGATCTTAACTGGGACAATCCCAAGGTAAGAGATGAAGTCTTCGACATGATGACTTGGTGGTGCGATAAGGGGATCGACGGCTTTAGAATGGATGTTATTTCCATGATTTCCAAGGCAGAGGGGCTTCCTGACGGAAAGGTCTGGCCCGGAAGTGAGTACGGAGATCTTGCCAATACGACAAACGGCCCTCACGTACATGAATATCTCAAAGAGATGAATCAGAGAGTGCTTTCCAAGTACGACATCATGACTGTAGGAGAGTGCGCGGGCGTTACGATCGATGAAGCCAAGAGGTACGCTTCGGATGATCAGACTGAGCTCAACATGGTATTTCAGTTTGAGCACATGGGCCTTGATTATGACGAGAACGGCAAGTGGACAATAAAGAGATTTTATCTCCCCGATCTTAAGAAGAATCTATCAAAATGGGAGAATGAGTTGAGCGGTAAAGCGTGGAATTCACTTTACTGGTGCAATCACGATCAGCCGAGGATCGTTTCAAGACTTGGAGATGAGTCACCTCAGTCGGCAAAGTGCATAGCAACCGTGCTTCATATGATGCAGGGTACGCCTTATGTATATCAGGGCGAGGAACTTGGAATGACCAATTGCAGATTCGGAAAGATCGAGAACTGCAGAGATATTGAAGTAATAAATGCCTACAACGACATAGTCGGTTCAGGCAAAAGAACTGCCGAAGATTTCATGAAGGCAGTAGAAGCAAAGAGCAGAGATAATGCAAGGACTCCGATGCAGTGGGATGCTACGGAGAACGCAGGGTTTACAACGGGAGAGCCATGGATCATGGTTAATCCCAATTATGACAGGATAAACGCTAAAGCAGAAGTCGGTGATGATGATTCAGTATATAATTATTACAAAAAACTGATAAAACTTCGCCGAAAAAGCGATTGGTCAGGTATAATAGTATATGGGACCTATGAATTATTGGATCCACAAAACGAAAACGTTTTTATCTATTTAAGAAAACTGAATAATAGGACTTTATTGGTAATGTGCAATGTGAGCAGCACGGAAACAGACTATCGGATTCCTGTAGATTTTAACGAAGGGGCAGCTTTATTGATCTCTGATAACGAAAATGTAAAGCTTCAAAAAGATATAAAGCTTCCGCCATGGTTTGCTGGAGTTTGGGAAATCAATCTAATTAACTAAGTTTGGTAGAGTCTTGGCTCTATTAATAAAGTAATGAATCAAAGGAGAGGAAGATTATGAGAAGAAGGTTATTATCACTTATGGTTGCGGGACTTATGGCAGTAAGTCTTGTAGGTTGCGGAGGAGCTGAGAGCGGTGCAGCTACCGGAACTTCAAACGCAGAAGCAGGTGGAGCGCCGGCAAGTGCTTCAAGCGGAAAATCAATCCGTGTCGTAAACGGAAAGATCGAGGTTGATTCACAGCTCAAGAAGCTTGCCGAGATGTATGAAAAGGAATCAGGCGTCCATGTTGAGATCGAGTCAATGGGCGGCGGTATTGATATTCAGGGGGAGCTGAAAGCTTACTATCAATCTGACAACATGCCTGACGTTTTTGTATGCGGTGGAGAGGCTGACTTTAACAACTGGGATGGTCTGCTTCAGGATATGAGCGATCAGGAATGGGTAAAAGATACTGATGCTGCATATGTAAGTGCTGAAGGAACTGTAGGATTCCCTTACACAACTGAGGCCGTTGGTCTTGCATATAATGCAGATATTCTTGAGAAGGCAGGCGTTGATCCTTCATCTATCACAAGCCCTGCTGCAATGAAGGCTGCATTTGAAACTCTTGATTCCAAGAAAGATGAGCTTGGTCTTACAGCAGTTATCGGATACTTTGCTGAGCCTGTTAATCTTTATTGGTCTACAGGTAACCATCTCTTTGGTACATATCTTGATTCAGGATTAAAGAGAGAAGATTCAACTTACATCGATATGCTTAACGATGGCGGTAAGCTCGATGAGAAGAGATTTGCTGATTTTGCAGATATGGTTGAGCTTTTCAACAAGTATTCAGATCAGTCACTTCTTGTATCAGGTACATATGATCAGCAGATCCTTAACTTTGCATCAGGTAAATATGCATTTGTAACACAGGGTTCATGGATCGGCGCAACAATGACAACAGATGATAAGGATGCTTATGCAGAGGCAGGAAACTTCAAGTGCGGTATGGCTCCTTATGCTTTTGAAGACGGTATGGATACCATTCTTACAAATTCACCTTCATGGTGGGCTGTTTACAAGGACGGTAATGTAGCAGAAGCTGAAGCTTTCTTACAGTGGCTTACAACAGCTCCCGCACAGGAAGTACTTGTTATGGAAGCAGGCTTTATCAGCCCCTTCAAGTCTTGCACATATGTAGCTAACGATCCTTTTGCTCAGACTATTTCTGACTACACAGCTGCAGGTAAGACATCTGCTTGGCACTGGCTCAATATGACAGACGGTTATGCACAGAACTATACAGGTCAGGTATTTGCAGACTTTGCTTCAGGCACAATTGATAAAGAAGGATTCATCCAGATCTTTAAGCAGGTAACTGAGCAGGCATATGCTAAGTGATCTAAAACTATAAACTTTGGGGATGGGTTGCCTAATGACAACCCATCCTATGTTTATAAATAAAGGGGGTCTTCTTTATGAGAGGCAATAAAGCGGCTCAGCTGGTCATATCAATACTTGTTTTATTAGCCGGACTGGCAAGTATTATCATTTCTTTGATAATAGATATTCTACGTATAAATTTCAGTTTCAGAGGCGGTATGTTGGTCCTTGGAATTGTTTTGTTTTTCATGGGACTGTATTTTATTCCGACTCAGAAGCATCATAAGGCAATAATCAACGTTATATTTTTATTTCCATTATTATTCTGTTTTGCTGTTACAGTCATAATTCCGTTTGGCCTTGGACTCTTTTATTCCACAACGGATTGGAACGGTATCAGGATGACCGGTTTTGTGGGACTTAAGAACTATACGGAAATGTTCAAGGATCCAAGCTTTCTTTGGTCACTTATCATAACTGTGGTATTCGTGATAATCAATATGATCGCAGTAAATGTTATAGGCCTGTGCTTGGCTGTTTTGTGCACAAGCAAGATACGTGCGGTCGGATTTTTCAGAGCAGCATATTTCATTCCCAATCTTATCGGTGGTATCGTACTTGGTTATATTTGGCAATTCATTTTCAATAATGTAGTTCTAAAATGGACATTCGAAGCATTCGGCTACAACAGTTCAATGCTTTCAAAATATAATACAGGTTTCTTTGCGATTGTTTTGGTTTATATCTGGCAATATGCAGGTTATATAATGATGATCTATATCACGGGACTTACAACTGTTCCGACAGATGTCATCGAAGCTTCTGCGATAGACGGAGCCAATGCGGTCCAGACATTTTTCAGGATCAAGCTTCCGATGATTGCTTCAACCATAACTATCTGTACATTCTTAACGCTTCAATCTGCATTTAAGCAGTTTGATGTAAACATGGCTCTTACCAACGGTACGGGATCCGTACAGAATTTCATGGGACAGTATCTTTCAAACGGTACGCAGATGTTGGCACTAAATATTTATAATACGGCAATTACCAAGAACAATTATGCAATGGGGCAGGCTAAGGCCGTTCTGTTCTTCATTATCCTGTCGATAGTTTCGATCTTGCAGGTACGTATTTCTAACAAGAGGGAGGTGGAGATGTAATGGTAAAAAAGCTTACTCCTTTGGGTATCATAATAAGACTGATATTCCTGGTGATCGCAATATACGTATTATTCCCGTTTGCGCTTGTAGTTATAAACGTATTCAGAAGTGCCAATGATATAGTGGCCAATCCTGTAAGCGTATCGGGAATGTCATTAACTAAGCTGCACAACAATCTTGTTTCTGTTATAAACAATTCAAACTTCAGCTTTTGGTCTGCTTTCATGACATCAGCTGTAGTTACGATAGTTTCGCTGGTTCTTTTGGCTCTATTCGGAGGAATGGCAGCATGGGTCATCACCCGCAATAAGACTAATTGGTCGACGTTTATCTACATGACTTTTATAGCGTCTATGATCATTCCGTTCCAAGTTGTAATGCTTCCTCTTATCTCGACATTCAGAGATGTGGGAAAGTTCCTTGGTATCAGTATGCTTCAGTCATTTCCCGGAATCATATTTGCTTATCTTGGATTTGGCGGAGCGATGACGGTATTTATCCTTACGGGATTTATCAAGACTGTGCCGTTTGAGCTTGAGGAGGCTGCTTCTATAGACGGTTGCTCACCTGAGAGGATCTACTTTAATATCATCCTTCCGCTTTTAAAGCCGCCTGTAGTAACGGTCACTATCCTTAACGGCATGTGGATCTGGAACGATTACCTTTTACCTTCACTTATGCTTGGTCATAACGGTAAGGTTAAGACACTTCCTGTTGCTGTTCAGGCTTTTGTAGGATCTTACGTTAAGCAGTGGGATCTGATCTTGACCGCAGCGCTTCTTGCGATCATCCCGATGATCATTCTGTTCTTATTTGCACAGAAGCAGATTATGGGTGGTCTTGTTGACGGTGCGATCAAATCATAAGAAGATTAAAGTGTGATCTTATCAGAATAAATAATAAAGGCTGTTAATAAACTTACCCTTCATACGGGAGCTTATTAACAGCCTATTTTTATCTGCTTTCGAGATATTCGATCTGTCCTGAAAGTACCTCGGGAACCTGGATACCGTCTCGGATAAGCTTGTTTTTAAGATTAAGAAGCGGCTTGGAAAGATTGGAATTATGCGAAGCCAAGTGATTTATAAGATCTCTGTACTGCGGATTCTCCGCGATCGCATCTCTTATATCTTTCGAGAACGGGCAGAACGTAAACAGGATCTCACGACTTACCTTGTTAAGTCTGGGCGATCCGGCTGATTCGTACTTTACATAAGCAAGGTAATCCGCGATAAATACGTTCTTATAATTATTGCTGAATTTCTTAAGGTCGAGCTTAAGCTTTTCTTTTACCTCAGGTGAGAGAGAAGAGTTCTTTTTAAAGAACTGCAGGTAATCGCAGTACATTGATGTGAGCGAAGGATCTGTCACATCGTTCCAATGTACGCCCTGCTCGGTCTTACACATTTCCCATCTGAACTCGCCAAAGAGCTTGATCATGCACTCCTCGGTATTTTCTGTATTGAATATGGAAACAAGCATTCTGGCTTTAGTGCTTCTCTTTTTACCCTCGATTTCCTGCCACAAAGAAGCTCGGCTTCCGATATTTGGCATGAGGATCATATACGGAGTAACATCTTCTGCGTAAAAGAGCTGAGTGATACCGATCTCCGGGTTGGAGTAGAGCGCCTGTCTGCAGAATACGCCGTAGTCTATGTTTCTTATATAGCTATAGAATTCGTTTATCTTGGATGCGGTAATATACGCCATATCCAATGGCCTTAACACATTCATTGAATCAAATACGGGCACGAAAGAAGATATACGTCCGAAAGTCATACGATTTCCGAGACTAAAGAGGTTATTTATCTCGAACTCAAGTCTGCTCAGCGGATCGTCCGTCATCGCATCGATCTGTGCCTGATTGAGATTTCCCGTTGCCTTTTGTTCTCTTAGATATGTAGGCCAATCTTGGTCGAATTCATTTCTCGAAGGCTCAACTTCAAGTGTATATACTTTCTTAAGCCATTCATATAACAGAAGGACATTGCCTTCGGGATCCGGAACATATGCCCTTGCCATGTTGCAGAGAATCCTGGTGTTCTTATCACCGGCAAGCTCTTCATCGACAAAGCCGAACATAAAGAACATCTTTAGCTCTATCGGTATGTCGTTGTCTTCAAGGCTGTGGAGAAAGGCACCTTTAAATACATCATAGAAAGAGGAAGAGAGCTTCCTTCTAAGACTCCTTGCTTCATCAGCGGAATCATAGCGATTATCGTTAGCTTTGAATTTATGTATCCGATCCTCAAATTTTGCGGCAATCTCCGGATCAACCTTAGAGTAGCTGATGATCGTGCTAAGAGCATTTACGATCACGATATCGGATGAACCGCCTTCTGAGTCGGAAGAAGCCATGTTTTCAAGCTTTCCGTTGATCATTTTCATTGTTGTTGTAAAGTCGGTTGTATTTCTCTTAAGCTGTTTTCTGTATGCGACAATAAATCTTGAAGCATCAACAATAAGCCTGCAGCGTTCCAGCGCAAGCATAACGACACCGATGCAGATATCGATATTAAGAGGATAAAAGAACTTTTTGAGATTGATTTCCTGTTCTTTCATACTCTTGATCATATTGAATTCCCAATTGGAGATTTTATCCGTTCTTTCAGGCGGGATAAGAAGATCGATCTTTTCAAACGTGATGGGAGTTTCGCCTGCTTTTATGCATAATACGGGATAGTCAGCGTAATCCGATTTGATCTTTTCGTACTCCGCAAGCGCATCATCGTAGAGCTTATCGTAAGCGTTAAAGAATTGATAGACGCTGTCGGAAGCCTGAGATGATAGTATAGATGCGATCTTGGGATTGGATTGGATAACGAAGCGGACATCTTCATCTGAATTGTAAGGATAGGAGTAGACTGCGCAGTCCTCCAAAGCCTCGTATGTATAAGAATATTCTTTTTCCGGAGTCTCGGAGAGACCTATAAGGCCGCCGACTCCAAGTATGATCTGAGAATACTGATCGTATACTTTTATCTTGCCCTTTACAAGGACTTCTATAGTACTAACACTGTCATTTCCCGCTTTGTGAAGAATCTGACCCTTACTTATCGTCTGAAGACCCATTTTATCCTCCGAAAATGAAATTGAAATTTACTATAGATTAATGTTAACACGATAATAAAACCGCTGCAATCACATGATTACTGGCTTTAAGCGATATTCATTCTGGTAACCCTGCGTATTTACTATATTGTAAACCCTACCGGCGCAAAGAGATTCCTCGAAAAGCCGCATCTGGAGCGGGTTTAACTTATGAGGAGCATCCTTTAATCTGTTCAGAACAGGGAGCTTTGAGTTATTTTGAATTTCTGACAAAAGATCTTTTGAAGAAGCTTTCTGTCCCAGGATCCGAACGTATCCGGTGTAGGAATCCGAGATATATTCAGTCATATTGTCCTTTTTGATATCCAGAAGGATATGTATGAGGCATCTGCTTATCCTTGAATAAGTGATATCTTTGGACTTTATCTTCATGCAAAAGCTCTCAAAGTCCTCGTATTTATCAAGGTTTTTGGTGATCTTATTGGAAATGTCTTCGGTTACGTCAACATATTCGGTAAGATCAGTATTTGAAGATTGAAGTAGCTTATAATGTAAAAGTTCTGATAAATCGTTAGGCTTAACAAGACCTGTTTCCTCGGATAGGAGAAGATCCAAAGCCGCTTTCGGCATTGAACCCTTTAGTGTGTTTAATGCGATCTTCTTGCTTTTATCATTTTCAAATATGGCATTTCTTATAGAAAGCGCACTGGGAACCTTGGATAATACTTCGGAGTTATAGTCTTCACCTGCTCTTTTTATTGTGAAGGGCTTGATCTTGCTTTTCATAGCCAAAAGAGCTCTCACATACTCGGTAGCAAGGATATTATTGGGTGAAGATATTATGTCTTTAATTTTTGCTTTATCACCGTCTATAGCTGCACAAAGAGCTTTCTCACGTGCGGATGCAAAAGAAAAGCCCTTCTTTAGCTCTTTTGACAGAGTATCTTTATAAGTCTTGGGCTCTTTATTAAGAATTTTGGCGACAGCACTTATGGACTCGATATCGCCGCATTCGCTTCCAAAGCACAGATAATCAACGACCCCAAGCTTATCAAGGATAGAAACGGCGCCTTTTGCAAAGAATTCGGCACTTCCTGTGCTGTAATAAACGGGAAGCTCAAGAACGAGGTCGGCACCGCATGAAAGAGCCATGCGAGCTCTCGTGAATTTGTCGGTAAGAGCAGGAGCTCCGCGCTGCACAAAATCACCGCTCATTATAACTATGCATTTATCTGCACCCGTAAGCCTCTTACATTCGTTTATCAAATGTAAGTGACCATTGTGAAATGGATTAAATTCGGCTATAATTCCTATAATACTCATATACTGAAAGCGCTTTCACACAAAAAACAAATAATCGACCTTATCTTATGATATCATAAGATGTAGCCTATTCCCAAAGTTGATTATACTCAAAGTTTTTTTCGTGGAAAGAGCTACTATAAATGTATTGCAATTCTAATAATGTATGAAAAGAGGATACAGTCACTATGAAGATCTTGGTTATTAATTGTGGAAGTTCATCACTTAAATTCCAGCTTATTGATTCCACTACTGAAGATGTTATCTGTAAAGGACTTTGCGAGAGGATAGGTATCGACGGAAGCCGTATAGTTTATACACCCGCCGGTAAGGATAAGATCACAAAGGAAACACCTATGCCCGACCATAACAGAGCGATCGAGCTTGTTATAGAGGCTCTTACAAATAAAGAAGACGGCGTTGTATCTCTTGACGAGATCGGTGCTGTTGGACATCGTATTGTTCACGGTGGTGAGAAGTTTACAAAGTCTGTTGTTATCAACGATGATGTTATAAAGGCGATCGAAGATGTGAGCGATCTTGCACCTCTTCATAATCCCGCCAATCTTATCGGTATCAGAGCATGCCAGAAGGTTATGCCCGGTGTTCCTATGGTTGCTGTGTTTGATACAGCATTCCATCAGACAATGCCTGAGGAGGCATATATTTACGGACTTCCTTATTCATATTATGAGAAATACGGAATCCGCAGATATGGTTTCCACGGAACAAGCCATTCTTTTGTAAGTAAGAGAGCAGCACAGATCCTTGGAAAAGCCGATGCTGATCTTAAGCTTATTGTTTGTCACCTTGGTAACGGCGCTTCACTTTCAGCTGTTGACGGCGGCAAGTGCATAGATACATCAATGGGACTTACTCCCTTGAGGGACTTATCATGGGTACAAGAACAGGAGATATCGATCCTTCTGTTGTTGAGTTTGTTATGAAAAAAGAGAATTCATCAGTTGCCGATGTTATGAACCTTCTTAATAAGAAGTCAGGTGTGTTTGGTCTTTCAAACGATCTTTCTTCAGATTTCAGAGATCTCGAGGATGCTTATGTTGCAGGTAATCCCGCAGCTAAGAGAGCAGTTGATGCATTCGTTTACAGAGTAGTTAAGTATATCGGTTCATATACGGCAGCTCTTGGAAGAGTAGATGCTATCTGCTTTACAGCCGGTGTCGGTGAGAACAGCGGTTTTGTTCGTAAGCTTATTTGCGACAAGCTTCAGTTCATCGGAGCTACACTCAATGAGGAAGCAAACAAGGTTAGAGGCAAGGAAGAGATCATCTCAGGAGCTGACAGCAAGGTTACTCTTATGGTGGTTCCTACCAATGAGGAGCTTGCTATCGCAAGAGATACTTTCGCACTTTGCAAATAATATTGTATTATATTGGAGAGATTTTACGCCTATACGCAAAATCTCTCTTTTGCTATTAATCTGACTAATGACGGAGTTTTTATGAATCTTAAAAAGAAAAGATATTTATCGATCACGCTTATAAGTCTTTTATTCTTTCTTTCCTGTGTGCTTTTGGGAAAGCTTAAGTATTCGACCAACGATGATACGATCATGAATCTGATTGCGGCCGGTGCCTTTGGTGAAAGCTCGCAGTACCTTGTATATAATAATATTATTTTCGGATACGCTTTAAAGGTTTTATATAGCATTATTCCCGGTGTTAACTGGTATCTGTGGTCATATCTTATCTTTGATCTTATATCCGTTATCGTTATAAGCGCAGTTTTGTCGGAAGATTTTTCGCTCCCCGTCACTGTATTTATCACAACTGCGCTCAATATGCTCTTTGCGTATGACTTTTATACCGAGATCCAGTTTACGCAGAGCTCTACATTTTATGCTATCGCAGGTTCGATCATACTTCTTTCTATGGTCATCAAAAGAAAAAGAAGTATTCCCGGTATTATCATCGCTACCGTGCTGATCTCGATGGGTGTTATGGCAAGGGCGGCCGGTGCGGGTATGGTTCTTCCCTTCCTTGGAACAGCGATCATTTTTTTACCCGGCTTTTTTAAGAAAGAGATCAAGAATGCGATCATTATCTTTGCGGTACCAATTGCGGCTGCAGCGATATGTCTTTTGGCCAATTATCATGCTTATTATATGAATCCCGATTGGAAGTATTTCATGGAGTGGAATACTATCATGGTCGAGAAGTGCGATCACGGTAATTACAACTTTAATTGGGATAAGGAAGCTTATCTCGAAGCGGGATTTACCGAGAATGATTTTATACTTCTGGATCAGTGGGTTTGGAACGATACAGAGTATTTTGATCTTGATAAGCTTAAGACTATGCAGGCTATAGGACAGGGAACAAGGAAGGACAAGCTTAGACTTGATCCGGAAGTCTTTTCTTATACATTCCAAAAGCTTGTTGAGACTCCGAAGTACGGTGCAAGCTCTGTGGTATTTGTGCTTTTGCTTTTATGTTCGTTATTGTTCCTTAAAAAGAGATATAAGTTTATTGCATTGATACAGTCGCTTTGGATCTTTGTTTTATACTATCTGCTTACTTGTTCAAAGCGTATCATGTGGCGCGTTGAGAGCGGAATATGGCTTTCTGCGATCCTATTTACCGTAGCGGTCATAATAGGAACGAAAGCCTACAAGGATACCATATTATATAAGCTATACGGCAGGTTCAAAAAAGGATTTATGATAGTTGCTGTTTCTATGGCGGTTATAGCTTGTGCGGTATTTGTCTGCGGACAGTTTAGCTATTTTAAGAATGAAAAGAACGGAAATATTGCGGAAGCTCCCGATGGTACCTATGAGAAGGTTAAAGCGATCACCGAAAGAGACGGCTTCTATATTGTAGATGTTGATACTACTTACGGCGGATTGTGCGGAGCCAAGAATATCTTTGATATAGACAGAAAGTATTTTGATTACTATGAGAACTTCTGTCAGATCGGCGGATGGATACAGCCTGCACCTATCGGTCTGTACCATGCCTATATGCATGAAATAGACAATCCCATAAAGTCTTTGGTAGACCGTGATGATGTATTTTATATTGGCGGCGGTGAGAGAGCAGGTTATCTCTATGTTTTCTTAAATGAAAAGTACGGCCCCGGCATCAATATGGAAATGGTTGATGAGGTATGCGGAGCGCCGGTCTGGAGATTTTTCAGATAAAAAGGGTTTCTTATGAAGGAATTAAATTCATGTAAGGCCGCTATGGCCGAGAGTATAGCAAATAAATATTTTAGCGTTGCCCATCTTTATAAGGATGACAAGGCTATGGAGATGCATATTCATGACTGCTATGAGGTTTATTATTCGATATCGGGGGGAAAGCAGTTTCTTATCGATAATAAGCTCTATGATATAGAGCCCGGCGATATCTTCCTTATAAGTCAGTATGATTCTCATTATCTTACTCAGATCGACAAGGAGCTTCATGAGAGGATAGTTATCATGATAGATCCTGATTTTATGAAGAGTATGTCGAGTAATGAGACCGATCTCGATGCATGCTTTCATAATAGAAGCGAAGATTTCTCGCACAGGATAAGGCTTACGCAGGAGCAGCAGACGAGATTCCTTTATTTTGTAAATGAGATAATAACAAGCAACGGATTCGGTCATGATCTTCTGGAAAGGGCTACTTTTACAGAGCTTTTTGTCATGATCAATCAGATAGTCAACGCCAGAGAGAATGATTCCGAGGAGGAAAAGCCTGCGACTTATAACGACCAGGTCGATGCTATCCTTTCTTATATCAATAACAATATAAAGGAACCTATCAGTATAGGTGATCTGGCTAAGCAGTTTTATATAAGCGAGTCCTATATTTGCAGGATATTTAAGGCTACGACGGGAACAACAATCAACAAATATCTGACCGCAAGAAGGATATCGATTGCGAAGTCGCTTCTTGCTGAAGGAAGAGGAGTCAGTGAAACCTATGAGGAATGCGGCTTTTCGGATTACAGCAATTTCCTAAAGGCCTTTACAAAATCAGTTGGGATATCTCCGAAGAAATATTCGCAGAACTGCAACAGATAGTGAGAAAAAAACTGTTGACAAATCTATTTGGCGTAAGTATACTACTTAGGTATGCTAATGAATAAACGTAAACAATTGCCTTAAAACATAGGCAGTTTCTTATACGGTTACTGGTAAGGAGGTGTTACTCAAATGTCAATCTGCCCTAAGAATAAATCATCAAAAGGCCACAGAGATCAGAGAAGAGCTAATTGGAAAATGACAGCTCCCACTTTGGTTAAGTGCAGTCATTGCGGCGCTCTTATGCAGCCCCACATGGCATGCAAGAAGTGCGGCTATTATAACAAGAAGAGCATCATTGAAGCTGAGGCTTGATATACTTTTGGTATAACCTCATAATTCAGAACTTTAGAGGCTTTCCGGCTATGTCGGAAAGCCTTGATTTTTGTATTTTACTCTAGTATATTAGAATAAGTCTATAATTGAATGGAGGTCCCGTATATGTCGGAACTTATTAGAGTTGCGGTCGATGCTATGGGCGGTGATAATGCACCTGTTTCCACAGTTAAAGGAGCCGTTGATGCGATTTCCGAGGCTGCTAACCTCAAGGTTTTCCTTGTAGGTAAGGAAGAGGTCATTAACAAAGAACTTGCTAAGTACAGCTATGACAAGAACAGACTTGATGTGATCAATGCAACAGAAGAGATTGAAATGGCTGAGCCCCCTGTAATGGCTATCAGGACCAAGAAGGATTCATCGATCGTTAAGGCGATGTATATGGTCAATCACGGCGAAGCCGATGCCTATGTTTCAGCAGGCAGTACCGGAGCCACACTTGTAGGTGGACAGGTCATTGTCGGAAGACTTAAGGGCGTTGACAGAGCTCCTCTTGCACCTATCATCCCTACTGAGAAGGGTAATTCGCTCCTTATTGACTGCGGAGCCAATGTTGATGCGAGATCCAATCATCTTGTACAGTTTGCCAAGATGGGCACTGTATACATGGAGAACATCATGGGTGTCAAGAATCCCACGGTTGCTATCGTTAACATAGGAGCCGAGGAAGAGAAGGGTAATGCTCTTGTAAAAGAGACCTTCCCGCTTCTTAAGAACTGTCCCGATATCAACTTTATCGGCAGTATAGAAGCCAGAGAGATCCCGGCAGGATATGCTGACGTAATTGTTTGTGAGGCATTTACAGGTAATGTTATCATCAAGATGTATGAGGGTGTTGCCAAATCCCTTATGCATGTACTTAAGAAGAGCCTTATGTCTAATCTTAAGACTAAGATCGGAGCTCTTTTGATCAAAAAAGATCTCAAGAAAGCTCTCGGTAACTACAGTCTCGATCAGTACGGCGGAGCGCCGATGCTCGGACTCAAAGGACTTGTTGTTAAGACTCACGGAAGCAGCGGATCTGTTGAGATCAAGAATTCGATCTTGCAGTGCGTTACATTCACCGAGCAAAAAATAACAGAAAAAATCAGTGCTAAGCTTTCGCAAGAAAATTGACGCATTGGTCAAATATATGCTATATATTTAATACTGCTGGGCAGTGGAGGTAGGTAAAATGGAATTTGTAAAGTTGAAAGAAGTTATTGCGAATGTTCTCAATGTTGATCCTGAGGAGATCAAGATGGAAACAACATTTACAGAGGACCTTGGGGCTGATTCCCTTGATCTTTTCCAGATCATTATGGGACTTGAGGATGAATTTGATGTTCAGATAGATCCTGAGAAGACAGAGAATATCAAAACAGTCGGTGAAGCAGTAGAGCTTTTAAAGGCTGCCATCACAAGTAAATAAGCTGTAAATCAATATACGGAGTTTTAGTGAGGCAGCTTGTAACTGCCTCACTTTTGTTAAGAAGGGTTATTATGTTAAGTGAGAATGATATAAGCAAGTTTGAGGGCCTGATCGGATACACTTTTAAGAATAAAGATCTTCTGATACAGGCATTTACACACAGTTCTTTTGTCAATGAGCAGCGCATCAACAAAAAGCCTGATTATGAGAGGCTTGAGTTCCTGGGTGATGCGGTCCTGGAGATGGTTTCAAGTGAGTTCCTGTTTAAAACATATCCCGATAAGAAAGAGGGAGAGATGTCCAAGCTTAGAGCATCGCTTGTTTGCGAGCCTGCGCTTTCTTTTGACGCGGAACACCTTGATATAAAGAGCTATATCCAGCTTGGTAAAGGCGAGGAGCATACCGGAGGAAGAAATAAGGATTCCATAATAGCTGATGTTATGGAGGCTGTTATCGGAGCTCTTTTTCTCGACGGAGGACTTCAGGAAGCCAAGCGTTTTATTGATAAATATATTCTTTCCAATACGGAAAGCCTTGAGAAATACAGGGATAGCAAGTCACAGCTTCAGGAACTTGTACAGAGTATGAAACACAAAGAAATAAGGTATGAAATTTGTGGCGAAGATGGTCCCGAACATGATAAAATATTCAAGGTGCGCGTATACGTCGCAGATAAGATTATGGGAGAGGGGACAGGAAAGACCAAGAAGGCTGCTGAGCAGAATGCGGCTTATCAGGCCATTCTTGTTTTGCGCGATTCAAAATAATGTATTTAAAAAGTATTGAGATCCATGGCTTTAAATCTTTTGCCAATAAAATAAAATTCGATTTTCATAACGGCATTACCGGTATCGTTGGTCCTAACGGTTCCGGTAAGAGTAATGTCGCAGATGCCGTCAGATGGGTTCTCGGTGAGCAGCGTATCAAGCAGCTCCGTGGAGGATCCATGCAGGATGTCATCTTCTCGGGAACAGAGCTAAGGAAGCCCCTTGGCTATGCTTATGTTGCCATCACATTGGATAATTCAGATCATTCACTTGCAATTGATTATGATGAGGTTACCGTTTCAAGACGTCTGTACCGCTCGGGTGAGAGTGAGTACATGATAAACGGCGCTTCATGCAGGCTCAAGGATGTAAATGAGCTTTTCATGGATACCGGTATCGGTAAAGAGGGCTATTCTATCATCGGACAGGGTCAGATCGACCAGATCCTTTCAAGTAAGCCCGAGGATAGACGTAATCTCTTTGATGAGGCTGCAGGTATCGTTAAATTCAAGTCCCGTAAGGAGACTGCTATCAAGAAGCTCGAAGAGGAAAAGATAAATCTGACAAGACTTTCCGATATCCTTTCAGAGCTTGAGAAGCAGATCGCTCCTTTGGAGAAGCAGTCAGAGGTTGCCAAGGAATATCTCAAGCACAGAGAGAGACTTAAGACTCTTGATGTAAATATGTTCCTTTTGGAGAACAAGAACCAGAAGGATCAGCTTGAAGAGGCCGGAAAGAATCTTGAGATCGCATCTGAATCATTATCCGAGGCTAAAGAGAACTATCAAAAGGCCAAGGATGAGTACGAGAATCTTCAGAAAGAGCTTGAGCGTCTCGATGCTGAGATCGATGAGGCAAGAGCCAAGATCACAGATTCATCCGTTAAAAAAGAAAAGCTTGAGGGACAGATCGGTATTCTCAATGAGAAGATCAATTCTGCCTCTGTTAATGATGCTCATTTTAAGACCAGAATGAAGGATGAGCAGGCCAAGATAGATGAAAAGAACAAGGAAAAAGATAAGTACCTTGAAGAAAAGGAAGAGATAGACAAGGAAGCTAAGGCTCTTCTTGAAGATAAAGACAATGCCAAGAAAGAACTCGATAATATCTTATCCAAGATCACTGAGATCAATGACAATATCGAGGAATGTAAGAGCACAATAATCGAGACTCTTAATACAAGAGCCAATATCAAGTCCAAGCTTAGTTCACTTGAGACCATGAAGGAGCAGGTGAATATCAGAAAGGCCGAGCTTACAGGAAAGCTTGTAAGAGCGCAGTCTGACGAATCCAAGCAGGAAGAGATCATAAAGAAGCTCCGTGATGAGTTTGATGCTATAACCGCTGAGATCTCTGAGATGAACAAGAAGCAAAAGGCTTGTGAGCAGGAAATTGTAAGCCTTCGCGAGAATATGTCTCTTAAGGATACCGAGCTTCGCAAGACACAGGAGCTCTATCAGCAGGAGAAATCCAGACTTGAGGCACTGGCTAACCTCACCGAGAGATATGAAGGTTACGGCGGAAGTGTCAAGAAAGTCATGGAGAGAAAAGACGACACCAAGGGAATCATCGGTGTTGTTGCGGATATCATAAAGACACAGCCCAAATATGAGACAGCTATCGAGGTGGCGCTCGGCGGTAATATCCAGAATATTGTTACCGATGATGAAGAGACAGCCAAGAAGATGATCAAGTATCTTAAGGATACCAAGGCGGGAAGAGCTACATTCCTTCCGCTCACATCACTTGATAATCCTCCGGAGCTTAAGGCAAAAGAAGCCCTTAATGAGCCCGGTGTTCTCGGCATGGCTGATGAACTTGTGGATACCGATCCCAAATACAGAAAAGTCGCAAAGGCCATGCTAGGTAGGATCGTTGCGGTTGATAACGTAGATAATGCCGTTAAGATAGCCAGAAAGTATAACTACACTGTTAGAATGGTAACCTTGGAAGGAGAACTTCTTGTTCCCGGCGGTGCCATAAGCGGTGGTGCATTTAAGAATAACAGTAACCTCCTTGGAAGACGTCGTGAGATGGACGAGATGGAGGCCAACGTCAAGAAATACAAAGAGCAGATGGACGAGCTCCAAAAGGAGATCGAGGACTCCAAGAAAAAGCGTAACGAGCTCCGTGAAGAAGCTGAGGAACTTAGAACTGAGCTTCAGAGTAAATTTATCGCTCAGAACACAGCCCGCCTTAACGTAGAGAACGAAGAGTCACGTCAGGAAGAACAGAAGGGCAATTATTCTGATCTTAAGGCTGAGAATGATGAGATCGAGAGCAAGATCCTTGAGATCGCTTCCGAGAAGGAAGAGTCTGAGGCTGCTCTTGTAGAGTCTGAAAATATTGAGAAGACCTGTACCGAAAAGGTTGAAAAATATCGTGCTGAGCTCGAAGGTCTCCACGAGATCGAGGAGCAGGAAAACGAAAAGGTTTCCAAGAAAGAGATCGAATACGAGAAGGCTCACCAGAAGCAGGAGTTCTTCAGACAGAACATAGAACGTGTGGATGAAGATATTGAAACGGAAGAGAAAGCTCTTGCCGAGATCATGGAATCCATGCGTGAAAATGAGGAAAACCTCAATCAGAGTAAGAAAGACATCGAGGAAATCAGACTTACGATCGAGGCTTCGCTTGATGTTCAGTCAGATGCCACCAAGGATCTTGAAGCTAAGAAGGAACAGAAGAACAACCTCGCTGTTTCTCAGAAGGAGTTTTTCGGTAAGACCGAAGAGCTCAACAAGACCATGTCTGACCTTGAAAAAGAGGTTATCAGACTTACATCGCGTAAGGAAAAGTGTGAGGAAGCAATCGAGACTCAGATCAATTATATGTGGAATGAGTATGAGATCACACTTACCGATGCTGCAGAGCTTCGCGATGAAGATATGACCGACGTTCCTGCTATGAAGAGAGAAACTTCACAGCTCAAGGATGCTATCAGAAAGCTGGGCGATGTAAACGTCAACGCTATCGAGGATTACAAGAATCTCATGGAGAGATATACCTTCATGAAGACTCAGCATGACGATCTTATTGAAGCTGAGCAACAGCTCAAAGAGATCATCAAAGACCTTGATGAGTCTATGAGAAAGCAGTTCATGGAGCAGTTTAAGCTCATCAATATCGAGTTCGATAAGGTGTTTAAAGAGATGTTCGGAGGAGGTAAGGGTACTCTTGAACTTGCGGAGGATGAGGATATCCTTGAAGCAGGAATCAGGATCAACGCTCAGCCGCCCGGAAAGAAGCTTGTTAATATGATGCAGATGTCCGGTGGTGAAAAGGCACTTACTGCGATAGCTCTTTTGTTTGCTATTCAGAACCTCAAGCCTTCACCGTTCTGTCTCCTTGATGAGATCGAGGCTGCGCTTGATGAAAATAACGTCGTTCGTTTTGCTAAGTACCTCCATAAGCTTTCGAGCATCCAGTTCATTGTAATTACACATCGTCGTGGTACAATGGAAAGTGCCGACAGACTATACGGTATTACCATGCAAGAGAAAGGTGTATCCACTCTTGTCAGTGTTAATCTTATTGATAAGGAGCTTACGAACTGATGGCCAACAGCTTTTTTGCCAAATTACAACAGGGATTGTCCAAGACAAGAGACAATATCGCAAAGGGAATCGACAACGTATTCTCCGGCTTTTCAGGTATTGATGACGATTTCTATGAGGAACTCGAAGAGACCCTCATTATGGGAGATATCGGGATCAATGCAACAAGTCGCATCATAGACAACCTGAGAAAGCAGGTTAAAGAGAAACATATTTCGGATCCTGCGCAGTGCAAAGAGCTTCTTATCGAGAATATCAGAGAACAGATGAAGATCGATGAAGGGGCATATGACTTTGAGGATAAGAAGACAGTGATCTTTGTTATCGGAGTTAACGGAGTAGGTAAGACTACTTCCGTAGGTAAGCTTGCTTCTATTTTCAAGAATAAAGGTAAGAAAGTGCTTATCGCAGCTGCGGATACATACAGAGCAGCCGCTACCGAGCAGTTAAAAGAGTGGGCTGACAGGGCAGGATGCCCAATCGTTACAGGTAGAGAAGGCGGAGATCCCGCAAGTGTTATTTACGATGCCGCTTTTGCTTATAAATCAAGAGACTGCGATATTCTTATTGTTGATACCGCGGGAAGACTTCACAACAAGAAGAACCTTATGGATGAGCTTGCCAAGATGAACAGGATCATCGATAAGGAGCTTGGAAGTATCTGCAGAGAGAACTTTATCGTACTTGACGGAACCACAGGTCAGAATGCCATTATGCAGGCCAGGGAATTCGGTGAAGCCGCAGATCTTACAGGTATCATACTTACGAAGCTTGACGGAACCGCTAAGGGCGGTATTGCCGTTGCGATAGTTTCGGAGCTCAATATTCCGGTTAAATATATCGGTGTCGGAGAAGCGATCGACGATCTTGAAAGATTTAATTCGGATGAGTTTGTAGATGCACTTTTTAGCTAATGATCCGCTTTTGTTTGCGGAATAATTATAAGTTGGGAGATAGAAAAGGAAATGGCTGACGAGAACAAGATGACATTAGAGAAATTCGAAGAGGCGTATGAGGACGTCAAAAAAGTAACTCTTGAGACGAAACTCATTTACAGTGATTATTGGAGCAACAACACAGGCAATAAGGTTTATTTAAAGCCTGAGAACCTTCAGAGAACAGGTGCTTACAAGGTTAGAGGTGCTTATTACAAGATAACCACTCTTACAGATGAAGAGAGAAGCAAAGGACTTATAACCGCTTCCGCAGGAAACCATGCACAGGGCGTTGCTTACGCGGCTAAGCAGTACGGAGTTAAGGCTACGATCGTAATGCCTACATCAACTCCTCTTATCAAAGTAAACAGGACCAAAGCTCTCGGAGCAGAGGTTGTTCTTCACGGCAATGTATATGACGAAGCTTACGAGCATGCATGCAAGCTTGCAGAAGAGCATGGATATACGATGGTTCATCCTTTCGACGATCTTGATGTTGCTACCGGACAGGGAACGATCGCGATGGAGATCATCAAAGAGCTTCCCACTGTAGATTATATTCTTGTTCCCATCGGCGGAGGCGGACTTGCAACAGGTGTATCGACACTTGCCAAGCTTCTTAATCCCAAGATCAAAGTAATAGGTGTTGAGCCTGCAGGCGCTAACTGCATGCAGGAATCAATAAAGGCAGGTCATGTTGTTACACTTCCCGGTGTAAACACGATCGCAGACGGTACTGCGGTTAAGACTCCGGGCGAAAAGATCTTCCCTTATATTTCAAAGAACATCGATGATATCATCACTGTTCCCGATGAAGATCTTGTTGTTTCCTTCCTTGATATGGTCGAGAACCACAAGATGGTTGTTGAAAATTCAGGTCTTTTATCGGTTGCTGCGCTTAAGCAGCTTGATTGTAAGGATAAGAAGATCGCATGTGTTCTTTCCGGCGGAAACATGGATATCATAACAATGTCTTCCGTTGTACAGCAGGGACTTATCATGAGAGACAGGATCTTTACGGTTTCTGTACTTCTTCCTGATAAGCCGGGTGAACTTTCGAGAGTATCAGGCATAATAGCTGATGTGAGCGGCAATGTTATCAAGCTTGAGCACAATCAGTTCGTTTCTATAAACAGAAATGCAGCCGTTGAGCTTCGTATCACTCTTGAAGCGTTCGGAAGCGAGCATAAGGAACAGATCCTTAACGCTCTTGAAGAGAACGGCTACAAGCCAAGAATTGTAAGGACGAATATCTAATTATATATGAGTAGACCGGTAACAGTGAAAAGAAGGTGCTTTGAGTACCTGATAATAACCTTAGCGGCAATATTGTACGGAATCGGAACAGCTCTTTTGATCGATCCCAACAACATTGCGCCCGGAGGACTTACCGGACTCGCAATCGTACTTAACAGAGTTTGGGGTATAGGAACCGGTATGTGGTTCATGATCATGAACATACCGATCCTCATCATAGCCATATATAAATTCGGCATCAGATTTACGATATCGACTATATATGCGACCGGAATGATATCCCTAGCCACTGACTTTTGTTCGAGAAATTTTATTCAGTATGCAATTTACGACAGGATACTCGCGATAACCTTCGGAAGTGCGACAACTGCAATTGCCATAGGCCTTTTATTTAAGTGTCACACTACAAGCGGAGGCACGGATGTCATCATAAAGCTCCTTCGTATCAAATATCCGCATATAAAGACCGGAGCTCTTTATATGATGACCGATATCTTCGTACTTGCAGTTGCTACTTTTGTATTTCACGATATCACAGTTGCGCTTTATTCCTTCCTTTGCGTTATGATCACATCATTTATCCTTGATCTGGTGCTGTACGGAAGAGATGAAGCAAAACTTATCTACATCATATCCGACAGACCGGATATCATAACCGCAAGGCTTCTTGAGGAACTTGATATCGGTGCCACTCATGTTTTTGGGCAGGGCGCCTACAGCGGTGAAGAGAAGAAAGTTATTCTCTGCGCTGTTAAAAAGAGACTTTCACCACTTGCCGAGGATATCGTAAGGGATGAAGATCCCAATGCATTTATGATAATAACAAGTGCGAGTGAGATATTCGGCGAAGGCTACAAGAGCTATTTTGATGAGAGAATGTGACTATGAAAATAAACCTTCAGGATACACGAGAAAAAAGAGGCGTAAGAAATTCTCATAATATCATATCTATTATATTTTTGAGCCTTGTTGCGATCATGGCACTGTCTTTCAGCATCTATCTTCTTGTGAAAAATGCGATCCTTCAAAGAGAAGAGGCTGCATTTAAGAGCGAGCTTGAAGCTATCACAAACGAAGGCTATTATACCGCGGCCGAGACTGAGCAGCTTGTTGAAGAGGCTTCAGAGGAGGCTGAGGAAAGGACCAGAGCTTCGATAAGAGAGTCGTTTCGTCAGAAGCTTGAATCCGGAGACGGAGCTATTGCGGCTGTGCGTACTCTTTTCCCTGATCAGATAGTTGTTAACGGTTCGGGAAGATATTTCTTTTTCCCTATCTCTGATGAGATTGAGCACCACGGTTTAAAGGACGGTGATTTTGAGTTTACGGACAATGGTTTCCTTAAATACGTGGGAGAAGACGACCTTTATATAAAACAGGGCGTTGATGTTTCGAGATTCCAGGGTGCCATTGACTGGGAGAAGGTTGCTTCAGACGGCATAGATTATGCGATGATCAGAGCCGGCTACAGAGGAACTACCGAGGGTAAGCTTCTTCAAGACGACAGGTTTACCGAAAATATTGAAGGTGCACTTGCGGCCGGATTGGATGTCGGAGTTTACTTTTATTCGCAGGCAGTCAATAAGAAAGAGGCCAAGGAAGAGGCGCAGCTTCTTCTTGATATGATAGAGCCTTATGATATCAAGTATCCCGTTGTTATCGATATTGAGTCGGCAGAGTCCGATGAGGCGCGCACGGCTAACCTTTCGTCTGATGTTTATGAAGAGAATGCCAAGATCTTCTGCGATATCGTAAAAGCTGCAGGTTACAAGTCTATGATCTACGGTAACGTTAAGTCGTTTTCTCTTTTGATGGATGCTGCCGATGTTGATGATTACGATATTTGGATCGCTTATTACGGAACTCCGCTTTATTATCCATATCATTTCAATATGTGGCAATACACATCAGCTGGTAAAGTAAACGGAATTGAAGGTAGCGTTGATCTCAATATCTGCATGACAGAGTACTGATTATGAATATGAAGGACGATCTTAAAGAATATGAGCAGAAGGGATATCTCAACAGGGATTTCCGCTTCTTTCATATCTCCGATAAAGAAGAACTTGATATACCGTATCATTATCATGATTTTCACAAGTTGATCCTGATTTTGAACGGTAACGTGAAATATATGATCGAAGGACGGGAGTATGAGCTTCAGCCCTTCGATTTTGTGCTCGTTAACAGGTTTTATATCCACAGACCGGTCGTCACAAGTGACGGCGGCAACTACGACAGGATAATACTTTATTTAAGCCATAGTTTTCTTATGAAGAACGGTCTTCTGGATGCTTTTGATCTTTCATCCGGAAAAGACAGCCATGTAGCGCGCTTTTCGGCAAATATCAGCGCTGAGCTTCTTGATATGCTAAAGGTCATAGAAGATGATATGTCAAAAGAGTCTACGGAATATGCCGGAGAGCTTACGACAAGGCTTGACGTACTAAAGATGCTCATCGCATTTAACAAGGCATGCATTTCCGAAGAGAGAGCTTTCGGCGCGGAAGCAAGATACAACAGAAGAGTTATCGAGCTCATAGAGTATATTACAGATAATCTGGAAAAAGATCTTTCGATAGATCTTTTGGCTGATAAATTCTATATGAGCAGATATCATATGATGCGTACCTTTAAGAAAGAGACGGGGTATTCCATACACAGGTATATCTCCGAAAAGCGGATACTTAAGGCAAGAGATCTTATCATTTCGGGAATGCCGACCACAGCCGCATGTATCGAGAGTGGATTTAAGGATTATTCTTCCTTTAGCAGGGCATTTAAAAATCAGCTCGGAATCCTTCCATCCGACGTTAAAATCTAAGTTTCGAGGTGTCAAGAAAAAATACTTGACACCTCTTATTTATTTGTATAATATAATCATTGTGTCTTAATGGGACAAAGGATAAGATATGGAAAAAATCGTAGAGCAGGGCTTGTTGTATGATTTTTACGGCGAGCTTCTTACAGATCATCAAAAGAATATATATGAAGCTGCCGTTTATAACGACATGTCGCTTACCGAAATTGCTGATGAACATGGTATCAGCAAGCAGGGGGTACATGATCTTATAAAGAGATGTACCAAGACATTGCAAAGTTACGAGGACAAGCTTCACATGATAAGACGATTTGAAGCTATCAAGTGCAGTGCGGAAGAGCTTTTGAAGCTTTCCGATTCGGCGGATTCCTTGTCTAAGGATGAGCTTACGAAGAGCACCAAAGAAATATCAAGTCGCATTATAGAGGAGTTAACATAATTAATGGCTTTTGAAAGTCTTACTGATAAACTACAAAATGTATTTAAGAATCTTAGAAGCAAAGGTCGTCTTACTGAAGATGACGTAAAGGCAGCTCTTAAAGAGGTTAAGATGGCTCTTTTGGAGGCTGACGTAAGCTTCAAGGTTGTAAAGCAGTTCATCGGATCTGTCCAGGAACGCGCTGTCGGAGAGGATGTTCTTAACGGACTTAATCCCGGTCAGATGGTCATCAAGATAGTTAATGAAGAGATGACAGCCCTTATGGGTTCCGAGACTACCGATATCTCACTGCTTCCGATAAATGAGATCACTGTGATCATGATGTGCGGTCTTCAGGGTGCAGGTAAGACAACCACGGCTGCAAAGATCGCAGGAAAGCTCAAGATGAAGGGCAGAAAGCCTCTTCTTGTTGCAGGTGATATTTACAGACCTGCCGCTGTTGATCAGTTGCAGATCAACGCTACCAAGCAGGAAGTTGATTTCTTCTCGATGGGAACAGATGTAAGTCCTGTTGAGATCGCTAAGAGCTCTATAGAACATGCTCGTAAGAACGGCAACAATGTTGTTATCCTGGATACAGCAGGCCGTCTTCAGATAGATGAAGATATGATGAAGGAGCTTACGGATATCAAGGAAGCCGTAGAAGTTCATCAGACGCTCCTTGTTGTGGATGCCATGACAGGTCAGGATGCAGTCAATGTTGCATCGGAGTTCAACGAGAAAGTCGGAATCGACGGTATCATCCTTTCCAAGATGGATGGTGATTCCAGAGGTGGTGCGGCTCTTTCAACCAAGGCTGTTACAGGTAAGCCTATACTTTATGTGGGTATGGGTGAGAAACTCTCAGATCTTGAGCAGTTTTATCCTGACAGAATGGCAAGCCGTATTCTCGGTATGGGAGACGTTTTAAGTCTCATTGATAAGGCTGTTGAAGCCAATGCCGAGCGTGACGCCGAGAAAGACAAAGAGATGGCGTCCAAGATGAAGAAGGGTAAGATCGATTTTGAGATGTATCTCGAGAGCATGAAGCAGATGAGAAACATGGGCGGTCTTTCTTCGATAATGGGCATGCTTCCCGGAATGGGAAAGGTTAGCGATGATATGCTTCCCGATGAAAAGAAGCTTGCCAAGATGGAAGCGATCGTTCTTTCGATGACTCCGGAGGAGCGCAAGAATCCCAAGCTTATGTCACCACAGAGAAAGCACAGGATCGCTAAGGGCTCAGGTAATGATATTGCCGATGTAAACCGCTTTATCAAGCAGTTTGAGCAGATGCAGAAGATGATGAAGCAGATGCCCGGACTTATGGGCGGAAAGCGCGGAGGCTTTGGCAGAATGGGCGGCCTTGGCGGAATGTTCGGTGGTAACAAGTTCTTTTAACTAATAATTATGATATGTCATGCAGCAAACCGCTGTTTCACACATATAAAAAGACAATTTATTATCTATCTTATTTTTTAAATGGAGGAAAATTAAAATGGCAGTAAAGATCAGATTAAAGAGAATTGGTAAGAAGAAGGTTCCTTTCTACAGAATCATCGTTTCTGATTCTAAGTTCCCTGTACAGGGTAAGTTCATCGAGGAGATCGGAACATACGATCCCAACACAGATCCCAGCACAGTAAAGGTTAACGAAGAGCTTGCAAAGAAGTGGATCGCTAACGGTGCTCAGCCTACAGAGTCTGTTGCTAAGTTGTTCAGACAGGCCGGCATTAGCAAGTAATATTCATTTGCTATTGAATACTTAATGAAATTACTTACGCCGGAGGTAAAACAATGAAAGAATTAGTTGAAGTAATCGCTAGAGCGCTTGTAGACAATCCGGATGAAGTTGTTGTTTCCGAGAAGAAAGACGGGCGCAATTATATGATCGAGCTTCATGTTGCACCTTCTGACATGGGCAAGGTAATTGGCAAACAGGGACGTATCGCCAAGGCAATACGTGCCGTTGTTAAGGCAGCATCTACCAGAGAGAACATCAAGGTTGATGTGGAGATTGTTTAAGACTTATTTATGAACAATGAGCCGAATAGGGGTAACTCTTATTCGGCTCTTTTTTACCTCTGATTTTCCAAAAGGATAATTATGAATTTTCATATTATGACTTTGTTTCCCGAGATGATTGAGCAGATCCTTTCAACTAGTATTTTGGGAAGGGCAATTGATAAGGGACATATTTCCTTTGAAGCTGTCAACATCAGGGATTATTCCAATGACAACAAGCATCACAAGGTTGATGATTATACATACGGAGGCGGTGCGGGCATGCTTATGCAGGCACAGCCTATTTATGATTGCTATAAGGCTATAGAAGCCGGCATCAAAGAAAAGACAGATACAACTCCAAGAGTTATCTATGTTACACCTCAGGGCAAGGTTTTTGATCAGAAGATCGCCCAGGAGCTTTCCAAGGAAGAGGACCTTGTTTTCCTATGCGGCCATTATGAGGGTGTAGATGAGAGAGTTCTTGAAGAGATAGTTACCGACTATATTTCCATAGGAGATTATGTTCTCACAGGCGGAGAGCTTCCCGCGACAGTCATGATCGATGCGATCGCCAGACTGGTTCCGGGCGTTCTTAATAATGATGAGTCCGCAATGACAGAGAGTTTTAGCAATAATCTTCTTGAGTATCCTCAGTATTCAAGGCCTGAGGAGTGGATGGGAAAAAAGGTTCCGCCTATTCTTTTGTCGGGAGATCACAAAAAAGTTGATGAATGGCGACTGGAACAGGCTATAATAAGAACTAAGGAGAGAAGGCCGGATCTCTATGAGAAGTATATCGAGGAGAATCCTCCCAAGCCTCCCAAGAAACCCAGAAGAAAGAAAAAGAATCCGGAGCCGGAGCAGAATATTTGACGGAGAATCATATGACAGACAGATTTCAGGTCGGTGTTGTAGCATCTACACACGGTTTACATGGGGAAGTCAATGTATTTCCCACAACAGAAGATCCAAACAGATTTAAAAAGCTTAAAAAAGTGACTCTTCATACCCAAAGAGGGGAAGAGCTTGAGCTTGACGTTCAGAGCGCCAAGTTTTTTAAGAAGTTTGTTATTGTGAAATTCAAGCAGTTCGACAAAATTGAAGATGTAGAGAAGTTTAGGGGCTGTGAGCTTACTATAGACAGAAAAGATGCCATCAAGCTTAATCCGGGTGAGTTTTATATCGCGGATATGCTTGGCCTTGATATTGTCGATGAGGACGACAATAAGCTCGGAGTTCTTATTGATGTTCTTCAGACGGGAGCCAATGATGTATATGAGATGGCGACTGATGATGGCAACAAAATTTACATTCCTGCGATCAAGGAATGTGTGAAAGAAATAGATATAAAAAACAAAAAGATCATTATTCATGTCATGGACGGACTTCTGTGATATAATTATTATTAGTTATATTGTGATTAAACTATTGCTAAAGTCTATATTTAGCGGTTAGGAATGAATATGGTCGATTATACTGAGGGTGCGGGATATCAATATCATACTCATGTTAAACCCGGAGACGTAGGTAGGTACGTTATTTTGACAGGTGATCCCGGAAGATGTGAGACTATTTCCAAGCTTTTTGATAATCCCGAATTTATTGCTTATAATAGAGAATATAATACTTATACGGGAACCTTGGACGGAGAGAAGGTTACCGTAATGTCACATGGTATCGGTGGCGCATCCACGGCTATTGCCGTAGAGGAACTCAGAAAATGCGGAGCTGATACTTTCATAAGGATGGGTACCTCCGGAGGTATGCAGGAGGATGTTATGTGAGGCGATATCGTTATCGCATCCGGCGCTATTCGTGCGGAAGGAACATCCAAAGAGTATGCCCCAATTGAATATCCTGCAGTTGCAAGCTTTGATGTTGTGAGTGCTCTTGTTGAAGGCGCCAAGAAAGCCGGAGCCAATTATCATGTCGGTGTTGTACAGTGTAAGGATTCATTCTTTGGTCAGCATGAACCTGAGACCAAACCTGTAGGACCCGAACTGTTATACAAGTGGGACGCATGGATCAAATGCGGTGCACTATGTTCTGAAATGGAATCATCCACATTATTTGTAGTAGGAGATTATTTAAGAGCAAGAACGGGAGCTGTTATGCTCGTTGTTGCCAATCAGGAGAGAGCCAAAAAGGGACTTCCCAATCCTCAGGCTCATGATATGGAAGTGGTGTACAAGACCACCATCGAGGCGGTAAGACGCCTTATTGCATCGGATAAAGCCTAAATGGTTTTATTATACAGTAGTACATCATAAAAAAATGGAGGATAATTATGAAAAAGAAACTTTTTGCAGTACTTATGGCTGCATCAATGGTAGCTTCTCTTGTTGCCTGCGGTTCTAATAATGCAAGCACCGCTACAACAACAGAGCCTGCACAGACTACTGAGACTACTGAAGCAACTGATGCTACAGAAGCACCTGCTGCTGAAGAAACAGCTGCAGCTGCTACAGACATGAGAGTTGCAATGATCACTGACTACGGTGACATTACAGACCAGTCATTCAACCAGTCAACTTACGAAGCTTGCAAGGCTTTCTCAGAGGCTAACGGATGTGATTTCACATACTATAAGCCCGAAGGCGATTCAGACGCTGAGAGAGTAGCTATGATCGACAAGGCAGTAGCTGATAAATATAACGTAATCGTTATGCCCGGCTATGCTTTTGCAGGAGCTATCAAAGAGACAGCTGAGATGTATCCCGAAGTTAAGTTCGTTGCTCTTGACGTTTCTGAGTACGATCTTGAGGGTGATGATTCAGATTTCAATAATGAGACTTATGCTAACGTATTCTCAGCAGTATACCAGGAAGAGCTTCCCGGATACATGGCTGGATACGCTGCAGTAAAGATGGGCTTCACAAAGCTCGGATTCCTCGGTGGAATGGCAGTTCCCGCTGTTATCCGTTATGGATACGGATTCGTTCAGGGTGCTGACGCAGCTGCTAAGGAGATCGGCGCTGACGTAACTCTTAACTACGCTTACGGTAACCAGTTCTATGGTGATGCTGATATCACAGCTGCTATGGATACATGGTATCAGGGCGGCACAGAAGTTGTATTTGCTTGCGGTGGTGGTATCTTCACATCAGCAGGTGAGGCAGCTGCTAAGGTTGGCGGCAAGGTGATCGGTGTTGACGTTGACCAGGCTCCTACAATCGACGGAATGTATGAGAAAGGCATGACAGTTACTTCAGCTATGAAGGGACTTCAGGCTACAGTTAACACACTTCTTTCAGCAATCAGAGACGGACAGTGGGATAAGTTCGCAGGAAAGATCGAGAATCTCGGTCTTGTATCAGGCGATGACACATCACTTAACTATGTAGGACTTCCTGAGGATTCAACCGTATGGAACGATACATTTAAAAAGGATGATTATCTCAAGCTCGTTGCTGATATGGCAAACGGAACGATCACTGTTTCCAACGACACATCAGCTGAGAAGCCTTCTGCTGAGAACATCAAGGTTAACTTCCAGGGCAACATTAAGTAATTTTGCTTTTAACAGCTATTAAGCTGATAGGGACCGGCAGATTCATAGTCTTCCGGTCCTTTTTACCAATTAGGTACACTAAAATAATGGAGGAGACAAAAGTGGCAGATAACAGCGAATATGCTATTGAGATGCTTGGTATAACTAAACGTTTCCCGGGTATTATCGCTAATGACAATGTTACCATTCAGCTGAAAAAAGGCGAAATACATGCTCTTTTGGGCGAGAACGGAGCCGGTAAATCCACGCTTATGAGCGTGCTTTTTGGCTTGTATCAAGCTGAAGAAGGTATTATTAAAAAGGACGGAAAAGAAGTGCAGATAAATAATCCAAATGATGCCAATGACCTTGGTATCGGAATGGTTCATCAGCATTTCAAGCTTGTTCAGTGTTTTTCTGTTCTTGATAACATCATCCTCGGTGATGAGACGGTTAAGCACGGATTTTTGCAGAAGGATGTAGCTCGCAAGAAGATCCTTGAGCTTTCCGAGAAATACGGACTTAAGGTTGATCCCGATGCTAAGATCGAGGATATTACTGTTGGTATGCAGCAGAGGACCGAGATCCTTAAGATGCTCTACAGAGATAATGAAATCCTTATTTTTGATGAGCCCACTGCGGTGCTTACACCCGCCGAGATCGATGAACTTATGCAGATCATGAGAAATCTTGCTAAGGAGGGTAAATCAATCCTCTTTATTTCTCATAAACTTGCTGAGATCATGGCTGTTGCCGACAGATGTTCTGTTCTTAGAAGAGGAAAGTACATCGGCACGGTTAATATATCCGAGACCAATCAGGAAGAGCTTTCCAGAATGATGATCGGACGTGATGTACAGCTTGTTGCGACCAAAGAAGATAAGGAGCCCGGTAAGGTTATCCTTCATGTTGAGAACATGACAGTTCCTTCCAAGCTTCATCATAACAATGCCGTTAAGAATGTCTCTTTTGACGTAAGAGAGGGTGAGATAGTATGTATCGCCGGAATCGACGGAAACGGCCAGACAGAGCTTGTATACGGATTATCCGGACTTGAGAATATTACAACCGGTAAGATCGAACTTTCGGGTAAGGATATCACTCATGCTTCAATAAGAGAGCGTTCTACAAGCGGTATGAGCCATATTCCCGAGGATAGACATAAACACGGTCTTGTTCTTGATTATTCGCTTGCTTATAACCTTGTACTTCAGAGATATTTTGAGCCTGAATTTTCAAATAAGGCAGGCTTCCTTAAAAAGAATGAGATAGGTAAATATGCTGATAAGCTTATCGATCAGTATGATATCCGTTCCAGCCAGGGCGCAGTTACTTCGGCGCGTAGTATGTCCGGTGGTAACCAGCAGAAGGCTATCATTGCAAGAGAGATCGACAAAAATCCCGATCTTCTTATTGCAGTTCAGCCTACAAGAGGATTGGACGTAGGTGCTATCGAGTATATCCATAAGCAGCTCATTGCACAGAGAGATTCAGGACATGCTGTATTACTCGTTTCTCTTGAGCTTGAAGAAGTTATGAGCATTTCAGACAGAATCCTCGTAATGTACGAGGGCGAGATCGTCGGAGAGTTTGATCCTAAGAAGACTACTCCTGAAGAACTCGGACTTTACATGGCCGGAGCCAAGAGAAAGGAGGTAGGTGCATAATGTCAGCAGATAACATCAAAAAGACTGAAAAAGTTAGCTTCTTTGCAAGACCTGCGGTTCAGTCGATACTTGCATCACTTCTTTGTATCATATTCGGTCTTTTGATCGGTTATATCGCACTTTTGTTTATCAATGCCAAGGGTGCGACAGAAGCCATCATCACGATCATAAAGAACTATTTCACATATCCTACCAAGGCTGCTGCACTTAAGTATTTTGGGAATACGCTTGTAAAAGCTGCACCTCTTCTTATGTGCGCGCTTTCAATCCAGTTCTGTTACCAGGCAGGCCTTTTCAATATCGGTGCTGCCGGACAGTATGTAGCCGGAGCGGGAGCTGCTCTTTTCTGTGCCCTTAAGCTCGGACTTCCTTGGTATGTATGCCTTCTCGCTGCATTTGTGGCAGGTGGTATCTTCGGTGTAGCTGTAGGTATTCTCAAGGCATATCTTAACGTTAACGAGGTTATTTCAGGTATCATGCTTAACTGGATCGGACTTTATACAGTTAACATGATTCTTTCCGGAGTAAAAGAAACAGCGAGTCCTTATACGGTAACTCTTTCCAGCACTAATAAAGCCGCTATATTACCGTCTATCGGACTTGAGAAGTTCTTCTCCAACAATAAATACGTTACTATTGCGATCCCGCTTGCTATCCTTATAGCCGTGCTTCTTAAGATCATACTTTCCATGACGGTATTCGGTTATGAGATCAGGGCTACCGGAATTGCCAAAGACGCTGCAAAGTACAGCGGAATGAAAGAGAAGAGAAATGTCATCCTCACACTCTTCATCGGTGGTGCACTTGCGGGCCTTGGTGCTGCATTCCTTTATCTTACAGGATATGAGCAGTGGTCTGTAACTCAGTCATCCGTTCCCGGAATGGGCTTTAACGGTATCGCAGCTACGTTCCTCGGAGGACTTGATCCTATCGGAACAATCTTTGCTTCGTACTTTATACAGCACATTACAAGTGGAGGATCTTATCTTGATAAGAATATCTATCCTTCACAGATCTCTGATTTCATTTCAGCGATCATCATCTATCTCTGCGGTTTCGTACTGTTCTTTAAGTACTTCCTAAACAGCAGGATCAGAAATAAAAAGAATAATGCAGAAGGAGGTAACAAATAATGGTATTACTTCTTCAATATACACTTTTGTTTGCCTCGGTTTTAATATTGGTTGCTCTAGGCGGATGCTTCTCTGAGCATTCCGGTGTTATCAACCTCGGACTTGAAGGAATAATGGTTATAGGAGCTCTCGGAGGAGCACTTACCCTTAAGTACATCAATCCTTCACTTCCAAAGCTTCTTATCGTATTGGCTGTGCTTGGCACATCAATATTGTGCGGTGTTATTTATTCAACGCTTCTTGCATTTGCCTGTATCAACTTCAAGGCTGATCAGACACTTGTAGGAACAGCTCTTAACATGCTTGCTGCTGCGGCTGCAACCGTTATTGTTAAGTCTATCAACATCGCTGAGAACCCCGACAACGTTTCTTCAACTGTTCAATATGTGACAGCTAAGAAGGCACTTGTTGTAAATATCGGTAAATTCCAGTTCAACTGGTTCATGCTTGTTGCTTTGATAGCACTTATCGTTTCATACATCGTGCTTTATAAGACAAGATTCGGACTTAGACTCATGGCCTGCGGTGAGCATCCTCAGGCAGCTGACAGTGTTGGTATCAATGTATATACAATGCGCTGGGCAGGTGTCCTTATCTCAGGACTTCTTGCAGGAATCGGCGGAATTGTGTACATCACAGCCGGCGTTAGTGAGTGGAAGTTTGAGAACGGTGTTGCTGGCTTTGGTTTCCTTGCACTTGCCGTTATGATCTTCGGTCAGTGGAAACCCGTTAATATCGGACTTGCTGCACTTTTATTCGGATTCTTCAGAGCTCTTTCCAATGTATATTCAGGCTTTGATTTCCTTGCAGCTCTCAATATACCGGGATCCGTATACAATATGATGCCTTACATCATTTCACTTATTGTTCTTGCACTTACATCTGCCAATTCCAGAGCTCCTAAGGCTGAGGGTATTCCTTACGACAAGGGCTCAAGGTAATAGAGGTATTTTGTATGGATGAGCAAAAGATAAAAGAGCTTATAACTTATGCGCTTAATATGAGAGCATTTTCTTATACGCCTTATTCTAAGTTTAAAGTCGGTGCGGCGCTTCTTTCTTCGGAAGGAAAGATCTATACGGGCTGCAATATTGAGAATGCATCATATACACCGACTATATGTGCCGAGAGAACAGCTTTTTTCAAGGCTGTGAGCGAAGGTGTCAGGGAATTTAAGGCAATTGCCATTGTCGGCGGACATGCGGATGACAAGGAACTTGATTATTGTTTTCCTTGCGGTGTTTGCAGGCAGGTTATGAGCGAATTTTGCAGGGATTCATTTCTTGTGATAATCGCTAAATCGGTAGACGAATATAGGACATTTTCACTTCCGGATATACTTCCCGAAAGATTTGGGCCGAAAGATCTTTTATGTTGACGAGTAGGCCTTAGATGTGTTATATTAGTGTACGTTGTGATAATCAGACGGTCCTCTGTTACAGATGAGTGTATTAAGAACGTCCATTGAATAGGAGAAATATATATGAGTACAATTATCCAGGAGCTCGAGAAAGAGCAGCTGAACGCTAATGCGCCTCAGTTCAACACAGGTGATACTGTAAGAGTACACGCTAAGATCAAGGAAGGAAACCGTGAGAGAATTCAGGTTTTCGAAGGAACTGTTAAGAAGATCCAGGGCGGTAGCAACCGTACAACTTTCACAGTAAGAAAAGAGTCTTACGGTGTTGGCGTTGAGAAGACATGGCCCCTTCACTCACCTATCGTTGAGAAGGTTGAGGTAGTTAGAAGAGGTAAGGTAAGAAGAGCTAAGCTTAACTACCTTAAGGGACTTACAGGTAAGAAAGCTAAGGTTAAGGAGCTTGTTACCAGATAATTTGCTACAAAAGGCAGTTACTTTTTATAGTAATTGCCTTTCTTTATTATATAATGTTCTTAATTATGTAATCAGCAGCAAGGGGGACCTATGTTTAGGAGAAGACGTCGTAATAGCTTATCTTACTATCGTAAAAAGAAGACTATTTCGGGGACGCTTATAAAAGAGATCTTTTCATGGCTTGGAGTCACGGTATGCGCTGTTTTTTGCGCTCTTATCCTTGTGACTGTCTTTGGCCTTCAGGTCGGTACTATCGGTGATTCAATGGAGCCCATGCTTTATAATGGACAGAAAGTGCTTGTAAACAGGCTTGCTTACACTATATTGGCTCCCAAGAAGGGCGATATTATCGTATTTTTGCCTAACGGTAATACCAATTCCCATTATTATGTAAAAAGAGTTGTTGCTCTGCCCGGAGAAACGGTTCAGATCATCGACGGATCTCTTTATATTAACGGTGTCTTGCAGGAAAAAGACGACAATTTATATGATAAAATGGAAGATGAAGGTATCGCAGTCAACGAGATTAAGCTTGAGAAAGGAGAATACTTCGTCCTTGGAGACAACAGAAACAGCTCCGAAGATTCCAGAAGTGCCAATATAGGCCCGGTAAAGACCAATATGATCGTCGGAAAGGCTTGGTTTAAGCTTAGGAGCGGTGACAATAAGGCAGGAGTTATCATTAAGAAGAAATAAGTGGTGAATATATGAATTTTCAGTGGTATCCCGGACATATGACAAAAGCGATCAGGATGATGCAAGAGAACATCAAGCTGATCGATATAATAATTGAGCTTACAGATGCCAGGATTCCCGCTTCAGGCAGAAATCCGGACATTGATGAGCTCGGTAAGAACAAATACAGGCTTATTTTATTAAATAAGGCCGATCTTGCAGATCCTTCTGTCACTACAAAATGGAAGGAGTTTTACAAGAATGAAGGCTATTTTGTTCTTGAAATGAATTCTAAGACCGGTAATGAGGCAGGAAAGGTCAAGGATCTGATCCAGAAGGCCTGCGCCGAGAAGATTGAGAGAGATAAGAAGCGTGGAATTGTCGGAAGGCCTATCAGAGCGATGGTTGCAGGTATTCCCAATGTCGGAAAGTCTACATTTATCAACAAGCTTTCCGGAAAAGCTTCTGCAAAGACCGGAAATAAGCCCGGCGTGACCAAAGGTAAACAGTGGATCGCCCTTGGCAAGAACATGCAGCTTCTTGATACTCCCGGTATCTTATGGCCTAAATTTGAGGATGATACGGTCGGTCTTCATCTTGCACTTATCGGTTCCATGAACGATGAGAATCTTGATACAACTGAACTTGCTTGCAGTCTTATAAAACTTCTTGAAGAGAATTATGCAGATGCTATTCCTTCGAAGTATAATATTACCAAGGAGCAGGTTGAGGAGCTTTCGGAAGTTCAATATGCTACGCATTACAGTGCTGTTCTTTCTGCGATAGCTATCAACAGAAAGTGCTATAAGCAGGGCGCTGAGCCTGATATTTCAAGAGCTGCAGCTATGCTTTTGGATGACTTCAGAAACGGAAGACTTGGCAGGATCAGTCTTGAAAGGCCCGAGGCGTAAGCTCTTTTTATCAAAAATACTTTATTAAAGGATATAGACTTATGAGTAAAGACACTAAAAAAAGTATAGCCAGAGAAATCTTGGATACGATAATCTATCTTGCGGTAGTATTTGTTTTGACGCTTCTTTTTATCACCTTTGTAGCGCAGAGAACAAAGGTAATAGGTTCATCTATGGAACCAACCGTATATGATACTGAATCGCTCATCCTTGAAAAGGTTAGCTACAGATTCCACGATCCCAAGAGATTTGATATTGTTGTTTTCCCTTATGAGCATGGAAACAAACAGAACTTTATCAAGAGAGTTATCGGTCTTCCCGGTGAGAAGGTAAGGATCGATTACGATGGCAATATCTATATTAACGGTGAGATTCTTGAAGAGAATTACGGGGCTGAAGTTATTCAGGATCCGCAAAGAGCGGCTGAGGAGATAACTGTTCCCGAGGGAGAATTCTTTGTTCTCGGAGATAACAGAAACCACAGTATGGACAGCAGGGATGAATCCGTAGGAACAATTAAAAAGAGCCGTATCATGGGAAGAGCCGTATTTAGAATTTTTCCTTTGAACAAATTTGGGGGAATTAAATAATGGAATCAATTTCCAATATCAAGGATATCTTTCAGAATCTTGATAGTATTGATGGATTTAAGGTCTTTATTTCGGAGTATTCAGGGGATGACAGAGCCGGTGTTAAAAAGCTCGTGGAATCCGCCGCCAAAAAGATTGAGGCGATAGAATCCGAGATAAGGCGTACGAACGAGATGAAAAAGTTCGAGAGGGAGAACGCATCTTACGGATTATTATGCGGTATTGACGAAGTGGGAAGAGGACCTCTTGCGGGACCTGTTTATGCTGCCGCTGTCATTCTTCCTATGGATACCGACATTCTATATATAAACGATTCGAAGAAATTATCCGAAAAAAAGAGAGAAGAGCTTTATATTGAGATCATGAACAAAGCTCTTGCAGTAGGTATCGGTCATGTCTCCAATGAGAGGATCGATGAGATCAACATACTGCAGGCAACTTTTGAAGCTATGACAATGGCTGTGAATGAACTTTCCGAGAAGCCGGGAGCTCTTTTGATAGATGCTGTACATATCCCGCAGCTTGAGGAATATATGCAGATTTCGATAATCAAAGGAGATGCCAAGAGTATCTCGATAGCTGCTGCCAGCATAATCGCCAAGGTTACAAGAGACAGGGTGATGAAGGACTATGCCAAGGAGTATCCTGAGTATGGCTTTGATTCCAACAAAGGATACGGAAGCGCTGATCATATCGCCGCGATCAAGAAATACGGACCGTGCCCGATTCACCGCAGAAGTTTTATAGGTAACTTTATATGAGCATCATTCAGAATCTAACACAAACAAGTTCGGCTTATATAATCGACGGCAAGACTTTAAAAGCTCCGGATGGCACTTCCAAGCCTCTTGAGCTTAAGGCGGGCTCGACCATTCAGGGTACGGTAATATCGGTTACCGATGCTGAGGGTGAGAAGGTCGCCAATATAAGTGTGGGTGATTCTGTGATCTCTGCCAAATTGTCGGATGAGATGGGCCTCAGAGAAGGGCAGACACTTAATTTTGCTATCAGATCAACGACAAACGGCAAGGTTGCTATCACACCTCTATATGAGAACACATCTGTTGAAGAGAGTACTCTTAAAGCGCTCAATGCTGCAGGCATAGAAGTTACACGAGACAGCGTTGAAATGGTCAAAAATATGATGGAAGCAGGTCTTCCCATTGGAAGAGATGCGCTTCTTTCTATGAACAAAAATCTTACTATGTATCCGAATTCTTCGATTTCTTCTATGGTAGAAATGAAGAGTCTCAATATCCCGATCAGCGAAAACAATATACAGCAATTCGAGAGCTACAAGAACTATGAGCATCAGGTCATAGGCCAGTTAAACGAGCTTATGGATGAACTTCCGACCGCTTTTAATGAGCTAGTTGCATCAGGCAACGAAGAAGGTGCTTTAAAGCTTTACGGTGCTGTTTTAAAAGAGCTTTCGGAGGGGGAAGCCGGTGCTACTGTGAATCCTGAAACTGCTACAAGTTCGGGAGAAGCTGTGAGTTCCGAAGCTGCGGTAAGTTCCGATGCATCTGTTCGCGCTGAAGCTGCGGTCAACACTGAAACGGCTACGATATCCGAAGAAATTACGAATCTGACAGGAAACCAAGGAACTGAGAAGGCTAATGTACTTCCGGAAGGCGCTGCACAGGTAAACGCGGATACTGATCAAATAGCTTCAGATCCTGCAAAGGCTCAGGCTACAGCACCGGAACAAGCTGAGTCGGCCGCTGCATCTCCAAAGGATGTGGCTCTTACGGATGAACTCCGTACTAATCTTAAGGCTCTTAATCTTTCGGATGAAGCGATAAACAGATATGTAGAGGGTGCTAAGACCGATGCGGGCGAAGCTGCGAAAGCTCTTTTGAAAGAGCTCAATAACAGCTACAGCATGGCAGATCTGTCCGACAAGAGTCAGTCCGCTGCCTGGAAGAATCTTTTTACAAGCAATGATTACAATAAGGTCTTAAAGGATGCGATGTCTTCAGAATGGCTGCTTAAGCCCGGAGACGTTCAAAAGAAAGAGAATATAGATAATCTATATCAGAGACTTAACAACCATATGAAGGGGCTTTCAGATGCGATCGTAAATACTGTCGGATCGGAGTCGAAGCTTGGACAGGCTGTTAATAATATCCAGAACAATCTTGATTTTATAAATCAGCTCAATCAGATGTTCCAATATGTCCAGCTTCCGCTTAAGATGGCCGGGCAGGATGTTCACGGAGATCTTTTTGTCTATAGAAATAAACATAAAAAGATGTCTGAAGATGGCTCAGTCAGCGCTGTTCTTCATCTTGATATGGAGAATCTCGGACCTGTAGATGTTTACGTTAAGATGCTCAATGCCAAGGTTACGACGAACTTCTATGTTGCGGACGAATCGGTACTTGACCTTATAAATGACAACATTCATATCCTCAATGAAAGGCTTGAAAAGAGAGGATATTCAATGCAGGTCAATATGATGCTCCATGATGAAAAAGACGGAGAAGATGCCGCTGTTGATGAGATGCTCAGCGTTTCAAGAAATACGCTTATTTCGACATCATCTTTTGATGCAAGAGCTTGATAAATAAAGGCAATTACTACACGAGGAAATGAAATGGCCAACAACGACAATAACGACAAAGTAAAAACAGCGGTCGCGCTTGCATATGATCCCAATGAAGACGGAGCCCCCAAAGTCGTTGCATCCGGAAAAGGTGCCCTTGCCGATAAGATCATCGAAAAAGCCAAGGAAAACAAGGTACCGGTTCATGTGGATGATAAGCTTGCGGACACTCTTTCAAGGCTTGAGATCGGTGAAATGATACCGCCCGAGCTTTATGAAGTTGTGGCTGAAATCCTTGTTTTCGTGGATGCTATGGATAAGATCAAGGCCAAAGACAAGACGAGACATCATTAAAAAATAAGTAATACGGAAAGTTTTAAGTATGGAATTTAATAAAAGAGGACTCGGAACCGCTCGTGAAGAGCTAGCTGCGGCTTATATAAGTGAAGCGGGCGCAAAAGTTATCGAGAGGAATTTTAGTTGTAAGAGCGGTGAGATTGACATTATAGCAAGAGACGGTAAATATCTGTGTTTTATTGAAGTTAAGTACAGAAAGAGCTGTAAATACGGCAGTCCGGAGACTGCCGTAGATTTTTTGAAGAGAAAAAAGATATCTAAAGCATCAAGATTTTATATGTATTTTAAGCATTATGATGAGGAAACGCCGGTCAGATATGATGTTATCGCAATACATGGCGATGAAGGCGCATATACGATAAAATGGATTAAAGATGCTTTTGAGTATGTATATTAAGCAATTGGAAGGAAAATGATTTGACTACTGATATTAAGATAAAAAGAACAGGCGATGAAAAGACAATGGAGCTAAGGGAAAAGAACGGTGTGAAATACCTTGTTTTTCCAAGGCTTGAACAGATAGATTTTATAGATCATTTATTCAGCACGAGACTTGGAGGAGTTTCAAAAGGCTGCTATTCCGAGATGAACCTGAGCTATACGAGAGGTGATGAGAAAGAAGCTGTTGATGAAAACTACAGAAGAATAGCTGATGTTCTCGGGCATGGAAAAAAGCTTGATGATTTCGTATCGACTTTCCAGACTCATACAACAAACATAAAAGTTATAACAGAGGATGACAGAGGAAAAGGTCCTGCAAGATGCAGGGATTATACAGACATTGACGGACTTATCACCAATGTCCCCGGGATCATCCTGTCGACTTTTCATGCGGATTGTCCACCGATCTATTTCATAGATCCCGTTAATAAGGCAATAGGTCTTTCTCATTCCGGCTGGAAGGGCACGAAGGGCGAGATAGCAGCAAGAACGATAGAAAAGATGAGTTCAAATTACGGAACAAAAGCTTCTGATCTTATCTGTGCTATCGGACCTTCAATATGCGGAGACTGCTATGAGATAGGAGAAGATGTAGCTTCTGAATTCTCTGAAAACTATACAGAATCAGAGCTTACAGACAATAAGATACTTGTAAAGTATCCCAATGGGAAGTACAGGCTGTATCTGTGGAATGCAATCAAACTCACTCTTTTAAAAATGGGAGTCAGAGATGAAAATATTGTTATAACAGATATTTGCACCAGGTGTAATCCGGATCTTTTGTTTTCACACAGGATCCATCATGAAGAAAGAGGTAATCTGGCTGCTTTTTTATCGATAAAAAGTGATTCTTAAGAAATCTTAAGAATTTTCTACAGTAAATCTTAAGATTTTGATGTTTTAATATATATAGAGGAATTGTGAGGAAAGTATGGAAAATATTCTTGTATGCGATGATGATAAGGAAATAGTTGATGCGATCGAAATTTATCTTGAGCAGGAAGGCTTCAGGATATATAAAGCGTATGATGGTATCGAAGCACTTGAGGTTCTCAAGAATGCAAAGATACAGCTTGCGATTGTCGATGTGATGATGCCCAGAATGGATGGCATCCACTTAGTGAGGGAATTAAGGAAATTCAGTACTATACCGGTTGTGTTCTTATCAGCCAAGTCTGAAGATTCCGATAAGATATTGGGGCTTAATATCGGGGCAGATGATTACATCACCAAGCCTTTTAACCCACTTGAGCTTGTTGCCAGAGTTAAGTCCAATATCAGAAGATTTATGACATTGGGAAGCGTCGAGGAAAAGGAGAATGTTTACTCAACAGGGGGCCTTGTTATCGACGATAATTCCAAGGAATGTTTTGTTTACGGAGAGAGCATCAGACTTACCCCCATCGAATACAATATCTTGGCTTTCCTTGTAAAGAACAAAGGAAAAGTCTATTCGATCAATCAGATCTATGAACAGATATGGAAGGACTCCGCCGTACGCGTGGACAATACCATTGCTGTTCACATCAGACACATTAGAGAGAAGATTGAGATCAATCCGAAAGACCCCAAATACCTTAAGGTTGTTTGGGGAGTCGGATACAAAATTGAGGACGAGGTGATATGAAAGATAAAAGACTTGGGAGAATAAATGTACGAAGTGTGATCCAGCACTTTCTTGCAGCATTTATCGTGTTGGTGCTTTTGTTTTCTATGCTTGGGACCAACATCCTTATAAACGGCGTGAACGGCGACGTTTCATACAGCTTGCATGAAGCTGATAAATCAAGGGCTTATGAAGAGTCTTATCTTTTCAACAATATTCTTGGGAATAATATTTCCAATGTACTCAGACTTGTTGCACAGCGAAGCCAGGTTGAGACAGACGGACAATATGACGGGGACAAGATAATAGACGTCACCGCATATGTAAACAGAGGGTCTGTCCTTTTAGGCGGTTACGTAACAGCTCATTATCACCTTTCGGATCTTTTAAAATGGGCTCAAAACGGTTTTGATCTTCAGACCAAAAATATGACTGCCGAAGAGTGGGCTAATTTCTTTGCTGAAGAAACTACATATACTCATTTAAAAAACAATGTTGTCTCAGGTGGTATGAACTCATACCTCAGTTCTCAGCTTGATGATAACAGTATTGCTTCAACCAAAGCCAGAACGGCTGAATTTGAAGACGGTGAACATGATATTTTGACATCAAGATATCAGACAATAGATGGAAAGAATATCGAAAATATCGTTTCCGGTTTTGAAGAATACGATACTTTGCGTCAGTCTGTAGAGAGCGCTTCGGTAGCTCTTTTGAGCAATTACAACGAATATATCAAGAATCTTCCGTATTACAGCTATCAGAACAGCAATTTGAGATATTATATTTCGAGGACCATTAACGGTAAGACTGAAATATATACCAATGTAAGCGATATCTCTTCAAGTAATGTTCTGGATACTTTTAAGGATTACGGTAAGTATATATACTATTGTCCCAATGAGCTTTCATATGAGACCAATACTCTTATTAAAGAGAATATAGTCAGATCGATGATCAAGAACTACAGTTATGCTTTTCCGGACCAGATCAAGGTTTATATCGGTGTTGATACAAATGCATATCCGTGCGAGGATGATTTCACACAGGGAAAAGCCGGATTTGCCAAGTATAGTCCATATAAATCACAGCTGTATTTCCTTTGCGGACTTTCGGCATTCTTGTATGTGCTTCTTTTGATCATTTCGATAACTCAGATTTCAGTTACGCCTGAGAATACAGAGAACAGGACAGCTACCGAGATCATAGCATTAAGAGGACTTCTTATAATCGCGGTACCTGTGGGAATCTCATATTTTGCTTCGACGACTTACGACGGAAGTATAGACAGGCTTTTGGAAAATCCTATCATACTGATATTGATCGGAATAGGTGTGTTCATAGCAGATATCGGACTTCTTGACCTTATTTACGGTCTTACCGAAAAGGGTAAGAGCGGACTTTTGTGGAAAGACAGTCTGATCAAAAAGCTTGCTTTCGGAGCTAAGGATGTTGTTGTTAACACGACCAATAACGCCAGCGTGATCGTTCGTACATGGGTTCCGTATGTGATGTTTGTTACCGTCAATATACTTCTTGTATTGATAGGTCTTCCCGGAATAATCATTGCTGTGATACTTGATATCCTGGTCGGGATCTTTACATACAGACAGAATCTCGACAGAGATAAGATCATTCACGTAATTGAGAATATCAAGAACGGAGATGTCGGAGCTAAAGTGGATGTTTCCAATCTGAGGGCAGATAATATTGCACTTGCCGATGCTGTCAATTCGATCGGCGACGGTATAAAGATGGCCGTTGATACCAGTATGAAAGATGAGAAGATGAAGGCTGATCTTATCACAAACGTTTCTCACGATATTAAGACGCCTCTTACTTCGATCATCAATTATGTTGATCTTATAAAAAGAGAGAAGATCGCCAACGATAAGGTCAAGGAATATGTAGATGTTCTCGATCTTAAGTCGCAGAAGCTCAAACAGCTCACGGAGGATCTGGTTGATGTAGCCAAGATAAGTTCCGGTAATATCAAGATCGATCTTCAAAGAACCGATTTTGTTGAGCTTGTAAATCAGACTATCGGTGAGTTTTACGAGAAATTCGAGGACAGTAATCTTGCTCCGATCTTTAAGCATGAGGCAGCGTCTATGTGTATTACATCAGATGCGCATCATCTGTGGAGAGTAATAGAGAATTTGCTCAACAACGTTTGTAAATATGCTCTTTCAGGAACGCGAGTTTATATGGATATGAGATATGTTCCGGGAAAAGGAGACAGAAACAACGTTGAGTTTTCGATAAAGAATATTTCCTCAACAGAGCTCAATATTGATGTAACTGAGCTTACAGAGAGATTTATAAGAGGAGATGTATCAAGAACAACCGAGGGAAGCGGACTTGGACTTTCAATTGCCAAGAACCTCACGCTTGCTCAGGGAGGAACCTTCGACATCAAACTTGATGGCGATCTGTTCAAGGTTGTTATCAGCTTTGAAGCTGTTTAACACATATATATAAAGGGAAAGAGAAAAAGGAGCCTTGGTAGGGGAAATACCAAGGCTCCGAATCTTTGTAAGTATTTTTAATCAAAAAGCTCTGTAGGGATCTTGCAGCCGGAGTTGTATTTTTCAACAATCTCATGGATCTTGTCTGTAGGCATGTTAACCGTTGACATAGAAGCATCGTGATTGAGGAAGTTGATGATGGTTGCAAGGAATTTGCCCATATCTGCGATGAAGACATAAGATCTTTTGGTGATCTCTTCATTCATATATGTGAGATTGGTCGTGATGACCGCATCAAAATAGCCGTTTTCATAGCCTTCATCAAATTTGCTCATTCCGTCTGTGAAAAGACCGAATGTAGTGCAGATAAATACGCGCTTAGCGCCCATATTCTTAAGCTGTTTGGCTGTATCTATCATACTTGAACCGGATGAGATCATATCGTCAATGATGATAACATCTCTTCCCTGGATATCCGAACCAAGGAATTCATGGGCAACGATAGGATTGGAACCGTTAACTACGTGAGCATAATCACGTCTCTTATAGAACATACCGGTATCTGCGCCGATAACGTTGGCAAAATACACGGCTCTGTCAAGAGCTCCCTCATCGGGAGAGATTACGGTAAGGTGATCCTTATCAACAATAAGATCATCAATATGTGAGAGCAGAGCCTTCATGAACTGATATGACGCAAGGAAGTTGTCAAATCCGCCAAGAGGCTTAGCATTTGATATTCTGGGGTCATGAGCATCAAAAGTGATGAAATTGGAGATTCCCATGTCATAGAGCTCCTTGAACATCTGAGCCGCATCAAGGGACTCCATTCCGTTTCTCTTGTGCTGTCTTCCTTCATAGAGGAAGGGCATGATTACGTTAATTCTTTTGGCTTTGCCTGTGAGGGCACCGATAACTCTCTTGAGATCCTGGTAATGATCGTCGGGAGACTTGTGATTAACGTAGTTGTACATTTTGTAAGTAATGCTGTAGTTGCAGATATCTGTGAGGATATAGACGTCGTTTCCGCGAACACTTTCGTTGATCGTGGCCTTAGATTCGCCACTTCCGAATCTGTCCATTGTGAAGTGAATTTTGTAGCTGTCCTTTACATAACCGTGGAATGCGGGATCGTTACCCGGCATAGAGTATAGTTCGTGTCTAAACTGAGAAATATATTTGTCGACACTGTTTCCGAGCTCCAAAGCTGATTCCATAACGATCAGATTAAGAGGTGCTACAGGAATAGTTCCTTCCAAAAGGTGAAAATCAGGCATATTATTTCCTTTCATATGGTTACTGTTTATTCCATATATTGTTTTAACATCTTAATTACTGACACGTCAAGGAAATTCATGTATAATAACTTACCGGGAGCAATAGCTTTTAAAATGAGGAATTTTTATTAGATGGATTCAAATAAAGGTCATCTTATCGGCAATATCGTAGAAGGAAGTATTGCCGAGGAAATGAATATAGAACCCGGCGACAGACTCCTTAAGATAAATGGTCAGGATATCAGCGATATCTTTGATTTTCAATATCTTGTCCAGGATGAACAGCTTGAAATCCTTATTCTTAAGTCAAATGGCGAGGAATGGCTGCTTGACATTGAAAAGGACTTTGATGAGGATCTTGGCATAGAGTTTGAGAACGGCCTGATGGACAATTACAGGTCTTGCAGTAACAAATGTATCTTTTGTTTTATTGATCAGATGCCTAAGGGCATGCGTGAAACCTTGTATTTTAAGGATGATGACTCACGACTTTCCTTTTTACAAGGTAATTATGTGACTCTTACTAACATGTCCGATAAGGATATCGACAGAATCTTGAAATATCACCTTTCGCCTATCAATGTATCGTTTCAGACAACCAATCCCGAGCTTCGCTGTAAGATGCTGGGCAACAGATTTGCGGGTGAAGCGCTTAAGAAAGTAGACAGACTCTGCGCACCCGGAACCGGAATTGAGCTTAACGGGCAGATTGTGCTTTGTAAAGGTGTTAATGATGGAAAAGAGCTGGAGAGGTCAATAAGCGACTTATCCAAGTATATTCCGAATCTTCAGAGCGTATCTGTTGTTCCTGTCGGCCTTTCCAAGTACAGAGACGGCCTTTATCCGCTCGAACCCTTTGATAAAGAGGATGCCGAGCAGGTTATCGATATGATTGAATCCTGGCAGAGGAAGGTATATTCAGAGCATGGTATACATTTTATCCATGCAAGCGATGAGTGGTACTTCCTTGCAGGGAGGGATTTCCCTGAAGCTGAGCGCTATGACGGCTATATACAGCTTGAGAACGGCGTAGGAATGATGAGGCTTCTCTTAGATGAGTACGAAGATGCGCTTAAAGCTATAACTTCCGAGCATTCGGAATATCTTTTGACAGTAAAAAGAAATATCTCTATAGCAACAGGCAGACTTGTCTATCCATGTATAAAAGCTATGGCAGAGAAAGCCATGGAGCTATGCAAAGGGCTTACAGTTAGTGTATATGAGATCGTCAATGAATTTTTTGGCGAGAGGATCACTGTTTCCGGTCTTCTTACTGGCAGAGATATTATTAAACAGTTAAAAGATAAAGAGCTGGGCACTACGCTTTTTCTTCCGGAAAACCTTTTGAGAAGCGGTGAGGACTATTTTCTTGATGATCTCACCGTAAGTGATGTAGAAAGAGACCTTGGGGTAGAAGTTGGAATATCCAAGTGTGACGGTCACGAGCTGGCTGCGCTTTTATTTGATATTCCCGTAGAAGAAACTTACTAATCGAGACTTTTATAAAGGAAAAAATATGAGCAGAAAAAATATAGTTGCTGTAGTTGGTAGACCAAACGTCGGTAAATCCACGCTTTTTAATGCAATGGCCGGTAGCAGAATCGCTATCGTTCAGGATACACCGGGCGTTACAAGAGACAGATTATATCAGGATGTGGAGTGGCTTAATCACAGCTTCACACTTATAGATACCGGTGGTATCGAGCCTGAGTCCAAAGATATCATACTTTCTCAGATGAGAGAACAGGCTCAGATCGCTATAGATACTGCCGATGTCATTATTTTCATGGTTGATGTTAAGCAGGGACTTACAGATTCCGATTCCAAGGTTGCGGATATGCTTAGAAGATCGGGTAAGCCTATTGTTCTTTGCGTCAATAAGGTTGATAACTATACAAGAGATTCACTTGATGTTTATGAGTTTTATAATCTCGGTATCGGTGAGCCTTTCCCGATCTCGGCAGTTAATAAGCAGGGTATCGGAGACCTTCTTGAAGAGGTTGTAAGCCACTTTAACAAGGATTCTATAAATGACGAGGAAGATGATACGACCAAGATCGCTATCATAGGTAAGCCCAATGTCGGCAAATCTTCCATCATCAATAAGCTTATCGGTGAGAACAGGCTTATCGTGTCGGATATCGCAGGTACAACTCGTGATGCGATAGACACTGAGGTTAAATATAACGGCAAGAAGTATACGTTCATTGATACGGCCGGACTTCGCCGTAAGAGCAAGGTCAAAGATGCCCTTGAGCACTACATGATCGTAAGGACTGTAGGAGCCGTTGAGAGAGCTGATGTTGCGATACTTGTTATCAATGCAGAAGAAGGCGTTACGGATCAGGATGCTAAGATCGCCGGTATCGCGCATGAGAGTGGAAAAGCGGTGATCATTGCGGTAAATAAATGGGATCTTATTGAGAAGGATAATCATTCGGTAAAAGAATTTACCAAAAATATCAGAAATATGCTTCCGTTCATGAATTATGCCGAGATCATATTTATTTCGGCTGAGACCGGACAGAGACTTGTTAAACTCTATGAGCTTATTGATATAGTAAGTGAAAATCATGCCATGAGAGTGGCTACCGGTGTTCTTAATGAGATCATGACACAGGCCGTTGTCATGCAGCAGCCTCCGAGTGATAAGGGTAAGATCCTTAAGCTTTATTACATCACGCAGGCTTCGGTTAAGCCGCCTACATTTGTTATCTTTGTAAATGATAAAAAGCTTATGCATTTCAGTTACACTAGATATATAGAGAATCAGATAAGAGAGGCATTTGGCTTTAAGGGCACGCCGCTCAGATTCATCATCAGGGAGAGAAAAGAGGATAAGTAAGTAATGTTAGAAAGAGTATTGTGTTTGGTTATCGGTTATGTATTTGGCATGTTTCAGACTGCCGTACTTTACGGTAAGATGAAGGGAGTAGACATCAGGAGCGTTGGAAGCGGTAATGCCGGTACGACCAATACACTGAGGGTTATGGGAACTAAGGCAGGACTTATCGTTCTTTTGGGTGATATGCTTAAATGCATTTTGGCTATTGTTGTGACATATTTCCTTTTCAGCAAGGGAAATCCTGAGTATAAGTACTTATTCATGATCTATACGGCTGCAGGTTGCGTTTTGGGACATGATTTTCCTTTTTTCCTTAAGTTTAAGGGTGGAAAAGGAATTGCGTGTACTGCCGGTTATATCATCTCTATGGGATGGCAGTTTGTACTTGTGGGACTTGTTGCGTTCTTTGTTCCTTTTAACATCACGCATTTTGTCTCTGTAAGCAGCCTTTGCCTTTATACAGTCTTTTTTATCCAGACTGTAATTTTTGGACAGATGGGACTTTTGGGAGCACTTCCTCAGAGCGAGCTTATTGAGATCTATATCATTGTTGCCGTTCTTACAGCACTTGCTTTCTATCAGCATAGAGGAAATATCCAAAAGTTAATTTCCAAGACTGAGAGAAAGACATATCTAACAAAGAAAAATAAGATTGATTAAAATAAACTTATGGAGGGTCTGATTTGGATACTCAAGTTGGCATAGTAGGCGCGGGAAGCTGGGGCATTGCCCTTGCACATGTACTTTCGGGGAACGGACATGATGTGACGGTTTGGTCCAGAAGTGAAGACAGCGTTGCAAAACTTAAGTCATACAGAGGAAATGAGGAAAAGCTTCCGGGTATCAAACTTCCGGAGAGTGTTAAGTTTACTTCTGACATTGAAGAAGCGGTTAGAGATAAGGATATCATAGTTGTTGTTGTACCTTCAGCTCATATGAGAGAGACTATAAAGCGCATGAAGCCTTTTATTGAAGAGACTGAGGAGCATAGACAGATAATCGTCAATTGCAGCAAGGGTATTGAAGAAGATTCTCTCATGGTGATGAGCGATGTTATCCTTGATGAACTTCCGGGTTGCCATGTTTGTGTATTATCCGGACCTTCTCACGCAGAAGAAGTCGGAAAGAGTATGCCTACAACTATTGTTGTTGGTGCTTTTGACAAAGAGATAGCTAAGTACGTTCAGAATATATTTATGAACGATTATTTAAGAGTATATATAAGTCCGGATATGCTTGGAATCGAGATCGGAGCAGCTCTTAAGAATGTCGTGGCTCTTGCTGCGGGAATTGCTGACGGATACGGCTGCGGAGATAATGCAAAGGCAGCTCTTATAACCAGAGGTATCAGCGAGATCTCAAGACTTGGAATGGCTATGGGCGGTAAATTTGAGACCTTTTCCGGGCTTTCTGGAATAGGTGATCTTATCGTTACATGTGCTTCAATGCATTCCCGTAACAGGCGTGCAGGAATCCTTATCGGTCAGGGAAAGTCCTACAAGGAAGCCATGGATGAAGTGAATATGGTAGTAGAGGGTGTTTACAGTGCGAAAGCAGCGCTAAAGCTCGCCGAGAAATACGAAGTTGAAATGCCTATCATTGAGGCTGTCAATGATATACTTTTCAATGGAAAAACGCTTCAAGATGCAATAAAGGATCTCATGTTAAGAGATAAGAAAACAGAGAACAGTATGCTTGAGTGGTAACATGTTTATATTACAATTGTATTGGAATACGGATTATATAAAGGGTCATGGAGAATATCCATGGCCCTTTACAGTGCGCTTATATAAATTGACATTGTTAATCTATATGATAGAATATTAATATATTGTTAATTATATATTATCATAAATTAAAAGGAAAGAGAAAATGAAAAAAAAGACACTATCCGGAAACGCTGATTTTCCAGCTGTTTCCCCTTTGTTGTTGAATAATGAAGTATTCACACAGAAACAGAATAATATTCTTAATAAGGAGAGTATGCTCATACTTGATACATCAGCGATCGATGACATGGGGAATAAGATCGCGGGAACAGAGAGCATGAATCTTCTTATCAATAACTGGCGAAATGTCGCAGGCAGCGGAGATACATTCAGAAACTTTGCCTGCAATGACGCGGATCTTATGTTGACCAAGACGCAGAAGTCGATCAACGATATTGATGAGGCTAATGCGAATAGCATTGGTATCAATACAGACTTTTCTTCAGGAAAAGCTGCTATCTTGGTGCCGGGAATGATCACAACTGAGATAACGCCCACGTTTTTTTCTCTGGATGGTAAACCGGAGACTGATCCGTATGATTATTTTGGAAAATACGGAGGAGACCAGCGCGATTTAGGAGCCGGAGAACAATTTCTCTTTTGGGTAATCAAAGAAAATGATGATGTATATGATCTTGTTAAGAGCAAGGAAGGTTTTAAGGATTATTCAAGGCTTGAGATACTTGATTTATTGGAGCGTATAAGTGTTAAAGGATGTTCTTTTACAGCAATGGCTAATGCTATCTTTCATGCTTATATAGGTAGACCGGAAGAATTTGAAAAAGTTTTTGGCTTCCCTATGGTTGGAAAAGACGGCGATCTTAATTATTCAATGCTTATTGTAGATATATTTTTAGAAACTGTATATACAGTAGATCTTTCTGAGGTTGGTGGCCCTGATGCATTTAAAGCAATATATAAAGATCCAGAGAATATTGATATCTTCAATAAGAATTATAATAAAAACTGTAAAACAATAGAAGAAGTTCAAGCGACGTGCGATCAAATGATCAGTGATGCCTTCATTAACGGGAATACCATTATACCTATCAGTCGTTTTGTTTCAACTAATAAGGCGGAATTTGCGAATCGTTTTGCAACTTACTGTAAAAAAAGGGGAATAGACTCTTATACATATGAAGCTTCTTCTGAAATTGATAAATCAGAAATTGAAAGACAATTAAAAGAAGGTAGAACGGTTGTTATTTCAACTCTGTTTTTTAAGCTGGAAAACGAAGAAGGTGAAAATATTTTTGAGCAAAAAGTTCCAGCATCAGCTGAAGAAAGAAAAAAAGTATCCGGACACGCTATGGTTGTAACAGGTATTGCACCGGATGGAAGGCTTATCGTTTCGTCTTGGGGAAAGAAATATTACTTAGATCTTAATGATCAAGTTTCTGATTTTAAGGTAAATTCTATAAGATATATAGATATCAAACCAAGTCCAAATACAATATCACCGCAAGATTCCAAGCTGTATGATGATATTGGTACATATGGCGGAAGAGCTCCCGGATCTTTAAAGGAGAATTATACTCAAGTATAAATCATGAATATCATGAAAAGATATCCGGGCTATGCTAACTGTACCGAAAAAGATATTACTAAGGCTACAGACAGATTTAGGAGATTAGGCTCAAGCTATGTTCCTATGGCCAATAGCTTATTTGAATATTATCAAGGACATCAAAAGGAATTTGAAGAGAAATTCAATATTCCGATGGTTAATGCAAAAGGAGATCTTAATGTTGATCTTCTTGCTTTTATGATCTTTCTTGAGACAGATAAAAAGGTCTATTTTGATGAACCGGAAGGACTTGATTGTTGTACGGATTATATACTTGATTATTATAATAAGAATCCTGATGTATATAAGATCAATCATAATAAGGCTTTGTATGATGAAAAAGGCAATTATATATCCGGAATGGGAGATGAGGTTCTTCAGAGAAGTAAAGATGAGGCTCAAATATACAAAGATATAATGGCAAAATCGAATATGCAGGAAATGACATTCCCGGATGAATTTGATTCAATGAGCGACCGTACATTTGGCAATAGATTCTCACACTTTTGCAAAGAACACGGCGTAAATATGACTCTCAAAACACTGGAGAAAACTACAAAGAGTACCTTTTCGCCTGATAATGCTGTGAAGAGTGCGCTGGAAAGAGGAGAGCAGCTTGTGTGTAGCTATAATAAGTCGCTGTATATCATGGATGATCGTGGGGAAAAAGTAAATGGGTTTTATGAGGAACGTAGCAATATGATGACCATAATGGGTATAACTAAACTGAAAAATGGTGATGATGCTTATGTTGTATCTTGCGCGGGAAAAAAATATTATATATATCCCGGTTCGGCAGAAAAGATTTATTCCATAAAATATAACGCATAATTGTTAGAGGAAAGCATAAAAAAGGAAAGAGGAAAGAGAAAATGACATACAAGACACTATCCGGGAACGCTGATCATTCAGCTGTTTCCGACTTGTTGTTGAATAATGAAGTATTTACACAGAAACAAAATAATATCAGAAGCACTGAGAGCATGCTCAAACTGGACACATCCGCGATAGATGACATGGGGAATAAGATCGCGGGAACAGAGAGCATGAATCTTCTTATCAATAACTGGCGAAATGTCGCAGGCAGCGGAGATACATTCAGAAACTTTGCCTGCAATGACGCGGATCAAATGTGCACCAAGTTGCAGAAATCGATAAACGAAGTAGACAATGCAAATGCAGACAGCATTGCCATCAACAGAGATTTTTCTTCCGGAAAGGCATTTATAATGGATCCGGCAACACTTACATCTGAGTTACTTCCCTTGTTCCTTTCACCTGAGAAAGGGGATTTTGAAATAGCGACAGATCCATTTGATGAGGTTGGAAAATACGGAGGAGACCAAAATGATCTGGGAGCAGGATCAAATTGGCATGGATATGTGTATGGTGAAGATTATGATGTATATCGTCTTGTTATGAGCAAAGAACTATTCAAAAATTATACAAGGTCAGAAGTACAAAATTTATTGAGATTTATATCATCTAATGGATGTACTTTTACAGCAATGGCAAATGCTATTTTTGAAGCTTATAAAGATAGGCCTGAAGAATTTGAAAAAGTTTTTGGCTTCCCTATGGTTGGAAAAGACGGCGACCTTAATTACAGAATGCTCATTGTAGATATATTTTTAGAAACTGTATATACAGTAGATCTTTCTGAGATTGATGGCCCTTTGGCATTTAAATCAATATATATGGATCCAGAGACTATTGATATCTTCAATAAGAATTATAATAAAAACTGTAAAACAATAGAAGAAGTTGAAGCGACGTGCGATCAAATGATTAATGATGCGTTCAAAAACGGGAATACCATAATACCTATCCGTTCTTATGTTGCAACTTATATGCTGGAATTTGAGAATCGTTTTGCAACTTACTGTAAAAAAAGGGGAATAGACTCTTATATATATAGAGCTTCTTCTGAAATTAATAAATCAGAAATTGAAAGGCAATTAAAAGAAGATAAAACGGTTGTTATTTCAACTGAGTTTTTTAAGCTGGAAAACGAAGAAGGTGAAATTGTTTTTGGGTCTGATATTCCACTATCGGATGAAGAAAGAAGAAATACATCCGCACACGCTATGGTTGTAACAGGTATTGCACCGGATGGAAGACTTATCGTTTCGTCTTGGGGAAGGAAATATTACTTAGATCTTAATGATCAAACTTCTGATTTTTATTTGTTTACTATTAGCTATATAGGTATCAAACCAAGTCCAAATACAATATCACCACAAGATTCCAAGCTGTATGATGATATTGGTACATATGGTGGAAGGGCTCCCGGATCTTTAAAGGAGAATTATACTCAAGCAGAAATCATGAATATCATGAAAAGATATCCGGGCTATGCTAACTGTACCGAAAAAGATTTTACAAAGGCTACTGATAGATTTAGAAAATTGGGCTCAATCTATGTTCCTATGGCAAATAGCTTAGTTGAATATTATCAAGGGCATCAAAAGGAGTTTGAAGAGAAATTCAATATTCCGATGGTTAATGCAAAAGGAGATCTTAATGTCGATCTTCTTGCTTTTATGATCTTTCTTGAGACAGATAAAAAGGTCTATTTTGATGAACCGGAAGGACTTGATTGTTGTACGGATTATATACTTGATTATTATAATAAGAATCCTGATGTATATAAGCTCAATCATAATAAGGCTTTATATGATGAAAATGGCAATTATATATCCGGAATGGGAGATGAGGTACTTCAGAGAAGTAAAGATGAGGCTCAAATATACAAAGATATAATGGCAAAATCGAATATGCAGGAAATGACATTCCCGGATGAATTTGATTCAATGAGCAATCGTTCATTTGGCAATAGATTCTCACACTTTTGCAAAGAACACGGCGTAAATATGACTCTCAAAACACTGGAGAAAACTTCAACGAATGTCTTTTCGCCGGATGATGCTGTGAAGAGTGCGCTGGAAAGAGGTGAGCAGCTTGTGTGTTACTATGATAATTCGCTTTATGTTATGAATGATCGTGGGGAAAAAGTAAATGGGTTTTATGAGGAACGTAGCAATATGATGACCATAATGGGTATAACTAAACTGAAAAATGGTGATGATGCTTATGTTGTATCTTGCGCGGGAAAAAAATATTATATATATCCTGATGCGGCAGAAAAGATTTATTCAATAAAATATAACGCATAATTGCTTGGGGAAGCATATATGAGGAAAGAGGGAAAAGAAAATGGGAAATAAGATTATATCCGGAAACGCTGATCATTCAGCTGTTTCTCCTTTGTTGTTGAATAATGAATTATTCACGCAGAAACAAAATAATATTTTAAATAGGGAGAGTATGCTCAAACTTGATACATCCGCGATCGAGGATATGGGGAATAACCTCGCCGGAACAGAGAGCATGAATCTTCTTATCAATAACTGGCGAAATGTTGCCGGTAGCGGAGATACATTCAGAAACTTTGCGTGCAATGACGCGGATCTTATGTTTACCAAGACGCAGAAGTCGATCAATGAAGTAGACGCATTGAATGCTGGTAGCATTGGTGGCATTAAAACACCTCCTTCCGGGAAAGCTGCTTTGATGTCACCATCAGAACTTATTCCTGTATTATTACCCCTATTTTATTCTCCGGATCCGGAACCGGAAAAATTGCCGACAGACCCATTTGATGAGTACGGACAATACGGAGGTAATCAGATGGATCTGGGAGCAGGAGTCAATTGGTGCGGAGTAGTTAAAGAAGAAGACTATGATGTATATAGATTTGTTATGAACAAAGAACCTTATAAGAATTATACAAGGTCAGATGTTCAAAATTTATTGAAATTTATAACAACTATAGGATGTACTTTTACAGCAATGGCTAATGCTATTTTTGCTGCTTATAAAGGTAGGCCGGAAGAATTTGAAAAAGTTTTTGGGTTTCCTATGGTGGGAAAAGACGGAGACCTTAATTATAGGATGCTTATTGTGGATGTTTTTTTAGAAACATCGTATGCAGTTGATCTTTCTGAAGTTAATAGCCTTAAGGCATTTAAAGCCATATATGCAGATCCGAAGAATATTGATGCATTCAATAAAAATTATAATAAGAATTGTAAAACAATAGAAGATGTTCAATATGAGTGCAATATTATTATGGAGAATGCCTTCAAAACCGGAAATACCATAATACCGATCGGGTATTATGTTTCAACATCTTCGGAGGAATTTGAGAATCGTTTTGCGACTTACTGTAAGAAAAAGGGAATAGATTCTTATACATATAAAGCCGCCGCTGTACTGAATAAGTCAGAAATTGAAAGACAATTAAAAGAAGACAAAACGGTAGTTATTTCATTAAAGTATTTTAAGCTGCAAAACGAACAAGGCCAAATTACCTGGGAGCAGGAAGTACCGAAATCGGATGCAGAAAAAGTTAAAGATGCCGCACATGCAATGGTTGTAACAGGTATTGCACCGGACGGAAGACTTATCGTTTCTTCCTGGGGAAAGAAATATTATATTGATATTAATGATCAAGTTCCTGACATGATGGTGAGTTTTGTTAGCTATATAGATGTCAGACCAAGCCCAAATACAATATCACCACAGGAATCTAAGCTATATGATGATATCGGTATATACGGTGGAAGGGCTCCCGGATCTTTAAAGGAAAATTATACTCAAGCAGAAATTATGAATATCATGAAAAGATATCCTGGTTATGCCAACTGTACTGATGAGGATTTTACAAAAGCTACAGATAGATTTAGAAGATTAGGCTCAATCTATGTTCCTATGGCAAATAGCTTTTTTGAATCATATCAAGGACGACCAAAGGAGTTTGAAGAGAAGTTCAATATTCCCATGGTTAATGGAAAAGGAGATCTTAATGTAGATCTTCTTGCTTTCATGATATTTCTTGAGACGGACCGGAAGGTCTATTTTGATGAACCGGATGGGCTTGACTGCTGCGCTGATTACATAAAAGATTATTATCTGAAGAACCCTGATAGCTATAAGATCACGCATAATAATAAAGTGTTGTTAAATCCGGATAATACTCCTGCAGATGGAATGGCAGAAGAATTAGAAGTGACTAGTAGATCAAATGCTCAAAGCTATAAAGAAATAGTAGGAGAACATGGTGAAACCGAAATGAAACTACCTGAGAATTTTGATGCTATGAGCAATCATTCATTTGCCAATAGATTCTCACATTATTGTAAAGAGCATGGCTTTAATATGACTCTCAAAACTCTGGAGAAAGATGGAATGGATTCCTGTCCGTCTTATCAAAATGTGATGACTGAACTGGAAAAAAATAATCATCTTGTGTGTCGCATTAGGAATGACAGGCTTCTTTTAAATGATCGAGGGGAAGCTGAGTATGGATTTTATGAGCAACGCAGCAAAATGATGAACATAATCGGTGTAACTACAATAGATAATGGTAATGAAAGATTTGAGGCTTATATAGTATCAAACTCTGGAAAACAATATTATTTAAAGACCGATTCGGTAGAAGAGATTTATTCCATCGAATATAACGCTTAATTGCTAGGGGAAAACATAAAAGAGGAAAGAGGAAAGAGAAATGAAAAGCAATGCAATGCCAGGAAACAACAATATATCTGCTGTTTCTGACTTGTTATTGGATAATGAAATGTTCACGCAAAAACAGAATAATGTCAGAAATAGTGAGAGTGTGCTCAAACTTGATACATCCGCGATCGAGGATATGGGGGATAAGATCGCGGGAACAGAGAGCATGAATCTTCTTATCAATAACTGGCAAAATGTTGCAGGTAGCGGAGATACATTTAGAAACTTTGCCTGCAATGACGCGGATCTCATGTTTACCAAGATGCAGAAGTCGATCAACAATATTGAAGGATGCAGGATCGAAAACACCATTAAATGGTGGGAGCCTCGTCAAACAGTGACAATAATAGATGTAGAAGAATATAAGAATTCACTCGGTTGGGATGAAGTCAGATATGTTGCTTCCATCTCCGGAACTAAGGTTTATTTAGAACCGTACAGTTTAGCTTTTCAAGACGGTACTTTCTGTATGGTACAACCGAGGCATTAAAGAGAAAATGAAATAAAGGAGGTAGTATACATGAAAGACAAAATAATAAAGATATTATCTGTGACATTATTGATTTTATCCCTTGTGGGCTGCAGCTTCGGCGGATCCAAACAATCAGCAGCTTCATCACATGATGATGAGATTGAATATAACGGAGTCATTGTATCTATAAATGATGAAAACATGGACAATGTATTTGCGGCGTTTGGTGAGCCGGAGAATACTGAAGGTGATAGACCCGGTTATTACTATACTTTCGATTCCGGATTGGTTGGTGTTTCATCAAATATCATAAATGAGATTGATGAAGAAAGCAGGCAGGAGTATCCTGACCTTATATCTATCAGGGATGAGAATATCAAGACATCAAAGGGTATACATGTCGGAAGTTCTGAGGATGAAGTAAAGGCAGCATACGGAGATACAGATGTGATATCTTTTAACGGTATGAATGTTTTAAATTATACTTTTGATGATTTTACATTAGTATTTGTGATAGAAGGCGCCGTTACTGAAATTCAGTATATGTGACAACTTCATATAAATGCGCTTTTTATATCTTAATAGTTGCAATTAAATAAATGCGATGATATTATTGCTTTTGGAAAAAATAATATGAAATGCAGAGTAGACGTTAGTGCGTTAAGTGCTCGGTGAACAGGGAGTTGTCATCGGGACGAAGGATCTTTTTACTGATCGAAGATCCGCGGTACTAATATCGCATCCCGCTGCTACATCGCTTGAGAGAGATAATACCTCCGGTGTGGTTAAAGGAAACTGCAAAGGAGGTAATTTTATGTCTGATTTTACAAACGAAACGATCAAAACAAATCCCATCACAAAATTTAAGGAAGTAAGAGTTGTCACATTCTGCGGACTTATGGCAGCTATGGCTATTGTCCTTGGAAAGGTTGCTACACTAAAGTTTGGACCGTACATTAAAGTAGGCTTCTCGGGACTTCCGAACAGAATGGTTGATTACTTATTCGGGCCTATTATCGGGGCTATTTTCGGAGGCTCGCTTGATATCATCAAATGGTTCTTATCAGGCGACGGTAATTTCTTTATAGGCTTTACTATTTCCGCGATGGCAGCTTCTGTCATTTATGGTCTATTTCTTTACAAGAAGCCTGTGAAGTTATGGAGAGTCGTTGCTGCTGAGCTTTGTGTTAAGGTGTTCTGCAATGTCTTTCTAAACACATTGTGGCTTAACATGCTGTACGGAAAGGCTATTTCAGCAATTCTTCCCGGAAGGATACTTTCAAATTCGATCATGCTGCCGATTGACAGTGCGATCCTTTATATGATCCTTACTGTGGTAAGCCAGGTGGTAAAGCCATATTTTGAAAATAGATAATACTGGTGGTATAAGTATTATTGGTTTTATATGCTTGACATTAAACCTTTTTTTAACTAAAATTTGTGTCATATAAAGAACAAAAGGCTGTGACCGGAATAAGTAAGAATCGCAAGCTGACAACAGAGAATTGCCGGGTGGTGAGAGGCGTAAGTTAAGGGCGATGATGAATACCTCCGTGAGCTGCAGAGCAGAAGATCATGTTTGATTTAGTAGGCTCTGACGGGACTGACCGTTATATCGGAAGAGTATCGTTCGTGATATTTCGCGGATCGTACTTGCTGAGGCGTATGGCGTGAGCTATATGTGAATGAAGGTGGTAACACGAATTATTCGTCCTTCGCAATCAGATTTGATTGTGAGGGACGTTTTTATTTGTAAAATACATAAGATCCTTCGCAATCGTGTATTCATTACCAGGAGGAAAAAGATATGAAGATTTATGAAGAGTTACAGGCCAGAGGACTTATCGCTCAGACAACTGATGAAGAGAAGATCAGAGAGCTTGTAAACGAAGGAAAGGCAACATTTTACATCGGCTTTGACTGTACAGCTGATTCGCTTACAGCAGGTCACTTCATGGCACTTACACTTATGAAGAGACTTCAGATGGCAGGAAACAAGCCTATCGCGCTCATCGGTGGCGGTACAACAATGATCGGTGATCCTTCGGGAAGAACCGATATGCGTAAGATGCTTACAAGAGAAGACATCGATCACAATGCAGCTTGCTTCAAAAAACAGATGGAGAAGTTCATTGAGTTTGGCGAAGGCAAGGCAATGATGGTAAACAATGCAGATTGGCTTCTTAACCTCAACTATGTGGATCTTCTTCGTGAAGTTGGTGCTTGCTTCTCAGTTAATAACATGCTCAGAGCAGAGTGCTACAAGCAGAGAATGGAGAAAGGTCTTTCATTCCTTGAGTTTAACTACATGATCATGCAGTCATACGACTTCTATTACATGTTCCAGAAGTACAACTGTAATCTTGAGTTTGGAGGAGACGATCAGTGGAGCAATATGCTTGGCGGTACAGAGCTTATCAGAAGAAAGCTCGGTCAGGATGCTCATGCCATGACTATCACACTTCTTACCGATTCACAGGGCAAGAAGATGGGTAAGACTGCAGGTAACGCTGTATGGCTCGATCCTGAGAAGACATCTCCTTACGATTTCTACCAGTACTGGAGAAATGTATCAGATGCAGACGTTGATAAGTGCATCAAGATGCTTACATTTATACCTATCGAAGAGATCCTTGAGATGGAAAAATGGGATGCCTCAAGAGTAAATGAAAAGAAAGAGATCCTTGCTTTCGAACTCACATCACTTGTTCATGGAAAAGAGGAAGCTCAGAAGGCTCAGGATGCTGCGAAAGCTCTTTTTGCAGGCGGCGGAGATATGGCTAACGTTCCTTCTGTTGCTCTTAAAGAAGAGGACTTTAGAGACGGCGTTGTTGATGTTCTTCAGGTACTTGTTTCTGCAGGACTTTGCGCTACAAGAAGTGAAGCAAGACGTGCTGTTGAGCAGGGCGGCGTAACTGTAGCCGATGAAAAGGTTACTGACGTAAAGACAACATACAACAAAGATTATTTCGCAGATGGCGTAATGGTAAAGAAGGGTAAGAAGTCTTTCAAGAAAGTAACTGCATAATTATGAGGTATCGATATGGCCGGAATAAAAGATGTAGCAAAGGCTGCGGGGGTTTCTGCCTCTACGGTTTCCAATGTACTTAACGGTAGAAGCAATGTCGGAGCAAAGACCAAAGAACGTGTTCTCAAGATATGTAAAGAGCTTAATTACGAGCCGAATATCATCGGTAAGAGCCTTAAGACCGGAAGTAACAGGACTATCATGTTCTCTTTTTCCGATTTTGACAGAATGTTCTATTTGTCAATAATAAGGGGCATATCCGACTACGTTAAGGCTAAGGACTATGATCTTATCATCTGTACCAATAAGAGTACGGATAAGTTCATGAATAAAGCATTTACCAACGGCTGTATCCTTCTTGACAGAAGATGTTCGGATTCAATGCTTCTTAAGAAAGCAGAAAAGAATTATCCTATCGTTGTCATGGACAGGATCATAGAGGTTCCACACATAAAGAGTGTTGTTATCAATAACTATGCTGCAGAGAGAACGCTTATGGAAGGACTTGTTTCATGTAAGTATAAGCGCTTTGCTTATCTCGGTGGTTTTGAGAGTGAGGACAACAGTGCGAGATACAAGGCTTTCAGGGATGTGCTTGAAGAAAACGGCATCAAGTTTAAAAAGGAAAACTACTTCGATGGCGATTATACCGAGAAGAGTGGCTATCAGATGGCGAGACTTATCATGCTTTCCGAAAAGCGTCCGGACGTTTTAGTCTGTGCCAACGATGAAATGGCGATCGGTGCAATGCGAGCTTTTCATGAGAACGGCATAAGAGTTCCGGAAGATATTGCGGTATGCGGCTTTGACAATACAAGGATGGCTGTTGAAAAGGGCGTGACGACCGTGGATATACCAAATTATGAGAGAGGATATCTTGCTGCGCAGTATCTGATCGAAATGATAGAAGGCAATGATAATTACGAACCGTTTCTTATTTCGACCAATGTAAAGTGGCGATCATCTACAAAAAGACCATAAATAACATAACGTTTTACAGGTAAAATTTAAGCTGTTTTAGTAAAATAATTTCACGTTTTACTAAAACAGCTTTTTATATTGAAAATATCACACAAAACGCCATATCAAAATCGTTATAAAAGCCGAAAATTTCGCGTTATATTGACCCTAAATATCGTACAGTTCTAGAATAAAAATGTAACGATTTACTATTTCGAAAGAAATGGAAGGAGAAGGTTTTTATTATGAAAAAGAACAAGGTTATAGCACTAACACTTATAGCAACAATGATAACAGGACTTTGCTTAACCGGTTGTGGGGCAAAAGGGGCAGCTGCAAAGGGCGGCGGAAAGATCACGATCTTCCAGTCAAAGACTGAGATCATGACTGATCTTAATCAGCTTGCAAAAGATTATCAGGCTGAAACCGGCGTAGAGGTTGAGGTTTGGGAGACAACAGGCGACAGTTACTACTCAGACCTTAAGACAGGTTTATCAACACAGGCGGGAGCAACACTTTTCTCACTTCAGCCCGGAGCTGAGTCAAGAGAGATGGCTGACTACCTCGCAGATTTAAGCGATCTTTCTTTTGTAAAGAAGATCGGTTCCGGTATGGCAGATGAGATTGACGGTAAAGTAGTCGGAATTCCTTACACAGTTGAGGGATTTGGACTTGTATATAACAAAGATAAGGTTGATGCATCCAAGATCACAACTACTGCAGATCTGATCTCTTATCTTGAGAGCAGCGATGCCGAGAATGCACTTGGACTTTCACAGGAAGATTATTTCCTTATCGCTCATATTCTTAACGCACCTTTTGCAGTTCAGCAGGATCCCGACGGATATCTTCAGAGCGTGCTTAATGGTGAAGTAAGGATGAACGACAGCAAGGCTTTCCAGGAATTTGCACAGATCATGGAAGCTATCAGGGCAAACTGTAAGAATCCTGTTGATATCACATACGATAATAACTGCGGTGACTTCGCAACTGGTAAAACTGCAATGATCCATCAAGGTAACTGGTGTACAGGAATGTTCGCTGATTACGATGTTACTTTTGATATGTCACTTGCACCCGTTCCCGTTGAAGGAAACAAAAAGCTTTCAGTATCAGTTCCGATCGCTTGGTACGTTAATACAGATGCTTCCGAAGAAGATCAGAAACTTGCAAAAGACTTCCTTGAGTGGCTTTACACATCCGAGACAGGTAAGTCATACATGATGGATAAGTTTAATTTCATTCCTGTAGTTGAGGGTATGGAGAACAATAATCTCGATCCTATCAACCAGGCTGTATCTGAGGCTGTTATCTCAGGAAATACTATTCCTTGGGTAATGAGCGATTGGCCGGCAGGTATCGTTACAACAGATCTTTCACCTATCACAAAAGAGTTCTTTACTACTGATATGACAGGGGCTGAGCTCGTTGATAAGCTCAATGATGCTTTCGTGGCAGCAAAATGATCAGCACATAATTTTTTTGGAGGCTTCGGATGAAAATTGGAAAAGGGTGGTACGCGCTGTTTACTGCGCCTCTCATGATAATATTCATGATCGTTGTGGTCATACCGTTTGTTATCGGTATAGGTTATTCATTCTTTGAGTGGGATGGACTAGCAAAGCACGCCGCAACATTTGTGGGCTTTAGTAATTATATTGATGTATTTAAGGATCAGCAGTTTTTAAACGCAACTGTAAGAACAACTATATTCACACTTATCTCTGTAGTAACTGTGAATCTTTTGGGAATTATATTTGCGCTCATAGTTACCACCAAGCTCAGAGTAAGAAACGTTGCAAGGACAATGCTTTTCATGCCTTACCTTATAGGCGGACTTATCTTGGGTTATATATGGAAGAGCGTATTCCAGGAGTTCTTTTTATCAATTGAATGGGGCAATTGGCTTACAGATCCCGTTAAATCAATAATTGCGATGATCGTTGTTACGACATGGCAGCTCGCCGGATATGTGATGATCGTCTACATTACCGGAATCATGGCTATTCCTGCGGACGTTCTTGAGGCAGCACAGGTTGACGGTGCTAATTACATGCAGACTCTTTTCAAAGTAAAGTTTCCGATGCTTATGCCATCGTTTACGATATGTCTTTTCTTATCGTTATCAAATTGCTTTAAGATCTACGACGTAAACATTTCACTCACAGGTGTGGGCCCCAATTACCAGTCGGAAATGTTCTCGCTCAATATTTATAACGAAATTTTCAGCTTGAGTAACTTTGGATACGGCCAGGCTAAGGCTATCATATTCTTCCTTATCATCGCCGTTATCACGCTTATTCAGGTCAGCATAACAAAGAAGAGGGAGGTGGCACTGTAATGATGTATTATTCAAAACCGTTTAAAACATTTTTAAATGTGATCACCGTTCTCTTCTGTGTATTGTATCTTTTTCCTATTTATCTCATCCTGACCAACTCCTTTAAGAGCAGGTCACAGATGTATGAGAACATGGTTGCGCTTCCAAAGAGCTTGTCACTTCAGTATTACATGAGTGCTCTTGAGAAGATGAACTTTTTTACATCACTAAAAAACTCATTGATCCTCACAGTTGTTTCCATAACAGTGATCGTGATATTTGCTTCTATGACGGCGTGGATGTTTGTAAGGAGTAACAATAAACTTTCAGTGATCTTATTTGATCTGCTTGTTGCGACAATGCTCATTCCTTTCCAGACGATCATGATGCCTCTTATGCAGGAGATGAACTGGTTTGGATTTACACTTGGTATCAAGATGACCGATACCATTCCGGGACTTATCTTTATGTATCTCGGATTCGGAGCGGGCATGGGCGTGTTTCTTTATCACGGCTTTGTTTCTTCTATACCTGTATCACTTGAAGAAGCTGCGACGATCGATGGCTGCAACACGTGGAAGACTTTCTGGCAGATTGTTTTTCCGATGCTGAAACCTACGACAATGACTGTGATAATTCTTGATGTTATCTGGATCTGGAATGACTATCTTTTGCCTTCACTGACTCTTAAATCAACGGCAAACAGGACCATTCCGATCTCGACAGCCAAGTTTTTCGGGCAGTATACGATCAGCTGGAATGAAGCTATGGCAGCACTTGTTGTCACCATCATTCCTGTAGTTATCTTTTATCTGGCTTGTCAGAAATATATTGTAGAAGGTGTAGCGGCAGGTGCCGTTAAGGGATGAGTTTTATGGGAAAGACATTTCAAAAGAATATCAAGGCGCTATCGAAAAAGGATAGCTTTCTTTACGAGACTCTTTTTCATAACGCCAACGGATATATCGGAGTCAGAGGAACGCTCGAAGAAGGCGTTCCCGCTGATTACAACACGATGAGAGGAACTTATATCAATGGTTTCTATGACATCGTAGATATGAAGCAGGCTGAGAATCTATGCAATTTTATCGAGAAAAAAGAGACTATGCTGAACATTGCGGATACTCAGACCGTTTATCTTTCCGTTAACGGCGAGTCTTTTAACATGGCGCAGGGAACTATCGTTAAGTGCAAAAGAACTCTCGACATGGACAGAGGATTCACCAAAAGAGATGTAGTCTGGAAATCTCCAAAGGGAGATAAAGTCGAGATCAGCATTAAGAGAATGACTTCGTTTGAGGAGCTGTCTCTTTTTACCATCGAATATAAAGTTACCGCGCTTTCCGGAAACGTAAGTCTTATGTTCTCATCCAAGCACATCCCTGAGGTTTCCAATTACAGCGATCCGACGGATCCCAGACTTGCGGCTGAGAGTCCTAAGTTTATAAGTGTTGTTGACGACGGAATAAGTGATGGGATAAGCTATGCGCTTTGCGAGACTTCAAGAAGTAAGCTCAAATGCTGTTCTGTTGTAGGCCATGAGATCACCGATAAAAAGGCTAGGTTCTGCACTGCAAAAGACGAAGACGGCGCAATGACCTGCGATGTCATGAGTGATCTTAAAAAGGGCGAGAGCGTAACACTTATTAAGTATTCGATCTTTACGGACTCTCTTAGATGCGATGAGCCTTTGACAGCAGCAAAAGAGAAAATGAAGAAGGTACTAGGAAACGGTCTTGATTATTATTACAAGAAACAGGCTGAGTATCTTGAGAACTTCTGGGGAGGTTCAATGCTTGAGATACACAATGATCCCAAGATGAACGAGGCAGTAAATTTCAATATGTATGAGCTTCTTTGCTCGTCCGCGAAGGATAGCTTTGGAAACATTGCTGCGAAGGGACTTAGCGGCGAAGGCTACGAGGGGCATTATTTCTGGGACAGTGAGATGTTCGTTATTCCCTATTTTGTGCTCACGGATCCGTATCTTGCCAAGATGCTCATTTCATACAGATACAGAACTCTTGATAAAGCCAGAGAAAACGCTAAGCTTTTGGGCCATAAGAGGGGAGCTCTTTTTCCTTGGAGAACGATAACTGGTGTTGAGTGCTCGGGATATTTTCCTTCGGGAACCGCGCAGTATCACATTGTTGGTGATATTGCTTATGCGATAGTTAATTATTATCTGACGACGGGAGATCTTGATTTTATCAAGGAATGCGGCGCAGAGATCCTTATTGAGACTGCAAGGCTCTGGCTTGATGTCGGAAATTATGTAAATGACACCTTTAGAATAAATGACGTATCAGGCCCCGATGAATATACGTGTATGGTCAACAACAACTATTACACGAATCGAGTTGCTAAGTATAACCTGATCTGGGCGGTCAAGTTCTTTGAAAAGTTAGAAGAGCTTAATATGGCAAAAGAGCTTTCTTCAAAGCTTAAATTTTCGAAGAACGAGCTCGATGAAATGAAAGAAGCCGCTGAGATGATGTATTTCCCTAAGTTCGGAAAGGATGGAGTTATCCCTCAGGATGATTCCTTCTTTGATAAGCCGGTATGGAACCTTAAAGCGACGCCAAAGGATAAGTTTCCGCTTCTTTTAAATTATCATCCGTTGCATCTTTACAGATATCAGGTTTGCAAGCAGGCAGATACGGTAATGGCGTTCTTTCTTTTTCCTGATGCGGTTGAGAAGAATACGCAGAAAAAGAGTTTTGAATATTATGAGAAGATCACGACGCATGATTCGTCTTTATCAAAGTGTGCTTTTAGTATAGTCGCATCGAAGCTTGGAATGCAGGATAAGGCTTATAAGTACTTTGGAAATTCTGCGGAGTTTGATATTAGAGATCTTCACGATAATACTTCCTACGGAATACATACAGCAAATATGGGCGGTTCGTTTATGGCTGTGGTTTACGGTTTTGCCGGTTTGTCCATAAACGAAAAAGGAATATCGATCGCGCCTTTTGTTCCGGATAAATGGTCGGGCTACAGCTTTAAGATCAGATTTATGGGAAGCAGAATACGCATCGATGTTACCAAAGAAGAAGTGTCTGTGGTCTTAGAAGAGGGAGAGGCTTTTGCTATGAAGATCTATGGCAAAAAGACAAAGATTACTAAGAAAAAAACTGTTGTAAAAGTATGAGGTTTATTTGGTATGTTAAAAGCTGTTGTTTTTGATCTTGACGGAGTTATTACCGACTCCGCCGAGTATCATTATGAGGCGTGGAGTATAATTGCGAAGGAGCTTGGAATCTCATTTGATAAGGATTACAACGAGAAGTTAAAAGGTGTATCCAGAATGGAATCTCTTAATCTGATCCTGGACAACGGTCCCGGAAGGAATTCGATGTCCGAAGATAAGAAAAATGAGATTGCGACTAAGAAAAATGAGATCTATAAGGAGCTTATAAAAAAGATAACTCCGGACGATCTGCTTCCGGGAATCCTTCCATGTTTGAAAGCTTTAAGAGAAAAAGGAATTAAGGTCGCACTTGCAAGCGTCAGTAAAAATGCACCTTTTATAATTGATAGACTTGGTGTAAAAGATTATTTTGATTATATTGCGGATGCAGCAAAGATTGAGAGAAGTAAGCCTTTTCCTGATATCTTCCTTGATTGCATAAATTCTTTGGGAGTTGCTCCCAATGATGCGATCGGAGTTGAAGATGCCGAAGCCGGAATCGCAGCGATCAAAGCCGCCGGAATGAAAGCTGTCGGAGTCGGAAGCTCCGCGCAGATGCATGAAGCAGATGTGATCCTTGGAAGTACGTCAGAGCTTTCGATGGAAGTGTTTGAAAAGTTGATATCATGAATTTGAACATAAAAATTGAGTAGAGAAGGATCGGATGAAAATCCGATCCTTTTTCTATGTACGGTGTTGAGCGGCTTAGCTATCGCTGATATACTAACAATGATGCTTATAAATACGGGAAGGGGTAATGCGTGACAACGCAAGTGATTTTTCTATGAATAAGTTTAAATTTAACAAAAAACCAATGTTAATAATTGGTGTAGCAGCCGTTATCTTAGTGATGCTTGTTGCTATTATTCTTCACACATGTAAGCCGGGGAAAGCTAATGTCGAAGAAACTGAGCAAGAGGCTCAAGAGTCAGCTATTGATAAAACAGATGAGAGTGAAGTTGGCATATCTCAAGATGCTGAAACCGAAGATTCTAAAGATGCCGGTAATAAAACAGACACCGAGGAAGAAGTGCTTGGAGAATTCATGTTCGCCACGAATGAATCCGGTGATCTATATGATGAATTTCTGGCAGGAAAAGGCACGATTAGCTATTCAAATTATATAAAGGATACAAATAAAGCTACATACTCATGGAATGATGGTGGATTGATTAATCTTTTTCCAAAACAGGATGTCACACTTGAGCAATTGGTAAAGGAAATCAATGATGCTTTTGCGCCATCTGATGAGGAACATGAGCGAAATATCAAAGTTGAGTCGGTAAGCTATTCGTTTATTGACTGCGGTATGGATGGAAATCGCGAGCTTATATTAAGTATAGATTGTACAACCACACCTTTTTATGATTCAAAAATGGTGATAAAAGACATTGATAGTAGGTTGCAGGTAGTTTTTGCATGCTATTGTCAGGGCGAGCGTTGGGATGTTGATCTTAACGAGTATGGAGGTGTTAGAAACTCGGGAGTCCCTGGAAATGCTGCGTGTATGTACTATGATGCTTATTATTATATGGATAATACCGGTGAGATAAAGCCGATTTATGACATTGAAGCGGTACGTAGAGATGGGCTAGGTGAGGCAATGCCATCACTGCAGGAACTTGATGAAAAATACGTTGTTACCGAATACACATTAAGCTATGATACCCAAAAGTATCACACATTTGGTTTCTATAATCCTGATAAAGACATTGATGAGGATCCTGACATTCCTAATCTTAAAGAATCTATCGACAAATGTTTTGCAACCGAATCTTTATCCATTGATGAGTTTGATAAGATGAAAAAGAAGAGGTTAGAAGAAGTTGGTGTATCCGAAGAAGTAGTTGATGACGAGGAGTTCGAGAAGTTAGAATACACTCAGATTTATATAGATAAAGCAAAGTGATTTATATTTATGTATTATTGATACTGAATGCATTGTCGTGATAATTTAATTACGCATTATGAAAGGTTATAGAATGGAAGAGAAGCAGCACAAACGCAGGGTGCATTATTCGGGTAAGTACCCAAAGAAGTTTGAAGAAAAATATAAAGAACATGATCCTGATAAATATGCCGATACTGTTGCACGAGTGATCTCTAAAGGTTCAACGCCTGCGGGAATGCATATTTCCATTATGGTAAAAGAGATCCTTGAAGTATTAAATATAAAGCCCGGAGAACAGGGGCTTGATTGCACTCTCGGATACGGCGGTCATACTCGTAAGATGCTCGAGAAGTTAACTGATGGAAAGGGTTGCATCTACGGTCTTGATGTTGATCCAATTGAATCCGAAAAGACAGTAAAACGCCTTAGGGATGCTGGATTTTCTGAGGATGTCTTTAAGTTCAGGCTTACTAATTTTGCAAACATAGATGAAGTGGCAAACGAAGCCGGTAAATTTGATTTTGTCCTTGCGGACCTTGGAGTATCTTCTATGCAGATAGATGATCCAAGTCGCGGCTTTTCATATAAGATCGACGGACCTCTTGATCTAAGGCTTGATCCTTGTAGCGGAGAATCTGCTGCCGAGAGACTTCATAATATTACAAGAGATGAGTTTGTCGGCATGATGATTGAAAACTCTGATGAACCTTACGCAGAGGAGATTGCCGATAAGGTCTTTAACCTTATGAAAAAAGGTGATCCGATGGACACTACAACTTCTCTTCGAAAGGCTATTGAAGATGCACTTTGGAAGGTGCCGAAAGAGGAGAAGAAGGATGCTATAAAAAAGAGCTGTGCAAGAGTATTCCAGGCTCTTAGGATTGACGTTAACAGCGAGTTTGAAGTGTTATATACATTTCTTGAAAAGCTTCCCAGTATCCTGAATTCCGGAGCCAGAGTAGCGATCCTTACATTCCATTCGGGAGAGGACAGACTTGTAAAGAAAGCCTTCAAGGAGGGATTGAAGGCCGGTATCTACAGTGATATCTCAGGAGACGTTACAAGACCTTCTGCGGAGGAATGCAGGATCAATCCAAGAAGTAAGTCCACAAAGCTTAGATGGGCGATAAAAGCATAATGACAATAATATAAACAGGAAAGAGATGAACATTGAAATGAAGGATTTTCTTGATAAATACGGAATAAGCTCGAATAAATTACAGACTGAAGATGGATATTTTATCATTGATAAATCTATCGCGGATATATGTAAAGAAGCCGGAGTTGAAACAAAGGTTTTTGATTATGAAGGATATGATGACTGGTATATAACAGGCCTTAAAAAGGATGACAACAGCGTTGTTTATTCTATGATAAAAGTAAGAGAGCCCATGGATGAACAGAAATGTAAGGCTATTGCTGTTGTATTTAATTCCATGGATCTTAGTTTTTTTCAAAAGTTGCTATCCGATTCTAAGAGTGGAAAAGAAATTGATCCAGATACGGCCGATTCAGCTAAGGAACAGATCAATAAATTGATCCATGCAGAAAAGTTCTATAAAAGCCATGACAAAGTTTTGCTTGATTATTTTAAAGATTCAAAGAGCGACGGAAGTTATCTTATAGCTGATTTTGCAATAGATAAAGTTGCTCATGATGATGTCTTTAAAAACGGCGGGGTATATAAACTTCCTTTTGAGTATAGAGAGTTTGATGAATACGGCGGAAAGAGGACGCTTGAACATCTTGCCCATGTTGGGATATATGACAAGGAAGAGCATTCCATAAAAATCAGTGATCCCGATAATCTGACTGAGGATGAAAAGACAGCTCTTTTGCTCATCCAGACCGGAGATAAGGACAAGTACGCGTATGCCGCAGAGAACCAGTTTCATGCAAGGGCATACAGCAATCCGCTCTTTTACCCGTGGAGAGATCGTGCGATCAAATCAGATGCCGGTGTCGGTGAATCGTGCGGATTACCCTATGAAAAGCTGTTTAAAGAAGGCGGCTTTTGGGGCATTGATTATAAAGAGCAGTATAAGGCGCATAAGCATAAATAATGCGCCTTAAAATTCATTTATATCTTTGCTTCGCACCATGAAAAGTGCTGTTAAAGTAAAACCTACGGAACAGAATATCAAAAGAGAAGCATTACCCATGTATTTAAGTATCAGGCCTGCAAGTACGCTTGCTATAGGGACCATTCCCTGTCCGCCGATCGATATGATGCTGCTTACTTTGCCCATCATGTTTTTATCAACGATCTGCATCAGGACTGTCATAGTCGGTATGTTGATACATGCTATAAGAGTTCCGAGCAGCAAACCGACGATGCATAACAATATCAAGAATGCATTTAGAGCTATTCCGTACTTTACCAGTGCAATATAAGCTGCTGTTATCGCGAGCATTATGACTGCGATAGTGAATATTCTGTAAGCGACTTTTTTGCCGCATTTTTTCTCTTGAAAGCGGGAGCTTAATACAGCAGCTCCAACAAATGAGCTTATACCGAAGCATAAGCTGAAAATTGATGACCAGAGCTCAGGTTTAAGAAAACTATCGAACAGATATGAAGAAGCATTTGCCACATCAGTTCTTATGAAGTAAGGGATGAAATTATTCATAAACGGAGTGAAAAAGAAATTGATAAAGAGCATCGCTCCGAGTAATACAGGTATTCCCTTCTTGATCTTTATATAATCAAATCCTGCTTTCATGTCCTTGAAAGCGATCGCTAAAGTGATCTTTTCATTTTCCGTTTCATTTTTATATCTTATGAACATTTCGGATATTCCGGAAGCTATATAGCAAAGTCCTACTATAAAGAACAGCGTGTGAATGTTTAGCATTGAATACAAGATACCTGCAAGGATGATACCGACAATACCTTCGAACGCTGTTTTCATAGCATTATATGAGTTAGCCTGCTGCAACAGTTCTTCTTTTACTATAAGAGGCAAAAGAGATTCCGCAGAAGGTACAAATATCCCGCTTATCAGATTTCCCATCATTCCTAGAACAAAAAGAATAGCAACATGAGCATTAGCTCCTTTAAATATCAACATCAAGACTGTTGCGATGATGATCGTGGCTCCTCTTAAGTAATCGCAGATATACATTATCTTTGCTTTGTTATAGCGGTCGCTGAACACTCCACCGAACGGAGTGGCAATGAGCATGGATAAACCGCTGATAGCAAGATATACACCCTGTATAAATGCGTTGTTTCCGGTTATCGCCAATATATAAAAGCCTACAGCAAAGTTATAAAGAACAAAGCCAAGCTCGGATACGAGAGCACCCAGAAAAGCCAGAGTAAAGTTTTTGTTCTTAAATACATTTTCTTTATTTATGTTTGTAATATTTGAGTCCAATTAAATATGCTCCTTATGCGTATTTTTCAATAGTCAGGACTATTATAACAACTTCAGGTAGAATTTATAATTCTTTTATTGACAAATAAAAGAAGCGGTTTTAATATAAACATATGAACAGTTATTCATATGTTTAAATGAAAGGAAAAAATAATGGCTTTAAACGACGTAGAACACTGCGAAATACATGATGTTCATACCGATCTTGTACAGAGGATCAACAAAGAGATGCCATCTGAAGATGAGCTTTACGATCTTGCTGAACTCTTCAAGGTATTCGGTGATTCAACCAGGATCAAGATCCTTTTTGCACTGTTTGAATCCGAAATGTGTGTGTGCGATATCGCCGAGACTCTCAATATGACTCAATCGGCTATTTCACATCAGCTTAAGATACTTAAGCAGAGTAAGCTTGTCGGAAACAGACGTGAGGGTAAATCAATCATCTATTTTCTTGCCGATGATCATGTGCGTACCATTATCGATCAGGGCATTAATCATATAGAGGAATGATCCAAACTATAAATTATAACGGCCTATTAAAGGCAAGAAAGGATAAATTATGAAAAAGACATTTAAGTGCGAAGTTGATTGTGCAAATTGTGCAGCTAAGATGGAGGATGCGGTTAAGAAGGTTGAGGGTGTTATCAATGCCCGCGTTAACTTCATGACTCAGAAGTTCTCTCTTGAAGCTGAAGAAGATGTATTTGATTCTGTATTTGAGAAGGCTGTAGCTGCTTGTAAGAAAGTTGAGCCTGATTGTGAGATAGAGGCATAAGATCCATGACCAAGAAACAAAAGAAAATGAGAAACAGAATATTGGTGGTTCTCACCGTATTCTTTGTGCTCTTGATACTTGAAAAGACAGGTATGCTTGAAGGAGTGCCGCTTCTTGCTAAGATCATCATCTTCCTGATCCCATATATTGCCATCGGCTATGACGTTATCAAAAAGGCCGCGATCAATATAAGACACGGACAGGTTTTTGATGAGAATTTCCTTATGATGATCGCTACATTCGGAGCGTTCGGAATAGGCGAGTATCTAGAAGCACTTGCGGTTATGCTTTTTTACCAGATCGGTGAGCTTTTCCAGGGCGTTGCCGTTGGTAAATCTCGTCAGGCTATCACTGATATGATGAGCATTGCTCCCGAGTATGCCAATATCGTTGGAGAAGACGGACAGGTCACTGAGTCCGATCCCGAGGATGTTAAAGTCGGAGATATCCTTCTTATCAGAGCAGGTGAGAAGATCCCTGTAGACGGCGTTGTTGTTGAAGGTGAGTCTTTTATCGACACAGCTGCTCTTACTGGTGAATCCGTTCCAAGGAGAGCATCTGAAGGAAGTGAAGTCATAAGCGGCTGTCTAAATGGTGAGGGCGTTCTTAAGATAAGAGCATCCAAGGCATATGAGGACAGTACCGTTGCTAAGATTCTGGAGCTTGTAGAGAATGCCAGCGACAAGAAATCAAGGATGGAGAATTTCATCACAAGATTTGCAAGATATTATACTCCCGTAGTTACGATAGGAGCTGTGCTTCTTGCTATTTTGCCTCCGCTTTTCGGACAGCTCTCATTAGCTGATTCAGTAAAAAGAGCTTGCATTTTCCTTATCGTTTCTTGCCCTTGTGCACTTGTTATCTCAGTTCCGCTTGGATTCTTCGGCGGAATCGGAGCTTCATCAAAAATCGGTGTACTTGTAAAAGGCAGTAATTTCCTTGAGGCCGCTGCCGGCATTACATGGATAGTATTTGATAAGACAGGAACACTTACAAAAGGTGAGTTTGCCGTAACTGAAGTTATACCAGACATTAACGCACAGATAAACAAGGAAGAGCTTGTTACTCTTGCTGCGTACGCTGAAGCAAGTTCCAATCATCCTATAGCTCTTTCTATTCTTGAGCATTTCAGGAAGGTTACAGGAAATGCCGATGTTGAGAGATCTCTTTTGTCTGATGCAAAAGAAATAGCGGGACATGGAATTTCCGTAAACTATAAGGGAAAAGAACTTCTTGCCGGAAACATCAAACTGATGGAAAAATACGGTATTTCTTTTGCCGGATCGGATAGTGCCGGAACAGTTGTATATGTTGCCTATGACGGAAAATTCATGGGAACTGTCATTATTTCCGACATCATCAAAGACGGAGTAAAGGATGCTCTTAAAGCTATGAAGGCTGCAGGAGTAAAGAAGACCGTAATGCTTACGGGAGACAGAAAGAAAGCAGCCCTTTCAGTTGCTAATGAGATAGGAATTGACGATGCTCTGTACGAGCTTCTTCCTGCCGACAAGGTCGACAGGGTTGAAAAAATGCTTACCCTCGGCGATAATGGAAGTAAGCTTGCGTTTGTCGGGGACGGCATAAATGACGCACCGGTTCTTATGAGAGCCGATGTCGGTATTGCAATGGGATCGCTTGGAAGCGATGCTGCGATTGAAGCAGCCGATATTGTCATCATGGATGATGATATTTCCAAGATCCCTACAGTTATCAGGATTGCACGCAAGACTCTTAGAATAGTAAAAGAGAATATTACTTTTGCTCTTTTGGTAAAAGGAATTATCCTCATTCTCGGAGCGCTTGGTCTTACGACTATGTGGCTTGCGGTATTTGGAGATGTCGGCGTGGCCGTTATCGCGATCCTTAACTCCATGAGAGCACTTAAGATAGATAAATAATATTACTCTTATCGCTCGAAAGGGGTAAAAAGAAAATATGGCAAAAGCAGGACTGGACGTTGGAGAACTTCTCTTAAAGATCGTAACCGGTGAGACCGGAGAGATCAGCAAAGTTGATTATGCTCCTCAGAAACCGGATTTCATCGAAAATTCGGCTATTACTGATTTGGAGCAGCCACTTGAGAGAAGACTCCCCGAAGAAGAAGGCGTCAGTTCTGCTTTTTTTACGTCTCTTATCAGGGATCTTTCCGAGAATAAAGAATGTCGGATGCACAAGATCATGTTCCTTAGGCATGGTAAAGTTGTTGCAGAGAGCTCTTTTGCCCCGTATTCTCTTGATATGTGGCATGTATCATATTCGATGTGTAAGAGCATCGTTGGCATGGCGATAGGTATCCTTGTCTCGGAGGGAAAGCTTTCCGTTGAGGATAAGCTAAGTGATATCTTTAGCGCAAGGATCAGTCCGTTTGCGTTTCGTAAAAAGGCTGTCAAAGTCAAGCATCTTCTCAATATGTCGAGCGGCGTTGATTTTAATGAGGCCGGAGCAGTCAGCGGAAATGACTGGAGAAAGAGCTTTCTTGAAGCGGGTTCAAAGTTTGAGCCCGGAACTCAGTTTGAATATAACAGCATGAATACGTACATGCTCTCCGCAATCGTCGCAGAGATCACGGGTCAGTCTCTTTTTCATTTCTGCAAAGAGAGGATATTTAATCCCATGGGCATCAGAAGAGTTTTCTGGGAGAGCTGCCCGCAAAGTATCACCAAAGGAGGCTGGGGCCTCTTTATAAGAACCGAGGATATGGCAAAGCTCGGACAGCTTTATCTTCAAAGCGGTAAATGGAACGGTGAGCAGCTTGTTCCTGAGGAATGGGTAAAAGAATCTGTGACCGCCCAGATAGAGACCGGAAAAGATGACAATGAGCACTACGGTTATCAGCTTTGGATAAATGATGACAGACCGGGGGCATATGCTTTTAACGGTATGCTTGGTCAGAACGTTTTTGTATATCCCGATATTGATATGATCGTGGTCACCAACGCCGGTAACAGTGACATTTTCCAGACTTCACCTATGGCTGTGACGATAAGGGAGAGGATGAAAGAAATCAAAGTTTCTGAGAGACCTTTGCCTCGAGATTTCAGCGCAGAATCTGAGCTTATCGCTCTTTGCAAGTCGCTTAGCGGAAACACAAGCTCTTTTCCCATAATAACTGCCGGAGGCTGGAAAAAGAGATCTGTATCTATGACGAGTGGCCGGCCTAAAAGAAAGGTTGCGGAGTTTGAGTCCAAACGCACTAGCTTTAAGGCTTCTGTTGCGTCTTATAACGTACGAAACGAGAATATGCTGATGTCTACCTGGCTTCATAAGCTAAATGGACATGTATATGAGCTTGAGGATAAAAACTACGGCATTTTTCCTATCATGATGCAGGTTGTTCACAACAACTTTACCGATGGTATCCAAAAGATCGGATTTAGACTGTTTGACGGTAATTTCTTTTATATCGATATTTATGAGGGAACACAGATCTACAGCCTCAGATGCGGTTTTGGCGGAAAACGCTATGTCAATACGATCAACATGCACGGTGAAAACTACAAGGTTTCTATGACTTCGACTTGTACGACGGATGAATACAACAGGCTTGTTATCAGGAATGAGATCAGCTTTATCGAGGAAGCTTGCATAAGGACTTTGAATATACATTTTGAGGACAATGCTTCGGACAGAGAAGATAGGAAAGGTACATTTATTCATCCTTCCGTTCCTTCAGGGATTGAAGTTCGACTTGATGAGACGCCCGGATGGGATATCATCATCGATTCGTTGAATAGTATTAATCCTGAGGCGATCGGCGGAATGCAAGGCGCTATCGTCAATAAGATCATGACCGGCAGCGTTAAGGATCTGTTTATGGGCGCTTTTAAAAATACTGTTCAGCCGGTGATACATGGAAAGCTGATTTGAGGTTAATATGTTATACTAAACTAGATGATGAAAAAGGAGGCTTATTTTATGGCAAATAAGTTATACGATAAATTGGTTGCATGTAAAGATGCGGTTAGAGCAAAGACTTCTTTTGAACCCGATGTTGCTCTTATCCTTGGCTCAGGCCTTGGAAACTATGCCGAAAACATCAAGGTTGAGACTGAGATTGAATATAAGGATATCCCTGGATTTCCTGTTTCTACAGTGCCGGGACATGCCGGAAAGTTTATCTTCGGTTATGTTGGCGATGTTAAAGTTGTCTGCATGAAGGGAAGAGTTCATTATTACGAGGGATATGATATCAGTGATGTTGTACTTCCTGTAAGACTTATGGGAATGCTCGGCGCAAAGATCCTTTTCCTTACTAATGCTTCGGGAGGACTCGGAGAAGGCTTCAGGGCAGGTGATCTTATGCTCATAACAGATCACATTTCATGTTTTGCGCCAAATCCTCTTATCGGCCCCAATCTCGATGAACTGGGACCCAGATTCCCCGATATGTCTGAGATATATAAAAAAGATCTGCAGGCTATCATCAAAGAGACTGCAAAGGAAAACGGTATCTCTCTCAAAGAGGGCGTATATTGTCAGTTTACAGGCCCTTCGTTTGAGTCTCCCGCTGAGATACAGCTTTTGGCTAAGCTTGGAGTATCCGCTGTTGGTATGAGTACAGTTAACGAAGCTATAGCAGCAAATCACATGGGACTTAGAGTGTGCGGAGTTTCCTGCATAGCCAATCAGGCATCCGGACTTTCCGATACACCTCTTTCTCACGAGGAGGTTCAGGAGGCTGCAGATAAGGCTGCACCTTTATTTACTAAGCTCGTGACTGAATCAATAAAGAAATTTAAGGCATGATATATATAATTTTATAAAAGGAACAGAGCGTAAATGGAAGCACTTACTTTTTTGGCGATACTCGTCGGTGTCGCTATTCTGGCATATTTATTAAGTATCAGAGACCAAAGAGTCGCTGAGAAAAAACTTGTAAAATGGCTTAAGGATAATCACGGAAATGCGCCGATGCGCAAATATAAGGATGATGAGCTTTATCATCTAAAGGGCTATTTTGAAAATCATAAAGAAGATTTTCAGATCGATGATATCACCTGGAACGATCTTAATATGGACGGCGTTTTTGCCAGGATGAATTATTGTCTTTCCGCTTCGGGAGAGGAATATCTTTATTACATGCTAAGAACTCCGAAGATGAAAGATGAATTCGAAGATATGGAAGAGAAGATCTCTTTCTTTTCAGAGAATGACGAAGATCGTATCAAGTATCAGGTTATTTTCAATAAGATCGGAAGAAGGAATAAATACTCGATCTATGATTATCTAAAGCTACTCGATGATACGATCGATTTTAGCAATACACGTCATTATGTAATGATCGCATTGATCCTGATATCGATATTCCTTTGTTTCTTTTCGTTTGGTATCGGGATTGTGCTTACTGTTTTGTTTATGATCTCGAGTATCATAATGTACTTTAACCATAAGACGAAGATCGAACCTTATTTGGTGACATATACTTATATTCTCAAGGTCCTTGCATCGGTAAACTATTTTTCAAAGCAGGATAATCCTGTTTTAAAGAGTGATCTTAAGAGACTTAAGGAAGCTGCAGATAATCTTAAAGGCTTTGGTAAAGGCTCATATATCTTGATGTCTCCGACCAGAATGAACTCAAGCGGTAATCCGGCAGAGCTTCTTCTTGATTATTTCAGGATGGTCACTCATGTTGATATCATTAAGTTTAATCGCATGTATAAGCTTATTCTGGATAGAAGAGAGGATCTTGATACTATACTCACTATCCTCGGAAGGCTTGAGGCGCTTATAAGCGTTGCTTGCTTTAGAGAATCGCTTAAAGACAACTGGTGCAGACCTTTATTTGCAGATGGTGATTACAGTGCAAAAGACCTTATCCATCCGCTTATTGAAAATCCTGTTCCAAACAGTGTAGTGACAGATAAAGGTATTCTTATAACAGGTTCCAATGCATCCGGAAAATCTACGTTCTTAAAGACGGCTGCTATTAATACAATACTTTCTCAGAGCGTACATACTTCACTTGCTCTGAGCTACAAAGCGCCTATTTATCGCATCTATTCATCAATGGCACTTAACGATGACATTTTTGAAGGCGATAGCTACTATATCGTAGAGATAAAATCCATGAAGAGGATCATTGATGCTTCCAAGGCATCAGGAGTTCCCGTTCTTTGCTTTGTCGATGAGGTTCTCAGAGGAACCAATACTGTTGAGAGAATTGCTGCTTCTACCGAGATACTTAAATCATTTGCAAAGAGCGGAGTGCTTTGTTTTGCCGCTACTCATGATATTGAGCTTACGACTCTTTTGAGTGATGATTATAATCTTTATCACTTTGAGGGCAATGTGACCGATAACGATGTGCATTTTGATTACATGATAAAAGACGGTGCAGCTATCAATCGTAACGCCATTAAGCTTCTTAACGTTCTTGGATACGATGAAGGGATCGTTGAGAGAGCGCAGGAACTTGCTAATAAATTTACCGAGACAGGAGTTTGGGCATAATGCTTGTTGAGATATTTACGGACGGAGCCGCAAGGGGTAATCCCGAGGGACCCGGAGGATACGGTGTTGTTATGCGCTATGTCGATGCCAAGGGGCAGGAACATATCAAGGAATTGTGCGCGGGCTATGACAAGACCACCAATAACAGAATGGAACTTATGGGCGCGATAGCCGGGCTTGAGAGCCTTAACAGACCTTGTGATGTTATGCTTTATTCCGATTCTCAGTATGTTATCAAAGCCTTTACCGATAAGTGGATCGAGGGATGGATAAGCAGAGGTTGGAAGACTGCGGGTAAGCAGCCTGTAAAGAATGTTGAATTATGGAAAAGACTTCTTATGGCTGCAGAGCCTCATAATATCAGATGGAATTGGGTGAAAGGCCACGCAGGACATCCTGAAAATGAGAGGTGCGATGAGCTTGCTACAACTGCCGCTGACGGAGATCCTTCATCGCTTCTTCATGATGACGGCGGAGACTTGAGATGATTTGGGAATGATATGATTTATTACATTGCAGATTGTCATTTCTTTCATAATGCTCTTAATGAAAAGATGGATAAAAGAGGCTTTAAGAGCGTTGAGGAAATGAATGAATACATGATACAAAAGTGGAATGACAAGGTTACAAGGGCTGATACCGTTGTTATCCTTGGGGATCTTTCTCTTGGAAAAGTAGAGGAGACCAATGAGCTTATCCATAAGCTCAAGGGTAAGCTTTGCCTGATAACGGGTAACCATGATAAATTCGTTAATTCTCCTGATTTTGACAAAGACAGGTTTGAATGGATCGACAATTACCGTGAGATCACCGATTCTCAAAAGAAAGTTATCTGTTGTCATTATCCGATCCCTTTTTATGAAGGGCAATACAGGAAAAGACATAACGGTGACCCGAAGACATATATGTTATACGGTCATGTTCATGATACGAGAGATGAAGATCTCATGAAAAAGATAATCGAGCTTATCGGAAACACTCCTTATTATCCGATAGGCAGCGATCACGAGAGTACAATTCCCTGCAATATGATCAATTGCTTTTGTATGAGGTCGGATTATACTCCGCTTACTCTTTCTGAGTGGATAAAGTTATCTGAAACAAAATAAAAGATATGTTCTTAATGGCGCTTAGGTTTTAAAAATCTAAGCGCTTTCTTAAATTATAATTTCACACTTGTTAAATTCTATGTAATGTGTTATCCTTTCATCTAAGTAGTTCTACTACTTATTTTTTGCTTATAAACGGAAGGAGATATATAAATGTTGTTTTTTGTGCTGATACTGGCTCTTATTTTGGGCGTTGTTCCACAATCAACCGTATCAGACATTTGTTCATCAAGTAATGGGGAGACAGCTTATGAACAAACGTATGAAAATGAGACTGATACGGGGAATCAGACCGAAGATGAATTTGAGACTTATGACGAGGATTATTCCGGCAATAAATCAGGTGAGCTCTTTGATGAAATAGAAGAATATGAAAACGGTGACAGTTACTCAGAACTCGACAATGATCAGTCACAGCAGAATACTGAAGTAACCTATGAGTTTTCGGATCCTACGGGTTATGCATTCGGACAGAATATTGTTGATGGCAGGTATGTATTTAATACGCATGTTTGCTCAGACAGAGACGCTCAGATGCTTGGAGAGGATAAGCGCGAAGCGTTTTATAATCTATGTGATGCGCTTGTAAACGGTAATGATACCTTTAGATGTGACAACAAGGAAGCTTTTATCTGGGCGACAAGGCCTCAGTTTGTTGATTATTTTTTCCCGCCTGCAAGTAATTGCATTAAACCTCTAAGTTATTGTGATGGAGTAGGCAGGATTGAATATCTTGTACCGGTTGATGAATTCCTTGACAGAGTAAATGCATTTGAAGCTGAGATAGAAGGAGTATTAAATTCAACGGTTAGTCCGGAGTATTCCGATTTTGAAAAAGCTCTTATCTTATATGATTACATGTGCCAGAACTATACATATGACTATGATATCTTGGATAAAGAAAGGCGCGGAGTTGTAAAGCCATATAGGGCATTTGAAAATAAATCGGGTATCTGTCTTGAACTTAGCGGACTCTATTCATATCTTCTCTTACAGTGTGGTATTCAAGCCGACTTTATGAGAGGCGGTGAAGGAATAATCATCGATAAAGACAGAAACGGCCACCAGTGGAGCTTTGCGAGAATAAACGGTATGGATTATCATATCGATCCGACATATGGCCTCAGTAAACCGGATAAATGTAACGGATATACCAGATTGGGATTTTTCCTTATGTCTGATACGGCAAGACAAAAAAGAGGTAAATTTGATCCTGAATACTATAATCTAAACGCGATCAAAGGTGAAATGAATGACAATTCGATGTATAAAGCCACCGATGAGCGTTATGCCGAGCTTTGGCGTGGATATCTCGTGGACCTGGATACGGATAATAATATTGTCTATTATTGCGATGTCAAAACGGGCGAGCAAAAAGAGTTTTATTACGATTATTGATTTATTGATTATAAAATAATGATTTCATAAAAAATAAATGCTTGTTAATGTGAATGTAATATGTTATAATCTTTCCATAACAGTTCATTAAGAACTGCAAACGCTTATAAATAACGGAAGGAGAAAGAAAAAAATGATCAAATTTGCTTTATTTGCTAAGACAGCAAAAGCAATGGCTTTTATCTTTGTGAACGTCAGTCTTATGTTTTCACATTGTGTAAAAGTACCGGTACAGACTGCAGTGGCAGAACCTACTGTTCAGGCTGTAGCGGAACCTACTGTTTCGGCAGTAGCTGAACCCACTGTTCAGGGGGTGGCTTCACCTGTAATCTTTGATGAAAACGGAAATATGATCGAGGATGGTGAAGAGGATCTTTGCTCTTCAGAGGGGATCAATTATCCTGAAAATGATAAGCAGGAGACAGCTATTCCCGATGGAATGGATGATCCCACAGAGGACACAGAGTCAGAGGAAGATATTGAGGAAGTAAAGCTCGTAGACGGTAAGCTCGTACCTGTTTCTGAAATTAAAGATAATGAGCTTGTAGCTGAGCCCGATACTGATGATGAGGAGGATCTTTGCTCTTCAGAAGGAATCAATTATCCTGAAAATGATAAGCAGGAGACAGCTATTCCTGATGGAATGGATGATCCCACAGAGGACACAGAGTCAGAGGAAGATACTCAGGAAGTAAAGATTGTGGACGGCAAGATCATTCCTGTATCAGATGCTTCCGATAATGAACTTATCGCAGTTCCGGATACAGAGGAAGGTGTGCGTGTACATGCAATAGGTACTGCATTGAGCTTTGACCGTGACGGTAACGTTTATGAGGACGGAGAGGTGAAGGTAGGTGCAGTAGCTTCTCCTGTGATCTTTGATGAGAACGGAAATGTGATCAAGGATAATGAAGAGGACCTTTGCTCTTCAGAAGGCATCAATTATCCTGAAAATGATAAGCAGGAGACAGCTATTCCTGATGGAATGGATGATCCTACAGAGGACACAGAGTCTGAGACAGATATTGAACTTGTAAAGGTTGAAGACACTGACGATGCTGAGTAATTTGTTTTAAAATATAAAGCGCCGATGGCTTATTGTTATAAGTCATCGGCGTTTTGCATGCAATGAATAAAAGGTTTACTCGCCAAATACAGCGATGTAGTCCTTCTGGAACTTCTCGATACCCTGATCTGTGAGAGGGTGATGAGTCATCTGCTCGATTACCTTGTAAGGTACTGTAGCAATATCAGCACCTGCAAGTGCGCAATCTGTAACGTGCATAGGATGACGAACGCTTGCTGCGATGATCTCTGCCTGAATATTGTGAATATTGAAAATCTCTGCGATCTCAGTGATAAGATCTGTTCCGCGAACTGAAATGTCATCAAGACGTCCGAGGAAAGGACTTACGAAAGCAGCACCAGCTCTTGCAGCAAGAAGAGCCTGGTTTGCAGTGAAGATAAGTGTCATGTTAACCTTGATTCCCTCAGCTGCAAGTGTGTGGCAAGCCTTAAGACCTTCTGTGGTCATAGGGATCTTTACTACCATATTCTTATGAATCTTGGCAATCTCGCGACCTTCCTTGATCATGCCTTCAGCATCTACTGTTGTAGCCTTAACTTCGCCGCTGATAGGTCCGTCTACGATAGAAGCGATCTCAGCAACTACCTGATTGAAATCACGACCTTCCTTAGCGATAAGTGATGGGTTTGTTGTTACTCCGCAAATGACACCCATATCATTTGCTTTTCTAATGTCATCGACATTAGCTGTGTCAAGAAAGAACTTCATAATTTAACTCCTTGTTTTAATACATTAATAATTTTAATACCAAACTAACACACAATAAAATATAACACTATTTCGTGATTTTTCAATATGAAATTATTAGCTAAAATTGCCCAAATAATGCTATCTTACGATTGACTTTACCGGTTGAAAGTGTTAAAGTGTAAAAAGACTATTTCTATACAGAGGAGAGAAGGTATGATTATCAAAGTATTAATGTTATTGGTGTTCTTTTCTGTGATGATCTACATCGGAATGATGTGCAGAAAGAACTCGACTGACGTAAGCGGATTTGTATTGGGCGGAAGAGCTGTAGGCCCTTGGGTTACGGCTTTTGCTTACGGAACATCTTATTTTTCAGCTGTTATCTTTGTAGGATATGCAGGACAGTTCGGCTGGAAATATGGTATTGCATCAACTTGGGTAGGTATCGGTAACGCGCTTATCGGTTCGCTCCTTGCATGGGTCATCTTGGGCAGAAGAACCCGTATCATGACTCAGCATCTTGATTCTGCGACAATGCCACAGTTCTTTGCCGCAAGATTTGGCGGAAGATCACTTAAGATAGCAGCTTCTGTTATTACATTTATTTTCCTTATTCCTTATACAGCTTCCTTGTATAACGGACTTTCAAGACTTTTCGGTATGGCCTTTAATATCGATTATTCAATCTGCGTTATTGTAATGGCCGTACTTACAGGTATATACGTTATCGCCGGTGGATACATGGCTACAGCGATAAATGACTTTATTCAGGGTATCATCATGTTGATAGGTATCAGTGCAGTCGTTCTTGCTGTTCTTAATTCTCAGGGCGGTTTCCTTGCTGCTTTGGACGGACTTGCAAGAATAAGCGATGAGACTGTATCAACAACTCCCGGTGTATTTGCTTCATTCTTTGGTCCTGACCCTCTTAATCTTCTCGGTGTAGTACTTCTTACTTCACTCGGAACATGGGGACTTCCTCAGATGGTTCAGAAATTCTATGCGATAAAGAGTGAGAGAGCGATCTCAAAAGGAACCATAGTATCAACATTCTTTGCTTTCATCGTTGCCGGTGGTTGCTATTTCCTCGGCGGTTTTGGAAGACTCTTCTCCGATAAGATCGATATTGCTACAGATGGATTTGACAGCATCGTTCCCACAATGCTTTCGGGACTTCCCGATTTCCTTATTGCTGTTGTGGTTGTGCTTGTTCTTTCAGCTTCAATGTCAACACTTTCATCACTTGTTCTTACAAGTAGTTCAACCCTTACACTGGATCTTTTAAAAGGCCATGTAGTTAAGGATATGGATGAAAAGAAGCAGCTCTTTATCATGAGAGTTCTTATTGTTGTATTTGTTGGAATCTCAGTTGTTATAGCTATTCTTCAGTACAAGAGAAATGTAACGTTTATCGCTCAGCTCATGGGTGTTTCATGGGGTGCTCTTGCCGGAGCTTTCCTTGCACCATTCCTTTATGGTCTGTACTTTAAGTTCATAACTAAGGTTGCCGTTTGGGTTAACTTTGTATTCTCTACAGTTGTTATGATCGCTAATATGCTTGTAAGACCTAAGTTCCCTACACTTTTACAGTCACCTATCAACGCAGGTGCATTCTGTATGCTTGCAGGTCTGGTGATCGTACCTGTTATTTCAGCATTTACAAAGAAACCTCCGAAGGAACTTGTAGACGGCGCGTTTGCGTGCTATAACAAAGAAGTACTTGTTCATCAGAGCACATCACTTTCTGATGATTCAGAGTAATATTATGGTTAAAGAGGTTTTGGTTTTATGTTAGAGCATATAATTAAGAATGATCAAGTTTGCGCTACGATTTCAGATCATGGCGCTGAGCTTAGATCTCTTGTTATCCTTAAAGAGAACAAAGAGATCATGTGGCAAGCAGATCCCAAGTACTGGGGAAGGACTTCACCGGTTCTTTTCCCTATAGTCGGTGGATTATGGGAGAATAAGTATGCTTATAAGGGTGTTACTTATTCAATGCCCAAGCATGGCTTTGCCAGAGATATGGATTTTACACTTGTTTCTGAAGCTGATGATGAGCTCGTATTTGAACTTCATGATAATGAAGAAACAAGGAAGATGTATCCTTTTGCGTTCACGCTTAGGATCGGATATAAACTTATCGGATCCAAATTGGATGTGACATATACGGTTGTAAATGACAATGAGGGAACTATGTGCTTTTCTATAGGAGCTCATCCCGCATTTAACTGCGACCTTACAACGGACAAGCTTCTTTTTGAAAAGAACGGTGAGCCTGTTTCGGACACACTTAAGTCAGGTGTTATAGCTATGGACAGCGGTTGCCTTTCTGATAAGGTCATTGAAGTTAAGACCAATGAAGCAGTTTTATCACTTAGTCCTGAACTCTTTGATGAGGATGCTCTCATTATTGATGAGAGACAATCTGATTCAGTCACTCTTCTTAGAGCAGCGGATGATCACAAAGTGAAAGTTAGCTTTGATGCACCTTTGTTTGGTGTATGGTCACCGGATAAGAAGAACGCTCCCTTTGTATGTATCGAACCCTGGAACGGAAGATGCGACAGAGTAGGATATTCAGGTTCTCTTGAAGAGCGTGAGCACGGTAATACTTTGTCTCAGGACGGAGTTTTTACATCAACCTTCTCAATAGAAATAAAGTGAGAGAGCAGAGGCTTATTACAGTATGATCATAGACTTTCATACTCATACTTTTCCTGATTCGATCGCTGCGAGGGCTGTAGACAGTCTTAGTAAAGAGGCTCATATCATAGCTCATACGGACGGCACGGTATCGGGACTTATAAATTCAATGGATAAGGGCGGCATAGATATGTCCGTCCTTTTACCTGTTGCGACGAATTCCGGTCAGGTTGAGGGTATCAATGATAAAGCTTTTCGTATTAATGAGAAGTATCATGGCAGACTTATTTCTTTTGGCTGTATTCATCCGGAATATTCGCGTTATAAAGAAGAATTAAGACGCCTTAAAAACGAAGGTATCAAAGGGATCAAGATACATCCTGTGTACCAAAAGACAGACATTGATTCCAAGCCTTTTCTTGATATCATTTACGCTGCATGTGAAAATGATCTTATCGTCATCACTCATGCCGGGCTTGATATCGGATTTCCGGGCGTTGTAAATTGCTCACCTAAGATGTGTAGGAATGTCATAAATAATATCGGTGAGTTTAAGTTTGTGCTTGCTCATATGGGCGGCTGGCGTAATTGGGATGAGGTTCCGCTTTATCTTGAAGATACGACAGCCTATCTCGATACCTCATTTTCTTCCGGAAGGATCCAGGCTCTTTCTGATGGATATTGGGATGACAAAGACAAGGCTATGCTCGATAAAGAAGGCTTTAAAAAGCTTGTAGCTGCATTCGGAAGTGAACGTATTTTATTTGGAAGTGACTCTCCGTGGTCCTCTCAAAAGGAGTCGTCAGAGTATATCAGGTCATTGGAGCTTTCCGATGAGACTTTAGAGAATATAATGTATTCAAACGCCGCCAAGCTTTTAGGCATATGATATTGTTTTCGATACGTTTTTAAAAGGATTGTATTATGAAAGGTTTAAAAAAATTACTGGTAGAAAGTGGTTTTACACCGCTTGGATTGTATTTGGCGCTTCATTTTTTTGAAGCAGTCATAATAATAATTGCAGTTTGTATAATGATGTTTTTGGGATCAAATTTTGATGATGGTTCAGTATTATGTCTATGTTTGTTTTTGGTCATTTTTTTTGTAGTTATAATAACTGAATTTTTATCTTGTACATTATGCAAATGTCCAAGCTGTGGTAATTATCCCGGTATAAAACATCTCGGACAATCGCATTGCCCATATTGCGGAGCAAATCTTGATGGTAAATTTTACTGGCAATCTGAAGTTGAAGGTGAAATAGAGAGAAAAAACTCAGATAATAAAAAACCCAGAGAAAAACTCATCGTTACAGAGGACTCTTTTGATCCCGCGCAAGTGGGTGCATATGAATTTACACAGGGAGACAATACCATTAAAGTACGGAGAGCGGTATTTGAGGATATTCCGTATTTGCTGGCATTGTTGTCCCAGGTCCTTGAGGTTCATGCACGTATAAAGCCTGATTATTTTATTTCCGGACATACTAAGTACAGGTCGACAGAGCTTGAAGATATCCTTGAAGATGATTCTAAGAGAGTATATGTTGCCGAAGTCGACGGAATGGTAGAAGGCTATGCTTTTTGCGAGATAAAAGAAATGCCTGCTAAGCCCTTTGTACAGCATTTTAAATACATGTATATCGATGATCTATGTGTTGATGCTTCATTTAGGGGAAAAGATGTAGCTACGGTTATATTTGAATTTGTCACAATAGAAGCCAGAAACCTTGGTTGCCGTGACATTACATTAAATGTATGGGAAGGCAATCACAGAGCAAAAGCTTTTTATGAAAAAATGGGAATGAAACCTCAGAAGACTACGATGGAAATGAGGATATGAAAAAAGGCTGTGAACCGGTTTGGTCCACAGCCTTTAATATTATCAATAATTCTTAGATGGATGCGATATCATCCTGTGTAAGCATCTTGATAGACTTATTTGCTGCAAGCTTGGCTTCGGCGTTCTTGGTGTCGCTTACACGGAAGATCATGTAAGCATGATCCTTGTTGGAGCCGCCGGAGAAAGCGTACATGTACTCGATGTTGACCTTTGCTTCTTCGAATACTGAAAGGAGCTTATCAAGTCCGCCCATCTCATCGGGAATCTCGATGGCAAGAACCGGTGTGAGGCTCGCTACAAAATTGTTCTCCTTAAGGGTGTTAACAGCGGAGAGAGCATCGTCTACAACGAGTCTTGCGATACCAAAGTCCTTGGTCTCAGCAAGAGAAGTGGCGCGCATATCGATTTTGTTAGCTGCAAGTACACCTGTCATCTTCTTTAAGGTTCCGGGTTTATTCTCAAGAAATACTGAAATCTGCATTACGCTCATAGCTGTATCCCCCTTGTATATGTTTTATACTCTTATTATATATGATTTTGCCGTTAAAATCTTGGTTTATAGACCATTATCAGATTTTTCTGTTATCGATAACTCTTACAGCTTTTCCTTCGCTTCTTGCAATTGACTTAGGAGCGAGGAGTGAAACCTTAGCTTTGATTCCGAGCATGGACTTAAGTCCTTCAACAAGCTTCTTCTGACGTTCCTCAATCTCACCTACGTTATCGGTGAACATCTCGGGAGTCATCTCAACCTGAACGTCGAGTGTATCTGTGTTGTTGACTCTGTCTACAACGATCTGGTAGTTTGCAGCATATCCGTTGTTCATAAGAACAGTCTCGATCTGGCTCGGGAATACATTGACACCACGAATGATGAGCATATCGTCTGAACGACCCATAGGCTTAGCCATACGTACGTGGGTTCTTCCGCAGGAGCATTTCTCTCTTGTGAGCTTACAGATATCTCTTGTACGATATCTGATCATAGGGAATGCTTCCTTATCGATAGCAGTAAATACAAGCTCACCCTGTGAACCCTCGGGAAGTACTTCCTCTGTATCGGGATCGATGATCTCAGCAATGAAGTGGTCTTCATTGATGTGCATACCGTTCTGAGCAGAACACTCAAATGCAACACCGGGGCCTGAGAGCTCTGTAAGACCATAGATGTCATATGCCTTGATGCCGAGTGTCTTCTCGATATCGGCACGCATTTCTTCACTCCATGCCTCAGCACCGAAGATTCCGGCCTTAAGCGGGATATCATCGGGGCCGTAGCCCATCTCTTTGAATCTCTCTGCAAGATAAGCTGCGTAGCTGGGAGTACAGCAGAGGATAGTAGCACCAAGATCGTTGATGAACATTATCTGTCTGTCTGTATTTCCTGAACTGATAGGAATAGTAAGAGAACCTACCTTGTGTGAACCGCCGTGGATACCTGCACCACCTGTGAACAGTCCATAGCCGTAAGCTACATGAACAACGTCTTCATCTGTTCCGCCGGCTGCCATGATAGCACGCGCACAGCAGTCTTCCCAAAGATCAATGTCATGCTGAGTGTAATAAGCAACAACCCTTTTTCCTGTAGTTCCGGATGTTGAATGGATTCTTACGCATTCCTTGAGGGGCTTACCTAAAAGTCCGTAAGGATACGCATCTCTTAAATCTTTTTTGGATAAGAAAGGAAGCTTATGGAGGTCATCAACTGACTTGATATCATCAGGTGTAACACCTTTTTCTTCCATTTTTTTGCGGTAGTAGGGGACATTATCCCATACATGTTTAACTTGCTTTACAAGCTTTTCTGATTGAATTTTGCGAATCTCTTCGTAAGGCGCACACTCTATGTCCTTTTGATAGTAACGCTCCATTACATTTCCTCCGTCTTACTTATAAGTATGATTAGTTGTTTTTACCCAACTCGAAAGCTTTTTTGTTCATCTCAAGGAACTTAGCGGGAACATTGGCCTCAAGGGATTTCATCCATGCTTCTGCGGGAAGATCGAAGTAGTGAGAGAGTCTTCCGAGAAGGACGATGTTAACAGCCTTAGCCGAACCTGCCTGTGTCGCAAGTGAGAGACAATCAAGAGCATCCACCCTTGCTCCTGTTGCTTTAAGCTTTTCGATAAGATCCTCTGGATATTCCGCAGCACCTGTGATAACAGGCATAGGATCGATCTGCTGGGTATTAGTAACTATCTGACCGTCTTTTTTAAGATATGGAAGCCATCTTGCTGCCTCCAAAGCCTCAAATGAAACAATGAAATCTGCTTCACCTTTATCGATAACGGGAGAGTAAACCTTCTCACCGTATCTTACATATGTAACAACGGAACCGCCTCTCTGAGACATGCCGTGTACTTCTGAAACCTTGACATCATAGCCTTGTGACATAAGGAGATGTCCCAATAATTTGCTGGCAAGTAGGGAACCCTGTCCGCCTACGCCGACTATCATAATATTCTTAGTTTCCATTATCAGGCCTCCTTACCGCTTGCTGTTTCTTCAAATGCACCAACGGGGCACATCTGTGAGCATACATTACAGCCAACGCACAGTGTATTATCAATATTTGCCTTGCCATCCTTCATTGAGATAGCAGGACATCCGATCTTCATACATGACTTACAGCCAACGCACTTATCTGTATTAACCTTAAGAGGAGCGTTGTGCTTAACATACTTAAGAAGCGCACAAGGTCTTCTTGAGATGATAACTGAAGGAGCCTCAACACTGAGCTCTTCCTTAAGAACCTCGTCGCACTGCTTTAAGTTATAAGGATCAACAACTCTTACGCGCTCAAAGCCCATTGCTCTGCAAAGAGCCTCAAGATCGATCTTACCTGCAGGGTCGCCCTTGATATTGTAGCCTGTTGTGGGATTCTGCTGGTGACCTGTCATACCTGTTATAGAGTTGTCAACGATTACGATTGTTGAATTGGACTGGTTGTAAGCTACATTGGCAAGTCCTGTCATACCGGAATGCATGAAAGTACAATCGCCGATCACAGCTACAGTCTTTTTCTCGCTCTCAGCGCCGCGGACTTTATTAAAGCCGTGAACAGCACCGATAGATGCACCCATACAGAGTGTCATCTCGATCGCACCGAGAGGAGGAACAGCTCCAAGGGTGTAACATCCGATATCTCCGAGAACTGTGCAGTTGTTCTTTTTAAGAGTATAGAAGAGTCCTCTGTGAGGGCAGCCAGCGCACATTACAGGAGGTCTTGCAGGGATGTTCTCATCGATTGAGAAGCTGTCATTTATATCTTTGCCAAATGCCTTGGCAAGAAGATTCTGTGAGAATTCATCACAAACGGGAAGAAGCTCTTTACCGGTAACTTCGATTCCGAGTGACTTAACGTGGTTTTCGATGATAGGATCAAGCTCTTCAACAACAAAAAGCTTATCAACCTTGGATGCAAAATCTTTGATAAGATCGCATGGAAGAGGATTGGTCATTCCGAGCTTAAGAACGCTTACGGACTCTCCGAATACTTCCTTTACATATTGATAAGAAGTGGAGCATGTGATGATACCGATCTTGGTGTCACCCATCTCAACTCTGTTGATAGGCTGTGTCTCAGCATATTTGATGAGCTTCTGTGTACGCTCCTCAACGATGGGGTGACGCTTCTTGGCATTACCGGGCATCATAACGTACTTAGCGATGTCCTTCTCATAAGGCTTATCGGGAACAACGCGCTCACCGGTCTCAACGATTGACTGTGAGTGAGCAACTCTTGTGCACATCTTAAGAAGAACGGGAGTATCAAATTCCTCTGAGATCTCATATGCAAGCTTTGTGAATTCAAGAGCCTCTTTGGAATCTGAGGGCTCAAGCATGGGAACCTTAGCTGCGATAGCGTGGTGACGTGAATCCTGCTCATTCTGTGAAGAATGCATTCCTGCGTCATCAGCAACAACGATCACAAGACCGGCGTTAACGCCTGTATAAGACATTGTATAAAGAGGGTCTGCAGCAACATTAAGTCCTACGTGCTTCTGAGCACAGAATGCTCTGCGACCTGCGAGTGATGCACCGAAAGCGGACTCCATAGCGACCTTCTCGTTGGGTGCCCATTCGCAATATATTTCATCATATTTGGCAGCTTCTTCCGTTACCTCAGTACTGGGAGTTCCGGGATAGCTTGAAATAAAGCATACTCCGGCCTCGTAAAGACCACGTGCCACAGCCTTGTTTCCAAGCATGAGCTGCCCGTTTTTTGTTTGATCCATGGTAAAAAAACCTCCTACAGAATTAATATACCAATTTAAAGCGATAAAGCTAATATATCATATTTGACCTTTAAATAAAACACGTTTATACTTAACTTTAGCACTTTAAAGTGGAGGATTTCTTTATGCCAATAACAGATTTACTAGAACGCAACAGCAAGTTGTATGGGGATGAGGTTGCTCTTGTTGAGATCAATCCCGAGATCAGGGAAGAGCAGAGGGTTACATGGAAGGAATATGAACTTATTCAGCCTACTTCCACAGCATATTACAGAAGACAGATAACATGGTCTGTATTTGATGAAAAGGCAAACAGAGTTGCCAATATGCTTATCGAAAGAGGAATCAAAAAGGGTCAGAAATGCGCGATCCTTCTTATGAATTGTCTTGAGTGGCTTCCTATCTATTTTGGAATTCTTAAAGCCGGAGCTATCGCAGTACCTCTTAATTTCAGATTTGATGCAGAGGAAATAGATTATTGTCTCAATGCTTCCGATTCGGATGTTCTTTTTTACGGACCTGAATTTATCGGACGTATCGAGGATATCGCTCAGAAGATCAAGAAGGAGACACTTCTTTTCTTTGTAGGAGATCAGTGTCCTTCTTATGCAGAAGACTATTACAGACAGGTTTCCAACAGCTCATCCGTTGCACCCAGGATACTTATCGAGGACAAGGATGATGCAGCTATTTATTTTTCATCAGGAACAACTGGCTTTCCTAAAGCTATTTTGCACATTCATACAGCTCTTATGCAGTCTGCCAAGATGGAGGCTATGCATCACGAGACTACACATGAGGATAATTTCCTTTGCATTCCGCCTCTTTATCACACCGGCGCCAAGATGCACTGGTTCGGTTCACTTTACACAGGTAGCAGAGCGGTTCTCTTAAAAGGAAACTCACCGGAGTCTATCTTCAGAGCTGTTTCTGAGGAGAGATGTACTATAGTATGGCTTCTTGTTCCGTGGGCTCAGGATATTCTTGCAGCTCTTGATTCAGGAAAGCTCAAGATCGAAGATTATCATCTCAAACAGTGGAGACTTATGCATATAGGTGCGCAGCCTATTCCGCCGAGTCTTATCAAGAGATGGCTTCAGTATTTCCCGGATCACAAGTACGATACCAACTACGGTCTGTCCGAATCTACCGGCCCCGGCTGCGTACATCTCGGAGTAGAGAATGTAAGTAAGGTCGGTGCTATCGGAATCCCCGGCTATGGCTGGAAGACCAAGATCGTCGATGAAGAGGGTAAAACCGTAAAACAGGGCGAAATTGGAGAGTTATGTGTAAAAGGTCCCGGAGTCATGGTAGAATATTATAAGAACCCCGAAGCAACAGCCGAGATACTTAAAGACGGTTGGCTCTTTACGGGTGACATGGCTCGTCAGGATGAGGATGGATTCATCTTCCTTGTAGACAGAAAGAAAGACGTTATCATTTCAGGCGGTGAGAATCTCTATCCTGTACAGATAGAAAGCTTCCTGATGAAGAACGACAAGATACATGATGCGGCAGTTATCGGCCTTCAGGATGACAGACTTGGAGAGATCGCAGCAGCTATCATCCAGGTAAAAGAGGGAATGACACTCACTGAGGACGAAGTTGAGCGTTTCTGCGTTGATCTTCCCAGATACAAGAGACCCAGAAAGATCATATTTGCTCAGGTCCTTCGTAATCCTACAGGTAAGATCGATAAGCCTAAGCTTCGTGAGATCTACTGCGGAGAGCATCTTGTAGAACGTCAGAATCAGTCTTGATACTTGTAAACATAATTAAGGTGTACATTGAACATAAAGGATGGGTATATGGACAACAACGCCGTAGCAGTAATCCTTCAGATGCTTCTGTGCATCATTATCATCATTTTAAATAAGAAAATCTTTATAAGCGGCTTTGGAGGGCTATTAAAAAAGGCGCCTGATAAATTCAGCCTTATAGCTCTCGGAAGCGCCGCTTGTTTCGTGTATAGTATCTTAGAAAAGTCTTTTCTTACCACAGCGGTCATCATCACTTTATTCGCTATAGTAAATATCATAACGGAGCGTCTTTTTGCCGGATTTGAGGATAAAAAGGATCCTACGCCTTTTTCCGATAAAATGAAGAAAAAGTCGGAAATCTTTGTCTATATTGTTATAGCGATCTCTTTTGTCACCTTTATAATATGGATGATCCTGGGAGCGGATATTAAGATTGCTCTTGGTTATGCTGCAACTGTGCTGTTAAGCGCGGGCTCTTTTACATTATTTATTTCTGCTCCGCTTTCATATGATATTGCTCATTCAATAGCAGCTAAATTCAACATTATCGTAAACGACACCGAAGTTTTTGATAAAGCTGATGATAGTGAGAAATGTATTATAAACAAAACCGGGATCATTACGGTTGGCAAGCCTGTTGTTACCGATGTCTTTTCTTCGGATTCTCTTACAAGCAGCGGATACAGCGCTCTTAAAGTAGATCGTTCCGAGGATGAGCTTATCAGGATCGCAGGTATAATGGAAGCTCAAAGCTCGCATCCTGTTGCCGTTGCAGTAACTGAATATGCACATAACAGAGCTGAGTTTGAGAAATCTGATGTATCCGGTTTTATCAAATTTGAAGGTAAGGGGCTTGAGGGCAAGATCAACGATGCCGTTGTTCGTTGCGGAAGTCATGAATTTATCAGTAATCATGTGATAATCCCCGCAGAGATTGAAGAGCGCGCCGGAATCTTTTCAACTCTCGGTAAGACACCTATCTATTATGCAAGAGATAATAAGCTTCTTGGGATCATTGCGGTTCAGGATGCTGTCAACGAAGATTCCGCGCAGAGTATTACCGAGCTTAAAGATATGGGTCTTAAGGTCCTTTTGCTTACTCGTGATAATCCTAAAACAGCTAAGGCGATCGCCGATAAAGTCGGTGCTTATGAAGTCGTTTACGGCAGCTTTTCAGGTGAGGAAAAAGAGATCTCGGATAAGTATTTAAACGAAGAAAATACCATACTTATCGGAAATGATATAAATGAAGAAGCGAATGTGATCATAAACGGTTCAGTTTTTGATATTTCCGCTTTTATCAGATTATCTAAGATGACGATCAAAAATATTTACAGAAATATCTTTTGGATATTACTGTATAATATTATAATGATTCCTGTGGCTTGCGGCTGTTTTGCCAAAGCCTTCGGATTTGAGTTGAGCCCTGTTGTGGGAGCGCTTTTGATGTGCATAGCAAGTTTGATCATTACCTGTAGTATTCTTGGGCTTAACCGTATTGATATTTATGATCCCTCAAGGGATAAAACACTTAATCGGAGGAGAAAATGGAGAAAAAGATCAAGATCAAATATTTTAACGATAAGCTTGAAAAGCTGACTTATATCGACGGAAAGTCAGATTGGATAGATCTTAGAAGTGCCGAGGATATCGACCTTAAGCAGGGAGAGTTTAAGCTTGTTCCTCTCGGCGTAGCAATGGAGATCCCTGAAGGATACGAAGCTCACATTGTTCCCAGAAGCTCTACATTTAAAAATTTCGGCGTTATACAGGCCAATCACATGGGCGTTGTCGATCATTCTTATTGCGGCGACAACGATCAGTGGTTCATGCCCGTTATCGCCATGAGAGATACGCACATTGGTTTTAATGACAGGATCTGCCAGTTCAGGATCATGGAAAACCAGCCTGCCATTGTATTTGATGAGTGTGACCACCTTGAAGGTGCCGACAGAGGCGGCTTTGGATCAACAGGTAAAAACTGACGAAAGCTCTTTTGCCCTATACGAAGTATTGAAAAAATAGCATTCTGTGCTAAAATTATAAATCGTTTGAATAAAGAAAATACATATTATATCGAGGTTTGAAAATGGCTAAAATTCGTACAAGATATGCACCGAGCCCTACGGGACGTATGCATGTCGGCAACTTAAGAACGGCTCTTTATGCTTATCTTATTACAAAGCATGAGGGCGGCGATTATATTCTCAGAATAGAAGATACAGATCAGGAGCGCTATGTTGAAGGCGCAACCGAGATCATCTATAAAACTCTCAAGGATACCGGACTTATCCATGATGAAGGTCCCGATGTAGGCGGAGATGTTGGTCCTTACGTTCAGAGTGAGAGACAGAAGGCCGGAATCTACATGACTTATGCAAAAGAGCTTGTAGAGAAAGGTGAGGCTTATTATTGTTTCTGCGATCAGGAGAGACTTGCTTCTCTTGTACAGGTCGTTGAGGGAAAAGAGATCAGTGTATACGACAAGCATTGTCTTTCTCTTTCCAAAGAAGAGGTTGAGAAGAACCTTGCTGAGGGAAAGCCTTTTGTTATCAGGCAGAACAATCCCACAGAAGGAACAACCACCTTCCATGACGAGCTTTACGGAGATGTGACCGTTGATAATAAAGAGCTTGATGACATGATCCTTATCAAGTCTGACGGCTATCCTACATACAACTTTGCTAACGTTGTTGATGACCATCTTATGGGGATCACACATGTTGTAAGAGGAAATGAGTATATCTCATCATCACCTAAGTACAACAGACTTTATGATGCTTTCGGATGGGAGATACCTAAGTATATCCATTGTCCTCTTATCACTGATGAGGAGCACAAGAAGCTCTCTAAGAGAAGCGGACATTCTTCATTCGAAGATCTTATCGAGCAGGGATTTTTACCTGAGGCAGTTGTTAACTTTGTAGCGCTTCTTGGATGGTCTCCCGAGGATAACAACGAGATCATGAGCCTTGATGAGCTTATCGAGAAGTTTGATTACAGACGTATCAATAAGTCACCCGCCGTATTTGATTACACTAAGCTTAAATGGATGAACGGCGAGTACCTTAAGAAGATGGACGAGGATGAGTTCTTTAAGACAGCTAAGGCTTATATCGTAGATGCTCTTAAGGAAGAGGGCGACAGTGTTATTTCTACTGATGAAGCCAAGCTTAAGCAGATCTCAAACATGGTTAAGACTCGTATTGAGATCTGGCCCGATATCGCTGATATGGTCAAGTTCTTTGCTAAGCTTCCCGAGTATGATACAGCGATCTACTCACACAAGAAGATGAAGACCAACGAGGAGACTTCACTTTCAGTTCTCAAAGAAGTACTTCCTCTTCTCGAAGCTCACGATGACTATACAAACGATGCTTTGTATGCACTTCTTTCAGATTACATCAAGAGCAAAGAGTACAAGAACGGTTATGTTCTTTGGCCTGTAAGGATCGCTGTTTCCGGAAAAGAGATGACACCTTGCGGAGCAACTGAGCTCATGGAAGTTATCGGAAAAGAAGAAACAATAAACAGAATCAAAAAAGGAATTGAATTACTTGAAAAATAAAATCCTTATTTTTAAGGATGGCAGTATTACTTTAAATGCCGCACAGTATGAGGCTGTGACTCATAAAGACGGCCCTGCAATGATCCTTGCGGGGCCGGGAAGCGGCAAAACTTTCGTAATAGTTCATAGGATCAAATATCTTATAGAAAATCTTGGCGTAATGCCGTCATCCATTTTAGTCATAACATTTACCAGATACGCTGCTTACGAAATGCAGCAAAGATTCATGAAGATCACGGATAGTTCTTATCCCGAAGTGTCATTTGGCACTTTTCATTCCATTTTTTATCACATTCTTATAGCGCTACGCTCTACACAAGGTAAAAGAGCTAAGCTCGAAATAGCTACCGAAAGCTTTAAGCTTAAGATAATGACAGACATCCTGTATAGGTTCATAAAAGATGATATAGGGAAAACGGAAGTTGTTGATACTGCCGGAGATATTTTGGAGAAGTTATCGAAAATAAAAAACACCGGTATCATAGAAGATGAGGGAAGTTTATTAAATGCAGATAACATCCCGTATTTTGAACATTTTGATGAGATCAGATCAGAGTATGAAAAGCGTCTTTTGGAATTTGGGAAGATAGACTTCGATGATATGATCATTGAATGCAGTAAAGAGCTTACAAAAAGAAAGAATGTTTTTTCGGAAAAGTATAAGTATATCCTTATCGACGAATATCAGGATATTAACTTGATGCAAAAGAAAGCTGTGGATCTTATAAAGCCTCAAGACGGTAATGTGTTTGTTGTCGGCGATGACGATCAGTCTATATACGGTTTTCGAGGTTCCGATCCCGGGCTTATGAAGCTCTTTTTGGATGAGAATAAAGAAAAAGATGTAAAGATCATAAAGCTGGAGGCCAATTACAGGTCGGGAGCAAAGATAATAGGTGCATCTAAGCTGGTTATCGATGAAAATAAGCTAAGGTTTAAAAAGGCTGTATATTCTGCAGATGAAAGTATAAGAGATAAGGTGTATGCAAGGCGTTTTTACTCTAAGAAGCAACAGGATACAGCCATTGTTTCTTTTGTTAATTCCTATAAGGGTAAGCTTTCCGACATCGCGATAATATTCAGGACAAACTCGGAGTGCTTTAATATGGCTGAGATATTTAAAGGCTGCGGTATACCAAGTAACCTTGAAAACCTTCTTGCAAAGAAGGGGATTGATGAGGCTGTTGATCTGTGCCTTTCCTATCTTGAATTTACTTATCTTGGGAGAAAAAGGGCGGATTTTTTAAAGATCATGAATAAGCCTCTCAGATATATTTCGAGAGATGCGCTAACGGATGAAAAAGTAAACGAGGCAGTGCTTCTTAGGTATTATAAAGGAAACAGAGAAAGATGCGATGAGATAAAGAGATTATTCAGACATATAAATATGCTATCGCATCTAAGGCCTTCTCTCTGTATCAGATATCTGAGGAAACAAGTAGGGATTGATAAGCTTTATCCGGACTCACAAGAAGCACTTGACAGGCTATATGAAAAAGCATCTGAGGCTGTTGATTGTTCTAAATTTATGATCGAATACAGGAATGAATTTACAGCGAATAAGCAGGATAAGGATCATAAGATAAATAAGAATAAGAACTGTGTGAGTATATATACCATGCACGGTTCCAAAGGACTGGAGTTTAGATATGTCTGGTTACCCAGCCTAAATGAAGGCATAATCCCTTCGAGAAGTGCAGTTAGTGAAGTGCAGACAGAAGAAGAGCGCCGCATGCTCTATGTCGGTATGACCAGGGCGAAAGAGGCGCTCATAATGTCGTATATTACGGGTGATGAGGATAATAAAATGCTCCCATCAAGGTTTTTAAAACCAATTAAGTATTTGTGGAAGACAGATCATAAAGACTCTGAATCTTCCTCGGGAAGGTCTATGAGTTCGTCGAATTCAACATCGTCGAGATAGAGGTTAAAGGCTTCGGAAACAGCGTCATACTCGGCATCATCATAAATATAGCCAAGCTCAGGCTCTTCATCGCCGCCCTTATATATAAATTCATAGAACCAAACGTTACCGTCGTTGTTCTGGCCGTTTTTATCCAGAGGAAGAAGAACGATATAGTCTTTAGAGTTGACTGTAAGTACGATAATGATGGCACATGTAACAACCTTGCCGTCATCAAGCTCGATATCGACAGTCATCTGCTCATCGTTTTCTATTTTGGTATTCATATCTGTAGCAATCTTGGAAAATTCCATCAATGTTCCTCCTGAAATCTTTTTTCATCGATTCTATCTAGATTATAGCATACTTCGAGTGCATATATACTTAATATGTGATAAAATATTAAGGCTTATGTATGCATTAAAATAAGCTTATTTTGCTTTCAAAATCCATCACGAAAGGAAGACTGTATGTCTTTAAAATATGTGATCCATAAAGAAAAGCCATATCCGCTCGGATGTTATATAGATTACGATAAGAGCCTTGTTGTCCGCGCCGTATTTGAGGATGCGGATACATGCGGTATCAAGCTCTTTTCAGCTAAGGGAAAGAAAACGAGCGATCCCAGCAAGACTTTTAAGATAGAGCTTCCCAAGGATGTAAAAAGAGGCGATATCTATTCCGCAAGGATAAGCGGCATCAGTAATATCGATGAATATACTTCTTATAATTTCTTTAACGGTGATGAATTCTTTTGTGACCCTTACGCAGAGCATATTTTAGGTCTTGAAGGCTTTGGAAAGGATGTTGACGACGCCGATATAAGGGCCGTTCTTCGAAATAAATCCGTAAACGGAAATTCTTTTAACTGTTATGATTGGGGCGATGATTTACCTCTTGATATCCCTTACAACGAAAGCCTTATTTATCTGATGCATGTAAGAGGCTTTACAAAGAGCGCTTCGAGCGGTCTTCCGGCTTCTGTAAGAGGCACCTTTAAAGGTATCCTTGAAAAGATAGATCACCTCAAAGCTCTTGGTATCACAGCGGTTGAGCTTATGCCTTGTTATGAGATGGATGAGCTAGAAAAGCCCAAAAGGTCCAAGAAAAGAAACGGCGAAAAAGATATTCCCGGTAATGCCAAGGAACTTGTATATTCAAAGGACGGAAGCATTGTCGGAAAGAATATGATAAAGCACAGGATTAATTATTGGGGCTATAAAAAGGGTTATTACTTTGCTCCTAGAACTTCGTACTGTGCTGATCCAAGTGATGCTCAGAATGAATTTAAGACTTTCATAAAGACGATGCATAAAAGCGGCATTGAAGTCATCCTTCAGTTTTACTTTGAGGAAGATGAGAGTGAGAGCCTTATCTTAGATGCCCTTAGATTCTGGAGATGCTCATATCATGTGGACGGTTTCCATCTAAAGGGAGCCCGCATTCCTAAAAAGCTTATTTTTAAGGATCCTCTTTTTACCGATGCTAAGATCTGGTATGACTGGTTTGACTATGAGGATTACCACAGAGAGAGTGAGAATCCGAAAAAGAGCCTAGCAAGCTATAACACTGCATTCCTTTATGCTTCAAGAAGGTTCCTTAAGGGCGATGACAACAGTTGCAGTGATTTCTTAAAGGCGATGCTCTTAAATAATTCTGAGTACGGTAATGTCAATTACGTCTGTGACTATGAGGGCTTTAGGCTTGCCGATCTCGTTTCTTACGAGCACAAGCACAATGAAGAGAACGGCGAGAACAACAAAGACGGAACAGATGAGAATCACAGCTGGAACTGTGGTATTGAAGGCAGGACCAAAAAGCGCAGCATCCTTGAGCTCCGCACAAGGCAGATGAAGAACATTATGACAATGCTTCTTTTGTCTCAGGGAACTCCGATGATCTTTAGCGGAGATGAATTCGGTAATTCTCAGGGCGGCAACAACAATCCTTACTGTCAGGATAACGAGACGGGCTGGGTTGATTGGAAGGCTCTTGACAAGAACAGGGATTTGTTTGATTATGTTAATTTCCTGATCGGTTTAAGAAAGAAATATAATATTCTTCATTCTGAAAAGCCTTTTAAACTGATGGATTATATTTCATGCGGATATCCTGATCTTTCATGTCACGGAAGAGAAGCATGGAGGCCCGACCTTTCGGGGCATTCACATATACTTGGTATGCTTTATTGCGGCTTATATGAAAAGAATTCGAAAGAGCCGTTTATATATGCTTGTTACAATATGCACTGGACTGATGCGGAGCTGGCGCTTCCAAAGCTTCCCGACGGCTATGAGTGGGAACTATTATCTGATACCGCTCAAAGTGATAAGGCACAGGCAATGGACGCTGTCATGCATACATTGACTTCACGATCTTCAAGGATCTATGTCAGCCGCTTTAATGAAAATGCCAAAAAGAAAGGTAAGACAAAGTCAAAAAAGAAATGAATAAACCTGATGTAATTGAAAAATTTTTAAGATATGTAAAGGTTGATACGCAGTCGGATCCCGATTCCGGAACGTCGCCCTCTACAATGAAGCAGCACGATCTTGCCAAGATCTTAAAAAAGGAGCTTGAAGAGATCGGTGCGAGCGATGTCTTTTATGATGAAGAGCACTGCTATGTATATGCCAAGATCCCCGGTAACATCGAGGATGGTAAGGACAGACCGATAATCGGCTTTGTGGCTCATATGGATACTTCCGATGAAGTCAGTGGAAAAGATGTAAAGCCGCGCATAGTTGATGGCTACGAGGGAACGGATATATTGCTCGATAAAGAAGGCAAGGTCATCCTTTCACCTAAGGATTTCCCGGAGCTTCTTAATCACATCGGTGAGGATCTGATCGTCACCGACGGATCTACTCTTTTGGGAGCTGATGATAAGGCCGGTGTTTCCGAGATCATGACTATGGCGGAAGCTCTTTTGTCCGATCCCGAAGTTAAGCACGGCGAGATAAGGATAGCCTTTACGCCTGATGAAGAGATCGGTGAGGGAACAGCCTTTTTTGACATCGACAGATTCGGTGCAGATTATGCATATACTGTTGACGGCGGTAAGCTCGGTGAGCTCGAATATGAGAATTTCAATGCGGCAGAGGGTATCATAAAGGTTAACGGAAGAAGCGTTCATCCCGGCGATGCCAAGAATAAGATGATAAACGCATCACTTATCTGCTACGAGTTCCATTCTCTTTTACCTGAGTTTCAGAATCCTATGTATACAGAGAAAAGAGAAGGCTTCTTTCATTTGACAGGCATTGAGGGAAGTACGGAAAGTGCTACGGCATCTTATATCATAAGAGATCACGATGAGCATCTTTTTAATGAAAAGAAAGAGCTCTTTACGGCTGCTGCAGATTTTCTGAATAAAAAGTACGGAGAAGGAACTGTTGAAGTTACTGTTACTGACCAGTACTACAATATGATCGAAAAGATCAGACCGCACATGCATCTTGTTGAGAATGCTAAGCGTGTGATGGAAAATCTCGATATTTTGCCGATCGATTCGCCTATAAGAGGCGGCACGGACGGCGCAGCGCTTTCGTATAAGGGGCTTCCTTGTCCCAATCTGTGTACGGGCGGATATAATTATCATGGCAAATATGAATATGCATCTGTTCAGGAGATGAGAAAGGTGGTTGACATCCTTCTCGGAATAGTGGATGCATACGGAAAAGAGTTTTAATAATGGCAATTGAAAATATAGAAAAGAACAAGATTAATATTTTAAATTCTTGCAGGGAAGAGATCACAGACGAAGAAAGCATAAGGCAGCTTGATTATATTGATAAAGCAAGGAGCATAGTTTCCAAAATTGAAAAAGAGCTTGGAAGGAAACCAAGAGCTTGCGTTGTGACATTTGGTTGTCAGATGAATGCAAGGGATTCTGAAAAACTTCTTGCTGCTCTTAAGCTTGTAGGTTATGAAGAGACGGAGTCGGAGGATGCCGAATTTGTTATCTATAACACCTGTACGGTCAGAGACAATGCGGATCAGAGAGTCCTCGGAAGACTTGGTCAGTGCAGTAATTTTAAGAAAAAGAATCCATATATGAAGATCGCCATCTGCGGATGTATGATGCAGGAACCCGGCGCTGTTGAAAAGATCAAAAAGAGCTATAGGTTTGTAGATCTTATTTTCGGAACGCATAATATCTACAAATTCTCTGAACTTTTATATACAACACTTTGCTCTGATAAGATGATCATCGATATCTGGGAGAAGACGGATAAGATTGTTGAAGATCTTCCCGTTGTACGTAAGTATGCTTATAAATCAGGTGTCAATATCATGTTTGGCTGCGACAAATTCTGTACGTACTGTATCGTTCCGTATGTAAGAGGCCGTGAGAGAAGCAGAAATCCCAAGGATATCATTAGGGAGTGTGAGAAGCTTGCAGCTGACGGTGTTAAGGAGATCATGCTCCTTGGACAGAATGTAAATTCGTATGCCAATGATCTTAAAAAGCAGGATAAGGACGCAATGTCTTTTGCACAGCTTCTTGATGAAGTTGCTAAGGTTGATGGTATTGAAAGAGTTAGGTTTATGACTCCTCATCCCAGGGATTTTAAGGATGATGTCATCGATGTTATCGCCAATAATCCCAAGATAGCACGTCATATCCATCTTCCTCTTCAGTCCGGTAGCACCAAGGTCCTTAAGAGGATGAACAGAAATTATACCAAGGAAGAATTCCTTACTCTTGCAAATAAGATAAGAGAGCGTATTCCCGATGTGGCTATCACAACCGATATCATCGTAGGTTTCCCGGGTGAGACTGCAGCTGATGTTGATGATACCATTGATGTGATCAACAAAGTAAAATTCGATAATGCTTTTACTTTTATATATTCAAAGAGAGCAGGCACTCCTGCGGCTAAATTTGAGGATCAGGTTCCGGAAAATGAAGTTAAGGAGAATTTTGACAGGCTTCTCAAGGTAGTTCAGGAGACTGCCAAAGAGCAGGCTTCCAAGCTTGTCGGAAGATGCGAAGATGTTCTTGTTGAGGGTGTGAATGAGCATGACTCTTCGCTCATGACGGGAAGAATGTCCAACAATACTTTGGTTCATTTCCCGGGAGGAGAAGAACTTATCGGCGAATTCGTCAAGGTTAAGCTTAACGAATGTCACGGGTTCTACTATTTTGGCGAAAAAATATAATGCAGTAAGGGGTACTACGCCGTGGAAAATACCACGAACTACAATTACGATAATATTGATATAGAAAAAGTCTCGCCTATGATGCAGCACTATCTTAGGACTAAGATGGAGAATAAGGACTGCATTTTGTTCTACAGACTAGGCGACTTTTACGAACTGTTTTTTGACGATGCGATCGTTACTTCAAGAGAGCTTGAGCTTACACTTACGGGAAAAGCGTGCGGACTTGAAGAAAGAGCGCCGATGTGCGGTGTTCCGTTCCATGCCGTTGATGTTTATCTCAATAAGCTTGTTTCTAAGGGTTACAAGGTTGCTATATGTGAGCAGACTGAGGATCCTAAGCTTGCAAAGGGTATTGTAAAAAGAGAGGTTACGAGGATCGTTACTCCCGGAACCAATCTCAATATGCAGTCTCTTGAGGAGAGTAAGAACAATTACATCATGAGTATTTTTTACTCATCGGATATCACAGGAATTTCAATCGCAGACGTTACGACGGGTGATTACTTCCTTACGGAAGTCGATTCACTCCGCGGTGTAATGGACGAGATCGGCAAATATATGCCGACAGAGCTTATCTGCAATGATGCATTTAATTTTAGCGGCATCGATATGGATGAGATAAAGAACAGAATGAGTGTCTTTGTTAATCCGCTTGAATCAAGATATTTTGACGATGAGACTACCAAGAAGCTGCTTTTAAAGCACTTTAAAGTATCATCGCTCATAAGTCTCGGCATAGATGATTTCCCTTGCGGAGTGATCGCTGCAGGAGCCCTTCTTCAGTATCTTACTGATATGCAGAAGGCTGAGATAACTAATATCACTCACATCTATCCGTACCTTACAAGTAAATACATGCTTCTTGACGGCTTTACGAGAAGGAACTTGGAGCTTGTTGAGACAATGCGTGATAAGCAAAAAAGAGGAACTCTTTTATGGGTGCTTGATAAGACCAAGACTGCTATGGGTGCGAGAACCTTGCGTTCGTTCATAGAGCAGCCTCTTATCGATAAAGCTGAGATAATAAAGCGTCAAGGCGCGGTTGAAACCTTCGTAAAGAACGTTGTCACTAGAGAAGAGATAAGAGAGTATCTCGGACCGGTGTACGATCTTGAAAGACTTATGTCCAAGATCATCTTTAAGACTGCAAATCCGAGAGACCTTCTTGCGTTTAGAAATTCTATCGCAATGATCCCTGCAATCCTCACATCACTTTTGGATGTTCAGGATGATAATGAGCTTAAAGAACTCACGGAGAGACTTGATCCTCTTAAAGATATCCACGATATCATAGACAGCGCTATCGTTGAGGAACCGCCTCTTACTATCAAGGAGAGCGGCATCATCAAGGAAGGCTTTGATAAAGATATCGATCATTTCAGAGAGGCCGGATCAAACGGAAAGACTTGGCTTGCTCAGCTTGAGGAAGAAGAAAAAGAAAAGACCGGTATCAAGAATCTCAGGATCAAGTACAGCAATGTATTCGGATATTCATTCGAGGTCACCAATTCCAATAAGGATATGGTCCCCGATTACTTTATAAGAAAACAGACTCTTACTAACTGCGAAAGATATACGACTCCTAAGTTAAAAGAGCTTGAGGATACGATACTAAATGCTCAGGATAAGCTGAATAACCTTGAGTATGAGATGTTTTGTAAGATCAGGGATTCGATCGCTCTTGAGATCGACAGGATCCAGACTACGGCTAAGGCGATAGCTCTATTGGACGTATATACATCACTTGCCTATGTCGCAGAAAAGAATCATTACGTTAAGCCTTCTATAAACGATAAAGGCGTGATCAACATCAAAAACGGCAGACATCCTGTTGTTGAGATGATGCTTGATGCATCGGATATGTTCATTGCAAATGATACATATCTTGATAATAAAAAGCGTTGTATATCCATTATCACAGGTCCAAATATGGCCGGTAAATCAACATATATGAGGCAGACCGCACTTATCACTCTTATGGCTCAGATCGGAAGCTTTGTTCCTGCAGAGAAGGCGGACATGTGTGTTGTGGATAGGATATTTACAAGAGTAGGTGCTTCGGATGACCTTGGCAGCGGTCAGTCGACCTTTATGGTTGAGATGAACGAAGTGGCCAATATCTTGAGGAATGCGACGCCCAATTCACTTCTTATCCTTGATGAGATTGGAAGAGGAACATCTACCTATGACGGACTTGCGATAGCCTGGGCTGTTACCGAGCACATAAGTAATCGCAAGATACTTGGAGCAAAGACGCTTTTTGCCACACATTATCATGAGCTCACTGAGCTTGAAGGCAAGATGGACAATGTAAACAACTATTGTATCGCTGTTAAAGAAAACGGTGACGACATTGTCTTTCTCAGAAAGATAATAAAAGGCGGAGCTGATAAGAGCTACGGTATTCAGGTAGCTAAGCTTGCAGGTGTGCCCGATATGGTCATAGACAGGGCAAAGGAGATTGTTGCTGAGCTTACCGACAATGACATTACAGATAAGGTTCAGTCAATTGCCAAGGAAAGCAGAAATGATAAAAAAGTCAAAGTAACGCATTATGACGATGTCGATATTGATCAGATGTCACTTTTTGATACTGTAACAGATGAAGACGTGCTTAAGAGACTCGAAGAGATCGACATAACGACTCTTACGCCGATGGACGCTCTGAATACTCTTTATAAGCTTCAGAGTGATTTAAAAAACAGGTGGAAAAACTAAATGGCTTTCATAAATGAACTGGACAAAAAGACAATCGATCAGATCGCTGCGGGTGAGGTTGTAGAAAGACCTGCGAGCGTTGTAAAAGAGCTTGTTGAGAACGCTATTGATTCAGGAGCTACTGCAATCACCGTTGAGATAAAGGGCGGTGGTATCGATATGATCCGTGTGACCGATAACGGGTCCGGTATCGAGAAGAGCGAGATCAGAAAAGCTTTTAAGAGACATGCCACAAGTAAGCTTAAAGATATTGAGGATCTGTATACCATTCATTCTCTTGGCTTTAGAGGAGAGGCTCTTTCGAGTATCTCTGCCGTAGCTCAGGTTGATATGATCACTAAGACCGCAGATTCTCTTGAGGGTATCAGATATTGTATAAACGGCGGTGATGAGGCTACCTTTGAAGAGATCGGAGCCCCTGAGGGAACGACACTTATTGTCAGGAATCTCTTTTACAATACTCCCGCCAGAAAGAAATTCCTTAAGACTCCGCAGACGGAAGGAAGCTACATAGGCGATGTTATGGAGCATCTTGCTCTTGATAATCCCACAGTTTCTTTTCACTACATAAACAATAAGGAAGATAAGTTCAATACATCCGGAAACGGCGATCTGAAAGAGATAATCTATAGAATTTACGGTAGAGACATTTCCGTGAGCCTTGTTCCTATCAACGTTACAGAGAATGGGATCACTCTTGAAGGATATCTCGGTGAGCCTTCGATAAACAGGTCTAACAGAAACTTTGAGATCTTCTTTGTAAACGGAAGATATGTAAAAGATAAGGTGATATCAAAGGCGCTTGAAGAAGGCTATAAGCAGTATCTTATGATGCATAAGTTTCCTTTTGCGATACTGCATATAAGACTTGATCCTTCGCTTGTTGATGTAAACGTTCATCCTGCTAAGCTTGAGGTTCGTTTTAATAATCAGACTGCGCTATATGAGTTCATAAGAAAAAATGTTGAAGAGACGCTCAGAAATCGCGAGATGATCCCTGATGCGCTTCTTGGAGATGATCTTAAGGACGCTAAGAAGAAAAATGCCGATGAAGCACCGGCAGAAGACAGTTCTTTTGACGATAAAAAAGAAACTGCGGATAAAGCTGCTTCCGATAAAAAGGAAGAAAAAAAGCATGCTCCCGAGCCTTTCGAAAAGTATAGATTTGAGGAAAACAAGGCTAGTGACAATGCTCCTGTTTATGCTACCGGCGTAAAGGAAGAGCCCATCAGGATCCAGGACAGCAACAGATCTGCTGTCTGGACAAGGATATTCGGAGATTCCGATGGTGCGATCGCGGAAAAGAACGAGAGACCTTCGCCGATCATCAAATCGGACGAAGCTATCATCGTCGAGAAGCCTGTTCAACTCGATCTTTTTGAAGAGAAAGTACTTACCAAAGATAACGTCAAGGAATATGAGATCCTCGGACAGATTTTCGGAACTTATTGGATAATCGGGTTTAAAGATAAGATGTTCCTTGTCGATCAGCATGCGGCTCATGAGAAGGTCAATTATGAGAGGATGCTTGCAAGGTATAAGTCGGGAGAGCTTCTTTCTCAGATGGTAAATCCTCCTGTGATCGTAACGCTTTCTTCCGCTGAGGAGGAAATGTTCCTCTCATACAGAGAGTATTTTGAAAAGCTCGGCTTTAATATCGAGAATTTCGGCGGACATGAATATGCGATGAGAGCTATTCCGATAGATCTTTTCGGAAGTGCCAATGAAAAGGAGATGTTCACGCAGATCCTTGATGAGCTTTCTCACGAGACAAATATGGACAGGACGCCCGATGTGATAAATTATAAGATTGCTAGTATGGCGTGCAAGGCTTCTGTAAAGGGCAATACTCAGATGACCAAGGAAGAGATGGAAGCTCTTTTGGATGAGCTTTTAACACTTGATAATCCTTATAATTGTCCTCACGGAAGACCGACTATCGTTTCCATGACCAAGTATGAGATTGATAAGAAGTTTAAACGAGTGGTGGAATGAGTAAACAAAAACTAATTGTTTTAACCGGACCGACTGCAGTCGGCAAATCAAAACTATCAATAGAGCTTGCTAAAAGAATAGGCGGAGAGATCATCTCCGCTGATTCTATGCAGGTCTATAAACATATGGATATAGGTACTGACAAGATTTCCGTAGCCAAAATGGATGGTGTTCCGCATCATCTTATTGATATTCTTGAACCGGATGAACCTTTCAACGTTTTTTTATTCCAGAAGTTAGTAAAAGAAGCTATCGCGGATATAAGCGGACGAGGAAAGATACCGATAATCGTCGGCGGTACGGGCTTTTATATTCAGGCTGTTCTTTATGACATTGATTTTACCGAGACCGACGAAGACATGACGATCAGGACCGAGCTTGAATCGCGAGCTTCGAATGGTGAGATACAGGCTCTTTTTAATGAGCTTAAAGAGATCGATCCGAAATCGGCTGAGATAATCCATGCCAATAATGTAAAAAGAGTCATCAGGGCGCTTGAATATTATAAAAAGACGGGAAGACCGATCTCTGAGCATAACGAGGAACAGCATCAAAGGACGTCTCCTTATGACTTTAGATATTTTGTTCTTACTGATGACAGAGAGGTTCTGTATTCAAGGATCGATAAGCGCGTAGATCAGATGATAGAAGAGGGACTGGAAGAGGAAGTAAGAGAGCTTCTTAAGCTTGACATCGACAGGTCTGCGACATCAATGCAAGGGCTTGGATACAGAGAGATGATAGGATATATCGACGGGGAGTATGACCTTGACAGAGCGGTGTATCTTATAAAGAGAAACACAAGGCATTTTGCGAAGAGGCAGCTTACCTGGTTTAGAAGAGAAAAGAATGTTCATTGGATCGATAAAAGAGAGTTTGATCGTGACGATGAAAGAATTTTGGAAGAAATGATAAGGATATTTAAAGATGAATAATGCAAACATCGAAATTTACAAGGCTCTTGGGATTTCCGAAAAGGTTTATGATTTCGGAGAAAAGATCTTAAAGGAGCTGGAAGACAGGCTTAAGAAAATAGATGAGACCGCTGAGTATAATCAGCTCAAGGTCCTTAAGGCAATGCAGGAGAATAAGGTCAGCGAGGCTTGTCTTCTCGGTACGACAGGCTATGGCTACAACGATATCGGAAGAGAGAAGCTTGAAGCTGTATATGCTTCTGTTTTTCATACCGAGGATGCACTTGTAAGGCCTCAGATCACATGCGGAACTCACGCTCTTGCGCTTGCTCTTATGAGTAACTTAAGGCCGGGAGACAGGCTCTTTTCACCTGTCGGAAAACCATACGACACTCTTGAAGAGGTTATCGGAATACGTCCTTCAAAAGGTTCTTTGGCTGAGTATGGCGTAAAGTACAGTCAGGTCGATCTTCTTCCTGACGGAAGCTTTGATTTTGAGAATATAAAAAAGACTTTGCTTGAAAATGATGACATCAAGCTTGTAACGATACAGAGATCCAAGGGATATCAGACAAGGCCTACGCTTTCCGTTGAGAGGATAGGAGAGCTTATCTCATTTATCAAGGAGATAAAGAAAGATGTTATCTGCATGGTTGATAACTGCTACGGAGAATTTGTTGAGCGTATCGAGCCCACTGATCTCGGTGCAGATATGGTTGTCGGATCTCTAATAAAGAATCCGGGCGGCGGACTTGCTCCTATCGGCGGATATATCGCAGGTAAAAAAGAGTGTGTCGAAAATGCCGCATTTAGGCTTACTTCCCCGGGGCTTGGAAAAGAAGTTGGTGCTTCACTCGGAATACTTCCTCAGTTTTATCAGGGATTTTTCCTTGCACCTACAGTTACGGCATCAGCACTTAAGGGAGCAATATTTGCGGCTAATATCTATGAAAAGCTTGGATTTGACGTTGTTCCCAATGCTACAGAAGAAAGATTTGACATAATTCAGGCGGTTACATTCGGAAAACCCGAAGGTGTTATCGCATTTTGTGAAGGTATACAGGCAGCTGCTCCTGTTGATTCATTTGTTTCACCAGAGCCTTGGGATATGCCGGGCTACGATTCGCAGGTTATCATGGCTGCAGGTGCTTTTGTATCGGGTTCTTCCATCGAGCTTTCAGCCGACGGACCCATTAAAGAACCTTACTCCGTTTTCTTCCAGGGAGGCCTTACATGGCCGCATGCAAAGCTTGGAATATTAAAGACTTTGCAAAATCTTGTGGATAGTGGCGTTGTGATGTGTTAAACTATAATCTGTATGAGTTTGGTTGTTTGAAGTAACAACCTTGTAAGAATTCCTTCCTGTCGCCCGGAAGCGATAGCTATAAGGGAGGATCTTATGAAAACACATACATTTGAAAATAAAGGTGCGAGCGCGTCTTTTGACATGCTTCCTTACGAACGTTTTATGCGTTTTGGTGCACGGTCTCTAACTGATGCTGAACTTCTGGCTATAATTATCAGGACAGGGAGCAGTACTTGCTCTCCTATAGAAATTGCCGGCAATGTTCTGTCACTTGGAAGAGGAAAGGAAAAGGGACTTAATTGTTTATACGGAGTTTCTTTGGATGAACTAAAGCGTATAAACGGAATTGGGGAAGTTAAAGCTGTAAAGCTTAAGTGTATAGCCGAGATGGCTATGCGAATGTCTATGAGAACTGCGTCTTTGTCGCTTGATTGTTGTAAGCCCTCCGAGGTTGCGCATTGCTATATGGAAAAGCTAAGACACGAGGAGCGCGAAAAGGTCATTTTACTGTGTCTCAACAACAAGCTTCGTCTTATAGAGGAATGTCTTTTATCTATAGGGACGGTCAATTCGGCATCTTTATCACCGAGAGATGTTTATATGCATGCTCTTAAAACAGGTGCTTCGGGTATTATCCTTATCCATAATCACCCGGGCGGCGATCCGACCCCGAGCAGGGCGGATGTTGCTATCACCAACAAGATCCGTGAATCGGGCAATATGCTTGATATCACACTCAGAGATCACATAATAATAGGAGATAAGTCATATTACAGCTTCGAAGAAAAAGGGCTGTTGTGGCAATAAGGAGGAAGTTTTGAGTAATATTTTTGGAATCGACCTTGGAACCAGTAACATCAAAATCTATAACAGAGATGCGGATGGTCTGACAGTTGAAAAGAATATGATCGCAATCGAGAACAAGACTAATGTTTTTGCTTACGGTAATTCCGCATACGATATGTATGAGAAGGCTCCTGATAAGATCAGGATCTCTTATCCTTTGAACAGCGGTGTTATTGCCGATATCGAGCATATGGAGACATTGGTAAAGCTCTTTATCACTGATCAGATGAAAGGCTCAGTAAAGCCTTGCGAAGTATATATCGCAGTTCCCAAGGATGTAACAGAAGTTGAGAGACGTGCTTTCCATGATCTTATCAACGATGCCGGAATCAAGGCTAAGAAGATCATGATGGTTAAGAAGCCCCTCGCAGACGGACTTGGAATGAACATCGACGTCATGAATTCTCAGGGTGTTCTTGTTGTAAACGTTGGTTATGATACAACAGAGATATCTATACTTTCACTCAGAGGTATCGTTGTCAGCAAGCTTATCAAGGTTGGTGGCAAGAAGTTTGACGAATCTATCAGAAATATCGTACGTAAGGAATACGGTCTTCTTATCGGTGAGAAGACTTCAGAGAACGTTAAGATCGCACTTAAGGATTTTGAAAAAGAGGGTAAGGATGCGGTTGTTTACGGAAGAGATATCGTTACAGGTCTTCCCGTAGAGAGACAGATCCCTACAGAGCTTATCAATGGTGCATTGGTAGAGAACTTCAATCAGATCCTTGATAACGTTAAAGCTACACTTGAGAAGACTCCTCCGGAGCTCGCTGCAGATATCTTTAAGCATGGTCTTTATCTTACAGGCGGTGCTTCACAGGTATGCCACCTTGCTCAGAGACTTTCAAACGGCGTAGGACTTAACGTTAATATTGCGGAAAATCCCGTCGGATCTGTTGCTCTTGGACTTGCCAAGATCATCAAGGAGGATCAGTACAAGGTTCTTGCTTACGGAATCGAAGAGGATAAGTAAATGAGTCCTATAATTAAAAGAAGAGGAGAAGAATTTACTCTTCCGAGTAAATATCTCCTCTTTATTTTAACAGTGCTGTGTTCTGCACTCATATTGATCACTTTTAACACTAACCTGTTTTCCGGACCGCTTAATTCGTTTGCAGGTGTTTTTGTTGTTCCTTTTCAGAAGGGTATAACTTCTGTTGGAACAAAACTTAAGAATACCACTGACAGACTTGAGTCTATTTCCAAGCTTCTGGACGAAAATGAGAAGCTTAAGAAACAGATCGATGAATTGACGGCTAAAAATACAGAATATGAACAGGATCAGTACGAGCTCACACAGCTTCGCGAATTGTTTGAACTTAAATCGGAGTATTCCGAATACCCCATGGTAGGCGCCACAGTTATCGGTAAAGATCCCGGCAACTGGTATTCTACATTTGTTATTGACAAGGGTTCCGACGACGGATTTGAAGTTGATATGAACGTCGTTGCGGGGTGCGGACTTGTAGGAAGGATCATCGATGTCGCTCCTCATTGGTCCAAGGTTGAGACTATTATTGAGGATAAGGCGGCTGTCAGCGGAATGGTATTATCCACTCAGGATAACCTTGTAGTGGAAGGTGACATCCAACTCTATAAGAACGGCGTTATCCGTTTTTCATATCTTCATGATGATGCGGATAAAGTCACTCCCACCAATAAAGTGGTAACTTCCAATATCAGTTCCAATTATCTTCCCGGGCTTCTTATTGGTTATATTGAAGATGTACAGACTGATTCCAATAATATTACAAAATCAGGTACTATCAGACCTTATGTTGATTTCGAGCATTTGACCAATGTTCTTGTTATCACTGAATTAAAAAAGAAAGCGAATTAAAAGCGTTTATGAATATCAGACGTTTCATAGTCAATTTCATATTTATATTGGCGTCATTCATCCTACAGACGACCGTGTTCAGAGCACTGGATTTTGGCGGCATTACTCCTAATCTGATATTGATCTTTACTGCATCTTTTGGATTTATTAAAGGAGATAAGGCCGGACTGTTATCCGGCTTTTTTTGCGGACTTCTATACGATATCTTTTTCGGAACGCACCTAGGTTTTTATGCTTTGATCTACATGTATATAGGCTTCCTTATCGGAAAGCTGCACGAGATCTTTTTTTCTCAGAATATTGCAATTCCGATCAGTTTTATCTCGATTTCTGATTTCGTTTACGGATTTGTATGCTATGTACTTTTGTTCGTATTCAGAAATAAATTTGATATAGGGTTTTATTTGATGAATATCATCATTCCCGAAGTAGTTTACACCGCGATCATTGCTATTTTTTATTATCCTATGATCTTAAAGGTCAATAACAAGATCGATGAAATAGAACAAAGGAGTGCCAAGAAATTTGTTTGAGAATATAAAGGATGGATTTATCAAGTTCATATCATCCAGAGCCGTTATATTGTGCGGTGTTCTTGTTTGTTCAGCCGTTATAATCGTATACCGGCTTTTTCAGCTGCAGATAGTTAAGGGCGATTATTATCTTGACTCCTTCCAGCTTAAGATAACAAAGGATAAGGAAATTCAGCCCGCAAGAGGAAATATTTACGATGTTAACGGAAATCTCCTTGCTTATAACAAGGATGCTAATTCCGTAACCATAGAAGATGTTTATAAATCAGGAAGCGGCAAGAACAAGGCTATCAATGACACACTTAACAGCCTTATTGACATCATTGAAGAGAATGGTGACAGTGTAGATCAGGATTTCAACATCATTGTAGATGAGAGCGGTAACTACGAATATAATGTCACCGGCTCAGCTTTACTTCGTTTCCTTGCAGATGTTTACGGACATGCCAAGATTGATGAGCTTAAATATGAGGAAAAGACTAAGTCACCCGATGAAGTCATAGATGATCTTTGCAAAAAATTTGATATCGGTGAGATTGTAGGCTCAGGGCTTACCGCTAAGTTCATTCCCGGAAAGGGCTATTCAAAAGAAAGAGTTCTTAATATTGTTATTGTCAGATATAAGATGTTCAATAACAGTTATCAGAAGTATATTGATACAACTGTTGCTTCAGATGTTTGCGAACAGACTGTTGCTGATGTAATGGAAAATGCAAGTATCCTTGACGGTGTGGATATAGAGCAGGGTACAGCCAGATATTATCCGGATTCCGAGTATTTCTCACATATACTTGGTTATACCGGAAAGGTTACTCCCGAGCAGCTTGCCGAACTTAAGAAAACCAATAAGAACTACGGCTCCAATGATATTGTTGGCCAGGCGGGAATAGAAGAGTCAATGGAGAGTGTTCTTCAGGGAATTAAAGGTAAAGAGACTTTATCCGTTGATAATACCGGACGTGTGATCGAAGTAAATAATTATGTCGATTCCGTTCGAGGCAATGATGTATGGCTTACAATCGATAAGGATCTCACTGAAGCTTGCTATAAGATACTTGAGCAGTCCCTTGCCGGTATCCTTGTAAGAAAGATACAGAACATTAAGGCTAATCCGGATTCTGCGGATCTTGGTTCAAGTAACACGCCTATTCCTATCTACGATGTTTATTTTTCGATCTTTGATAATGATGTTGTCGATATCACTCATTTTTCAAAAGATGATGCGAAAGAAACCGAAAAGGCTGTATATCAGGCCTGGCTTACCAAGAAAGAAGAGACTATAAACGGAATAAAGCAGGAGCTTATTGAAAAACAAACTCCTTATGAGAGTCTATCCAAAGAATATAAATGGTATATGACTCATATTTCCGATAGTTTGGAATCAGAGATATTCTATTCCGAAAAGATCGATAAAAAAGATGATATGTGGAAGACATATCATATTGAAGAGACGATTTCTTTGACGGAATACCTTAAATATGCATATGCAAAAGGATGGATAGATGTATCTAAGCTTCATATAGAAAATCAGTATGCTTCTTCGGAAGAGGTTTTTGCTCAGATCGTCGATTATATTGCAGATAAGCTTGAAGGCGTAAAAGTTACTTCCGATGGTGTTGAAGCTTCTCCTGATGCAGATTTTGATGCAAGGATATATAAATATCTTTTGCTTGAAGATAGGATCAGCGGAACACAGGTATGTAATATCCTTCTTGAACAGGAAGTTGTTTCGCTTGAGGATGAAGAAAAAGGTTTGTGGGAAAGAGGCGGAGAGTCTGCTTACACATTTATGAGGAACAGGATCGAGAATCTCGATATAACACCTGCTCAGCTTGCTCTTTATCCTTGTACAGGTTCGATCGTAATAACTGACGTTAACACCGGTGAGGTACGTGCTCTTGTATCATACCCGGGATATGACAATAACAAGATGGCTAACGGAGTTGATGCCAAATATTATGCTAAGCTTCGTAGCGATAAGTCTAATCCGCTGTTTAACTACGCAACAATGCAGAAGACGGCGCCCGGTTCAACCTTCAAGATGGTGTCTGCAACTGCGGGACTTTGCGAAAATGTTATCACAACGGGAACAACGATCCATTGCGGAGGTGTTTTCGATAAATTCGAAGTTCGTCCTCCTAAATGTTGGATCCATCCCGGAAGCCACGGTTCGCTCAATGTAACCGGTGCCATCAAAAATTCATGTAACGTATTCTTCTACGAAGTTGGTTACAGATTGGGGCTTGTAGCTCAGTCCAACACATATTCATCGGATCTGGGTCTTCAAAGACTAGCTAAATACGCCGATCTGTATGGACTTACCGATAAATCGGGTGTTGAGATCACTGAGTCTGAACCTCAGGTTTCAGATGAAGACTCGGTTCGTTCTGCGATCGGACAGGGTACAGCTAACTATACTACCGTCAGTCTTGCAAGATATGTAACTACTGTTGCAAACAGCGGTAAATGCTTTAACCTTACTTTGATCGATAAAACAACAGATTCGAACAACAATGTTCTTGAAGATTACAGCGCATCCGTAAGAAATGAGATCGATATGTCTTCGGCATATTGGGATGCTATACATCTTGGTATGAGACAGGTTGTCCAGTCCAAGAAGATTTATGATAACTTCGGTGTAAATGTAGCAGGTAAGACCGGTACTGCACAGCAGGAGGGTAAACCCAACCATTCGTTGTTTGTTTGCTATGCACCTTATGAGTCACCTGAGATTGCTGTTGCTACACGAGTTGCTAACGGTTATACATCCAGTTACGCAGCAGAGATCACAAAGAGAGTACTTGAATACTACTATGATCTTAAGGAAGACGAAGAGATCCTTTCAGGTACAGCTCAGACATTGCAGGATGGCGCAGCAAACGCAGATTAAAAGGAGATTTTAATGTTCAAGAAATACAAATTAAGTGAATATGACTTTTTCCTGGTACTTTGCGTTGTTGTGCTTACGATATTTGGATCCATGGCCGTAAATTCAGCAAGCCCCTCCAGTATTTACAAGCAGATCGGTGGATTGGCTTTCGGCTTGTTCCTTATGATAGGTATCTCGCTCCTTGATTACAGCTTTATCCTCAAGTTATATCCGCTTTTTTACATGGTAAATGTAGTTGTTCTGGGCCTTGTACTTTCACCTTTGGGTAAAGAGCTCAATGGTTCACAGCGATGGATAGACGTGCTGGGAGTGAGGTTTCAGCCTTCGGAAGCTGCTAAATTATTATTGATTTTATTTTTTGCGCAGTTTATCATGAAATATAAAGATAAAGTTAAATCCTTTGGCTTTATCGTGATATGTCTTATACTTCTGGGACCGCCGGTTTTAATGATTTATAAGCAGCCCGATCTATCCACATGTATTTTGATAATGCTTGTTTTTTGCACGATTATCTTTGTTGCGGGGATCGATTGGAAGATTGTCGCAGCAGTTTTGGGTATTTCTGTGCCCGCAGCACTGTTTGTGATCTACAATGCTATACAGGGCAGTAGCTTTTTGCTCGGTGGTTACCAGCAGAGACGTATTCTCGCTTGGCTTCATCCTGAGGATTACGCCAACCAAGAGGCTTATCAGACGCTCAATTCTATGATGGCCATAGGTTCAGGGCAATTGTACGGTAAAGGATACAATACCAATGAGATAACATCTGTACTTAACGGCGGATTTATTTCCGAGTCGCAGTCAGATTTTATATTTACGGTTATAGGGGAAGAGTTTGGTTTTATCGGAGCATGTTTTGTAGTCTTAGCTATTCTGATGATATCGATAAGATGCTTTATGATTTCGATGAAAGCCAGAGACAAAGCGGGTGAGCTGATCGCAGCCGGCGTAGGAGGATGGATAGGATTCCAGGGCTTCCTTAATATCGGTGTTGCAACGGGTATTTTGCCCAATACAGGTCTTCCGCTTCCTTTTGTCAGTCAAGGACTGACATCACTTCTCGCAACGTTTGCGGGAATAGGCTTTGTACTCAATGTCAGATTACAAAGTAACAAGTATTAATCGGGGAGGGAGTTTATAGATGAATATAGCACTTATAGCGCATGACGCTAAGAAAAAACTGATGCAGAATTTTTGCATTGCTTACAGAGGAATCCTTAGTAAGAATGATCTGTATGCCACAGGCACAACAGGCAGACTTATTGAAGAGGTTACTAATTTAAGTATACACAAATATCTTGCAGGGCACTTAGGTGGTGCACAGCAGCTTGGTGCAGCTATAGAGCATAATGAGATCGACCTTGTTATTTTTCTTAGGGATGCTCTTACGGTTAAATCTCATGAGCCTGATATCAACAACGTAATGACATTATGTGATATGCATAATATCCCGGTTGCGACCAATCTAGCTTCTGCGGAGCTTTTAATCAAATCTTTGGACAGAGGAGATCTTGAGTGGCGTGAGATGTACAAGTAAGCGTACGTTTTGTCTGGTACTTGCATTTGCGCTGCTTTTATTGACAGGTTGTAAAGGTGCCGGCTATTCAGCCAAATATTCAATGGATGAATCAGCATCAGATAAAAAGGACGATCTTTTTTATCCAACCTTTGCTTCCGATCTTTGCGTTGCGGATGAAGATAAGAAGCCCGAGGACTCTGATCTTGAGATTTATGAGAAGGCAAGCGCAGGTTTGTTCGACTTAACAAGAAAAGAAACTATATATTCCAAGAATATAAATTTAAGGGTCATGCCTGCCAGTCTAACCAAGGTCATGACCGCTTATGTTGCGCTCAAGTACGGTTCACTCGATCAGGTTCTAACAGCTAAATCCGATGTTTATGTAAATGAGAGCGGAGCTCAGAAGGTCAACCTCAAAGAGGGTGACAAAATGACTCTGGATCAGGCTCTTCATCTATTATTGATCTATTCAGCCAATGATGTGGCCAATCTTATAGCTTCAAATATCACCGGACCTCAGGGAGAGGACTTTATTACTCTTATGAACGAAGAAGCTGTAAATATTGGAGCGACCAATTCTCATTTTGAAAATCCACACGGACTTACTTCAGATGAACACTATGTGACAGCTTATGATATGTATCTTATGTTTAGTGCAGCAATGCAGTATGATACATTCAGCGAGATCATCAATATGACCGAATATTCAACCACTTACCAGGACGCTAAGGGCGGAACCGTGGAAATATCCAAGACTAACACCAACGGCTTCCTGTCAGGTGCCAAATCTGCCCCTCCCGGAGTTACCGTTATCGGTGGAAAAACAGGCACGACCAATGCGGCCGGTCATTGTCTTATCTTACTTGCAAGAGATACAAACGGTGACCCTTACATCGCAGTGATCATGCGGGATGAAGACGCCGGAGTGCTTTATACCGACATGTCCAGATTGCTTGAAGAAATCGTAGGTTGAGGTTGTCTTTTAACGGGTAATAATTTATAATTAATTCATCTATAAAATTCTTACTTGCAGGAGGGTATGCCGATGGTTCAGTTAATTGTTGGGAAAAAGGGTAAAGGAAAGACCAAATGCTTATTGGACAAGGTTAATACCGAGGTTAAGAATGTTCTCGGCTCAATAGCCTTTCTTGATAAGAACACCAAGCACATGTATGAGCTTAATAACAAGATTCGCCTCATTGTAGTACCGGAATTTATGATTTCTAATTGTGATGAATTTATTGGCTTCGTAAGTGGTATCATATCTCAGGACCACGATCTCCAGCAAATGTATTTTGACAGCTTCCTTAAAATTTCTTGTCTTGAAGGACAGGATATCAGCAGCACTATCGATAAGCTTGAATCTCTTAGCGAGAAGTTTAATATTGATTTTGTTCTCAGCCTCTCTATGGATGAGTCTGAGCTTCCGGAAGGTGTCAAATCTAAAGTAGTTATATCACTTTAATCAAAAGTTTTAGTATATAAGCCGCGGAAAAACCCCGCGGCTTATACATTTGTTTTATAATGAATCAATTCGTAAAGGTTGTGCAAGATGGCTGATAACGGTAGCCGAAAGATTACTAGGTATCCCAAAAATCTGAATAATATCAACATTGGTATGATATTCTTTGCCGTAATGGCTTTATATATCGTTATCAGTGTCATTACCTACATGCGTAAAGACCATATTGTCGGATATCAGGTAAATGAAGGCTCTTTGTCGAGTAACAACATTTATGAGGCATTGGTTATCAGAAAAGAGGAAGAGGTTGACTCCGATGCGGCCGGATATGTCAATTATTTCCAGACAGAGGGTAGCAGAGTAGCGGTAGGTAATCTCGTATATACGCTTGATGAATCCGGACAGCTCCTTGAATATCTTAAATCACAAGGATCCGAAGATGTATCACTCAGTGATGAGGATATGGCAGAGCTCAGATCTCAGATCGTTAATTTTGATTCTTCTTTCGATGTTCGCGATTTTCATACAGTATATGATTTTAAGATAAGCTTGGACGGTACCGTTCAAAAGCTTGCAAACGGCAGTATTTTGGATAATATCCAATCTCTCAATGCAGGAAACGGTTCACTCAAGAGTATAAATTATAAGAGTGCGCAGAATACGGGAATAGTTGTCTATTCTATCGATGGATATGAGAATTTTGATATAAACACTATCACTCTTGATAATTTTGACCAGACCAAGTATGAAAAGAAACAGCTGATCAATAATACGCTCGTCAAAGCAGGCGATCCTGTATATAAGCTTTGTACCAGTGAAGAATGGTCAGTCATCGTTCATGAGAAGAATGACGAAAAGTTTGCGCTTATGAATGAGAAAGCGCAAAACGGCGAATATATCAAGGTTCGTTTCATCAAGAATCAGGATGAGTCTTACGGTAAGGTTTCAACATATTCCAATTCGGACGGCGATAATTTCGTGATCTTGACTTTCACTAATTCAATGATCACGTTCTGCAGAGACAGATATCTAAATATCGAGCTTATCACTGAGGACGAAAAGGGACTTAAGATACCGAATTCTTCTATCGTTAACAAGAGCTTTTTCATTGTACCCAAGGATTATATCATCAAGGGTAATGACGGAACTTTCGGAGTACTTAAGGATAAGTACGATGAGCAGGGAAATGAGACAACAGAATTATTGAATCTGTCTATCTATAACGAGACAGAGACGGATTATTATATTGATACAGATATTCTGAGAGCCGGAGATATACTTATTAAGCCGGATTCCAATGATAGATTTACAATAAGCAAGACAGATACCCTAATTGGAGTATATAATATCAATAAGGGATACGCGGATTTCAGACAGATCAAGATCTTGTATCAGAATGACGAGTACTCGATAGTCAGATCGAATACAATGTATGGTCTGAATGCATATGATTATATTGTTCTTGATTCAGCAACCGTTGATAATAGCGGTAAGACGGGCAAGAGCAGCGATTCGGATTCATCTGATAATGTTCCTTCAAATGATGCTTCCAATGTAGAAAGCACATCGGAAGATACAGATGATTCGGATAACGCAGATACAGAGAGTTCTGAGGCTTCAAGCAGTTCTTCTGAGGCTTCAGAAGCGTCTTCAGAAGCATCTTCCGAGGCGTCCAAGGCTTCTAAGGCTTCATCTGAAGCATCAAAAGCGGGAAGCGATGCTTCAAATGCTGAAGATTCTACTAAAAAGACGGAATAAAAATTTGACAGTTTATGTAAAACTACGTTAATATTATATGGGATTTTGTTGGGAATAATAAGTTAGGAGTTTGATATTATGAACGTAATGGACAAGTTTTTAAAAGCAATTCAGCTTACTGGGGATGATGAAAGCGGATATTACGATTCCGATGACGGCTATTATGATGGCGGTTCTAAAATTGAATCACTAAGTAATTCAGCTCCGATAGGCAAGGACGATCCTAGCATCGAAATTTCCGAAGAGAAGGTTAGAAAGCCTGCTCCCAAGGTCGTTCCTTCAAAGAGAAAAGCTCTTTCAGGCGCAGGAATGGAGGTTTGCGTTATCAAACCTACAACTGTTGAAGATGCCAGAGAGATTACAGAGACTCTTTTAGCAAACCGTACCGTAGTGCTTAATCTCGAGGGGCTTGATGTAGACATCGCTCAGAGGATCATTGATTTCACTTCGGGTTCAACATTTGCTATTTCAGGAAATCTTCAGAAGATTTCAAGATATATCTTTATTATCACACCCGCATCCGTTGATATCTCAGGAGATTTCCAGAATCTCTTAAGTGGTTTCGGCGGCGGTATTTCAGAAGGACCACAGCAGATTGACTAATGAAAAGATAAGGCTGTTGACGGATGATTTTCAGTCAACAGCTTTTTTCTATATTGTATAAAGGAGTAAGACATCATGGAGAAGTCTCTTACAGTCAATTTTCAGGAGAAGCCATGCTATGACATATTATTTGATCGTAGCTTTGAAGGGCTTCCGAAAGCATTAAAGGACATAGGATTTGAAAATCGTAAATTTGCTATCATTACGGATTCCAATGTCGATAAGCTTTATTCAGATGAAATCATGAATCTCATATCACCTGTTTCATCTAAAACTATTAAATGTGTTATACCTGCGGGAGAGAGCAATAAGAATCTTTCCGAGATTGAGAAGATATACGAGGAGCTCATAAAGAATAAGTTTGACAGACATGATCTTATTATCGCTCTTGGCGGCGGAGTAGTAGGAGATATGGCCGGATATACAGCAGCTACATATCTCAGAGGAATCTCTTTTGTCCAGGTTCCAACAACGCTTCTTGCTCAGACTGACAGCAGTATCGGAGGAAAGACAGGTGTTGATTTTAAGGGCTACAAGAATATGGTTGGTGCTTTCCATATGCCTAAGCTCGTTTATATGAATCTTTCAACTCTTAAGAGTCTTGATGACCGCCAGTATATATCAGGTTTTGCCGAAGTTATGAAACACGGACTTATCAAGGATGCTGAGTTCTATACATGGCTGATTGACAATATGTATGAGATCTGCGAAAGAGATCTTGATGTCCTTATTGAGATGGTATATCACAGCTGTGATATAAAGAGAAGAGTAGTAGAGAAGGATCCTACCGAAAAAGGTGAGAGAGCTCTTTTGAATTATGGTCATACACTTGGCCACGCCATTGAAAAGGCTAAGAATTTTGAGCTTATGCACGGTGAATGTGTTGCTCTAGGAGCCGTTGCCGCAGCATTTATCTCTTGGAAAAAAGAAATGATCTCTATGGAAGAGTATTATGAGATCAGAGATATGTTTGTTCCTTTCGGGCTTCCTATCTCAGTAGAAGATATTGACGTTGATGAGGTAATTGAGCTTACTAAGTCAGATAAGAAAGCTGATTCCGATAAGATCAGATTTATTCTTCTTAGGAAGCTCGGTAAAGCTGTGATCGATACGACAGTTACCGACGATGAAATGAAGGCTGCTCTTAATGAGATCCTTTATGTTGAAACTAACGATTAAAAGAGGTTATAAGTATGAACAATAAAATGTCCAAGAAGAAAAAGATATTTCTTTTAGTTGATTATCTTTTGATATTATTATTTGTATTTTTGGATCAGTTCACCAAGTATCTTGCGGTTGAGCGTCTTCAGGATAAGCCTCCGTTTAAGATAATTGACGGTGTATTTGAGCTTAATTATTTGAAAAACAGCGGAGCTGCTTTCGGCGTGCTTCAGAATCAGAAGGTTTTCTTTATACTGATCGCTATCATGATCCTTATAATCATTTCATATGTGCTTTTCAGAATGCCTGATGATAAGAAGTATAATATCATGCACATTTTGCTTGTGCTTATAGCGAGCGGCGCCGCAGGAAACATGATAGACAGAGTCAGATATGATTATGTTGTGGACTTTTTCTATTTTGTGCTTATTAATTTCCCGATTTTCAATGTGGCAGACATTTATGTTACTGTTGCGACATTTCTTTTTGCAATATTGATCTTGTTCTATTACAAGGAAAATGACTTCAGCTTTTTGAGCTTCAGACAGCAAAAGAAGTTTAAGGAATTCAAATAATGGAAGAAAACAATTGCTTTGAGTATGTTGTAACCGATGAATATGAAGGTATGAGAGTCGATAAGCTTATCAGTGAGCTTATTGACTCCTTTTCGCGTACTTATATAAAAAAGCTTATTGATGACAAGAAGGTTTTATGTAATTCCAAAAACGTTAAAGCCAGTTATGTTGTAAATGAGGGTGATCACATTGTTATGGAGATACCACCGGTAGAGGTTCCTGATATTCTGCCTCAGGATATTCCGCTTGATATCTTGTATGAAGATGATGATGTGCTCGTTGTAAATAAGCCAAAGGGTATGGTCGTACATCCGGCTGCAGGACATTATTCAGATACGCTTGTTAACGCTGTTATGTTTCATTGTAAGAACAATTTGTCCGGTATAAACGGCGTTATGAGACCCGGAATTGTTCATAGGATCGATAAGGACACAACCGGATCTGTGATCATCTGTAAGAATGACAATGCTCATCAAAAGATAGCAGATCAGCTTAAAGAGCATTCCGTAAACCGCATATATCATGCTATTGTTTATGGAATAATCAAAGAAGATGAGGGTGATATCGAGACGCTCATCGGAAGAAGTGCAAATGACAGAAAGAAGATGGCGGTTGTTCAATCGGGTGGTAAGACAGCATCAACCCATTATCGCGTTTTAAAGCGCTTTGAAGGCGATAATTATACTTATATCGAATGTAAGCTCAAAACAGGTCGTACACACCAAATTAGGGTGCATATGGCCCATATCGGGCATCCTCTTTTGGGAGACGAAGTTTATGCGCCTTCCAGGAAGAGCAAGTTTAAAACGCAAGGCCAGTGCTTGCACGCCAAGATTCTTGGGTTCAAACATCCCACAACAGGTGAATATATTGAAACCGATGCACCGTTACCCGAGTATTTTAGCCATTTGCTTGATGTTCTCAAATAATGTAAAATAAAATTACAGAGAAGGCATGAAATCATGTTGAAGAAGGGGTGAGAAATATGAATACTATTATCACTATCGGAAGACAGTTTGGTTCAGGCGGAAGAGAAATAGGAGAGATGGTAGCTGACCACTTTGGTATTAAGTGTTATGACAAGGAACTTCTTTCAAGAGCAGCAAAAGAGAGCGGTTTTTGCGAGGAGATGATCCAGAATCATGACGAGCGACCTACAAACTCTTTTTTATATAATCTGGTAATGGACACATATTCATTCGGTTATAATTCTTCAAGCTTTGTAGATATGCCTATCAGCCATAAGGTATTTCTCGCACAGTTTGATACCATCAAGAAGATCGCATCGGAAGGACCTTGCGTGATCGTCGGAAGATGTGCTGATTACGCACTCAGTGAATTCGATAATGTGCTTAATCTCTTTATCTACGGTGATGAAGAGGCTAAGATCAGGAGGATAAAAGAACGTTTTGAGGACGTAAAATCCGATGATAAAGCCAGAGATATGATGAATAAGAAGGATAAGCAGCGTCAGAGCTACTATAATTACTATTCTTCCAAAAAATGGGGAAGAGCTGACAGCTACGACCTCTGCATCAACTCAAGTAAGCTTGGCATTGAAGGTACTGTTAAATTCATCATTCAGTACGTTGAAGATTTCGAACAGATCAGAAGCAATAAAGCATGATGCATTAGTTGCAGCATTTGCTTGATAATATGTTTTAAAAGGCATTTGGCTTATATGTAATATGGATCATATGAGAGAAATGCCTTTTTTGAGTAGACATACTTTTTCGCAAAATTCTAGTTTTACGAAAAGCTAATATGTGATATAATACAACTATAGCCAATATGTACGGATTAAGGCTTTTTAGTCCATAAAATGCTAAGTTTTTGGGGGTCATTCATATGCCTGCTACTAAGATGAATTATTCGGATAAGATCAACGAGCTTCTTGCTCAGATGCCTGATTTCGTATCAGACTTCATATATAACTTCGGACGCGTTGAAAATTATGCGACTAAACTCGAATATTGTCGTGACATTAAAACGTACCTGGAATTCATCGTGAATTTCCTTCCAAAATACAGCGATAAATCCATCGAAGAAATCACTATTAAAGATCTTGGCGAAATTGAGGTTCTTGATATCAATAGATTCCTTACAACGCTTGCCGGTAATCATAAAGAAACCACTGTTAAAAGAAAACGTGCTTCGCTTTCAAGTATGTATGGCTTTTTCGTAGCTACAGGCAAATTATCGAGAAATCCGATCGCTGCTACTAAGACAATTAAAATCCCTGAAAAGGATGTTATTTATTTAACAAACGATGAACAGAGAATTTTGCTTGATACTGTTCGCCATGGAACTCATCTTCATGATTCCGTAGCTAAAGTTCACTATATTTATGCTGACAGAGATTCTGCGATGTTCATATTGCTTCTGGACACCGGACTTCGTGTATCTGAGATGCTTGATACAGATATTATCGATTATAATCTTGAGGACTGCAGTGTTGTTGTAACAAGAAAAGGTGGGGATACTCAAGTGATCTATTACTCAGACGAATGCAGGGATTATCTTGATATCTACTTCTCTTCTCAAAAGGCTAAATATAACCTTAGCTCCTCTTCTCTTAAATTCCCTGCATTTACCACTACTACCGGTAATAGGCTCGGAGTAAGGGCTGTAGAGATCTTAGTTAAAAAGTATGTTTCTGTGTGTCTTCCAGAAAAATCAAGGATCATATCGCCTCATAAGCTTAGATCCAGCTTTGCGATGAGCTTTTATGCGGCAAGTGACAATAACATATTATTACTTAAGAAAAAGATGAATCATAAGAGCATTCAGACGACGAATATCTATGCTAAAGCGTCTGACACTGCTATGAAGGATTCAAGATCTCTTTTACAGGGACTTAGATAAATACAAAGATATATAAAGGATCACGGAATATCTGAATATGATCAGATACCATGATCCTTTTAATTTAGCTTGTATAATTCGAATAAATGTCTACATGGTCGTAGATACATCTCCATGGACTGTATGAATCTGCGGTAACACAGATATAATGATTTCCGTCATTAGATACCTGATAGCTTGCTCCGCAACAACCTGACTGATTTACAAATCCTGTCTTAGCGCCGGCTACTTGTCCGTGAGTATCCTTATCTTCTATCCTGCGCAAAAACCAGTTGGATATCGTGATACCTTCAGGATGCTCAGATGTAGGTGATGTAACGTATGTTCTGGCGTTAAGTATCTCATGGCAAAGTTCATTCTCTTCAGCTGCCTTAAGGATCATAGCCATGTCCATAAGTGTGCAATAATGATCTTCATCATATATTCCGATGCAATTAGTGAAATGAGCTGTGTCTGAAAGTCCAAGTTCTTCAAGCTTTTCATTCATAAGCTTAACGAATTCTTCCTGAGAACCGGCAACATATTCGGCAAGACACATGGAAGCATCAGCACCTGAAGGAAGGATCGTCCCGTAAAGAAGGTCTTTGATCGTAAGTGTGTCTCCAACTTTAAGTCCTACGCAGCTACAATCATTACTATAAACATAATTACCTATTTCCTGTGTCATTACAAAGGTATCATCAAGATTATCAATATGTTCCACAGCGACCAAAAGCGTAAGAATCTTGGTCATTGATGCAGGATTAATGCGTACGTTTCCGTCTTTGGAAGCAACTACTTTGCCATTATCAAGATCAAGTAAGAGCGCGTATGTGCTTATCGTATTTTCACTTGCGATATAATCTGTATCATCGCTTATAGCTATGTCATAACCGTCAAAAAAAGATGATGCATCCTCAGATTTCTTTAAAAAAGGACTCTCTTCTTTGACCTTTTCTTCATTGTCTATAATAGTATCTATAACCGTAAGTTGCTCTGTTGAATTATCCGGAGGAACGATTTCCTCTTTTTTATGAGTTACTTTTTTTATTAAGAAAACCAATCCTACTATGCATAATGCTAAAACTAAGATAAGTAATGCAAAATGAAATATGATCTCTTTTTGCCTACGTGCTTTATATTCAGAAGCGGACAGTCTATCTCCGTTTCGTTTTCTGTAATGTGCTTTTCTATAATTACCCAATATGATCTCCACCCAATTAAAAAGAATACAACGGTACAATAGTATCATCTATTGCCCGTTGTATTCAATATTAATAAACCACAAAAATATATAACAAAAATTCTATAAGAAATTGGCTGTTAAAGGGTTGCAAAAATTATAAGTTGGTGAATTTCTTGGTACTGTCGCTAAGCTGCTCGGTAACCTTGTTGTTTTCGCCCATTGCTTCACTGATACCCTGGATCTGTCCAACGATCTCAGAAGAGTTCGCAGCTGAAAGGTTGATAGCCTGAGTACTTTCTTTAACGGAATCAGTGATGGATACAACAGATTCTGCCATCTTATCCATGATATTGTTGAGGTTATCGGCTTTCAAATTGAATTTCTCTAAGATGTCATCCATAACAACAGCCGTATTTTCATATTTATCACTGGTTTCAACGAATGTATCGTAATCATTGAGTACATCGTTGTTGATAAATTCGATAACGTCCATGGCATTGGTTGAAAGTGAATTAACAGCTTCAGTAACTTCATTACTGATAACCTGGATATTACCGGCTGTCTGTCTACTGTTCTCAGCAAGAGCACTGATCTCTTCAGCAACTACCGCGAATCCCTTACCTGCTTCTCCTGCTCTTGCAGCCTCAATAGAAGCATTAAGTGCAAGGAGGTTGGTCTGTGATGCAATATCAAGGATAACCTTGGTAAGCTCATTGATCTGTGCAACCTTCTCGCTATCTTTAACGGATTTCTCAAGAACTGCACTGAGTTCCTCAACTTTAAGTCCGGTATTATCTTTCTTTTTAAGAGCTTCGCTCTTAATATCATCAGCTTCGCGCTTGATGTTCTCGGCTGTCTCGGCACCGTTGGCAGCTTCCTGTCTGATCTCATCGGTAGCAGTCTTAACTTCATCAAGCTTTCCGGAAATCTGATCAGCTGTAGTTGAAACTGTATCCATACTAGCAGACAGTTCTTCAAGAGCGGCTGATGTATTGGTGATATTATCGCTAGCCTTTTCAATCTTAAGTGTCATTGAATCAGATGAAGATGTAAGGACATTAGATCCGTCCTTAACCTCTTTGATAACTCCCTGAAGAGTTTCAATGAAGTTATTGATACCACCAACGATAAATCCAAGCTCTGTACTTGTCTTGGTCTTAACTCTTGCTGTAAGATCACCTTCATTATCATTGATTCCTTTAATGATCTTCTGAAGTTCACCAACGATGCTTGTGATCTTCTTACTGATCCTTGTTTCACTGAGAATAACGCTGATAATAATGATGATAACAAACATTACAACAAGAACTATTGTCTTGGTGAAAGCCTGCTTATAAAGCATATTCAGATATATTTCAAGCTGAGAAGCCAATTCCTGGATTGTTACCTCTGCTGCATCATAAGCTGCATATGTAGCTGCCTGAGCATCTATGTATTTATTGATATATATATCCATAGATGTAGCAGCATCTGCGGCTCTGAGAGCTACGATCATCTCATCAACTACAGCTCGGAATTCTTCCGTGGACCTTCTTACTTCCGCCATTTGTTCGGGTCCGTTAGCTGCCTCACTCACAAATATACTTTCTTCCATGAACTGTAATAAGGGATCGATCTTAACCCTAACGGCATCAATGTTAGTGAAATATACTTCGTAGTTAGCCGGATCATTGGTACCCATAGATACGGCACCTAACAATGCAGATATATTACCGTCTATTGTTATAATTCCTTCACGGAGTTCGGCTTCTTTACTTAAAAGCTCAATTTCTCCGATACTTGCGCTGTTTGCAATATGGATAACGTTCTTTATATTACTGTCCATAGTGAAAATTGCAATTATGAACATCGCAAGCATGACGATATTAACTGCTAGATTCTGAAAACCTATTCGTTTGTAGAACTTAAGACCTTCTGTTTTAAATTTTGCGCTATTTTTTTTCACCTCAAGCACCCCTTTCGCCATAAAGAAAATACAATGTCTTGAAATAATTATAGCGCAAATTAAACGCATAAAAACACGTTTTAGCGATAATTAAGAGAATTAAGAATTTATTTATAATCCCTTGAATAATAAGGGATTACGATGGATTCCCCTGCGTGCAAAATTGAATCGCTGTCAATTGAATTTATCATACAAATTTCTGAAATATATGCATTCAAATCCTTATAATGTTCGGCGTTAAATTCGCTGTTTGCAATCGACCACAAAGAATCACCTGAATGGATCATCACGGACTTATAGTATTTATATTCCGGTACAAATGAATCCGACTGCGCAGAAACCTTAAATGAAAAGATGTTGAACATAATAAGGAACATTGCAATGAAAGCCAATGCAGAAATGGTGATATACTGTCTTCTTACTATCTGCTGTCTTCTGATCTTGTTATTACGTCTGCGTATCTCGCTCTCACTGTAATATCTTGGATTATTGTACAAACTTGCTGCTATTGCCATCGCTTCACTCATATCGCACCTCACAATATACAAACATATGTTTCGAACAACTGTTCTAGAAATAATATACCGAACATATTTTCGTTTGTCAATAAAAATCGAACAAATATTCCGAACAAATATTTGCTTTTTTATTCAATGTTGTGTTATACTGTAAAAAACGCTAAGGAGGATTATATGGAAAAAGGCAATATTTCTCGTAAACAACAGGAGATTCTTGATTACATCAAAGAACAGACATTATCCAGAGGATTTCCTCCTTCTGTAAGAGATATATGTGCGGCTGTTAATCTTAAATCTACATCTTCAGTTCACGCACACTTAGAAACACTTGAGAAAAACGGATATATCAGACGTGATCCTACTAAGCCACGTGCTATCGAGATCTGTGATGACGGCTTTAATATGGTTAGGACCGAGATCGTAAGTATTCCTGTCGTAGGTCAGGTTGCTGCAGGCACTCCTATCCTGGCTGAAGAGAATATTGATTCGTATATTCCGATTCCCGCAAGTATGTGTCCTAAGGGAGCCGATGCGTTTATTCTTAATGTTAAAGGCGATTCGATGATCAATGCCGGAATTTTCAGCGGTGATAAGCTTTTTGTTCAGGTATGCAATACAGCTAAGAACGGTGATCAGGTTGTTGCACTTATTGATGATTCAGCTACCGTTAAGACTTTTTATAAAGAGAAAGGCCATATAAGACTTCAGCCTGAGAATGACTCTATGGATCCTATCATAGTTGATGATTGCACTATTCTCGGTAAGGTGTTCGGAATCATGCGTTTCTATTGAGTTAATGGTTAGATATTATCCGATAATATGAACATAATTAAAGCGTACAGATACTGATCTATCTGTACGCTTATTCTTTATAATATGTTCTCTTTTTTTCTTTTTATTCGATCAGTTGAGATCATTTTTATCGATGAGCTTACCGTCTCTCCAAATTCTTTCAAGATCATAGAATAAACGGTTCTCATTATCGAAGACATGAACAATGATGTCGCCAAAATCAAGAAGGATCCATTTTCCGGTATCATAACCCTCTACGTTCTTAGTCATGTGTCCTGCTCTTCCAAGCATTTCCTGAACATTATCGGCGAGAGCCTGTACCTGATTGATGTTTGATCCGCTTGCAATTATGAAATAATCGGCGATTGTAGAAATCTCGCTGATATCAATTGCATGTACATCTTCGCCTTTTCTGTCTTCGAGAGCATCAATGGCAATTGCAGCCATCTTCTTTGAAATATCAATATCTGACATAGTCACCTCTTTACTTGTAATACTTTTTATAAAAAAGATAGGCATCCATAGTGGAATTATCTATCTCTTTTCCTATTGTCTGTAAATATATCACGGAATCATGAAGTATATGCGCAAGACACTTATCTAAGTCCGTAAAAGCTTCTTTTCTGATGATATCCATTCCTTCTAGAGGCTTTCTTCCGGGTTCGATAAAATCAGCGATATAGATTATCTTTTCAAGTAAAGACATGTCTTCCTTACCTGTCGTATGCCATCTTATAGCATTAAGAATTTCCGTATCGTATACATCATACTTGGTTCTTGCAAGATACATTCCCACCTTAGCATGAAGTAAGGAGTGGTTTTTTTTCTCTATATCCGAAAGCTCGATATTGTTCTTTTTGCATAGCTTTATCTGATCATCATGAGACATGCACTTGGCACAGTCATGAAGAAGTCCTGCTATCAGAGCCTTATCTATGTCTGCATCAAAGACCATGGCCATACTCGTTGCCGTATAAGCTACACCAAGAGTATGCGTAAATCTTTCAGGCTTAAGTTCTCCTTCAAGAGTTTTTCTTATCTTTTGCACGGTTTCGCTATCAAATGTTTTCATTTATACAGTCCTTTTATGCAGATATATTCTATGCACTCATCAGGAAGCATGTATCTGACCGAACGTCCCATTTTGATCTTTTGACGAATGTCTGTAGCTGAGATATCAACTCTGTTAAATGCAAGGAGTCTGATATCAGCACCATACAATTTGGCCAGTTCTCTTCTCTTTTTATCCAGAGCGGGAAGATCGTCTTCTTCTCGAACCGCTGCAAGGATAATACAAGATTGAAGAAGCTCTTTATACTCATACCAGGCTTCTATGCCGATCACAGAGTCGCCTCCGAGGATAAGATAAAGCTCATCTCCGGGATACATAAGCTTAAGCTCATTGATCGTATTGTAGGTATAAGTACCGTTTTCCTTGTCTATCTCTATCCTTGAACAGGTAAAGTAAGGATTATCCTTTATAGCCATCTGAACCATCTTATATCTGGTATCACCGGATGATATCTCAGTTCTGTTTGGCATATGTGCCAAATTACCCGGTATATAGATGACTCTGTCCAGAGAAAACTGCTCTCTTGCAGCTTCTCCGAGCAAAAGGTGTCCGTTGTGAATAGGGTCGAACGTTCCGCCAAGTATACCGATTTTCCTGCATTCCATAGTTATGCCTCCATCTGGTATTGATTTGATAGAACTTAGATAATAGAAAAATACTTAAGCATTTGCTTTCTTTGCCTTAGGAAGGACAATCTTAGGTTCATCCTTGAAAGGCTTATATAAAACGAACTTTCTTCCGATCACCTGAATAAGCTCGGAACGAGTTCTTTCTGATACCATGATAGCTACATTGGTTACATCTTCAATGCAATTCTTAAGAACAGCGATCTTAACTAGCTCATGTGTATTGAATGTTTCGGCAATAGCATCAGTAACCTCAGGAGTCACGGTAGCTTTACCGATCTGAAATACAGGCTCAAGATCAGAAGCAAGGCTCTTAAGATAAGCGCGTTGTTTACTTGTAAGGTTCATTTATGTTTCTTCCTCTTCATCATCTACCGGCTGAGTGTCGGCATTTCTGTAATATTCAAAGCTATATCCGTACATTCTTACGGTATCGCCTTCGTTTATATGTAACTTCTCAAGCTCATCCAGAATACCGTTATCGGCAAGGAATTTCTGGAAGAATGCAAATCCCTTCTCTGATTCGAGATTGGTATAACCGAGCATCTTCTCAATCTTAGGTCCTTCGATAACATATTCCTGAGCATCCGAATCATATTCGACAGTGAACGCTTCATCCTGTTCTCTAGCCATCTCTTCGGGGAAGAATTCCTGTTCAAATACAATTTTTTCTTTTGGCATCTCAGATATCGTCTTACTTACATAGTATAACAATTCTTTGATACCTTTTCCAGTTAGGGTCGATGTCGCGAACACCTTAACGCCCATGGGCTCGTACTTTTCGCGTATCTTTTGGATGATTTCCGCATTCTCGCCTTCAGGGAGCATATCTATCTTATTTGCAGCAATAACCTGAGGCCTCTTTGAGATATCAGCGTTATATTTAGCAAGTTCAGAATTGATAGCTTCAATATCTTCTATAGGATCACGACCTTCAGTAGAAGCGGCGTCAACAACATGGATCATCATACGAGTTCTTTCAATGTGTCGCAAAAACTCGTGTCCGAGACCTGCGCCATCAGCTGCTCCTTCGATAAGTCCCGGTATATCGGCAACAACAAAACCATTGGCATCATTAAGATCTACGACTCCCAGCATTGGAGAAAGCGTAGTAAAGTGATAATTGGCTATCTTAGGCTTTGCGTTTGATACCTTTGAAAGAAATGTGGACTTACCGACATTTGGAAATCCTACCAGTCCGACATCAGCAATGACTTTAAGCTCTAAGAGAACTTCAAGTGTTATCGCAGGTTGACCGGGCTGAGCGTATTTAGGAGCCTGCATTGTGGATGTAGCGTAATGCATATTGCCGTTTCCACCGCGACCGCCTTTAAGTACGATTACTTCCTTGTTATCACCGCTCATATCGGCAATTACCTTACCGGATTCAGCTTCTTTGATAACTGTTCCTTCCGGAACCTTTATATAAAGATCCTCGCCGTTCTTACCATGGCAACGTCTCTTGTTTCCATCCTGACCGTTTTCAGCTTTATACTTACCGCCGTAGTGAAAATCCGCAAGCGTATTGAGGCCTTCGTCGACAACAAATATGATATCGCCGCCTTTACCGCCGTCACCGCCATCTGGACCGCCGTTGGGAACGTATTTCTCTCTTCTGAAAGAAACATGTCCGTCACCGCCCTTACCGCTTTGTATAAAGATTTTGGCTTTATCTACAAATACAGGCATTTTTCTACCTTTCTTTCTGTATTAAACATACATTGTGAAAAAATGGGCTCCAAACACTAAGTTTGAAGCCCGTTTAATAATTACTTATTCTCTACAGGATGAACGCTAGCCTGCTTTTTATCTCTGCCTTTGCGCTCAAATCTAAGAACACCATCAACAAGTGCAAACAATGTATCATCTTTACCGATTCCTACATTAACACCGGGATGAATGTGTGTTCCGCGCTGTCTGTATAAAATATTACCGGCCTTTACGAATTGTCCGTCAGCTCTTTTTGCTCCAAGTCTCTTGGATTCTGAATCTCTACCGTTCTTGGTTGATCCAACACCCTTCTTATGAGCAAAAAATTGAAGGTTCATATTCAACATGACTTATTCCCTCCTAAATTTAATGTTCAAAAATTTCTTACCGTACTGCCTATAAATGCTGTCTATTCCGAGCTCGTAAGACTGAAGGAGAAGATCTGCTTCATTAGAAGGCTCATCTTCAAATAATAGTCTTATCAAACCTTTTTCTTCATCCTGATCTACAGTGATCTTATCATCAGTAAGTTGATCGATCGAATTGATAAGATTGATCGTAAGTACTGATATAGCCGAGCATACAATGTCATTACCGTAATCAGCAAATCCTGCATGTCCCAGGCATTCAATACTCTTATATGAATCGTTGGATGATCTTGTTATCGTAATAGTAGTCATTGCTTTGGCATGTAAATCAATTACAATGTGATCTTTTCAATCTTAACAGTTGTGAAAGGCTGTCTGTGACCATTCTTCTTGTGATAGCCAGTCTTTCTCTTGTACTTGTAAACAACAACCTTCTTAGCACGTCCCTGCTCAACAACAGTAGCGCTAACCTTAGCCTTGCTAACATCGTCAGCAACCTTAAGTTCCTTGTCATCGTTTACAGCGATAACATTATCAAATGTTACCTTTTTTCCGGGCTCTACATCAAGCTTCTCAACTCTGATCTCATCGCCCTCGGAAACTTTGTACTGCTTTCCACCAGTTACAATAATTGCGTACATAAGTTACCTCCTTCTTCTAAAAAACTCGCTAACTTTGGCGGGATTTCTCCTCTTAAGCCTAGTTATGCGGCATACCAAGTTATATTAACATTGATGTTTACTGTTGTCAACAGCTTTTTCTACATCCTTTAATATTTCTTTTAATGATTTATCGTTTTTATTTCTGATGAGCTCCATTATGCCAAGTCCCGTAATATCAATAAAGGCGGTATGTATAGGATCTTGCTTGCACAAATGATTCATTTTATCGATAAGTTTTTGTTTCTCATCCTCATCTTCCATATTGATAAAATCAATGAGTATCATGCCGGTAAGATTGCGAAGCCTTATTTGACGCATGATCTCAACGGCAGCTTCATTATTAACTGATTGAGCTATATCTTTTCCTTTGATAGCTTTTCCGGTATTTACATCGATAGCATTAAAGCTTTCAAGCTGTTCAATGATAAGATACGCTCCGCTTTTAAGCCATACTTTGTTTCTGCACAGCTCTTCTATCTTAGAAGGTATTCCGTAAATCCCGGAATCTTCGATGATTCTGATGTCCTCTACGCCGCGATTCGATAAAAAAACATTCGCTTTGTTTATATGTGCATCGAGATCGTTATTGTCAGCAGTATATAACAAAGAATAAATTGTTCTGGTCCTTGCTTGCTTTAATACATCACAAATGATATCAATGACTTCCTGTGCACTCTTTAAGATCTCATCTTTGATGATACCTTCTTCAAGTCTGGAAACTTCCGTTCTTACAATGAGTCCTATATCGGATCCGTATAATATCTCTCTGCGACTGTCCACAAGCTCTTTATAATCCTCATTTACAAGCATTGTATATTGCTGTCTGAGCTTATCGGAAAGCTTGACAGAAGCACCTACTCCTGTCTTACCGAGAGTAAGGACTGCATATTTGCCCGGAATAGAAATATTTGTTGTAAGCTTAGTCTTTTTGGTCTTAACCGCTTCGGATTCGACCTGGACCAAAACAGTATCACCTTCACAAAGCTTATCACCGCGATTATATTCTTTATTTAAAACACAAGCGCGTGTTATGTTTTTCAGAGGCAAATAACCAATCTTGTCATCTGCATATTTTACGAAGGCAGCATCGATATTTTTGACAATATGATCTACACGACCTACATAAATATTATGTATCTCGCTGTCTCTTACAAAAGATATGTACTCCATTTTGTTATCAACAAACGCAGTGATTACGGGAGTATTTTTGTATTTTGAAACAATTATCTCAGCCATTTAAAATGAACCTCGTATTGATATCATCCGTAATGAATGGCTCAATATACTTGGTTTCGCCATCTTCCATATACCTGTAAATATCAATCCTGTGAACATCAAGTGCATTAGTTGAAAGTTCTTTATTGAGCGAATTAAAGAATGCTCCAAATAAAAGAGCCGGTTTGAGAGTAGCCGCGCTGCTCATACTAAGTAAAAGATCAACACTCTCATCCTCTTTATCAATATTGTATTCAAAGATAAGAGGTTTCATATCAATTTCTTTTTCACCGCTCTTTGTCTTCTTCATAGCCGAAAGCTTATCTTTCTTAAGATATGCCTCAAACTCATTTATCCAGTCAAAATCAGGCTTTAAACTGTTTCTGAATCGTATTCTGTACTTGGCTGCATAAGCAGCTGTCATCGCTTTTTCTTCGCGTTCTCCAAGCTCTTTTATCGCAAGGATCTCAATACCTTCGTTCATAACGGCATTAAGCCTATTCATAACATCCGATACGCTTTTCATTGAATTAACCGTCATATCCATATATTCGCCGTCACTTGTGGCGCCAACGGATAGTGGCTGCGCGAATGAAATGACCTGGTGAGGGCTGAAGCCTTCAGAGTACTTGATATCGATCTCTGCTCTTCTGATGGCCTTCTGAAAATAGCGCATAACATCCAGATGTCCTATGAACTTGATCGGTCCGTTTTTGGAAAATTTAAGGCGTAATCTGTTCATTATGTACGCTCCTTAAAGCAAACACCAACACCGTAGGATGCAGCTCCGCATCCAAGACATTGCTGTCTGCAGTTACTTGATTTTTTGCCCGAAAGAGCTGTCTTCCACTCTCGTAAAAGAAATGCCTTAGTCACACCGCAATTTATTATATCCCATGGGAATATCTCATCATCGGCTCTTTCTCGTGTCGTATAGAAAAATGGATCTATGCCGCACTCTTTAAAGGTTTCCATCCAGATATCGAAATGAAAATACTCTCCCCATGCGTCAAAAATACAGCCTTTTTTGTATGCTTTAAGAATTACTTCATTAAGTCTTCTGTCACCTCTGGCAAGAACACCTTCCATCATACTCGCATCAGCTTCGTGCCAGTTGTATTTAATGTGCTTCTGATTAAGCTGAGACATGATGCCTTTTCGAGTTTTATCTGCCTTATCAAGAAATTCTTCCTTAGTATTCATAGGCGCCCATTGAAAAGGCGTAAATGGCTTAGGCACAAAGAAAGAAGTGCTCGCAACGATATCTATTGTTCTTCCGTTTCTTTTTTCCTTTGGAACGGTCTCAAAGTACTCAACGGCAACTTTATTGGCTATATCACCGATTCCGAGGATATCTTCATCCGTCTCTGTAGGAAGTCCCAGCATGAAATAAAGCTTAACCTTATTCCAACCGCCAAGAAAGGCTTCATGTGAGCCTCTAAGTATATCTTCTTCGGTCAGTCCTTTATTGATAACATCACGCATTCTCTGCGTTCCGGCTTCAGGCGCAAATGTAAGACTGCTCTTCTTTACATCCTGAACCTTACTCATAACATCAAGAGAAAAGGCATCGATACGCAGTGACGGAAGCGAGATGTTTACCTTTTTTTCATTACAGCTCTTAATGAGGAAATCAATGAGCTCCGGAAGCTGTGTATAATCACTTGAACTCAATGAACTAAGCGAGATCTCTTCATATCCAGTATTATTAAGTGCTTCAACAGCAAGCTCTTTTAAATGCTCAACGTCTTTTTCCCTAAGAGGTTTATAAAGCTGACCTGCCTGACAAAATCTGCAACCTCTTATACATCCTCTCATGATCTCGAGAACGACTCTGTCCTGAGTTATCTTGATATAAGGAACTACAGGCTTTGTAGGATAAAAGGTCTCATTTAGATCAAGGCACATCTCTTTATAGATGACAGTCGGAATATCATCATAGATAGGAAGCATCGAAAGGATGGTACCGTCTTCTTTGTATTTCACATCATAAAATGCCGGTACATAGATGCCCTGCAGCTTTGCACATTCATGTAAAAAATCAGTCCTGGAAATGCCGTCTTTTCTGGCTTTTTTGTAAAGATCAAAGATCTCTCTGTACTTGGTCTCACCCTCTCCGATATAGAAAATATCGAAGAAATCAGTTATTGGCTCGGGATTGTAAGTACATGGACCTCCACCGATGACTATGGGATCGTCCCATGTTCTGTCTTTTGCCAAAAGAGCTATCTTTGAAAGGTCGAGTATCTGCAATATATTCGTATAGCACATCTCGTATTGGAGTGTGAATCCAAGGAAATCAAAGTCTTTTACGGGATCCTGTGATTCTAACGCAAAAAGAGGAATGTCCTTCTCTCTTAAGACTGCATCCATGTCCGTCCAAGGTGAATAAACACGTTCGCACCACACGTCTTCATAAGAATTGAACATTCCGTAAAGTATTTGAATTCCCAGATGAGACATACCGATTTCATATACATCGGGGAAACACATGGCAAATCGGATATCAACGTCAGCCTTGTTTTTGGTAACGCTGTTAACCTCATTGCCTATGTATCTCTCCGGCTTTTCGATACTTAAAAGGATCTCATCCGGTACCGCTAAATTATAATTCATATTGTTTCCTTATCTTCTTGACAGTTCGTCTGTTACGTCCTCCCAATTGACGTTTTTTTCAGCCATGAGGACCATCATATGATACAGGAAATCGGATAATTCGTAAACTATCTCATTATCATTGGGATTCTTGGCAGCTATAACGATCTCTGTAGCTTCCTCACCGACTTTTTTGAGAATCTTATCTATTCCCTTATCAAAAAGATAATTGGTATAAGAACCTTCTCTCGGATTTACCTTTCTGTCTTTAATGACATCAAATACACTGTCCAGAACCTTTTGAGGATTCTTTTCACTGTAATCCTTATGAGCGATCTCATTAAAGAAGCATGAGTAATTACCTGTGTGACAAGCGGCTCCTATCTGTTTTACCTTTGCAAGAATTGTATCATAATCACAGTCGGCGTACAAAGCCTTTACATACTGGAAGTGTGAGCTGGTCTCACCTTTAAGCCAAAGACTCTGCCTGCTGCGGCTGAAATATGTCATCTTACCTGTTTCAAGTGTCTTGTTATAAGCTTCCTCATTCATGTAAGCAAGCATGAGCACCTGATCTGTTCTGTAATCCTGAACGATAACGGGAACCATTCCGTCGGAATTCTTCTTGAGCTGATCCCAAGAAAACTTTGCTTCAAGCTTACAGATAGGTATATTCTTGGCATTGCACTGTGCCTTCCAATCATCGATCGATGTGCAATTGTCGTTCACTGCATTTCCGCTTATTCCGGACACTTTTGTATCTGCAAAGAGTTTTTCTACATCATCTATAGTAGCTGCGCTCTTAAGTACAATAATAGGAAGTTCAGTAAAGGTAACGTTTGTAAGATCCTGATCGGCGATATTGATAAGCTCGCTTGCATACGTATTTACAAGATCTTTATTGTCATAGATCTGAGCAGTATTGCTGTAGCATACACAGATCTTATCCTTACCGAATTTATCCGATACTTCTTTGATGATCTCGACATTGCCGGGCTTAGAAAAGTTAAGACATGCTTTCTTACATCCGGCATAGAGAAGCTTCTTGATATCTTCCATACGCTTTACGTTTCCGGCACCTGTAACGTCGGTATCAACAACCTTACAGATCTTCTTTATGATATCAAGTGCCTCTTCATGCTCCTTGTCATTACCTTCGGTAGATAAGTCAAAGATTATGATCTCATCTGCACCTGAATCGGAATAACGAGAAGCCAGAGTAACCGGATCGTCATAGAGAGCATTGGACTTATTGAAATCAAGATAAGCCTTTCCCTGATATAAGAAAATGCATGGTATAAACTTCTTTACATAATTATGATTCATTATCATAGAGCTCCTTTTGTACTAAGAACATCGGTAATTCTCGCATCATATGTTGTAGCTTCATCCAAAGCCTTTGAAAGAGCCTTGAACATAGCTTCAATCTTGTGGTGGTCATTAAAACCTGTTATCACACGAAGGTGCAGATTAAGCATTGCCGCATAAGAGAATGAATAGAAAAACTCTCTTACAAGCTGAGTATCGAAATCACCAACCATAGGTGAATCAAAACCTGCGTCCATAACAAAATACGGTCTTCCGCAGAGGTCTACGGCACTCATTACAAGTGTCTCATCCATAGGAAGTATCATATTGCCGTATCTCTTTATGCCCTTCTTATCACCTATAGCTTCAAGAAAAGCCTGTCCGAGAACGATCGCAGTATCTTCAACAGTGTGGTGTCCGTCGACGTTAAGATCTCCTTTTACCTTTACTGTTAGATCGAAAAGACCGTGCTTGGCAAATCCCTCAAGCATGTGATCAAAAAAACCGATTCCGGTAGAAATATCACTTGTTCCTTTTCCGTCGATGTTGATGGTTACAGTAATATCGGTCTCTTTCGTCTTTCGAGTAACACTTGCAATTCTATTTTCCATAATTTGTGTCTCCTTATTTTCGATAACAATATATGGTGTTATTTTATATTAAAAATCTATAAAAAACCCATAAACTTGCAGTTTATAGACATTTACGAAAGAAAACTTGCAAAATTTATCACTCAAATCTTACTGCAATTGAGTTAGCGTGAGCTGTAAGTCCTTCTTCCTTTGCAAAAAGCTCGATGTCTTCATGAACTTTAGAAAGTGCATCTCTTGAATAAGCTATGATACTGGTCTTCTTCATAAAGTCATCTACATTTAAAGGCGAGAAGAATCTAGCTGTTCTGTTTGTAGGAAGAATGTGGTTGGGACCTGCGAAATAATCTCCCAAAGGCTCTGATGAATACTCGCCAAGGAAAATAGCACCTGCATTTTTAATCTTGGTCATAACCTCATAAGGGTTCTTGGTTATGATCTCAAGGTGCTCTGAAGCAACTGCATTGGCTGCATCTATCGCATCTTCCATATTATCAGCTACAAACATGTATCCGTAGTTATCAAGTGATTTCTTGATAATATCTGTTCTTGAAAGTTCTTTTAAGAAGCCGTCGATCTCTTTAGCTACGCCATCAGCAAGTTCCTGTGAAGTAGTGATAAGAATGGCACTTGCCATCTCATCGTGCTCTGCCTGAGATAAAAGATCCGCAGCAACATATCTGGGATTAGCTGTCTCGTCGGCAAGAACAAGGATCTCACTTGGTCCTGCGATCGAATCGATAGAAACATGTCCAAAACAAGCTTTCTTAGCAAGCGCTACGAAGATGTTTCCGGGACCTGTGATCTTATCAACCTTAGGAACACTTTCGGTACCGAAAGCCATAGCCGCGATAGCCTGAGCTCCACCAACTTTATATACTTCGGTAACACCTGCAATATCAGCGGCTACAAGTGTACCGGGATTGACGCTTCCCTCTTTTCCGGGAGGTGTGCACATTACAATGCGCTCAACACCGGCAACCTTAGCAGGTACAACGTTCATAAGAACACTTGAAGGATAAGCTGCTTTTCCGCCGGGTACATAGACGCCGGAGATCTCAATGGGGAGGATTCTCTGGCCGAGAATGCTTCCGTCTTCTTTGGTATCGATCCAGGTATTTCTCTTTTGCTTCTCGTGGAATTCCTGAATATTAGCGGCACTCTTCTTCATGACCTCAATGAATTTAGGATCGAGAAGTGAATAAGCCTTGTCTATCTCTTCTCTTGTAACTTTAACGCTTGTTGCATCAATATCGCATTTATCAAACTTTGAAGTATATTCAAAAAGAGCTTTATCGCCGTTCTTTTTTACATTTTCGATTATGTCATTTACGATTGTCTCATATTCTGTATAGCTTCCGGGATTTCTGTTGAGAAGGTTTCCCAAGAGCTTTTCTTTTGTTTCTGCTGTAAGCTTTAACGTTTGCATTTATAGATTCTCCTTCATTGCTGTGATCAGCTTTCTGATCCTTTCGGTTTCCATCTGCATGCTCACCTGATTTACGATCATTCTTGCAGATAAGGGGCAGATCTCTTCAAGGACTTCAAGTCCGTTCTCCTTAAGAGTTGAGCCTGTTTCTACTATATCAACGATAGCATCCGAAAGATTTACGATTGGTCCGAGCTCTACAGAGCCGTTTAATTTAATGATATCAACAGTCTGATGCTTCTTGTTAAAGAAGTAGTCCTTGGCAATATTGGGATATTTGCTGGCTACTCTTATAAGTTCACGATGCTCCAATAATTCCTTGGCTTCATGAGGTCCGCAAACACACATGCGGCATTTTCCGAATCCAAGGTCAAGAACCTCATATACTCTTCTGTTTTCTTCCATGATTGTATCAGCACCAACAATACCGATATCAGCTGCGCCGTATTCAACGTAAGTCGGGACATCCGGACCCTTGGCAAGGAAGAACTTAAGTCCAAGCTCTTCGTTAGTAAATATAAGCTTACGTGTCTTTTTATCTAATATCTCTTCGCATTCGATCCCACATTTATTCAGGAGTTCCATGCAAGAGTTAACAAGTCGGCCTTTTCCAAGTGCAAAAGTAAGATATCTCATAATTCCTCCGATTATTTCGCTTTTAAAACGACATTTGTGCCGTTTTGACGAAGTTCTTTAGCCTGCTTCAAAGCAGTTTCAAAAGTTTCAGGTGTATAATTCACGACAGTTATGTCAGATTCATGCTCTACATCTGCATTCTGTCTGTATAAAGCAGACATAAGATCGTCTATCACGATTGAAAAACCGATCGCAGGAGCTTTTCTGCCGTATTTTCCGACAAGATTGTCATATCTTCCGCCCTTTGCGATAGCATCGCCGACGCCGTATGTATATGCACTGAATATAACGCCTGTGTAATAGTTGAATTTGCTTAAATTACCAAGGTCAAAAGAGATATACTTCTCTACACCGTAGTTTGTAAGCACCTTGTAAAGATCTTTAAGTCTCTTAACGGCATCAAGAGATCTCTTATTGGTAACCATGCTCTGAGCCATATCAAGAGCTTCGTCAGATCCGATAAACTCAGCTACATTAACGATAAGCTTAGTGTGCTTAGGTGCAACGCCGCTCTCATTTAAGATATTCTCGGCAGCATAATAGTTTTTCTCAGTTATATACTCTCTTATCTTCTCCTCGGTCTCAGCGTCGATTCCGGCTTCCTCACAGATTCCTTTGTAGAAATCCGCATCTCCGATACTGATCTGGAAATCATTGAGCCCTGTTGACTTAAGAGATTCAACCAAAAGAGCTATGATCTCAGCGTCAGCATATACAGAAGAATCATTCATAAGCTCGACACCGATATTGGAATTCTCTTTAAGCTTACCCTGAAGATTAGATGTATTAAGGAAAGTCTTGCCCTCATAGCAAACTCTGATAGGTTCCTTATCCTCAAGCATCACCTTTGATGCACATCTTGCGATCGAAGGTGTGAAATCGGGACGAAGTACAAGAGTATTGCCCTCTTTATCAAAGAATTTAAAGAGCTCTCTTGCGTCAGTCGCGTTGATCTCTTCAGCAAAAACATCAAAGAATTCGAAGGTAGGTGTATCAATATCAAGATAACCATAGCTCTTCATAACTTCATGTATCTTACCGGCAAGTATGATTCTGTCGCTGCATTCTGCGCCGTATATATCGCGCACGCCATCAGGTGTGTGTAAAAGTACTTTGTTCATATTAACCTCGTTTATTTACTTTAGCATGGTACAGTGCTACTCTAATAATTCGTTACTATATTAGAGAGTTTAACATCCATTTAATTACCTTGTCAAGCAAAAAGCCTGTTTCACGGATTACCTCTCTTCAAGGTCTTTTTGGATCGCATCCAGAAAAGGAATGAGTATCCCCTGCTCTCCGGGAGAAGGGATAATGAAAGAAAGATCGAGCTCATCATGTCTAAAGCTCTTCCTGCCCCCAGCCTGTGCTCTATCCCAGAATTCCTTAAGCTTCCTATAAGGAAGATAATAAAACTCATTTCTCGCAGTATAATAGATCAAAAAGAAAGCCAGCCCATCCTGCTTTTCAAAGTCATCCATAAATGCGACCTGATGAGGATGAATGTTTTCAAGAGTAAAAGTATCATAAGCACACTCTTTTGCATCGAAGCACACAGGAATCCCCTGTACAACGCCGATGTAATCGACTGTACTCTTCTGATCGAAATAGGCAAGAGTGATATGCCTTGTTTCTTTATCGATATTTATGGGAGTTATCGGAGTCGGGATCTTTTGGATAAGCGCAAGGCCCAGCTCAGCGTACCTCTCATTGGAGCGGTTTATGAGTTCCTCTAATGTGGAACCTCTCAGTCCCCTAGTTTTCCATGTAGGCATAAATCTCCTCCGCTGCAATACCTTTCAAATTCTAACGGTAACGGAGCTATAAACTCCTTATCAGACAAATCCGACAGTTCATCAGGCATATCAGCAGGAAAAGTGATCTTGTAGCTGTGTAAGAGCTGCCTATTGATGCCCTTCTCTTTTCTTCCGCCGTATTTACCGTCACCGATTATCGGATGACCCGTCTTGGATAAATGTGCTCTTATCTGGTGAGGCTTTCCTGTAATAAGCTTGACCAAAAGAACTGTCGTATCCGAATCGGGATTGTATCTGACCGGATCAAAATAAGTCTCTATATAAGAATAATCTGCATTATCCGGATTCTCTTTTATGATATCTACCTTATTAAGATCAGCATCCTTATGTAAATAACCCTTTAATAAAGATGCTTCGCTAATCCTGCCTGAAACAACGGCGATATAGTACTTATCAAGAGTTCTGTTCGAAAGCATGGCGTTCATCTTGCGCGCACCAAGAAGTGATTTAGCACATATGACCATTCCGCTTGTATTTCTATCGAGCCTGTTACATATAGAAGGCTTATAGGTATCAAGGCTTTCGGGAGTAACACTTCCGTTAACCAAAAGATGATCTATGAGCCAGTCATTTATACTGATATCTTTCGCTTCCGCTTTTTGTGATAAAAGTCCGGCAGGCTTCGAAGCAAATAAGACATGTTCGTTTTCATAGATAACATCGATCGTTCCGTATTTGGAAAGATCAATATTCGAAACATCGATCGTAGAAAGATTTACATCCGATGTTCCTTTAAACTTTGCGAGAGTATCATCGGAAAAGAATATCTTTACGGAATCTTCTTTTTTTAACTTCTCTAGGCCATCAGCTTTTTTGTCATTAAGAGTGATATTCTTTTTTCTAAGCATCTTATAAATGAAGCCCTTTGAGGCGTTTGGGAGGTATGATCTTAAAAATCCGTCCAATCGCTTTCCCTCTTCATTTACACCGATAATGATCTCTTTCATATTATTCCTTAAAGCGAAATTGATAAAAGAATAGACGCAGGCGTCTGAGTAGTTCCGGGAATCCAGGCATCTTCTATTGCTTGCGGATCGATGCCTTTTTCGTTTCTGTGCTTTTCAAGCTGAGCAAGCCTCTCACAGTATTTATTTATATCTGTAAATATCTTAATGCTGTAGCTTGTATATCCGTTCTGTGCGAGCATCTTTTTGATATGCTTCTCGCAATCCGCTACATCAAAATCATCCGAAGTGTAGCAGCAAATGTTTTTATCGAGAACAGTTGAAGCGTTGACATAATAATTCTTATCATAAGAAGTGATAACATGATCATAATGAATAAGAAGGTCTCCGCGACAGTCTTCTATTTTTTTGTGATCTTCCTCGCAGCAGGCTTTCGCCTTGAGGAACAAAATGAGATTTACTGCGCTCCAGCCGGTCGGAAGACAACCGAGAGCTGCAATTATGCTAAAAGCATTTTTGGGGCTTTTATACATGATCACTCCGGTCAAATAAATGCCTACGGTAATAGCAAGACAGGCTATTGTTCTGAGTAATGCTATATTTTTCCTATATGGGATGTATCCGTATTCCCCTTTATTTACTTTCTTAAACATCATAATCCTCTGATATTTCTATAGATTTTATTTAATATCCAGTGAGCACTTTTCATCATCCGTAAGCTCTCTGTACTCTCCGGGTTCAAGATCCGGATCGAGAAAAAGAGCTCCCATAGAAAGCCTCTTTAAGAACAGAACTTCGTTCCCTACCGCTTCGAGCATACGTTTTACCTGATGAAATCTGCCTTCGTGTATCGAAAGAAGTATAACGGGATTACCCTCATCATCGGTTTTCATATCTTCTTTATATGTAACCTTTGCAGGAAGCGTCAGCTTTTTGGAACCGTCATCATTTCTATCGCCGATATCCAAGCCCTCTTCAAGTCGCCTTACATCGTTATCCGAAAGTTCATGAGCAATATGGACTTCATATGTCTTGTCAACGTGCTTCTTAGGTGAGAGCAATCTATGTATAAGCTCTCCGTCATCGGTCAAAAGAAGCAGTCCTTCCGTATCAATGTCGAGTCTTCCGCAAGGACTTAAGCCCTTTACATTCTCATCTTTCAAAAGATCAATGACAGTTTCCTGCTTTTTATCGGTAGTTGCGGAAACAACACCAACAGGCTTATTCAGCATATAATAATGATTCTTGCTGTAAGTTAAAACTATCCCGTCAAAAGAGATCTCGTCGGTATTTTCATTAATATGAACGTCAGATTTAAGCACCGGCGCACCGTTTACAGAACATCTTCCGTTCTTTACATATTCTTTTATTTGCTTCCTGGTGCCGATATTATGGTCACCTAAGAACTTATCAAGTCTCAATAATTATCACCTGTATATTACTGTAAACCTGTAACGGCTACCGGATTACTTTCTTTAAAGAGTTCATAGCTATTGTAAGCTCTGCATACAATAACCGGATTCTGGCAGCTCTTTGGAACAGTTACATTAAATGACTGTGTTTCTTTTGTTCTGTCCCACATCTGAAGGTAACTGTATGTCTTACCTCCATCGTAGCTGTATGAGAAATAGATTATAGGACTTCCTGAATCCTTAGCTGTCATCTCAACAAGGACATTTCCGCTTGCCTTGTCTGTAGCAGCGACATTTATAGAACAAACTTCAGGATCTGAATTGTCCTGTCCCACAGGAGAAGCAGGCTTAGCAACAGAGGTATACTTAAAGCCTGAATAATCAACACCAAGAGCTGTTGACTTAAGTCCAAAGTACTTAGCAACTGATGTGGCGTCAGTTACACCCATCTTATTCATGAAATCAGGGCTCTTTACTAAAGGTACATCGTAGCCGTGATCAATATATGCGTGTTCGATGATAACACAAGGCATGCTTCTTGCTACACAATGCCTGATGATACCATAGTAATCATTTCCCGATGAACCGAGCTTAGTCTTTACACCCTTCTGATAAAGACCGCATTTAGCAAGCTCAGCGGATTCAATGTTACCAAAATTCATTCCTGCCTGATAATACTTATCAAATGCAGATGTCCATACCTCAGAACCATAGAAAAGATGCTCTGCGGATGCATTAAAATGAATACTGAACACAAACTCTGCATTCACGCTCTTTGCAAAGGCCGCTCTATCCTCGAGAGAAATGAATCTGTCATCTGTTCTTGTAAGATAAACAGTTACGTTTTCATATTTTTCAAGCTCGGTCTTCATAGCATTGGCAACCTGCAAAGTCATTGCTTTCTCAGATAATCCGTTATACTGAGCTCCGAGATTTCTGTCTCCTTCACCGCCGTGTCCGGGGTCGATAACAATGATGTGTTGCTTTTCAGCGGCAACAACCGTATCACCCTTAACAGGAGCAAATCCGGTAAAAAACATAGTGAAAGCAAGTAACGTGGCAAAGATTTTTTTCTTCATTTAAAAACTCCTTTTATAATACTGTTCAATAAAAGTTCAAAAGCTGTCGCAATTACTGCGGCAGCTTTTATTCCGTTAGTTTATCATATCGAGGTTGATAGCGTCCTGCTGAGTGAGTCCACCCTCCATTGCAGGTGCCTGATCAGGTACTGCTATCGGAGTTACCTCAGGTGGTCTCAGATCAGCCCTGTTGGACTTAATGACCTCTCCGTACTGAGTAAGTGCCGAAAGAACACTGTCATTGCTGGCAGTAATATCTCTTACCATATTGACACTACTCTGCTTGATCGTCTCAATGATCTCATCGGTGCTCTTAGTGTTGGCATCGATAGACTGAGTGATTATATCTTCAACTCCTGCGAGAAGCTGGTCTGTATACTGTACAGCGGCAGACTTCATGTTGTTGGCTTCGATATTGGCATTATCAAGAATCTCTTTTGCCTGCATGGCTGCCTGAGATACAACCTCATTGGCCTGTGCATAAGCCTGCTGCATGATCTCATGCTCATTGATAAGCTCATGTGTCTTGATGGTTGCCTGATTGACTATATCTTCAGCTTTCTTTCTTGCATCATTTAAGATGGCTTCCTTATTGCTGATGATCTTCTGATATTTCTTGATCTCTTCGGGAGTCTTGGACCTAAGTTCCCTGAGAAGCTCGTCAATTTCTTCTTTGTTTACGACAATCTTGGTCTGAGATAGAGGTTGGGGCTTACAATTGTCAATGTATGTCTCAATCTCGTCAATCAGCTGTTCAATCCTGCTGGTCATAATAGGTATTCCCCCTAACTTTATCTATTTCCATATTTTTCCTTAAGTGCCTTCTCAACATGCTCCGGAACACAGGGAGAAATATCTCCTCCGTAGCTTGCGACCTCACGTACAACAGAGCTGCTAAGGTATGAATACTTTAAGTTCGTTGTGAGGAACACAGTATCAACCTCATCGTGAGACAACTCTTTGTTGGTCTGGGCTATCTGAAGTTCGTACTCGAAATCAGTGATAGCTCGAAGGCCCCTAATTACAATATGGATGTCTTCCTTTTTGCAATAATCTATAAGTAGTCCGTCAAAAGACTCAATAACGGCATTATTAACGCCCTTTAAAGACTCTTTTAACATTTTAACACGTTCGTCCAGCGTAAACAATGGAGTTTTGGCAGAATTACACATTACTGCCACTATTACTTTATCAAACATTGTAGAAGCACGCTTTATCACATCCAGATGTCCGTATGTGACAGGATCGAAACTTCCCGGATAAACCGCTACTTTCATGAATTGTCCTTTCTGTAAAGGAATACATGCTTATTGTTCTTGTACTCCTTCTCTCTTCTCACTTCAAATCCGTATTCCTCGGCGAAAGAAAAATCTAGATCAACAGGGCTTTCCGCAATGATCATTGTATTCTCGGTGACATAGCTCATAGCTGAAAGCTGTGCAAGAGTTCTCTCATAAAGGTCGCCGTGGTATGGTGGATCCATAAAAATGATATCAGCTTCTTTTTCATGGATATTTCGAAGAGCAATAACTACATCCTGCTTAAATACAGTTGCATCCTCTTCAAAATGAGTTGTCTTAAGATTGGCAAGAATGCATTTATACGGCGCTGCTCCGTTTTCAATAAAGTATGCTTTTGAAGCACCTCTTGATAAAGCTTCTATACCGATCCCGCCGCTTCCCGAAAAAAGATCTATAAACACCGATCCGGGAACCTGGTTCTGTATCATATTAAATAATGTCTCTTTTATCCTGTCCTGTGTCGGTCTGGTATCATTACCCTCAGGAGTGACAAGCTTAAGTCGCCTTGCCGAACCTGCTATTACTCTCATAATCTCACCTTTGTGCCCTTTGTATCTCTGCTTGTGACTTTGAGATGACTAAGCTCAAGAGTCTTGTCGTTGTGCTCTATCGCCTTATCCTCCATGTCATTTAGGTAGTATACATCTCTTATAAAGTCGTTCTTACCAAGTCTCATTCCTCTTACGCCGACAGCCGCTTTCTTCTTCTCGGGAATGGTCTCAACGTAAAATCTGAGGAAATAACCATCGTTTGATTTAAGTATAACAGTTTTTTGCTCATGTAGTATCTCTACACTTACAACTTCGTCATCATCGTTAAGCTTGGTCGCAGCAACTGTTCTCTTGGAAACATCGAATTCTCCGCCGTCAACGACCTTCATCATAGATGTCTTTGTCGTGAAAAGAACTCTGTAAAGATTAAGATCCGATTGGCTGGAAGCAAGAACGATAGTCTCCTTGGAAGTATCGAAATTGCTGACATTATCGATCGGCACACCCTTATCTCTCATCTTTCCCTGAGGGAGATCGGTTGCTTTTACTGTATGAAGATTACCTGTATTGGTAAAGAAGCATACTTTACCGGTGTTCTTCATGATAAACGAGAATTTAAATTCAGCCTCGATAGTCTCTTTATTCTTCTCATAGGTTGTTGCATCGATAGTCTTGGCATATCCGAATCTATCCATGATAAATGCAACATCCATCTCTTCGATAGGCTTTTCTTCATATACGGCTGTCTCTCTGTTCTCGATAAGAGTCTTACGATCAGCCTTATATTCCTTCTTTATCCTGTTAAGATCGTTCTGGATCACCATTGACATAGATTCATGGCTATCCAGTATATCTTCATATCTGTAGATATTGGCTACAGTCTGCTCATGGTCTTTGATAAGAGCATCAAGCTCAAGTCCGATGAGCTTATAGAGTCTCATCTCGAGAATGGCATCAGCCTGAGCTTCGGTAAAAAGAAGCTGTGCAGCCATTGCCTTTGACTCTCTGGATTTAAAGTTGATACCATCCGTAACACCGTTGACAAGGCAGTTCTTAGCCATTGCTCTGTCCTTGGAGCCCCTCAGTATCTCGATAACAAGGTCTATAACGTTACAAGCCTTGATAAGGCCTTCCTGTATCTCTTTTTTCTCCTGCTCTTTCTTTAAAAGAGTTGTATATTTCCTGGTCGCAACTTCAAACTGGAAATCAGCGCAAGCACGCATGATATCCTTAAGAGACATTGTCTCGGGTCTTCCGTTGTCGATAGCGAGCATATTTACGCCGAAAGTATCCTCGAGCTTAGTCTTCTTATAAAGAAGATTGGTGAAATTCTCAACATCGGTATCCTTCTTAAGCTCGATAACGATCCTGATACCTTCCTTGGATGACTGGTTGGAGATATCGATGATATCGTTAGTGATCTTCTTCTCAGCAAGCTCAGCAACATCAGCCATGAACTTACCGATCCCGGCACCGATCATTGTATAAGGGATCTCTGTGATGACAAGATTTATATGTCCGTTCTTGCCCTTTTCGGTCTCAACCTTACCACGGACTCTTATCTTTCCTGTTCCGGTCTCATAGATATCTTTTAACTCGTCTTTATTTATAACTATTCCGCCCGTAGGGAAATCGGGACCTTTTATGTATTTCATAAGATCCGCTGTAGAAAGCGTATCATCCTGAATGTAGGCAATCTCGGCATCAATGACTTCAGCGAGATTATGAGGAGGTGTGCTTGTAGCCATACCTACAGCAATACCCTCAGATCCGTTTATAAGGAAATTAGGGATCTTAACGGGAAGAACTGCGGGTTCCTTCTCAGTCTCATCAAAGTTAGGAAGGAAATCAACTACATTCTTATCAAGATCTTCAAGGAAATTCTCCTGCGTTATCTTGGAAAGTCTGGCTTCGGTATAACGCATTGCAGCGGCGCCGTCGCCCTCAATGTTACCGAAGTTTCCGTGACCGTCAACAAGAGGAACGATCTTCTTGAAATCCTGCGTCATAACAACGAGGCAGTCGTAGATAGAGCTATCACCGTGAGGGTGATATTTACCCATTGTATCACCGACGATCCTCGCACTCTTTCTGTAAGGCCTGTCATATCTGATGCCCAGCTCATACATATCATAGAGAGTTCTTCTCTGAACGGGCTTAAGACCGTCTCTTATATCGGGAAGCGCACGGGCTACGATGACACTCATCGCATAGTCAATGAACGACTTCTGCATTATATCGGAATATTCGGTTCTGATAATTCTGTCTTCCATAAATCACTCCAAATTATTCGGTAAAAAATCTTAAATATCAAGCTCTGCATCTGTAGCATGCTGATGTATAAATTCTCTTCTCGGCGGAACATCAACGCCCATCAAAAGCTCGGTCATATGTGAAGCCATCTTGGCATCCTCAATCTCAACTGCTTTAAGAAGTCTTCTCTCGGGATCAAGTGTTGTCTCCCAAAGCTGCGCGGGATCCATCTCACCAAGACCCTTATAACGCTGGAGAGTAAAGCTTCCCTTGTGAGTATTTCTATACTTGGCAAGAGCATTGTCATCATAGAGATACTCTTCTTTTCCCTTTGAAGGCATAGCCTTGTAAAGAGGAGGCATTGCGATATAAACATGTCCCTGATAGATAAGTTCGGGCATGAATCTGTAGAACAAAGTCAAAAGAAGTGTCGCAATATGTTCACCGTCGACGTCGGCATCGGCCATGATGATGATCTTGTCATAGCGAAGCTTATTTATGTCAAAGTCATTGCCGTAGCCTTCGGAAAATCCGCATCCGAAAGCATTGATCATTGTCTTGATCTCGGCATTGGCAAGAACCTTGTCGATACTTGCCTTTTCTACGTTAAGGATCTTACCTCTGATAGGAAGGATAGCCTGATAGTTTCTGTCTCTTGCCATCTTGGCACTTCCACCCGCGGAATCTCCCTCAACTATAAAGATCTCGCACTTTGAAGCATCTTTACTGATACAGTTTGCAAGCTTACCGTTTGAATCAAATGAATACTTCTGCTTGGTAAGCATATTGGTCTTGGCCTTTTCTTCAGTCTTTCTGATCTTGGCAGCCTTCTCGGCACATCCGATGATAGACTTAAGGCACTCTATATTACGATCGAAGAATCTTGTCACTTCATCGTTGGTGATCTTGGAAACGATCTTAGCTGCATCCTGATTATCAAGCTTGGTCTTGGTCTGACCTTCAAATCTAGGATCGGGGTGCTTTATCGATATGACCGCTGTCATACCGTTTCTTACGTCGGTTCCTGTGAAGTTGGCATCTTTATCCTTGAGGATATTGAGTTCTCTTGCGTACTGGTTGATGATGTTGGTAAACATCGTCTTAAAGCCGGTTAAGTGAGTACCACCTTCGGCATTGTAGATGTTATTACAAAAGCCAAGAACATCCTCATGGAACTCGTTTACATACTGGAAAGCAACTTCAACCTCAACGCCTTCGCTCTCACCGCTAAAAGAAACCACGTCACACACAGCTTCTTTTGACTTATTCATGTCCTTGATAAATCCGGTGATACCGTCAGGCTCGTGGAATTCAATATATTCCTCGACTCCGGGTCTCTTATCTTCAAAAATGATAGTAAGTGAAGGATTCAGATATGAAGTCTCATGAAGTCTGGATTTGATATCATCTTCCTTGAATCTGGTCTTTTCAAAAATAGTGTCATCCGGAAGGAAATTGATCGTAGTACCGGTCTCTTTGGTTGTTCCGACCGGATCAAGAAGGCCTTTGTTCAGCTTGGTTGTGGGAATACCCCTCTCATAGCTGTCTTCATAGATAAAGCCGTCTTTTTTTATCCTAACGCTCATCCTGGTTGAGAGCGCATTAACAACCGATGAACCTACACCGTGTAAGCCACCGCTTGTCTTATAAGCATTATTATCAAATTTACCGCCGGCATGAAGCATAGTCAGAACCACACGTTCAGCAGTAATGCCTTTAGCGTGCATTCCAACGGGAATTCCTCGTCCGTTATCCTCTACTGTTGCAGAGCCGTCGGCCTCCAAAGTTACATGGATCTGTGTGCAGAAACCTGCAAGATGTTCATCCACCGCATTGTCTACGATCTCGTAAACAAGGTGATTAAGGCCTCTGGTGGTCACACTTCCGATATACATACCGGGACGTTTTCTGACCGCTTCAAGACCTTCTAAGACAGTGATACTGGAAGCATCATATTGTTCGTATGAAGCCATGTTGTAAACCCCTTTGCAAAACTTTTATATCTGATCTAAATGATCATTAGGAACCGGGTTCCTATCTTATTCTTTAAAAATGAAGCTTTCTCGTGATAGCAACCGCAAGCGCACCGGGTCCGATGTGACAAGCAACAGAAAGTGAAAGCGGATCCATATGGGCTTCATGTCCTGGGAATGCAGCCTCAACCTCTTTCTTCCATTCCTTTGCAGCTTCAATATCATGAGAATAAGCTATCTCGAGCCAGAAATCTCCGGCATCCATGCCGCCGAAACGATTCTCTATGTCGCTCTTTATGGCATTTATCATGATACTCTTACCTTGAGAGGATGTACGAGCCTTGGCAAACGCATCAAGCTTCTCGCCCTGGATCTGAAGAACGGGCTTAAGTCTTAAAAGTGTACCGAGAGCTGCAGCTGCGGGAGTGATTCTTCCGCCCTTCTTAAGATAATAGAGTGTATCAAGCATTATATATATACTTGATTCAAACTTCGTATCAAAAAGCTTCTTGGCAATTTCCTCAGCTCCGAATCCTGCATCAGCCATGGCCTTTGCGTCTATAGCTGATTGTCTTTGAGTAACCGAAATCCTCTGATTGTCTACGACAAAAACCTTTCCTTCATATTCCTCTCTTGCGAGCATGAAAGCACTCTGGCATGAACCGGAAAGGCCGCTGCTCATAGGGATATAGACTATCTCATCATAGTCTTTTAAAAGTTCGTCCCATAAGGTCATAAGGGAATCGGGAGTCGGCTGACTTGTGGAAACTTCGGCATTACCTGTAAGTTTCTCATAGAACTCCTCTTGAGAAAGGTTTATATCTTCAAAAAACTCTTCGTTATTTATCATAAATGGCATAGGAACTACATAAATACCAAGCTCCTTGGCCTGTGATTGTGTGATACCACTGTTACTGTCTGTAACGATCGTTACTTTAGCCATATCTACATTTCGACAAAAAGCCGACAATCCTCCTATTTTCATCCTGTTTAACTAAAATAATATTACTTTTATAGAGTGGTAAAGTCAATAAAATTTACAGATTTTGTGCTTATCTTATTCTTTAACACACTATGTTGTGGAAGTGATAACTCAGGATCTTTTGCCAAAATCCTATCGGCATCGACAGCAGCCTCTTGAACCAAATCGCTGTCGTGGTAGATATCACCTACTCTAAAGCATAATTCACCGCTCTGCCTCACTCCAAACAGATCACCGGGACCTCTTTGCTCGAGATCTTCTTTGGCAATGACAAAGCCGTCGTTCGATCTGTTCATTATATCCAGCCTTTTCTTGGTTTCATCCGAGGTAGAAGTGTTTATAAAGATACAATACGACTGAGCATCTCCTCTTCCTACTCTTCCACGAAGCTGATGAAGCTGTGAAAGTCCGAATCTTTCAGAGTTTTCTATCATGATAACAGTCGCATTAGGAACATCTATGCCGACTTCGATTACCGTCGTTGAGACAAGGACATCGATATCCTTCTTAGCAAAAGATTCCATGATCTCATCTTTGACAGCAGGCTTCATTTTGCCGTGAAGAACTCCAACCTGAATATCTGAAGGGAATACCGAGCGAAGCTTCTCTGCGTAATCAATGACATTTTCCGCACCGTTAAGCTCGCCTTCTTCGATCATCGGACAGATGACATAAGCCTGATGGCCCGCTTCAACCTGTGATCTTATGAATTTATACGCCGTGTCTCTGTAATCCGTTCCGACAACACAGTTCTTGATGGGAAGTCGTCCCTTAGGAAGCTCATCTATTATGGATATACTTAGATCTCCGTATAAGATTATTGCCAGCGTCCTCGGGATCGGCGTGGCACTCATAGCAAGAACATGAACATTTTCACCTTTTCCTGCCAAAGATTCCCTTTGGCGAACACCGAATCTGTGCTGCTCATCGGTAACTACAAGAGCAAGATTCTTATAATTTACCTTTTCCTGGATGAGCGCATTGGTTCCGATGATACAATTCACTTCTCCACTAGCTATCATCTCCTGCGCAGTCCTCTTATCCTTAGCAGAAAGAGATCCAGTCAAAAGAATCGGCTTTAACGATGTGATCTTGTATTTATCGATCATTTTTTTGAAATTATCGAAATGCTGCGACGCCAAAACCTCTGTGGGAGCCATTATTGCGCCCTGGTATCCGTTTGCGGCCGCCGTCAAAAGAGCCATGAAGGAAATAATGGTTTTTCCTGAACCGACATCTCCTTGAATAAGCCTGTTCATGACATGTTTACCGGAAAGATCGGTCAATATATCATTCCAAGTCCTCTCCTGTGCCTGTGTAAGACTATAGGGAAGCTGTTCCAAAAGTCTTTTTACATCCGACACTTCCATCATTGGAAAAGAATTTAGTACTTCCTTCTGGGAAAGCTTTAAAAGACGCAGCTTTAATATGAACAAAAGAAATTCATCATAAGCCAGTCTCCTTCTCGAATCTTCAAGTTGCTGCGCGTTTTTGGGAAAATGAATACCGTAAGCGGCATCTGAATAAGAGATCAGACCCAATTTATCCAACAGCTCTTCAGGGATATATTCCTCAAGTTTACCGGCATTTATAAAAGTCTGCTCAACAGCCTTTGTAACAGCATTGTTGGTAAGTCCTTTTACTAGGGAATACTTTGGCCTCATGCTACCACAAAGAGACGCATATTCTTCGATCTTATACATTTTAGGCTGATCCATGTAAAAGAAATTACCCTTTTTACGCGTTATTCCTCTGAAAACATGAGTAGTTCCTGATTTAAGGCTGTTTACAAGATAAGGAGCATTGAAGTAAGTCATCTTTATCTTACCCGTCTGATCGGCTGCCTCGAACGATATAATAGAAAGATTACGAACACGTCTCTTCATCACGGATCCGATTATTGTAAGCTTCATGGCGCACATCTGCCCTTCGGAGGCATCACATGCATTTATTACATCGCCGAAATAATCGTAATCTCTTGGAAAATAGGTCAAAAGATCCCCGCATCTATAAATACCGCACTTATTAAAAAGCTTGCCTGTCTTGTCACCTACACCCTTAAGATCGGTGATAAGCTCCGACAATTCTCTTTCTCCCATAACAAAACCCTCGATAATAATATGATCAATACAATAAAAGCATATTACTTAAAAAGCCGGGTAAATAAACCCGGCTTATAAGAAATTCGATATTTAAATTATACCTTATTCAGCTGAAACAATGTAGTAGTAAATCGGCTGTCCGCCATACTGAAGCTCAACATCACATGAAGAGAATTTCTCGGAGATCCTGTCTCTGAGTGCTTCCGCATCCTTCTCGTCTACTTCATCACCGTAATATACGCTGATAAGCTCAAGATCATCATTCATCATCTTATCAAGCATATCGAAAGTAACATCTGCGATCTCGCTGCCTACAGCAAGAATACCGGCATCACCGATACCCATATAATCGCCCTGCTTGATCTGAACATCATCTATAACGGTATCTCTTACGGCATAAGTTACTTCACCGGTATTAACTGTTCCAAGTGCCTCGGTCATAGCTGCAACATTGTCTTCGACAGGTGTATCGGGAACATAATTGATGATAGCTGTAATACCCTGAGGTACAGTCTTTGAAGGAACAACTACTATCTTTTTCTCAGAATCATTGTCTTCTGACATGATAGCTGCTTGGTTAGCTGCAAGGATAATATTCTTATTATTCGGAAGTACGATAACGGTATCTGCATTAACCTTATCTACAGCATCAAGAATATCAGCTGTACTTGGGTTCATTGTCTGGCCGCCCTCAATAACGTAATCTACGCCTAATCCTCTGAAGATATCTGCAAGGCCGGAACCTGCGCATACAGTTACGAAACCAACTTCCTTGTGAGGCATCTCAGGCTCTGCAGCCTTAGGGCTATCCATCTCAACCTTCTTTCCGATAGGAATATCGTCACCGGGAAGATATGTGGGAGTAAGCTCAGCCGCACCGTTGATCTCAGTCTCTATCTCAGCCCATGATCCATCGTTGTTCTCATGGAACAGTTTCTCTCTGTGCTCCATTCTCATGTTGTCAATCTTCATATTAGAAAGCTGGCCATACATAAGAGCTCTCTGGATAGCAAGTCCGGGATCGTTGGAGTGAACATGCACTTTGCAGATCTCATCATCCGCTACCATAACGATACTGTCTCCGATAGACTCAAGGAAATTCTTGAAATCAATCTCCTGCTTAATGTTGAGAGGCTTTGAAAGAAGAACGATAAACTCGGTACAATAACCGAACTTGATATCCTCTTCCTTGGGCTCTCCCATTGTCTTAGCTCCGGGAGTAACCTGTTCCTCTGAAATTGTAAGATCGATCTCTTTGCCAAGATATCCGTCAAGCGCACCTTTAAGGACCTGTACAAGTCCCTGTCCGCCTGAATCGACAACTCCCGCCTGCTTAAGAACCGGAAGCATATCCGGAGTCTTTGCAAGAACTTCGTCTGCATATTTGATAACTTCACTGCAGAAAAACTCGATATCTTCGGTTCCTTCCACAGCGAGCTCGTGTGCTTTCTCGCTTGCGCCCTTAGCAACTGTAAGGATCGTACCTTCTTTGGGCTTCATAACTGCCTTGTATGCAGTTTCAACAGCCTTATCAAAAGCTTCGGCAAGAACGCTTACTGTTACTTCATCATGTGCTTTAACAACTTTGGTAAAACCTCTGAGAAGCTGTGAAAGGATAACACCTGAGTTACCTCTTGCTCCTCTGAGTGAACCTGAAGAGATTGCTTTGCATATTGCAGACATATCTGCGTTATCGCCAAGAGAACCTACTTCTTTGGCTGCAGACATGATAGTCATCGTCATGTTGGTACCGGTATCACCGTCGGGAACAGGGAAAACGTTGAGTTCGTTGATCCATTCCTTCTTGGCTTCAAGATTCTTGGCACCGGACAAGAACATCTTTGACAACATCTTAGCGTCAATTACATTATTACTCAAAACAAAAATCCTCCTAGAACTTGCAGTCGATAGAATTAATCAATTACGCGGACACCCTCGATATAGATGTTAATCTTCTCGATCTCAAGTCCAGTAAATTCTTCTACTTTATATTTAACATTGTCTATAAGGTTATCAGACACTGCCGAAATACTAACACCATAAGCAACAATGACATGAAAGTCAAGTATAAGCTTATTATTGGAATCAAGAGATACGTTGATACCCCTTGTCATAGAATCGATCTTTAAAAGGCTGACAAGTCCGTCCTTAACATTGACATTGGCCATACCTACGATACCAAAGCATTCCATTGCAACAGCACCTGCGTACTGAGCTATAACCTCGTTATCGATTGATATACTACCCATGTGAGTGTTCATAGAAGAAGCCTTCATATTATTCCTCCTTAATGCGATAGCCCATGGGACCACCGTTTTCGCATACATATAGTATTATAATAGCAGTTCTCTAAAAAATAAACTACAAATTTTGCATATTTTGCTTGCATTCTGTATATGTTTCTGCTAATATATCAATGTTGCGGATAAAGCCGCAACGCGATTTTGCTATAGAATTTGATTACATGGCTTATAAGGAGGTGTCAAAATTGGCTAAATGTGATATTTGTGGCAAGGGCGTTCATTTCGGTAACAACGTAAGCCATTCTCATAGAAGATCTAACAGAGTTTGGAAGTCTAACGTTCAGCACGTTGCAGTTAAGGTTAACGGCGGAACTAAGAGAATGCATGTATGTGCAGCTTGCCTTAGATCTAACAAAGTTGAGAGAGCTTAATCTCTTATAAAAAATGAATTAAAGAGCTGTGATAATGAGTGATCATTTTCACAGCTCTTTTTTTGTTCTCTAATAAATAATGTAGAAGCTACTATCCTCTTTTACTCAATGGAAAGCTTACCGTAAAGCTTCTTGCCGGCATCCTCTCCCGATGCAAAAGGTCCGGGTATCACATATGCACCGCGGTGACCACCAAGATAGTCAACATTAAATGTTATAGGTGTTCCGTCGGGATTCTCAAACTTCTGCTGAGGCTCAAAAGCTTCACCAAGCGACTCCGTTGAGATCATATCTGTCTTAAATCCATCAAGTACATCATAAATATTGGTCTCAAGGAAATAGTTGCCGTCTTTTTCAACGACGTCCACATGAACCTTACCGGAGTTATCAACAAATGCATTCTTTTCGTTCTTCCAGCTTGTTGCTCCTTCAAAATATGCGTTTCCGTCAATCCATACCGGAAGGTGTGAGAAATGAGCTGCCTCATGCTTTCGCATATTAGGATACTCATCTTCCATATCGAACTTAACGATCCATTCATCATATGTAGGATATTCATCGAAGCAATATGTACCGACTTTTCTGTTTTCTGTATACTTCTCATCGGGCTTAGAATCATTAAGAAGTACAAGATCATCGGCTGACCACTTCTGGATAAAGATATTATTATAGAAGCGATCGTCTCCGTGAAGGATTGTCATAAAGCCCATAACCTCAGTTCTGTGAGGCATATGATATGGTGTGTATCTCCATGTAGTTCCTTCTCCTACAAAGGTAAAAGAGCCTGCGCAAAGATTGTGCACCATAGCAACTCCCTGAGTAGCTATACGGAGTGATACGTCTGACAAAAGAATATTGTTATCAATAAGCGTCGGTCCGTGGCTTACTTCAACAAATATATCCTGACATGTCATGCCACCCTCAAGCTGCGTAGCATAATCGGGACGCTGATTATCATGTAAAAGATTCTGAGTGATCCTTGTTCCCTGAGCTTCCCAGTCACACCAGATACCCATTGTGCAGTGATGAATGTGGTTTCTGCGCATAACAACGTCGATAGCAGCATGCATCTTGATCCCTGCAATCTCAGCACCGCCAAGCTCCATCATATTATTGATATGGTGGATATGATTATCTTCAATGGTGCTGAATACGCCGCCCATACGTCCGATGATACCACCCTGCTCACAGTGATGGATATTGTTTCTGCGAATGATATGGCTTCCGATCTTGCCCTTTATCCAGCCATAGTACTGACCGCGACAAACAGAATCTCTCTCCATCTGTGTAGGGCTCTTAACATGCTTGGTAGTATAGAAATTTGTATTTTGAGGATCATAGTAACGTCCTATACAGATTCCGGAACACTTACTTCCCCAAATCTCGCAATCTTCTATTATCCAACCACAGCTCCAATGAGGGCTGATCATACCGTCCTGATATGCTGCCGGAGGCGCCCATGTTGTAGCTGCTTTATTGATATTAAAGCCGCTGACAGTGATATAGCCAACTCTTTCTTTACTTGGCATAAAGCACTGACGTCTTACAGTGATCTCAACGTTTTCTTTGTTAGGGTCCGCGCCGCCGAAATTAGCGTAGAAAATAGTCTCATCTGTGCTATTATCCTGCTCCGCGTACCATTTTCTCTTTGATTTCTCGGGTTCCCATGAGCACTCGTAAACCTTGGCCTCAATACATTCATCGATGCTCAAAGCTTCATAAAGAGCTTCATCATTAAGCCATACGCAGCCTGTGTGCTTATTGGGAGTAGCAAAATACCAATCGCCATAAACAAGTGTTGTATAGGGATTGTAATCGCCAAAGATGCTGTTCTTTACCTTAGTAACCCATACATCACCATTAAACTTTTCCCAACCGGTGATCTTCTCTGCACCGGTAATTACAGCGCCAAGAGGCTCTGCGCTCTTATATTCGATACGCTCCTCTTTTGTACCTGCATTTATGGGATCCACGTATTCCCTGTACGTTCCGGGAGCAACAATGACCTCGTCACCGGGCTTAGCTATCTTTGCAGCTTCGTTGATCCTTCTAAAGGGCAACTGTTTACTACCGTTTCCATCATGTTCTGCATTAACATCAACATAAATTAACATAAAATACCTTCTTTCTATATGCTCAGCCTTTGACTGCTCCGGCCATCATGCCTTTAACGAGCTTGTCCTGGAAAATGATGAACAATATGATCATAGGCATTACAGACAAGGTCAAAACTGCCATGATCATAGGTATATCCATTGCGTGCTCGCCTTTAAACTGTCCGAGAGCAAGAGGAAGTGTCTTGTTCTGCGGGCTTATTAAAAGAGTATTTGCAAAAGCAAATTCATTCCACATCGAAACACCGTTGTAGATCGCAAGTGTTGAAAGTCCGGATTTTGAGAGCGGTAATATCATAAAGAAAAAGTTCTTGTATCTGTTACAGCCATCAATTTCAGCAGACTCTTCTATTTCCTTAGGTATGGTCTTCATAAAAGCGGTAAGAATGAAAACCGACATAGGAAGCGCAAACGAAACGTAAGGTCCTATCAGAGCTTTCAGTGAATCGTAAAAGCCAAGCGTTTGTGTCAACTTAAAGATAGGAATAAGAGTTACGTGCATAGGAACCGCCATCATAGCAACAATGATCGCATAGATGATCGGATTTAATTTAAAATCCATTCTTGCAAGAGGATAAGCTGCAAACGAAGCGATTATCAGCATCAGAACAAGTGAAATGCTAACTACGATGACACTTCGGATAAAATAACCAAAGAATCCGTTAGTGATAACAGTCACATAATTCTGAAAATGCCATGGATCGGGAAGATGAAATACTCCCTGCTGAAGCATATCAAACTGCTTTCTGAATGAATTCATTATCATAAAGAAGAACGGAGTAAGCGTTATGACCAACATAATGCAGGCAAAAATTATAGCGATCGTCCATGCAATAGTTGATTTGATCTTCGCAGCACGATAATCCGTATCTTTCACATTTTCTTTTGCCATGATCAATAGTCCTCCTTAACCTTGAATAACTTGTTAAAGATAAGCGCAATAGCAGTTATCAAGATAAACATTCCCGCTGCTACTGTCGAACCATAGCTCATATTGAACTGCTGGAACGAGAGTTTGTACATGTAGGTCGCCATAAGTTCAGTAGCGCCTGCAGGGCCGCCCTGTGTCATGTTCCAGATCATATCAAAGTATTTAAGCGAACCGATCAAAGACATCGTACATGCAGTCTTGAATATAGGTCCAAGAAGCGGAATCGCAATATGCTTTAAGTACTGCCATCTTGTTGCGCCGTCGATCACGGCAGCCTCATAGATAGTAGTATCAATGTTGCCGTATCCGGCAATAAAGTAAACCATATAAAAGGGAGTAAACTGCCATGCCATAACACCTATAACGGTATATAAAGCATTATTGGCATTTCCCAAAAGATCGATAGTTGTCTTTTTTCCCTGAATGATCGTAGCGAGTGAAGAAATGATTCCTCCGTTTGTAGCAAGCGCATAGGTAAAAAGGAATGCTATAGCTACAGAACTCATAAGATAAGGAAGAAACCAAATAATCTTAAAGATATTAAACTTCTTTCCGCCTGCATCCAAAAATGTTGCAAGGAGCATTCCCAGAGGAATCTGCAGAAGGATAGAAAATACCATTACTATTAAGTTGTGCTTGAAGGATTTCCAAAACATCTCATCATGGAGAAGTGCAGACCAGTTATCCAATCCGATAAATGTTCTGTCAGAAGAAATACCATTCCATTTAAAGCCGCTTATCACGAAAGTATCAATAACGGGATAAACTATAAATATTGTTATAAGCAAAAGCGCCGGTATCAGAAACACCGTTGCCGCAGCGGCCGTACTTCTTGCCTTAGCCTGCGCCAGACCTACTTTTTTCTCTCTTTTCACGTTATCTCCTTCCCGCCGCGTTTAGTAAAAAACTGCCCACAGGAAGATGATCTCCTGCGGGCAGCTTTATCATCACTTTAGCCGCAGCGTATACATATACAAACGTATACTCTTTAAGCTTTATTACTGCTCGGCAATTGCTTTCTTCATTGCCTCATCCTGTTCCTGTCCGATCTGTTCCGGTGTCTTCTCGAGGCCAAAAAGCTCTGTCATGCAGTTCTTATGTACTTCTGTAACAGATGCGGGAAGGTACTGATCATACCAAAGCTGTACGTTTGAAGCATTGAAGAATACATCAACTACAACCTTGCTGTTAGGATCTTCGATCTGTGCATCAAATCCCTTGATCGAAGGAATGTTTCCGCCGTCCATCTGCATCTTGTTGTAAGTGTCATCGTTGTAATACTGTGTAGCAAGAACGTAGCAAGCATCAAGCATTTCCTGGTTTACAGTCTTATCATCATTGAAGCAGTTGAATGAGAATCCGTTACCGATAGCTGTTCCGATCTCAACGTCCTGAGGAACGCCCTTAGCCTTAGCTTCTGTATCTTCAGGGAAACGGAATACTCCGATATTCTCTTTATACCACTCTTCGTTATCAGACTGGATACCAGCAACCTGCCATGAGCCATGAAGCATCATAGCTGCAGATCCGTCATAAAGAAGTGCTCTATCCTGGTTGTCATCAGCTGTAAGTGAATTAACACCGTCAGGGAAATATCCCTTCTTAACCCAATCCTGGATCTTTGTTCCAGCATAGATAAACGCCTCAGATGTAAATGATCCGCCGTTTTCCTGTGTATAAGCAGCGTCAAATTCAGCATTTCCTGAATGACGTGCTACAAGATACATGTAATACATTGATCCTGTCCACTTTGAAGCATTTGCAAGTGAGAAAGGTGTGATCCCGTTCTCTTTAAGCTTAGCGCAAACAGCCTCAAGCTCGTCTATTGTTGTGGGAACTTCAAGTCCAAGTTCTTTGAAGATAGTCTTGTTGTAGAAAATATCACAGCCTGAAAGTCCGCCAAAAGGAATTGCAAGCATCTTGCCATCATATGTAGCCTGGGCAACTGCAGCATCGATAAACTCGGGATGATCGTACTTTGCATACATATCAGTGATATCATTAGCATAACCAGACTTGTAGTACTCTGCCATGGGGCCGCCTGCCCAGTGGATATACATGTTGGGAGCCTGTCCTGAGCTCATTGCAACTACAAGCTGCTGCTTATAGTTATCATTCTGCTGATGTACCTGGTTGATCTTGATGTTGGGATAATCAGCCATGAATCTCTTAACAGCTTCTTCCTGGTTAGTCTTTGCGGGCTCTGTTGTAGCGATATCCCAAAGAGTGATTTCCATAGGCTCAGTTGTCAGCGTAGGAAGATTCTTTCCGTCCGTCTGCTTTCCTGCTGAAGCATCAGTAGCCTGTGCTGCATCTCCCGAAGCCGGAGCCTCTGTCGCATTGTTGTCAGATCCACCTGCAGCAGGTGCTGAAGCGGATGATCCACATCCGGCCAATGTTGTAGCAGCCAAAACTGTTGCAAAGATAATGGCCAATACCTTGTTTTTCATACCATATCCTCCTTTTTTAATTTGCAAACGCTTTAAGATAAATTCTGATCATTCTTAAAGCATTCGTGGTTGAAAAGGTACTTGTATTCTTTATAGATTAGTCTAAAATATTTTACTCCCGATATCATGTATAAAGTTGCTATAAACCAAACAAATATTGCTACTTTAATTGTGTGTTCTTGATACAGATTTCTGTTTTTATGAATATTTACTAGTAAAACTGCCTTGTTTTTGGACTGTTTTTTCTCGTGTATATGCTATAATGACTATAAAAATGTATTTAGAACCAAGCTGTTCACGAAAAAACGTGCAGAAATTATAGCAATATTTTACTTATGATAACAGAAAAAATATTGCTATCTGCGTACATATTCATTTATTTATTTAACCCGGGAGTTTTATAAATATGAAAAACCGTCATGCAAGCACCAAAGAAAGTGTACAACATAAGATAAATACAGGATTGCGTATGTATATAAACAGAATGCATGCCAATTATCCTCCTCATTGGCATACCGATATTGAGATCATCTGGCCAAAAGAAGCTCCGTATAAAGTCATATGCGGAAATCATACATATGATGTTGAAATAGACGACATCCTGGTTATATGCCCGGCTGTTATTCACGAGATCTTTTCTTTGGAGCCCGGATCAAGATTGTATATACAGGCAGATTTTTCAGGTATTACCGCTTTGAAAGAGATAGACAAAGCTTTTCGATTGATGTCGCCGGCACTTCATATAAAGAAAAAGACATGTCCCAAATATTTATATGATCAGATATGCAGATGGCTGAATATGATCATGGAAATGTACTTCGGATCGACTCCGGAGATACATAAGAAGCAGCTTAATGAAAATGTTATTCCATATACTGAACTTCAGCCTTACGGCGAGCTTGAGATATATTCAATTTTAATGCAGTTCATTGCTTATTGCGGTAAAAACATAAAATATATCCAAGGGCCTGAATCCGCCAGTGCTGCATCCAATTTTAAAAACAGTGTTTCCTTAAGCAATGTGTGCACGTATCTTTCGGAACATTTCGCTGAAGATATTTCACTCGAGAGTGTAGCTGCCTATGCAGGATTTAGCAAATATCATTTTGAAAGGATATTCACAGAGTATACCGGCGTTACGTTTTATCAGTATCTCCAGCAGATGCGTATAAATCACGCTCAAACGCTCCTTTCAAATCCCGAGCTTTCGATCACTGATATCTCCTATCAGTCTGGTTTTTCCAGCTGTACCGCATTTACTCGCGCGTTTAGAAAAAGCACCGGTTATCCGCCTTCACAATTTAGAAAACTTAATGAGGAACAGCATCCGCTTCAGGCTAATCCACATTTTGCCAATATGAGAAGAGCTTAAGAGCATAATAAAAAGAACCTTGATTTATTCAAAGGTTCTTTTTTCTTTATCATCATACTTGAAATCCCCAAAGGCCAAGCTTTGAGACGATCACTTCTCTTACGATCATACCGAGCTTTTCCTTATCTTCGGGAGATATCTTTGCTATCTCTTCTATCTTATATATTTTTTCCTTGAAGCCCTTATCCTTTTTGGCAGGATTCTTATAAATGCTTGTCCTTATTCTGGTTCTTAACTGCTTATAGACCTTGTAATCAAAGGTTTCTCGGTTCATGTGATAGATATGGCTTTCAAGCGTCGTCGAAAAATCTATATCATCCTTGAAATACTTGGTGATCACAGTCTTGAATTTAAAAGGCACAAGATCGTTTTGGATAAGCTCATTATAATCATACCTGGCGCCAAAATAGTATCTTTCTATATCCTGCATATAATATTTGAAATCATTTTCATTTATTATATTGTTCATTTCTTTTTCTTATCTACTCCACTGTCAAGATCTTCGATGTTGTCTGCGCTGAATTCGATTGCGGTACGGATCTTGTCTTCATCCCATCCGGTCTCATCCATAAGCTCTTTTACCGTAACTTTTCTTCTGAGGTCATCGGCAAGCTCCTTGGCTTTATCCGCAACCTCCTGAACAAGCTTAAGAACCTTCTGAGCGCCTGCATCTTCCGCAAGATTCTGCTCAATGATATTTTCCATAGCATCAAGCATCAGATTATAAAGAAAGCCTTCAACTTCGGAGGGTTCTCCTACAGCATCAAGCATTGTAACTCCCTTTGTGAGTGCAACATTACCTTCTCCAATGAGATCTTCGAGGAAAACACCCTGCTCGGAATACATCTTAGCAACATCCACAACAAGAGGAAGATATATCTCTATAAGCTTGCTCTGAGCATCCTTATCTCCTGCAAGCGCAGAGATGGCAGCTGCTTCTTTTTCACCTTCAGTGTACTTAGGAAGTGCGGCAAGGTTTTCGAGATAATCATTTAGATAATTCGTCTCATCTTCGGTAAGATCATCATCCGAAAATACAGCCTCTTCATCCACGCCGATCTTGTGATTCTTAAGATATTCAAGCACCATGGTAAGCTGTTTTTCATCAAGATCAAGCTCCGAAAAAGCCTCCATAACTTCGGCCTTTGTGATGGTATTTTTGTTTTCGCGGGCAGTTCTGGTTACTGTCTTAAGTATTTCCGCAAATTCTTTTTCCTTATTATCTATATTTCCCATTATGGCTCCTTATTTCACATGCTCGTGATTAAAAAGATGATCCTGGCAATATTCATAGTTGCCGTTACACTTTGAGCAGAATCTGAACTCAAGATTAGGATCATCCTCTTCCGTTCTGCCGCAAACAGCACATTTATGTCTTGTGATCCCCTTAGGTCTCATCTGAGTATTTTTCTTAAACTCGGTTCTGCGCTTAACTTCCTTAGGACGAAGGTGATTAAGTTTTCCAAGGCTTAAGTAAAACAGCAAAAGATTTATAGCCTGTGATACAACCGCAGCGATCATAAAATAGTTGGAGATCTGAAGTGCTCTATAACAATCATATAGAATGATAGCGCTGTAGAAATAAGCAAGCCACTTTACTTTCAGCGGAATAAACATCATAAAAAGAACCGTCATATCAGGATAACAGATCGCAAATGATATAAATACAGTCATCTGGATATAATAGGTGCTGAAAGAAAAAGAAAAATACTGTATATACAGAGGCAGTTCCTCGGCACTTGCAGGAATTGCGCCCTTAAATAAAAAGTAAGAAGCAAAAGCAGCGATGATCATAAGGATCATTCCGGAGAAAATAAACAGGTTATACCTGAATGTTCCGATCGTACGCTCCATCGTATTTCCGACAAAATAGTAAAAAATAAGTGTGATTATTATAAGGATACTGAAAGATTCCGGCGGGATTAGGATCCAAGTAATGATCCTCCATATCTGCCCCTGTAAGATCAGTTCCGGATTAAGCGACAGCAAATGAACAAAATTGACGCTGCTAGGCGCGAGCTGAAGCACATAACCTACAATATAAAGACCTATGATATATTTGGTAAGATTAGCGATCGCAAACCTTCCGTATTTTCTTTCCAAGTTGTTTATAAAATTATTCATAAATACCCTCGTTTCCTAAACAAAGCTGATCATATGATTTTATCATCGGCAAAGGTTATTGTAAATACGCCCTTTTTATCGCATTTTCAGCCCTTTTGCAAAAAGCTCATTTATTTGATTTTATCCAATTAGTGCATTATAATGATTAAGCTTGTCTACTTATTATATAAGTGAGGTTTTTTATGATATCCAAAGATTATACATTAGGCATTGATATTGGCTCAACCACGGTCAAAGTGGCACTTCTTGATTCCGAGAAAAAGATAATCTTCTCGGATTATAAGAGACATTTCGCCAATATCCAGGAAACACTTGCAGAACTTCTTAAAGAAGCCAAAGAGACTGCGGGTAATGTTGTGCTCCACCCTGTGATCACAGGTTCAGGCGGACTTACTCTCGCAAAGCACTTGGACGTTCCTTTTGTTCAGGAGGTAATTGCGGTTTCCACTTCTCTTAAAGAGCTCGCACCCAAGACGGATGTAGCTATCGAGCTCGGCGGAGAGGATGCCAAGATCATATATTTTGAAGGCGGTAACGTCGAGCAGCGTATGAACGGTATCTGCGCCGGCGGTACAGGCTCTTTTATCGACCAGATGGCTGCTCTTTTACAGACAGACGCATCCGGCCTTAATGAGTATGCCAAGAACTACAACTCACTTTATACAATTGCCGCAAGATGCGGTGTATTTGCCAAGTCTGATATTCAGCCGCTCATCAATGAAGGCGCTACCAAGGAAGATCTTTCCGCTTCCATTTTCCAGGCTGTTGTAAATCAGACTATCTCAGGTCTTGCCTGCGGTAAGCCTATCAGAGGCCATGTTGCATTCTTAGGTGGCCCCTTACATTTCCTTGACCAGTTAAAAGAAGCATTCATAAGAACACTTAAGCTTGATGAAGAACATACGATAGATACCGACAATTCACATCTTTTTGCCGCTATAGGTTCTGCCCTTAACGCAAAAGAAGACGTCTCCTACTCTATGGACGAGATGGTCGGAAAACTCACAAATAAGATCGAAATGGAAGCCGAAGTATCACGTCTCGATCCATTATTTAATAATGAAGATGAGTACAAAGCTTTCAGAAATCGCCAGGATCGTTATAAAGTAAAGACCAAAAAGCTTGATGATTATAAGGGTAACGCTTTCCTTGGAATTGACGCAGGAAGTACTACTACCAAGTGTGCGCTTATAAGCGAGGACGGTGATCTTCTCTACTCATTCTATTCAAGCAACAACGGTAGTCCGCTTAAGACTGCTATTTCATCTATTCAGGAAATATATAAACTTAAGCCCGCAGATGTTCATATCACAAGAGCTTGCTCAACAGGTTACGGCGAAGCTCTTCTTAAGTCTGCTCTTTTACTTGATGACGGCGAAGTTGAAACAATTGCTCATTATAACGCTGCTGCTTTTTTTGATCCCGAAGTTGACTGTATTCTAGACATCGGCGGTCAGGATATGAAGTGCATCCATATAAAGAACCAGTCTGTTGATTCAGTTCAGCTTAACGAGGCATGCTCTTCGGGCTGCGGTTCATTCATCGAGACTTTTGCAAAATCACTTTCATACAGTGTTCAGGACTTTGCAAAAGTAGCCCTTTATGCTAAATCTCCCGTGGATCTTGGCACAAGATGTACAGTATTTATGAATTCACGAGTTAAGCAGGCACAGAAGGAAGGCGCTGATGTAGCTGATATCTCTTCAGGTCTTGCATATTCCGTTATAAAGAATGCCCTGTTTAAGGTTATCAAGGTTTCAGATGCCAAGGATCTTGGAAGTCATATCGTAGTTCAGGGCGGAACCTTCTATAACGACGCCGTTTTGAGAGCATTTGAGATCATTTCGGGAGCTGAAGCAATACGCCCCGATATCGCCGGAATCATGGGCGCTTTCGGTGCTGCTCTTATAGCAAGAGACAGATTCAACGAGGATACAAGCTATAAGACAACAATGCTCACTATCGATCAGATCAACAAACTCGAATATTCAACCAGCATGACTACCTGCCAGGGATGTACTAACCACTGCAGACTTACTATCAATAAGTTCACAGGCGGTCGTCAGCACATCTCAGGAAACAGATGCGAAAGAGGTATCGGTAAGGTAAAAAATGCCGCCGGCATCCCCAATCTGTTTGATTACAAATATAAGAAAATGTTCAGTTATGAACCTCTTACTCCCGATAAGGCGACAAGAGGTACTGTTGGTATACCCAGAGTTCTTAATTTCTACGAGAACTACCCTTTCTGGTTTACATTCTTTACCGATCTCGGCTTCAGAGTTGTGCTTTCACCAAGATCAACTCACCAGATCTACGAACTCGGTATTGAATCTATACCCAGTGAATCGGAATGTTATCCTGCTAAGCTGTCTCACGGACATATCGAGTGGCTTATCAAGCAGAAGGTTGACTTCATCTTCTATCCCGGACTTTTCTATGAAAGAGAAGAAGTCGAGGGCGCAACAAACCACTACAACTGCCCTATAGTTACATCATATTCCGAGAACATCAAGAACAACGTCGAATCGATCACGGACGGCGAAGTAAAGCTCCGTAATCCTTTCATGGCATTTACGAATCTTGAGATTGCAACAAAATCTCTTGTAAAAGAGTTTTCCGAGATCCCTGCTGAAGAAGTCATAAGAGCCGCTAAGCTTGGCTGGGAAGAAATGGCCAAGATGAGAAAAGATATCGCACAAAAAGGTGAAGAGACTCTCCGCTGGATGAAGGAAAACAACAAGCACGGTATCGTACTTGCCGGCAGACCTTATCATGTAGATCCCGAGATCAATCACGGAATCCCTGATATGATCTGCTCTTACGGTGTTGCAGTACTTACTGAGGACAGTGTTTCACACCTCGGAAAGCCTGACAGACCACTTATCGTATCCGATCAGTGGATGTATCACTCAAGACTTTATGCTGCAGCTACTTTTGTCAGAACCAGAGAAGATCTCGACCTTATTCAGCTTAACTCCTTCGGCTGCGGTCTTGACGCTGTTACAACCGATCAGGTCAATGATATCCTCTCAGGTTCAGATAAGATTTATACATGTCTTAAGATAGACGAAGTAAACAACCTCGGAAGCGCAAGGATCAGAGTACGTTCTCTTCTTGCCGCTATCAGAGTCAGAAAACAAAAGAATAAGATCAGAAGCATCAACTCTACCGACAATAAGAGAGTTATCTTCACGGAAGAAATGAGAAAGAGATATACTATTCTCTGTCCTCAGATGTCACCTATACACTTCGACCTCTTAGAGCCTGCATTTTCTTCATGCGGATATAATTTCGTTGTAATGCAAAATGACAACAGACATGCCATTGATATGGGTCTTAAGTATGTAAATAACGATGCTTGTTACCCTTCTCTTTGGGTTGTAGGTCAGATCATGGATGAGCTTAGCAGCGGTAAATACGACCTTGATAAGGTTGCTGTGATCATGTCTCAGACAGGCGGTGGTTGCAGAGCTACCAATTACATCGGATTTATCAGAAGAGCTCTTAAAAAAGCCGGAATGGAGCAGATTCCCGTTGTATCACTCAATCTCTCCAAGCTTGAAGCAAATCCCGGCTTTAAGATCGATAAGAGAATGTTTGTAAAAGCTGCTTATGCTGCTATTTTCGGAGATATATTCATGAAATGCGTCTACAGAATGAGGCCTTATGAGAAGGTTGCCGGCTCTGTAGATGCCTGCCACAAGAAATGGCTTAAGGTATGCATAGATTTCCTTACAGCTAAGCACAACAATGTATTTAAATTCGAGAAGATCTGCAGACAGATCGTTGAAGACTTTGATAAGATCGAGATCACTGATGAAGTTAAGCCGAGAGTCGGCGTTGTAGGCGAGATCCTTGTTAAGTACGCTCCCGCTGCAAATAACCACCTTGTTGAGCTTCTTGAAGCTGAAGGAGCTGAGGCTGTTGTTCCCGAGCTTATCGGTTTCATGCTCTACTGCTTCTACAATCAGATCTATAAGGCAAAAGAGCTTGGAACATCTCCCGTTACCGCAACTCTTTGCAGACTCGGAATCTGGATCCTTGAAAGACTTCGCAGCGGTGCTACAGATGCATATAAAAAGAGTGTTCACTTCTCTCCGCCCGAGCCTATATATAAGCTTGTTGAATATGCCGAGCCTATCGTAGATATCGGCAATCAGACAGGTGAAGGATGGTTCCTTACAGGAGAAATGGTTGAACTCATCAAAGAAGGCGCGTCAAATATTGTATGTACACAGCCTTTTGGATGCCTTCCGAACCACGTAGTCGGAAAAGGCGTTATAAAGAAGATGCGCAACATGTATCCCGGATGCAATATCGTAGCTATCGATTACGATCCCGGTGCATCTGAAGTTAACCAGCTTAACCGTATCAAGCTTATGCTCTCAACCGCACAGAAAAAGGTTGATGATAACAGGAAATTAAGTTAAAAAATAAGGAAAATGTCTTTTATCAAATAATAGACATTTTCCTTTTTTATTGATCATTTAAGTTTTGCATTTAATCTATCGATCGCATCCTCATGCCTTTGGATCGCATAGGTTGCTGATTTGATCTTAAGCTCTGTTTCCATTCGCTTTTTATGATTTTCATTACATTTTACATAGTACTCATAGACTTCTTCGTCTTCGACTTCAAGGTACTTATCGGCAATGCAGCCCGGAAGAACGAATTTCTTAACGACATCTTTGAATTTTACTTCGATGTACTTACCTTCCTGCTTTACAACCTGACCGTTACCGAATTTCTTATGAGTAACCTTCATTTTAAGGGCAGAGCGCGTACCTATAGCCTCTTCTTCCTTATCAAGCTCCGAAAGGACCTCGTTAAGCTTTATCTGCTCATCTTTAAGCTCTTCAATCTGCTTCGAATTTTCCTCAAGCATCTCTTTGGTCTTCTTTGTAGGTTTTTTCTTAAGTTCATTCTTAGTTTCAAGCTCTTCGTTTTCCATTTCAAGACCCATAACGATTATCTCCTTTGCGCACAGCGCTTTTTGAAGCACGATTTTTGGTAAAAATGAACGACTTAACAATAATATTTTACCTTATTTTGTGCGTAATTACAACTATAATAGCCCATAAAGCAAGTACAGATGTGGCTTTAGAGATCTGACTGAAGTTTCTTGGTAAGTCCCTTGGAAGCAAGCTTTCTCTTTTCCTCATCAAGGATCTGCCCCCACTGATAAGGTGTATTCTGGTAAACATAATAATTCAGCCAGTTTGTATATAAGATATTGGCATGACTTCTCCACTGGAGCATAGGCTTATTATCGGGATTGTTGTCCGGATAATAGTTAATTGGCAGCTTAATGGGAAGCCCCTTTGAAAGATCCCTCTTATACTCGGCATCAAGCGTAAGTCTGTCGTACTCGGCATGTCCCATCGCAAAAACCTGACTTCCGGACTTGTTCATACAAAGAAATACACCTGCAATCTCAGATTCGGCAAGAACAACAAGATCTTCGCACGCATGGATCTTCTCTGCCGGAGTCTCGGTATGTCTTGAATGAGGAAGCTTAAATACATCATCAAAGCCTCTTACAAGCGGAACCTTCCTGTTCATTACCTTGTGCTCATATATACCGAATCTCTTTTCCGTTAATGGCTCTTTATCAATACCGTAGTGGTAATATATTCCGGCCTGGGCGCCCCAGCAGATATGAAATGTAGAGGTTACGTTGGTTTTGGTCCACTCAAAGACCTCGCAAAGTTCTTTCCAGTAATCCACTTCTTCAAAAGGCATTTGCTCTACCGGAGCTCCTGTGATGATCATTCCGTCAAAGGTTCTGTCTTTTAACTCCTCAAAAGTATTATAAAAACGGTTCAAATGGTTCGGAGAAGTATTGGTTGAGTGATGTGAACTCATCTGCATAAAAGAAACATCTATCTGCAGAGGTGTATTGGACATTGAGCGAAGAAGCTGAAGCTCAGTGTCCTCCTTAAGAGGCATAAGATTTAGGATACAGATCTGAAGGGATCTGATATCCTGATGACAAGCTCTGTTCTCATCTACAACGAATATATTCTCATGTTCAAGTATCTCCCTTGCCGGAAGATCGTTTTGTATTTTAATTGGCATCTTTTATCATCTCCATAAATTCGGCTTCATCTATTACTTTTATTCCGAGCTCATTGGCCTTGGTAAGTTTACTACCTGCCGCTTCTCCGGCAAGAACAAGACTTGTCTTCTTGGAAACGCTGCCTGACGGCTTTCCGCCGTTTTTAATTATAAGCTCTTCGGCCTCTTTTCTTCCAAGGCTCGGAAGTGTTCCCGTTACAACTATAGTCATCCCTGCAAGCTTATCGGATGCGCCTTCTTCTTTTACGGCGTCCATATTAAGACCAAGCTCTTTCATCTTATTGAGGATCAAAAGAGTCTTCTCATCATGAAAAAACTCATAAAGATCGCCTGCTGTGGTCTCTCCGATATCCGGGATCTGCAAAAAACCATCAACCGTAACTCTCGATAGATCAAGCAGATTGTCAAAATGCTTCATAAGCTCTCTTGCCGTGGACTTTCCGACATTCCTTATCGCAAGTCCGGTAAGGAGCCTGACAGGATCGTTTTCTTTTGACTTCTCAATCTCATTAAGGAGCTTATCGGTATTCTTCTCTTTTCCTATGATCCCTTTTTCTATGAGCTCATCTCTATGGTCTTTGAGCAGATATATATCTGAATAATCATGAAGATAACCTTCAGAAACAAGCGCTTCAACAAGCGTATCTCCAAGTCCCATGATATTCATGGCATCTCTTGAAGTAAAATACGCGATCGTTCTTGTAACCTGTGCAGGGCAAGTAGGATTGACGCACCTGATATCAGCAGTATCTTCTTCTCTTACAAGGTGACTTCCGCACACGGGGCACATTCGAGGCGCCTCGTATATATACTCAGGCTCTTTTACGCAGCCATTGAGCTTCGGAATGATCTCACCGCTCTTATAGAGCTTGTATTCACCGCCTATTCCGACTTTATTCTCTGTAATATAATCCTGATTATGTAAAGTAGCTCTGGAAACACTGGTTCCACAGAGTCTGGCGGGTTTACCGGTCTCTCTGTCATGGAAGCTTCCTGTAAATGTAAGCTTTCCTGTTCTGCCGACATCAACAAGTATCTCGTCCATGACGATGATCTTCTCTTCGGGAGGATACTTATATGCAATATGTCCGCTTGAATACTTGGAACCTGCAGGGAAATCATCCCTGTAAGCAACCTGATCGATCTTAACAACAGCGCCGTCAAGGTCAAATTCAAGGCCTTCTCTCATCTCACCGATCATATCGATAGTCTTTGTAACTTCATCTGCGTCATTGCACAGCTTATGAAAAACAGTTTTGACACCAGCTCTTTCAAGGATATCGAGTCCACCGCAGTGGGATTTTCTAAGTTCCTCAGGTCCGTCCTGAACGTTAAAAACAAACATCTTAAGGCCGCGGGCTTTGGTAATTGCCGGATCAAGCTGACGAAGTGTTCCCGCAGCGAGGTTTCTCGGATTGGCAGCAATCTTTTTGCCAAGCTTCTCCTGCTCTTCATTGAACTTTTCAAAAGCCTCGTGAGACATGTAAACCTCACCTCTAAGCTCAAGATAATCGTAAGGAAGATCAATGACTTCCTTGATATCCGGTATCACGAGAGCATTAGCTGTTACATCCTCACCGATAAGACCGTCTCCTCTGGTCTCAGCAAGCGAAAGATGAAGCATATTATCGGAAGCGTCCTTATTATATCTAAGCGATAAGCTAAGCCCGTCTATCTTTTGTTCAACGGAGAACTTAGCTTCCGGGTATTTCAAAACAACCTTCTTTACAAATGCCTCAACGTCTTCCTTGTTGAAGACATCCTCTATAGAAAGCATCGGTACATTGTGACTTACCTTAACTCCGGCTTCTCTCTTGGCAACACCGCCTACGATCTTACTCGGAGAATCGGGCATAACAAAATCAGGATACTCCTTCTCTATCCTCTTGAGCTCCTGCATCAGCATATCGTACTCATAATCGGATATTTCAGGCTCATCCTGATTGTAATAAAGATCCATATGATGTTTGATGGTCTTTACAAGTTCATCGTACTTTAATTTAATCTCATTTCTGTTTTCATCAAAAGACATATCAAACACCCCAACATTTTTATTTATATAGGCCCTTTAAAAGCCAACGATCAAATCTAATTATATCAGCAAATAAGCTTATTATGTCATTTATTTTTGAGAAAAAGACGACTCTCACTGGACTTTAAGGCCGCATGCCTCGTAAAGTCTGGCTTTTTCCTTGCCCGAAAGCTCTTCATATTTACCGGGAGCAAGCTTATGGTCTTTAAGGCTAACCGTCATGACTCTAATCCTCTTAAGAGAAATGACCTTAAGCCCTACTTCCTTGCACATTCGCCTTATCTGTCTGTTGAGCCCCTGAGTAAGGATTATGTCAAAAGATCTTGAACCTGTCCTTTTCACTTTGCAGCCGCGCGTTGTCCTGTCAAGCTCCGGAAGATATATCCCGTTTGCAAGCTTATTTAAGATATCGCCGTTAAGTTCTTTATCAACGACTACTTCATACTCTTTTTCATGCTTGTTAGAGCCTTTCATCATAGCTTCAATGAGTTTTCCGTCGTTACTCATCAAAAGAAGTCCCTCGGAATCCTTATCAAGTCTTCCTGCGTAGGTTACACGCTCGGAATATCCAAGGTTTTCTATGACAGTTTCTGCTGCATGCTTGTCTTTTTCGGTACAAACAACACCAACAGGCTTGTAATAAGCAAGAACAATGCTTTCTTTGGAAGGCGTGATCTCTTTTCCGTCAAAAAGTACTGTATCTCCCTCATTTACCTCAGTTCCGAATTCAGCGATCTTACCGTTTACGGTTATTCTTTTGTCTTCAATAAGCTTGTCGGCAGCTCTTCTTGAACAGACGCCGCAAGTCGCAATATACCTGTTAAGTCTCATATTGTAATCCCATGATATAAAAGAACAGTCTCAACATGCCTTGTTCAAGGTTAGCTGAGACTGATTATTGATAATTTTGATTAAAGATCAAGCGATCGCCGAAAGCTTGGTAAGAGCTTCATCCTTGATGATGCACTCATATGTTTCCTTGATATGAGCGATCACTGTGGGGTTCGATGCATAGAAATGTCCGAACTCATAAGCCATCGTAAAGAGTGCCGCAAATTTCTTGGCATCTTCATCGCATCTCTCGAGATAAAGGAAATAATTGCCCTTCTTAGCATCTCTGTACAAAGAGCTTCCGATATTGAGGTTAGCCGGAGCCTTAGCACAAAAGCTAACTGCAGTTCTTATATCGGCAAAAGAGAAAATGTACTCGCTGAATTTGAGTCTCTCAAGATTATCCGTAACATTGTCACTTCTGTTATCTTTGTTATTGTCATAGACCTTATTGGCTATGTTATCACAGATTTCTTTTCTTACATCGGCAGAAGCATTGGATTTGATCGGAATCTTGTTGTCATCCTTGCTCTTGTCGTTATTATCCTTATCAATGATGTTCTTGACCGAGTTGGTGAGCTGTTTGAGACTCTGAAGATACTCATTAAGTCTCTGAAGGCGCTCATCGTTCTCACAATCTCCGAGATCCTCCAAGATATTCTTAGGAATCTTGATACCCGCATTCTGAGTTACATTCTTAAGCATATCGGCAAAAGAATTTGATGAATTCTCAGAAAGTGTAAGCGAGATCGTGTGGTCGGGAAGAACCGTTATCTGCATTGGTGTAAAACTACCTGTGGGCTTATAATCAACTTCTTCCTCAGCTTTCCTCATTACATCATGAAGAAAATCCATAGCTTCTTTTTTCTTCTCGAAAAGATCTTCTAATTTAATTCCCTGTTCAAACATATCGTCTTCCGTGATGATACATTTGACTGTTTCTTTATCTATTCTTCTAAATTCCATTATTTACCTCATTCGATTCTTAAAAGCTATTTTACTACAATTAACATATTCTTGGAAGACCCTCGCCGTACATAAGCCCCACTACGCGCTTTCCTCCAAGTTTTGTGTTTAGAACAACACTATTATCGGCATCAGATCCATTATTCTTAATAACCTCTCCGATAATCGCAGCGTTGTCGCCATATTTGGCATTTTTAATAAGTAAAAGAGCTTTTTCAGCATCATCTTTATGAACTGAGATAACAGCTTTGCCTTCATTTCCCATATACATGGGATCAAGGCCCAAAAGACCGCAGAATTCTTTAACAGCCGAATCGACGGGCATAGCCTCTTCACTAAGTTCAATATTGCATCCCGAAGCCGATGCAAACTCATTAAGAACAGTACCTAGGCCGCCTCTTGTCACATCTCTCATGGCATGGACACGGATATTGTTATCCTGTAATCTGCGAACGATCTCACATAAAGGAGCGCAATCAGATTTGATATTAATTTCAATGCCCATCCTGCAGCCGAGAATCGCGGCATGGTGATCTCCGAGATTTCCGGTGATGATGAGCTTATCTCCATCCATGAGATTATAGGGCCCCACCGGCTCTTTTGACTCATCTATAAATCCTATACCCGAAGTATTGATGATAAGTCCCGGCTCTGCGCCTCTGTTCTCGATGACCTTGGTATCACCTGTTACGACCATGACTCCGGCTTCCTTTGCTGTCTCCGCCATAGAGGCAATGACTTTATCAAGAAGCTCGATATCAAGCCCTTCTTCAAGGACAGCTCCGCATGTAATGTACTTGGGAGTAGCTCCGCTCATAAGGAGGTCGTTAACTGTACCGCAAACAGCAAGTCTTCCGATGTCTCCGCCCGGGAAAACAAGCGGAGTTACGACAAAGCTGTCTGTGGTCACAGCGATCTTTCCTGTTCCTTCAACAACAGCCGAATCCTCAAGTCTATCCAATATCTCGTTTTTAAAATATTTGGAAAAAACATCCTTTATGAGAGCCGAAGTAGATTCTCCGCCACTCCCATGCGCCATAGTAATCTTCATAAATATCACTTTCTTCCGGAAACAAAATAGTTATAGCAGCTACCCTCGGTTGAGACCATACAAGCGCCATGAGCATTATCGGGCGTACATGTCTTACCGAACATAGGACATTCATTAGGCTTTATCTTACCTACAAGAACGGATGCGCAACAGCATCCTGCGGGCATATGATCTTCATCGAGATCTCTGCTACCGGCATCAAATTTCTCAAATTCTTTTTTGAGGACAAGACCGGAACCTTTGATCTTACCCATACCCCTCCAGGAAGCGTCAGAAGGCTCAAAATACTTATTAACTATCTCTTTTGCTTTCATATTACCTTCGGAGGTAACAACGCTCTTATAGAGGTTTTTAATGCCTTTTTGGCCCTTCATACGGATAAGGGCATATATAGTCAAAAGAAGCTGCTCTCCATCAAAACCCGAAACAACAAAAGGGATGCCAAGTTCTTCGGATAAGTCCTTAAAAATGTCGCTTCCCGTTATCGTCGCAACGTGACCGGGAGCAATAAAGCCGTCTATTCCGCCGCCATTGTTTACAACCCAGCGAATGACCTGCGGCATTGTCTTTATAGAAGTCAAAAGCTTAAGATTATCAAGCTTTCTGTTTATAGCTTCTTCCAGAACCGTTGCATATACAGGAACCGTTGTCTCAAATCCTATTGCGGCAAAAACGTAAGTGCGAGAAGGATCTTTCTCAGCCATTTCTAAGGTTTCCATGGGCGAATAGACCATTTTAACATGCGCTCCGTCCGCCTTTGCATCGGCAAGAGATTTCTCTGAGCCTTTAACTCTGATAAGATCGCCAAAGGTAAGCACGACCGTGTCATCTCTCATCGATAATTCCACAAGCTTATCGATTACAGCGGTTACAGTAACACAAACAGGGCACCCCGGTCCCGATATAAGCTTTATCTTTGGCGAGAGCATGGAAGGAATGCCGTTTTCCGATATAGCCGCGGTATGAGTTCCGCAGACCTCCATGATCCTGACCTCTTCTCCATCATAATTCTTTAGTTGTTCAGCAATAGTTTTTATATCAGCACCGATCATATCAGACCATCAAATCCTCAATTTCTTTGAACAGATCTATAGTTTCCTGAGCAAGCTTTTCATCCATCTTCTGAATGATACAGCCCGCGTGTACAAGAACCTTATCTCCTACGGAAACATCCACAAGCCCCGCCTCAGCAACTACTTTATTGCCGCTAAAATCAACGGTTGCCTTTGTTCCGTTTAAACTGATGACCGTACCCGGTATAGCAACGCACATAATAAATCCTTTCGTAAAAACTTCACATATTATCCAAATGCATCATCGCATAATATGCTTGTCCGGTTGAGATCCCGCCATCTCCCGCGGGCAAAAGTTTATTTACATAAACATCAAAAGAATTCTCTTTTAATGCTCTTACACACTCTTTTAATATGATCCTGTTTAAGAACACTCCGCCCGATAAACAGACTTTATTCTCGCTTGAATCCTCTCTGATACGTATGCACATATCCAAAACCAGCCTTGCTACGGCCATATGGAAGGCATACGCAAGAGCTTCCTTAGAATATCTTCCTTCTTCATGAAGCTTCAGAATCTCATTATAAACCATAATCTGATCGGCTATAAGTTCATCGCCTTTAACATCAACAGCAAAACGGATATCGGGATAATCCTTTCCGTCAAAAGAAGCTGCTGTTTGCTCAAGCATTATAGCACATTCGCCCTCATATGAATTCTCATTTTTTGTTCCAAGGGTTGCCGAGACTGCATCAAAGAGTCGTCCCATGCTTGAAGTCTCAAAGGTATTGATATCATTTAAAAGAGCTGCCTTTTCAAGCGCTCCCAGAGCATCAATCCCTAGCATTTCTTTATAACATCCGGAAACAAGGCCTGCATTCTTGGACGCCTTATCTCCTCCGCAGAGCTTCACATATGATAAATGCCCGCTCCTAGTAAAATCGGTATCTTTGCAAAGAATAAACTCTCCACCCCAGATTTTACCGTCGGTTCCGTAGCCCGTTCCGTCAAAACACACTCCTATGCAGCTTCTTATTGAGTTTTCCGCCATAACCGAAAGAGCATGCGCATGATGATGCTGTACATCAAGAATATCCGGACTTGAATGAGAACTTTTATCATCAGCATAATGAACCGCTCTTTTTGAAGCAAAATTATGCGAAACATAAAGAGGATGCATATCTCTTACTATGACCCTGGGTTTAAACTCAAAGAGCTCTTCAAACCTATCAAGATAAGCTTTGTAATTCTCAAACACAGTGTAATCTTCAAGGTCGCCTATATACTGAGAAGGCATTATCTTATCCTTCTTGGCAAAAGAGAATGCGCTCTTAAGATCACCACCAAGTGCGAGAATATTGATATCGTTATTGATATCATCAACAAGAACAGGAAGAGGCGCATAACCTCTTGCTCTCCTTACAAAATGGGCTTCTTCTGATCCGTCTGCATGTTTTATCACAAACATAACGGAGTCATCCTGAGCCATATTTATCTTTCTTTTATGATAAAGCATGCCATCAACGTGGAACTGAGTATTAAAATCAGCGCAGTCCCCCGGCATGAATATATCTTTAAATCCACGATCCGATATTTCCATCGGACGATCGCTCTTATTGGCAGATGTAACTATCAAAGGACCTGCGGCATCACATAAAAGCTTATGTATTCCCGCAGAAGGAAGAAATGCACCGATATGATCGGAATCTTTTACGACCTCAGCATCAAAGTTCTTCTTTTTCTCAAGAAGAACAATAGGACGCACGGATGAGACCAAGAGCTTTTCCTCAAGAGATGTGACAATCGCATAATCTTTTATTGTATCTAGTGAGCCAAACATAATAGCGAAAGGCTTATTTTCACGGCCCTTTATTTCTCTTAATCTCTTTGCTGAATTATGATCGGGAAGACAAACAAGCTGATAGCCGCTTATTCCTTTAAGACCTATGATCCCACCGGACATAATGATCTCGATGGCTTTATTTACGGCGTCATCTTTTTCTAAATGGCAGAGTTCATTATTATGCGGCTCATAATGATACAGGATCATCTGTGGTCCGCAGTCATGACAAGAAATAGTCTGTGCATGCCTTCTTCTGCCTGTTGTATATTCCTTTTGGCAGGAAGGACACATATCAAAGTCGATCATAGTAGTCGTATCTCTGTCATACGGGAATCTGTTTGCAATACTGATCCTTGGTCCGCATGAAGCACAGCTTATGAGCGGATATCTGTATCTTCTGTCTGAAGGATCAAGCATCTCTTTCATGCAATCCTCACAGATGCCGATATCCGGTGAAAAAACAGCAAGTTCATCGGTTAGTTCGACCGGTGAGCTGTCTTCGATCACAAAGGAATCATATGGAAAAGAATCATCTTCGCTTACTATCTCTTTTTGGATATTTAAAATAAAAGCACCTGCAGGATACTCATTTTTTACGGTGTCCACAAACTTACTTAGCTTATCGTCATCACCCGAAACAAGGATTTCTACAGCTGCCCCAATATTCTTTACCATTCCTTTAAGGCCGTATTCATTTGCTTTTTGGGCAATAAAGGGGCGATAACCAACACCTTGGACCGCCCCTTTGATTTTTAATGAAATGATCATCAATCTTTCTTTTCTTCCGAGTTCTGCGCGGGTGCAGCAGGTGCGGCACCTCCCTGAGCTGCGGCAGCCTTTGCAGCAGCGGCTTGAGCCGCTCTCTCTTTTGCTGCCTTCATAAGAGCTTCCTGTGCAGCTATCGCTTTCTCAGACTGCTTAAATGTCTTGGAAATCTTCTCTTCGCCGGGTTCCTGGAACTTTGTACCCATTGAAAGACACTTCTTAGGGCAGTTGTCTACACAGCATCTGCACTGTATGCAGCTCATAGGTCTGATAGACCATGTCTTTGCAGCCTTATCTACAGTGATAGCGTGTGTGGGACATTTAATTGAACAAAGTCCACAAAGGATACAAACATCCATGTCATTCTCAACATGTCCTCTTGTTCCTTCAGGATATTCCTTCTCCGTCTTTCTGGTATACGGCTTAGAAAAAAGATTACGTAATATAGTTTTCTTAAAACTTATAAATGCCATAATGATCTCCTGTAATGAGTATAATAAATACTCGCAAAATTATCTCTCCGTGCAGCTGATACAAGGATCGATCGTAAGAACAAGGATAGGAACATCCGCAAGATCGCAGCCCTTTAAGATCTCAACAAGACCTGAAAGGTTTGCAAAAGTGGGTGTGCGGACTCTCATTCTGTCAATGAACTTAGTTCCGTTTGCCTTTACATAATACAAAGCTTCGCCTCTTGGCTGCTCGATTCTCATCATATATTCGCCGTTAGGCATTCCCTTAACGGGAACCTCGATATCACCTGAAGGCATCTTATCGATACACTGATGAATGAGATCAAATGCCTGGAATATCTCTAAGATACGGCACTTTGTACGAGCGTAGGAATCGCCTTCTGTACTTACGATAGGTGTAAAATCGATATCACCGTATGCACAGTAACCTGTTGATCTAATATCACAGCTTATTCCGCTTGCTCTAAGGAACGGTCCGGTACATCCGAGAGCATCGGCCTGCTCTGAAGTAAGAACGCCGACACCGCGAAGTCTTGTCTGAACCGCAGCGTCCTCAAGGAAAGGTCTTGTAAGAGTCTTAAGATCCTCTTCCATCTTGAAGATACGCTCGTTAAAATCTTTAAGCATCTCATCGGTAACGTCTCTTCTTACACCGCCGATCTTCATAACGGAAAAGATAACACGTCCGCCGGTAGAAGCTTCGAACATATCAAGAGCTTCTTCTCTGAGTCTCCAGCAATCCATATATAAGCTCTCAAATCCGAAAGCATCGGCAAGAAGGCCGAGCCAAAGTAAATGAGAATGGATCCTTGAAAGCTCAGACCAGATTGTTCTTAAATATCTGGCTCTTGCAGGTACCTCGATATCCATGATATGCTCAACAGCCTCTGAATAGCCAAGACCATGACCAAGTGAACAGATACCGCAGATACGCTCTGCAACGTAAACCATCTCGTTAAAATCTTTTTTATCAACCAGCTTCTCCAGACCTCTGTGAATGAATCCGATGGAAGGGATTGCTTCAACAACCTTCTCATCCTCCATAACAAGGTCTAAATGAATCGGCTCCGGAAGAACCGGATGCTGGGGTCCAAAGGGAATTACACTTCTGTTAGACATTTGGGTTCCTCCAATTATTTAAACGGTGTCTCAATCGCTGTGCGATAGAGTTTACCTTCAAAGTCAATGTTGATCATCTTGATCTGCACGCCGAAAAGATCATGCATCTCGTTCTCATATATAAAAGCACAAGGATAAATACTTGTTATACTTGAGATCTCTTCGTTTTCAGGAAGGGTAATCTTGAGCTGCTTAACTTCAAGTCCTTTTCCGAAGGTATATATAAGCTCATAAGCATCGGGAATTCTTGTAGCACACTGCTGCATGAGATGGTATCCCGCGAATTTAAGCTTCTGTGATTCATCTATAATGCTGCCGGGGTTAACGGCTGTGAATTCTGTATTCATTATGCGTTATCTCCTTTCCCGGAATTATCCGCAGCATTTGCATTGGGAGCCGTTGCAGTTGTTGTTGCTGTAGCAGCGGGAGCTGCCGGCTTAGGTGCAGGCTTTGCAGTTGCTTTCATCTTCTCCTCAGCTTGCTCTCTGAGTGCTTCCTCTGTGAGGATAGCATCGTACTGTGTACTTGGATCATAATCGTCTGCAGTCATATGAACAGCCATCTTGCTGTAATCAACAGTACAATAGCCGGCCTTCATAGACTCTTTTAACTTCTTTCTCTTCTCCTCAAGAATGCCAACAGCCTTAACAACGCCCTGAATAAGAGCTTCAGGTCTTACGGCACAACCGGGAACATAAACATCAACGGGAACGACCTTATCGGATCCTCCCAAGATGTTGTAACACTCCTTGAAGATTCCTCCGTCACATGCGCAGATTCCGCAAGCAATAACTACTTTGGGATCGGGCATCATATTGTAGAGCTGTCTGATTACAGGTGCAGTCTGAGCATTGACACCTCCCGTCAAAAGAAGGACGTCTGCATGCTTGGGATTACCTGTATTTATAATACCGAACCTCTCAACATCATAGAGAGGAGTCATGGTAGCAAGTACTTCTATATCGCAGCCGTTACAGCTGGAACCGTCATAATGTAACACCCATGGTGATTTTGATATTTTCATTTGCTTATCTCCTTCTCATTACTTCAAAACATTAAGGATCAGCAGGTTGGTTCCCGCAAATACAAGGATAACCGCCCATGTAACCTTGAGCATGGTGATGTACTTAACACGAGGGAAAAGATTATCAATAAGTGTCTCAAGGAAGAAAACAACGGAGCATGCAATAACTGCCCAAAGGATACTGATAGGATTGTTTGTAATAAAGAACATTCCTACGATACCCATCATAAGAACAGTATCATACCACTCTGCTATCTCAACGCGTGCAAGGTTGCCACCCGAAAGATCTGTCGTAAGTCCCTTAACCATCTCCTGGTGCATATGGTGTGACGTACTAAGATCAAAAGGCGACTTCCTAAGTTTAATGATAAGGATAAATACAAATCCGATAAAGAAACCGGGTATCTGTACGATCGCGGGCACAGATGCATGGATAAGATCATTAACCATGAAACTTCCGTTTGCATAGTAAAAACCGATGGCAACAAGAAGAGTCATAGGTTCATAACACATCATCTGTAAAAGCTCACGCTGCGCTCCCATGATACTGTAAGGGCCGTTTGTTGAAAAAGCGGCAAGTACCATCATAACCTCTGACATTGAAAGAGCAAAGAATACAAGAAGCATATCTCCGCCTGCAAAGAACAGAGCGCCTGTAAATATCGTAAAGATAAGATAGGCCGTTACAAACAGAACCTGAATACCGTTAACAACGGTGGTCTGCTTGTTCATAAGCTTAAATACATCATAAAAAGGCTGAAAAACAGGAGGTCCTTGTCTTCCCTGCATACGAGCAGAGAAAACTCTGTCTATACCTGATAATAATCCTCCGACAAAGGGAGCAAGTAAAACATAAAGTAAAGCTTTAATAATAATAGAAACAGTCATCAGAACGCACCTCCGACTACAATAATAAGCATTACAGCAACAAGAACAGCTGAAACGATTATGCAGGGTAAAAGAAGTTTCTTCTCACCGAAGATCTCATCCATATACCAGTTGGACATATAAAGAGCTCTCTCTTTACCGAAAGAATCAATATAATGTCTGTCATCGCCTGCGTTGACACCTGCAACATAAGACATTGTCATCTTAGAGTTCTTACCGATAGCAAGTATTCTTGAACCAATAGGTATCATAAATATCATTGCTACCATGATCATCATGATAATGACATCACTTCCACCAATAACATCAGGGATGTTTGTATTGAATGCCTCATCAAGAATAGGCTGGATCATGTGTGAGGACATCCATGGGAATGCAAAGCACATGATAACGATCATAGAAGTAAGAGGGAAAATAGAAACCATCTCGCTTCTGGGTGTAATATCTTCAAGCTCGAAAGACTGATGGATAACAGTGCAGATCTTTCCAAGCCATTTAGCCCAGTAGAAAAGTGTACTTCCTGATCCGAAAACAAGGAAGATAACAAGCCATACGGAACCGGAATCTACGAATGCCTTAAGAGCAGCCCACTTGGAAACAAGCATTCCAAAAGGCGCCATGAACATACCGCAGATACCTATCATCATAATAAATGCAAGTCTGGGAAGCTTAATGATAAGTCCGTGCATATCCTCAATATCACGACTGTGCATACAGTTCTCGATATCTCCCACTGTCTGGAAAAGAAGTGACTTGGAAACAGCATGGAAAAGCACAAGCATAACAGCGGCCCATACACCCTCTGTAGTACCGGTTCCGGCACAGGCTGTAATAAGACCGAGATTTGAAATTGTTGAATAAGCAAGAACTTTCTTGCCGTCGCTGACTGTAATAGCAAGAAGAGACGCTGCAAAGAATGTAAATCCACCGATAACAGTGATCATGATACCTGTAAGTGTATTGTACAAAAGAGGTGACACTCTTATAAGCATATATACACCGATCTTAACCATTGTTGCCGAGTGAAGAAGCGCACTTGAAGGTGTAGGTGCAACCATGGCACCAAGGAGCCATTTTGAAAAAGGAAATTGTGCACTCTTTGTAAGAGCAGCAAAAGCAAAAAGTGTAACCGGAACAATAACGAATTTAGAAGTAGCTGCGATGCCTGTAAGGTCGCTTAAATTTGCAATTTCGAGATTCATATTGCAATACATAAGGCCTGCCGCAAATCCACAGCCTCCGAGAAGGTTCATCCATAAAGCTCTGAATGAATTATCTACAGCTTCCTGGGTTCTTGTATAACCGATCATAAGGAATGAACAAACACTTGTGATCTCCCAGAAGAAATAGATGAATCCAAGATTGTCTGAAGAAATGAGACCAAACATCGCTCCAAGGAACACAAACATAAGTGCAAGGAAATAATTGGAACGATCCTGCACATCTGTGTGATGGTGATGATAGTCTTTCATGTAACCTGATGCATAGATACAGATAAGAATACCTACAACACCTACGATCAGATACATAACAGCAGTAAAAGTATCAATACGTAGATGATTAGAGTACTCTACTGCTCTACCTGTGAGATCCATCCACAGAACCGGAATGGTTCCGACAAGCGAAAAAATAATTGCGTAAAATTTCTTGTACTTGATACTAAGGAAACATACAAGTACCATCAAAAATACTTCCAAAGCTACAACAATATGATTATAAAGCTCTATGTTCTCAAGATAAACGATGTGTATTTTACCGGACAAGAGAACATTAACAGCAACATAAATTGCAGCAGCCATAATAGTAAATCCGCCTATGATAATAACAGCACTTCTAAGCGGACTTGCTTTCTTAAGTAATCCGATTATTATCGCCATAATAAAGGGAAAAAGAATAAGAAAGTAAACTACGTTTATAATATTAGCCAAGGTGTTCGCCCCTTTCACATACAATTTGCATGAGTATTATCACTCATGTAGATTTCATAAATTTGTCGATGGCATCATTTAGTTCAATAATGGCATCTTCATCGCCTTCCTGAATTGCGTGAACAATGCAGTGACTTATATGTTCCTTTAGAAGCTCTTTTCCGGTGTTGTTGATCGCGGAACGTACAGCTGCCAATTGTACAAGAACTTCGGAACAGTCACGATCGTCCTCTACCATCCTTTTGACCGATTCAAGGTGTCCGATTGCCTTGGACAGTCGATTAACGATGGCTTTAATCTTCTCAGGGTCATGGTGATGATTATGATTATGAGAAGTCATAACTGCCTCCATAAACAAGGCGTGGATCGTTAAATTTTTGACTTTCAAAAACATAAACTACCACGCATCATTGACCAAATAAAATTGTATTGCCAAATCCTCAAAAAATCAATCTGTATCTTTGACTTTAGCGATAATTTTGTACAAGAGATCATATAATGTTTTACTCTCTTCGGAAGATAAGCAAACACAAGATCCAACCTTCTTAGGAATATTAACGGCCTTTTCTTTTAATGCCTCTCCATCTTCCGTCAACGTAACAACAAGGTTTCTTTCGTCTTTCTCAGACCTTTCTCTCTTGATATATCCTTTGGATTCAAGCTTTTTAAGTACAGGAGTAAGCGTACCGGAATCAAGATAAAGGTTTTCTCCCAACGTCTTGACATTGACCTTCTTCTTATCCCACATGACCATCATAACAATATACTGGGTATAGGTGAGATCCAAAGCATCAAGAAAAGGCTTGTACTTCCTGATGATTTCCTTGGAACACGCATAAAGAGGGAAACATAACTGATTTCCGATCTTTAATGATTCATATGCTTCATCGTTTACGCCCATATAATTCTCCTGATAGATAAAGTATTAACTATCCCTAATTATACCACAAATTCTGTAATAATCATTAGTTTAAAGTACATTAAATAAATTATGGGCAAGGAATTTTATTCCCTGCCCGTTAAAATTATTTAACGTTGTGATTCATGTTCTTGATAGGAATATTAGCATAAAGAGCCGGAGCAGATTTTCCACCGTTCTCATCAGCATCTATATGTGTGATATTGATGTCTATGCCATCCATATCAATCTCAGCATACTTGGATAATACTTCTATGATATCACTGCGGATCTTGGCCATAAGCTCGGGTGAGCAAGAAGCTCTATCCGAAACAAGAACAAACTTAAGGCGGTCCTTGGCAATATCGCTTGAAGTTTTCTTTTTGAAAAGATCTGAAAATTTCATAATATTGCCCCCTTTTTATTTTTTCTTAAGCCAGCCAAACAAGCCCTTTTTAGCGTCAAGATCAAGGAAAGGAACCTGTTCACCTGTGATTCTGCGACAAATGTTCATATAAGCCTGACCTGCAAGTGAATTATCTCCTACAAGAGGCTCACCGTTATTGGTTGCAACAACGATATGCTCATCATCAGGAACCTGGCCGATAAGCTCAACCGCAAGAATATCGATAACATCATCAGCAGACATCATATCCCCTCTCTTGATCATCTCTGAACGAAGTCTGTTAACGATAAGCTGTGTCTTCTTGATCTCATTGGCTTCAAGAAGTCCAATGATCCTGTCTGCATCACGTACAGCAGAAACCTCGGGTGTTGTAACAACAAGTGCTCTGTCAGCACCTGCTATGGCATTCTTGAATCCCTGCTCAATTCCTGCGGGGCAATCAAGAAGAACATAATCAAACTCAGTAGCAAGCTGCTCTGTTAGATTCTTCATCTGCTCAGGAGTAACGCTTGTCTTATCCTTGGTCTGAGCAGCGGGCAAAAGAAATAGTGTCTCATATCTCTTATCCCTTATGAGTGCCTGCTTAAGCTTGCAATTTCCTTCAATAACGTCAACAAGATTATATACGATCCTGTTCTCAAGACCCATAACCACATCAAGGTTACGAAGACCTATATCTGTGTCTATGAGAACTACTTTTTTATTAAGCTTGGCAAGTCCTGTACCGAGATTTGCAGTACTTGTTGTCTTACCTACTCCGCCTTTTCCTGATGTTATTACTATGACTTCTCCCATATTTTCCTCCAATTAGTTGTTTAGCTGTCTGAGAAATGATGATCCGTAAGCAGTCTTTACGATATGATCGCCTTCGATATATGCAACCTCTGGCTCACCTGCCTCGCTTCCCATCAGCTTCTTTTTCTTGAATTTAAGTTTGGGGCCTTTCTCGGCATCGGGTGAAATAGCTATAGCATCCGCGATCCTGACCTGAAGCGGATTAAGATTAAGGGCCATAACAATAGCGCTCCTGTCTCCGCCGGCTCCGGCAAACGCGTTTCCTCTAAGCTCACCCAAGATAAAGATACTGCCATAAGAGATAACATTGGCACCGGGCTTTACATCACCCAGAATAACAACACTTTGCTTACAGGAAACATCCTGACCTGACCTTAAATTTCCTTTAAGAATAAGTGCATTGTTGCTGTCATCACTATCCTGCATCGACCCAACATCCGAAGGATCATCATTATGATATGTCTGAATAGGTGTCTGAACCACGTGCTCAAACATTTTCTCTACTCCTGACTCTTCATCAATGACGCAGAATATCTTAAGATCGCAGTTATCTTCAATGATCTTAACTATCTTGCTTTCCTCATCGTCAGAGAGCTTTCTTCCTCTGATAATGAGACCCATGTTCTTATTTCCCAAAAATGAAGATGCTTCCTTGAATCTTGAAGCGACTTCATCAGATAGTTCAGGGAAAGGAGCGCTCGGCTCAAGAACAAGGATGATTCCTGATTTGGTTCCTTTGATCGTAACTAGCTGACTCAAATCTCATTACCAACCTTTGCATAAAAAATCATACCCTACTAGTATAGGACATTTTTCCTAAAATAGAAAGAGCTCCGGTCAACAAACCGGAGCTCCGTAAATCTATAAATATGATTAGTTAAGACCAGCTGCCTGCTTTGCAACTTCCTCTGCAAAGTTCTCACTCTTCTTCTCGATTCCCTCACCTGTCTCGAAACGAACAAATCTCTTGATCTTGAGGTTAGCACCGTTGTTCTTTGCAACCTGTGCAACATACTGACCAACAGTCTGCTTTCCGTCTTCAGCCTTTACATAAACCTGCTCGTTAAGGCAGATCTCTTTAAGCTCTTTGTTGAGACGTCCGATGAGCATCTTCTCGATGATTTCCTGAGGCTTTCTCTTGCCCTCGGGAAGCTCCTCGTTCTCCTTCATAGCCTGAGCAAGAAGGATCTCCTTCTCGTGATCTCTGTACTCCTGAGAAACATCCTCAGTAGCAACATACTTAGGATTAAGAGCTGCAACCTGCATAGCGATGTTCTTTACAGCATCCTTGATCTCGTCGTTAACAACATCTGTATCAGCCTCTACGATAACAGAAATTCTTCCGTTGCCGTGTACATAAGGAACTACGATACCGTTAGAAGCAACAACTTTCTCAAAACGTCTGATGCTGAGCTTCTCACTGATAACTGCAGTGATCTCTACAAGTGCCTCGCTAACAGTCTTAGAAGCATCCTCATTCCACTTCTCAGCCATGAATGCATCCATGTCCTTAGCGTCAGAGTTAACAGCCTGTGTAGCTACAGCGTTAACGAATGCCTGGAACTTCTCGTTCTGAGCAACGAAGTCAGTCTCTGAGTTAACCTCAACAACTGCTGCTGTCTTGTCATCCTTAACAGCAATCTTTGTAAGACCCTCAGCTGCGATTCTGCTAGCCTTCTTCTCTGCCTTCATGATACCGTTCTTTCTAAGGAACTCAACTGCGGCATCCATATCACCGTTAGTTTCTGTAAGAGCCTTCTTGCATTCCATCATTCCTGCACCGGTAGACTCACGTAATTCTTTAACCATTGCTGCTGTGATAGCCATCTATATTATCCTCCCTAAGATAATTTAAAATATATTCAAAATTACTCAGTTACTTCTTCTGTTGTCTCTTCTTCAACATCAGCGCCTTCGTTCTCAGCTGCTACGTCAGCCTCAGCACCCTGATTAGCCTCGATCACAGCGTCAGCCATCTTACCAACGATAAGCTTTACGGCTCTGATAGCATCGTCGTTACCGGGGATGATGAAGTCAAGCTCTTCGGGATCGCAGTTTGTATCACCGATACCGATAAGAGTGATTCCAAGAGACTCTGCTTCCTGGATGCAGATTCTTTCCTTCTTAGGATCTACAACAAAGATAGCATCAGGGATTCTCTTCATATCTCTGATTCCGCCAAGGTTTGCCTGAAGCTTAGAAAGCTCCTTCTTAAGCTGAGCAACTTCCTTCTTGGGAAGAACTTCGAAAGTTCCGTCTTCCTGCATCTTCTCGATAGTCTTCATTCTTGCGATTCTGCTCTGGATTGTCTTGAAGTTTGTGAGCATACCGCCAAGCCATCTCTCGTTAACATAGTACATTCCGCAACGCTCAGCCTCAGTCTTAACTGCGTCCTGTGCCTGCTTCTTGGTTCCAACGAAAAGGATTGTTCCACCCTGCTGTGCAATCTCAAATACTGCCTTGTAAGCCTCGTCAACCTTTACAACTGACTTCTGAAGGTCGATGATGTGGATTCCGTTTCTCTCTGTGAAGATGTAAGGAGCCATTTTAGGGTTCCATCTTCTTGTCTGGTGTCCGAAATGTACACCTGCCTCAAGTAACTGTTTCATTGATACAACGCTCAT
>JAFXTN010000010.1 GCA_017535785.1 Butyrivibrio sp. | reverse complement strand
GTCTCAGCGGTTCGCATGGACCGTATATTCATAAGGAAGTTCCGCTCTCGCATGCAAGCATGCTCGCCAGAACAACAGCATTCTCTAAGCTCAAACTTCCTTATCAGTCGTTCTCGCTAAGAGAACGACTGTTTCAACGTGACTTGTCCAGGGGAATTGATCTACGGCAACGGCTCTGGTCATGGCGTAGCCGTTTTCCTGGAGGATCTCGAGGTCGCGTGCAAGGCTGGTGGGCTTGCAGGAGACGTAGATCATATAAGGAACGCCGTAGCCGATGATCTTGGTAAGAGCCTTGGGATTTATGCCGTCCCTGGGTGGATCCAAGATGATCATATCGGGCTTTTCTTCGATTTCATCAAGAACCTTAAGGACATCGCCGGCGATGAACTCGCAGTTATCGAGGCCGTTAAGCTTAGCGTTGTCCTTGGCGGCTTCAACGGCTTCTTCGACAATCTCAACACCGATGATCTTGTTGGCGACGGGTGCAAGGAGCTGCGCGATAGTGCCGGTTCCGGAATACAGATCGTAGATGACGCCGTCTTCTCTGATCTTTTTCTGATCGAAGAGACTCTTGATATAGCCGCGTACCGTCTGATACAGAACCTCAGCGCTAAGGCTGTTGGTCTGGAAGAACGAGAACGGGTTGATCTTGAAACGAAGTCCAAGTAAGTATTCAAAGAAATAATCCTGTCCGAAGAGGATCTCTGTGCCTTCGTCAATTACGGCATCGGCAAGAGAATCGTTCTTGGTATGAAGGATTCCCACGATCCTGCCATTAAGAGACAAGGATAAAAGAGCATTCTTAAATCCTGTAAGGTCGTGCTCTTCCTGTGTTGTTGTGACAAGGTCTACGAGTATCTCACCTGTCTTTACTGCTCTACGTACGAGAAGATGGCGCAGGTATCCCTGCTGCTTCATCCTGTGGTAAAAAGAGATCTCTTTTTCCTCATACAAGGGAGCAAAATAATCGAGCGTAGCTGAAAGGATAGCCTGATAATCGGTATCGACGATCCTGCATCCGCTTACGGTTACGATGTCGTAGAAACTGCCCTTTTTGTGCATGCCAAGAGCAAGGGGTCCTCCCATGACTTCATCTCCAAAAGTGAACTCCATCTTGTTTCTGTATGCAAATTTGACAGGGCTTGTCTTGATGCCTTCCCATGTGAACTTAGTGGTCTGTCTGTCGATAGCAGGCTTAAGTAAGCTTCTGACCTGCTGCTCTTTGAGACCAAGTTCCTTTACATAAGGCATTGTAAGATAACTACAGCCTCCGCATTTTCCGAAATGAATGCAGGGGCTTTCAATAGAATCGGGTGCTTCCTCAAGGACTTCCACGAGTCTTCCTTCGGCTTTATCCTTGCGCACCTTCTGAATCTGAACTGATATCTTCTGATCGGGAAGAACGCCTTTAACGACGACCTTCCCTTCAGAAGTTTCAATTATTCCTTTATTAGGGAATTCCACCCTTTTTACTGTTCCTGTAATTACTTCTTTCTTCTTCACGTTGTAAACTTCTTAACTTTCTCTGATAAAATCTTCGTCTTCGAAATCATCCTCGAAGTCGTCGAAATCATCATCATAATAATCATCCTCGTATGCAGGTGTCATGTACTGATATACGAGATATGCAATGATAGCAACTGCTGATATGCAACCAAGAATTGCCAAAACCCAGAGGATTATGTTGGAAGGCTTCTTGGCATTGTCTGCCTCTCTCTTATCAAGAAGTTCATTTAATCTAGTCATCTGTATTATGTCTTCAATCTTGTTCTTTTCTTCCATAGATAACCCCTTTCTAAACGAAAAATATGTTCATGTACAGTATATCACATAAGCATGTACTTGGCTTTATGTCTTATCAAAAGAATCTTTGGTCACACCTTCTGTAGCTTCGCAAAAGCAGCATACATGACCTTCTGTCCGACTTCATCGAACATTACGGTAACCTTGTAGTCTCTTGGTCCTTCCTGAAGGTCTGTTACTGTTCCGATGCCGTATTTAACGTGGCTTACCTTGTCGCCGACTACATAATCAGGCTTTTGTGCAACCTGAGGCATGCCCTTGGAAAGTCCAGCAAGGCTTCCTCTTGCATGTGTCTTGGCAACACCCGCAATATAAGGCTTTTCGGAAGGAACCGCCCTTGGGATCTTCTTAGCAGGCTTAGGAGTAGCCTTGAGCTTGTAGGTATTTGCCAGTTCGGATCTCGCCCCGCCATTGGAGCCTGCGCCGGATCTTGACGCCCCGCCATACGAACCTGATCTTGATGATTCGCCGCGTGAACCTGAGTCATATCCGCTTGAAGACCTCGAACCTCCGCCGAAAGCGCTGCTTCCGCTTCTTCCAAACGTATCTTCAACGCTCTCGTACTCATCGATGGTCTCGCCGTCATCGAATAAAAACGATGGTGAAGTCGATACATTTGATTCATCCAAGAGGTTCCTCGGAATCTCTGCCACAAAGCGGCTTAATCTGTTGTACATGGTCTCGCCCCTTACCATTCTGCGCCTCGCGGCGGTAAGTGTAAGGTGCTTCTTGGCTCTTGTTATCGCAACATAAGCAAGTCGTCTCTCCTCTTCAACGCCCTCGGGATCCGAATCCTCGTTTCCGAGCGTCATATATGAAGGGAAAACTCCCTCTTCCAATCCTGCGATGTAGACATGCTCGAACTCAAGTCCCTTTGCGCTGTGTATGGTCATGAGAAGGACCTTCTCATTGTCCTCTCCGATCCTGTCTATATCGGACACAAGCGCGACCTCTTCAAGGAATCCCGAAAGAGTGGGCTGCTCGACCTCTTCGTTTTCTTCATAAGCAGCGATCTTGGATATAAGCTCATCTACGTTGGCTGCTCTGTCGTTACTCTCTTCATCCGTATCATCGTCCAAAGTCTTGAGATATTCCATATATCCTGTGACATCAAGGACATCCTTAAGGAGCTCTTCAAGAGAATAGCTCTTCATCTTAGTCCTGAACGCCCTGATCATCGTAACGAAATCAGTGAGCTTGGACGCGCTTCTGTTAACCGCAACGATCTGATCCGCCTCGCACATTGCATCGTAAAAGCTTATCTGCCTCTCATCGGCGTAGCTCTGAACATGCTCAATTGTAGTAGCTCCGATACCGCGTCTTGGCACGTTGATGATTCTTTTAACCGCAACATCATCAAGACCGTTATCGATAGTCTTAAGATATGCCAAAAGATCTTTTATCTCTTTTCTTGAATAGAAATTGGTTCCGCCCACGATATCGTAAGGGATTCCGTCAAGGACAAGCTTCTCTTCCAAAAGACGTGACTGCGCATTGGTCCTGTACAAAACGGCTGTATCGCTGTAACGAAGCTTTCCATTTCTCATGAGTTTTCCAATATCATCAGCGATAAAAGTAGCCTCATCGTAAGCAGTATCAAACTGCTTAAGGCGTACGATCTCGCCGTCTTTTTCATCCGTCCAAAGAGCCTTGTCTTTTCTTCCGTAGTTGTTCCTGATAACAGCATTGGCTGCGTCAAGGATCTGCTGCGTTGAGCGGTAGTTCTGCTCAAGCTTGATAACGGTAGCCTCCGGATAAACCTTCTCAAAATCAAGGATATTCCTGATGTTGGCGCCTCTGAATCTGTAGATACTCTGATCGTCGTCACCAACTACGCAAAGGTTTCTGTACTTATCAGCGAGAAGTCTTATAAGCTCAAACTGCGCATTGTTGGTATCCTGATACTCATCCACCATGATGAACTTAAAGCGTTCCTGATAGTTATCGAGCACGTCCGGATTGGACTTAAAAAGTTCAACGGTCTTAAAGATAAGATCGTCAAAATCCATGGCGTTGTTCTTCTTAAGAGCAAGCTGATATTCCGTATAAGCCTTGGAAATCTTGAGTTTGATAAAATCATTCTGCGTATTGAGCGCATACTCTTCGGGAGTGACCAGATTGTCTTTGCATTTCGAGATGCTTCCCATGATACTGCGAAGCTTAAGCTGAGTGGTCTCCAGCTGATATTTTTTGCATATATCTTTCATAAGACTCTTGGAGTCGTCGGTATCGTAAATTGTAAAATTGGTGCCGTAGCCAAGTCTGTCTGCGTATCTTCTAAGGATTTTCACACAGCTTGAGTGGAAGGTCGAAACCCAGATGCTCTCTGCGCCGAAGCCGACTATCTTGTCAACTCTCTCCCTCATCTCACCGGCCGCCTTATTGGTGAATGTGATAGCCATGATATTCCATGGATTGACTCCGCACTCATCAATAAGATAGGCAATCCTGTGCGTAAGTACCCTTGTCTTTCCCGAACCTGCTCCCGCAAGTATCAGCACCGGTCCTTCCGTCTGCAGTACTGCCTTTTTTTGCTGCGAATTAAGTGTATCGTATATTCCCATTTATATTGTGTTTCCTTTATTATTTCTTCTTATCTTTCGCGGGCTTTTCTTTTTTCTTATCCTTAGCCGCCTTATCCTCAGCGCCCGTGATATTGTCGAGGATCTTCTCTATGAGGAGCTTTTTGACATAAACGTCGTAGGACAAAAGAGTTATAAAAGAAAACATCTGCATCTTCTTTTTCTCTTCTTCCGAAAGTCCCTCATCTTCAAATGTACCGAGAGCCTTCTCATACTTCTTCTTAAGATCGTCCATACAAGGATCGAGCTCTTCTTTTTGAAGCGTATACGCAAGGTCGTAGATCTTGCTCAGATTAAGCTCATCATCGCTGTGTCTGAACCTGTTCTTCAATGGCTCAAGCAGTGTCTGAATGTCATTTATCGACAGGATGTTTTTTAGGTAAAAGATAAAGATGAGGAGTATAAGGTGATCCTTGGAATACTTCTTCCTTACGGGAGGAGGTAAAAGATCGTTCTTGGCATAGTTGTTGATCATCGTCTTCGTAAGGATCTTGTCCTCGCCCGGATGACGGGTTGCCTTCTTAAGCCTCTCGTCCATAAACGTGGTGAGCTGATCCATATAAAGATCGATGTTCGGGATATCCTCAAGCTTTATCGCATCTATCCTTCCCAGCGACGCCATTATGCTGTTTATAAGATCGTCATTATCTATTGTCATCTCTTTGCCTTTTCTATGAGTTCACGTGCGTTAGTAAGTGAAGCCTCAGTTATTTCTTCGCCGCCCAAAAGCCTTGCGATCTCTCTCTCCGACTGCTCGCCGTCCAGAGCATAGATATTTGTAACTGTCCTTCCGTCCTCAAGACCTTTATCGATCATGTAGTGATAATCGGCCATAGCTGCGATCTGCGCAAGGTGCGTAATACATATGATCTGATGATCCTTGGAAAGCTCGCCGAGCTTGCCTGCGACCATCCAAGCAGTCTTTCCGCTGATACCCGCATCTATCTCATCAAAGATAAGCGTACTGATATCATCCTTGTCAGCAACAACTGTCTTAAGTGCAAGCATTATCCTTGAAAGCTCACCGCCGCTTGCGATATCATCAAGCGCCCTGAGACTCTCGCCGGGGTTTGTTGAGATCATGAATCTGACTTTATCACAGCCCTTGCTTGTAAGCTCATTCTCGTCATAATCTATCTGGATCTCAAATCTCACATCAAGGAAATTCAGATCTATGAGAGCAGCGATAAGCTTCTTCTCAAGCTCTTTTGCCCCCGCTTTTCTTATGTCGGAGATCTTCTTACAAAGCTCAAAGACCTGACCCTTTCTCTCTTCCAAGCTCTTCTTGAGAGCATCTCTGTGCGCCTCAAGATCACTTAAAGCATCGAGCTTTTCTGTCTTCTCTTCAAGATATTTAAGTACCGCTTCAAGACTTCCGCCGTACTTATCCTTGAGATGATTTAGTGTATTTAATCTGTCCTCGCAGGTCCTGAACTTCTCATCGTCAAACTCAAGCCCCGAGATATACGCAGAAAGACTTCTGTTAAAGTCAGTCAAAAGATTCTCCACATCGGATATCTGCGACACTATATCCTCAAGCTCATCGTCATACGAAGATACTGATGAAAGCTCTCTAACAGCCCTGCTCACAAGATCAGCCGCGCTGTCCTCGGACTCTCCGGAACCCGTCATTGCCATAGCCATGTTGGCAGCTCCTGATATCTTCTGAGCGTTCACCATCTTGCGATAGCTTCCCTCAAGCTCTTCATCTTCTCCAAGCACGACCTCGGCTTCGTTTATCTCATTTATCTCATATTCCAAAAGCTCCTGCTCTCTGAGCCTTGAAGCTTCGTCTATATCGGTGTCTTCGAGCTCTTCTTCGAGTCTTTTCATATCCGCATATTTTTCTTTTAACTCGGTAAAAAGAGCTTCCGTCTTATCCGCACAGTAATCGTCAAGGATCTCAAGATGCTTCTTTTTCTTAAGAAGCTCCTGATTGTCATTCTGTCCGTGAATGTTGATAAAAGCATTGGCGATCTCTTTAAGCTGCCTTGCCGTAACTGTCTCGCCGCAAACCTTTGAAACGCTTCTTCCCTGCATTATCTTTCTCTGGATGACGATCGTCTCATCATCTTCAACAGGGATATCCATCTCTTTTAAAACATTTCTCTGAACATCGCTTTCGATCCCGAAAACAAGCTCGACAAGCGCCGACTCTTCTCCGGTCCTTATAAGAGAAGCATCCGCCTTGGCTCCGAGCGCAAGATTAACAGAGCCCAAAACCACTGATTTACCTGCACCGGTCTCACCTGTAAGTATATTAAGCCCCTTCGAAAACTCTATCTCCTGCTCTTTTATTAGAGCCAGATTTTTAACGTGTAAACTATATAGCATATTTCCCCACTTATTCTTGCATCATGTCATGTAATGTATCCATGACCTTCTGAGCCTCTTCATTGGTCTTTATCGCGATCATAATGGTGTCATCGCCTGCGATACATCCAACGATCTCTTTGAACTTGAGCGCATCGATCGCTGTCGCGAGAGCCATCGCCATACCGGACACGGTCTTGATAACAAGAATATTCTGCGCAACGTCCATGCTGACAAAGCCTGCCTTGAGGACGCTTACATACTTCTCCTGCATAGCACTCGAATCGGCTGTTGTATAAACGTACTTCTGTCTTCCGTCCTCGGTAACCTGCTTAGTGAGTTTCATCTTCCTGATGTCTCTTGAAATGGTTGCCTGAGTAACGTCATAGCCCGCCTGTCTTAAATACATTGCAAGCTGATCCTGAGTTTCTACAACGTGTGAAGCTATGATCTCTATGATCTTGTCATGTCTTTTATTCTTCATTTTCGGACTGTCCTTTCCGCAAAAGAGTTTGTTTTACATACTGAATTTCTTACTGAGGATTTCCAAAAAGCTTACTCTGTTGAGCTTTAAGATCTTGGTAGTCTTCTTGGATTTCCTTATCTCTATCCTATCTCCGACTTTCATATCGACGATGCCACCACCGTCGTACGCTGCGACAACTTTACTGTTTCGATTTTTGAAGCTGTCGGTGAGCTCGATCGATATCTTCGCATCTGCCGGAAGTACGATACTTCTTGAATTAAGCGTATGCGGACATATCGGCGTAAGTAGGATCATATTAGCCGACGGTTCAACGATGGGGCCACCAGCTGACATGTTATATCCGGTAGATCCCGTAGGCGTTGATATGATGATTCCGTCTGCATGATATTCACACAAAAGAAGCTTGTTGATGTAAATATTGAAATTGATCGCTTGGATCGTAGATGCTCTGGTGATGACGATATCGTTAAGCGCATAATCCTTCTGACCGTTTATGCTGCCGTGAAGCATCATTCTGTCTTCAGTCTCGAATTCTCCCGAGAGAAGCTTCACAAGTGCTTCATCGATACCACTCTTTTCAACCTCGGCAAGATATCCCAAGGTTCCGAGATTAACTCCGATTATGGGGATATCAAGAAAAGCAAGACTCCTTGCGGCTTCCAGCATTGTACCGTCACCGCCTAGGACTATACAACAATCGGAATCTTCCGGAATTGAACTCATAAAGTCCCTTCCGATAGTGCCTTCCGTCGGCCTTCCCGTAGTCTCTGCAAGAGTACAGGTCTTGCCCTTATCCTCCAGATATTTGATGATATAACGTGTTATCTTCAGATCTTTGTCTTTAGTTTTATTTGCGACTATACAAAACTTTTCCATGGTTCCCCCACAATGTGTCAGTCCAAATTGCCATGTGCTTTGCCAACTGTGTCCCTGATAAGCTTCTCCATATCGGGATCGTGAGAATAACCGTTTTCAGCTTCTACAGTTTCTCTTAAGATCCGCTCTCCCTCTGCCTCTGTAAGCTCAGAAACCTTCTCGTTATACGAAGGATTTTTTTCAATATGAACAAGATATTCTATATTTCCCTCAGGTCCCTTTATAGGAGAAAAATCAAGGTGCAGGACATCAAAACCTGCGATGTGGACAAAATCAATTATCCTGTGCACTACCTCTTCATGGACCTTGGGATCTCTTACTACACCCTTTTTCCCAACTTTATCTTTACCCGCTTCGAACTGAGGCTTTATAAGGCATACCATCTGCGCATTGTCCTTAAGAAGTCTCCTTGCGGGAAGAAGTATCTTGGTTAATGAGATAAAAGATACATCGCAGGAAGCAAAATCAAGATCGTCCTGAATGTCATCTCTTACCATGTATCTGAAATTAGTCTTCTCCATGCAAACGACTCTATCGTCGCTCCTAAGCTTCCAGTCTAGCTGTCCGTGTCCCACATCGACGGAGTAAACCTTGGCAGCTTTATTCTGGAGCATGCAATCGGTAAAGCCTCCGGTGGATGCTCCGATATCCATGCAGACCTTTCCTTCAAGAGAAAAGCCAAAATTGTTGACCGCCTTCTCAAGCTTAAGTCCGCCTCTGCTCACATAGGGAAGTGTATCGCCCCTTACTTCCAAAGAAGTTATCTTGGCTTCTTCAAAAGTTGTTCCGGGTTTATCTTCTCTCTGACCGTTTACAAAAACGTCTCCCGCCATTATGAGAGTCTTGGCCTTTTCTCTGGAAGGTGCCAATCCTCTGTTTACAAGTAGGACATCAAGTCTTTCTTTATCCTTTGCCATAAACCGTTATCTGTGTATCTCCTGCATTATTCTCTCGGCGATTGAATCTGCGTCGATCTTAAGCTCCTTGCGAAGTCTGTCCACACTTCCGTGAGTTACAAATTCGTCAGGGATCGCTATGTTCAAAACTCCGACATCAAGTCTGTTCTCATCCACATATTCACGAACCTTTTCGCCGTAACCGCCGCTAGCGACATTCTCCTCCATTGTGACAAGGAGTCTGTGTGATGCGGAAGCAGTGTGAATGTAATCCGTATCTATAGGTTTAACGAATCTCGCATTTACAAGCGAGCAGTTGAGCCCGTTATTCTTAAGTATATCGCGCACTTCCTCGCCAATCTTGACCATGCAACCTACGGCAAGAAGGCAGATATCTTTTTCCTCATAAATAGGCTCGCACTTACCCATCTCGATAGGTGCACGGAATTCCTTAAGTCCGTCATATGCATTGCCCCTTGGATATCTTACGGCAGTCGGTCCGTCAAAGCTTACGCAGAACTTGAGCATATCCGAAAGCTCCCATTTATTCTTGGGCGCCATGATATGCATATTGGGCATTGAGGATAAAAATGCAACGTCAAATATTCCCTGATGCGTCTCGCCGTCGCTTCCGACAAGGCCCGCTCTGTCTATCGCAAAAACAACCGGAAGATTCTGAAGACATACGTCCTCCAAAATCTGGTCATACGCTCTTTGAAGGAATGATGAATATACCGCAAATACAGGCTTATATCCGCCTGCGGCCATTCCTGCGGCAAAAGAAACTGCGTGTTCCTCCGCTATTCCGGCGTCGATAAATCTGTCGGGATAAATATTTCTGAATCTCTTAAGTCCCGTACCATCAGCCATTGCAGCGGTTATAGCAACTACCTTCTCATCTCTTGCACCGAGCTTACACATAACTGTGCTGAAGATATCCTGATAGTTGGAGGTTGTTCTGGGGTTCCTCGGAAGACCGTTCTCTACGAGGAAGGGCTCGGTTCCATGGAATCTTGCGGGATGTCTCTCCGCAGGCTCATAGCCTTTTCCCTTCTTGGTCATAACATGTATCATAACGGCCTTTTTAACTTTTCTGGCCTCTTTTATAGTCTTTTCAAGGCTTACCGTATCGTGGCCGTCTACAGGTCCGAGGTAAGTGATACCGAGGTTCTCAAATACCATTCCGGGTATAAAGAGCTGTTTAAAAGAGTTCTTGGCTCTTCTGATGCTCTCTACAACCTTGTGGTTATTACCGACCTGTGCAAAAACGTCTTCTTTAAGAGTAAGATACCCCTGCGCAGTACGCACGTTGTTGAGGTACTTTCTCATACCTCCGACACTCTCAGAGATAGACATCTCATTGTCATTTAAGATGATGATAAAATTGGTATCGAGCTTGGAAGCGTTGTTGAGCGCTTCATAAGCAAGACCGCCCGTAAGAGAGCCGTCTCCTATTACCGATACAACGGCATAATCGTCTCCGGCAAGATCTCTTGCCTTTACCATACCAAGTCCCGCAGAGATAGAGTTTGAGCTGTGTCCGGTGTCAAAACAATCCGTGTCGCTCTCACATCTCTTCGGAAATCCCGAAAGGCCGCCGAACTGACGAAGTGTATCAAATTTATCTTTTCTTCCCGTAAGGATCTTGTGTGTATATGCCTGATGTCCAACGTCCCAGATTATCTTGTCCTTGGGAAGATTGAGTGCAAGGTGAAGAGCCATTGTGAGCTCAACGGCACCAAGATTGGACGCAAGATGACCTCCCGTTACAGATATCTTATCTATGAGAAACTCTCTGATCTCCTGCGCAAGAATATGATATTTGGACTGAGGTATCTTCTTTATATCACCTGTATCTTTAATCTGATCTAGTAACATGTCATTTCCTTCTGTATATCAAGTATTGGAATAGCTTATCCAAAAACGAATCTTTAAATCCAAGCTCTTTTAATATGTCTGAAGCTGCATCCGAAAGCTCTTTTACCTTAGCGGTAGCTTCGTCCATTCCGTAGAGACTGACATACGTTGTCTTCTGGTTCTTCTCATCAGAGCCGATGGGCTTTCCAAGCTCCTCGAGATTTCCTACAATATCAAGAATATCATCCTGGATCTGGAATGCAACTCCGACACTGTTTCCGGCTCTTTCGATAGCCTTGACCTGAGCTGCGCTCGCACCTCCAAGGATCGCTCCTATCATAAGACTGCTCTCTATAAGAGCTCCCGTCTTGTTGTCATCTATATAGCGAAGCAAAGTGCCAAGCTCTTCCTTGTCCGTAATGGCAGTATTCTCAGCCATGATGTCGGCGCACTGTCCGCCTACCATACCGTATATACCCGCCTTGGTCGAAAGGACCTTGAGCGCTGCGACGTATCTGTTGCTTGTCTCTCCGTCATATTCGGGAAGGCTTACTCCGCTTGCTGCGCCGCCTATCGCTGTTTCAAAAGCAAGATTCAGAAGTCCGTCACCCGCAAGTGTCGCCATTCCTGCTCCGTATACGGCGTGTGTCGTCTTTCTTCCTCTTCTGTATTCATCGTTATCCATAGCGGGAAGATCGTCATGAACAAGCGAATAAGTATGTATCATCTCCATCGCCGTCATAAACGGATGTATCACCGCATCGTTTGCGGAATCACCTGCAAAAAGCTTGTAGGCTTCATACATCATCATGGGCCTAAGTCTCTTGCCACCCGCCATAAGGCTGTAGTTCATCGCCTCGATAACGGTCTTTGCATAGCCTTCCTCCTTGGGGAGCATAGACTTAAGCACACCCTCTATATATTCAACTCTTTGTTTTAATTCCGATTCAAAATTCGTATCGCCCATTTTTACTCAAAATCCTCTAAAGTTCCGTCCTCGGCAATCTTCTGAACTTTCTTTTCTACCTGTTCTATCATATCATGACAGCTCTTTAAAAGCTTCATTCCTTCCTGATACTCTTTAAAAGAATCTTCTAAAGTAATATCATCGCTTTCAAGAGCCTCTATCTTTTCTTCTATCTGTGCAAAAGCTTCTTCTACAGTTAATTTCTGCTTTTCTTCTTTTTCCTTCTTGGTTGCCATAATGACCCCTTTACCATTTTTCTTTGGATGTATCCTCTACTACGGTACTGATGATTCCGTCGCTCACATATACCGACAGCTCATCGCCCTTTTTAACACCCTTGATGCTGCGGATGTTGTTACCCTTTTCATCTGCAACATAGGAATAACCTCCAAGTAGCCTGTCTAAAGGCGAAAGACCTTTGAGTCTCTCCGTATCTATCAAAAACCTGTGGCGCACAGCCTGCAATCTGTTCTTCATAAGATTGGAAAGAGCATCCTCATACTGATCCATTCTGAGCAGCCTGTCTTTTATCTTGCCCATCGGACTGAGTAGCCTAAGCGACTTGGAATATCCGTCGCATAAAAGCTTTGCCGCATGTAGCTTTCTTTCCACGCATTTATGCAGGGTAAAAGAGTAATCTTCAAGATCCTGGATGAATCTGTCGTACTCAAAAACTGCGAGCTCCGCAGCCGCTGAAGGCGTAGGCGCTCTTCTGTCCGCTACATAATCCGCGATAGTAGTATCTGTTTCATGTCCAACTGCTGAAATGATCGGAACGGGGCAATCAAAAATGGCCTGAGCCACTTCTTCTTCATTGAAAGCCCATAAATCTTCTATAGAACCTCCGCCACGTCCGACTATGATAACATCAACCTCTGTACCGGACAAAGTCTGTATTCCTTTTACAATACTCTCGGTAGCAAGGTCACCTTGAACTATGGCAGGATAAAGAATTATCTGAATATGTGGATTTCTGCGGGTCGCTACATTTATTATATCCCGCACAGCCGCGCCCGTAGGAGCGGTTACTATACCAAGAGTCTTTATATAACGCGGAATGGGCTGTTTGTATTCAGGTGCAAACATTCCCGATTCCTCAAGCTTTTTCTTTAACTCTTCAAACTTTTCAAAAAGAGCTCCCGCACCGTCAAGCTCTATCTTCCTTGCGTAAAGCTGATATTTGCCGTCTCTCTCATATACATCGACGGTGCCTGATGCCTTGATCTGCTGTCCTTCCTTCATGTCAAATTTAAGGCCGCCCTTTTCGCGGTCGCCTCTGAACATGACACAAGAAATAGCACCACCCCGATCCTTTAAAGTGAAATAGATGTGTCCGGAAGAGTGGTACTTACAATTACTGACTTCTCCCTTTATCGTGATCGACTTAAGGAGAAAATCCTGAGTAAACATATTCTTGATATAGGCATTAACCTGTGTGACTGTATACTCACTCCGCAAATTTAGCTAACACTCCGTTTACAAAGGCAGGTGAACCGTCCTGACCGAATTTCTTGGCAAGTTCAACGGCCTCGTTGATGGCTACTCCTGTAGGAACTGTCTCATCATACTGAATCTCGTATACGGCAAGTCTGATGATCGTAAGATCAACCTTTGCCATGCGGGCAGTATCCCATCCCTTGGTCTTGTCATTGATAGCCTTATCGATATCTTCAAGCTTCTCAGCTATCTTCTCATATTTATCTCTGATGTAGTCAGCGTCTGCAGTAGAAAAATCATTGTCTACAGATGAGGTGAAAAGCTCCTCCTGCTCTGACATCTCTTCCATTGAATTGAATTCAACACGAAAGAGCAGCTTAAAAACCTGCTCTCTCAATAAGCTTCTGTTCATCATATTATCCCTACTTCTGTTTCTTTATGCCTTAGGCATTGTAATGCCTGCAATTCTGATGTTAACATCCGTAACCTCAAGACCTGTCATATTCTCAACAGCTGTCTTGACTCTTGTCTGGGCCTGCTGGCAGGTAGCGGGAATGTTGTAGCCGTAAGCCATCATAAGTGAAAGGTCAACCTTGACCTCAGCCTGTCCTACAAGTACCTTTGCTCCCTTAGCAAGATTTTTGCGACTAACCTTTTCAAGTACATCGCTTGTATAATTACCGGCCATAGCGGAAACACCGTCGACTTCAAGTGCTGCAAGGGCTGCGATTCTTGCAACTACATCGTCTGCGATCTTAACCGATCCAACCTCTGCAATTTCTTTTCCCATAGTATTCACCTCTTATTGTATAAAGTTCTCTTTATTATACCACAATTCAGTCATCAAGCCAGATTATAATAATATCGGAATCGGGCATTGCCGTGTAATCCGCTACGTTATTTTTGCCCTCAGGAAGCGCATTAAATATCTCACGCTCCTCGAACAAAAGGTTATAAAGTGAATCGTAAACCTCTTTATCTGCGCACTTCATTGTGGCATTATCGCGGCCTTCCTTGACTCTTCTGTCAATAAGGTCCTTAACAAGCGTAATATCTGCCGTCTTGAAATACTCATCCTCTCTGACGAAGTAATTATCAGTCATGCTGTTGCACTCAGGAAAACGTGCAAAGTCAGATAAAACGTGACATTTCTCAATGTAATCCGTCGTAACGTTCAGATAATCATAATATACAGAAGGATTTCTGACCGTAAGCGCACTCTGAGTATCCTCATCCGAGAAAGCATCTCCCCAGGTCGTATCGACGTAATAATATGCATCATTACACTTAACCAGGTTCCATGCATGTTTAATGCCCTTAGCGGTCTTGGTATTGGCTGTGCCCGTTACAAAGATGCACTCTATGCCCAATTTATTGAGAAGATACTGTGTAGCCTTGGCATAGCCGTTACATACACTTCTTCCTCCAATGAAAACAGAGCATATATTCTGATCATCGGGCGCATCAGCATCATACTCCGTATGCTCTACGATATAGTCATAAACATACTTGATGGCATAATAGTCATCATCTGATGAAGGTGCATTGGCAAGACATTCATTTACATACTCATTGATCTTGACCTTGCGAGCCTCGACCTCGTTCATATCACAGGTATAACGTCCCTGGAAGGTAATATAGCCCGAGCCGTTCTTTAATGTATTCTTGGTAAAAGTATATCCGTCAACCCAGAAAATCTCGGGATGATCGTACATGACGCAATAAAAGAGATAATCCACCATGTCATTATCAACAAGATAAGAAAGCGGTATATTCTCCGCCTGGTTCTGCATAATGACAAGTATCTCAACATAAAGAGTCTTTCCTGCTTCAGTAAGCTTGTTGTAATAGAAAAGATCTTTCTGCTCCTCTTTTATCTTAGCAATGCCTTCTTCAGTGAGTCCCAGAGCTTCCTTATCTGCCTGGCGGCCCTTTATATCCAATGACTTGACTTCCCGGACTACCTTTTCAATACCTGCTCCTATACCCTGCTCCTCGACCTTTTCGGACTTGGTTTCGGTATAGGTGTCATCATCTCCTTCCACAACGGAAGCAGTGTCAGCTACCGAAGCATCGGCTTCCCCACCGGTTTCTGTAGCTGTATTGTCATATTCGGAATCTTTTATCCCGAGAGTCTCAAGATACTCGTCAAAGCTCTTTGAAGAACATCCTGTGACCATGATCATTGTAAATATCATGATCAGTGCGATTATTCTCTTTCCTTTAGTCATGCGCTATCCCCTTAGTTTTTCTTAAACTCGGAAAGAACAAGTCCCTTGTTTCTCTCCATTGTCATACCTACACTCCACTCATTTATAAACAAAAGAAGTGGTCTGTCATGCATATCTTTGATCTTCTTCATATCTGATGTTCCGACAAGTGAAGACATGTCTACATCCTCATTGTCTACCCATCTGATATATTCGTAAGGAAGATTCTCCAAGATAATATCAACATTGTACTCGGTCTGGAGTCTGAACTTCAATACATCAAACTGAAGTACACCTACAACACCTACAATGATCTCCTCAAGGCCTGTGTTGTACTCCTGAAAGATCTGAATGGCACCTTCCTGAGCGATCTGAGTGATACCCTTTACGAACTGCTTACGCTTCATGGTATCAACCTGACGAACCCTTGCAAAATGCTCGGGTGCGAATGTCGGGATACCTTCGTAAACAACGTTATCCTTTGGCATACATACTGTATCTCCGATCGCGAAAATACCGGGATCGAATACACCCATTATATCACCTGCGTAAGCTTCACTTAAGATCTTACGCTCATCCGCCATAAGCTGCTGAGGCTGAGAAAGTCTCATAACCTTGCCGCTCTGAACGTGCTTAACTTCTTTGCTCGCATCGTATCTTCCTGAGCATATCCTCATAAACGCAACTCTGTCTCTGTGAGCCTTGTTCATGTTAGCCTGGATCTTAAATACGAATGCTGTAAACTCGCTATCAAGCGGATCTATAACCTCTCCGTCGGATGATGTTCTTCCTGTCGGAGGAGTTGCCATCTTAAGGAAATGATGAAGGAAAAGCTCAACACCGAAATTCTGAAGAGCTGATCCAAAGAATACGGGAGTAAGCTCACCGGCACGTACCTTTTCAAGATCGTACTCCGCTCCTGCTCCGTCCAAAAGCTCTATCTCGCCCTGAAGTTTCTCGTATGCATCCTGTCCGATCTCGCTGTCTATAGCAGCCTTATCGTCAAGCTCTATGATCGTCTCTTTACCCTCTTTGGTACCCTTCTGAGTCTCAGAGAAAGTTACAATATGTCCCTCTCTTCTGTCATAGATACCCTTGAAGTTCTTACCTGAACCTATAGGCCAGTTCATAGGGCAAGTAGCAATTCCGAGGTTGTTCTCGATATCATCGAGAAGATCGAATGTATCCATAGCATCACGATCGAGCTTATTGATAAAGGTAAAGATCGGAATATGGCTCATTGCGCAGACTTTGAAAAGCTTTCTTGTCTGAGCCTCTACACCCTTACTTGCGTCAATTACCATGACAGCGGAATCCGCAGCCATGAGTGTTCTGTAGGTATCCTCCGAGAAATCCTGGTGTCCCGGTGTATCCAAAATATTGATGCAGCAGCCTTCATAATTAAACTGAAGAACAGAAGATGTAACAGAGATACCACGCTGTTTCTCAATCTCCATCCAGTCGGATACCGCATGTCTTGCAGTAGCTTTACCTTTAACGCTTCCCGCCATATTGATGGCTCCACCGTAGAGGAGGAACTTCTCTGTAAGAGTTGTCTTACCTGCATCGGGGTGGGAAATTATGGCAAAGGTACGCCTCTTATTGATTTCATTTATTGTCTCTTTAGTGTTACTCATTTTATTGTCCTTAACTAAGTATGAGGCCGGTATGCAACAACACGCCGGCCCCTTGTGATTTAATTATTTATAAGGTAGTTCTCTTGTGATTACTGAGCATCCTTTATAGAGAAGCTGATTCTGCCCATCTTGTCCTTGCCAAGGCATACAACCTTAACTGTATCGCCAAGTGTAAGAACGTCCTCTACGCGATCGATCCTCTCCTTGGAGATCTTGCTGATGTGAACCATTCCCTCTTTACCGGGAGCGAACTCAACGAATGCACCGAATTCCTTGATGCTTACAACCTTACCTGTGAAAGTCTGACCCTTCTCAAAGTCTGTAACGATGATGTTTACCATGTCTACAGCCTTCTGGAGCATCTCCTGATCCTCGCCGCAAACTGAAACCTTACCATCATCTGTGATGTCGATCTTAACACCTGTACGAGCGATGATCTCGTTGATTGTCTTACCTCTCTGACCAACAACATCACCGATCTTCTCGGGATCGATCTGAACAGATACGATCTTAGGAGCGTACTGGTTAACTTCCTTACGAGGCTCTGCGATCGCCTTGCTCATGCACTCATCCATGATGAAGAATCTAGCCTCACGACACTGCTCGATAGCTGTCTCAACGATAGGCTTTGTAAGACCGTGGATCTTGATATCCATCTGGATAGCTGTGATACCGTCTTTAGTTCCTGTTACCTTGAAGTCCATGTCTCCGAAGAAGTCCTCAAGACCCTGGATATCTGTAAGAACGATGAAATCATCGTCTGTATCGCCTGTTACAAGACCGCAGCTGATACCGGCAACCATCTTCTTGATAGGAACACCTGCAGCCATAAGTGACATGCAAGATGCACATGTTGAAGCCATTGATGTTGATCCGTTAGACTCAAATGTCTCTGATACGCAACGGATCGCATAAGGGAACTCCTCAACGCTGGGAAGAACGGGAAGAAGTGCTCTCTCTGCAAGTGCACCGTGACCGATCTCACGACGTCCGGGTCCTCTTGAAACCTTTGTCTCACCTACTGAGTAAGCAGGGAAATTGTAGTGGTGAACGTATCTCTTGTCCTGAGCAAATGCATCCATTCCCTCAACCTTCTGAGCCTCTGAAAGAGGTGCAAGAGTTGTAACGTCACAGATCTGTGTCTGTCCACGAGTGAACATAGCACTACCGTGTACTCTGGGAATAAGATCAACCTCAGCTGCAAGAGGTCTGATCTGCTTGATATCACGTCCGTCAGGTCTCTTGTGATCTTTAAGGATCATCTTACGAACTGTCTTCTTCTCATACTGATATATAGCTTCACCGAGAATTGCAAGCCACTCTTCGTTCTCTGCAAACTTCTCAGTAAGTCTGTCTGTGATCTCTGCGATATTGTTTTCTCTTGTCTGCTTGTCATCTGTGAAGACTGCCTTCTCCATCTCCTCGGGAGGAACGATCTCCTTGATGGCTGCAAAGAGCTCTTCGGGAACAGCACAGCTTGTGTACTCGTGCTTAGCCTTACCAACCTCTGCAACGATGCCCTTGAAGAACTCGATGATCTGAAGGTTTACTTCGTGAGCCTTGTAGATAGCTTCCTTCATCTTCTCTTCGGGGATCTCGTTAGCGCCGGCCTCGATCATGATAACCTTCTGTCCTACTGATGCAACAGTAAGCTTGAGGTCACCTGTGTTCCACTGCTCCTGAGTAGGGTTAACGATGAGCTCACCGTTGATCATACCCATCTGTGTCATAGCGCAAGGGCCGTCAAAAGGAATATCGGAAATTGAAACAGATACCGATGCACCAAGCATAGCTACAAGCTCGGGACGGCACTGAGGATCAACTGCCATTACCATTGTCTCGATTGTTACGTCATTTCTGTAGTCCTTAGGGAAAAGAGGACGCATAGGTCTGTCGATAACGCGGCTTGTAAGGATCGCGTTCTCAGAGGGCTTACCCTCTCTCTTATTGTATCCGCCGGGGAACTTTCCTACTGCGTAGAACTTCTCGCTGTACTCAACGCTGAGTGGGAAGAAGTCGATTCCGTCTCTGGGCTTAGCTGAAGCAGTAGCTGTACAAAGAACTGTTGTATCTCCGTACTGCATGAATGCACATCCGTTAGCCTGTTTTCCAACCTTGCCGATCTCAACCTTAAGAGTACGTCCGGCAAGCTCCATTGTGTAAGTCTTTACCATATTAACCATCCTTTCATCATATAAGCTTTCATATGATATACAGGCTTCAAGGTTATAGCAAAAAGCGTGCAGTCGTATATCACGCACTTTGCTACAACTTTGAATCCGCATATCATATTCGCATTGTGATAGTGCCTTTATACCGAGATCTGCTAGGATTTCTCAGTATAAAAAAGTAAAGGCGGAACAGACTGACATGTGTCAGCCTCATCCCGCCTTTTTAATCAGATTACTTTCTAAGACCAAGGTCTGCGATAAGCTTACGATAAACTTCGATATCCTTATTCTTGAGGTATCCGAGAAGTCTACGTCTCTGACCTACCATCTTAAGAAGACCTCTTCTTGAGTGGTGATCCTTGGGGTTCTTCTGAAGGTGATCGTTGAGCTCATGGATTCTCTCTGTGAGAATAGCTACCTGAACCTCCGGTGAACCTGTATCTCCGGCCTTTCTTGCAAACTTGCTGATAACTTCTGTCTTTTTCTCTTTTGTAATCATTTCGTCTCCTTATAAAAACAATTAAACTTGAATCCGCCTATTACCGAGAACGGGTTGGAGTATCCGCATTCATCAGTAACGGTAGTTCTGTAACAGTTGTCAGTCTCCCAACAACTTACTAATTCTAGCACATAAATTCAAACGTGTAAAGCAATATTCATCCGCCTTTTACGGGAACAAAAACAACATCTATCTGCCCTATACAATGTGGAAAATTCCTCTAAGGACCATGATCCACGCAAATATCGTAAATATCGATATTCCGGTAGATAAAGCGACAAATTCTCCGGCGAGATCCGCATCCCCTCCCATGCTCTGAGCCATCGGAAAAGATGAGGCTGCAACGGGTGTCGCGAACACACTGAATATCACAAACATCTCAATCGGATCGTAGCGCATCATCGAAGCAATACTCACAATAAAAATCGGTATGATCACCAGCTTAAGTAAGATACATGTGGCCAGCGGAGCTGCATTCTTTTTGATATCGGATGCGTGGATGGTTCCTCCTAGTACAAAAAGTGCCATCGGAGTTGCAAGTGACGAAAGCTCTTTTATCGGCACCTGAAAACATCCGGGCATCGTCACCGGCAAAAGATTGAAGATAACACCCGCGATCGCACCGATTATAAGCGGATTCTTAAGTATATTCACAAAAAGCTTTCTGTAAGAGACCTTCCCTCCTCTGAAATACTCAAGCACCGCAACCGCAGTTATATTGTAAAGCGGAACTACGAAAGCCACCAAAATGCTTGCCTTTGCTGCGCCTGCATCTCCAAATACCCTCTGCGTAAGCGGAATGGCAAAGAGAACGGAATTACTCCTATATATGGCCTGTATCAACACGCCTTTTCTGGAGTCGTTCTTTTCAAATAAAGGAACCACCGCAAAAGAAACAGCGATAACGATCAAAGTCGCAACAACCGCGAACAGCACATATCCTGCATTTCTAAGCATTCCAAAATCAGCGGCGTATAGGTTCCCGAACATGATAAACGGAAAGAACACCTTAAACACCACGCTGTTAAGCTCACGCAAAAAACTCTCTTTGGTAACTCCCGCTCTTCGTGCGATAAAACCTATAAGTATATAGATCAAAAAAGGAAGTACGGCATTTACAGCCACATAAAAACTATCCATTTAAATCACCCACAAAAGCTCGTAAGCGCTCGGATCAAAGCTCGTACGAGATCTTCAGATCCTTCTTTATCTGTGCCTTGAGAGCATCGATACTCTCAAACTTCATCTCGGGTCTTACGAAGGCTCCGAGTCTCACTTCTATGAACTTACCGTAAACATCCTCATCAAAGTCATAGATATAGGTCTCAACGCCAACTCGCTCTTTTTCAGAGATGGTAGGCTTTCTGCCTATATTGGTCATGCCCTTGTATTCATTATCCCCGATAACCACAGTGCTGCTGTAGACTCCGTACGGAGGAAGGAGCTTGTACTTCTCGGGATGGATATTTACCGTAGGAACGCCGATCGTCCTGCCGATGCGGTTACCCTGCTGCACGATACCGCTTACGCTGTACTTATCGCCAAGAAGCCTCTCAGTAAGGAGCATCTCACCGTCTGAAACAGCGTTTCTGACTCTTGTTGAGCTTACCTCTTCTCCGTCAACCTGAACCTTATCAATGATGCAAAGCTCATAAGAAAGCTCGTCCTTAAGGCTTTCAAGGAGCGCACTGTCGCCTTTTCCCTTGTCGCCAAAAGAAACATCGGATCCCGCTGCAATGAATTTTGCACCAAGCTCTTTTACCAAAATACGTCTTACAAAGTCCTCGGGATGCGTAGCTGCGGTCACTTCGTTAAGAGGAAACTCAACGAGGATATCTATGCCGAGCTTTTCAAATGCCCTTCTCTTCTCATCTCTCGTAAAGAGCTGAGGCATCTTTTTCCCCATAAAGAACTCTTCGGGCGACGGGTCAAAGGTAAAGATAACACTCTTAAGACCGTCTTTCTTTTTATATACGATCCTTGATAAAAGCTCTCTGTGCCCAAGGTGAATGCCGTCAAACTTACCTATGGCGATCGCCGTTTCGTCTTTTATATTAAATTCTTCATGCTTACTGATTATTCGCATCATTAACCTTCATAGAAAAATTTCACAACGTCAAAAAGCCTTGTTTTCTCGTTGTATTTATATATGCCAAAAAAGGTATCGTCTTCTGAATAGACTCTGACCATGTCCTTATCGACAAACATGCTGTCCTCAAATTCCGTGTCGTTAACGTCCGCGGGATCTTCGCTTAGGATGTTGTCCTTCCTGAAGCTGTTGCCGTTTTCAAGGAGCTTTCTCGCAGCGTCTTTTACATGGATCTTATCAAGGTCTCTGAAAATGTATTCCGGAGACTTTATCATCTCATCAAGTGTGCCGGCATCTCTAAGCTCTTCAACCTGTGAAAGAGTGATCGCATCCTCAAGTCCGAAAGCACCGACCTTAGTCCTTGTAAGATGCTGCATTGCCGCGCCGCAGCCAAGTCTCTGGCCGATGTCATGACAAAGCGTCCTGATATATGTACCCTTGGAGCATTTAACTTCCATGGTAAAAAAGTGTTCTTCTTCAAGATGGGAATCGTCCAAAACCGTTATGGCACCGATATGCACGTGACGCGGCTTTCTCTCAACCTCTATTCCCTCTCTCGCAAGCTCATAGAGCTTCTTGCCACCCTGTTTGATCGCAGAATACATAGGCGGGATCTGATCGTAGTCTCCAACAAATGCTCTTACGGCATCGTGGAGCTCTTCTCTTGTGACGTTGACGTCTCTTGTCTCAAGCACGTTTCCGGACATGTCCTGAGTGTCCGTTACGACACCCAGTCTGCACACGGCGATGTACTCCTTGTCGTGGTCTGTAAGCATCTCGACAAGCTTTGTGCCTGTTCCGAGGCACACAACAAGAACCCCGACAGCATCGGGATCAAGCGTTCCGGTGTGACCTATTTTCTTTTGACGAAGAATGCCGCGAAGCTTGGCAACAACATCGTTGGAGGTAAAACCGGGTTCCTTATATATATTTATGAGTCCATTGTAATTGTTCATACGCTCTTTCTTAAAAAGGTACCCAAATACTGACTATATGGGTACCTTTAAATTCGTTTTATTCTTCCATTTGGTGATGGATATACTTAACTATATTATTGATAACATCATGACATGTTCCGTTGACAGTACATCCGGCTGCTCTTGTATGTCCGCCGCCTCCGAAAAGCCCTGCTATCTTGGCAACGTCTACCGCGCCGTTACTTCTAAGGCTGACCTTATATTCAAGCGGTGATATCTCATACATAAAAAGTGAGCAATCAACGCCGATCGTAAGAAGCATCTGACTTACTATACCGTCAAGGTCATTACTTGATGCCCCGTAAAAATCCATTGTCTGCTTGGATATCACGGATACTATGCATCTTCCGTCGAGCACGAGCATGCTCTCCAAAAGCGCTCTTCCAAGGATCTGATTCTGCAGATATGTCTTTTCATAAAAAACATGATCTATAAGGCTTCCGAAATCAAAGCCGTAAGAAATAAGCTCTGCCGCAACCTTCATGGTCTTGGGTGATGTGTTGGAATATTTGAAAACGCCGGTATCAGTTACCATTCCGGTGTAGATCGCTTTGGCGATATCCTCATCGATCTTGTTCGTATCTATCACATCATAAACAAGCTCGCATGCGCTGCTTGCGGTGGGAACTATGTAATTTACATCTCCGGTTCCCTCATTGCTTACATGATGATCGATATTTACCGTGCGCTTAGCATTGTCAAAAAACTTCTCGGCATCTCCGAGTCTTTCTTTGCCGCAATCAAGTGCGATAAATAAGTCAAAAGACTCTACGTCCGTCGAAAAGTCGCTGTTAACAAGCTCTGCGTCCTTTATAAACATAAGCTCAGGAGGTATCTTCTCAAGAAAAACAGTCGCCTTTACATCAGGGTAGTTCTTCTTGATATAAAGATACATCGAAAGACACGATCCTACGCAGTCTCCGTCGGGACGGATATGTCCGCCGATCCCAACTGTGCTTACTTCGTTCATTAACTCATCAATCTTCATTCTCTTCTCCGCGGGCCTTTCTGGCCTCGTTATCCTTGGCAGCTATCTCATCAATCTTCTTTGACATATCGATCGCATACTCAATGGAGTCGTCCATGATGAATCTGATCTCGGGTGTATATCTCATGTTAAGCTCTTTTGCAAGTGTGCTGCGCACATAACCCGCCGCACTCTTAAGACCCTCCAAAGTACGGTCTCTGTCCTCGTCATTACCCATGACTGTAACCCATACTTTGCAGGTTTTAAGATCCGGAGCAACCTCAACATCCATAACGGATGTCATAGGGCTGATCCTGGGATCTTTACTGTAACGGATAGCCTCTGAAATGACCTTCATGACTTCTCCGTTTATTCTTTTATTTTTATTGCTGTTTTTACGCATTGTGTCTCCTTCGATAATCAAGGAAGTCCTGCTCTCACGTTAGGTTCTGGGAACCTCAACCATCTCGTATGCTTCTACCATATCACCTTCGTGGATCTGGTCGAATCCGTCAAATACAAGACCGCACTCGAAGCCTTCCTTAACTTCCTTGGCGTCATCCTTGTATCTCTTAAGTGAAGCAAGGTCACCTTCGAAGATCTGCTCTCCGTCTCTTGTGATCCTAACCTTGGAATCCTTCTTGATAACACCGTCCTTAACGAAGGAACCGGCAATGTTACCAACCTTGGATGCCTTGAAGATCTGACGAACTTCTGCATGTCCGGTAACTCTCTCCTCATAGATAGGAGCAAGCATACCCTTCATAGCAAACTCGATCTCCTCGATTGCCTGATAAATAACCTTATAAAGCTTGATCTCAACGCCTTCGTGCTCTGCCATGCTCTTAGCTGTAGCATCGGGACGAACGTCGAAACCGATGATAACTGCGTTAGATGCTGCCGCAAGAGTAACGTCTGACTCTGTGATCGCACCTACACCGCCGTGAATAACCTTAACAACAACCTCTTCGTTGGAAAGCTTGAGAAGGCTCTGCTTGAGGGCCTCTACGCTACCCTGTACGTCGGCTTTGATGATGATGTTGAGTTCCTGAAGTCTTCCTTCCTCGATCTTGGAGTAAAGATCATCAAGTGACATCTTAGCCTTAGTCTCTTCGATAAGGTCTTTCTTGTGCTGCTGAAGGTAAGTATTGGCATACTGCTTAGCAAGCTTATCTGTTGCATGTCCGAGGAATACCTCACCTGCGTTGGGAACATCGGAAAGTCCGAGGATCTCAACAGGCTGTGAAGGACGTGCTTCCTTGAGCTTGTTGCCCTTATCGTCAACCATTGCTCTAACCTTACCTGAGCTTGCTCCTGCTGAAATGAAGTCACCCACATGGAGTGTACCCTTCTGAACAAGTACGTTGGCAACAGGTCCACGACCCTTATCAAGTCTTGCCTCAAGAACAAGTCCTCTTGCCTCTCTATCAGGGTTAGCCTTGAGCTCAAGGATATCTGCAGTAAGGATGATTGTCTCAAGAAGTGTCTCGATACCTTCACCTGACTTAGCAGATACGGGAACGAACTCTGTTGTTCCGCCCCAATCTGTAGAGATAAGACCGTACTCTGTCATCTCCTGCTTAACCTTATCTATATTGGCATTGGGCTTATCGATCTTGTTGACCGCAACAATGATCTCAACCTCTGCGGCCTTAGCATGGTTGATAGCCTCGATTGTCTGAGGCATAACACCGTCATCGGCAGCTACAACGAGAACTGCGATATCTGTTGATGTAGCACCACGCATACGCATTGCTGTAAATGCTTCGTGACCGGGTGTATCAAGGAATGTGATCTTCTGATCGTTAACAGATACTGTATAAGCACCGATCCTCTGTGTGATACCGCCTGCCTCACGATCTGTAACGCTGGTCTTACGGATAGCGTCAAGAAGTGATGTCTTACCATGGTCAACGTGACCCATTACGCAGACAACGGGAGGTCTCTTCTTAAGTGTCTCGGGTGCATCATCATCCTCTTTAAGAAGTTCCTCGATAACGTCAACGGGGATCTCCTTCTCACAGATGATGTCATATTCAATAGCGATATTCTCAGCCTCTTCATATGTAAGCTCTGTATTAACGGTAGAAACCTGTCCTGCCATAAAGAGCTTCTTGATGATAACAGAGGGCTGCATCTTCATCTTCTCGGCAAGTTCCTTGATAGAAACCTTCTCGGGAATAGAGATAACCTTGATCTGCTCTTCGGGTTCTTCAACCTTCTTAACCTCAGGCTTGATGAATCTGCCGACTCTCTTACTTCTCGGCATCATCTCTTCCTGCTCGTAAGCAAGATCCTTCTTGTTTCTCTTATCCTTCTCCTGACCGAGTCTTCTTCTCTCTTCGTCTCTGCGGCCTGATCCTTCCTTAGCAGAAGGTGCATCGGCGAAGTTATTTCTTCCGCCCTTATCAAACTTATTTCCGCCGCCGAACTTGTTGTCATTTCTCTGACCAAACTTGCCGCCCTGCTGACCTGCTCCGCCGTTTCTGTTGTCATCTCTGCGGAAGCCGCCGTTCTGGCCGCCCTGTCTGTTCTGGAAATTATTTCTGTCGCCTCTGGGTGCGCCTGTTCCTGCACCGGGACGATTATTTCTGTTGTCTCTGTTATCTCTGTTTCTGTCGGGAGCCTGTGCTCTGTCTCTTGAAACCTCTCTTTTCTGAGGAGCCTCTTTTACAACATTCTCCTTAGCGGGGGCCTGACTCTGTGCAGGTGCTGCAGGAGCTTCCTTCTTAGTGGGAGCGGGCTTAGCCGCAGGCTGTGTCTTGTTATATGAATTATCATAGCTGTCAAGCTGTGAAGGCGCTGTCAAAGGCTTGATAGGATGATAAACATTCTGAGACTGCGCGAAAGTTCCGCGTCTGTTGTTGCCTCCTCTGTCCTGTCTGTTGTCACGAGGTCTCTGGTTACCTGCGTTGTTGCCGCCCTGTCCTGAGAATCCGCCCATCTTGGAATTACCTGCGTTGGTAACCATGATGATCTTCTTCTTTTTCTTGGGAGCATCTTCAGCAGAAGCCTTTGCTGCCTCGGCGTTAGACTCTTTTACTTCCTTTTCTACTGCCTTAGTGTCAGCTGCCTTTGCAGGCTTTTCTACCTTCTTGGGTGCCTCAGCACTTGTCTTTTTGCCCTTAAAATGCTTTCTGATCTTATCTGCATCGGACTCTTCAATAGAACTGTTCGAACGCTTCGCCTCTATTCCATTCTCCTGCGCGTAGCTTATCAGCTCTTTTCCTTCGCATCCAAGCTCATTCGCAAGGTCAGATATCTTAATTTTTGCCATTCACATTTCCTCCAAACTGATCTTCTAAGAGTAAGTTCTTTAAAAGCGATTTCGCCAGTCCTTGGTCGGTAACGACAAGGCTTGTTCGAACACCCTTACCTATTGCATGTCCCAGGCTCTCCTTGTTTCCAAAAAAAACAATGGGCACCTTATAATAACTACATTTATCTGCAAATAGCTTCTTGGTATTATCAGAAGCATCTTCACTGACTATTACTACTTGGGCTTTTTTCCCGCGAACAGCCTCAAGCACCGATAACTCGCCGCTCTTAAGCTTACCCGCTCTCATGCAAAGCCCTAACATAGAATAAACTTTATTAGAATCCAAATTACTCTCCAAACTCTTTACTCAACTTATCAAGTACATCTTCGGGAATCTGTGCCTTCAGTGAACGCTCGAGACCTTTGTTCTTAAGTGCCTTACGGAAGCAATCTATATTGTTGCAGATATAAGCACCTCTTCCGTTCGCTCTTCCTGTAGTATCAAGACAAATTTCATCCTCGGGAGTCTTTATGACTCTGACGAGATCTCTTTTGTCCTTCATCTCTCCGCATCCGACACATTTTCTTGTTGGAATCTTTTTTTGCATCTTATTCCTCTACGTCGGCATCCTCAGAAGCTTCATCGACTGCCTCGATTTCCTCTTCCTCGTACTCGCCTTCATAATCCTCATCATCATAATCTTCATCATCAAGATAGTCTTCCATACGGAATCCGGGAGCATCCTTAGCCTGAGTCTCGCTCTTGATGTCGATCTTGTATCCTGTAAGTCTTGCTGCAAGACGAGCGTTCTGACCTTCCTTACCGATAGCAAGTGAAAGCTGATAATCGGGAACGACTACCTTAGCGCTCTTCTCATCGGGATCAGCAAATACCGCAACGATCTTAGCAGGTGAAAGAGCGTTCTGAATAAGGTTACCGGGGTTCTCATCCCAGTTGATAACGTCGATCTTCTCACCATTGAGCTCATCTACGATAAGATTAACTCTTGCTCCGTTTACACCTACGCAAGCACCAACCGCATCAACGTTGGGGTTGTGTGAGTAAACAGCGATCTTTGTACGGCTTCCTGCTTCTCTTGCAATGCTCTTGATCTCAACTGTACCGTCCTGGATCTCAGCAACTTCCTGTTCGAAAAGTCTCTTTACGAGATCGGGATGTGTTCTTGAAACAAGGATCCTAGGTCCCTTAGAACCATTCTTAACCTCAAGCACATATACTCTGATACGTGATGTAGGTCTGTAGAAGCCTGACTTAGCCTCAGCTTCAACCTGCTCGTTCTCATTGAGGATCGCATCTGCGCGTCCGAGGTTGATGCTGATGTTCTTGCCTACATATCTCTGGATGACACCTGTTACAATGTCATGCTCTTTCTCAAAATACTCACTGTATATAGCACCGCGCTCTTCCTCACGAATCTTCTGTAAGATAACGTTCTTGGCATTCTGAGTTGCGATACGTCCAAACTCCTTGGAGTTGAGAGATACATTTACAACGTCGCCAACCTTGCTCTTCTTGCTGATCTTCTTGGCATCGTCGAGTGATATCTCAAGCATGGGATCCATAACATCATCTGCGGTCTCAACAACTGTCTTCTCTGCAAAGCACTTGAAATCACAGTTGTCTCTGTCAACTTCTACTCTGATGTTCTCTGCCTTGCCGAAATTGTTCTTGCAAGCAGTGATAAGTGAATTCTCGATCGCATCGAACAGAGAATCCTTGCTGATGTTCTTCTCCTTCTCCAAAAGGTCAAGGGCATCCATTAATTCTTTACTCATCGTAATCTCCTTTTTCCGCTCAGATTAAAAATCAAGAGCAAGCTTAATAACTGATATCTCTTTTCTTATAAAAGTCTCATCATTGTCATTTATAGTTACGGTAACCGAAGTGTCGTCAAAACTCTTAAGTGTACCGGCAAACTCCTTAACACCGTCTCTGGGCTTAAAAAGCTTGAGTTCTACGTCCATACCTATGCTGTTCTGAAAATGTCTGTCTTTCTTGAGCTGGCGTCCAAGTCCGGGGCTGCTGACCTCTAAGGTATAAGCCTCCTCGATGAAATCGTCTACATCAAGTGCATCGGAAAGCGCTCTGTTAACATTGACGCAGTCGTTGATATCAACGCCGCCCTCTTTGTCGATATAACAGCGAAGGTACCATTCACCCGCTTCCTTGACATATTCCACATCGTAAATGCTGACGCCGTTTGTTTCAGCGATTGGGGTAAGAAGATCTTCAGTCTTCTTCTCAATGTCATTCTTACGTGCCATCTTTTCTCCTTAAGTTTGCGCGTGGATTGACGGTCCACGTGATAAAAAACAAATACTCATGATATACGAATTGCTCCCATGCAAGCATAGTCGCTTATTTGATTTATGACTTCAATATCATGACACACAAAAAGTGGACTCGCGAAAGTCCACTTCTGCGTAATATTATAACGTGTGTTTTTGTATTTGTAAACAGTAGATTTAATTAATTATGAACATAACAGCCGTTAAAATCCTTTATTTCCAAAATGGGTAAAAAAAATCCAGACTCATATGAAGTCTGGTTTAGGGTTGGGCTGTTATAAACAGTCAATACCTCGTAGCGGAATCGAACCGCTGATTCTGCCGTGAGAGGGCAGCGTCTTAACCGCTTGACCAACGAGGCTTACTAGCTTTTGTCGACCGCTGTATCGCGGCGACTTGTTTATATTATCTCATGGATAAGAATAATGCAAGTACTTTTTTCAAATTTTTCTAAAAATTTTCCAAAAATCTTTTAGATGTGGATTTATGTGCTTTATAACGCACTTTATTTATATTATAGAGTGCGGTACATTTGACAAATTGCTTGGCATATAACAACAGGCACCATCCGCATGGATGGTGCCTGATTCATTATCACTTATGCTTTCATAAAGTCAAAGATACTGATCTGGTTGGAATCGGGGATGTCCCCGAGAAGACCCATGTCGGCCATCTTGTCGATAACGGCCTGAGGGCACTTGGTGCGCTGCTTGAAGTCGTCCTTGGAAAGGAACGAGCCGTCTTTGGCGGCTTCCACGATCTGGTCTGCGGCTTTTTCACCCATGCCGTCGATACTTGTAAGCGAAGGCATGATCTTATCGCCGATAACCTGGAAATCCCTTGACTTAACCTTGAAGATATCGATGGGAAGGAATTCTATTCCTCTCTCGTACATCTCCTCAACAAGTCTCATGTCGCCGTACTCTGCCTGCTGAGCATTGGTAAGCTCATCTTTTTTGCTGTTGTACTCTTTCATGATGGCATGAAGGTGGTTCTCACCCTGGCACATGTGCTCATAGTTAAACGCCTTGGCTCTAATACTGAACCATGCTGCATAGAAGGCCTGCGGTACATAAACCTTGAAATAAGCTATACGCCAAGCCATCATAACGTAAGCTGCGGCGTGAGCCTTAGGGAACATGTACTTTATCTTTTTACAGGACCAGATGTACCAATCCGGAACTCCCGCTGCGATCATGGCTTCTTCCATCTCAGGCTTAAGTCCTTTACCTTTACGTACAGACTCCATGGTCTTGAACGAAAGAGACTTATCCATCCCCTTCTGAATAAGATAGATCATGATATCGTCACGACAGCAGATACAGGTATCAATGGTCGCCTTGCCCTCCTGAATAAGAGTCTGCGCGTTACCAAGCCAAACGTCCGTACCGTGTGAAAGACCTGAGATCCTGATAAGGTGGGACAATGATGTGGGCTTGGCATCGATAACCATCTGCATAGCGAAGTCGGTACCGAACTCAGGAAGACCGAGGCATCCTAGCTTCGTTCCTCCGAGCTGCTCGGGAGTAACGCCGAGCGCAGTCGTATTCATGAATAGACTCATAACGTTCTTATCATCGAGTGGCACAAGCTTGGGATCGAGCCCCGTGCAATCCTGAAGGAATCTGATCATGGTCGGATCATCGTGTCCCAGAATATCGAGCTTAAGAAGGTTGTGGTCGATCGAGTGATAGTCGTAATGTGTCGTTATGGTCGCTGTGGTCATATCGTTCGCAGGATGCTGAACGGGACAGAAAGAGTTGATGTCCTCTCCCACAGGAAGAACGATGATTCCTCCGGGGTGCTGACCTGTACCTCTTCGGATACCGGTACAACCCTGAACAATTCTGTTTATCTCACATTTTCTTTTGCTTGAACCGATCTGATCGTAATATTTCTTTACGAAACCAAATGCGGTCTTATCCGCAAGAGAAGCTATGGTTCCGGCTCTGAAGGTCTGTCCGTAACCAAAGATAACTTCCGTATATTTGTGGGCCTTGGACTGATACTCACCCGAGAAGTTAAGGTCGATATCAGGCTCCTTATCTCCCTTGAATCCAAGGAATGTCTCGAAAGGAATGTCAAAGCCGTCCTTATTCATCATTGTTCCGCACTTAGGGCAACGTTTATCCGGCATGTCGCAGCCTGAATTGCCGCCGTATTTAAGAACCTCTTCCGAATCGAAATCACTGTATTTGCAGTGAGGGCACACGTAATGCGGGCTCAGCGAATTAACCTCGGTGATACCCGAAGTGAATGCGACAAACGACGATCCTACGGAACCTCTCGAACCAACGAGATATCCGTCCTCATTGGACTTCCAAACAAGCTTCTGCGCAATGATATACATAACGGCGAAACCGTTCTTGATAATGGAATTAAGCTCTCTCTCAAGACGCTCCTGCACTATCTCGGGAAGCTCATCTCCATAGATCTCATGAGCCTTGTCATAGCAGATCTTGGTAAGGATCTCGTCACTGTTTTCGATGACGGGCGCACACTTATCCGGACGAACCGGCGAGATGCTGTCACACATATCTAGGATATTACGTGTATTGTCTATAACGATCTCTTTTGCCTTATCTCCTCCGAGATAATCAAATTCCTGCATCATCTCATCGGTCGTTCTAAGATAAAGAGGTGACTCCTCCTCGTCGTTCATACCTTTTCCTGCCATGATGATGGTACGGTAGATTTCGTCCTCGGGATTGAGGAAATGCGCATCACAAGTAGCGACAACAGGCTTACCCCACTGCTCTCCGAGTCTGACTATCTCTTTATTGATCTCTCTGATATCATCGTCTGAATTGATATCTTCGTATCTGTCGGATTCAACCATGAAGTGATTGTTTGCTACAGGCTGGATCTCAAGATAATCATAGAAGTCCACAAGTCTTGCGATCTCTTCGGGCGGTCTTCCCTCGACAACGGCGCCGTAAAGCTCACCCGCGCAGCAAGCGCTTCCTATGATCAGTCCTTCTCTGTGCTTTATAAGCTCACTCTTAGGAATAAGAGGGAATCTCCTGAAATAGTCAACGTGAGACTCACTCACTAGGGTATAGAGATTAACCCTTCCAAGAGTGTTCTTTGCAAGGATGATGCAATGATTGGGACGAAGATGGCGAATCATCTCTTTAGTGGGCTTACCCAAGATGTTTACGTCGGTAAGCGTAACCGCCTTCTGCTCCTTAAGCATAGGTATGAATTTATTAAAGATAAGCGCAGTACACTCAGCATCATCTACAGCTCTGTGATGATGACCAAGTACAACGTTAAGTGTCTTAGCAACCGCATCCAGCGTATGCTTAGCCTGAAGCGGGAAGAAATATCTTGAAAGCCACAGAGTATCGACCGTCGTATAATCAACATCTATTCCGAGCTCTTTACAGTTCTGATTGATAAAGCTGATATCAAAACCAACGTTGTGTCCGACAAGAACGGCGTCCTTGCAGAATTCAACGAACTTAGGAATGATGACCTCTCGCGTAGGAGCATCGATAACCATGTCATCGGTAATGCTGGTCAGCTTTGTTATCTTATATGGGATCGGAACCTCGGGATTGATAAATTCCGAGAATCTGTCAACGATCTCTCCGTTAACGATCTTAACGGCACCAATCTCGATTATCTTATTCTTAATGGGCGAAAAACCTGTCGTCTCAATATCAAATACGACAAAGGTGGTATTCTCAAGCGGCTGTCCCTTGTCGTTTACAACAATCTCTTTTAAGTCGTCGACAAGATAAGCCTCCACTCCGAGGATCAGTTTAAAGAAATCCTGTCTCTCGATAGGCGGCTCGCCTGCTTCTTTTCTTCTCTTTTTCTCATCGTCATAAAGAGATTCCCATACGTGGTTGGCATCGGTAAGTGCCTGAACAACGCCGTGGTCCGTGATCGCGATACCCGGCATTCCCCACTTATAGGCCTGCTTGACGATATCTTTTACCTCTGAAACTCCGTCCATATCACTCATCTTGGTATGGCAGTGGAGCTCCACTCTCTTCACATCAGCTCTGTCAACTCTCTTGGATGTAAAGTCGGGGATCTTCTTAACTCCCGCAACAGACTGGATCGAAAGCTCATGATCAAACTTATCTACAGCCGCGATTCCTTTTACCTTTACAAAGGCTCCGGGCTTGATATCCTTGGTGATCTCGGGAACATCCTCGGTTTTAACGAACATCTTTACCGTGATGGAATCCGTAAAATCAGTCACATCAAAAATGAGAATGCTCTTTTCGTTTCTGATATCTCTCTTATCAAAAGCCGTGATCTTTCCGTGTATAGCAACTTCACCGAGTTCTCCGACAATATCGACCAGCTTAATGGTCTCGTCATCAAAGTCTCTTCCGAAGATAACATCGGGATTGTCAGATCTCTTAAAGGCTCCGAAATCGCCTTTTCTTCCCGCAAATTTGCTTTTCCCGAAGCCTCCCGAAACAGGTACTTTGGATGCGGAAACCGCAGGCGCACTCGCTGCCTTACTGTTATCTTCCGCCTTAGCTGCTTCTTTTTCTTCCTTCTCTTTTTTCTTTTCCTCGGACTTAAGCTCAGCTTCCTCAAGCTTCTTGGCCATACGCGCTGATTCTGCCGAATAGTCGGGCTCATCGTTGCTCTTTTCAACCGCGATAAATTCAGGCTGGATGTCTACAGAAAGGCCGCATCTTTCATTGAAGATCTTAGAAAGAACTCTGATAAGATCGGGAGCCTTCTTCTGACTTACAACGCTGTCCTCGAGCCGGATAACAACATTTCCGTCCTCAGGGTACACAAAAGAAGCCGAACGAAAAAGACTATACTCCATATGGTCATAGTCTTTTAGCTCAAGCTCAATGCTGTCCTTGTAAAGTTCCAACAAATTCTTGGGTGTATACTGTGCAGACAAGCTAAACTTCTCGTATATCTTGACGTTCAGGTCATGACTTCCGAAAAGCTGCTTCTTGATACTCGTCTCACTCTTAATGATGTCTGACTTATCAATAAGATTGTTACTCGAAATATATATTCGTATAAAATCCTGCTTCCTTGTCGTGGACACCTTGGTGACCAAAGTCTGTTCCATTATCTCTTTGGTCTTGGCGTCCAGCTTAAGTGCAGGGAAAACCTCAAAAAACTTTTTTGACATACCCTAAAGCACCTCTCAAAAGAAGTGTATCACTTCCAATTGTCGAGCTCTTCTTTTAATACATTTAAAAGCTCGTCTTCTTTGACCTTCTTAACCACTTCCCCGTGTTTTATAAGAAGACCTTCGCCGGTTCCTCCGGCAATTCCGATATCAGCCTCTTTGGCTTCTCCGGGGCCGTTAACGGCGCATCCCATAACTGCCACCTTGATATTAAGATCGGGATAGTTCTGTACAAGAGTCTCTGTCTTGTTGGCAAGGTCGATAAGATCGATCTTGGTCCTTCCGCAGGTCGGGCAAGATACAACCTCTATTCCGCCCTTTCTTATATCAAGGGTCCTGAGGATAGCCTTTGCTGTCTTGATCTCTTCAACGGGATCTCCCGAGAGAGAAACTCTTATCGTATCTCCGATTCCTTCATTTAAGATGATCCCAAGTCCGACGGATGATTTGATATTGCCTCCCCAGACGGTTCCCGCCTCAGTGATCCCCACGTGAAGGGGATACTTACATTTCTCTGCGAGAAGTTCGTGTGCCTTGACACAAAGCATGACGTTGGAGGATTTGATGCTGACAACCATATTGCCATATCCGAAATCCTCGATGATGCCTATCTTATCAAGTGCGCTCTCAACAAGTCCCTCAGCGGTAACTCCGCCGTATTTTTCGACGAGATCTCTTTCCAAAGAACCGCTGTTAACACCGACTCTTATGGGGATATTTCTCTCTTTTGCGCAAGAAACAACTGCCTGGATGCGGTCCTTGGAACCGATATTTCCGGGATTGATCCTGATCTTATCGGCGCCGTTTTCCATTGCGGCTATCGCCATCTTGTAATCAAAATGAATATCCGCAACAAGCGGGATAGTGATCTGCTTCTTGATCTCTTTTACCGCCTCTGCAGCCTCCTTGGTGGGCACAGTACAGCGAATGATATCGCAGCCTGCCTTCTCAAGCCTCCGGATCTGCGCAACCGTAGCCGCAACGTCCTCTGTGGGCGTATTGGTCATAGACTGTATCATGATCGGGTTACCGCCACCGATAACCTTATTTCCTATCTTAACAACCTTGGTATTGTCTCTGTATGCCATATAGACTCCTTACCTTGGCAGACGAACATTTAGCGTTGCCATGATTATCTTGTAAACTTAGTAATGTCATTGAATAATACAAAAATCATAAGTCCTATCAAAAGGATCATTCCAAACATGTGGACATAGCCTTCCTTTTCCGGAGGAACAGGCTTTCCGAATATCACTTCGATGAACTGGAACACAAGTCTTCCTCCGTCAAGTGCAGGGAAAGGAAGAAGGTTCATGACACCGAGGTTTACTGACAATAACAGTGTCAGAGACAGCATTGTCAAAAGAACTACCGAAATGCCATAAGGACTTGCTTCCTCATATACATCGTCGACGATCTTAACCATACCGACTGGTCCCGAAACATCATCGGCTGAAAGTTTACCTTTTACAAGGAGCGCAAGGCTTCTGTAGGTTGTCTTAAATGAATATCTGACCTCGTACCATGCGTACTTAAGAGTACTAATGCCCTTGATCTTATCAAGCTCGCCCATGTAAACACCCATGTAATAGCGGCGCTGCTCGTCGTCGTACTTGGGATAGAGAGTTGTGCTGTACTTCTGTCCGTCTCTCTCATATACGATGTCCATAGGTGATCCTTCAGCAAATTGCGAGATAAGAGTCACTTCTTCTGCCATGTAGACCTTCTCGCCGTCGATACTGATGATCTTATCTCCTGCCTGAAGTCCGGCCTCAACCGCAGCGGAATCCTCGGTCATTTCGTGTATGATAGGAAAATTCCAATTAGAGAAGCTAACGATCACAACTGCCAGAATGTAAGCGATAAGGAAATTAGCAAAAGGTCCGGCAAATAAAGTAGCGATCCTTCTCCACACGGGAGCATTCAAAAAAGATCTCTCATCATAGCTTTCTCTTTCCTCGGCGACAGGATCCATTCCGTCAAAAACGCAGGCTCCTCCGACCGGCAAAAGCTTGATACTGTATAAGGTTTCGCCTTTTTGTTTTTTCCATAAGGTAGGTCCCATTCCGATAAAGAATTCTTTGACTCTTATACCGCCCGCCTTGGCTATGAGAAAATGCCCAAGCTCATGGGACGTAACCAGTACTCCGAATATTATAAAAAAGATGATAATGCTTACTGCCATAATTTATCCTCAGATGTTATATTTATTTCCCAAGAAATCATAGATATCTTTTTCTGCATCAAGAATCTGTGCAACCGTGGGATTATCTATCTTGCTGTGATATTCCATAGCTTCCTGTATCATGTCATAGATCTCAAGATACTTGATATCACCCTTTAAAAACCTCTTTACCGCCATCTCATTGGCCGCATTAAACACTGTAGGCATGCTGCCGCCTGCATAAGCTGAATCAAATGCAAGCTTAAGACCTCTGAAAGTATCGGTATCCGGCTTTTCAAAAGTCAGGCTGTGAAGTTCAAAAAGATCCAATCTCTTTTCACTCATGGGTCTTCTGTCCGGATAGAAAAGAGCATACTGGATCGGAAGTTTCATATCCGGAACGCCGAGCTGAGCTATCACCGCACCGTCGCAGTACTGAACAGCACTGTGAACGATACTCTGCGGATGTATCAAAACCTGGATATTATCAAGGCTCACATCAAAGAGCCATCTTGCCTCCATAACTTCAAGTCCCTTGTTTACAAGTGTTGAAGAATCGATAGTGACCTTGGGGCCCATGTCCCAGTTGAGGTGCTTGAGCGCATCCGCAGCCGTCATATCCTTAAGCTCTTCTTTCTTCTTTCCTCTGAAAGGACCGCCGCTGGCTGTTAGAAGGATCTTTTCAACCTTATCCTTAGGTTCTCCGTTAAGTGACTGGAAGATAGCGCTGTGCTCACTGTCAACGGGAAGGATCTTAACGTTCTTCTCCTTCGCGAGGGGCATGATGATATGTCCTGCGCACACAAGCGTCTCTTTATTGGCAAGTGCAATATCCTTGCCACTCTCTATAGCACGGATAGTAGGTCTGATACCGATCATACCCACAACCGCCGTAAGAACGGTATCGGCTTCGGGAACGGAAACCATCTCCAAAAGACCGTCCATACCGCTGTAAACTTTCGTATCTGTATCTTTGATCCTGTCCGCAAGGTCTTTTGCGGCACTCTCATCAAACATGCAGGCGTACTTGGGCTTGAATTCCCTGACCTGCTTCTCAACGTCATCAACTCTTCTGTTGGCGGCAAGGCCGATAACCTTAAGCTCCGAAGAGTTGTTTCTTACAACATCAAGTGTCTGTGTTCCTATTGAACCCGTGGATCCCAGTAAAACAATATTTCTCATTTTTTCTCCTACTGCAACCTGATCGCAGAAATTTCTTATTATATAAAATCAGCACCGAAGCAAGACCTCCGGTGCAAATGTATTATCTAAAGTCTTAAAAACGTCGTGTCAGAACCGCTGCCAAGAAATATATGCAAGGGATCACAAATATCACGCTGTCAAAACGGTCCATTATTCCGCCATGTCCCGGAATCAGTTTGCCATAATCCTTTATGTTATGATCTCTCTTAATGCCTGAAGCGAGAAGATCTCCCAACTGAGCGATAATGCTGCCGGCAAACGTTATGATCATCATCATCCAGATCACTTCGATCTTATAATTCTCTCTTACATAGATTATGTATCCAATAAGTGCACCAACCGCTACGCTGCCGATGATACCACCGATCGCGCCCTCGATCGTCTTCTTGGGCGAAAGGTGCGGAGCAAGCTTATGCTTACCGAATGCTCTTCCGGTAAAATATGCGCATGAATCGCAAACCCATGCAATGAAAGGTATCCATGCAAGATAGTTACCAAATGCGCGTATTCTCAAAAGATATACAAATGACATATTAACAGGCGCATATACGAAACAGAAAAAAGTAGCTATAGCCTGCGATGACTTAAACTTCGGAAAGTTTACAACATAACTTACCATGATAAGGAAAAACGAAAACATCAGGGAAAAGATAAAATATCTGTAGTCCCTAATAATGACCATCTGTACGTAGTGTACGATGATCGAAGCATATCCGCATATTTCCAATGCATTTATTTTCTTTCCTTCTTCATGTATGCCGAGTGCTCTCACCAGTTCATAAAGGCTTACAAACGATACGGCAAGCAACACTCCCGCAAGCAGATATCCTCCGGGGATAAGCGATCCCGCGAGAATAAGAAATATAAATATTCCGCTTATAACTCTAGTCTTCAAATCTTCTAACCAGCCTTTTTCCAGTTTCCGATAGTACTTAAACCTGATCTTTCTTAAGACCTCCGAATTTACGGTTTCTGTTTCCGTAAGCTTCTACTGCCTTAATAAGCTCGGCTTTATCAAAATCATGCCATGCAATGGGAGTATAGTAAAACTCCGTATAAGCAAGCTGCCACAACAGGAAGTTGGACACACGCTGCTCATTGCATGTTCTTATCATAAGGTCAGGGTCCGGTAAAAAATCCGTATCAAGATTCTCGGCTATAAGCTGCTCTGTGATGTCATCTGCCTTGAGCTCACCGCTCTCAACCTTCTTGGCGATCTTCTTGACGCTGCGGGTTATCTCATCCCTGCTTCCGTAATTGATCGCAATGGTAAAGGTAAGTCCGGTGTTGCCTGCTGTAGCCTCCTCGAGCTCCTCGATAGCCTTTACGATATCGTCCGAAAGAGCTGATCTGTCACCGATAACACGGCAACGAACGTTGTTCTTCATGGACTTCTTGATACTTGTCTTTAAGTAATTTCTAAGGATCGTCATGAGGGCTGAAACCTCAGCCTCGGGACGACTCCAATTCTCTGTTGAAAAAGCATAGACGGTAAGATACTTGATGCCGATATCTCTGGCATCTACAAGAATATCCTCAACCGCCTTGGCTCCCTGCATGTGTCCGTAGTTTCTGGGCATGCCTTTTGCCTTGGCCCATCTGCCGTTACCATCAAGGATGATAGCCACATGCTGTGGTACATTCATGATCTCTTCCATTTTTATATCCTATTTCTCAAAGATCAAACTGTCATGATCTCTTTGTTCTTGTCCTCTACAGCAGCATCAATATCCTTGATGTACTTGTCTGTAACCTTCTGAAGTTCATCGTTAAGATCGTTGATCTCGTCCTCGGAAACATCGCTTCCCTTAAGCTTCTTAAGAGCATCATTGCCGTCACGTCTTACATTTCTGACTGCAACCTTAGCGTCCTCACCCTTCTTGCGGATGTCCTTAGCGAGCTGTTTTCTGCGCTCCTCTGTGAGCTCAGGGAAAACAAGTCTGATAACGGCACCGTCGTTAGTAGGTGTGATTCCGAGATCGGAAGTCATGATAGCCTTCTCAATATCTTTTATCAATGTCTTATCCCAAGGTGCGATCTGGATGATACGTGCCTCGGGAACGGAAACATTACCAACCTGCTGAAGAGGTGTGGGTGTTCCGTAATAATCTACCTTGATCTTATCAAGTACATGGGGATTGGCTCTTCCTGCACGGATAGAAGCAAGCTCCTCCTTTAAAAAATCGAAAGACTTCTGCATCTTATCTGCGTATTCTTTAATCTTATCGTTCATAGCGATGCCTCCTTAATTTCAATTATCTTAAGCTATTATCAAACAGTAACCGTTGTGCCGTTAAAATCACCGGAACAAGCCTTGATGATACTGTTCTCTTCCTGAAGGGCAAATACCCTCATAGGAACCTTGTTATCTCTTGCAAGGATTGATGCTGTCATATCAACAACCTGAAGGTTCTTGGCGATAACCTCATCAATTGAAAGTGTATCATATCTCTTAGCATCCGGATTCTTGGCGGGATCGCTGTCATATACCCCGTCAATAGACTTTGCAAGCAAAAGGCAATCGGCGTCAACCTCTATGGAACGAAGTACAGCCGGTGTATCTGTTGAAAAGCAAGGATGTCCCGTGCCGCCCGCAAAGAATACAACCATACCTTTGGCAAAATACTTATTGGCTCTGTCCTTAGAAAACAGTTTGGTAAAAGATCCGCATTCAAAAGGTGTCAAAATGTTGGTCATCATTCCTACGCTCCTGAAGATCTCCGAAACGTAGATGCAATTCATGATCGTAGCCAACATGCCAATCTGATCTGCCTTAACGCGGTCGATGTTCTCGCTGGTCCTGCCTCTCCAGAAATTGCCACCGCCGATAACGATACCCACTTCGGTTCCGTTATCAACAAGCTGCTTGACCTGGGAAGCTACCTTTCTGACAGTCTCCTCATCAAAGCCTGTCTTTTTGTCTCCTGCCAGCGCCTCGCCGCTGAGTTTTAAAAGTATTCTCATAATATCTCCATGTATGTCCGTATAAATTATTTATTCTTAAGTCCCTCGAAGAACTCTGAAGGATTAACGTCAGCGTATGCCTGTGAGCACATACCCTCGATAACCGCACCGTTGTTGATCTGTACAGACTGGGACTTGATGTTACCCATAACGATCGCAGTTGTATCAAGTACTACAGGTCCGTGTACGTCGATATCACCCTTAACAGCTCCTGCGATAACTGCGCTTGAACCGAAGATGTTACCTACGATAACTGTGCTCTGTCCTACCTTGACGCTACCCTTACTTCTAACTTCACCTGTGATCCTTGCTGCCTCGGCATAAATCTCAGCCGCATCTGAATCACCCTGGATCTCACCTGTTACGTTGAGCTTACCGAGAGCCTTAACGTTACCTACGATCTTTCCTACAAGATCGAGAGATCCTGTTGTCTGAAGGTCACCGTTAATGACCATACCTTCAGTAATGTTAGCTGTTTCATCAGTTGGTGTCTGCTGTTCAAAATCCATATTCTCATTTCCCCCATCATTATTGGTTTTATCAGTTTCATTGCTCTTGGCAATGTACTCATCAATGTGTTCGTTGTTGATAGCTTCGAGTGCGCTCTTAGGCTCCTCATGCTCAACCTCAGCCATGGTTTCCTCTTCGATCTTCTCTTCAAGGTTCTCGGCGATCTCTTCGATCTCGGAAGAAATACTGCTTGTCTCTTCCTCTTTCACCTCGGGAATCTCTTCAAAAGAGCTCTCGCTTTCGGTAGTCTCGTTGTCTGAAGAAGCAACTTCTTCTGCTGCAGGCTCTTCTGCGACAGCCTCCTCTTCTTTGTTACTTGCGTCGTTTGTGATGTCATCAAGCTTGATGTCGTCAAGACGGTTAAGCATGCTGTCGATATCGACCTCGCTTACCTTAACGGATTCCTCAGCTGCCTTGTCTTTATCAAGACCGTTCGCCCCTTCGGCTTTGTCATCCGGCATAAGAGTGTTTACTGCCTGAGACAGATCGCTCTTTAGCTCAGAAAAAAATCCCATCTCGATATCCTCCCCTTACATTAGTAGTTTAGTTGTTTTTGATATGTTGAACCGGTAACGTATCATCTGTTATCGGAACCATCACAGTGTCTTCCATACCGTTTATGGCATCGATTATATCCGGAAGTGCCTCAACCGTGGCCTTCTTGTCCGCCGCATCATGCATAAGTACGATACAATGCTTAAACTTAGGTATGTTATTTACTATATTAGCACAAATAATGTCCTTAGTGACGCCTGCTTTGTCATCTCCGGCAGAAATATTCCAGTCAAAAAATGTAACGTCCTCATTTTCAAGTATTCCGATAAGCTCATTCATATCGGTCTTGCTGACATTGTTGGAACTTCCGCCCGGAAATCTGTAATACTTGGACCAGGTGTCTGTCGTATTGTAAAGATAAACTCTGAGGTTCTTAAGATCCTCCTGAAAAGCCTCTGCTGAAGCATATATATCACTGTATCTGTGGCTGTAAGAGTGCATACCTAAGGTATGACCTTCATCGGCTATCCTCTTGTAGCAATCCTCATATTTAGGCTTGCCGCATACAAAGAACGTCGCCTTCACATCTTTTTCTTTTAAAATATCAAGTATCTCATCCGTGTAAACGCTGGGGCCGTCATCAAAGGTAAGATATACATATCTCGTACCCTCAATATCCTCCGGGTTCTGCGCTCCGATGATATCAACATCAGTGTAATCAATATCAGGCTTCCCGGGATCCTTGGCCGCTGGCTCCTTCTCGTCCTCGGCAAGTATATCCATCTCATTGCCAAAGCGCTCTCTATACCAGTCGAGATCGGCCTGTGCCTGAACGTAATCGGTCTTAAGCCTATCAAATCTTATAGACAAAATAACACAGATTATAGTGGGAATAAGGCATGCGGCAGCGACAGTTATCAGGATGAATTTCCGAAGTCTTCGGATACGCCTGTTATACAGTACCTTTTCACTTTTTCTCCCGCCTTTATCGTACGCCATTTTGAATTAAAAATTATTTCCCCCATGAATATTCAACCAGAGTATAGTATATCAGAACACGCCCCCATCTTCAACAATAACGCGTGTTACCGTAAATGATGGGAGCGTGTTATAAATCAACTCTGATCACATTTTGGCATATTCTTCGGCGATGGCATCAAGGAACTCTTCACTTCCGAGTTTAACGGGGTTAGGAAGAGATGTGATAAGCGCAAGATCGCCTGTCATGCGGCCTGACTCGATAACGGAAAGTGTTGCCTTCTCCATCTTGTCTGCCCATGTCATAAGCTCTTTTATTCCGTCGAGCTCACCTCTCTTACGAAGAGCACCTGTCCAAGCAAAGATAGTTGCTACAGGGTTTGTTGATGTGGGCTCGCCCTTTAAATACTTGTAATAGTGTCTCTGTACTGTTCCGTGAGCTGCCTCGTACTCGTAAACTCCTGTGGGAGATACAAGAACTGAAGTCATCATCGCAAGTGAACCGAATGCGGATGATACCATGTCACTCATAACGTCACCGTCGTAGTTCTTACAAGCCCAGATAAATCCGCCCTTAGACTTCATTACGCGGGCAACGGCATCGTCGATAAGTGTATAGAAGTATGTGATCCCTGCCTTTTCGAAGTCAGCCTTGAACTCATTTTCAAATACTTCTTCAAAGATCTCTCTGAATCTTCTGTCGTATGTCTTACTGATGGTATCCTTGGTTCCGAGCCAGAGCTCTTTTTTCTCAGCAAGTGCATATTTAAAGCAAGCTCTTGCAAAGCTTCTGATAGAAGCATCCTTATTGTGAACACCCTGGATGATACCGGGCTCTTTGAAATCAAAAATAGTTTCCTTGGTAACTGTTCCGTCCTCGGCTGTAAATACAAGCTCAGCCTTACCTGCTCCGGGAACTCTGATCTCAACGTTCTTATAAACATCACCGTAAGCATGTCTTGCAAGTGTGATAGGCTGGGTCCATGTTCTTACGTTGGGCTCGATACCCTTCACCATGATAGGTGTACGGAAAACTGTTCCGTCGAGGATCGCTCTGATGGTACCGTTAGGGCTCTTCCACATCTTCTTGAGGTTGTATTCCTCAACACGCTCATTGTTGGGTGTGATGGTAGCGCACTTAACCGCAACTCCGTACTTAAGTGTTGCGTTGGCACTGTCTACGGTTACCTGATCGTCTGTCTCGTCTCTGTGTTTAAGTCCGAGATCGTAATACTCGCTCTTAAGATCGATACTTGGCAAAATAAGCTTATCCTTGATCATCTGCCAAAGTACTCTGGTCATCTCGTCGCCGTCCATCTCAACGATGGGTGTTGTCATCTGAATCTTACTCATTAAATTAGTCCTTTCAAAAGATGTTGTGTTATATGTGTAAATGCCCGTAAAAGGCTGCCATTTATCACTCAAACATGGAGAGAAGTCCCTTTTCAACCATATTCTCGTAAGCATTTATCATGTGCTGATTGGCAAGTTCTTCCGCCTTATCCGGATTATTCTCCTTGATGGCTTCCATGATAAACTTGTGCTCAACGTTTGAAACGGCACCTCTGCTGCTTGAAAGAGTCTTTTGTCTTACTCTCCAAACATACTGGTGATAGTCCTTTAAAAGATGCTCAAGCATCTTGGAATTACATGACTCATATAAAATGTTGTGGAATCTGTTGTCGAGCTCAGCCATCTGCTCCATATGGCCTCTGGCCGCATGGAACTCAGCAAGGTAGATGTTCTCTTCCATCTCCTCAAGCTGTTCTTTGGAAATATTCTCACAAGCCCATCTTGCGCAGAGTCCCTCGAGCTTGGATCTGATCATATAGATATCCTCGATATCCTTGACCTTGATGCCCGTAACGTATGCACCTCTGTTGGGAATGATCTGAATAAGTCCCTCAAGTTCAAGCTGTCTGAATGCCTCTCTTACAGGAGTTCTGCTGACGCCGAGTTCCTGTCCGATAGCTACTTCCTTAAGCTCTTCATGATCCTTATATTTGCCGTTAAGGATGTCTTCTCTGATGCGATGAAATACTCTGCCTCTAAGTGAATACTTATCCGTAACTTCCTGCTTTAAGTCTTGATTATCCATAATTGTCCCCTTTATTTGGATGATACGATCTCACCCTCTTTAACAACTATTCCAAGTTCTTTGCCAACTTTTTTGATCTCGGAAACAAGCTCTTCATCCGTCATAACGGTAACTCGTCCGCCTGCGTACTCCTTATCGACCCACTCTTTTATCTTGGTAACAAGAGGTGAAGACTTGGAAAGAGCATGCTCGTCGCGAAGCTTGTAATGGATGTTGATCCAGTGAGCGATTCCGGCAAGTCCCGATGTGTTAGATACGGCACTTACAGGAGGTCTTCTGAGGAACTTCTCAGTGTCGAAGATGTTGTAGATCTCCTCGTTCTTAAGAAGTCCGTCTGCGTGGATTCCGGCTCTTGTAACATTGAAGTTCTTACCAACAAAAGGTGTGTTGGAAGGAACCGTGAAGCCTACTTCCTTCTCATAATACTCAGCAAGGTCTGTGATAACCTGCGTATTCATACCATCAAGAGTACCCTTGAGCTGTGCATATTCAAATACCATAGCTTCAAGAGGTGTGTTACCTGTTCTCTCTCCGATACCGAAGAGTGAAGTGTTAACTGAAGAACAGCCGTAGAGCCAAGCTGTTGTTGAGTTGGTAACAGCCTTATAGAAATCGTTGTGACCGTGCCACTCGATAAGTTCACTGGGAACACCTGCGTTGGTGTTGATCGCATAGATGATACCCTGAACGCTTCTGGGGATAACAGCACCGGAGAAGTTAACTCCGTAGCCCATTGTATCGCAAGCACGGATCTTTACAGGGATTCCGTACTCCTCTTTAAGCTTCATAAGCTCTACACAGAAAGGAACGACAAAGCCGTAAATATCAGCTCTTGTGATGTCTTCGAGATGGCATCTTGGACTTATTCCTTCCTCAAGACAAGCTCTTACGATACTAAGGTAGTGGTCAAGTGCCTGTCTTCTTGTCATCTTAAGCTTTAAGAAAATATGATAATCGGAACAAGATACCAGGATACCTGTCTCCTTCATTCCGATCTCTTTAACCAGCTTGAAATCGTCCTCGCTTGCGCGGATCCAGCTTGTAACTTCGGGGAACTTGTAGCCTCTCTCCATACATTTGTAGACCGCATCGCGATCGCTCTTACTATATAAAAAGAACTCGCTCTGTCTGATCATACCGTTGGGGCCGCCAAGCTCGTGAAGCATGTCAAAGATATCAACTATCTGCTTGGTTGTATATGGAGCCCTTGACTGCTGTCCGTCACGGAAAGTAGTATCCGTGATCCAGATGTCCTTGGGCATATTGTGTGGAACAATCCTGTCGTTAAACGGAATCTTGGGAACTTCCTCATAGGGAAACATATTTCTGAAAACGTTTGGTTTTTGAATGTCGTCAAGAATATACATGTGCTCTTCGATCTGGAGCAGATTATTCTTGTCATTCATGGTCACCGGCCTGTTCTGAAATGCGCTAGTCTCACTCATGAATAAACTCCTCACTTACAAAAAATTGTACTAAAATGGTCATCGCGTATAATTGTATACAATCATACCATGAGTGTCAAGGTCAGTAATTATCTACTTTTCGGGGTATCGATCCGATTAGATTAAAAAAAATCAAGAAAAAACTCTGACAACAAAAGGACTTCCTCATTTATTAAAGAAGTCCTTTTTCCAAATCTCATATTGATATCTTTTCCTATATCACTTTTTTGCAACGACAGTGATCCAGGGCTTTGAATCATGAACATCTGCCTTGACGGAAGAAAATCCCGCACTCTTAAGAGCGTCTATTATATCCTCTTTCTTGTGACACTTCATTCCTTCTATCATGTTCTCATAATATGAAGCCGCCTTGTCGGTTCCGTCCGATTCATTTACGATCATAAAGGTTCCGCCCGGCTTAAGGACTCTTGCGACATTGCTAAAGCATTTCTCAAGTCCCGGCCAGAAATATATGGTCTCAAAAGCAGTTGCAAGATCGTATTTATCGCTTTCAAGATCAAGCGCCGATACATCGCCGTGTTTGATCTCACATCTTCCATTTTTTATCATATCCGCATTGTAAGCCCTTGCTGTTGCAAGCGAAGTATCTGAATAGTCGATCGCAGTCATCTTTGCGGAAGGATACTTCTGCATGAGCGCACGTGCGTTTCTTCCGCCTCCGCATCCGACTTCAAGTATTTCGGAAGGTGCGATCGTCTTAAGATGTGAAAGTCCCCAATCAGCCACTTTCGCATGTCCTTTATTCATACCGCTTATCATCATCTTCCCCAAAACACCTTCGGGTTTACGTGTCTGTACAAAAACCTTTTTAAGTAGTCCCATTTTCATTTCCTCCATCCGGTAAAAGCCAAATCTATGTATATGAACATTTTTCAATATACTATGTTAGCTTTTGCTAACAATTAATGCAAGCTCTTTTTCCCATAACATAAAAAGAAAGCCGGGAGCATATCGCCTGCTCCCGGCTAAAATAGCATTTGTTATTATTTATTCTTCGGAATTTGCTGCTGCAACCTTGTCTGCTCTTGCCTCTACTTCTTTTGCCTGAACATCCGAAGGTGCCTGCTCATATCTGTTGAACTCATACTCGAATTCTCCGCTACCGCCTGTCATTGAACGAAGCTGTGTGCAGTATCCGTAAAGCTCCATCTGAGGAACTTCAGCCTCGATGATCTGCTTTCCTGAAGGTGCAGGATTCATTCCGAGAACTCTTCCTCTTCTCTTGTTGAGGTCGCCCATTACATCGCCTGTGTAGCTGTCGGGAACCGTAACCTTGAGAGATACGATAGGCTCAAGAAGAACGGGAGTTGCATCCATAAAGCCCTTCTTGAAAGCATTGGAAGCCGCAACCTTGAACGCCATCTCGGACGAATCAACAGGGTGATAGGATCCGTCATAAAGTGTAGCCTTAACGCCCACAACGGGATAAGCTGCAAGAGGTCCTCTGAGAACGGACTCTGCGATACCCTTTTCAACTGCAGGGAAGAAGTTCTTGGGAACCGCTCCACCTACAACCTCCTGATCGAAGGTATAAGAAGTTGTGGGATCTCCCGAAGGAGCAAAGCGCATCTTAACGTGTCCGTACTGACCGTGTCCACCTGTCTGCTTCTTGTACTTGTATTCAACATCAGAATTCTTTCTGATAGTCTCTCTGAACGCAACCTTAGGCTTGGTAAGATCGATTTTTACCTTATAGATATTCTCAAGCTTACTCTTTACAACATCAAGATGCATGTCGCCCATGCCGTACAGAAGAGTCTGTCTGTTCTCGGCGTCGTTTACAACTCTGAGAGTCTGATCCTCAGCCGCGATCTTAGCAAGTGACTGTGCGATCTTGTCGATATCCTGCTTGTTCTGAGCATGGTATCTCATAACCGTGTACGGCTGTGAAATATCCATCTTAGCGTACTGAACGGGAGTAGCCTTGGTTGAGAGCGTATCGCCCGTCGCAACATCAAGCTTTTGAAGTGCGCCAAGGTCACCTGCGTGAAGCTCGGATACTTCGGTAGTCTTATTTCCCTGGAGGATATAGAGCTTACCGATCTTGATCTCCATATCTTTTCCGGCAACGAACATTACATCGTCGGGTTTTAAGATACCTGATCTAACCTTGATAAGTGAATACTTACCGATGAAAGGATCGACCATTGTCTTAAATACGAAAGCGGTCTTTGGTTTGGAGAAATCAAAGTCAGCTTCGAAGATCTCGTTGGTATTGGTGTTGATGCCCGCCATCTTACGATTCTCGGGACTTGGCATATACTTAACGATATCGTCCATAAGAGTGTAAATACCCTGGCAAAGAGTACTTGATCCCATCTCGATGGGAACGATACTTCCGTCACATACATTGGTGCGGACAGCAGCTCTTATCTCGGATTCTGAGAAAGTGTCTCCGTTAAAATATCTGTCCATGAACTCTTCGGATGTTTCAGCAACAGCCTCTAAAAGAGTGTCACGGCAGATCTTCAAGTTGGCCTGGTTGTACTCGGGAACGTCGCACTCAACAACTTCCTTACCCTGCCATCTAAAGCCCTTCTCCTGAATTACATTTACGTATCCGACGAACTTCTCGTTCTCACGGATAGGTAAATTGAAAGGAGCGATCTTTTTACCGTACTTATCAGTCATATCCTGTACGACCTGTCTGTACGAAACATCATCGATATCCATATCTGCTACGAATATCATGCGGGGAATCTTGTACTTCTCGCAAAGCTCCCACGCCTTCTCTGTACCTACCTCTATTCCTGCCTTGCCGGAAACTACGATGATCGCCGCATCGGCAACGCTGATAGCCTCCTCTACTTCACCGACAAAATCAAAGAAACCGGGAGTATCAAGGATATTGATCTTGTGTCCATCCCATTCCATAGGAATCGTGGATGTGCTGATAGAGATGTGTCTCTTCTGCTCTTCCTTATCAAAATCACTGAGAGTATTTCCATCTTCTACCTTACCGATCCTTGATGTAATACCTGCAAGATAAGCCATTGATTCAGCCAAGCTTGTCTTGCCGGCACCACCGTGCCCAAGCAGTACAACGTTTCTGATCTTGTCTGTTGTGTAAACGTTCATATCTTGTCCTCCAGTCGCTCAATTTTGGGTAATATGTATGAGATATGATACAAGTCCCCCAAAAACTTATAATGATATTTTACTAAAGATAATGTACCAAAACAAGTATAACTGGCAATTTTGCACAACGAAACAGCGCATAGTCTGAGGCCGCATGTATTTGATTTTCGTACATTAAAGTGTTATAGTGTAGTTCATAACTTTCGTATACATCCGCTGACATAAACAGCGTACATTACTATAGGAGATTTTTTTACCAATGAACAATGAAACTTACGGCTTTATAGGCCTGGGACTTATAGGCGGCTCGATCGCCCGCGCAATAAAAGAAAAGCAGCCCGGATCACGCATCATCGCCTACACTCCTCACAAGGAGACAGTGGACAAGGCATTTGAGCAAAAGATCGTAGACCTGCCCCTCTACGAGATCGGTCAGGAATTTTCGGATTGCGACTACATCTTCCTTTGCGCACCGGTTGAGTGCAACAACGACAACATCGACAAGCTCCTTCCCTTCCTTGATAAGAAGACGACGCTCACAGATATCGGCAGCGTCAAGACAGGTATCCATGAGAAGATAAAAGAGCTTTCGCTTGAATCTCAGTTTATCGGCGGACATCCGATGGCAGGTACCGAGAGGATCGGCTTTGGTAATTCAAAGTCATCTCTTTTGGAAAATGCTTATTACATCCTTACAACAACAGAGTCTACGGAAAAAGAAAGACTTGATAGATACTATGAGCTTGTCAAGATGATCGGCGCGATCCCGCTTGTCGTGGACCACAACAGACACGACTACATCACAGCGGCAATAAGCCATGTTCCGCACGTCATCTCCGCTTCGCTCGTCAACCTGGTAAAAGACAACGATTCGGAAGATCAGCTCATGAAGACGATCGCGGCAGGCGGATTCAAGGATATCACGCGTATATCCTCATCCTCCCCTATCATGTGGCAACAGATCTGCACGACCAATGCCGACAACATCTCTGAATTACTTGGCAAATACATTGATTCATTATATGAGATCAAGCTCGCAATTGATGAAAAAGAAACAGATAAGATATTCGATTTCTTTTCATCAGCAAGGGAATACAGAGAGTCGTTTATCGAGACTTCAAGCGGCCCTATCCAGAAGGTCCACAGCGTAAGTGTCGAGATCGACGATCAGCCCGGATGCCTTGCAAACGTTGCTCTCCTTCTCTCAGAGAACAAGATCAACATCAAGAATATCGGCATCGTTCACAACAGAGAGTACGAGCGCGGAACGCTCAATATCGAGCTTTACGACAAAGCAAGCTTAGAAAAATCCATTGCGATCCTTTCGGAAAAGGACTACAACGTTTACCAAAAATAACTCACTTGAGGAAAAAAGATGATATCACTTAGCAGAGCTACATCACCTATAAAAGGCGAGATAACCGTTCCCGGAGATAAATCAATATCACACAGGAGCATAATGTTCGGTGCACTTGCGGAAGGAACCACAACGATCACCGGCTTCCTTGAGAGCGCAGACTGCCTCTCGACGATTGATTGCTTCAGAAAGCTTGGGATCGAGATTGAGAAAAAGAACAATCATATGACCGGAGTTCCGACGATATATGTTCACGGTAAAGGTATAAACGGTCTGACCGCGCCGGATTCACTTCTTTATACCGGCAACAGCGGAACGACTACAAGACTGATCTCCGGAATACTCTCCGCTCAGTCTTTTGACACAGATATCACAGGTGATGCTTCGATAGAAAAGCGTCCGATGAAAAGAGTCATCACACCCTTATCCGAAATGGGCGCCGATATAGTTTCAGTAAAAGACAATGACTGCGCGCCTCTCCATATCACAGGCGGAAAGAAGCTCCACGGAATCACTTACAACAGCCCCGTTGCTTCCGCACAGGTTAAATCAGCGATAATACTCGCAGGCCTCTACGCAGATTCTGCGACAACAGTTATAGAGCCCGCTCTTTCAAGAAACCACACCGAGATCATGCTTAAAGCTTTCGGTGCGGATATTCACAATGAAACATACGAAGACGGCAAAGCCGCAGCTGTCCTTAATCCCGGACAGCCGCTCAAAGCAATAGACATAAACGTTCCGGGCGACATATCTTCCGCTGCTTTCTTTATCGCGGCAGCGCTTATGGTTCCCGGCTCCGAGCTTCTTATCAAGAACGTCGGAGTCAATGAGACAAGAGCCGGCATCATAAATGTCTTAAAGCGCATGGGCGCCGATATCACTCTTTTAAATGAAGATAATTCAAGCGAAAAGCGCGCCGACATCCTTGTTAAATACAGCAAGCTCCATGGCGATGAAAACAAAGAATTCGTTATCGGCGGCGCGGATATCCCGACAATGATTGATGAGCTTCCCGTCGTAGCTGTTCTTGCAGCTACAGCCGATTGCACAACGATCATCAAAGATGCAGCGGAGCTCAAGGTAAAAGAATCCAATCGAATCGACTCGGTTGTAGATAACTTAAAGGCGATGGGATGTGACGTTACGGCAACCGATGACGGAATGATCATCCGCGGAGGAAAGCCTCTTACCGGTGCCAAAATTGATTCTCACAGCGACCACAGACTTGCGATGAGCTTTGCTATCGCGGCCCTCGGCGCAGATGGCGAAACAATAATTGCAGACGATAAATGCGTGGATATCTCATATCCCACATTTTTCAGCGATCTTAGATCTTTGATCAAATGATCTTTTTATAATTTTCATAAAAAAGGGAGTGAAACTTAATCAAGCTTCACTCCTGTTTTTATTCTCATTTTATTCGTTTCCGAAAAGATCTCTCGTATAAACCTTATCTACAACATCCGAAAGCTCGGGTGTGAGTCTGTTTGCAATGATAAAGTCACACTCTTTTTTGAACTCATTGATATCTCTTATGACTTTGGAATTAAAGAAGCTGTCTTCCTTGAGTGTAGGCTCATAAACCACGCACTCTATGCCTCTTGATTTTATCCTCTTCATGATACCCTGGATAGCCGACTGCCTGAAGTTATCGGAGCCCGCTTTCATCGTAAGTCTGTAAACACCGACCTTCTTGGGATGAAGAGCCCATATCCTGTCAGCAATGAAATCTTTTCTTGTTCTGTTCGCATCAACGATCGCAGTGATTAGGTTGTTCGGAACATCCTCATAGTTTGCAAGAAGCTGCTTGGTATCCTTGGGAAGGCAATAGCCGCCGTAGCCAAACGAAGGATTGTTGTAGAAATCTCCTATTCTGGGATCGAGGCAAACACCTTTAACTATGTTCTTGGTATTAAGACCTCTTACCTCTGCGTAAGTATCAAGCTCGTTAAAGAACGAAACTCTGAGTGCAAGATATGTATTGGCAAAAAGCTTTACGGACTCTGCCTCGGTTGAATTCATAAAGAGTGTCGGAATATCTTTTTTAAGTGCTCCCTGCTTAAGAAGATCAGAGAAAATATGTGCCTTCTCTTCAGCTTCATCCGAATCGGTATTGTAGCCGACGATAATCCTTGAAGGATAGAGGTTATCATATAGCGCCTTTCCCTCTCTCAAGAACTCAGGTGAAAAGAGAATGTGATCCGTCTCATATTCATCCATAAGATCCGAAGTGTATCCAACCGGGATCGTGGATTTGATTATGATATAAGCTTCGGGATTCACTTTCCTAGCCTGCTCGACAACACTTCTTACAGAAGATGTATCAAAGTAGTTAAGTTTCTCATCGTAATTGGTCGGAGTCGAAACAACGATAAACTCAGCGGTTTTATACGCACTTATCGCATCAGTTGTGGCTTTTAACCTAAGCGAATCCTTCTTAAGATACTCCTCTATCTCATTATCAACGATAGGGGACTTTCTATTGTTGATCATCTCTACCTTCTCGGGAACAATGTCCACTGCGGTAACGTCATTGTATTGTGATAAAAGTACAGAAATGGATAGCCCCACATATCCCGTGCCTACTACTGTTATCCTCATCATCTCACCTCATAATCCAGTCAAAATGTATGTTTAAGATCATTAAATTCATGACCATACGTGCGCTCGCACTACATAATTGTATAAAAAATAAGACTTCTAGGCAAGGATGACTCGGAAATAAGGTCAAAAAAGTACTATATTTTGTGTCCGGTAACCGAATAAACACAAAATAGACACAGATTCTTCACTATTATAAAATATCTGTTTGTTACATTTAATATGAAATAATTTTTATTATTTTGGAGGGAAAGTATGAAAAAAACTTTAAAAGCACTCTTATTGTGCCTTTTTCTGTGCATTGGGATCCTCTCACTCCCTATAACTGCACTTGCTGAAGAAGGCGACGGGGAAAAAAAAGAAATTGTACAGAAGGTTGAGCTGTACAAAAATGGGGACCCACTGGAGGCTGGAGACGAAGTATCTCTAAACGATGAGTTCTATCTCAAATACACTCTCAACAGTTCTCTATATCTCAACATGATTCCCGAAGGCGATGACAGAGCGGATTATGATGATTCATATATCCTAGAAGGCGACAAGATCATTTTGCCTAAATTCCCAACAATACTAGCAGAATATCCACCCAATATCGATATAGAAATTCCGGATCCGGATGATCCAAGCAAAATGCTCAAACTTGGCTATGTTACTTTGGATTCTAAAGGAAATGCTCTTCTTGATATAACAACAACCAGAATCGGTTTATTCAACGACGTGGTTTTTGGATTGGATTGCAGCCTTAATGCTGCTGAGATTGGAAGTCAAGAAGACGTCAGCTTCACTCTTTACGGTAGCGAAGATCCAATAACGATCAAGATAAAAGATAATCAGCCAAATTCCAATCCCGATCCTGACGAGCCCGAGGAAATACCTCTTGAAAAAAAGCTGACACTTAAAAAGGATTATATCGATATCACCAACGATAAAGATAATGATGAAGGAATCATCACTTGGAAGATCACTCTCGATAATCTGGGATATGCTTTCAATGATCTCACTGTATACGATAAATTTAATGCCAAAGATTCCGGCATGAAATTTATTGCCGATTCTGTTGAAGTTTCCAAAAACGGCTCTGATATATCCGATGATGTAACAGTAAAAAAATCATCCGGAGATTCCTCATTAGGTAAAGCATATGATTTTGCTGTAGTACTGGGTAACGCCGATGCTAACGATGATTATGTCATCTCCTACAAGACAAAAATAGAAAAATACAGTGATTATCTTAAGATCAATCATAAAGAAGCTCCCGATAATGAAGCCTGGTTTGAATATAATGAAAACGACGAAGTTAAGACCAGCAAATCCGAAAAAATCGGAGCAAAATTCGGTCTTAAGCCCGGTATTGAAAAAAACGGTAAATACGATCCTTCAAACCATGAGATAAAATGGAAAATAACCGCAAACAGCGGCTTACAGCACCTTACAAATGTTCGTATCACTGAATTTATCAATAGCGATCAGGAATTTGTTTCTATACAGGACGCGAAATTATCGGATGGCTCATCATTTGATATCGAAAATAACTATACCCAAATAGCTGACAAAGAATATTTGATCACGCTTGGAGATATCCTTGATGGTAAAAGCATAACTTTTACTGTAGTGACAAAGCTTGCTAATACAGAAGAAAATCACGAGTTTTGGTCAGGAAATAATTCAAAAAAATACTATAACAAAATAGTCATGAATTCTGCCCAAATAGATTCCGTAGAAGAAGAAGTATCCACAACATGTAAAAGTAATGTTCTTACTAAGGAAATACTCGGAGATTACAATTATGAAACTCACGAATTCGAGTATCAGATCGTTGCCAATGACAACAAAATGGATATTACTCAAATCATAGTCAAAGACGGACTAAACGAAAACGGACTTGAATTAAGTGATAAACCCGTCACATTGAATGGAGAACCAATTAATAAGGATACCGGCGTAAGACCTTATTACACATACAATAGCACCGACGGTACCCTAATCATCTATCCCGAAGACGCTGTTGCAGGTACAGATAATTCGAGAAAAGTAATTAAATTCTTTGCTAAAGTAAAAGACCAAACTTATTTGGATAATATCAACTCGCCCAAGCTTACGATTAAGAACAACGCATCTCTTGAGACCAAAGAGCATCCCGAGCCTATTAAAATAAGCTCAGATAAAGCCTCAAAGAGCTTCAATAACTCCATGTTCTCTAAGACCGGTAAAGTTTCGAGTAATAAAACAAAGGGTGAGTATACAATAGTCATAAACAGTTCCAAGCAAGTCCTCCCCGATGGATGCACTGTTAAAGACACACTTGGCTCAAGCTTTGAACTTGATGATGATTCGATTAAACTCTATGTTGGTATCATCAATCCTGCAAGCGGTGAAGTTACCGCCGGAGAAGAAGCAACCGGATATACCACAAAAATATCGGATGCAGGTGATGGAAAAACGCTTATGGAGGTAAAACTCCCCGATAATTCCGACAGAACCATTTACGTACTGAAATACACTGCTCCTGCTCTTTATCCAAACAATAATGATTTTAGTAACCATGCTTCCCTTGAAGGCTTTGGTAACGGAGGCAATTTCGACAGGGAATTTCAGTTAAAAAAAGGTAGTTTTCAGTTTTTCAGTGTCGGAAACGTTGTAACACTGATAATTGATAAAACGGACAAGGAAGACGGCACACCTCTTGAAGGTGCAGTATTCTCTATATCAGATGAAGACGGCAATGAAGTTTTACAGCTTAAAACCAGAGCAAACGGCCAGGTAAAAGCTATAAACAAGCTTCAAAGCGGTAAGAAATACATAGTTAAAGAAATAAAAGCTCCGGATGGTTACGATCTAAGCGAAGAGACTAAAACTATTACAGTCACGAATGGCGAAAACAAAATAAGCTTCACTAATACAAAAACCAAAGCTCCCGAGCCGGATGTACCGAATCCCGGAAATAACGGCGGAAACACCGACGATAACAAAAACGGAAATGGTCAGGGCAACGGATCCGGCGGTCCTTCAAACGGTTCAGACAATAAGAACTCCGGAGGATCTTCAGACAGCAAGCACCACGACAGCGATGATCACCACGATAACGACAACAACGGCGGAAACAACAATTCAGCAAATAATGCGGTAAATACCAATGCAGGTGCTGATGCTGCCGGCAAGAACGCTGCAAATGCCAACGCAAACGCCGGAAATAAGCCCAAGATCATCGTTAAAGCACCTTCAGAATATGATGACAGGATCATCAGTGACGAAGAGATCAAAGCAAACGGATACACTGTTGTAGACGGCGCCACACTTGAAGGCGGCGACCCGAACTACGAGTACATACTTGGTCCAAACGGGGAAGTCCTCGGCGTAAGAAGAAAAGTCGCAGCAGGCGCTAAACTTGCCAAGACAGGTGGATTTGTCGGTACTCTCGTAGCTTACATCATCGGAGGAGTTGCCGTGATCATCGGAACAGTTCTTTTGGTGATAAATCCAAAGAAAGCTCATAATAGGAAAAGAAGATGAAATTGTTTTTAAGGATAATAGGTGCCATCTTATTGGTATCGGGACTGGCTCTTATTATTGCATCAATATCAATAAACGTAATACAGGCGCAGGAAAAAGAAAGCGCACTTGAATCCTTCTACAGTGCATTGCCTCTAGAGGACAATGAAGGAACATCAGATGACGGACTTGTAACCGTATCTCTGGAAAACGGTGATGACAGCCTGTTAGTATCCGACGACATCATGTACGTAGTAAGGATTCCCAAGATAGACTCCAAGGAGCCGGTAAAAGAGGGTACGAATAAAAGCGCCCTCTCCGCTTCCCTCGGACACGAGCCCGGAACCGCTTCTCCCGGAGAAGTCGGCAACTGCGTTATAGCGGGCCACCGCAATTACAACTTTGGTAAGTACTTCAACAGACTGGATGAAGTTGAGGTTGGTGATGAGATCTTTGTTGATACAAGGGATAACACCTATGAATACAAGGTGTCTGAGATCAAAGTAGTTGAACCCGAAGATATCGAGATCCTGGATCCGACTGAAGATGAGCAGCTTACTCTTTATACTTGCACTCCTATTTATATAGCTACTCACAGACTGGTTGTTATCGCAAAAAGAGTTGACGCAGAATAAATACTAACAATAAAAAACTTTCTCCTAAAGTACTGAATTTAGGAGAAAGTTTTTTTGTTTAGGTAAAATCAGTTATAAAGCACTCTGCTCTGTCTTTTTTCTGCCATAGACAGGTGCAAAGATGAAGATGATAAATATAAGGAAACTGATTATATGGATCGGTATATAAGAAAGTGTAACCGTCTGATTCTGAAGCACATTTACGTCATTTCCCGTAAACAGCACAAGGAAATTGTTGTTCATGAAGTGCATAAGAGCTATAGCCCATATATTCTGTGTCTTCATGTATGCATAGCCAAAGAATATAGCAAGTCCGATACATGTGATGATCTGAGAAAGCAAATACGCAGGACCTGTTGTGGTTGTATAGTACATAAAATCAAGTCCGATATGCCACAATCCCCATACAACACCAAGGATCACAACGCCAAGTCGGAGTCCGAACTTTTTCTGCAAAATAGGCTGAAGATAATATCTCCATCCATACTCTTCTCCCCAGTACATCAAAAAGGTCAAAGGGAAATTTATAAGCAGTGATAAAGCACTGATATAAGTCGCAGGAGTAACCAATACATTAAGTATCATCTGTACCCCGCCGGCTTCATCCGGTGTGACAAACTGACTTACAAAAGAAGAGATCAGCATTCTGAGCACAAATAAAACCAGGAACACAAGCACCATGATAATACTCATCGGTATATTGTTTCTACTTAAGCCTACATTTTTTCTTTTTTCCTTGCCACATGCCCAGAAAAGGATATAAGCTATAAAACTTCCCACCATTGCCGCGTAAATACTGTATACGTTCCAATTTGTAGTCTGTCCGGCACCGGTATCGATCATAGTTATTGGTGCGATCAATGAAACAATTGCCATTATCATCGCAACAACTCCCGTGATAAGAGCAACAATAAATCCGGCCTTAGGAATCTTTTTCTCCTTATCTCCGAAAAGAAGAAAGCCAAGCATTACTCCGCATGCAGGATACATCATCTGCGCGTTGGGGAATACCGAAAGATCTTTTCCGGCCCTGAGCCCAAAGAACATGATCAAATACATAAAAAATGTCACGCCATAGGCTACGGCAATAAAAGTTGTCAGTCGTTTCTTAAAAGTGTTTTCCATTTCGTTGCCTCCAATAGTCGTTTTATTTCATACTGTTCCACCTTACCATAATACTTGTCTTTGTTCAAATCGAACGAGGTGAAAAAAGCGCATAAAAAAGGCCTTCTTTGACATCAACATCAAAGAAAGCCTCATGTTTACTGATATAAGGTCACTCCCCCTGCTCGGAAAGCGCATCCTCTACGGTTCCGTAGACTCCGATATGCATCTTAACATCCTCCGGCATACCGATGAACATACCGCCGTAGCAATATGTATCGCCCTCTTTCCACGCACGAACGATCTGTACAAATACATGCACAGTCTCTTTGGTCCACAGCGTCAGATTCGCCTCATAATTGGCACCAATCATAAGCTGCTTATCCGTTGTAAAGCCGATACCTTCGGTAGAAGCATCGATGATCTCAATCTCTACGGTATCAGCCTTAGGGCCGCTTGTGATCTCTTTTATAACTATATCTCCGGATAGCTCAAGACGTTTATTCTTTCTTCTATCTTCCATAATAAATCTCCAATAATACAAACTCTCTTACACGATTTATTATACACCATACAAACTTTTTCTCAACCTATCACTCTATTTATAATTCGGTTATAAAGCAGGCATCACCAAAGGAAAAGAAGCGATATCTCTCCTTGATCGCCTCCTCATACGCCGCAAGGATATTCTCACGTCCTGCAAGTGCTGCAACGAGCATAACAAGGGTTGACTCCGGCAAATGGAAGTTCGTGATAAGCTGATCAAGAACCTTAAACTTATAGCCTGGATAGATAAAGATCGAAGTGTCGCCGCTACACTCCCGGAGCCTTCCGTTTTCATCAGCAGCGCTCTCTATGGTCCTGCAGCTGGTCGTTCCGACGCAGATAACCTTATGGCCTGTCTCTTTTGCCTTGTTGATCTTATCGGCGGCTTCTTGCGTCACCCGGTACCATTCGGTGTGCATATGGTGCTCTTTGACGTTTTCTACCTTGACGGGTCTGAATGTACCAAGACCGACGTGAAGGGTCACAAAAGCCATCTCAACGCCTTTTTCGCGTATCTTTTGAAGGAGCTCATCCGTAAAATGAAGTCCCGCGGTAGGCGCCGCAGCAGAGCCCTCAAACTTCGCATATACCGTCTGATACATGTTCTTATCTTGGAGCTTGTGCGTGATATAAGGAGGAAGCGGCATTTCGCCGAGCCTGTCGAGGACCTCTTCCCAGATACCGTCGTAGTAGAATTTCACAAGTCTGTTTCCTTCCTCAACGATATCGAGGATCTCCGCCTTTAAGATCCCTCCGCCAAAAGAAACCCTGGCACCGGGACGAAGTTTTTTACCCGGTTTGACCAAAGTCTCCCATACATCATTCTCTTTTCTCTTTAAAAGAAGTATCTCAACAGCTGCGCCCGTTCCCTCTTTTTCACCAAGGAGCCTTGCAGGGATGACCTTGGTGTTGTTAAGGACAAGGCAGTCACCGGGATTAAGATAGTTAATGATCTCACTGAAGATGTGATGCTCTGTCTTACCCGTCTTCTTATCGATAACAAGGAGCTTACACTCATCTCTCTTTTCAAGAGGGTCCTGAGCGATAAGCTCCTGTGGAAGATCGAAATAATAGTCAGCTGTTGATAAACCAAGTTCAGCTCTATTACTCATAAATTCTGATTACTCATTTCTAAAATCAATGTTTTCAAGGAAAGCCACATAACCGCGAAGAGCCTCATAAAGGTCGGCCTTACTAATAACTTCCCAAAGTGAATGCATGCTCAGGACACAGATTCCTGAATCGATAACGTTCATGCCGTAGTTGGCAAGCATGTAAGCGATAGTTCCGCCGCCGCCCGCATCAACCTTACCAAGCTCAGCGAACTGGTAAACGATATCTTTTTTATCAAAGATCTTTCTGATCTCTGCGACAAATTCAGCATTGGCATCGCTTGAGCCGTACTTTCCTCTTGATCCGGTGTACTTATTAAACGAAATACCCTCTCCCATATATGCAGTGTTCTTTTTCTCAAACTGCGAAGAATACTGAGGGTCAAATGCTGCCGAAACATCGGATGAAAGCATGCATGAGTTTGCAAGACATCTCTTGAGTGAAAGCTCATTATAGCCTTCTTTTGTGAGGTTCATGACCTCAGCAACGGCCTTTTCAAAGAACTTACTCTGCATTCCGGTAGCGCCGTAGCTTCCGATCTCCTCTTTATCAACAAGGATACAGCAAGCTGTTCTCTTGAGATTCTTGGCTTCAAGGATAGCTCTCATTGAAGGATATGCGCATACTCTGTCATCATGGCCGTAGCCCATGATCATAGATCTGTCAAAGCCCGCATCTCTTGCCCTTCCTGCGGGAACGATCTCGAGCTCCGCTGACATAAAGTCATCCTCTTCGATTCCGTAAAGATCGTTAAGGATCGCAAGAATACCGCGTTTTACGGCTCCCGAAAGCTTACCTGATTCTTTCTTTTCTTCTTTTTCATGATTGATGGCATACTGTTCACCTGCTGTATACTTGGTGCTTGCCTTCTTCTCTTTTTCCGAGTCATTGTCGATGACAAAGGGCCTGTTACCGATTATAAGGTCAAGCGCCTCGCCCTCAACTACGGCAGAAGCTTTCTTGTTCATCTGCTCCGATGAAAGATGAATGAGAAGATCTGAAATGAAGAATACCGGATCGTCCTCATCCTCACCAACATTAAGCTGAACGGTTGTGCCGTCTTTTTTTACAAGTACGCCGTGAATGGCAAGTGGTGTCGCAACGTAGAGGTACTTCTTGATACCGCCGTAGTAGTGAGTATCAAGGTAAGCGTAGCCTCCTTCCTCGTAAAGAGGATTGACCTTAACATCGAGCCTCGGAGAATCAATGTGAGCTCCGAGGATGTTAAGTCCGGCCTCCATGGGATCTGATCCCATCTGGAACATAACGATGCTCTTGTTCATCCAGACGCAATATACTTTATCGCCTTTTTTAAGTTTAGTTTTGGTACCGATGAGAGTGTTGAGCTCTCTGTAGCCGGCTGCCTCTATCTCATTAACGATAGTGTCAACGGCTTCTCTTTCTGTCTTGGAACAGTTAAGAAATGCCTTGTAGTCCTCAGCAAATTTATCGCAAGCCTTAAGCTGAGTCTTGTTGTATGTTGTCCATACATTCTTTCTACCCATTATCTCATGCTCCTTTCTTTTGTAGCTTCGCTCCAAAATCAAGCAATTTCTGCTCTATGGTTATGAACGAAGTTCGATATTAAGTGACTCAAGACCATTCAATATCTTCTTCATTGCTGCATTTACTTCATCGTCTTCAAGAGTCTTTTCTTTGTCTCTGAATACAAGTGAATATGCCATAGACTTGAAGCCTTCCTTGATCTGTGATCCCTCGTAGATATCAAAGAGTGAAAGATCCTCAAGCTTCTTGCCGCCGCGCTGACGGATCATCTTCTCGATCTCGCCCGCAAGGACTTCCTTGGGAACAACCATGGAGATGTCTCTTGTAACAGCAGGGAACTTGGCAATTCCTGTGTAAATTGTATCGAAGTTAGCGTGCTCAACAACATGAGGCATATCGATAACAGCAATATAAACTCTTGTGCCGATATCATAATTATCGCACACAACGGGATGAACTTCACCTAAATATCCAATAACCTCTCCGTCATAAACGACATTGGCCTGTCTTCCGGGATGAAGGAAGGATTTGCCTGCATTGGGATCGTACTCTACCTTGTCGAGCATTCCTACGCTGTCAAGGAGCTCCTCGATAACGCCCTTCATGCTATAGAAGTCGCCGTCGCCGTAGAAACCAAGTGTGAACTGCATTCTCTCATCAGGAAGCTCTGTAAGAGGAAGTGACTTAGCCACATAGATGTTACCCATCTCATAGAGGCGAACGTCCTTGTTTCTGCGGTTATAGTTGGTTGCAAGGCTGGTAAGCATGCCGTTGAGAGGGATAGTTCTCATTATTGAGAAATCTTCTCCCAAAGGATTGGAGATCTTGATAGCCTGTCTTTCTTTTGCATCCTCAGGTAAAAGAAGCTTATCAAATACCTTGGGGCTTTCGAATGAATATGTATAGCCCTGTGAGAAGCCGCAGAACTGAGCTACTTCTCTGGCTTTTTTCTCTACTCTCATCTTGAATGAGATACCGCCTGTTGTTGCGCTGTTCTTAGGAAGAGTTGTAGGGATCTTGTCATATCCGTAGAATCTTGCAACTTCCTCCGCGATATCGCACATCTGGTTAAGATCCTGCCTGAATGAAGGGATGATAACTTCATCGGTTGCAGCATCATAGCCGACTTCTTCTTTATTAAGGATTGCGATCATGTCTTCCTTGGAGATATCTGTTCCGAGGAGCTGATTGATCTTGTCAGCTTCAAGCGCAAATCTCTTAAGAGGTGCGATAGGAAGACCCTCTTTTACGATTCCGGGAACAACTTTACCGCAGCCAAGCTCGTTTATAAGCTGGCAAGCTCTGTTGATGGCAACCTCTGCGTTTGCAGGGTCAAGGCCTTTCTCGAAGAAGCCGGATGCGTCTGTACGAAGACCTACTCTCTTGGCACTCTTTCTGATGTTGGGTCCGTTGAATGTAGCAGCCTCAAAAAGAACTGTCTTAACATCGTCAGTGATCATAGAGTTCTCACCGCCCATGATACCAGCGATTCCGACTGCTTTCTCAGCATCGCAGATCATGAGAACGTCTTTGTCGAGTTTTCTCTCCTGTCCGTCGAGAGTTACGAAAGTATCGCCGTCAGCGGCTCTTTTTACAACGATCTTGTTACCTGCGATAGTATTAAGATCGTAAGCGTGCATGGGCTGACCAAGCTCCATCATAACGTAGTTTGTGATATCTACGAGGTTATTGATGGGACGAATGCCTACACTTGCAAGTCTTCTCTGCATCCACTCGGGTGAAGGAGCGATCTTGATATCCGTTACGACTCTTGCGCAGTAGTTTGTGCAAAGATCTGTATCCTTGATCTCTACGCTGATCATATCGGAAGTCTTGCCCTCGCCGTCCTCTTTAACTTCGATAGCGGGTGCATTGAAAGGAAGCTTAAATGTAGCTGCAGCCTCTCTTGCGATACCGAGAATGCTGTAGCAGTCAACTCTGTTTGAAGTTACTTCGAATTCATATACTGTGTCGTGAAGACCGAGAACATCAACGGCATCGGCTCCAACCTCAGTGTTCTCGGGGAAAATATAAAGTCCGTCTTCGGGAGCTTCGGGATAGAAATCCTTGGTCGATCCAAGCTCTTCGATAGAGCACATCATACCTGCACTGGGAACGCCTCTGAGCTTACCGGCTTTGATCTTGATGCCTTCAGCGGGATTGGGGCTTCCGTCGTGTCCGCCTGCAACGCGTCCGCCGTCAAGAACAACGGGAACCTTGTCGCCTTCTTTCATATTCTTGGCACCTGTGACGATCTGAATTGTCTCCGTTCCGATATCTACCTGGCAAATAACGAGCTTATCAGCGTCGGGGTGCTGCTCAATAGTCTTGATCTGTCCAACCACGATCTTCTCGAGGTTCTTATCAAGAGGTGTGTATGTTTCTGTCTTGGTTCCGGAAAGGGTCATCGCATCGAAGAATTCCTGGTCGGTGCATGAAAGATCCGGTACATATGCTTTAATCCATGATTTAGATGAGTTCATTGTTATTCTCCTATTCTATAAGTAAGATGTTGGCGTTTATACGGAATGCTACTCTATCAGAACTGATTAAGGAATCTAATATCGTTCTCGTAGAGAAGTCTCATGTCGTCGATCTCGTATTTAAGAAGCGCGATTCTCTCAAGTCCTACACCAAACGCAAATCCAACGTACTCGTTAGGATCGATTCCGCTCATCTCAAGAACGTGAGGATGTACCATACCGCAACCGAGGATCTCGATCCAGCCCTCACCCTTACAGAAACGACATCCCTTACCGCCGCACTTAAAGCAGCTTACGTCCATCTCAGCAGAAGGCTCTGTGAAAGGGAAGTGGTGAGGTCTGAACTTTGTCTTGGTATCGGGTCCGAAGAGCTGTTTAGCAAACTCAGCGAGTGTTCCCTTAAGATCTGCAAATGTAATGTTCTTATCAATAACAAGTCCTTCTACCTGGTGGAAAGAAGGTGAATGTGTAGCATCAACTTCATCGGCACGGAAAACTCTTCCGGGAGCGATCATCTTGATCGGGATCCTTCCCTTCTCCATCTCATGAACCTGTGTTGAAGATGTCTGAGTTCTGAGAAGAAGATCTCCGTTAATATAGAAAGTATCCTGCTCATCCTTAGCGGGGTGATCCGCAGGGATGTTGAGCGCTTCGAAGTTGTAGTAGTCTTTTTCAACTTCAGGTCCTTCAACAACCTCATAACCCATGCCTGTGAAGATTCTTTCTACTTCTTCAAGAGCGATGGTGTTGGGATGGTGATGACCAACCTTATTCTTCTTGGCAGGAAGAGTTACGTCGATAACCTCAGCTCTGAGCTTGGCATCACGTGCAGCAGCTTCCATCTTATTCTTGGTCTCTTCAAGCACCTTCTCGATAGCTTCTCTTGTCTCATTAACAAGCTGACCAACCTTAGGTCTGTCCTCGGGAGCTACGTCCTTCATGCTCTTAAGGATGCTTGTGAGCTCACCTTTTTTACCAAGAATGTTGACTCTGATCTCATTAAGTTTGTCGAGGCCGTCAGACTCACGTATCTGCTTAAGGGCCTCCTTTCTAATTTTGTCGAGCTGTTCACTAATCATAATCTTCCTCCATAATGTGATGTCTTCAAAACTGTGCTCTGCACTTGGGATATGTACTAAACTCGACAATACCTCGTCAAGTACATCCCCATGGCTCGCACTAGGCTCGAAACCACCTCGCCAAGTGCTCTGCTCAAAAAAAGTCCCAAATGCATGTAGCATTTGGGACGTAATAAACGCGGTACCACCCAAGTTCCCGGCATATAATGCTCGGACACTCATTATATCTGTAACGTAGACATACGTCTCACCCTACTAACGAAATCAATTCAGGCAAGCTGCTCCGGTGCGAATGTTCCGTATATGCTCTCATTAGGAAGCTTCCAGCCGATGACTTCCAGTCTCTGTAATGCAAATCCGCATAACATCTTGGGCGAGGCCCACACCTTCATAGCATTTGTTATTTTCTATTTCAACAACTAATTGTATTGGGCAAAAAAACTTTTGTCAAGCCTTATGATGTATCACGCTTCCACTGAGAATGTAGGCATATTATCATATACCTCCGTAAGCGGACTCCAATTCTTTAAGTCAAACTCATCGTCTTCATCATCTTCCGCAGCAGAAAAGACTTCTCCACCCTTCTTTTTCTTCTTATCATCCTCGTCTATGGTATTCGGTAGCTCGTCATATGCTCCCGACTTATGAAACTCAGTCGCCACCCTATTTACCGCGGCAAATATGTATTCCCTGTCGGGATCGTTTTTTGATATTCCATTTAAAGCAGAAGTTATAATACGATCTGCTTCTTCCTTACTCTTTGCATGCTTTAGCTGCTCTTCTACAGCTTCTGCCATTCTTTGAACCCTCAGAGCATGTGCATACATGATCGGATTATACCTTCTTAAATAGTCCATCTCCTCCTGTGAAAGCTTTTTCCCTGATTGAAGCTTGGCGTTTATACGGGCTTCCATCTTGGCTCGGTCCGCTTCCGACATTTTTCCCGTGTCATTTCCTCTTTCCATGATATACCGCGCCAATTCTATTTCTGTTGTGATCTTTTGAGTATCTTCTTTTTTGAGATTCAGACTAATATTCATATAGCTCCTCCGTATCGTAATGTTTCAATGCTTTCATTCGAAAGAAAAAGCGCGTTTTTCAATGAAATTCAATCCATTGAGAAACACGCTTCCGTCGCTATTTATTATATCGTCAGAATATATGGTTTTATTAACTATTGCCAGAATATATCCGCGCCCTTTCTTAAGAAAACTTAAGAATTATCTACAGAGGATCTTAAGTTTTGTCTGATATCATTGAATATGTCGACGGTCTTTCAACGGCCATTCTCATGTCGACATATGGCGGATTCGCCAAATTCTTTATATTCAGAAAGGAATTTCATTCTATTATGTCAAAGACAAATGACAATCACAAACCAGTAACTTACGAAACAGCAACAGGAGAAATCGAATTCACTCTCATGAGTGACATGATGTTCCATTACGTAATGCAGAGATCCGAGAAAGCTTTAACCGGCCTTGTATGTGCATTAAAGGGCATCTCCCCATACGATGTAAAAGAACTGCTAGTAACCAACCCCATTGACCTTAGCAGCACCGGAAAGAGACCATCATGGATATCAAGCTGACTCTCAATGACAACGAGATCCTAAATATCGAGCTTCAGGTATATCCTGACAAATACTGGATTTCTCGCTCGATATTGTACCTATGCAGAGCGTATGACAACATCGGAAAAAGTGAGAATTATTCCTCAATCAAATCAACTACTCTCTTCTGCATCACTGATCAGGAACTTATAAAAGGTGCAGAAGAAGAATTCTATGCAAAGTACCGTCTTACAAATATCAAAAGTCACAGCCTATATACTGATAAATTCGGGATAAATGTGCTACAATTAAACCACACAGATAAAGCAACAAAAGAAGATATCGATAACAATCTTGTCTACTGGGCAGAACTTTTTAAGGCGACAACCTGGGAAGAATTCAAAGCCCTAGCCAAGAACCATCCTGATATAGAGGAGGTCGGAACATTGATCTTTGAACTTAATTATGACAATCAAGCAAAAGAAATCTTAGAAGGCCAACGCCGTTACAGAGAGCAGATGAACTCTCAATATACAGCAGGATACACTGATGCTGAAGAGAAATACGAGCCCGAGCTTGCAAAAAACAAAGCTGAAATTTCCGAACTACGTGATGAAAACACCGAATTAAAAAGGAAAATAGCCGAGCTCGAAAAGGCTCAAAGAAGCTAATACCACACAAAGCGGATTAGATGCATGCTAAACACAGAAAGTATGATGGATATGTTCTCTGAAGAGCTTAAGATCCTAGATCGTAACACAGTTAAATATATGATTGATGAGCTTCAGGAAGAACTTGATGATACCAAGACTCAACTTACTGATGCGAAAACACAGCTTACTGAATTAAATGCGGAAAAAACCGCATTTATGCAACTCATAAACCAGCTCGATGAGCCAAACGCAGATAAAGAAGCCATCCTTTCAAAGCTTCGTGAACTAAAAAAGTAAAGCGAGGT
>JAFXTN010000009.1 GCA_017535785.1 Butyrivibrio sp. | reverse complement strand
TTTAAATATGATTGTTGATCCGGTCAAAACTAAGCTTGGCTTTTGTTCTGTCCGTTAATTTACTATTTTTGTTCTGAATTATTCTCTTGGAATTTTTCAGGGTTGCATTACTGTTTATTTGTCAAGGTACTTGTTCTTGCAGCTTAGCGCCGCAACTCATTTAGAATATCACAGGAGCTTGTCACTGTCAAGAACTTTTTTAAAACTTTTTTCGAAACCCGCGCTGTTCTGCGGTTTTCAGCCCCTCTCTCGAGCGGGCAAAAGTTATTATAGCAAAGGGAATACTCGAATGCAACACCTTTTTTCAGAATTTTTCAAAAATTTCTTTCGCCACTATATATAGTGGCGAAGCCGCTCTCCAACTACAATTTCAGCCCCTTTAACGATTTCGATCCGTACTCGGGCGTTTATAATTGATAGGAATTGCACTGTAATTATCTTATTGGATAAGAAAGAATGTCGCTTGCGACATTCTCGCGCCGAGCGCGGATGTTATAGCATCATCTACCTTTCGCGCGAGTGCGCATCCTCAGCGGAACGCTTTTATATAAAAAATAGGAATTTCCTATTTTTTATATAAAAAAACTCCCAAGGAATAACCTTGAGAGTTGAAACGGAGAAAGCGGGATTTGAACCCGCGCACCGCGTGAACGGTCTACACCCTTAGCAGGGGCGCCTCTTCAGCCACTTGAGTATTTCTCCATGCCTGAATCCCACTACCAAATATGGTTTGAATTCCCTTGGCTAAACAGCCAAGACGCAAATGTAATTATACAAAGCCGCATGGGCTTTGTCAATTCTTTTATTGTTTTTCTTTGTTATACAATTTATCGGCAGTCTCATATAGATTGTTTCCGTCTGAATCAATCACAACGATCGCAGGGAAGCGCTCGACCTTAAGCTTCCTTATTGCTTCTGTTCCCAGATCATCGTAAGCAACTACCTCAGACTCGGTTATAGCCTTTGACAAAAGCGCACCGGCACCACCGATAGCGGCGAAATATACAGCACCGTTTCGCACCATTGCATCTATGACTTCCTTTGATCTCTTTCCTTTTCCTATCATTCCGCCAAGTCCAAGATCAAGAAGCTTGGGCGCATACTTATCCATACGACTGGCTGTAGTAGGGCCCGCCGATCCGATAGGTCTTCCCTCTCTTGCGGGTGATGGTCCCATATAATATATGAGATTTCCCTTCATATCTATAGGAAGCTCTTTTCCCTCAGCTAAAGCCTCATCCATTCTCTTATGTGCGGCGTCTCTTGCCGTATATATGGTTCCGGTAATATATACCATATCTCCCGCACGGAGCTCTTTTGCAACCGCAGCGTCTATGGGCGCCTGTATCTCTTTATTCATCGTAAATCCTTCTTAAGTTCTTCTTATATAATTGTACTTATACTTATATTAAACGGTAACGGTAACGTGTCTGTTTACATGGCAACAAATGTTGACCGCCACAGGAAGTCCTGCAATATGGGTCGCATAGCTGTTGATATTAACAGCAAGAGCTGTGACTCTGCCGCCAAGTCCAGCCGGTCCTATCCCGGTTTTGTTGATCCTATCAAGGATCTCCTCTTCCATTGCCTTTATGTGCTCTTTGTCCGAATGCTCACCTACAGGACGTGTAAGAGCTTCTTTAGCCATCTCGGCGCACTTTTCAAATGTTCCGCCTACTCCAACACCTACAACCATAGGAGGGCACGCATTCGGTCCCGCATCCTTAACAGCCTGTACAACAGCGTTCTTGACGCCCTCTTCTCCGTCCGCGGGTTTAAGCATGTATACCTTGCTCATGTTCTCGCTTCCAAAGCCCTTCGGCGCACATGTAATGACTACTTTGTCTCCCGGAACAATATCATAATGGACAACAGCCGGTGTATTGTCTCCGGTATTCTTTCTTATAAGAGGGTCTCCCACAACGGATTTTCTAAGATACCCTTCAGTGTATCCTTGGCGTACTCCCTCATTGATGGCATCCGCGATGTTTCCACCGACAAAATGCACGTCTTGTCCTATCTTAAAAAAGAAAACTGCCATTCCGGTATCCTGACAGATCGGAATATCATCATTTTCCGCTATTTCAAGGTTCTCCATGAGCTGGGCAAATATCTGCTTTCCAAGCTCCGACTCTTCCTTTTCTTTAGCTGTAAGAAGAGCCTTTTTCATATCATCCGAAAGAGTGTAATTGGCACTGATGCACATACCCTTAACAGCTTTAGTTATTTCTGAAACATCTATTTCGCGCATTTACAAACTCCCATTATGCATTAGTGATAATATTCTTGATCTCTACGAGCTCTTCCGCAGTAGGACTGGTAGGCTTCCACAAAATATGCTGTCCGTCGTCCTTGTATCTGGGAATGATATGAAGGTGGAAATGCATAACAGTCTGACCTGCAGCTTCTCCGTTGTTCTGAACAAGATTCAGTCCGTCGCATCCAAGCTTTTCTTTCATAATCCCGGCAACCTTCTTGGCAACCTTAACAGCTCCTGCCACAATCTCCTCGGGAATCTCAAAAAGATCGGCATAATGCTTCTTGGGAAGCACAAGCGCATGTCCCTTAGTCGCAGGACCAAGATCAAGGATCACTCTGAAATCATCATCCTCATATATTGTATTACTGGGAATCTCTCCGTTTGCGATCTTACAAAAAATGCAGTCACTCATTATATCAATCCCTCCATGTCTTTGTTGTTGTTCATTATAACTATTCTGATGTATCCCAATATAAATCCTGTTATGAATCCGCCCAGGTGTGCGATCGTGTTTGCGCCCTCCTGCAAAAAGCATGATTCAATTATAAATACTGACAGAAATATCATTCTTAATAGAAGGTTCTTGTTTTTGGATACGCCCTTTTTATTGGCGAAGATCCAGAATGCAAGGTATCCGACTATACCCATTGTTCCACCGCTTGCGCCTAGGGAATATCTGGATATCTGTGCCGCGACCTCATACATCATGCTAAGCACATTGCCCACAATCCCCGATGCAAAAAACATAATCCCATAATACAGGTGTCCGGCATGCTTTTCAACAATTCCTCCGGCGAGAACGAGCATCAGCATGTTGGAAAGAATGTGTTCCATATCAGCATGAAGAAACATGGCTGTTATGATCCTATACCATTCTTTTCCGAAAAGGACCGCCTCGGTTATCAATGCTCCCGCATCAACTATTGATGCATTAACAAGACAGGCCAAAAATACCAAAACGTTGATAGCAAGGATAGCTATGCTTACATAAGCCGTTTTGTATATTTGCGCCTGCTTATTCCAAAAATCGTCGACGTTATTATAATCTCTGTTCTGTGTATCTGTCATATCTGTAATCTTTATTCGGTCACTCGGACTTAAGCGCAAAGAGCTGGTCCATACTTCTAAGAAGCTTGAAATCGCCCTTCATCTTTACACTTCCATCCATAAATGCTCTCTGGAATGTAACGCGTCCGTCCAATATCTCCTCAAATATCTTCTGCTCAGACGTGATCACAACATCACATTCTCCGTCGTCTCCCGTCCTGCACTCACATCTGCTGTTATCAACATCTATGATGACCGGTTTAAGCTTGGCATTGTCAGAAAAAGCAACCTTAAACTTAGCCTTTATTCCTGCAACGGGAGTAAAGTTCTTTTTAAGTATCTTTATATACTCATCAGAGCTTCCCGATGTCGAATCGTCTCCCATCTTATCTCTGAAGATGCTTGCAAGCTCCTGAAGATCTTCCTTCTGCTTGCGAACAAACTTATCATCAGATGCATACTCCGAAAGCTGCTCAGACTCTTGGGGTGTAAGATCCATGCTCTTTGCAATCGAAACCTTATTTATAACAGCCTGATTGCTTGCGGGAAGAACTGACATCTTCTGATTGATGGTCCTGTACAGATTCTCAGTCTTTTTCTCAATTACCTTTGTATATTCGGGGCTGTTCTCAAGCCTTGTAGTATCGGCTATGTAACCACATATACCATCACACACCATACCGCCAAGCATCTCCCACGCAGAAGCAAGGCTCATCATGCCCTCTCGCTCTCCGTGAGTTGTAGACATAACAACAGGTGCCATGTATATGCTCTTTATCTTATCTTTATCTCCATAGAGCCAGCACGCGTCAAGAAACTGCATCATATATCCTCCGACTCCGTACCATTCTACGGTAGACGCAAGAATAATACCGTCTGCATCCTTAAGCGTATTGGGAAGCGCGGTAATACCGTTTCTCTGCTCATATAGATTGTACTGCTGGACTTTGACATTAAGCTCATTTAAAACTGTAGTGATCTGTGAGATTACGCACAAAGTGGGATCGTCAATTATCCCTCTTCCGCCGTAATAGATATTAATCTTCATGAGAACCCCTCCAACCGGTTAAGGGTATTATATCATATTTATACGGCGATGATAGAACCTATCTGCAATCAAAACACACTCTTCCGATTTTTATCTCATCTCCTTCTTCTATATAATTCTTTTCTTTCGGAGAAAGTCTGACGCCGTTTTTAAATGTACCGTTGGTGGACCCAAGATCCATAAGCGCTATACGGTTTCCGTCATTTATAAACTTACAATGGATCCTGGATACACTCATATCGCTTATTATCTTATCAACGCAACCTTCCATTTTTCCTATTACAATAGGCAACTTATCAAGGCTTATCCTTACGGTCTTGTCCAGGTTTCTACTGTAAAGAGTCATATTCTCATCCTCGTCGCAATCAAGGACCATAGTATCTTCGCCCTTCATGTCGGCAGCTTCCGCTTTCTTTTTCGCGGTACTGTCGGTTTTAAAAGAAGAAGTTATCCTAATAGGATTCTTATACATATAATCATAATCGGCATCATTACTGTCATCATATTGATCATCCGTATACTCTTCCTCTACATCATGCTTTTTCCCTTTTCTGAAATCTTCTCTTGCTTTTCTCATCGCCCTTGCTCCTGATATAAAAGCCACCACTCCGGTAATTCCGGACACGAGCATTATCCCCATGGACAAAAGATTCTCCTCCTCCGAAAGGATATAGTTCATTCTTATATATGTAACCGCGGCGATAACACATGCAAAAAGGATCGCAAAAAGAATCTGTCCTTTTCCGCTGAAGGTCTCTTTGCTCATCCTCATCCTTCGACCCGTTTCCGGTTCATCTTCCTCATCTGTATCTTCATATATATAATCATCGTGATCATATGGATAAATCTCTTTTTCCTCGATGACAGGTTCCGGCTTTTCCGGTTCTTCATCGGCTCCGAGAACACTATCTATGACACCGATGATCATAGCTCCTTCATCTTTTGCCCTGTCGCAAAGTTCATAAACAAGCGTTGACGCCCTGTCATCCTCGTAATCAACATACTCCAACAGCTGCTCGCAAAAGCCTGAAAATCCGGGGTTGTTGTCTGAATAAGGAAAGAACATAAATCCAAATTCATCCGATGACAATCCCGTAAACACGCTTCCCGCTTCAAAGACTATTCCCTCTTCTCCAAGCAGAAACTCCGACATGCTCTCAAACATTTCTTTCATATCTGTCAAAAGAGCCCTGACCTGCTCATAATTCATTTTCTTTACCGCAAATCTATCTTCCATGCTCACCATCGAAGTTACGTCATAATATAAAAAGCGCTCATCATTTATCTGTCTCAGGCTACATGGAAGCAGCTTTTTTACGCGCTTTCCTTCCAAGACCTTAAGCTGATACCTAAAACTGCCTTCTCCATCCTCTTCTTTTATATCCACTATCACATAACTATGCTTTAAATCTCTGTAATATCTATGTTCCATTATGGTTTATCCTTCCTGTTTAGTAGGTTCTTTCCAATATCCTTTACTCTTTTGACCATCCTGATATGGTCTACCTGCTCAAGTTTTCTAGCCTTTCCTGCTGCCTCATATTCCCATCCGCTCTTTGGCTTTAAAAAATATCTTCCCATGGCTCTGCTTCTGACCGCAGTATTTCCCAAAACTCTGATATCTTTTCCGGATGCAGTCACGCTTATAACAGGCTTTTTCGCTCCAAAATACTTCTTCCCCAGAACTCTTTCTTCTTTTTCTGAAACAACCAAGTTGGCGTCTTCCGAAGATATCGAAGCTCTAAAAGCCAAAATATACGTATCCTGCGACAAGATGCATCTTCCGTATAAGTAGTAGGAAAAGTAGATAAAAAGCGCAAATACACAAATTATCATCGGGACAACAAGTGACGCCTCCAGCGTCATATATCCTTTAAATCGTCGCAAAGTAAGCCACCACCGTTCCCAGAGTGATAAATGGCACAAACGGAATTCTGCTCTTTCTCTTTGCCTTTTTTACAGCAAGAAGAATCAAAGAAAAAACTCCGCTTCCAAAGAACGCTGCCATTAACCCTATTATCAAGATCTCAATCCCAAGCGCCGGTCCCAAGATCAGCGCGATGAGTCCGTCGCCATATCCTATCTGCTGCCTTGTCACAAAGGAAAGCAATAATAAGCCTGCTCCGGGCAAAAGAGAAATCGCAACATCAATAATGCTCATATTATTGCTAAGTATTCCTATCACCGCTCCGGAAATTGATATAACCGCGCATATCATAAGTAGTTTTGCGGAAATCTCCCTGTTTCTTATGTCTTGAACCGAAAGCACAAACATAAAAATAAACATCAATATATAAATAATCATTTTCACCTCCCACAGCTGCTACACGGCGGCCTTCCGCCAACTTCGGAAATAGGGATCGTATATATCTTCCTCTTAAGCCCCGGACAGGAAACAGTGCTGTGATATCTGTCTCCGTAGTCTGTTATGAAAACACTTCCACCCGAAATTCTCTTGGCACAGTACTCGCAGGCGTAGTATTTTCCTCTATCTGCATTTCTTGCATTTTTTAGGGATTCGTAATTTATCGTATGGATACTAAGTTTTAAATGCTTGCAATTGATATCCCTGTGATAGACTTCTCCATGCTCCGTTACATAGACCATCTCCTCTTCGGGTCGTTCGCTTCCTCCCTCTCCTGTTATGTCATATCCGGTCCATGCATGCCCGTAATATCTTCCTTCAACAGGAAACTCTTTGAAACCTATCAGCGAGATAAGCGGATGGATCTTGTAATCCACGACGATATCCACAATATCGTTACCCGCCATCACTCTTGAGTTCCTAAAAGACATACCGGAGAAACCATCTGTAACGCAGCTCTTATCTATTCCCTCACCAAGATACTCATGAACAAGCTCTTTGGCATAAAAAATCGAGGCAACTCCTGCTGCAAAGTCTATGCCTCCCGTATCTTTTACAAAGGTCTCCGCCGCCTCCCTCTCGTCATACGAGATAAGGCATATCCTGTTTCCCGCTTGATGGAGTGCAGCTTCAAGATCCGATTGAACCTTGATGATATTAAACATCACCAGAATATTTGCAAAAAAGAAAATAAAAAGAGGTAATGCGATCGATGATTCCACAGTCATGGAAGCAGTTAGAGACACTTCTTTCCTTCCTGTCGCCCGGAAAAACGATCGTTTTATTATTTTGTACAAAGACTTTTTTACAAAAGAAGTGCCTTTATCTGCCCCCGGACTATTCTTCATAACCGTATACCCTTTCTATTTTGGTCTCGTATCCATAGCTTGTTCCGACAGTGATCTCTCCGCAAAAAGTATCAAGACAGTGATCTATCATAAAAGAACCGTTGCCGGGCGTAAGTCTTATGTCCATTTCGATTATGTCCATAAGTCTTTTAGTCTTATCTTCATGGCTTGTCATAAGAAGCCTGATCCTTAGATAGTCCTTATAATACAGACCGGAGCCGCAATCTCTTTTTCCCAGATTATTTCTAAATCCAAGCATCTCCCAAAATCCCAATTGCCATGTATCATCACTTTTAAAAAGCGGAACGCGTCCGCCTCCGAGAAGGATCGATATGTCTGAAATACTCTCGGCAAATGTCCATGCCAGAAGAATTGAGTACTTTACCAGTTCTTCAAGCTCAGGAACCATAAGAACCACAGTTATCGCTGTCGCCGCCGCTTCCGCTGCGCTCTTCTTACCGGAGCTCGTTAAGATGTACGCCAGATTCGAGGCTTCACGCCAAAACAATAACGTCTCGGCCATCTTCTCCAGATTTTTCCAATCGGAATTTTCTCCGTAGCAAAGATATTCAAGCTCATATTTCAAAAGAGATCCATCAAGCTCGCCTCCATATCTTCCGCACTTTTCAAAGTAGTACTGCTCAAGAAGGAGTTTATCCAGCGCGGATATTTCGCATCTGTCATTTAGTCCTGTTCCCTTATTCTTGCTTCTGTGAGAACTATATTCGTTTAAGTTTGCATAAGCCCCTGATATCTCATATCGGCCTCCGGCAGCCAGATTCAATACTCCGACTCCCTTCTGGGAATTGACTTCATCAGCCGGATTTGCAAGGCTCATCTCCTCTTCCTCACCATCCTCGTTAATGTACGTCGGAAGCTCTATAGAATCTATTTCCTCTTGATTGGCTCTTGCCATCTCCTCGACATCGGTTGTGTCAAAACCCGCATCCTGCAACCTTTTGGTGTTCTCTTCAGCTTCAAATAATGCGTGTTCAATTGGTTCAGCCTTCATATAAGCCAAGATCTGCCTGTTCAAAACAGCTCCGTTATTGTCACTTGCAAAAGAGGTTCCTGTTATCCTTGCATCTCTGCAATAAGCAGACGTCATGGTTTGCGCATTCCTTATCCTTCCCTCTAAGCTTCTTGAAAAATTCTTTTGCACATAATTTCTCAGATGCTCCTCGGTATTGGTTATTGAATGATTGCCGCTTCCATAGGATGTTTCAACCATAAGAAGCGAGTATCTGTCGAATAATTCCCTGTTGTACTCTGCCAGAATCGAGTTCATGGAAATATCCGCAACACATTCCGTCTTCATTTTCACCGCCCCTATCCTGGCGCCTTGATAAAGCGCCAAGATCAGAGACAGGATTATTGTTATCGACAGGGATAAGAAAACTGTGGAGTATCCATTAACCCGTGATGATATGGGTGTCTTCTTTGATAGACTTAAATACATCTTCCACAATTCCGGCGATCTGCTGCTTAAATACAATTACAAGTCCGATAAGAACAACGATGATCAGAATAACCTCAACTGTTCCCATTCCGGATTCATCATTCCAAAAACCCTTCACTGCATTTACGATTCCTCTTCCGAGATTTTTTGTTTTTTCTTTTAATTGATTCATATTTTTCCTTCTTTCTTTTCTCTTAAATTGATTTTTTAAAATGACATGTATGCCGGGATCATAATGATCACCATGACAATCACCAGCATCATTATCATTGGTAAAAGAAGCCTTGTTCCTGCCTCTTCTCCAATCTTGCGTACTTTGTCCATCCTCTCTTCAAAAGCTTTCTTTGACTCCTCTTGAAGAATATTCAGCATCTCGCTGTTTCCCTTTCTAAGGTTCTGGGAAAGAAGCGTGCTTAATCTTGTATATTCCCTGTTCTGGCAACGCAGGCCGAAATTCTCATAAGCCAAAGCCTCGGGGACTCCTGCTGCCATCTCTCTTACAGTTCTTAAAATTTCTTCATACACATACCTCTGAGGCGCTCCTTGTTTCCGCTTGCCCACATAGTTACTGCCGAGCTTTTCAAAGATGTTCCTCATTGTCATTCCCGCCCCTAGATATAACGCTAATCTCGAAACAAGCTGCGGATAATCACTAAGCATTTGCATCGACCGGTTTTCGATCCCTCTTTTCAGCTCCTTGTCTCTAAGTACATACGATGCAGCACCGCCTATCAGCGTGATGATAAGTATCATCAAACTGTTATCTTCAACATGCTCGCTCCAGCTTACATTCTTTCCCTCTACATCTTCCGGAAGCTCAATGTTTTCGTCATTCACAGCCTCTTCGTCTCGTTGCTTGATGAGCAGCCTTAGACTTTCATATACCTGCTCACCCGGCGAAAGCTCCCTCGGTACAAGATTAGCGCATAGCTCCTGAATATATCTGTAGTCGCCATACCTGTACTTCGCCGTGAGCGTAACCAGCTTTCCCTCTTTAGGCACAAGATCTTTTTCTAGCCTTCCGTCGTAATGGATAAGCTCATAGTCATCCATGCTCCACGAGATGATAAACGGATAACCGGGCAGCTTTTCCGGAAGAGAAAGATCTGTCTCCACCTTATCAAGAGATTCATTCTCCAAAAGGATCACCCTTTCAAGCTCTTTTGACGCTGTCTCAAACAACGCGTCCGTCTCCTCCTTTGTATAAATCCTCTCTTTTACAGGTATGTCATACCTTCCAAGTTCATTTCCGGATTCGTCGTTTGCGATCAGATGCGCGGTATATTCTCCGTCTCCGTCGTTATTTCTTTGAAGCTCTTTGCCTTCAATAAGCTTCTCCGACGAGCCCTGGCTTGCGTACATAAGAATGGACAAAAAGCTCCCCGCAAGCGCCATCAGTATCACTATGCTTATTTTTCTTATGTAGTATTCAGTTTCGACTCTCTCAATATCTCTCTTATCATTTAATGTCTTCAGATATCCTCTTACCTTTTCTCCGGCAAAAGACATCTTGTTTTTAAAAAGCTTATTAAAGATAAAAAGAGAGATCTTCAAGACTTCACGGGATATCCCCGTCTCTTCCATTCCGGGCGGAAGCTCATAATCTTTTGACAAAAGCCATATAATGAGCACGCTCGCCGGAATGGCCAAATAAAGAACTATCATTTTCAAATAAATCCTTTGATCAAATTGTGATATTTACGATTTTTTCAGATAAAAGATATGCCGCAAAATATACGAACATACAGATCGTCATGAGAATGACACCGGGAATATTGTGATAAAGCGGAGCAAAGAACCCGGGGCTCGTTATGCTTATATAGAAGATGATAAAGAACGGTACAAAGTTCATGATCCGTGCCTCAAGTCTTTTGGCACTTATAAGGACTTCAATTTCCTTTTCAACATCCATCTTTTTTGAAATGACGGATATTGTTCGCTCTATGGTCTCTGTCATATTTCCGCCGCTTCTTTTTGCGATCGCAAAGACACCTGCAAATTCCTCAATGTCTGCATTTCCGCTTTCTCTTCCAAAATTCAAAAGAAGCTTCTCCAGCGGGACATTATTCTTAAGTCCCTTATAAACCTTGTTAAGATAACGGCTTATATGACTCTTTTTTCCATACAAAAGATCTATATCCCTACCTGCTTCCCTGAATGCATTTTCAACAGAATACCCGGCCTTAAGGCTGGTCAAAACAGAGCTTATTGCATCTCTAAATTGAATTCCCACCACCCTGCTTATCCTGATCCTTTCAGTCTTTTTCCTGTGAATAAACCATGGGATAAGCAGCGGTAATAAGATCACCATCGCAATGATCGAATCATAAAAGAGCTTTCCGAAAAGAACTATGATACCAAGCCCCTGTAGAAGCATCGGTAGATCATTAAGGCATGGGCGGTAATTTATAACCTGATGATAATAACTTTTCAGTATTTTTAAGTTCACCGATTTTCCTCCATTCTCCTTTTATTGATCCGGTATCGCTTTCACCGGTCTCTTCAAATCTAAACAGCGGATTTGTAAGGATCTTTCCTGACACAGGGTCCAGCTCTTTCTTGATCTCGCATATCTCAAGAAGCTTTCTTGATCTGTCACGAAGTCTTCCGAGATGGACTATTATGTCTATTCCGGACGCGATCTGACCTCGTATCGCCGGAAGCGGAATGTCCATACCCATTAGTACCATGGTCTCTATTCGCGCAAGCATATCTTCTGCGCTGTTTGAATGGCCTGTAGACATAGCAATATGGCCGGTGTTCATCGCCTGGAGCATATCTACACACTCACTTCCTCTGACCTCTCCGACAATGATCCTGTCAGGTCGCATTCGAAGAGACGACTTGATGAGATCTCTTATTGTTATCTCCTTACAACCTTCGACATTAGCATTTCTTGCCTCGAGTCGTACAAGATTCGGTACTTCTCTTATCTGAAGCTCTGCGTTGTCTTCGATAGTGAGGACTCTGCTGTCCTTAGGAATATAATTCGAAAGTGCATTTAAAAACGTTGTCTTTCCCGAGCCCGTTCCTCCGGAAATAAAGATATTGTATCCGGCTTTTACAAGTACCGAAAGATAATTCCTAAGATGATCCGTTAACGCTCCGAATTGTATGAGCCTATCCATAGTCATTGGATTCTCGGGAAATCTTCTTATCGTTATCACCGGACCGTTTAGCGCTATCGGCGGAAGAACTATATTTACTCTGGATCCGTTTTCCAGCCTGGCATCCACGATTGGGGATGCCTCGTTTACAACTCTGTTGCAGGATGCAACTATCTGCTGGACTACGTCCTCAAGTTTTTCTTTTGACTCAAATATAGTCTCATGCTTTGAAAGCTTTCCGTCTTTTTCAATGAATATGCTGTCCGCTCCGTTGATCATTATCTCCGTGACGGACGGATCATCCACAAGCTGCTGCAAAACATCCAGCTTTCTTATCGAATGAAAGATACCTATCCTAAGACGTTTTCTCTCCTCCATCGAAACAACCAGATTTCGGAGTTCTCTCGCCATGAGCTCATCGATGATAGAAAGCATCTCTTCATCGGAAATATCTTTGGAAAAGTCCATATCTCTTATGATCTTTCCCTTGATCTCGCTCCTTAAAACATCAAATCTTCTCTCCACCTAAGATGCCCTCCGTATATAGAAGATCTTTTGCGCATGAAGAAAGCTCTTTATCGCCCGCACCTTCAGGAATAGAAACTTTTACTCCTGCCGCACAGATGTCCTCATAACCGTTTTGACTTAAGACTTCATCATATCTTCTGAGCTTATAAGCATCCGCTTTAGTCTTTCCGGTTATCGTGATCAACTTATTACAATATCTAAGGATATCGAACAGGCCCTCGGGAAGATCGCTCAGATCAAGGATCACATGCTCATATCCGCACTCCTTTATCATGAGTTCTGTGAGATTTCTTAAGCTCTGATAGTTTATCTCTTTGATCTGCATAGCAGTCGCTGCCGGCGGTATATAATCAAAGCCGTTTGCGCTCCGCTTTAGCTTTTCAAGGTAGATGCAAAATTTACTTTTTTCACACTCCGAATAGTACAAGAGATCCGATAAATCTCCTTCTGCCTCGGTTCCAAAGATCATTGGAAGCGGTGAAAAATCATCAAAGCTTAAAAGCATTGTTTTGCCGTGCTTGGACAATTCTTCGCAGAGCTTTATGGAAAGAGCTGTCTGACCGCATCCGGAAATCGGAGAATATAGCCCTATAACGATTCCTTTTCCATCGCTTTGCCTTACTCCGACACTGTCAAAATCTTCTGGACTCTTGGTACAAAAATCCAGGATATGATAGACAATCTCGCTCGCGGGACTAAACTTGCTTATATGCTCCGAATTAACTCCTCTTATCGGGCTTTCGTCAAAAGAATCTTCTTCCTCTCTGACAACAGATAGCTCCTCGTCGAGTATGAGGATATTTTTTACCCCGAATTCAAGCGCTCTTTTCTTAAGCTGCGCCACTGCGCTTTCTGCAATGACTAAAAGTGATATTATATTTTTTCCTGCAAAATCTTCCAAACTGCTTACCTGTGTAAACGCATGTATATCGAATGAAAGATTTAGATTTTTTCTTAAATATTCATCCAGCCTTCCGCAATACCTGCTTTCTGTATCGCATATGGCAAGAACAGGTCTGTTCATAGCGTACCTCCTACCGTAAAGAGGACGCCCACAAGTGCAGGTACCGCGAAATGGATTTTTGCTTCTTTGTTTCTTTTTATTATGAGAATTGCAAGCGACATAACGCCTGCTACGACGAATGCTGTGATTATGCTTGAAACCGTGTCCGAAACGGACAGGAAAGATGCCGCTGACATGAATAATTTCACATCTCCTGCGGCAATGCCTTTAAAGAAGTAAACAGGAATCAGTAATAAGAATGCTACGCCAACCGCAGCCAGCGAAGCGATCAACGAGTCCTTGCCGCAGAACGCTGAGCAAAGGAAACCCGTCAAGATTCCGGGGATCACCCAGAAATTGTAGATCTTATCCTTGTACAGATCGGTAAAAGCCGCACCGGATAAGAATAGAAATAATAAAACTTGTATAAGATCGACTCCTCTCTCGTAATGTGTATTGCGAGCTCACGTTTTAGAAATCTATCACTCTCAAAAATCTTTGTAAACCCCCCTTTTTCTTTTCGACATTTTGCACAATTAATAATTTAAGAGAGCTTTCGAAAAAAGCTCTCATCCCCTTTAAGCCCAATAAAAATGCGGGGAAGGAAACAATGACAAACTCTAAGTTCCCGCCCCGCATTACGGATTAGCAAATATTTATGTTTTTATTGTTAGTAATCTGCGCCTCAAAATTAATAGTCTTAAGATTTTCTTAAGATGGCACTTTTTTATCTGTTGTTTCTGTTCTTAAAGTAAGCAAACAGGCTCTGGAGGATGATGAAGAAGCACAGAAGTGCCGCCGTCATGATGTTACTCCAGCTTGAAAGGAGCTTACCGTTCGTAGTTACCAGTGTTGAAATGGTTCCGTTGATAAGAACACCGAAGAGTGATCCGATAACGTTACCTACACCACCTGTAAGAAGAGTTCCACCGATAACGGATGATGCGATGGCATTCATCTCAAAACCGAGCGCCTGCTGAACAGAACCTGACATTGTGTTGAGGCAGTAGCAGATTCCGCCGATGGAGCAAAGGAATGATGAAAGGATATATGCCTTCATCTTGGTAGCCTTAACGTTAAGTCCCATCATGGTTGCTGACTGCTGATTGCCACCTACTGCGTAGAGATTTCTTCCAAACTTGGTGTACTTAAGTATGAAGAAGATGATCGCTACAACAAGAAGTGCGATCACGACGGTAGGTCTGATGAACGGAACTACTGTCTTACCTTTCTTGTTCACATAACCAAGGAATCCCGGAAGATTGATCTTGGCATTGGCCCATTTGTAAAACATGGGGTTCATATCCTGTGTGATCGAGATCTGGTCTGTACAGATAACCGCTGTCATACCTCTTGCAAAGAACATTCCCGCCATCGTTATGATAAACGGCTGAATCTTGAGGTAACCGATAAGGTATCCCTGAACTGCACCGAATACAAGTCCGATAACGAGGATCAGGATGATAAGCGGGATACAAGGCCATCCCTTAACGCCCATTCCGTAAGCAAGGATCATACAATCCATCGCGATAAGCGATCCTACGGAAATATCAATTCCACCTGTAAGCATTACACAAGTCATACCACATGCAACGCAGATAAGTCCTGCATTGGTGATAAGAAGGTTCAGGAAAGTCTGTACGTGTGTAAAGCCTTTTGCTGAGTAAATAACACAGCCTACTGCATACATTGCTACAAAAAGAACGATGGTGATCAAAAGAAGCACTGTGTTTCCGCTGAATTTGTTTATCTTCTTCATGCCTTCTGACCTCCCTCTGCCGCAAGGGCTCTTCTCTTTGCTTCGCTGTTTGAAAGCCATTCTTTAAATGTAGGTGCCTGAACTACTACTATGATAACAACGATGATGGCCTTGATAACCGGTGCCTGGTCTGTTGAAACACCCATGGCAAGAAGGGTTGTCGTGATAGCCTGGATCGTATATGCACCTACAACGGCACCTGCGAGGTTGAACTTACCACCTCCGAGTGAGTTACCGCCGAGGGCAACCGCGAGGATGGCATCAAGCTCGTAGTTAAGTCCGATATTGTTGGAATCTGCGGAATAGATACGGCTGCTGGCAACCATGCCTGCGATACCTGCGCAGAGACCGCATATTACGTAGCACACAAAGCAGATAAGTGCAGAGTTGATACCTGAAATTCTTGCTGCTCTGCTGTTGATACCTGCTGACTGAATATAAAGACCGAGCGCCGTCTTCCTAAGGAAGATCGATACGACTATGATAACCGCTATGGTTACGAATATCGCTGTCGGAATAGGACAGCCCGGTATAAAGTTACCCAGATATTTGTAAGGCTCGTATCTAATGTATGTAATCTGGTTGTTGCACAAAAGAAGTCCGATAGCCCTTGCCGCTGTAAAAAGAATAAGAGTTGCAACCATGGGCTGTATCTTGAGCTTGGCAACGAGTGCACCGTTAATGCATCCGCACACTCCGCCGAGTAAGATACCGAAGAGTATTCCAATCCCCATTGGAACCGCCAGCTGCGTTGTAGAGTTTACACCGTATCCTGCGAGCATCATGCATGTTCCGCAGGCTGAGAGGCTCATTACGGAACCTACGGAAATATCTGTTCCGGCTGATACGGCAACTACAAGCGTCTGACCCACCGCAAGGATTGCTATCTCACTTCCTCTGTTTAAGACATCTATTAATCTTCCATACAACACTCCATTTTGAATGCCAATGTTAAAAAATGTAGGACTCTTTATAAGATTTATAAGTAATACTAACAGAAGGCAGAAGAAGGGCAAAAATAGCTGCTGCTTCGTTATTTTCTTGATTGTATCCATTACTTCTCACCTCCCGCGATCGCACTCATTACGCTTTCCTGTGTCATGTCTCCTTCTATCTCGCCGACTTTTTCGCCGTCTCTCATGACACACATTCTTGTACAAGTACGAAGCATTTCTTCTATTTCTGAAGATATGAATACTACGCTCATACCCTCTTTTGCAAACTGTAATATCAGTTTCTGGAACTCTGTCTTGGTTCCGATATCAATACCTCTTGTAGGCTCATCCAAGATAAGGAAATCAGGATGTGTGCAAAGCCATCTTGCAAGAATAACTTTCTGCTGATTACCACCTGAGAGCTGAGAAAGAGGTGTCTCTCTGCTGGCAGTCTTGATCTGGAGCATGTCGATAAATTTATCCGCTATCTCGATCTGCTTAGCTCTGGAAACTTTCTTAAACATTCCGTTTCTTGCCTGAAGAGCAAGAATAATATTGTCTCTAACCGACAATTCACCGATACATCCGTCGGCCTTTCTGTCATCGGGAAGATATGCCATACCTTTCTTGATGGCATCAATAGGTGCTTTTATATTAATTTCTTTGCCGTTCATGTACTCTTTACCGGTCTGAGCTCTGTCTGCACCGTAGATGCAGCGCACCATTTCGCTTCGACCGCTTCCCAGAAGTCCTGTAACACCGACAACTTCGCCTTTATGGATCTCAAAGTCAAACGGTTTAACCGTTCCTTTGTGGCTTAAGCCTTCGGCTTTTAACATGATCTCAGGGCTGATATTTGCATCTCCTTCGGGCTTGATGGATGCAAGATCGTCGAAATCTTTTCCGAGCATGGCTGCAACAAGCTTAACTCTGGGAAGTTCGCTTATTGAATAATCGCCTACAAAGCCGCCGTTTCTCATAACCGTGATCCTGTCGCATACAGCGTAAACCTGCTCAAGGAAGTGTGTTACGAATATGATTCCTACGCCCTTTTTCTTAAGATCTCTCATTACGTCAAAGAGCTTTTCTACTTCGTGATCATCAAGAGATGATGTGGGCTCATCGAGGATCAATACCTTACAATCCATGTCTACGGCTCTTGCGATTGCTATCATCTGCTGAATAGCAAGTGAATAGTTTTCAAGAGCTACGGTAACGTCGACCTTTATTCCGAGGCCGTCCATTATCTCTTTTGCCTTTTTGTTCATAGAGCGCCAGTCTATCGTTCCCAGCCTTGTAACAGGTTCGCGCCCTATAAAAAGATTTTCTGCAACCGAGAGGTTGGGACAAAGATTAACCTCCTGATAAACCGTTGCAATTCCTATTCTTTGCGCATCCTCAGTAGAGTGATTATAGACGTTTCCCTCTACGCCCTGCACATATACTTCTCCGGCATCACGCTCGTATACACCTGTGAGGCACTTGATAATGGTTGACTTTCCCGCTCCATTCTCGCCCATAAGTGCATGGATCTCGCCTTTATGAAGTGTAAGCTGTGCGTGATCCAGTGCAACGACACCGGGAAAGACTTTTACTATGTCACGCATAACGATAAGTTCATTCTGCTCCATAAAAAATACCTTCGCTTCTCCTTATTTACTGCTTTTGTTAATTAAATAGGGTAGTTCTTCCGAACTACCCTATTAGTTTTTTGCCTAAATACCTAAATTAGTAAGCTGCCTCAACTGTTGCTGCGTCAACTACTACAAGGGGTTCTGTTACATCCTGTCCTGCATTGTTTGTATAAGAGATGTCCTTAAGGATATCTTCTGATACATACCAAGGCTCAGCCATGAATGTCTGCTTCTCAACTGTCTGTCCTGCCTTAAGAGCCTGGATGAGCTTCAAGCAATCAGGTCCCTGAAGAGGATTGCACTGGAAGTCTGCGTTGATTGCCTTGTCGAGAACCATCTGAAGACCTGCTGTACAAGCGTCGAATGAGATAACGATTACATCGCCGTCAACACCGTAAGAAACGCCTGCTGCCTTCATAGCATCGATAGCACCGAATGCTTCGTTATCGTTCTGGCAGATAACTACGTTGAACTTTCCTGCATAAGACTTGCAATATGACTCCATAACCTGCTGTCCGCCGTCCTGTGTGAAGTCACCTGTCTGTGAGTCGAGGAGATTCCATCCCTCAGAATCGATGTACTTGTGGAAGCCCTTTGTACGTCCGATCTCAGCTGAAGAACCTGTTGTTCCTGTGATCTCAAGGATGTTGAGTTCCTTGATTCCCTTAGCTTCCGCGTAAGCCTTAAGCCATGCACCTGCTGCAAGACCTTCGTTTGTGAACTCTGATCCTACCCATGATACATACTTATCGGAATCATCGATTGTACGGTCGATAACGATAACAGGGATTCCTGCGTCATCAGCCTCTGTAAGAACTGTATCCCAACCTGTTGAAACGATAGGGTCGATTACGATGTAATCAACGTCCTGCTCGATGAAGTTACGAACTGCCTCAAGCTGTGCTGCTGAATCGTTGTCGCAATCTACAAACTGAAGATCAATTCCGTTCTCTTTTGAAAGAGCTGCTTTAACTGAGTTAGTTGAAGCTGTACGCCAGTCTGACTCATGTCCAACCTGAGCGAAACCAACCTTGATCTCTTCGCCGTCTGCTGCGGGAGCTGCTTCTTCTGCTGCAGGAGCCTCTGCTTCAGCTGCATCAGCTGCAGGAGCTTCTTCTTCTGTAGCTGCGGGAGCTTCTGTTGCAGGAGCTGCGCCCTGTGAACCACATCCTGCAAGCAATGAAATAGACATTGCTGCAGCAACAATAGTTGCCAATACTTTCTTTTTCATGTTGTACCCTCCATTTACTTTATAATGGTTTTATTAAGCACATTTTACTTATTTGGACCGGGCATTCATAGATTCGAAAGTCAGAATGCACAACTTTCTATATTTTGACAATACAAATTTGCATGTTATACTCATATAAAAGTACAAATTTTCAAAAAAGCGTTTTCCAAAATACGGTTTCGGTAAATTTCTTTATATAATTTGGATTTTTTTTGGACAGGCACTTCTTTTATTGCGTCAGATGACTTTGATAATTTGAATAATACCCACTGAATTTTTGATGATTATTTTTTTATGATCGGAAAAAGATAAATTTTTTACCCATAATTTTTTATCTAAACGAGGAAAAAAATGACCAAGATAGAAAATATTACTAAAAAGCTTTATGAAGATATCTCGGAAAGACTCATGTCGGGAAGCACAGCTCTCCCTACCGAAAAAGAGCTGTGCGCCCGCTATTCATGCAGCAGACAGACTATTCGTAAAGTCCTTTTAAACCTAAAAGAAGAAAAGCTCATCACATCTCGCCAGGGTAGCGGCTATAAACTAACGGGCCTTAATCCCGACATTAGAAGAAATCAGGTATGCCTCCTGTTCGCACGCCCGGATGAATATATCTTCCCTTCTCTTATCTATGATATAGAAAAAGGTATCTCCTCAGGCTATGATGTTCCGATGACTGTCTCTGTCTTTGAGACAAGCGCTGATTTTTATAAGGAGAGAAAGATATTAAAAGAGCTCCTTAAAAACCCTCCGCTTGCGATACTCTCAGAATGCTTTTCGCTTATGCCAAATCCCAACGCGGAACTCTACAAAGAACTTGAAAAAGCCGGCTGCGCACCTATCTTTCTGTACGGTACTTACAGGAACATGGATGCATATCCCTCGATCACTGAGGGTTCTTACGATGCGGTCTATAACCTGATAAAAAAGCTGATCTTAACAGGACATAAAAAAATCTGCGGAGTATTCAAAGACAATAATCCGCAGGAGCTTCATAAGTTATACGGTTTTATCTCCGCCATGAGAGACAACGACCTGGATTTCAGTAAAGACAGTTATCTCATCGTCGGTCCGGAACCCGATCTCTCAGAGCTTGTAAATCTCTGTAAAAAAGCCGACGTTCTTATTTTCTGTAACGACGAGCTTGCTTATCCAAGCGTTCGCAAGCTAAAGGAACAGGGTATCATAAACCTTAACGACAAGGCAGTCTACAGCTTTGATAACAGCTATCTGTCGCAGGTCAGTTCTTTTCGCATACCAAGCTTTCATCATACAAAAGAGCCTTTGGCAGCAGCTATATCCGAACGTGTTCTTTCAATAATAAAAGGACAACCGAAAATTTCGATCGTCCTTCCTTATTAACATTAACTTGTCTGATTTCTGTACTCCTTTGGAGACAGCCCGTACATTTTTCTGAACACAAAGCTGAAATAGTGCGCATCCTTGTATCCAACCGCAGCAGCAACGTCTGCCGTATGCATGCGCTCTTTTGCAAGAAGCTCTCTTGCTTTTTCCAAACGTTTAGAAGTAAGGAACTTTACAAAGGTTGTGTCCATCTCCTTACTGAAGATCGTGCTTAAATAGCTGCTGTTTACGGAAAGCGCTTCAGCGACATCGACAAGTGAGCAACCTTCATTCATATAATTCTCATCAATGTATGCGATCGCATCGCTGATGAGCTTGTTTCCTCTTGTATTTGAAGCTCCGTCTCTAAGTTCCAGTGCGCTCTTTAAAAGAGCTCTGAGGAACTCCCCGACCATTTCACTCTTGATATCATATCCACCTTCGGGTGAAAAGAGCTTGTCCGTGATCTCCTTTTTGGAAACTCCGCAGCCTTCAAGGAAGCTGCTTGCGGCAAACAACGAATTAAGAACAAAAAAGTTCCTGAACACGTGGCCCTTAAGAGCATCACCTATGCTTGCGAGATATTCGGATACAAATTCTGCGATCTCGCTCTCACTTCCGGTCGCAAGGAAGCCCTTAAGAACGTTCCTGTCGACTTTGGAGCTGTCTATGTTCTCGATCGATCCGTCGTTCTGTGCCGTCGCATATTTGGCGGAAGTCTCCTCCGTAAGTATATGCGTATCCTGAACAAAGAATCTGCAAGCAAATGCGTGATTGACCGTGTTAAAACACTCTTCAAGAGCACTGAATCTCTCTACGGGCTTTCCCGCGGAAACGTACCATTCTATCTTGTCATCTTTTCCCTCGCAGATCTCAGCGATCTTGGAAACGCCTCTTTCCACATATTCGGAAACGATGTCTTTTTCACCTTTTACAACTACGATATACGTGTTGAGCGACCACCTGGAAAGAATATACGCAGGGAATCTCAAGAAGTAACTCATAAGTTCCTCGAGCGCCTTGCAATATTCCTCGGAGCCGATCTCTTCAAAGGGCTTCTCCTTATCTTTTATGGAAAAGAGGATAAGGCTGAATGCGGAAGCAGTGATATCAAGCGAAAGCTTTCCGGCCTCGACGTAGATATCTTTTACCGGCATGGTTCCCGTGAGAACCTTTTCAAGAAATTCTCGTCTCTGGAGCTGCTCGTATTCCTGCGTCTCCATCTGATATTGCATCATGTAACCCTGCTGAGTGCGCTCACTCTCTATCTTGGCCCTGACACTGTCGAGCGCCTCCTTCATCCCAAGCTTCGTTATGGGCTTTGAGATGTAATGATCGACGCCCTCTTTGATCGCGCGTCTTGCATATTCAAAATCATCATAGCCGCTCATGATGATCATTCGCATCGACGGGAACTCTTTTCCCACGATATGGCACAGTGACAGTCCATCCATAAACGGCATCTTGATGTCTGTGATAAGGACATCGGGAGCTGTCTTTCTGATAAGCGGAAGAGCCATCTCGCCGTCGCTTGCTTCCCCGACAAAGCTAAAGCCGTACTCTTCCCAGGGAATATTATCCCTGATACTCTCCCTCACAACACTTTCGTCCTCCACAAGAAAAACCTTCAGCATAAAAAATAATACCTTCCCATTACTTAATAATTTCTATCATCGATGTATTCATCAACGTTTTCTTTGGTAAAAACCTTCTCTTCCATGTAGTTCGTCTTTTCCACTTCTTTTCCCTCTTCGAGATCATGGATGATCTGAGCAAGAAGATCTCCCGAATTGGGATTGCACTCGACGTCTACATTTATAACACCCTCTTTTACAAGCTCAAGAGCTTTCTTGGTTCCGTCAAAAGAAATCAGGATCTTATCGCCATCTTCGCCTGTCGTGATCCCCGCCTCATCCAGCGCTTCAAGTGCGCCGAAAGCCATGTCGTCATTCTGACAGACAATGACATCTATATCGTCAAACTCTCGAAGGAGCCTTTCCATCGTCTCTTTGCCCTTGGCCTGGGTAAACTCACCGTTGGCGGAAGCCTGCATTTTCCAGTTCATGTGTCTCGCCGCGATGGCTCCAAATCCCCTTGTTCGTCCGACCTGTGCAGAAGACCCGGTCGTGCCTTCAAGGACAACTATATTGATATCCTTATCGCTGATGCCATTCTCCTCGAGGTATGCCTCAAGCCATTTACCAGCCGAAGCGCCCTCCGCATACATATCTTCCCCGACGAATGTCGTATAAAGTGATTCGTCATTGACCGCAATATTTCTATCGAGCAAAATTACCGGAATACCCGCGTCTTTTGCCTCCGTAAGCACCATCTCCCAGCCTTCCTGTATGACGGGACAGATAACTATATAATCAACTCGCTGTGAAATAAAGCTTCGGACCGCTTTGAACTGCTTCTCCTGTTTCTGTCTTGCGTTATCAAAAATAAGGAAGAACCCGTTTCCCGTCGAAAGAGATGCCTTTACCGATTCGGTGTTGGCGCTCCTCCATGTCGACTCGCTTCCAAGCTGCGAAAATCCCACGCTTATAAGAGCATCATCCGACTTGGTCTCTATATCTCCTTCGTTTGTTGTAACCTCCGATACGGAAAACCCGGTAAACGAGCCACAGCCCGATAGCAAGATCGTAACCCCTGTCAAAAGAGCTGCTGCCTTATATCCAATTTTCCAAAAACCCTTCTCTTTATTTATCCCCATTCTTTGCCTCTTCATGGTTGTACAAAAGTGCCGGTAGAACTACGGATACCTTTGTTCCCTCTTCAGGACTGGACTCGATCGAAAGACCGTATCTGTCACCGAAGTTCATCTTGATCCTCTCATTTACGTTGGCCATACCAAAGCCTGTATCCGTATCCTTGGCAGGTTTGTTTATCTCTCTTCTCAAATGAAGGAGCATCTCATTGTCCATACCGACTCCGTCATCACTGACTTCAAATCTGACAAGACCATCAACTTCTCTTCCTGTGATCCTGATAAGTCCTGCGCCTCTCTTGTTCTTTATGCCATGATAAAGAGCATTTTCAACAAGCGGCTGCAAAGTCATCTTAAGGATCTTATAGTTATAAAGCTTATCATCTATATCAATATAGTAGCTAAGGATATCAGAATATCTTACTCGCTGGATCTCAAGATAGCTTCTGATATGCTGCTCTTCTTCGCGGATGGTGATGAAATCTTTTCCGTGACTTAATGATATCCTAAAGAACTTGGACAAGGAAACGACCATGTCCTCAGCTTCCTGGCTCTTTCCATCTTCTATGAGCCACACGATAGTATCAAGCGTATTATACAAAAAGTGAGGATTTATCTGCTCTTGAAGGAGTTTAGCCTCCGCCATTCGCATTTTCTTTTCATCCTCTCTTATCTGCTCCATCTGGATCTCGAGATGCGCCGCCATATCATCGACACTCTCTGAAAGGACTGATATCTCATCTTCAAGGTCAAAAGAGGTTCTGACGGTGAAATTACCTTCCGCAATTTCCTTGGTCGCTGAGCCCAGTGCCTCGATCGGCTGTACAATGCTCCTTGCAACTTTGTCTGTCGTTATGATCGTACAGAGAATTCCGAGAACAAGAAGGAGTACCAATACTACAAGGAGTTCCTCCATCTCTTTTGACAGACCTCTGTTTATGACCTCGATCGTCTTGGTCTGATAATAGATGTAATACTGGATGTTATCCTGGATGAGCTCTGTCAGCGAATATATATTGGAGTCGAGCATCTCGACGTCTTCATCGTAGTGTCCGCCCGCTTCAACGCTGGCCCTTATATCGTCTAGCCTGTCGTTTAGCGTATCGACATTTCTAAGGAGAGTCTCAAGCCAGGTCCTACTGTTTACCTCGGTCGTGATCGTCTTTAGACGCGTAAAATCATTTCTGATGCTCTCGACAAGGACATACGGATCATCCTCTTCTCCGCTTCCGAACTCGTCTCTTCCGACAATTATACGGTAAACGCTCTCGTCCATCTGCTCTTTAAAGGTCAGATTGTAGCTGTTTGCAACGGTCAGATTACTAACTATGGAGTTGTATGCGTTTCCATAGTTTATGAGCGAATAGACCATATACAAAATGATCAGAACAAAGGGCACGGTAGTGCCTGCCGCCAATATGATCAGCCTCCTTCGAAGAGGCCTCTTAACTCGTGTTTCGTTCTCAGCAATCTTTGTTTTCATACTTAATTTAGTATACTACAAAAGCGGAAAAGACGTGACTATTTAGTCTAACGTCCTTCCCGCTTTTTTTCGGTAAACCATATATTTCCCTATGGTTGTTTTGTCTTCGTTCTTATGCCATGTATCCTCTGTTCATCGAAACTGCGGATACGTCTTCATTTAAGCTGTATTTTCCGTATGTGAGTCCTGCATACACGGTCTGTGTATTGCCCATAAGAGGCTCACTTCTGTCTTCTTTTTCTAGCTCTTTGTATGTTGCGCAGAACATCCTGAAATTCTGCTCTACCTTCCACACGCGGTGGATGCTTCCGCTTGCGCCAGCAGCTGTAAGCTCTTTTTTGGAAAAGATATAAATGCTGTGAAGGTTTTTTGCAAGCTCATATCTAAGATCGAGAGAACGGATCAACTCATCTATGCAACTCTGCGCATATCCGAGATTCCTGTTCGCATCTTCTTTTTTGCTGATCCCGAGTGCATCTATCGCATCTTCAAGATATTCAATGACCATCTCATACAAAATGGTAATAAGCTGTGTCTTGTTGGCTTGTGATATCTTAAGGGTAAATTCCTGCTTTTTTTCCTGTGTCATATTCGCACCTCTTTCTTACTTTACAATTGTTCCTGTCACCGGTATTACTGTAAAAGCTGTAAGATCTGTGCGGGTCTTTCGTTAGCCTGCGCCATCATGGATGTTCCCGCCTGTGAGAGTACCTGCTGTGTTGAATATACAGTCATCTCTTCAGCCATATCTACATCCATGATTCTTGAATAAGCTGCTGTCATGTTTTCCACTGTTATATCAAGGCTGCTTACGGTGTGCTCAAGTCTGTTCTGATATGCACCGAGTCTGCTTCTGATGGAATTAAGACCGTTGATCGCATTGCTGATGCTATCGATAGCTTCTCTTGCACCCTTTTCTGTTGCCATATCTACATTGTAGATACCAAGAGTTGTAAGTGATACCTTGGGGATCCTGATATCAAGAGTCTGTCCCTCGTTGGCGCCAACCTGCATGGTCATAGCTCCTGCTGCAGCTATCTCGACATTAAGTGTTCCCTTATATTTCTCATCCATCTGGATCTGGATCTTTTTACCTGTGCTTTCGGAAAGGGTAAGTACATCTTCATTGACATCAGCGATCATGTTGCTTGTCATGTACTTCTCTGCATTTCCTTCAGAGTCGATCCTGTATATCTCAATGTTCTGCTTTGCTGCTGTTGTGCAAAGAAGACCCTTCTTATCAACTCCGGTCTTTCCGGTAAGATTCATGAAATCTACATCGATTCCTCTTATCTCATACTTTCCGGCTTCGAAGTTATCTGAATATGAAGCTACCTTAAAATTAGGATTGGTATTTCCGGTCTCATCGGTCACATAGCCCTTAAGGTCAAAAGAGCCGTCAAGAATGTTCTGGCCGTTGAACTGAGTGGTCTGTGCCATTCTTTCAATCTCGTCCTTAAGCTGGGTAACCTCTTCCTGAATGGTCATTCTGTCGCTCTCTGTGAGAGTTCCGTTACTTGCCTGGATTGCAAGCTGGTTCATTCTCTGAAGGATCTCATGGATTTCAGATAATGTTCCGTCAGCAACCTGAACGATCGAGATCGCATCGTTGGAACTGTCATTAGCCACTCCAAGACCTTCTATCTGTGAATTCATTCTTCTGGACATTGCAAGTCCGGACGGATTGTCCTTTGCATTTGCAATCTTAAGACCGCTTGATAATCTCTCAAGGGATTCCGAAAGAAGCTTGTCGTTTTTCTGTAATGCGTTGTTTGCTATCATAGCGGATATGTTGTAATTAACCTTCATCCTTACCTCGTTTCCGCACGTGTGGGTTTAGATTAGATCGCCTCCACAAATGCTTTTGCCATTTTTAGAAGTGTTCCTGTATCTGTTATGTTTTCGGTTTTGCCTTCCATGGCATTAGCACTCGTACCTACTCCGGTAGGCTGAAGCTGTGCGTTGTAGAGTATTGCTATCTTTGATCGGTCTACACCTGCATTCTCTACGGTTTCCGCTAATTTCTCGCACATTCTCTTCTTTAAGCTCTCAAGATATTCGACCTCATCGGAGCTCTGGCCGTTTGTTGTCGTAAGCATTCCGTTTATCACACCGTCCTGCTTATAAAGACTTGCCGTGATGAGTCCGTATTCAAAGGTCTGAATACTTGCTTCCATCCTTGAAATATTGCTGTTATCACTCTTTAGTGTGATATGCATTGATACCTTGCTTCCGTCTATCTCGACGGGAACCTCAAAGCTTCCTCTGTCTGAGTTATGAGACATCACAGACAACTGCTTTTGCATGAGTGTGATCGTCCTAACATCAATGTAAGTATCTTCAGGGTTCATTAATATATCGGACATCTTGTCTGATATATTAGTAATTTTTTCTTTGTACGTTTCCTCGTAGCCTTCATCACCAAGAGAGTCCGTTATATCCTTAAGATCTTCGGAAATCTCATCATCAAGATCATCCGCTTTCTCCCAAATATTTCCGGTTCTCCTGTCTCTTCTGTTGGAGATCATGGCTTCAAGATTATTGTATGTGAGCTCAACTCCGTAGAGGTTCATCTCATTTAACGCACCCTCTGCGGCCTTTGATCCCGCCATCTGCCTTATCTGTCTTACCTGCTCCTCGCAGAACTCCTTTTCAAGCTGCTCGTCTGTTTCCTCATTCAAAAGAGCATTTGCAAGATCCGGTAAAAGAGTATTATTAGCCGGTTTTGCAGCAATGAGCTTCTCGGGTTCGAGGTTCTCATATACTATATCGGCTTGTGCACTGTAAAATCTGAATGCCGAATTTATCTGCTCATCGATCTTTATCTGAGTGCTCTCTTTTGCTCCAAGTCCGCCAAAGCTGTCATCAACCGTATAATCAAGACCTCTTCTGGAAGTTCTCTGTGTTCTTGTCGCGTCCAGAAGATTTCCTATGGTCATATCACGACCTGTCTTTAAAAGAGATCCTATCGCCTGATGATCTGTTGCCTTAAGCGTATGGAAAAGTCTGTATATTCCTATAAAAGATGCCTTCTCAGCACTTGAGATATCGCCTTTTTTCTCAAGCTTATAAAGGAACTTGGCATATTTTTCCTCTCCCTTTTGGGAGTTCTTGTTACTGCCGTTCTCTCCGTCCTTCATAAGATCATCTAGGCTTTCGGAGAGTTCTTCTATTGTCATATTAAGAGGGTTCTTGCCTTCTCTTATAAGATCGAGCACAGCACCCGGCTTAAGTCTCTCGACTGTCGCCTTTAGCTTTTGATCCCACGCACGGACATTCTCAAAATTCTCTTCATTTATCTCCATGCTGTTGTAACCAAGGATCCTAACCGCTCTTCTGTTTGCTTCGTCGGTTTCATATCCCATATCCTTAAGGATATTGTCCACATTTCCGAATGCCTTTCTCATGCTGTCGCCAAGATCCGAACGGGGCTGAGTCATCATCGTCTCATATCCCTGTCCTGCTGCCTTGAACTTCATTGTGAGATTTTCGGATACGCTACTTATCTTACTTAAGGTTGCCGTCTCGAATTCGCCGGCAAGAGCGCCCGACACATCTGCGGGTCCTCTGCTTATGATGTTTACCCTTGAAACAGTGAGTGAAAGTGTTCTCAAAACATTTCCGCTCGCTATCACAGGTGAAGCATTCATCTGCTTATCGGGAGATGTAGATGCGATATTTCCAAGCATCTCTTTTAACTTATCTATAAGCTGCTGCATGGGAGCAGTATCTACTGAAAAACCACTGTCGAGGAGGTTCTTGTTTGCTTCGACCGTCATCTTAAGGCGAACCTCTTCAAGCTGTAATCTTGCCTGGATAAGCTTTGGATCGTCTTCTTTTATCTCATTTATAACAAAGAGATTTTTGTTATTTGCTCGTCCTTCGGAAGCGTCTATAAGGTTCTTAAGATTAAGATCTTTCCCTTCCGTAAGAGTCTTTTTAACGGCATCATCTGTGATCTTTCCGGTATCCTCCACAAGCTTCATTGCTTTGTGGATATTGCTCTCGCAGTCAAAAAGATTTCCCTCGAAAGCTTTTTTGCCGTCCGAGATCGCTGCGGTCATGGCGTTTGCCGCCGCCTCATCACTTATGGGGAAATCAACCTTTCTTATCTCATCAAGAGAGACCAGATTCTTAGCCGTGAGCGGAATGCCCTGGATCACCATCCATCTGGCATTTGCTTTGGCTGTCTCATCTGAGGTATCAAGTCCTGCCTCTTCTATTACTTTATCTATCTGGGGATCAAGCTGCTGCCAGTTATAATCCTCTGATTTCTGAGCGTAGTATCCGCCGGTCTCCTGTGCATAAAAGCCTCTTCCGGTTGCACTCTGTCCGTTTGTACTGTGATTAGCAAAATAAAAGTTTCCGATCGTAGGTCTTAAGTTATTGAGGACCATATATTTGATCGCATCATCGGAAGGCTCCGGAGTATTCGAAACCTGATCATAGGCACCTGCTACCGCTCTCATATTCTCTTGTGTAAGTGGAATGTCATTCTCGGAAAAACTCTTTTTGATAGCCACGGCAAAAGACTCGCTGCCTGTTATCTTAGCGAGTTTCTCTGTGCTGAGATCATCGTTATATCCGACGATCTCCTGTCCGGACTCCAAAAGAACACTCTTGATCTTATCAAGAATGGTCACTGTTTCCGTGCTATTTAGATTTTTAATATCAAATCCGTCTTTAAGGGCTATTGCATAGTCCTTCTCAGACATGGTATTTGATAAAAGAGCCATATAATTGTGCTGCGTCAAAACATCCGTGTTTTCTGCCATTTTGCTTATATCATCAAAGCTTCTGGCACGCTGCGCATAAGCATCATTACTGAAAATGCTTGTGTCCAGGTCTACAGCAAATGCACTTGTGTGCGCTGCAGAAACCTTTCCGGCATTCATACCGATCCTCTCATCGGAATCCATTCCGGTGCGAAGTGAGTCTTCGGCGTTCTTGTTGCCGGCGATGGTCTGAAAATTAATGTTCATACGCGCCTCATTATTAATCGAAAAAAAGGTGATGGACTATCCATCACCTTCTATTTCGGCTCTTATAAAAAAATTCTTAAGTTTTTGATGACTTTTTATTCTTACTATTTTTTGAAGCGGTCTTTTTGGCAGGCGCTTTGGTTGTTTCGGTAGTTTGGAAAAGAAAAACCTCGGCCCCGTAAGGCGGAAGATCGAATGTGATACTGTAATCCTTGTAATCACAAAGACCTTTCACGGCTTTTATTTTAGCGGGAATCTCACTTCCCGGCCCGCCGAAACGCTCTTCTGTGCTGTCAAGCACATGAGTGTAGGTTCCGCTAAAGGGAACTCCCACCATGAAGTCTTTTCTTTCCACGGGAGTCATATTTATTACAAAAAGAAGATTGTCCTTTCCGTTTATGGCTCTCCTGTAAAAACTATAGGTGCTGCGCTCTTTATCATCTGCATTGATCCACTCAAATCCGCCCCAATCGTTGTCCACTTCGTACATTGCGGGATATTTTCTGTACAGCTTAAGAAGATTTGAAACGTAGGCTTTCATGCCTTTGTTCAGCTCGTTCTCCAAAAGGAACCAATCGAGCTCTCTCTTTTCGCTCCACTCTCTTTCCTGTCCGAAATCCTGTCCCATGAAGAGGAGTTTTTTGCCTGAGTGACCGAACATGTATGTATATCCGGCGCGAAGGTTCGCATATTTATCGACCTTGTAGCCCGGCATCTTCTCAACCATAGAGCACTTGAGATGAACCACCTCGTCGTGCGAGAGTGGCAATATGTAATCTTCAGAACTGTTGTAGCTCATGGCAAAGGTAAGCATATTGTGAGCGCCCTGCCTGAAATAGGGATCAAGCTTCATGTACTCGCAAAAATCGTGCATCCAGCCCATGTTCCACTTAAACGCAAATCCAAGTCCGTCTTCCTCCGGAGGCGCTGTAACTTTGGGCCAAGCCGTTGACTCTTCCGCAATGGTAAGAAACTCGGGATATGTGCCCCTAACTACGCTGTTAAGGTGCTTAAAGAATTCGATTGCGTCAAGATTCTCTTTGCCTCCGTATTTATTCGGAACCCACTGGCCGTCCTTTTTGCCGTAATCAAGATAGAGCATGGATGCAACCGCATCTACTCTAAGTCCGTCCACATGGAATTTCCTTATCCAGAAAAGAGCATTTGCTATAAGGAAGTTTTTGACTTCCGGTTTAGCAAGATTAAAGATCTTGGTTCCCCAGTCGGGATGCTCGCCCTTTCTCGGATCGGGATCTTCGTAAATGCACTGACCGTCAAAGCAAGCAAGACCGAACTCATCCGTCGCAAAATGCGCGGGAACCCAGTCCAAGATCACTCCTATGTTGTTCTTGTGGAGTTTGTTTATCAGATACATGAAGTCCTTGGGCTCTCCGTACCTTGAAGTAGGCGCATAGTAGCCCGTGACCTGATATCCCCATGAGCCGTCAAAAGGATGCTCAGCAATTCCTATGAGCTCAATGTGGGTATATTCCATATCTTTAAGATACTCGACAATTCTGTCTGCGAATTGCCTGTATGTATAGAATCCGTCTTCGGTGCCGTCGGGATGTTTCATCCAAGATCCGATGTGGCACTCATATATTGCAAGCGGCTGTCTCGTGATATCTTTTCCCTTGATACCGTCATACCACTTGGAATCCGACCATTTAAAGCCTTCAAGATCCGTTGTCCTTGAGGCATTTCCCGGCCTTAGCTCGGCATAGTTGGCGTATGGATCGGCCTTGTAGAGCTTGCGTCCATCCGGTGTCGTGATAAGGAACTTGTACATCTCACCTATTCCTACTCCGGGAATGAAGCCTTTCCATATATTACCAACCTTGGTTCTTTTTAAGGGATGAGCGTTCTCATCCCAGTTGTTAAAAGATCCTATGACATGAACGTCTGCCGCATTCGGTGCCCAGACCGCAAAAAAGTAGCCCTTTTTGCCACCTTCCTCAGAAGGGTGCGCACCGAGTTTATCATAAATATCGTAATGTGTTCCCTGACCAAACAGATACTCATCCGCTTCGGATATGAATACTTTCTTACCCATACAACCCCCTCAATGAATGTACAAGCATCAGTGCATGAAATCTTTTTCTCTCAGGATTATCATATCGTTCTCGTCATAACGCTTATTTACGATTATATCCATGAGATGTGATACGGAGTGCTTCTCTGCGTAGTAGATGGCATCGTCAACGATGTCTCTTACTTCGGAGACCGTAACCTCATGGTCAAGAGTCTGTCTCTCGGAGATCTTGGTATGAAGAGCGAGGATTCCGAGATTATCAATAGAGAACTCTTTCTCAAGAGCATACTGCTTAGCATATGCTACGAGTGAATCGTCATCAAGCGCCTCGATATCAACTCTTACATTAAAGCTCTGCTTAAGAGAGGGATTCTTATCAAGGAATCTGTTCATGTCTTCCTTGGTATCTTCCATGATAACGATGATTCCCTTATTCTCCTGCTGAAGTACTTTAATAAAGTCAGCTACCGTCTCGGCTTCAAGATCGGCTGCTCTCTGTATGATGAGAGCTCCGTTTGCAAGCTTTTCAAATATAGACTTAGGACTCTTCTTGTTAAGAGTATTGGCTGTGATCTTGGCAACCTTACCGCTAAAGTTTGAATCGGAGGTCTGGATCGCACGGATAAGTCCTTTTGCAAGATTTACTGTTCCCGCACCCTCTTCTCCTGTAACTATGGCATTTCCGCTGTATGCATCCATGCTGAGGTTGTCGATCGCATTTATGATCTGTCTTCTTGATTTCTTGTGATGGATATAAGGACCAAAGAGCTCCTTCTCCTCAGGAGTCATTGTTCTTACGCGCTCATCAAGCTCTCTGTTTCCGATATGATGCTTTCTTGCGCGGTCCTGATCCTGGTTCTGGTTCTGATTTTGGTTCTGATTCTGACCAGAAGAAGACTTCTTGTTTCTGTTCTTCTTCCTTCTTCCTTCATTTGAAGGCTTCTTGGAATCTGCGTTATCTTTCTTAGCGCTGTTATCTGTACCTTCGGATGACTCCTCAGTCTTTTCCTCAGCGTTATCGTCTTTCTTGTCATCTTTCTTTTCTTCTGACTTCTTATCGTCTGAGCTTGCAGCGTCTTTAGAATCCTCTGCTTCACCGCTTTCAGCGGATGCGTTCTCTGCGCTCTCAGCTTTTTCTTTATTCTCTGAAGCTTCTGTTGTCTTTTCTTCCGCTGTCTCTTTTGCTGCCTCTGTCTTCTCTTCGTCTTCCGTAGAAGCTTCATCTTCCGGCTCAGTATTATCAACGCCCTCGTTGCTTATGACTTCGGCTACGGCATCATCTATAACGTCGCTGTTTTTCCTTGACCAGTCACCTCTACCCGAAGCCTTATCATGGCGCTCTTTCTTAAGAGCATCGGAAATAGCCTGCTCGATCTTTTCCTGAAGACCCTCTTTGGTCTTCTCATCATAATCGGCAAACATATCGCCTGTCTCGTCAGCCACGAGCTTTTTAACATGCTCGAACTGCTTCTGCTGCTGTTGCTTCTTGAACTGCTCCCAGTTCTCTATATATTCGGCAATGCTGATCTGGCCCGTGATCTGTTTCTCAACCTGAGGCTCGGGCTCAACAGCCATAGAGATCTGACCGTCATATTCCTGTGAAAGGATATTGTCAAAATGGCTGTGCATTTGGAAATTTGAATTGGGATGAATTACAGCTCCCGGAACTTCATCTTCCAGAGGCTTATCTTCATATACCGGAATAGATGCGTAATCCAGGCGTTTCTCTTCTCCGAGGATCGGTCCGTTTCCGCCGTATTTAATATCTATATTGAGCTTATGCTCCTGTGTCTCTTCTATATCTTTGGAGTCTTCCTCGAAATCCGAATCTACATCCTCCTCGTCAAAAGAAGCTTCTGCCGCTTCTTCCTTGAGTTCTTTTTCCTCAGAATCGGAATCATCCTCGGGCTCGTCCGTAGCTTCTTCACCATAAGGCTTGAAGTCTTCTTCGGAACTCTGCTCCGACTCAGTCTCGGATGCATCAAAGAATACTTCCTGCATGGATCCCTGCGCTTCATCGCCTGCTACTGCAGCCATAGGTGAAAAGACTCCGTTCTTATCCTCTTCATCATCGTATATCTCTGCGGTATCAGGTTTAATGACCTGTCCTTCAAATCCTTCTGCAGGAGCAGGTTCTTCCTGTGTCTCAGGCTTTTCTTCGTCGTCAATAAAGCCCTTTAATTCTTCAGCAAGGGCCTTCTGGAGATTCAAAGTATTAAACTGTCCTACGTCAACTGAAGGTTCTTTGATCTCATTGATATGAGGATAAACGATCTTGTCACTGTCTGCGAGCTCCTGAGTAGGCGCTGCGATAACAGGGTCAACAGCCTCATTGGAAGCGGCATACTGTCCCTGTTCTTCATTTACGGCTTCGCCGTTATTGTATGCATTGATAACCTCATCGGTCACAGGCGGCATTTCCTTGGTAGGCTGCTTGATCTCGACCGTTCCGGTCTCATCTTTTCCGATCTCATCCTTATCGTTTACGATGGATCTGTCTACATATCCGCCGTGCTTTTCCTTATATCTAACATATCTGTCCTGCTGCTCGGGAGAAAGAGGCTCATGAAGAGCTTTAAGCTCAAGCGCTTTCATAACATATCTTCCGTCTCCAAGCCACAAAAACATCTCATCGCATGTCTCGATACACTCGGTAGTGAGACCCACGCGATGATAAAGATAAGCGAGCTCATAAACCCACTTCTCTCTGTAATCGTGTTTCTTGAACTCCTCAAGAACAGCGATCCTCTCTTCAAGGCTTACTTCCTGTGCCTCATAGAGCTTGTACTGCAAAATGTATCTGCCCGTATCTCTGGGCGCAATTCTAACGAACTCCTTGTAGTACTCAACCGCCTGCACAAACTCACCCATCTTTATAGCAAGCTCGCACAGAGAATATACGATCGCCCTTCCCGTAGGGTATCTGTCATACGCCATGAGAAGAACGTCTCTACTCTCCTCAAAGCGACGATTAATCTTATATAGGTCGCTGATCATGCAAAGCATCTGAACACTCTTAACTCGCTTCCAGTCGATGGTGTCAGCTATCTTAACAGCCTCAGCGAATCTGTTTTCCCCAATCAAAGCTTTGATCTCGTCGGCTCTGATCTTATACTCGACCTTATCCAAAATATCTACCTCTTTGGTGCCAAAAATACTATATCTAGTGTTAGTTTAACATAGCGTACTAGCTTTGTAAAATGTCGGAAAGGCTTGCAAACTGTGAAAGTGTGAGCACTTCACCCCTTATTTTCTCGTTAAGCCCCATGCTTACAAGCGCTTCCTGCACCTGCTCCCTTGAAACTCTCAAAGCAGAATTGTTAGCTAAAGAATTACTTAAAGTTTTCCTTCTTTGGTTAAAAGAAGTCCTTATGATCTCAAACATGTATTTCTCATCTTTGACTTCTACCGCAGGCTTATCAAATCTCTTTAAATGAACAACAGCGGATCCTACACCTGGCTGCGGTATAAAACTGCTCGGAGGAACATCCATCACAAGCTCTGCAGAAGCGTAAAATCCAACTGCGAGATAAAGCGATCCGTAGTCCTTATTTCCGGGTCCCATAGACATTCTGTCAGCGACTTCCTTCTGAACCATTACGGTCACGCTCTCTATCGGAGCACCGCTCTCAAACAGCTTCATTATGATCGGAGTTGTTATATAGTATGGAAGATTCGCAACTACTTTGATCTTCTTGTTGTCGTTGTATTCTTCTATGATCTTATCTATATCTACTTTAAGAATGTCCTCATTTATCACCGTGACATTGTCGTACTCGGAAAGAGTGTCATCAAGTATCGGGATAAGGCTCTTATCTATCTCAACCGCGATAACTCTTTTGGCTGCTTCCGCAAGATACTGAGTAAGACTTCCGATTCCGGGTCCGATCTCCAGAACACAGTCATCCTTGGTAACGCCTGATGCATCGACAATGCCGTTTAAGACATTTGAATCGATAAGGAAGTTCTGTCCAAACTTCTTCTTGGCGCTCATATTATATTTGCTAAGCACTTCCTTGGTACGTGCAGGATTTCCAAGATATGCCATTTGATACTCCTTTGTTTAAAAGAAATTGATCAGCCTAAAGCTGTTTAAAGATGAAGATTGTACATGGTCTTCGCATTATCTTCCGTTATGCGGATCACGTCGTCGGTGCTGATACCTTTGATACGCGCTATCTCGTCAACTACATGAGGAAGATATAAAGAAGAATTTCTTTTGCCTCTGTATGGCTCCGGCGCAAGATAAGGGCAATCCGTCTCCAAAAGGATCTTATCCATAGGTGTCACTTCCACAACTTCCCTTAGCTTCTTACCGTTCTTAAAAGTAATAACGCCTCCGACACCTATATAAAAGCCCATATCAAGGCATTCTTTTGCCGTCTCTTTGCTATATGAAAAGCAGTGGATCACGCCGCCTATCTCCTCGGCATGCTCCTCTTTAAGGATATCTACGGTATCCTTGGCAGCATCACGGGAGTGGATGACAACGGGAAGCTGCTTCTCTCTTGCAAGGTTAAGCTGTCTCTTAAACCACTTCTTCTGGAGTTCCCTTCCCGGCTCGGGCCAATGATAATCAAGGCCAATCTCACCTATAGCAACACATCTGCCGTCTTCGCTCCATTCGCTGAGCAACTCGAAATTATCCTCAGTAAGTTCCTCAACTTCGCTTGGATGAACTCCGACAGCCGCATATATAAAATCGTATTTATGAGCAAGCTCAAGGGCTTTCCTTGTTGTATCTATGCTCGCTCCTATATCGACCACATTTCCGATGCCTGTTTCCTTAATAGAAGCCAAAAGCTGCTCTCTGTCCTCGTCAAAAGCAGGATCGTCATAATGGGCATGTGTATCAAAAATCATTTCTTTTCCTCTGTAAAAAATTCGAATATATCATATAATTTACCACAAATGGACATCTCTGAAAACCGCGCAAACACAGACAAAATCAAAATTTTGGAAGTTTTTTCAAAAAATTTGAAAAAAGTACTTGCATTTCTCTTTTGGGCGTAGTAAGATATCACTTGTCGTTGAGACACGGCAACAAAGCCGAATACTGAATGCGCTGCTAGCTCAGTTGGTAGAGCACCTGACTCTTAATCAGGTTGTCCAGGGTTCGAGACCCTGGCAGCGCACGCCGAGTACTGTTTTCGTAGGTATATCCTATGGGGATGGTACTTTTTCTTTGCGCGAAAATAAAGCCATGCGTTTGACGAGTCTGTCGGCATGGCTTCACCCTCGCATCAATTCCTTCTCGTTGTCCCTAAGCCACTTCCTTCTATCTTTATAATCAGGGATCACACTTCCTACTTCTTTCCAGAACTCCGCCGAATGATCCATATGTATCCTGTGGCAAAGCTCATGCACCACAACATAGTCAACTATCTCTTCCGGGGCTCTCATCAGAACACAGTTAAAGTTAAGATTCCCTTCCGCACTGCAGCTTCCCCATCTCGTCTTTTGATTCCTTATTGTTATCCTTCCGTATGTTACTCCGATAAGCTCCGCAAACTTTCTTACCTTTACGGGTATGATCCTCTTCGCTCTCGTTACCAAGAGTCTCATCTCCTGCTCGCTGATCGGTTTAGACTCTGCCTCTTCCTGCTGCCTTTCTCTCATCTTTTTAAGGTGTTTGCTTATCCAATCCGCCTTTTCACCAATGAAACGGTCGATAACAGCCTTAGAAGCCCCATACGGCGCCTTTACAACGACGCGGCAGTCAGTAGTTATCTCTATTACTATAGTCCTTCTTTTGCTTCTTATAAGCTCAATATCCATTGTCTGTCCTATTTCTCTGTTTGTTTCTTTTAAATATATTAAAAGAGATATACTCTCATTTTGAAAGTATACCTCTTGCAATATCATTCTCAGATGCTGTCGTTTGCCTTTTCGGGGTGTTCAAGCATCTCCTGCATTGTATGCCATCCAAGAACCGCACATTTAACTCTTGCGGGCATATGACTTACATCCTGAAGCGCTGCTGCCTCATCAAGGATCTCGAGAGTCTCTTCATCTGTGATCTCTCCCTTTACCATTCCCATGAATGTTGCAGATAGTTTAAGTGCTTCTTCCTTGCTCTTTCCGATGATCTGATCGACCATCATATCAACAGAAGCCTGTGAAATGGCACATCCGCTGCCTTCGTACATACCTTCTGTAATGATGCCGTCCTTTATCTTAAGCTGCAATGTGATATCATCGCCGCAGCTGGGATTAACGCCTCTAAGCACAAGATCCGGATTTTCAAGCTTTCCCTTGTACATAGGGTGAAGATTGTGCTCATTAACTATTTCGCGATATAACTGCTTAAGCTCCATAGCCCATAACCTCTCTTACCTTTGCGATCTTATCAAGGAAGATATCAACTTCCTCTTCGGTGTTGTAGAAATACAGGCTGGCTCTTGCCGTTGAGCCGGCGCCGATAAACTGCATCAAAGGCTGTGCGCAGTGATGTCCCGCTCTGATGCACACGTGATCGTCATTAAGTACCGATGAGATATCGTGAGGATGAACTCCATCGATCGTAAAAGTAACGATTCCGCAGTGCTTCTTGGGATCCTTTGATCCGTATATCTTGACGTAAGGAAGCTTGGAAAGTCCTTCCATAAGTCTTCTTGTAAGCTTCTCTTCCTGTTCTTCTATATTATCATATCCGACGTTTCTAAGATACTTAATTGCTTCCGCAAGACCTACCGCATCTCCTGCATTGACCGTTCCTGCCTCAAACTTGTGAGGAAGCTCTGCATAGGTCGCATCTTCTCTTGTAACGTACTCGATCATCTCGCCGCCTGTAAGGAATGGGCTCATGTTGAGAAGAAGATCTTTTCTTCCGTAAAGAACTCCGATACCCATAGGTGCCATCATCTTATGTCCCAAGAAGGCAAAAAAGTCTGCTCCGAGATCCTTAACATCTATCTTCATGTGAGGAGCTGACTGTGCTCCGTCCACAACGACCGTAGCCCCCTTAGAGTGTGCATAAGCCGCGATCTCTTTTACCGGATTGGTCACGCCCATAACGTTGGAAACATGACCGATCGCAACGATCTTGGTCTTGTCTGTGATCTTGCTCTCGTACTCTTCTTTGGAAATAGTTCCCTCTTCGTCGGGCTCCATATAAACAAGCTTAGCTCCGCGCTTCCTTGCAACCATCTGCCAAGGAAGGATGTTACTATGGTGTTCCATCACAGAGATTACGATCTCATCTCCCTCTTTTACTGTATCAAGTCCGTAAGTGTAAGCCACAAGATTAAGAGACTCTGTGGTATTTCTTGTAAAGATGATCTCTTCTGTGCTTACTCCTCCGACAAAATCTGCAACGAGAGCTCTTGCATCTTCATAGCTCTCTGTAGCCTGCATGCTCCAATCATACAATCCTCTCAAAGGATTGGCGTTTCTCTCTTTATAAAAGTTTGATACTGCGTCCAAGACCTGCCTGGGTCTCTGAGATGTAGCCGCATTATCAAAATATACATAGTCGCCGTTTACAAGGATATCAAAATCCTTGCGAAAATCTCCCAGGGTGCTCATTATATATCCTCACTTATTAGACAATGGTACTGATGTAATACTGAACCTTCTCCGCAATCTCCGGATCGGGAATAAGTCTGGCAACACTGTCAAGCTTAGCCTTTACCATAAGTCGCTTGGCTTCCTGTTCATCGATACCTCTTGAATTGATATAGAACAAAAGGTCTTCACCCAACTGTCCTATTGTAGCTCCGTGTCTTCCTTCAACATCTTCTTCCTGACAAAGGATAACAGGCATGCTTCTGTTTATAACGTCCGGGCTGAGAAGAAGTGTATCTTCCTGCTCGTCACCTGCTGATGCAGAGCTTCCGCTCTTAAAATCAAGCGTTCCTCTGTAGGTCTTTTGCGCCTTATCCATAAGTACGCCCTTAACATTCATAAGAACGTTGGTCTTCTTGCCGCGCTGATCAGCAACATAGTTGATATCAAGGGAATGCGTATCCTTTACAAGATACCCCTGATTGCTGATAAACTCTGTCTCATCTTCACAGAGATTAATGTAACAGCCTGTCCATGATTTCTTTGCTCCAAGCTCAAGAGACACTACATTGATCGATCCCTTTTTAAAACAAGCTCCGCCGATATCATCAAAATGAATGAATCCGTCTCCGAGAGTCTGTGTCTTAATAAGATTGATCTTTGCGCCTTCTTCTGCAAGAAGTCTTGTGCTTATTCCGTGAAATCCACCGGCGCTTCTTTCGGAAGTGTAATCCATGATAACAGTGATCTCGGAATCTTTCTTGGCATGGATCACCTGGCTTGTAAGACTGCCCTCGCCGTCATTAAGGTTGTATCTTATGATGATCGGCTCCGTAGTCTTAACGCCTTCCTCTGCAGTAAACACATCGGATGTGATACCGTTTTCGAGCATGAGATTCTCAATGTCGATTCCCATTCCCGTTCTGACAGCCTGTGCATCATCTCTTGCCGATGTATCACCGTTGGGGATTCCGGGAACACCTGCGTCCACAAGTATTCTCTCTTTGAAGCCTTCAAAAAGCTTTCCGGCTTCTTTGTAAGAAACTCCGCGGGTAACCGTAACTCCACTCGGAACATTCTCTGCGTCGGGAGTGTTTAAAAGCTCGATCCCGATGCCGTCTTCCTTGATCTTACTGTCGTTAACGTGTAAAAAATTATAAGTCAAAGCGGGAAGTACATTGACCCGCATATCCAAATTCTTGTTCATCGAATCCCCTCCCTTAATGTCCGCTCATCTCAAGCTTGATGAGGTTATTCATCTCAACGGCATACTCCAAAGGAAGCTCCTTGGAAACGGGATTGGCAAAACCGCTGACGATCATTGCCTTGGCATCCTCTTCGCTAAGACCTCTGGACATAAGATAGAATACAGCCTCGTCGCTGATCCTACCGATCTTAGCTTCGTGTCCCACATCGGCATCGTCGGTTCTGATATCCATTCCGGGAATAGTATCCGCTCTTGATATACTGTCAAGCATAAGGGAATCACATGAAACGGAAGCTTTGGCTTTCTTAGCCGTGCTCTGGATCACTACACTACTTCTGTATGTTCCGATTCCACCGTCCTTGGAAATTGACTTACTGTTGATAACCGAAGTCGTTCCGACTCCCTGGTGAACAACCTTTGCTCCGGTATCGAGATTCTGTCCCTTACCTGCAAATGTTATTCCCGTAAATTCCATCTTGGAATGATCACCCTTTAAGATGGTCATAGGATAAAGATATGAAGTATGTGAACCAAAAGAACCTGAAACCCATTCCATTACACCGTTCTCTTCAACGATGGCTCTCTTGGAATTGAGGTTGTACATGTTCTTGGACCAGTTCTCGATAGTTGAATATCTAAGCCTTGCATTTTTGCCGACAAAAAGCTCTACGGCTCCTGAATGAAGGTTAGCCACATTGTATTTGGGCGCCGAACAGCCTTCTATAAAGTGAAGGTCCGCACCCTCATCAACGATGATAAGTGTATGCTCAAACTGTCCCGCTCCTGCAGCATTTAATCTAAAATATGACTGCAACGGAATATCAACTTTTACTCCCTTGGGAACATATACAAAAGATCCACCTGACCAAACAGCTCCGTGAAGTGCAATCATCTTGTGGTCTGTGGGAGTAAGGAGCTTCATAAAGTGGCTCTTTATCATATCCGCATACTCTGTTCTGAGTGCGCTCTCAATATCTGTGTAGATAACGCCCTGCGCAGCTACTTCGTCTTTGATGTTATGATAAACAAGCTCTGAATCGTACTGTGCTCCTACGCCTGCAAGAGATTCTCTCTCTGCCTGAGGGATTCCAAGTCTTTCAAATGTATTCTTGATATCCTCGGGAACGTCTTCCCAGCTGCCCTTCATATCTTCTTTATGTCTTACATAAGAAGATATCTTATCCATATCAAGGCCTTCTACGCTCGGGCCCCAATCGGGCATTTCCATCTCGTTATATAATTTGAGGCACTTTAATCTGAACTCTCTCATCCATTCGGGATCGTTCTTTTCCTCAGAAACCTTTAATACAGTTTCTTCGGTAAGTCCCTCTTTTAATCTATAGAAGTCTTTTTCATTTTCTATATCTTTAAAGTCATACGCACTGCGGTTTATATCAACCACAGCCTTTTTATCTTCACTCATAGTCAACCCCTATTCACTCTGCATCTGAAACGAAACGCTCGAAACCGTTCTTATTGATCTCTTCAACAAGCGATGCGTCTCCTGTATGGATAAGCTTACCCTTCACAAGGACATGTGTGTAATCAACGTGAAGAGATTCCAATATCTTAGTGCTGTGTGTGATTATAAGAAGAGCTCCGTCCTTCTTTTTCTGATATTCCATGATTCCCTTGGAAACTGTTCTAACTGCATCTACATCAAGTCCTGAATCAGTCTCGTCAAGGATAGCAAGCTTAGGATTGAGCATGAGAAGCTGAAGGATCTCAGCCTTCTTCTTTTCTCCTCCTGAGAAGCCTACATTAAGATCTCTGTCCGCATACTCTTCATTCATAGAAAGAACTTCCATTGCAGACTTGAGTGCTTTCTTATATGCAAGAAGCTTGATCGGCTGACCGGTCTGCGCATGGCTTGCGTTTCTTATGAAGCTGCTAAGTGAAATTCCGGGAACTTCGTAAGGATTCTGGAAAGATAAGAACATTCCTGCTTTTGCTCTCTTATCGGCAGAAAAATCTGTGATATCCTGTCCGTCAAAAAGAATATTTCCTTCTGTAACACAGTAGTGGGGATTTCCCATCAAAGTATAACCGAGAGTAGACTTTCCTGCTCCGTTTGGTCCCATGAGCACATGTGTCTCTCCCGGCTTAATATCTAAATTGATCTTATGAAGAATAGGCAACTCATTATCAATTGCCACCGATAAATCTTTTACCTGTAATAACGACTGCTCTGCCATAAAAATAAGTCCTTTCTCCCTTTTCCTACTAACTTGGTAGGAATCATGATAACACCTTGCCATTTCGTTGTCAATTGACAAACAATGTAAAGTTTATCACAAAAACTATTGACATACCATCAAAAAGTCTTTAAAATACAATCTTGTCAGCACTAAGCGGGTGTAGTTCAATGGTAGAACACTAGCCTTCCAAGCTAGATACGTGGGTTCGATTCCCATCACCCGCTTTTTTTCATACCCAAAAATAAAAAGATAACCGGCAAGCATTTTTGTTTGCCGGTTTTATTATGCAGAAAAACCCCGATGCACGAATGCACCGGGGTTTTATGTACTGACTAAAAGCAATTGATTAAACTAGTACTACTTGGTGTTAATTAAATCTAATTGAATTAGTTATTATTTTGCAGATGAAGCGTCTGCTGCTGCGTCCTCAGATGAAGCATCTGAAGCTGCGTCTGCAGATGAAGCGTCTGCTGCTGCATCCTCTGATGAAGCGTCTGCTGCTGCGTCCTCTGAAGTAGCCTCTGTAGCTGCCTCAACAGTAGCCTCTACTGTAGCCTCAACAGATGTCTCCTCAACAGCTGTCTCCTCTACTGCAGCCTCTCCACATCCTACAAGGATAGCTGCTGAAAGTGTTGCGATTGCAAGTAATGTTACGATATTCTTCTTCATAATTATAATCTCCTCTTTTCTGTATACTTTGCAATTATTATTGCAAGACAATTGCTTCAGTACAAATAGAGATTATAAACTGTATTAACTGTAATGTCACTGACAGATGTGTGCATAAAATCTTAAGATTTCCTTAAGATTTTGTGTAATTTTCACAAACCGTTATAGTCCCCAATCTCTGCCTTTCCCGCTCCGGTAGCGGAATCCAGGCTAATCACAAGGGCTATTCCTTCTTTGTTCGCAGATTTGAGATCTCCGCACTGCAGAGTATGTGATGTGTTGTTTTCGTCCTTTATGATAACTTCCCACTCAGAACTCGTAACATTTACGTCAAGGACCGCACCCATTAAAGTGTATCCCTGTTCAAGAACGACTCCCTCTCCAAGGAGATTGTCGGAATAGGTATCCGCAGTCACATCATGGATCTTTACTTCTATAATATTAAGACCCGTCTTGTTTATTATGTATGATCCAAGATCCATATGCTTGGCAGCTTCGTCTTTTGCATTCTTCTCAGAAGAGAGCGTACTGTCGAGCGTGTTCTTTAAGCTCTGGTATTCCTCTGTAAGTCCTGTGATATCAGGAAGAACGGCATCTATCTTCTTGTCGCTCATCTTGGTGAAATCAAGGCTCTCGATCTCAGCTTCTCTCTTTGCAAGCTCATCAAGCTCACTTTTCTTGGAAGAATCCGTTATATCAAGGTAAGTTTCTTCTGCTGATCTTTTGGCCTCTATGAGAACCTGTCTTGTTGTCTCCGCCTCATTTAGCTTCTCCTCAGAAGGCTTGCATGCAACAAGCATTGTTCCGGTCAAAAGAACTGTTAACGCACCTACGATAATTCTTTTTTTCATAATCTATCCCCCGAGTAATTTATAGCATATTCGGGTTCATTGTAATAGTAATCGAGGATTAGTGCAACAACATGTGTGTAGCTTACCTTTCCGGTAAGTACTCCGTTAACTTTAAGATTGGTATCTATAAAGGTATCCGCTGCCTTTTTTACGGTTTCCGTCTTGATAACGGCATGCTTCTCAACTCGTTTCCAGGCTTCTTTTGTCACAAACTGATTGTCATACTTTACTCTTGCGGATATCTTGATATGAGAATTGTACTCTTCCTTACTTACTGCTCTGTAGAAATCATTGTTTATATAATTGAGAACTCCGAGGTATCCGCTGTATTTAAATACTATGTCGTCGGATCTGATACAAGCAAGGAATCCAAAGAAGTTGGCTTCGTCTTCATAAATATATCCGTGCGTGTGCGCAAGCTCATGGCACATCGTAAACGGTTTGTTCATTATCGCCATGGAATCGTTGTAATTGGCTTCCATGGAAAACGGGAAATAATATCCCTGCATATATTGCTGACACATAAAGTCAGAGTAGTAAAGCGGCTTGGGCGTAACGTAGTATCCGCCGAGTCTCGGATATTCCTTCGAAAGGTTCAGCATTGCCTTTATCGCAGTCTCTTGCATATTTCCTTCGTAAATAACATTGCCGTTCTCATCATGAGGAACCTTTTTGGCAAGGTCATTACACTGCATTACGACATAATCTCTAAGATCCGCAAGCTGCTGAAGGTCATATCTTCTTGTGATAGGTGTCTGATAAACGCTTAGCTTGGATGTGTGATACAGAACAAAGCAGTTAAGCGACATTACAGCACATACGATCGCCATCATAAACGGTGCGATCCTGTAGAGTTTACCTGAGATATAATCGAATCCTCTTTTTATCTTAAAGAATGTAAATCCCAGATTTCTTGCACCCTTTTCATATATCATAAGGAACGTATGCAGAACTATGAAAACGATCGTTAAGACTATAAAAGCCACAAGAATAACAAGCATCACTTCCCCTATCGAGAAACCGAAAAGGCTCGTGATCCTTCCGTAGAATCCGGTTATGACCGGAAAGATATTGCTGACATAATAGTCAGAAAAAGCTACACTTCTCCATGCAGCCAAATTGAATAAAACCGAGAATAAAATAAGTGTAGCTATCGTCGTGAAATAAGCTATTTTTCTCTTACTCATATAATCCCGCCTCATCATTATTGTATAAAAATAGTACTATACAAATATGGACGCAAAATGACTAAACACGGGCTTCTTCGTTCATATTTTGGACATATTTGTAAGTGCTCGTTGAATGCGAAACAGCGCCCCGATATAATTATTATTATGAAAAGAACTATCGAATACATTTATGAAGATGAAGATATATTGGTGTGCCACAAACCTGCCGGGATCGCTACTGAAGGCGCGGGCGTTCGCGAAGTCGATCTCGTAAGCTCTGTTCGCAATTACCTGGCAAGAAAAAACCGCGGTGTTAAAGGCTCCGGCGCTCCTTATGTAGGAACTGTCTACAGGCTTGATAAGCCCGTGGAAGGTGTTGTTGTGATCGCCAAAAATAAGGCTGCCGCATCCGATATTGCAAAGCAGATCAAAGATCACTCCACTGAAAAGTACTATTATGCTATCTGCTATGGTTCTGTGCCCGAAGACAGCGGCCGATTGGAGAACTATCTTATAAGAAGAGAAGACAATGGTCTTGCCATGGCGATCTCCAAGGAAGAGGCCGATTCCCTTTCGGATAATACGATCACTCTTTTGACCGGAGCAAAGCTCAGGATCATTGGAGGCGATGTAAAAAGAGCTATCCTCGACTACGAAGTCGTAAAAAGAAATCCCGAGACAACGATCGTTAAAGTGAAGCTTTTGACGGGTCGTTTCCACCAGATAAGAGTTCAGTTTGCCGCTCTCGGATTTCCGCTCCTTGGAGATGATAAATATGGCTCCGAAAACTCGATCTCATACTCTCAGAAAAACAACATTGAAATCGTGAATCTCGCCTGCTGTAAATTCGGTTTCAAACATCCGAAAACCCACAAAAAAGTGGCATTTGAGATAACTCCAACAGCCTTTGATATGGTATAATATAAACATCTAATTGGAACCCGCCGTCTTTGTCTTTTCCGGGAGGTAGCTGCTATGTATAAGAAAGGCGATAAAGTCATCATTCTGGATTACAATCAAAAGCCCATCGTTCCTAATGTTGTTGCAGTTGTTGAAGATGTTATACGAGAAGATCGCTTAAGACTTCTTATGCCCGACAATGGCTGCTGTCTAGAATTCACAGAACATCTCAAGAAAATCGACGATGAAAAATACGAGAAGATTCTGAACGCTGTAAAAGAAAGGGAGAAAGAGCTCCCCGTTGACTTACAGCTTGATATAAGAAAGTTCGCCGCCAAGCATCCAAAACGCAGAAAAGACGAGATCCTTCAGATGTTTGAGCAGGACAAGAGATATGTTTCCATCTTAAATGCCTACACAGGCAGAGTTATGATGTACGGAAAAGAGAACATCAACGACCATTTCCTCTTTGAATATAAGGATGCTCTTTATGGAATAGTTAAAACCAGAACTTTCTTCCATGAGCTCGACGAGTCTATTCCCGTACCTGATCTTGTATGACGTCTTTTTGCGATCCGTTTATCACAAAAAGAGCATAGCCTAAGATCATGAACACATACGGCGATGAGACAACCGTAGAAAAAGAGACGAAACCGTTTAATAAATAAGCAAATATCACAAGCGCGCAGCATAAGCCTGCGTGCTTATTTTTGTACGATCCTTTTATAAGATTAAAAAGTGTATATCCGAAAACAAAAAGATAACTCAAAAGTCCCATGACTCCCGCCTCTATCAAAAGAGTCAGATACATGTTGTGTGCATTGGTCAGCCTGTTTCCGTCAAACACATTGATAAAGGATTCGCTCCAATAAGGATTGCCGTATGCATAAGAATAAAAGCAGTCTTGGCCGACTCCCACGATCTTTCTAATAGAAGGAAGGCTTCCAAACATATCCAGAGACATTCTCCAGATGATGCCTCTTCCGTTTCCGAAATCATCTCCGTAGACATTAAAGATCCACACGCCTGCTGCCACTACGCCTACGATCGTTATCGCGAAAAAGAGCCTTCTAAGAAATTTCTTTTTCCATTCAAAACTGATCTCTTCCATAAATCTCGAAAGTCTGTAGAGAAATAAAGCTGCAGCCATCAATATTATTCCTACGTGGTTCATGCATATACTTATAAGCAGATTGTCATCGTAGCTGTATCTTTTTCCAAAGAAATACATCAAGAGATACACAACCGTCATCGCGATGCCCAGGGTAAAAAGCTGTATCAAAAAGGATTTAAAGCTATCCCTTTCACAAAGGCACAAGTAGCAGAGCAAAAGATATGTCCCTGAAATAATAAGCAGTCCGCTCTCGCTTCCCTGGACCAAAAGAGCTGTTATACCTACGATCACATAGATTTCAGATAAAAAGAATTCTAGGCTGAAACGCTTTCTTGTCGCTGCAATCCCGATCCCCAGAGGCACAAATACCGACAAAAATCCTGTAAACCAATTTATGTTTCCAATCGTTGAAAGAAAGCTTCCGTCATCTGCGGATATTCCAAGCGGATAGATCCCGAATCTTCCGAGGATCCCCAAGATGCTTACGGCAAAAGGGACTATCAAAAGAGCTACTTCGAGAGCTCTTTTTACCATAAGTCCATCTGTGATCATCGAGGCAAAAAACATCATGATAATAATGGATAAAAATCCCGTTCTCCAGCCTTCAAGGCCAAAAAGAGCCGTCTTTTTATCCACCGAAAAAAGAAATGTAACTACATTGGAAAATAAAAGAACACCCAAAACGCCCATATTCAGGCGTGTTTTAGATATGAGAAGAAAGATCGCACATATCACAAAGAGAACTCCGCCAAGCGCCATGAACAAAAGTCCTTTCGCCTCGCCGAGTTTATAAAAACCGTCCTTCATAAAAAGCGGAAGGACGGTAGTTATTATCAATAAATATAGTAAAGTTATCTTTTTTGCTTTTTCCATATCAAGTCAATTCGATCATACTTTGAAGCGATATCCTACACCCCAGATTGTCTCTATATACTGAGGATTGGAGGTATCGTATTCGATCTTCTCACGGATCTTCTTGATATGAACCGTTACAGTTGCGATATCACCGATGGAATCCATGTTCCAGATCTTTCTAAAGAGTTCTTCCTTGGTGAACACGTGATTGGGATTTTCCGCAAGGAAAGTAAGAAGATCAAACTCCTTGGTTGTGAAGCTCTTCTCCTCATCATCAACGTATACTCTTCTGGCTGTCTTGTCGATCTTAAGACCTCTGATCTCGACAAAGTCATTCTCCTCATGTCCTGATCCGACAAGTCTTGAATATCTTGCCATGTGTGCCTTAACACGCGCAACAAGCTCTGAAGGGCTGAACGGCTTGGTGATATAATCGTCTGCACCGAGACCCAGTCCTCTTATCTTGTCGATATCATCCTTCTTGGCGGAAACCATAAGGATCGGAACATCTTTCTTTTCTCTTATTCTCTTACATACCTCAAATCCATCCATTCCGGGAAGCATAAGATCCAAGATAACAAGATCAAATTCCTCGGAAAGCGCCGTCTTAAGTCCGGCATCGCCTGTGTTCTCGATGGAGACTTCAAAATCGCTAAGTTCAAGGTAGTCCTTCTCAAGATCAGCGATAGCCTCTTCATCTTCAACAATAAGTATTCTGCTCATCCTTTTCTGCCTTTCTTTGCGTTTATGATTCGTGGTCTACTGTGACTGTTTCAGAGCCGTTCGCATATTCGATATACTTCCTCAAAACGAAATGCATACACGTCCCTTCTCCCTCATGGCTGGTTGCCCAAATGTATCCGCCATGATCTTCTATTATCTTTTTAACTATTGATAAACCTATTCCGCTTCCACCCTGTCTTGAGTTTCTGGAAGCATCCGTTCGATAGAATCTGTCGAAGATATTCGGGATATCTTTTTGCGCGATTCCCTTACCGTTATCTTCCAGCTCTACACGAATGGAATCTACTTCATCAAGTATCCTGATATCGATCTGACCGCTGTCATCGTCTCTATCGAGGTACTTGACGCTGTTGCTCACAATGTTGTTGACTACCCTCTTGATCTGCTCGGGGTCTGCAACTATCTGTGTATCGGGTCCGGTGAGATTCGAATAATTGAGTTTTATCGACTTACTCTCCAGATCTGCGCCGATCTCCTCGATACAATCTCCAAAGTATTCCGAAACGTTCAGCTTGACGAAGTTATACGGAATCCTGTTGTTATCTATGCTTGAGTACAATGTCAGCTCATTTATAAGGTTGTTCATGTCGTTAGCCTTGTTATAAATGATCTTGACATATTTTTTCTGTTTCTCGGGATTGGCCGCAACACCTTCCAAAAGGCCCTGCGAATATCCCTTAATCGCTGTGATAGGCGTCTTGAGGTCATGCGAGATATTACTGATAAGCTCTCTGTTCTGCCGCTCTCGTTCTATCTTTTCCTCGGCGGATTCCTTGAGCCTAAGTCTCATGTCCTCGTAGTTACGATAGATCGCTCCGATCTCGCCTTTTTCTTTTACATCGGTCGGGAGCATGTAATCAAAGTTACCGTCCTTGATACGCTGCATCGCGATGTTCAGTTCGTCTATCGGTCTAAAGAAGCTACGTCCTATCCATGTGGTCAGAAGAATACTTGTCAAAAGAAGTATCAATACGATCGCTATAAACATATAGATAAGAAGCGATGTCGTAAACGACGTTCTTATTCCGGATACAATATATAAGCTTCCGGTGTCTCCGTCCGAGAACTCGAAATCATATTGCCTTACAAGATGTCCGGAATTAGTAATGTAAACACCTTCTATTCCGAATCCGTATCCGGGAAGCTCATTTATTACTTCTTTTGCCCTAGCCCTGCTGGCTACGTAATATATACCGTCGCCCTTTTTTACTATAACATAGGAATATCTGGATGCGATCCTCTCATCCAATTCCTGTAAAAATCTTCCATTTTCTAATATAAAAGGGGATATACTTCTTGTCAGATTGATCTCGACCACCAGAGTGTCGGTCATCTTCCGGAACGTTCCGCCCGGATCAGATACCATTCCGTAATCCACAACACTGCTGTATTCCTGGATCTTTTGGTCATAGAGCACAAACCTGCCGACTACGAGAAATGTTCCTACAGCAAGTATAAGCGGCACTATTACTATTGCAAGTGATGTGATAATAAGTTTAGTACGGAATCGCATAACAGCCCCCTACATACTACAAGTATACCATATTTTTCGTAACTTTTACCCTTATCTTCTTGATATGACAAAATATCTTTGATACACTTTTAAGCGAATGGCGGAATACGTTTTCCAGCCGACAGGAGGATTTATAATGGTTAATTGGAAAAATCTGGATACACTCGCATCCTATGGCGAGCTCAAGAAGGTTTCCCGTGTTAACCTGGCTGAGGTGATGTCAGGCGATAACGGTGCAAGCAGAGTTAAAAATTACAGCGTACCTATGGCTGCAGGACTTAACTTTAACTACGCTGCAAAAGAAGTTGATGACAATGTTTTAAACGCTCTTGATGCACTTGCAAAAGAGGCTCAGCTCTCAGAGAAGTTTGAAGCTCTCTACAATGGCGAAGTTATCAACACAGGTGAGAAGAGAATGGTTCTTCACCAGCTCACCAGAGGTCAGCTCGGTGGAAATGTTGTTGCTGACGGCGTTGACAAAAGAGATTTCTATGTAAAAGAGCAGAAGAGAATTGCTGATTTTGCAAATAAAGTTCACTCAGGCGAGATCGCTAACGCTAAGGGTGAGAAATTCACAACAGTTGTTCAGATCGGTATCGGCGGAAGTGACCTTGGTCCCCGCGCTATGTACCTCGCTCTTGAAAACTGGGCACACAGAACAGGCAACTTCAAGATGGAAGCTAAGTTCATCAGTAACGTAGATCCCGATGACGCTTCCGCAGTTCTTAACGGAATTGATGTTGCTCATTCTATCTTTATTCTTGTATCTAAGTCAGGTACAACACTTGAGACACTTACAAACGAATCTTTCGTTACAGATGCTCTTAAGAAGGCAGGCCTTGATGCATCCAAGCACATGATCGCGGTTACATCAGAGACTTCTCCTCTTGCAAAGAGCGATAACTACCTTGAGGCATTCTTCATGGATGATTTCATCGGTGGACGTTATTCTTCTACTTCAGGCGTTGGCGGAGCAGTTCTTTCACTCGCTTTCGGTCCCGAAGTATTCGCTGCATTCCTTGACGGTGCAGCAGAAGAAGACAAGCTTTCAGCTAATCCCGATATGCTTAAGAACCCTGCAATGCTCGATGCCATGATCGGAGTTTATGAGCGTAACGTTCTTGGTTATGACAGCACAGCAGTGCTTCCTTACTCACAGGCTCTTTCACGTTTCCCTGCTCACTTACAGCAGCTTGACATGGAGTCAAACGGTAAGAGCGTTAACCGTTTCGGCGAGCCTATCGATTACGTAACAGGCCCCATCATCTTCGGTGAACCCGGTACAAATGGACAGCACTCATTCTACCAGCTTCTTCACCAGGGAACTGACATCATTCCTCTTCAGTTCATCGGCTTTAAGAACAGCCAGCTTAGAAATGATGTTAATATCCAGGACAGCACAAGCCAGCAGAAGCTTTGCGCTAACGTTGCAGCTCAGATCGTTGCATTTGCTTGCGGCAAGAAGGATGACAACCTCAACAAGAACTTCAAGGGTGGCAGACCTTCAAGCATCATCATCGGTGAGGAGCTTGATCCTAAGGCTCTCGGCGCACTCCTTGCTCACTTCGAGAACAAGGTTATGTTCCAGGGATTTGTATGGAACATCAACAGCTTCGATCAGGAAGGTGTTCAGCTCGGTAAGGTCCTTGCTAAGAAGGTTCTTGCTCACGAGACAGACGGAGCTCTTGCAGAGTACTCCAAGCTTTTGAACATCTGATATTGACACATTTAGTGCACTAACATACAATAGCAATAACTTAATAACAATAATCTTCAGGGCAGGGTGCAAGTCCCTACCGGTGGTATAGCCCACGAGCCGAAAGGCATGAATCGGTGAAACTCCGATGCCGACAGTATAGTCTGGATGAAAGAAGTATTATTTATTACAGTGTTTTTTTGATACCGTAATTTTAAAGCTCTGGGATTTTATATCTCAGAGCTTTTTATTTTACCCATGAAAGGAGCATCGCATGACGGACGAATACTACATGAATAAAGCGATACGCCTTGCCAAAAGAGGTGAGGGCTTCGTAAGCCCCAATCCCATGGTCGGTGCCGTTGTTGTAAAGCGCGGTGTAGTTATAGGAAAAGGCTACCATCAAAAATACGGGGATCTTCATGCCGAGCGAAATGCTCTCAAAAACTGTAGCGAAGATCCAAAAGATGCCACTCTTTACGTAACATTGGAGCCCTGCTGCCACCACGGTAAAACACCTCCTTGCACAGATATCATCATAGAAAAAGGAATCTCGAGAGTTGTTGTCGGAACTACAGACGTCAACCCGATCGTAGCGGGCAAAGGCATAGAGATCCTGCAAAAACATGGTATAGAAGTGACTGTTGGCGTTCTTGAAAAAGAATGCAGAGAAATGAACAAGATCTTCAACAAGCACATAACAACAGGACTTCCTTACGTCGTGATGAAATACGCAATGACCGCAGACGGCAAGATAGCAACAAGGACCGGAGAATCTAAGTGGATAACAAGCGCAGGCGCCAGAGAATCCGTACACAAGCTCCGCAAGTCTCTTAGCGGTATCATGGTCGGCGTCTCAACAGTGATCGCAGACGATCCCATGCTAAATTGCAGACTGAACGAGCCTCACATTGATCCCGTCAGGATAATCTGCGACACAAATCTCAGGACACCGCTTACATCTCTGGTCGTAAAAACAGCTAATGAAATACCCACGATCATTGCAACTGCCGCAGATCCTTCCAAGGCGTCCGAATATGAGAAGCAAGGCTGCCAAATCCTGCAGGTACCTAAGAAGGACGATCATATCGATCTTAATGCTCTTTTTAAAAAGCTTGGATCACTTGGAATAAACAGTATCCTCTTAGAGGGCGGCGGAACACTTAATTTCAGCGCACTTTCCGAGCATCTCGTAGATGAAGTCTATGTTTATATGGCTCCAAAGATATTCGGAGGACGCGCCAAATCTCCTGTTGAAGGGATAGGAATAGACAATCCGGGCGATGCCATTAAGTTAAACACCAAAAAGGTCACCGGCATCGGCCCTGACATACTTATACAAAGCGAGGTTGAATATCTATGTTCACGGGAATAGTCGAAGAAATAGGATTCATAAAAAGCATAGTCAAAAGCGCCGAGACAGGAACCATTAACATCGCATGTAAAAAGGTTCTTGAAGATGTTCACATCGGCGACAGCATCAGCGTTTGCGGTGTTTGTCTGACAGTCACAAGCTTTACCAAAGATCACTTTTTTGCTGATGTTATGAACGAAACTTTTAATCGCTCTATACTCTCTCTTTTAAAAAAGGGTTCAAGAGTAAATCTTGAGAGAGCCATGCGCGCAGACGGACGCTTTGGCGGACATCTGGTATCGGGACACATAGACGGAACGGGTAAGATCGAATCAATTAAAAGAGACGGAAATGCCGTCTGGCTTGAGATCTCGGCTCCTTCAAACATCATGGAGGGCATAACTCAAAAGGGCTCCGTAGCTATAGACGGAATAAGTCTTACCGTAGCCAAGATGGGAATCAACTCCTTCTGGGTATCAGTGATACCGCACACACTTACAGAGACGACTCTCGGAGAAAAGAAAATATCCGACGCCGTTAATCTTGAGACCGATATGATCGGCAAATACGTCATGAATTTCCTAAACAGGGATGCAGAAAAAACAAATAAACCGCAGATAACGAGAGAATTTCTTTTATCTAACGGCTTTTAAGAGGGGTAAAAATGGAAAAAGATAAGATTATCAAAGCACTGAACGATCTAAAGGAAGGAAAGCTCATTCTTGTCACCGACGATGAAGGAAGAGAAAACGAAGGTGACTTTATCTGCTCCGCGGAGCTTGCGACAACCGAAAGCATAAACTTTATGGCAACTCACGGTAAAGGACTTATCTGTATGCCTATGAGTGAAGAGTTTGCAGTAAAGCTCGCTCTTGCTCCTATGGTAAGCAACAATACCGATAATCACGAGACAGCTTTTACCGTTTCGATAGATCATGTAGACACAACTACGGGAATATCCGCTTATGAGAGAGCTCTCACTGCTGCCAAAGCAGCTTCTGACGATGCAAAGCCTGAAGATTTCAGACGTCCCGGCCACATGTTTCCGCTTGTTGCCAAAAACGGCGGCGTATTAAAAAGAGAAGGTCATACCGAAGCAACCGTTGATCTTATGCGACTTGCAGGCTTAAAGGAAATCGGTCTTTGCTGCGAGATCATGGGCGATGACGGCAAGATGCTTACGGGAAAAGCACTTGAAGAGCTTGCCAAAAAGCATGATCTTACAATGATCTCCGTAGATGATATCAAAGAGTTCAGAAAGGTTTATGACAATCTTGTAGAGTGTGCTTCCATTGCCAATATGCCGACCAAGTACGGCAAATTCATGGCGCACTGCTATATCAACAAGCTTAGCGGAGAGCACCATGTCGCTCTTGTTATGGGCGATATCTCAGACGGCAAAGACGTTCTTTGCAGAGTTCATTCAGAATGTCTTACAGGTGATGTATTTGGTTCAATGCGCTGCGACTGCGGTCAGCAGCTTGACAGAGCAATGCAGATGATCGCAGAGGAAGGTAGAGGTGTTCTTCTCTACATGCGTCAGGAAGGCCGTGGTATAGGACTTGTAAATAAGCTTAAGGCCTACAAGCTTCAGGACCAGGGAATGGATACACTTGATGCCAATATCGCTCTTGGCTTCCCCGGAGATATGCGTGAATACTATATCGGAGCTCAGATATTAAGAGAGCTTGGTATCCGTTCACTTAATCTAATGACCAACAACCCCGATAAGGTTTATCAGCTTAAAGACTACGGCATCAAGATAAACAAAAGGGTTCCGATCGAAATAGAAGCCAATCAGTTTGATAAATTCTATCTTCAGACCAAGAAGATAAGGATGGGACATATATTGAAAGTCTGATGTCACAGGTAATGAAACGGACATCATAATATAAATCACAATAAGGAGATAATGATAATGAAAGTGTATGAAGGAAATCTGGTATCTGACAAAATAAAGGTGGGAATCGTTGTTGCAAGATTCAATGAGTTCATCACATCCAAGCTTCTCGGCGGCGCTGTTGATGCACTTAAAAGAGAGAATGTTTCTGATGACGACATTGAAGTAGCTTGGGTTCCCGGAGCATTTGAGATTCCTCTTATCGCTGATAAGATGGCAAAGAGCGGAAAATATGACGCTGTTATCTGCCTCGGCGCTGTTATAAGAGGTTCAACTTCTCACTATGATTACGTATGCGCCGAAGTATCAAAGGGCGTTGCTCAGGTTAGCTTAAACAGTGGGATCCCTGTAATGTTCGGTGTTCTTACAACAGATACCATTGAGCAGGCCATCGAAAGAGCCGGAACAAAGGCCGGAAACAAAGGCTTTGAATGTGCTCAGGGCGCGATTGAGATGGTCAATCTTGTAAGAAAAATAGGTTAAAAAAAAGATCCGGATGCTCTCCGGATCTTTTTAATTATTTAAAATTATCAAAGTTCAGCGATAAGCTCCATCACAAGTGCTGCGCAGTCTTTTGCTGCCTTTGCTTCGAATGTGGGATAGTCCACCTCAGCACTTCCGTCAGCCTTATCTGAGATTGCTCTGATGATAAGGAAAGGAACTCCGTTAAGATAACTTGCCTGAGCGATCGCTGCGCCTTCCATCTCTGCGCACATACCGCCGTGATTTTTGATGATGTCATCTTTAACTTCTTTGCTGCTGATGAACTGATCTCCGCTGCAAACTCTTCCTTCGTAAACTCCGATATCGGGAGCTACTTTCTTTATGGAAGCCTTAGCCTTTTCTCTCATTTCCTTGTCAGCTTCAAAGTTAACGGCTCCGATCTGAGGAACCTCACCCTTAGCGTATCCGAATATTGTTATATCTACGTCGTGATAGCAAGCATCAACGGAAAGAACGATGTCTCCGATATTGAGTTTGGAATCAAGAGATCCTGCTACACCGGTGTTGATAACGTGTGTAACATCGAAGAGATCTACGAGTATCTGTACGCAGATTCCTGCATTTACCTTAGCGATACCGCTTCTTACAACAACTACGTCTTTTCCTCCTATGATTCCTTCATAGAATTCCATAGATGCCTTTTTAACGATGCGGTTTACCGTCATGTTACTCTTAAGTGCCTGAACTTCAACTTCCATGGCACCGATAATACCTATTTTCATATCTGTCTCCGTTTTTCTTTTTGAGATTTTTTCTTAGATGATATCGGGATCACTCGGGATATACAAGATGCTTTTCATCAATGTTATAAAGAGTGTTATCGAGATATCTTTTTGCAAGGAAATTAGCCATTCCAAGGTTCATGTCGAGATAATTTCCGCAGTCTCTGGGACTTGCTCCGGGAACCTCTCCCTTAAAGTCTCTCATAAACTCATACATTCTTGTTACAAGAGGAACTATAGTCTTGGAATCCAAGTCTCCGGCAAGCACAATGTAAAATCCTGTTCTGCAACCCATGGGTCCGAAATAGATTGTCTTGTCCTTGTATTCCTCGTCATTTCTAATGAACGTTGCTCCGAGATGCTCCATCGTATGAACTTCTGCTGTGTTCATTACAGGCTCTCTGTTGGGAGCTGTCATTCTAAGATCGAAGGTAGTGATCGTTTCCTGGCCGACTTTGTCCTTTCTGGACACATAGATGCCGGGCTCAAGGTCGATGTGATTAACCGTAAAGCTAGCAATTTTTTCCATTAAGTCTCTACTCCTTGTTGGTTTCGTTAAATACCTCATATGAGTATTTAAGATAGTCTTTTATATTTTCATAATCGCGATTGGCCACCGCAGTATAAAGCGTATCAACAAGGAAAAGCTGTGCAAAACGAGAGCTTGTGATGCCGCTCTTCTTATCTATCTCGGGCGATGTCGCAAAAAGCACCATATCGCACCCCGTCGTAAGCGGATTGTTTCCGAGCTTAGTTATTGCAACAAGCGTAGCCTCCGTACCTTTTGCAATATTATAGAGCTGCATTATTTCCTTGTTCTTGGCGTTGTCGCTAAAGAACAGTATAACATCATTTGCCTGCGCCTGCGAGATTGTCATCATATTCATGTGATGATCCTGATCAAATACAACATTATAATGGATCCTGCGAAGCTTACAATAGAGATCGTACGCTGCAATTCCCGCTGTTCCTACACCGAATATCTGAATCTGTCTGGCTCCCACAAGTCTTGTCACAACTTCATTAAACGTACCTGCATCAAACAGTCTGTACGTTGTCTGGATCGCCTGTACACTTGTGGCGCAGATATTGTCCGCGATCGATTGAAGCGACGTATATTCATTGACGTCTTTAAAAGAAATCCTGGGGCCGCCTTTTTCCGCCTGCTGAAGAGATGTCGTGATCTCCTCATAGTACGCGTTCTTAAGTTCTTTTAATCCGCTGTATCCTATGGCTTGCGCAAAGCGAGTCCACGAAGCCTGCGTCGTTCCTGACAATCTTGCCAGTTCCTTTATCGGATATTGGAAAAGATCTCCTTTTCTTTCCAGAACATAATCAGCTACGGCCTTTTCTGATGAAGGCAAAGAATTATAGCAACTTTTGATTTTCTCACTGACAATATTCATAGGCGCCTCCGCTATGTATTATTGATACTATAACCGATATATGAATAGTATATCGCACTTTTCTATATAGCATGAAATTAATTTTCAAAGTTTTTATTATCACCCATTAAAGTTTTATAAAAGCGAACTATTGGTACCTTCTTTGTGGTATAGTCAAATAGGCAGAATGAATTTTGGACTATTTAATTGTGAAAGGAGAATATTTCTATGAAATGGGTATGTCAGGTTTGTGGCTATGTTCATGAAGGCGATCAGCCCCCGGAGGCTTGTCCCGTATGTAAGGCTCCCGCTTCCAAGTTTACTAAGCAGGAGGGCGATAAAGTTTGGGCATGCGAGCATGTTCTCGGTGTAGCTAGTGAGGCACCTGAAGAGATAAAGAACGGTCTTCGCGAGATGTTCAACGGTGAGTGTTCTGAAGTCGGAATGTATCTTGCTATGTCTCGTGTTGCTATCAGAGAGGGTTATCCTGAGATTGGAGCTTTCTATGAGAAGGCTGCTTGGGAAGAAGCTGAGCACGCTGCTCACTTCGCTGAGATGCTTGGAGAAGTTCTTACAGACTCTACCAAGAAGAACCTCGAGCTTCGTGCTGATGCCGAGTATGGCGCAACACAGGGTCGTGCAGATCTTGCTAAGAAGGCAAAAGCGCTTGATCTCGATGCTATCCATGACGCAGTTCATGAGATCGGAAGAGATGAGGCTAGACACGGCAAAGCATTTGAAGGTCTCTTAAAGAGATATTTTGGCTAATTATAAAATAAACAAGGCTGAGCATTTCTGCTCAGCCTTTTATTTTGCCTTCTTTATGATCTTGTTATATCTCTATCCTTCTCTCCAAAAAATCTGTGAGCTGCTCTATAGGTATTGGTTTGGAATACTTATATCCCTGAAGATATCCTGCAAACATAGTTACGCAGCGATTCTCATCTTCCTCATCCTCTACTCCTTCATACAATACGTCATAGTCAAGCTCATTAAACATATGTGCAAGGTGCGATACAACGGTTTCCGATTTTCTATCGTTTCTGCTTGCAGTTACGAGCGATCTGTCAAATTTTATGATATCAAACGGGATTTCCAAAATTCTCTCAAAGTTGGAGTAACCTGTTCCGAAATCATCCAGATAGAAAGTGATACCGCTCTTCTTTAGCTCATAGATCTTTTCTTTTACTTCGATAAAGTCTTTTTCATTCTGACTTTCGGTAATCTCGATGGCGAGCTTATCATAAGGAATTTCGCAGCCGCTTACTATATTTCTGACTTTTCTGCAGAAATCTCTGTCTCGTATGTCTATAACTGAGAAATTCACCGAAATTCTCGATATGTAATATCCTGTGCTTATAAGTTTCTTTATCTGCTTACAGGTCTTCGACAATATTATCATTGTAAGCACGTTTATATAATTATGACTCTCCGCGATTGGAATAAATCTATCCGGAAATACCATTCCAAGATCATCAAGCTTTATTCTCATCAACGCTTCAGCCGTATCATAGCTTTCCGTCGCTATATTATAAACCGGCTGGCAATACACAAGAACTCTCGGATCATTGGGATCGTTTTTCTCATTTATATCCGCGAGCTGTTCCACTATGTATTTATGCTCGTAGTATTTCTCTATATCCTCCTGCTGAACCATTTTGATTTCTTTTTCCGGCATTCTTTTTTCGACATATTCTATAAGTCTTAGATAATCTCCAGGTTCTTTTATGCTATTACTTGATTCCATGAAAACGATCTTATAATCGTTCCTGTATATATTGTGCTGCTCGTGGAAGAGCTGCATCATCTTAACTGTTTTCGTCTCGTGATCGGGATTGATCTCCTTTTCTACGATAAGTATCATTCTACCAGGAGATATCTGGAAAAGTGTTCCTCCTCTAAAGAAATCCATCGTAACCTGTCTTAGCTTTTCTCTGATCTCTTTAGGGTACTTACGATTGTTCTTTTCAAATTCATGCATGAACAGGCTGAATACCAAAATGCCTTTCTTTTTCTTTGCAGCGGTTCCTATTCTCTCTTCAAAAGAATCCACGTGCAATGATCCCCACTCAAGATCATAGGGATTGGCATGAAGAAGATATAATACTGCTATTACAGGGAATAAAAAAGTTGCCGTTGTAAAAGACTGCTGCCTGTGATTGGCCTGAATAAACATGACCAGAGCAGCAACTGCAATTACACCGATAAAAGCGGTTACTACCGGCCTGTAAGTCCTGTTCCTGTACCTGATAAGAAGATACAAAAGAAGCAGCACCATAAATGAATAACCGACCGCAAACGCTTCATGACCTGTGTTGACATTGCCGTTTTTATCAATATAGAATCCGGTTTTCGTGATAGTCTGACCTATTTCCACGAGAACAATGCTAACAGCGGCAATAGCAGCAATAAACTCATATATCTGCTCGCCTTTTTGAATGAGCTGGAAGGGATTTCTCATGTATACAACATATAATCCAAGGTTTGCATAGAGAAGAAAATGATACAAAACCCTGAGTAGATAGACCATGGGAAGTGAAATGGCAGATACATGCCCAATAAACTGATGAAATAATATATTGCATATAGCAGCAGCCGTAAGACTTATCATAATATATTTGAATATGGTAAATTCTCTGCTCTGCTTGATATATGCAACATGAATAAGAACGGAGATAACCATGAGTATCGCCATTACTAGAATGTCGCCGACGGGACTGTATGAACTAAGATAACTCTCCACATTCATAGTCATTTGCTTTCCTCTGTTCTGTAGAAGAAAAAACTTTTCTAATTATATGATAACTCATTTAACAAAAAAGCGTAAAGAATGCCTATAAATATTTCCGAATTTTTTTAGAAATTTTATTGATTTCCGTTTACCTCATTGTCAATAAGCTCGACAATGGTATTGGTCGCGCTGTGAAGATTGCTCTTGCTCATATTATCTATAAAGTCTGCTCTTCTCTCATAGAGATCCTCTATAGTCTCAACAAGAATATCTTCATCAAGATCGTCGTTATCTATAACAAGTGAGAAGCCCTGCTGTTCAAAAGACTTAGCGTTGAGCATCTGATCTCCTCTGCTTGATTTTGTAGACAATGGAATAAGGATATTGGGCTTTTTAAGTGCAAGGAGCTCACAGATTGAGTTCGCACCTGCTCTTGATACCACGATATCCGCCATTGCAAATATGTCTTTTAACTCGTTCTTTACGTACTCGAACTGCTTATATCCGGGAACAGTGAGCTTTAGGTTATCCATTTTCTCTTTTCCGCAGATATGTACAACGTTGAAGTTGGGAAGGAGTCTGGGAAGTGCGTATCTTACTGTTTCATTTACGGACTGCGCGCCAAGGCTTCCTCCGATAACCATAAGAACAGGCTTATCATCGGTAAATTCGCATAATTTCTTTCCTGCTTCGGCTGAACCCATTCCAAGCTCTTCTCTTATGGGCGTTCCGGTAAGAACAGCCTTCTCCGCGGGAAGAAGTCTCATTGTCTCCGGGAAATTACAGCATATTCTCTTAGCTCCCGTCATGCTAAGCCTGTTGGCAAGCCCGGGAGTCATATCCGATTCATGTACTATATAAGGAATTTTAAGAGCTCCTGCCGCTCTTACTACAGGAACACTGACAAAACCGCCTTTAGAGAATACTATGTCCGGCTTTATTGTCCTAAGAAGCTTTTTGGCTTCTCCAAAACCCTTGAGAACTCTGAAAGGATCTGAAAAATTCTTGGGATCGAAGTATCTTCTGAGCTTACCTGTGGCTATCCCGAAATAAGGGATATTGTAGTCCTCGATAAGCTTTTTCTCGATTCCGTTATAAGATCCTATATAAAAAATCTCGTATCCTGCCTTCTTAAGAGCGGGTATAAGCGCAATATTCGGTGTTACATGTCCTGCGCTTCCGCCTCCTGTCAGCACGATTCTTTTGGTAGCATTGTCACTCAACTTCTGTTCCTTCTTCCATAAATAATACTAAGGCACAAATAAACAGTCTTTGTGCCTTATAGTATACCATATAATCAGGTAATACCGTTATTCAATAATTTCGTACGTAAGCATGTCTTTTTCCTCGTACGGTAGTATCAATTCGCTAACTATCGTTTCGGAAAAATCCTTTACTCCATCGATCACTTCTTCGTAATTGTCCAAGGTCATCTCACCTTCTCCGCGCACGATCTTATCAAGCATGAGCTTGTTGATCTCGGGAGAAAAATGAAGCGAATCCATGTAATATTCTAGATTTGTCGCGATATCTCTGTCGTTTTGGAAACAGAAAACACGGACATTGTCGTATTGCAAAAGAGCCTTCGTCATCTCTTTTTCATTGTAAATATAAGCATCCCTTTCGCCCGTTCTTACTATACCGTCCCACCAAAGCATCGAATAAACCGGATAGAAGAATATGAACTGTGTATCGGGATGTTCCGCAACTTCGCTTGTCAAAAGAGCTATATTCTTCTCTAGATTCTCTCTGTAAGCGGTCTCTTCCATCATTTCGGCAACTTCTCTCGGTCTATAGTAGAGACCAAGCGCCATATGAGGACCGAACTCCTTCCATTTTGCCCAGTTATAGGAAAGCCCTTCATCATAGTCTGACGACATCGCATTGACGAGCTGGTAAGGGATCTTTTCCATCAATACGTCTTTATTAAAAAGATACTGTACATCATTAAAAGGATTATTGTCATACAGGTACATGGGACAACCTGTAGACTCATAGGTTGTCTCGGCATCCGCGGATAAAGACGACGGATCTATGTTGTAAAAGACATATTTTATATCATGATCTTTGAACGCTTCATCGACGAGATAGCAAAGATCTGCGGTTGCTCCGTATGATCTTATCGCCTTGATCGACTTTACATTATAGGCTTCGTCATACCAGGCATTGTTATTGTTCTCCATAACTGAAGAACCCACAATGAGAGCATTGTAATCGAAGTTTCTAAGGCTTCCGACACACTGATATTCCTTGTCGTTAAGGACCGCCTTCATTCCAAACCACGGTTTGTGATAGTGGTAAAAAGGATCAAAGACGTACACTGTCCCTGCGATGAGTACCGCAAGCACAAGTACTGTGATGCCAAGTTTTTTTATGAAATTTGAAGCATTGTTTTCTTTTTTCATGTTTTTAATCTTTAATATATATCCGATGATCAGAATTTGAAGTAAATAAAAGTGCTGACGTTTGAAATAGATATAAATGACAAAATGAAAAGGATGGCAAAGAACGCCACGCTCTTTTTATCAAATTTAGCGTCTTTTATGATCTCCTGCGTATTTTTTCTTGTCATGACAAAAGCGCCGATAAGAATATATACGATCATTGTTATCATAAGTACTGTGCTTGCACTTCCGATCCCAAGTCTTGTAAATATCTGCCTGAGCACATAGTTCTCCGACATCTCAAGCTGTCCTGCCGTCCTTGTGAGGAATCCGGGATAGGTCCAGAAGAAAGCTCTTTTAAACATTCCGAATGCATATCCAAGGTTCGCGGATCTAAAGAACACGAGAGATATAACAAACATTAAGAATGTAAAAGCATTTCCTACAGCTCTCGGAACGGTTATCAACGGAGTTTCTCTAAACAGGTACTTTTTCTTCTTGCCTGTTTCGTCATCAACTCCGACTATTCCAAGGTCATCCCATACAACCAAAAGACCCTGCATAAGGCCCCAACAGATATATGTCCAGCCTGCTCCGTGCCACAATCCGCTAAGTACAAATACTATAAGGACATTTATCACTGTGCGGCGTTTGCCTTTTCTGCTGCCCCCAAGCGGAATATATACGTATTTGATAAAGAATCTCGATAGTGTCATGTGCCAGCGCTGCCACAGCTCTTTTGCCGTGGAAGCCTTGTACGGAGAGTTAAAGTTAACCGGAAGCTCAAATCCAAGCATAAGGCTCACGCCGTTTGCCATATCGCAGTAGCCTGAGAAATCAAGGTATATCTGGAATGTATATGCCAGCATGACTGCGATCACTGTCAGTGTATCAAGATAAAATGTCTGCTCAAATCCGTAATTAGCAACCCTTGCGAGTGTATCTGCAAGCAATACCTTTTTGGAAAGGCCAATGATAAAAGACATCATTCCTTTTGCAAAATTATCCGGATCAAAGGTTCTACGCTCTTTATCTCTAAACTGATCGATCATTTCTTTGTGGAATGCGATCGGTCCCTGTATGAGCTTCGGGAAATACACGGTGTACATAACGTATTGAAGAATAGGATAGTGCGGTGCTTCGCCGTTTGCCCTGTCGATGATAAAGGATATCTGTCCGAAGGTATAAAAGCTTATTCCAATCGGCATAAGGATCTCTTTTACCGAAAGTCCGGCTCCTGACACGGCATTTATATTATCAACAAAGAATCCCAGATATTTGAAATAGAACAAGAGCGCGAGATTAAACAAAACGCCTATAACCTTGAGCGCTTTTAGATATTTCGCTTCTGCCTTGGTCATTATGAAGCTTAAGAGGTAATTTACACAGATACTGAAGATGAGCACAACAAGAAAAGATGTGCCGAATGTGTAATAGAAATACAGTGACATAAGAGTCAGAAACCCGTCTGCCACTGTATATTTGTGAATTCTGTTAAGCATATGCCATCCTGCCAATAGGATTGGCAGGAATAGCAATATAAATTTAAAGGAATTAAAACCCATCTGTAGTCTCCATGATATCTGATTCATGAAGAGTATAACACAGTTTTATTTAGCAAGTCTAATAACATTCCAGCTTCTTGCAGGGAGTTTACTTGTAAGGATTCCCTTAGTTACTTTGGTAGCCTTGGTGTTATCAACAGGCTTAACGTTGTCGGGCTTCTTCTCGGTATTAACTGCCTTGAGATCCTTGTGTGTAAGAACGCTGTGCTCTACAACCTTGTATCCTGCAAACTGTCTGAGATCACATGTAAGATCAAAGTCATCCTCGAGGCTCTTGTTAACTGCGAAGATAGTAAGTGCATCATTCTCATCATCAGCAATTACAACGCTGTCTACGAAAGGAGCATCGCCATGCTCTGACTCGTATGTAGGAACCTTAACTACTGTGTTGAGAACTTCTCCTCTACCGTAAACACTTGCCTGCATGTAAGGATAGAAGATCGTCTGCTTCCAAGCACCTGTATCTGAAGTCATGATAGGTGCGATTACATTAACGAGCTGTGCAAGGCACGCGATCTTTACTCTGTCGGCATGTCTAAGGAGTGTGATGAGCATTGATCCAACAAGGAGTGCATCCTCGAAGTTGTAAACGTCCTCAAGCTGATGAGGATGCTCAACCCATTTCTCAAGCTTCTTATCCTGCTCATTGGAATGATACCAAACGTTCCACTCGTCAAATGAGAGGTTGATAGTCTTATTAGATCTCTTTACAGCCTTTACATAGTCGCAGATGCTTACTACCTGGCTGATAAACTTATCCATTGCCACACTGCTTGCAAGGAAGTTAGGAGTATCGTCCTTCTGATTTCCGTAATATGTGTGAAGAGAAAGATAATCTGTAACGTCATAGCTGTTCTCAAGTACGGTTCTCTCCCATGTTCCGAATGTATCCATTCCAAGTCCTGAAGATCCGCAAGCTACGCACTCGATCGTAGGATCAACGAGCTTCATGATATGTCCGGCTCTTCCTGCCTTAAGTCCGTACTCCTCAGCTGTCATATGTCCCATCTGCCAAGGTCCGTCCATCTCGTTTCCGAGGCACCAAAGCTTGATGTTGTAAGGATCCTTAACACCGTTCTTGATTCTCATGTCACTGTAAAGAGTTCCGCTCTTGATATTGCAGTACTCAACCACATTCTTGGCATCCTCGATACCTCTTGTACCAAGGTTTATAGCGTACATGGGCTCTGTCTTAACCTTTTTACACCAGTTCATGAACTCATCAAGACCGAAATCATTGGTCTCAACAACGCCCCACGCAAGTTCGATCCTTCTGGGTCTGTTCTTCTTGGGACCTACGCTGTCCTCCCAATTAAAAGCAGAAACGAAGTTTCCGCCGGGATATCTGACGATCGGCACACCAATCTCTTTAATAAGCTTTATAACGTCTTTTCTGTATCCGTCCTTGTCCGCGAACTTGTTTCCGGGCTGATAAATACCTTCGTAAACCGCCCTTCCGAGATGTTCAATAAAGGAACCGTAGATACGTTTGTCGACTTTACTGATGGTAAAGTCACGATCGATGCAGATTTGTACTTTGTTTTCTGTTTTTTGTTTTTTCATTTTAAATACCCCTAAAATAATTCAACATTACATAAACTAATATAAACCATTCTTTGGAAAAAGAAAATGGAAAAATGCGATTATTTTCAAAAAAAATGATAATATATATGTATCCTTATCAGCATAATTTGGATAAAACGCAAAATAGGAAGGAACTACAATGGCTAAAAAGAACTTTTTTCTAAAGCTTGGAATCGCATCTGCCATATTCAGTGGCATATATGCTTTCAGCAACTATATTTATAATATTTCTTCACTTCCGCATCAGCACAAAGACAGTGATCCTGACTTCAGTCCCGAGATCACAAACGGAAGGCTGTTTATCAGAAATCATCAGGATAAACGCGACATGTATATAGACAGTATCGACGGTCTCAGATTACATGCTTCTTATATTCCATCCGGAATAGAAAGCCATAAATACGTTATTCTCATTCACGGTATCTGGAATAATTCAGAATACTGCGGCATCTACGCCAAGCACTATCTTGAAAACGGCATCAACTGCCTTCTTCCGGATCTTCGCGGTTTTGGTAAGAGCGAAGGAAAATATGTCGGTTACGGCTACGATGACAGGCTCGATATAATGGAATGGATCTATTGGATCGTCAAAAGAGATCCCGATGCACATATTCTTTTACACGGAATGTCCATGGGTGCTGCAACAACACTCATGACTACAGGCGAAAATCTTCCTTCAAACGTAAAGGCTGCAATATCGGACAGCTCTTACTCAAGACTTGTTGAGCAATTTGCTTCTTCTTATAAGCTGTTCAAGGGTTCATTTGTACCGCTTCCGATAGCTCTTTTCATTTCAAGGATAGTGATCCTGCTTCGTTCGGGCTTTGATATTAACAAAGTTAATCCCGTTGATGCTGTAAAGAGATCCGAGACACCGACTCTTTTCATCCACGGAGATGATGATACTCTGATCGATCCGCATATGTGCTCAACTCTCTACGAGGCAGCAAAATGTCCCAAGAAATATTGTATGATCCTCGGTTCGGAACATATTGAGGCAGTTGTAAAAGATCCGGATAATTTCTGGGGTAAGATACGTAAATTCCTTGAATCCACAGAATTCTAATGTTTTTAATAGTTTTGGATATTATAAAAGGCGTAGCTATTTGTGCTACGCCTTAATTTTGCATTTTTTATTTATACAAGTCCAAGTGATTTTAGGATAAAGAGCCAGAATGTCAGTGAAAAAGAGCATCCGAAGGTTGTAAGCATTACTATACTGCTGCTTAGTGTTCCTTCATGTCCCATACTTTTCGCCATGATATAGCAGCTAACCGTTGTAGCAGATCCCAGCATCACTAGTATTGCTATCAGCTGTTCTCCCGAGAATCCCAGCTTTACAGCTATCGGCATGAATATCATTACAAGTACAAAGAGCTTTATAAAAGATGCAATAAAAGCCGGTTTCATTTCATTCAGAGCTTTCTTTACATCAAAGGCAGCCCCCATCGCCATCAGCCCGAGCGGAGTCGCAAGCCTTGCCAGATTATCAACTAAAGAAGCAAATATCTTAGGTTGCGGAATATGTACTATCGACCATATCATTCCTATCATGATCCCTATAATGATAGGATTTTTGATTATCCCTATAAGCGTGCTCTTTATAAGCTGCTTTTTGTCTTTTGCTTGCTCATTTTTTTCATTATCATCTGTTTCTTCTGCAGTGACCATGAGAATAATGACAGCAAATATATTGTAGAGCGGAACGCTGCCAAGTATCATCAAAGGTCCCATTCCGGAACTCATCTCACCGTAAATATTGTGGATAAAAGCTATTCCGAGTAGAGCTGCGCTACTTCTGTAAGCACCTTGAATAAACTCTCCTCTTTTCGATCTTTCTTTTACGATAAATCCTGAAATAAGAGATATAACAGCTATGCTGACTGCTGTTACAAAGAAACAGAATAAAACAAATTTCCCATCCCAAGTGCCTGCAAAATCCTGGCTTGCAAGATCTTTAAACACCAATACGGGAAGGGCTATCTTGAATACAAATTTGTTCATCCATGATGCTGCCTTCTCATCTATGATGCCGAGCTTATTAAAGACATAACCCAGCACCATTAAGAGAAATATCGGCAATGTGACGTTTAAGCTAAAAAGTAAGTTTTCCATAATTACTGTTTTATTTCAAAATGATTCCAACAGGGCAGTGGTCAGAACCGAGAGCCTCGCTGTAAATCTTTGCATCCTCTACTTTCGGCATAAGATCATTGGAGACTATAAAATAATCGATACGCCATCCGGCGTTCTTTTCTCTGGCATGAAATCTGTATGACCACCAGGAATATGCTCCCTCAAGATCAGGATAAAAATACCTGAAAGTATCGACAAGATCTGATGAAACCACATTATCGAACTTTGCTCTTTCTTCATCTGTAAATCCGGCATGTCCTCTGTTGGTCTTGGGATTTTTGAGATCGATCTCTTTATGTGCAACATTGAGATCGCCGCAGTATATCACGGGTTTAGTCTCTTCAAGTTTCTTGATGTATTTAAGAAAATCATCTTCCCAAACCTGTCTGTACTCAAGTCTTGAAAGATCTTCTTTTGCATTGGGAACATAGACCGTTACAAGATAGTAATCCGGATATTCCGCAGTTATCACTCTTCCTTCGTGGTCGTGCTCCTCTATTCCAAGTCCGTATGTAACGGATAATGGCTTCTCTTTGGTAAAGATCGCTGTTCCTGAATAGCCTTTTTTCTCTGCGTAATTCCAGTATTCTTCATAACCCGGAAGGTCCATTTGGATCTGACCTTCCTGAAGCTTGGTTTCCTGAAGGCAGATCACATCAGGGTTTTCTTTTTCCATAAACTCCTGAAAGCAGCCCTTTGATACGCAGGCTCTAAGTCCGTTGACGTTCCATGATACCAGTTTTTTTCCCATGTTTAGATGTTTCCTTTTATTCGTTGTAAGCTCTCATCCGTCTCTTTTAGCATCTGGCGGAGCGAGAGATTTTCTTCATAGCTGAATTCGCAGATTGAATACTGCAGGTGATTGATATATCTCTTGGATTCGCTAAAGAGTTTTGTATTCTGCACAGACATTTCCTCGCGAAGTGCTTCGGTGCGCTCTTCATCGTCGGTGATCTCTATAACAGCGAACTCATCTCCTCGGATCCTTCCGATTATGCAATCATCAAATACCGTTTGCAGTATATCCGCAACCTTCTTTACGACGCGGTCTCCCTCATCGTGACCATATATATCGTTGATATTCTTAAGTGACTCCATGTTGATATAAGCAACGATCGCATATTTACCTTCACTGAAGTTCTCTTTCAAAAGGTCGTATGCCTTTGCAAAGAAGCCTCTTCTGTTGAGTCCTCCCGTGAGATAGTCCTGATCGCCGATATGATCGAGTACGGAATCGTCTCTTGCAAGCTCTTCCTGTACATCGTACAGTTCTTCTCTTGTTTCCTGTAACTGTCTTTCAAGATATGAAAGTCTCGAAATACCTGTCAAAATACCGGTGATACTGTCAAAAAAGTGGTCTATCAAAAATTTCTTATGGAAATCCACGATGATAAGACCAAGTTGACAGTCTCCGACAAAGAGATTTCCCATGAGCAGAACTTTATTATCGTCTCTTGTAAACAAAGAAATCACTTCACTTGTCTCTGTTTCAAGCTTACCGTCTTCAAACAGTGCTTCTTTTCCGTTTATTATCGCTGCTTTTACACCGATCTTCTCCGGAATTATCCAGTTGTTCTTCTCGTTGTTTTTGACCTTTTTGTCATAAAGAAAGATTCCGCAATCCTTTAGTCCGTTCTCTAAGGCTATCTTGGTCACTGCTTTGTAGGATGCTTCAGATTCGTACTTTCTGTGAAGGATCTTTCTTCCGATATCGGCTATTGTAATGAGCGCTTTGTAATCGGGCTCGGGATCAAATCCAAATTTCTGATTAGGTTCAAGTGGCGGAAGTACCTGGTTCTTTACATAGAAAATCGCATCGCAAACAGCCTCGTATCCAAGCTGTTCGAAATGCTCTTTCTCATTTTCTACCTGATTTACAGATACATATCCTTCTTGTTCCGATAGTGTAAGAAGGGGAATATCTTTGAACTTTTTTAAGAATGCTTCTTTTCTTAGAATAGTCGTTTCCACGCCTATTCTTTCAATATCAATCAAAAGAGCATCAAAATTCATCTCTTTGGCATAGTCAAAAAGTGCATTGTACTGATAATCGTAATCTTCCTCTTTTGCTTTGCCTTTTTTGGAACATATTTTTTTACCCGGCATAATGACAAGGGTAACTTCCTTGTCATTAGCCGCTTTTACTGCACCCATGCAGATCTTTTTTACTATTTCTTCTTCCGGTTCAGAGATTAACAGTCCAATATTCATTGATTCCCTCATAATTCAAAGTATATTAAACTTCTTCTTCACTCACATCTTCGATGTCGTCAAGTTCTTTGTCTCCGTCGGAGATCTTTTCTCTGACTTTGGCAATCTTGGCAACGGTAACATCCTTATCAAGATTGATCATCTTAACACCTGATGTTACTCTTCCGTGAACGGTGATCTCATCCATTCTGAGCTGAATGATGATTCCGGCACTTGTGATCATCATGATCTCATTGTCGTTGTTAACGGCCTTAACGCCTACCACAGATCCTGTCTTCTCAGTGATCTTGTAGCACTTAACACCTTTTCCGCCTCTGAACTGACTGTGGAATTCGTCAAGAGTTGTTCTCTTTCCATAGCCTTTTTCAGATACGATGAGAAGTGAATCACCCTGTGTGTTGAGCTGCATTCCGACGATCTCATCTGTATCGTCAAGCATCATTCCTCTAACACCCATTGATGATCTGCTTGTTGTACGAACATCACTCTCTGAGAAATGTATGCACATTCCGTTCTTGGTAACAAGGAATACTTCAGTATTTTCCTTAAGGGTCTTAACTTCGATAAGTTCATCGTCGTCCCTTAAGTTAATTGCTGCAAGTCCGGTCTTTCTTACATTTGAGAAGTCAACGATAGGTGTCTTTTTAACTGTACCCTTCTTGGTTACCATGAATAGGCACTTATCTTTATCTTCGAAATCCTTAACGGGGATCATAGCTGTTATCTTCTCTCCGGGTGCAAGCTGAAGGAGATTGACAATAGCCATTCCTCTTGATGTTCTTGATGCCTCCGGAATTTGGTAAGCCTTAAGTCTGTAGACTCTTCCGGTATTGGTAAAGAACATCACATAGTTGTGAGTGGTCGTCATAAGGATATCTTCTACAAAGTCATTATCGATCGTAGTGATTCCCTTTATTCCCTTACCACCGCGGTTCTGGGCTTTGAAGTTATCGATAGACATTCTCTTTATATATCCGAGATTAGTCATAGCGATAACGGTATTAACGTTGGGAATGAGATCCTCCATATCGATGTCGGAATCGTCATGTCCTATCTGAGACTTTCTTTCATCACCGAATTTATCGGAGATCTCAGTGATCTCAGTCTTGATAACTCCAAGAAGGAGCTTTCTGTCAGCAAGGATAGCCTTGAGTTCTTCGATCTTCTTTAAGAGTTCAGCATGCTCCTGCTCGAGCTTCTCTCTTTCCAATCCGGTGAGAGTACGAAGTCTCATATCCACGATTGCCTGAGCCTGTGCATCTGAAAGACCAAAGCGTCCCATCAACTGCTCTTTTGCAAGAGCAACTGTCTTGCTGCCTCTGATTATCTTGATCACTTCATCGATATTATCAAGGGCGATGAGCAATCCTTCCAAAATATGGTTACGCTCTTCAGCCTTGTTAAGATCGTACTGGGTTCTTCTTGTAACTACCTCTTCCTGATGCTTGATGTAGTGCTTAAGCATCTCGGTAAGACTGAGAACCTTAGGCTGATTATTTACAAGGGCAAGCATGATGATTCCGAAGGAATCCTGCATCTGTGTGTGTTTGTAGAGCTTGTTGAGCATGATATTAGGGTTAACATCATTTCTAAGCTCGATTACAACACGCATACCCTCTCTGTCTGATTCATCTCTAAGAGCTGTAATTCCGTCAAGCTTCTTGAGCTTAACAAGCTCAGCGATCTTTGAGATCATATTTGCCTTATTTACAAGGTAAGGAAGCTCAGTAACAACGATCCTGTTCTTACCGCCGGACATAGGCTCAATATTTGTAACGGCTCTTACTACTACTTTGCCGCGGCCTGTTCTGTATGCTTCCTCGGCACCTCTTGTTCCGAGAATGATTCCGCCTGTAGGGAAGTCAGGCGCCTTAACGATAGGGAGAAGTTCCTCAATATCTGTCTCTCTGTCTTCAAGCACGCGGTTATCTATCATCTTAACTACCGCATTTATTACTTCTCGAAGGTTGTGAGGAGGAATGTTTGTTGCCATTCCTACCGCAATACCTGTTGTTCCGTTTACCAAAAGGTTGGGATAACGGCTGGGGAGTACTGTAGGCTCTTTCTCTGTTTCATCAAAGTTAGGAGCGAAATCTACAGTGTCTTTACCTATATCGGCAGTCATCTCCATTGAGATCTTGGTGAGTCTTGCCTCTGTATATCTCATAGCGGCAGCGCCGTCACCGTCCACAGAACCAAAGTTTCCGTGACCGTCTACAAGACAATATCTCATGGACCAGGGCTGAGCCATGTTAACCAAAGCACCGTAAATAGAGCTGTCACCGTGAGGGTGATATTTACCCATTGTATCTCCGACGATACGCGCGCACTTACGGTGCGGCTTGTCGGGACCGTTGTTGAGCTCTATCATGGAGTACAGGATTCTTCTCTGTACGGGCTTAAGTCCGTCTCTTACATCAGGGAGCGCACGAGATGCGATAACACTCATGGCGTAATCGATGTAATCTGATTCCATGGTCTTCTGAAGATCGACCTCTTTAATTTTGTCTATTGTAACCTTCTCAAAAACGTCATCTGACAGGTTATTATTGTTGTTATTGTTATTATTTTCTGCCATTTTATTCCTCTGTTTACACCGGATATTTAAATATCCAGGTTCTTAACGAATTTAGCGTTCTTCTCGATGAATTCTCTTCTGGGTTCAACCTTATCTCCCATGAGAGTTGTAAATGTGACATCGATATCTGACTCAGACTCTTCGTCAATCGTTACTCTAAGGAGAACTCTTCTTTCGGGATCCATAGTTGTCTCCCAAAGCTGCTCGGGATCCATCTCTCCAAGTCCCTTATAACGCTGTATCTTATTGTTCTGATCTCTTCCAACATCCTGAAGAATCTTATTAAGTTCTTCATCGCTGTATGCATACCAGACTTTTTTGTTCTTCTCAAGCTTATAAAGAGGAGGCTGTGCAAGATATACATGGCCCTCTTTGATAAGTTCGGGCATGAACCTATAGAGGAAAGTAAGCATAAGTGTTGCAATGTGAGCACCGTCTACGTCGGCATCGGTCATGATGATGATCTTGTTGTAACGAAGCTTGGAAATATCAAAGTCTTCGTGAATACCGGTTCCGAAAGCAGTGATCATGGCCTTGATCTCGTTATTGGCGTAGATCTTATCTACTCTGGCCTTCTCTACGTTAAGGATTTTTCCTCGAAGAGGAAGGATAGCCTGTGTCGCACGACTTCTTGCTGTCTTAGCGGATCCGCCGGCGGAATCTCCCTCAACTATGAAGATTTCGCAGTTCTTGGGATCTTTATCGGAACAATCCGCAAGCTTACCGGGAAGTCCAAGCCCATCAAGAGCTGATTTTCTTCTTGTGAGATCTCTAGCCTTTCTAGCTGCATCTCTTGCTCTCTGAGCAAGGATAGCTTTTTCAAGGATCTGCTTGGCAACGTTAGGATTCTGCTCAAGGAAATATGTAAGCTGTTCTCCGACGATACCTGCAACTGCTCCTCTTGCCTCGGAGTTTCCAAGCTTTTGCTTGGTCTGTCCTTCAAACTGAGGATCTTCGATCTTAACACTGATGATAGCTGTAAGACCTTCTCTTATATCTTCACCTGTAAGGTTGTCCTCGTTATCCTTGAGCATCTTGTTTGCTCTTGCGTAGTCATTGAATGTCTTGGTAAGAGCAGCCTTGAAGCCCTCAAGATGAGTTCCGCCTTCAGGTGTATTGATGTTATTTACGAATGTATAGATACTCTCTGTGTATGAATCATTATGCTGGAGGGAAACCTCAACCTGTACATTGTTTTTGTTTCCTTCGAAGTACATGATCTCATCATAAAGAGATGTCTTACTCTTGTTGAGATACTCAACGAATTCCTTGATTCCGCCTTCATAGTGGAATGTCTGAGTTGTAGGTTCTTCACCTTCTTCAACTCGAAGGTCTGTAAGAGTGATCCTAAGACCCTTTGTAAGGAATGCCATCTCCCTAAGTCTCTGCTTAAGGATGTTATAATCATAAACTGTTGTCTCTTTGAAGATCAGAGCGTCAGGCTTAAAGTATACTCTTGTTCCGGTAGCTCCATCAGGCGCATCACCAACGACTTTAAGAGGATAACAAACTTTTCCTCTCTCATATCTCTGCTCATATACCTTGCCGTCCCTTGTTACCTGAACTTCAAGCCACTCAGAGAGCGCATTAACAACAGATGCTCCTACTCCGTGCAGACCACCGGAAACCTTATAACCGCCACCGCCAAACTTACCGCCGGCGTGAAGGATCGTAAATACAACCTCTACTCCGGTAAGTCCGGATTTGTGGTTAACATCAACGGGAATTCCTCTTCCGTTATCTTTTACAACGATGGTGTTATCCTCATTGATGGTTACTTCGATATGATTACAAAATCCCGCAAGGGCTTCATCAACCGAGTTATCCACTATCTCATAAACAAGATGGTGAAGACCTCTGCTGGCTGTGGTTCCGATATACATACCGGGTCTTTTTCTAACCGCCTCTAGTCCTTCAAGAATCTGGATTTGGTCAGCGCCATACTTTACTTCTTCGTTTCCCATTTTTTGCTCCGTTTCTTAATTTTCGCTACTTACCGTTCCTTCAGTTACTTTGAACAGCTTATCTATTTCAAATCTGTTATTTACAAATTCATCAAGTCCGGTACATGTAATTATCGTCTGTATATTACCTATGGTATTCAAAAGATAATTTTGTCTGTTGCTATCAAGTTCTGACAAAACATCATCCAAAAGAAGTACCGGGTTTTCTTTCTTAGCTCTTTTGACAATCTCAATTTCCGAAAGCTTCAGTGACAAAGAAGCTGTTCTTTGTTGTCCTTGAGAGCCGTATTTCCTGATATCTATACCTTCTTCATCAGGATTTTTCCTGACGATAAAAGAGAAATCGTCTTTATGTGGTCCAACTGTTGTCTGCTTCGCATAGATATCTTTTTTTCTTGAAGCAGTAAGTCTTTTCTCAAATTCATCACTTTCCACATTTGGCTCATAGTAAACGGACAGGATCTCTTTTTCTCCCGTCAATTTGCTGTGAATAGGTCTTATTATTTCATTAAGATCTTTGATGAATTTTTCTCTTGTTTTGATTATGACGGATCCATACTCGCATAACTGCTTGTCCTGAACATCCAAGAGAACACTGTTTTCGGGATGCTCATAAAGATCCTTTAGAACTCTGTTTCTTTCGACTACTAATTTGTTGTACTTAGAAAGACTATTCAGATATATCTGATCCAACTGACACAGCTCCATATCCATGAATCTGCGTCTTTCCGAAGGACCGTTTTTAATAATACTAAGATCTTCAGGCGAGAAAAATACTACATTAAGCTTACCTATTAGGTCGGATGCTCTCTTGATTTTCTGAGAATCAATAGCAATTCCTTTTGACTTATTCTTTCTAAGATGCATATCTACGCGATATTCTGCATTATCTTTTTCAAGAATCGTCCTGATATGGGCTTCTTCTTTGCCAAATCTTATAATTTCTTTATCTTTGCTACCCTTGTGTGACTTAGTGGTTGCAGAAACAAAAATTGCTTCGAGAATATTGGTTTTTCCCTGAGCATTGTCACCGTATAAAATATTTGTACCGCTGCTGAAATCAATCTTTACGTTCTCGTAATTCCTGAAATCAGCTAATTCCAATGACTTTATTATCATTTTTCTATCTTAACCTGACGGCCGTCGTATTCAAAAATATCTCCGTCGTATAATTTACGACCTCTTCTTGTCTCGACTTCTCCGTTCACCTTAACCATCCCGGCCTGAATGTCCATCTTCGCGTCTACTCCGGAGCTTTCCAAACCGGCTTTTTTCAGAGCCTGACCAAGCTTTATAAAATCATCTTGTGCTCTTAAATTTATAATTTCCATTTGTTGTATATCCTAAAAAATTAATCTACTGTTGTGAAATTAACAGGAAGAACAAGGTATGTGTAAGTTGAATCTTTATCTCTGATAAAGCAAGGTGCCTTAGGATTAACAAGATAAATATCAACAGTCTCATCCTCAATTGCTCTGAGAGCATCAATGAGGAACTTGGGATTGAATCCTATCATAAGATCCTTACCCTGTTTATCAATATCAATTTCTTCATCCATACTTCCGATCGCAGAATTGATCTTAAGTTCCATCTTTCCGTCAGTAACGGAAATGATAACAGGCTTCTTATCTCCCTCTTTTACAAGAAGAGTTGCTCTGTCTATACAATCAAGGAACTCTTTTCTGTTAATGCTCATCTTTGTCTCATAATCGCTGGAAAGCATCTGATCAATGCTGAAGTATTCACCTTCTATGAGACGAGAAACAACAATAGTCTTATCAAACTCAAAGAGAACATGCTTGTCGGTAAAGTAGATATTTACCATCTTCTCAGTACTGTCACCGAGGATTTTGCTTATCTCACCGAGAGTTTTTCCGGGAACAATAACTTTCTTGTAGGAATAAGATCCTCCAAGTTTAACTTTTCTGATGGAAATTCTATGTCCGTCAAGTGAAACGAGCTTTAAGTTCTCTCCGTCTACTTCGAAGAGCTCACCTGACATCATCTTATTTGCATCACTTTCAGAAATTGAAAAGATAGTCTGCTGAATAACATTTCTGAGAGTAAACTGAGAAACAGTAACTCCGTCTATTTTCTCGATTGAAGGAAGATATGTGAAGTCATCACCTTTTCTTCCGATGAGATTAAACTTTGCTTTTTCGCAGCTAATAGTAACTTTGTTAGAACTGTCGGACTCTATTGTAACGTCGTTATCAGGAAGTTTTCTTATAATGTCAAAGAAAATCTTGGCATCGAGAGCTATAAATCCTCTCTCAACAATGTTTCCTTCCACTACTGTCTGTATTCCCAATTCCATATCGTTGGCAATGAACTTGATCATTCCTTCCGTAGCATCAACCAGGATACATTCAAGAATAGACATAGTTGTTTTTGAAGGAACTGCCTTCGACACAATCTGTAATCCACTCACAAGATTAGATTTTGAGCATACAAATTTCATTTAAGTCATTACTCCCTTCGCGCATGCAAATATAAAAATAATATAAATTAATAATAAAAGAATTAATAATAGCTGTTGATAAGTGTAAAACCTATTCTATTATACAATCTGTGAGGCTTTTTTACAAATTTTTGGGTGTTGATAATAAAAATTTTAATGTTGAAAAAATAAAAGTTATAAACACGCCAAATTTTGACATATAAGCCAATAAAAAATTATCCACCCTCAAATAACAATTAATCCCAAACTAATAACACACATATTTACATAGTTATCCACAATGATAGTGTTTATTATAAAGAAGGATTGAGTTTCTTCATTATAATATCTATGTTTTTATTGAGCTCATCATCCAAAGATAATTTCTGTTTTATCTTATTTATTCCGCTCATTACGGTTGTGTGATCTTTTTTACCGAGGATCTTTCCTATTTCTTCAAGAGAAGCATCGGTATGTTCTCTGCAAAGATACATAATGATCTGTCTGGGAAGAACGATCTCTGAATTTCTCTTCTTGGAAATGATATCATCCTTCTTGGTACCGTATTGTTCACATACAGTGTCAATTATAAGCTGAGGAGTAATAACCTTGGTCTTATCCGGATAAATGATATCCTTTAAAGCTTCCATTGCATTTTCTAAAGTAACATCAACATTATAAAGTCTTGAGTAAGCAATGATCTTATTGTAAGCACCCTCAAGCTCTCTGATGTTGGACTTGATGTTTGTGGCGATATAATCTATTACTTCATCATCTATGGTCTTACCGTAGTTTTCTGCATTCTTACGAAGAATTGCCATCCTTGTCTCATAATCGGGAGACTGGATATCAGCAATAAGACCCATTTCAAATCTTGATCTGAATCTTTCTTCAAGAGTTTCCATTTCCTTTGGCGGCTTATCGGATGAAAGAATGATCTGTTTTCCGGCCTGATGTAACTCATTGAATGTGTGGAAAAATTCTTCCTGTGTTGATTCCTTACCTATAATAAACTGAACGTCATCGACCATAAGAACATCTACTGTTCTGTATTTCTCACGAAGCTTGGACATACTCTCGGTCTTACCGCTTCTGATAGATTCGATAACTTCGTTGGTAAACTGTTCTGAAGTAATATAAAGGATTTTAGCCTTATGATCATGCTCCATTATAAAATGTCCGATCGAATGCATAAGGTGAGTCTTTCCAAGTCCGGGTCCTCCGTAAAGGAAAAGAGGATTGTAAGACGTTCCGGGTGACTCGGCAACAGCCAGTGAAGCTGAGTGAGCAAACTTGTTGTTGCTGCCTACTACAAAAGTATCAAATCTATATTTAGGATTAAGATTGGAATGTTCGTAGTTAATATTGCTTGAATAATGGTTTTCCTGATCATTTACAAGATCATTTTCAGGAGTTTCTTCATTATTAATAGCATCTTTTTTGAGAATGAAAGAAACCTCTACCATATCTTCAAGAAATTCTGAAATGGCAACTTTAATAAAATCCATATAATGACCGATGATGTACTGAAGTGCCATTGAATTATCGGATGGTATCAGAATTTTGACATTATTATCCTCCATACTGTAAACAGTAAGAGGATCGATCCAGGTCTTATAGGAAATTTCCGTAATCCCTGATTCAATCTTGATCGTGTGCTTGATTGACTCCCAATTAGCTTTTAATTTTTCTGTGATTTCTGATGTTGATTGCATGAAAAACTCCCCAAAATAGCAAGATTATAGACTTTTACTATTTTATATTAAATAGTGTCAAATATCAAACAACGACCTTTTGTGGATAACTTTGGTCAAAAAAAATTTCTGAAATAGGCTTATTTTTTCTTGTGGAAAAAATTAGCTTTTTCCACTTTAAACTATCTACCGTTATAAATGGCTTAAATATGCACTTTTATATTGATTGTGTCCAAATTATGCCCTAGGTTTTCCACAAAAATCAGAAAAAATGTGGATAAAAAGACATCAAAAATATTAATCAACAAGTTTTCCACAAAATCAACATTTTGATGTGGATAACTTTTAATGACACAATATATTGTCAAATATTTTTTTTAGATTTTTTTTGAAACTTCAATCCCTAATTTTAAGGGGTTTTATGGGTTGACTGAGAAGTTTTTATTTATTATAATTATAAAGATTTTTTCCACACAGGATGTAATCTGTAATTATTTAGATAGTTTCTGAGTAATTATATACTTGGTTTTGATTTAGTTTGAATAAGAAGGAGGTGTTTCCGATATGAAGATGACATTCCAGCCTCATAAGCTTCAGAGAGCCAGAGTTCACGGCTTCAGAGCAAGAATGGCTACTAAGGGCGGCAGAAAAGTTCTCGCAGCCAGAAGAGCAAAGGGAAGAAAGAGATTATCTGCTTGATAGTAAAGGTCACAAATGATGTGGCCTTTTTTCTTCATTCCGAAATATAAAGGATAAACAGATGCTTTTTTCAGAATCGATGAAAAAGACAATTGATTTCCGCAATGTTTATGGTAACGGTAAGAGCTATGCCAATAAATATATAGTTCTTTATGTGTGGAAAAATAACGGTTCAACCAATAAACTTGGGATTTCATGTAGTAAAAAGATTGGGAACAGTGTTGTAAGGCACAGATTTGCAAGACTTGTTCGAGAAGCTTACCGACTACACGAAGATATGTTCAATAGTGGTTTGGACATAGTAGTCGTTGCCAGAGCCTGTGCAAAAGAGGCAACTTATTTTGATATAAAAGATTCTCTTTTAAGCTTGGCAGGGAAGGCCCGCATAATAAAAAATGGCGGTATTTAAATGAAAAAGATATTGATCTATCTTATAAAATTTTATAGGAAATATCTGTCTCCATTAAAAAGAACAAAATGTCCGTATATTCCAACATGCTCGGAATACGGACTAGAAGCAATAGAAAAGTACGGAGCCCTAAAAGGGGGACTACTGGCTGCTTGGAGGATTTTAAGATGTAATCCTTTTTCAAGCGGTGGATATGATCCGGTTCCGTAAATGCTAGGAGGAGGTCAATTTGTTAGCATTATTCTTTTCCCAAGATAACGGAAAAATACTTAAGCCCATTGTTTGGGTACTTGGTCAGATAATGAATGCGATCTTTAATGTATTAAATGCGATCGGCATTCCTAATATCGGACTTGCAATCATTATTTTTACTATTGTAATCAATCTTTGCTTGCTTCCTTTGACATACAAGTCTCAGAAGTTTGCTAAACTTCAGAATAAGATGAGCCCTGAACTTAAGGCCATCCAGGAAAAATACAAAGGCAAAAAAGATAACGATTCAATGCTCGCTATGCAGGAAGAGACCAAAGAGGTCTATGCTAAGTATGGAGTATCTCAGACGGGTAGCTGTTTGCAGATGTTACTTCAGCTTCCTATTCTTTTTTCACTTTATCGTGTTATTTATGCTATTCCGGGATATGTACCTATCGTTAAAAATGCATTCTATCCTTTGGTTGAGCATATCCGTACAACCGACGGTGCTATTGATTTTGTAAAGAATTCAATCTCAAGTGCAAAAAATTTCCAGGGACAGTTTAGTAACGAACTTTTTGTAAAAGGCGATGTTCAGTATGTTGAGAATACGATCATTGATGTATTAAACAGAGCATCTTCAGCTGATTGGGCTAGTTTTACCGAGAAATTTTCCGGATTATCTTCCTCAATCGAAAGCACTCATGCTTTGTTAAGTAAGTATAATTCTTTCCTTGGATTAAATATCAGTGATTCACCCGGATTCATGGTAAAGACAGCTTTTGTCAATAAACAGTTTTTACTTCTTATCGGTGCTTTAGCTATTCCTGTTCTTTCAGCAGTTACTCAGTGGATCACTATTAAGCTTAGCCCTACGGCTGTACAGGCAGATGCTAAGGCTGATCAGAATGATCCTACAGCTCAGATGCAGCAGTCCATGAAGACTATGAATCTCATGATGCCTCTTATGTCTGCGGTATTCTGCTTCAGTTTCCCTGCAGGTATGGGTATTTACTGGATCGCTAGTGCTGTAGTTAGAGCGGTTCAGCAGGTTCTTATCAATAAGCATATTGATAAAACAGATATTGATGCTCAGATTGCCAAGAACATTGAAAAGTACAATGAGAAAAAAGAGAAGATGAAGGCCACACCTTCAATGAACAGATATGCAAACATGAATACAAGAAGTATTTCATCAGTTGCTTCAGAAACATCTGTTTCTATGGAGGAGAGAGAGGCTGAACTTCAGAAAGTAAGAGATATTTATTCCAAAAAGGAAATCCGTAAGGATTCTCTTCTTGCTAAAGCCAATATGGTTAAAGAGTTTAACGAGAAAAACAACAAATAATTCCTACAGGGGAGGGAAAAATGGAATATAGAGAGTTTACGGCAAAAAACGTTGATGATGCCATTACCGAGGCATGTGAAGCTTTACTTGTTACCAGCGATAGACTTGATTATGAAGTAGTTACAAGCGGATCATCAGGATTCCTTGGAATCAATGCTAAGCCTGCTGTTATCAAGGCCAGAATTAAAGAAGATAAGCCTGAAGAAAAGGTTGAAGTTAAGACAGAGCCTAAAAAAGAAATCAAGAACGAAGTTAAGAAGGAAAACAAAAAAGTTTCCGAAGAGCCTAAAGCTACAAAGACTTCTGATATTAACGCAGGTGAGTTAACATCTAAGTCTGATGCATTCCTTAAAGAAGTATTTGATGCAATGAAAATGGAAGTTGCAGTAGAATCCAAGTTCAATGCAGAAGATAATATATTAGATATCGAGCTTAGCGGAGCAGAGATGGGAGTTCTCATCGGTAAGAGAGGACAGACACTTGATTCTCTTCAGTATCTTGTTTCTTTAGTAGTTAATAAAGATTCTGCCGATTACATTCATGTAAAGGTTGATACAGAAAACTACAGAGAGAGAAGAAAAGCAACTCTTGAAAACCTTGCAAAGAACATTTCTTATAAGGTAAGAAAATCAAGACAGTCAGTTGCTTTGGAGCCTATGAATCCTTATGAGAGAAGAATAATCCATTCAGCTCTTCAGGGTGACAGATTTGTTACTACTCATAGTGAGGGTGAAGAACCATTCAGAAGAGTAGTGGTTACTTTAAAGAAATAATTATATGATCCCCCTCTGAGCAAATGCTTTGAGGGGGATTATTTGAGTTTACTTTTTCTACGGTAGTGATATCGGAGGATAATTATGGCAAGTGTACTCAGTACCTTCAGTAATGATACGATTTGTGCGATCGCTACCGCTATGTCTGATGCCGGCATAGGTATTATCAGAGTAAGCGGTCCGGAAGCACTATCTATCTGTGATACAATTTACGTTTCATCGCAAAAAGAACATACACTTTTATCTCATCAGCCAAATTCCATAAGATTTGGTTATATTTGCGTTGAAGATGAGATCATTGATGAAGTTATGATCTCATATATGAAGGCACCTCACAGTTACACTATGGAAGATGTCATCGAGATCAATTCTCATGGTGGAATGTTTGTTATGAATCGCATCTTGAATCTTCTTTTACAGAAGGGATGCAGGCTTGCCGAACCCGGTGAATTTACAAAAAGAGCTTTCTTAAACGGTAGGATCGATCTTACTAAAGCAGAAGCTGTTATGGATATCATCAGTGCTCAGAATAATTTCGCACTTGAAAGCTCTAAGGGTCAGCTTCAGGGAAAGCTTAGTTCCAAGATAAGAAGCCTTCGAGAAAAAATCCTTTATGAGATGGCGTTCATCGAATCTGCTTTAGATGATCCGGAGAATTATGATCTTACAGGTTATCCCGATAAATTAAAAGCAATTGTTGATCCGATGATAAAAGAGATCCGTTCTTTGATAGATACTGCCGATGAAGGTAAGATCAGAAAAGAAGGCATTAAGACTGTAATTGTCGGAAAACCCAATGCAGGAAAATCATCTCTTTTGAATGCTCTTACCGGAGATGAAAGAGCTATTGTTACCGATATTGCCGGAACAACAAGAGATGTAATCGAAGAAACAGTCAGACTCGGTGATATCGTGCTTCATGTTATCGATACTGCTGGTATCAGAGATACTGAAGATGTCATTGAGAAGATTGGAGTGGATAAAGCAAAGAGTAAGATCGAAGAAGCTGATCTTATTTTATATATTCTTGATTCCACAAATGAATTGGATAATGAAGATAAAGATATTATCGAGCTTTGTAAGTCCAAGAAGACGATAGTTCTTTTAAATAAAAACGATCTTTCTGATAATATTAAAATAACAGAAGATATCATTCGTATGCATTTTTCAGACTCTTCAAACGATCATTTGCCTATAATCAGAACTTCAATGTTAAAAGGAAATGGTCTTCCGGAGTTAAAAGATGCTATTTCGGAATTGTTCTTTAACGGAGAAATAGTTCCAAAGCAGGAAATCTATATCACAAACTTAAGACACAAAGAGCTTTTATCAAAAGCGCTCGGAAGTTTAGAACTTGTTCTTGATAGTATTGAAAAAAATCTATCTGAAGATTTTTACACTGTCGATCTCACAGGTGCATATGAATCACTTGGTGAGATACTCGGTGAAGAGATTGGTGATGATCTTGTTGAAGAGATCTTCTCCAAATTTTGTATGGGTAAATAATTTATGACTATAGTAAAAGAGAAATTTGATGTTGTTGTTATAGGTGCCGGACATGCCGGTTGTGAGGCCACTCTTGCTTGTGCAAGACTCGGTCTTGAAACTGTTGTGTTTACCATGAGTGCCGACAATATTGCATTTATGCCTTGTAATCCGCATATCGGCGGATCTTCTAAGGGTCATCTTGTTAGAGAGATAGATGCTCTTGGTGGAGAGATGGGCAAAAATATAGATAAGACCTTTTTGCAGTCCAAGATGCTCAATACTTCCAAGGGTCCTGCTGTTCATTCACTTAGATGCCAGGCCGATAAGATGGAGTACTCCAAGGAGATGAGAAAAATCCTTGAAGCACAGGAACATCTTTGCATTAAACAGGCCGAAGTTTCTGAAATCCTTTTTGAGGAAGTTTCAGATGACCTTAAAAAGGAAGGTTATAAAAATAAGATTGTCGGAGTTAAGATCTTCTCCGGTATCATATATGAAGCTAAAGCAGTTATTATCTGTTCAGGCACATACTTAAAGAGTCGTTGTCTTACAGGTGAAGCTATTACTTACAGCGGACCCAACGGACTTCTTCCTTCTAATCTTCTTTCTGATTCACTTATTTCTGCAGGAATTGAACTTAGAAGATTTAAGACAGGAACTCCTGCCAGAATGGATGGTAACTCTATCGATTATTCCAAGATGTCTGAGCAGTTTGGAGATACTCCCGTTATTCCTTTTTCTTTTGATACCGATCCGAAGGATGTTCAGCGTCCACAAGTTTCATGTTGGTTGACATATACTAACGAGAAAACTCATGAGATCATAAAAGCCAATATCGATAGGTCTCCGATCTACGCCGGTATTATTGAAGGTGTCGGACCCAGATATTGTCCTTCAATAGAAGATAAGGTTATTAAGTTCCCCGATCACGAAAGACATCAGGTCTTTGTTGAACCTGAAGGAACATTTACAAATGAAATGTATATAGACGGAATGTCATCTTCCATGCCGGAAGATGTTCAGATCGCTATGTATAGAACAGTACCCGGTCTTGAGAATTGTCGTATCGTAAAAAATGCTTATGCAATAGAGTACGATTGTCTTTGTCCCGGACAGCTTCATCCAAACCTTGAGATCAAAACAACAAGAGGTTTGTTCAGTGCCGGTCAGTTTAACGGAAGTAGTGGATATGAAGAAGCTGCAGCTCAGGGACTTTATGCAGGAATCAACGCTGCGATGCAGATCTTTAATAAAGAAAGCTTATATATTGATAGATCTGAAGGTTATATCGGAGTTCTTGTTGATGACCTTGTTACTAAGGAAAATCTTGAACCTTACAGAATGATGACTTCCCGTGCGGAGTATAGATTGTTGTTAAGACAGGACAATGCAGATATAAGACTTCGTAAGAAAGGATATGATATCGGACTTATATCCGAGGAGCAATATAATAAACTTTGCACGAAGATCGATCTCATTGAAAAAGAGGTTTCCAGATTAAAAGAAACTGTTGTAGGAGCCAATGCTACTATTCAGAAATTCATGGAGAAGGTTGGAACTCCTTCTCTTAAAACTGCAACATCATTAGCTGAGTTGATTTGTAGACCCGAGCTTTCTTATAAGATACTTGAGGAGATCGATCCTAACAGACAACCTCTTCCCGATGATGTTATCGAGCAGGTTGAGATTACAATTAGATACGAGGGATATATCACCAGACAGGAAAGACAGGTAGAACAATTTAAGAAACTTGAAAAGAAACTTATCCCTGCTGATATTGATTATGATGATGTAGGCAGTCTTCGATTGGAAGCAAGACAGAAGCTTCAGAGATTCAGACCTACCAATATAGGACAAGCTTCAAGAATTGGTGGAGTTAATCCTGCCGATATTTCAGTACTTATTATTTACCTTGATTCATTACACAGAGGAAATGCAGATGAGAAATAAGTATTCCGATATGATCAATGATTTTAAAACTTTTGGAATTGAACTCACCGATAAGCAGCTTGCTCAATTTGATAAATATTATGAACTTCTCACTAAGTGGAATGAAGTGATGAATCTTACTGCTATCATTGAGTTTGATAGTGTATGTAAGTTACACTTTGTTGATAGTATTTCTGCTTATAAGTATTTTGATTTTTCCAAAGAGGAGTATTCTCTTATCGATGTTGGTACCGGAGCAGGCTTTCCCGGTATTCCTTTAAAGATTGTTTTTCCTCAGCTTAAGATCACTCTTTTGGATTCACTTAATAAGAGACTTAATTTCTTAAACGAAGTGATCGATGAACTTGGACTTAATGAAGAGGGGAGTATAGTAACCTTACATGGAAGAGCGGAGGATCATTCTTCTGCTTCCAATAAGAATTCTCTCAGAGAGACTTTTGATATTGCAGTTTCGAGAGCGGTTGCCAATCTTTCAACTTTGTCCGAGTACTGTCTTCCTTATGTAAAGGTTGGAGGAAGATTTATTGCTTATAAAAGTGAGAAGGCCGAAGAGGAATTAGCCAAAGCTAAAGGAGCAATTCATCTTCTTGGTGGCAAACTGATAGATTATCCTGAGTTTAATCTTCCGGATTCAGAATATAGTCGTACTATTTGTATTATCGAAAAGAAGGAAAAGACTTCGAAGCAATATCCTCGTAAAGCCGGAACACCTTCCAAGAAACCATTATCATAGATATAGTATTTTCGTTTTCAATGTTTCACGTGAAACATTGAACTTCGACACAATTCATAATACAAAAAATTGTTTCACGTGAAACATTGAAACACTAAATGTAGTAAAAATTTCCGTGAAACATACTGACCGATAATATAATTGTGTGGTGAAACAAAACAATTTTAAACACAATATATAGAAATATAAAATCATAAACACAACGAATCGGAATGATTTGTAATACCATAACTATTATAATGTGGTAAAATCAGATTAGTGTTTAAATAGCTTGGAGGAGTAATGGGTAGAGTAATTGCAATCGCAAACCAAAAAGGTGGGGTCGGAAAGACCACTACTTCTATTAATTTGTCAGCAGCATTGGCAGAAAAAGGAAAGAAAGTTCTAGTCATTGATACAGATCCACAGGGGAATACTACCAGCGGATTCGGACTTGATAAAAATGAATTAGAAAATACGATCTATGAACTCATGATAGGTGAGTGCAAAACCAATGATGCAATCATTAAAAATGTCGTTGAAGAAATAGACGGAGTAGATATCATTCCGTCAAACGTAAACCTTGCTGCAGTAGAGATCGAACTTATCGATGCGGAGCAGAAGGAATTTATCTTAAGGGAAGCAATCAACACAGTTAAAGATGACTATGATTATATAGTTATTGATTGTCCACCTTCTTTAAGTATGTTGACTGTCAACGCTATGACAACAGCCAACACAGTATTAGTTCCCATTCAGTGTGAGTATTATGCGCTTGAAGGTTTAAGCCAGTTGGTGCATACAGTAAATCTGGTAAAAGACAGATTGAATCCTGAACTTGAGATGGAAGGCGTAGTATTTACTATGTTTGATTCTCGTACCAACTTATCTCTGCAGGTAGTAGAGAATGTTAAAGAGCATATCCAGGAAAATGTATATAAGACGATCATTCCCAGAAATATTCGTCTTGCAGAAGCACCCAGTTACGGAATGCCAATCAATGTATACGAACCTAAGTCAGCAGGAGCTGAAGCATACAGACTTCTTGCCGGCGAGGTAATAGATAGAAAGTTTGATTAAACCGGAGGGGAACATGGCAGCTAAGAATGTGAAAAGAGGATTAGGTAAGGGACTTGATTCAATAATACCTGCAAAGGTATCCTCAGCAAAAGAAACAAAGATCGTTGAACAACACATAGAGGGACAGGTAGTTCAGGTCAACATTACTAAGGTTGAGCCGAACAGAAACCAGCCCAGAAAAACATTTGATGAAGATAGCCTTATTGAACTGTCAGAATCAATCAAGCAGTTTGGAATCATAAATCCCATCATCGTTACAGACAAGAAAGATCATTATGAGATAGTCGGTGGTGAGAGAAGATGGCGTGCTGCTAAGAAAGCCGGCCTTAAAGAAGTACCGGTTATAATAAAAGACCTCAATGAACAAGAGATCGCAGAGATTGCACTTATCGATAACATTCAGAGAGAGGATATCAATCCTATTGAAGAAGCTATCGCGTACAAAAAGCTAATTGATGATTTCGGATACACTCAGGATGTTGTAGCCGAGAAGGTATCAAAGAGCAGAGTTACTATCACCAACTCACTCAGACTTTTGAAGCTTTGCGATAAGGTAAGAGAGATGGTAGTTGAGGGATTGCTTTCGACAGGACATGCGAGAGCACTTATCCCTGTAGACAATGAGGAAGAGCAGATCACACTTGCTCAGAAAGTTTTCGACGAAAAGCTTAGCGTTCGTGAGACCGAAAAGCTTGTAAAGAATCTTGGAAAAACATCTAAGCCTAAGAAGCCTGTAGTTAAGAACGAAAGCATTGATGCTATATATGCGTCACTTTCTGAGAAATGCAAACAGGCAGTAGGAACAAAGGTAGATATTATCTCCAAGGGAGATGGAACCGGAAAGATAGAGATCGAGTTCTACAGCAACGACGACTTAGAGAAAATTACTGAAAGACTATGTAGAGGATAATCGGAGATAATAAATATGGAAAGTCAGATTTTTAATATGATGGGACTTGGTGGAATTGATCCTGCAATACTTTTTATAGCAATTCTTGCAATAGTGATTGTTATGATCATAATAACTATCGTGCAGACAAGCAGATTAAAGAAACTTGAGAAGAGATACAACAGATTCATGCAAGGAAAGGAAGCAGAATCACTGGAAGATGAGATTGTAGGTCTTTTCAATGATAACAGGATGATCAGATCCGAGAATGAAAAGAACAGAAAAGATATTCAAAAGATCAATATGAAAATGCAGAAGACCTTCCAGAAGATCGGTCTTGAGAAGTATGATGCATTTAACCAGATGGGTGGAAAGCTCAGCTTCGCTCTTTGCCTTCTTGATGAGAATGATAACGGATTTCTTCTCAACTCGGTACACAGCACAGACGGACTTAACTATTGCTATTCAAAAGAGATAAATGGCGGAGTTGCGGATGTGGAACTCAGTGAGGATGAGAGAGCGGCACTTGAGAAAGCTCTTTCAAGCTCAGACAGATAAACTGTTTAAAATTAAATTGCTAAAAATCTATTTATAATAGAAAATCTTGGAGGAAAAAACGGGATGATAGACATTAAATTTTTACGTGAGAACCCAGACGTAGTAAGAGAGAACATCAAGAAAAAATTTCAGGACGAAAAGCTTCCTCTTGTTGATGAAGTAATAAAGCTTGATGAAGAGAGAAGAGCTAATCAGCAGAAAGCCGATGAGCTTCGTGCTAATAGAAACAAGATCTCTAAAGAGATCGGTGGTCTTATGGCAAAGGGCCAGAAAGAAGAAGCAATGGCTCTTAAAGAGCAGGTTGCTAAGGATGCTCAGACTCTTTCAGAGCTTGAAGAGAAACAGGCTAAGCTTGATGAGGAAGTAACAAATAAAATGATGATCATTCCTCAGATCATTGACGATTCAGTACCTGTAGGAAAAGATGATTCTGAAAATGTTGAGATTGAGAAATACGGTGATCCCGTTGTTCCGGATTTTGAAATTCCTTATCACACAGATATAATGGAGAGCTTTAACGGAATAGATCTTGATGCGGCAAGAAGAGTTGCAGGTAACGGATTCTATTACCTCATGGGGGATATCGCCAGACTCCATTCTGCAGTAATTTCTTATGCAAGAGATTTCATGATAGAGAGAGGATTTACATATTGCGTTCCTCCTTTCATGATCCACGGTAACGTTGTTGCCGGAGTTATGAGTTTCCCCGAGATGGAAGCTATGATGTACAAGATAGAAGGTGAAGATCTTTATCTTATCGGTACAAGTGAGCACTCAATGATCGGTAAATTCATCGATCAGATCATTCCCGAGGAGCAGGTTCCTCAGGCACTTACAAGTTATTCTCCTTGTTTCAGAAAAGAGAAGGGTGCACACGGAATCGAAGAGAGAGGTGTTTACAGAATCCACCAGTTTGAGAAACAGGAGATGGTAGTTATCTGTAAGCCCGAAGAGTCAAAGGAATGGTATGACAAGCTTTGGAAGAACACAGTAGATCTTTTCAGATCAATGGATATTCCTGTTCGTACACTTGAGTGCTGCTCAGGAGATCTTGCAGATCTTAAATGCAAGTCTTGTGACGTAGAGGCTTGGTCACCCAGACAGCAGAAATACTTCGAGGTAGGAAGCTGTTCAAATCTCGGAGATGCACAGGCAAGAAGACTTAAGATCAGAATCAAGGGCAAGGACGGAAACTACCTTGCACATACACTTAACAATACAGTAGTTGCTCCTCCCAGAATGCTCATCGCATTCCTCGAGAACAACCTTCAGGCAGACGGAAGCGTTAAGATCCCTGAGGTTCTTCGTCCTTACATGGGAGGAAAAGAGGTTCTTGTTCCTACAAACAAATAAGAATCTCAAAAGATACGGATCGAAAAGAGGTGAAGAAGTAGTTGCATAAATTCCTAAGAGCAGTGGGCTTTTCGAATATAAAGAACAGAAAAGAAATGACACAGCTTATTGTCAGTTCAGTTCAGCATCCGACAGCCAGAAATTATGCTTCGTCAAAAGAGAATGAAATAATAGCGGAATTTATGAAGGACTACTCCGAAGGATTAGGACTAGCTGTGTGTGGCGAGTTTGATGAAGAGGATAAATTTGTCTACGAATACTATTATCCTTATCTGATCCCATCAAGAGTCAGCACAGAAGAAGACATCTCCGTTGAAAGACATGCAGCACAGCACTCATATGCGGGAATCTGCAATGAGAACAGAGTGGGAGTTTCACTTGTCTTTTACCTTCTTAATATGATCTCTTATATGAAATATGAAAACGAGGACCATTTCCCGATCAGAGGAACTACTCTTAGTCTCTCGGCGCTTTCAATAAAAGGTCAGATATTGATGCCGATCGCGAAGACCGAGGAAGAAAAAGAAGTAGCCAAGAAAAAAACAAATTACAGAAACAGGTTGATCAACAATGCAAGAAAAGGAGATGAGACCGCTATCGAATCTCTGACACTTGATGATATGGATCTGTATACTACACTTTCAAGAAAAATAAGAAAGCAGGATGTATACAGTCTCGTTGATACCTATTTTATGCCATACGGAGTTGAGTGCGATCATTACTCCGTACTTGGCGAGATAACCGAAGCCAGAAAGACAGTCAATTCACTTACAAGAGAAACAGTGCACATCTTGCGCATAAATTGTAACGACCTTGAGTTCGATCTATGCATAAATGATGTGGATCTTCTCGGAGAACCGGCTGTTGGCAGAAGATTTAAAGGAAATATTTGGATGCAGGGATATATCAATTTCCCAAAATAAAAACAGAAAGGAGAAAATGATATGGCAACACCTCATAACAGTGCTGAAAAAGGAGATATAGCAAAGACCGTCCTTATGCCGGGAGATCCTTTAAGAGCAAAATTTATCGCAGAGACATTTCTCACAGATACAAAGTGCTTTAACGAAGTAAGAGGAATGCTTGGATTTACAGGAAAATATCAGGGAAAAGAAGTTTCAGTAATGGGACATGGAATGGGAATTCCCTCAATCGGAATATATACATACGAGCTTTACAATTTCTATGATGTTGATAACATCATCAGAGTTGGAAGCGCAGGAGGACTTAAGGAAGATGTCAATGTAATGGACATCGTCTTTGCAATGGGTGCTCATACTGATTCCAACTACGGATTCCAGTACGGACTTCCCGGAACATTCTGCCCCACAGCAAGCTACGATATTCTTGAGAAGGCCGTAGCTATCGCAAAGGAAAAGAATGTAAGATATCATGTAGGAAACGTTCTTTCTTCAGATGCATTCTACAAGAAATGCAACGAGAGCGAGCTCTACAAGAATATGGGCGCACTTGCCGTAGAGATGGAGACTGTTGCACTCTACATGAACGCAGCAGAAGCTAAGAAAAATGCGCTTACGATCCTCACGGTTTCAGATCATCTCTTCAAAGAGGGAGAACTCTCAGCAAAAGAGAGAGAGACAGGATTTACGGATATGATGGAGATTGCGCTTAAGACAGCAATTCAGCTTTGATCATAATAATAAATAATATGTAAGGAGGCCTTGTGAACGCAGTTCACAGGCCTTCTTTCTTGTGTTTGTAAATTTTTTTGAAAAAAGTGTTGACAAAGTAAGGAGGATGGAGTTATTGTATTATTGTACTAAGTGATTAGTACAGTAGTACAAAAACAAAATCTGTAGAAAGGAATTGAGTATTATGCCATTGAACCTTAATTTAGACAGGCCCATCTTTGTACAGATTATTGAGCACATAGAAAACGACATTGTAACAGGAAAATATAACAGCGGTGATAAGCTACCAAGTGTTCGCGACCTTGCTGCAGAAGCCGGAGTTAATCCCAACACAATGCAGAAAGCGCTCAGTGACCTCGAACAGACAGGACTTGTCCACTCAGAAAGAACCAGTGGTCGTTTTATTACGGAGGACGAGAATATGATTAAAGATTTAAGAACAGCACTTATTGATATGGAAATAGAAGATTTTTTCAACAATATGAAGAGACTTGGATTTGATGAAGAACAGATCATACAGCTTGTAGAACAGTTTGCGAATAAGTGAACTAAATAAATAATATTAAAAGAAGAGAGGAATGAATAAGCAATAACGCAAAAAGGAGAAAAAATGGAAAGAGGATTAGACGCTTATAAATTAAAACTAATTGCAATACCTTTTATGTTACTGGATCATATTTATTCGATTTTTAGTTATGCGGCATATGATAATTTAAATTGGCCGCTTATGCCGGGGTGGATATCTTTGATCACACGATTTGTTTGGCCATTATTCATATACCTTATGATAGATGGATTTTATCACACGCGCAGCCGCATAAAATACCTGCTCAGGCTTGTTACTGCAGCATTGATCATGTTCGCCGGCACCACTATTATTTACCAGTTTTTCGACAAAACTTATTTTACTAAATATAGCTATATGACGTTCTTAGTGGATTATAATATTTTTACGTTGCTTGCGCTTATGTTCGCCTTTATATGGTGTTTGGATAATATTAAACGCAAAAACCATATAATTATTAATGTTCTACTTGCGATAGTAATTGCATTTGCATCTCTTCTCGCAGGAGGTTTAATTGTATTTTTACCGATGCCCATTATTATGTGGGCCTTCTATGGAAGAAAAAATAAGCAATGTATCGGTATATTTATTTACAGCTTGCTCTTATTCATAATGGCCCTTAAAACGCACTTCACTATAGATGCAGAAATGGGCGTATCTCTTTATGACAGATTGTGTATGGACTGCGAATGGGCTGTTTTTACAGTCATACCATTCATACTTGCTTATAATGGCGAAAGAGGAAAAAACACCAAGTTTACCAAGTATCTGTTCTACGTATTTTTCCCGCTTCATATATGGATCCTTATCATAGCGCGTTTTATGATTGAGAAATTATAATAGGAATAAAAAAGAAAGCTTCAAACAAAGGCTTCCTTTTCCACGGGCTGGCGCCCTATAAAAAAGGATACATAAAAGCTCTATCGTGAGTAAATTCCCGTCGAGCTTTATGTATCCTTTTTTGCATGGCTTATAGCTTTCGCGAGTGTTCCCGATGCGATTCGAACGCACGACCTTCCGCTTAGGAGGCGGACGCTCTATCCTGCTGAGCTACGGAAACATGACTTATGTATATTAGCATATTATCAGATTCAAAGCAATAACTTCGGCCGAGGCATAAGCCCCGGCCGTGTTTATTACTCATAATATTTATGCTGCAGCGTTTCCGTTTTTCTTGTCCTTAAACTGCTTCATAAGTGCCTTTGCAGCGATAACTGCAAGGATCACAGAAAGAACGATAAGAAGAATAGCGATGAGAGCCTGGATAAGAGCCCAAACATCAGCAGCGCCTGTTGTGTAAGCTGTAAGTTTAGCCTTGATCGTCTGAACAAGTGAGCAGATAGTTACAGCAAGCATGAATACCATAGGGATGTAGAACATCTTGTTGTTCTTACCTACAGATCCGAGCCATGTGCAAACTGCAAGAAGTCCGATTGCTGCAAGAAGCTGGTTTGCTGCTCCGAAGAGAGGCCAGATCTTTGTATAACCAGTCATACCAAGACTTACGCCAAGAACAACAGTGATCGCAGTAGCTACATAAGGATTAGCGATAACCTTCTTGTATCCTGTAAGATCCTTAGAAGTCTGTCCGTTCTCAACAAAGAACTCCTGCAACATATATCTTGCAAGACGTGTTGCTGTGTCGAGTGATGTGAGACAGAATACAGAAACAGCAAGGATAAGAAGCTGATACATGATATCCTGCATGCCGGGTGCAAAAGAACCGATCATAGCAGAAAGTCCGCCGGCGAATACCTGTGTAGGGCTTGCGTATGTTCCGTCTGCAGCTGCTGTCCAAACAAATCCGATAGCGCAAAGAGAGATGATCGCAACGATACATTCAATAAGCATTGAACCGAAAGCAACAGGCTTTGCATCTTTCTCGTTATCGAGCTGCTTAGCAGTTGTTCCTGAAGAAACAAGTGAGTGGAAACCTGAAATAGCACCACAAGCGATAGTAACAAAAAGAGCAGGGAAAGCAGTTCCTGTAGTGAACACGCCTGTTCCCTTAAGTGCAGCATCACCCATTGCGGGGATAGCGAAGCTGCCGTTTCCTGTTACAGCAGAACCGATAATAGCAATAATACCGGCTCCGATCATAAAGTAAAGAAGGAATGAACTAAGGTAATCTCTGGGCTGAAGAAGGATCCAAACAGGAGTTACCGAAGCTATAAGAATATATGCACCGAGAATCCACATCCATGCATTATAAGTAAGTGCGATAGGGTGGAAGTTAAGTCCTATGAAAACTACAGCGATGATGCCAATGCATCCGAGAACTGAAGAAATTCCGATAGGAGCATTTTTTCTGTAAACAAAGAAACCAAATACAATAGCAAGAAGGATGAACAAAATAGAGATCATTGCTGTTGACTGGTTAGCTGCAAGAGTAGCGCCCTCAACTGCGGCACCTGCAGAAGTTGTAGTTCCGAATGTACTTGCAACGATTGAAGAGAAAGCTGCAACTACGAGAAGGAGTGTAAGATAGCCGAAGGTGATGAAAAGCTTCTTGGCTGACTTACCCATTGAATCGTTGATGATCTCACCGATCGACTGTCCTTTGTGACGAAGAGAAGCGAAAAGAGCTCCGAAATCATGTACGCCACCAAAGAAAATTCCTCCGATAAGTACCCATAAAAGAACGGGAACCCATCCGAAAACGGCTGCCTGAATAGGTCCGTTGATAGGGCCTGCTCCGGCGATTGATGAAAAGTGGTGTCCCATAAGAACAGGTGCCTTGGCAGGAACATAGTCAAGTCCGTCCTGAAGCTCATGAGCCGGGGTCTTGCGACTTGGATCGATACCCCACTGCTTAGCAAGCCATCCACCGTAGCAAACATATCCTACAGCAAGAACAGCAATGCTAATGATTAATAATACTGCTGCGTTCATACTTTTTTCCTCCTAATTTTTGTAGATACCACATAACATACTTTTTAGTTCTTTTCCGCCATAATTTGCGAACACCTCTTGCGTATCGAGTGATGTTACGGCCAGTCTGGCTTCACAGTGTCCTCTGAAATTAAAAAGATAACCTTTATCAAACTTAAATTTCCTGATGGCTTTCTTGGTAGCATCATCAGGAGCTTTATCGCTGATAATGATAAAAGTAAGATAAGAACACATGTGATCCTTTTCCGGATATTTTTCATTCTTTCTTACGAGAACAGGTTCGATCGACTCCCTAATTAGATCGGACAACTGTTCAAGATCGGAACAATTAACGGACTCCTTCTGAATAAAAAAGACGTGCTCGAAAATCGTAATAGCCCAAAGCTGGGCTTCCTTCTTAAGAACATATTTCTCGCTTAAAGAATGAAACCACGCGTATGCAGGAAATGTCGTATCTCCTATTGTAAAGTTTTCTGTGATATCGAAACTTGCCTGATATCGGAGCAGAAGCTCCTTCAAATACCTATCTGATGAAATCATCTCATCACCTTTCAGGTCAAATTTATGGATGTGGAAAAGATAGTCCACTTTTTACTTTACCACGATAACGTGTGATTACAAGATAACAAAATTAATGTCATGCACATTAATTTTGTAATGTATTTAGGATAGTGCGAAATTAATATTGGCCAAGAGTTTAATAAAATGGCGTTACGTCATTTTTTTAGATATAATTTATTCACGAGATCAGATTTAAAAAATTTCGAGACAGAAAAATATATCATAAGGAGAAAAACTATGCCTTTTATAAACTCAAAGATAAGCGTTAAGATCACACCCGATCAGGAAAAAGAGCTGAAGGAAAAGCTCGGACAGGCAATATCGATAATACCCGGAAAGAGCGAAAGCTGGCTCATGACAGGTTTTGAAGACGGATATCATCTATATTTTAAAGGTGATAATTCAAAGCCCATGGCTTTCGTTGAGGTAATGGTATTTGGCGGACCAAACAAGGATGCGTTTAATAAGCTGACTGCTAAGATAACAGAAATCTTCGGACAGGTTCTTTCAATCGCACCCGACAATATCTATGTAAAATATACTCCCGCAGACGACTGGGGATGGAACGGAAGTAACTTCTAAAGTGTATGAAAGAGTGATCAGACATTTTAATAAGTCGGCGATAGCAATAGTGACAGCAGTGGCAACACTGCTGCTTTCGGCATGCGCGCAAAGCGACAGGGACAGAAATGTTGATTACATCTCTCAGAAGTATGCAGTACCGGAAGACAATCAGCTAATACTTTACACATCACATAAAGAAGAAGTTTATCTTCCTATTATCAGAGAATTTGAAAGTCGCACGGGGATATGGGTCGATGTCCATGCCGGTGGAACAACAGAGATGATGCGTCAGGCGAGAGAAGCTTCCGAAAAGGGAGAATGTGACGTCATGTTTGGCGGCGGAATCGAAAGCTTCGAAGCGCAGAAAGATCTTTTTATGCCCTATAAGACACAGAGTAGTGAGCAGCTCGACAGAACCTATGCGGCATTCGATAATTCATGGACAGTTTTCACGGAACTTCCGATAGTGTTTATCTATAACAAAAAGCTTGTTCGCCCGAGCGAAATCCCGAGGAAATGGAACGATCTTTTTGATGAGAAATGGAAAGGGCAGATTGCATTTGCCGATATAAGGAATTCCGGAACAAGCTACACGATCCTTTTTACGATGGAACAGATCATTGGCGAGGAATCCGAAACATTGGTGCCTCGCTTTTATGAGCAGCTTGGAGACAATATCCTTGATTCGTCTGGAGAAGTCATTCCCTATGTATCCGACGGAACATATCTTATCGGAATAACTCTTGAGGAAACTGCCAAGAAGTACATAGCGATGGGATATGACATCGCGCTTATCTATCCCGAGGACGGAACCAGCGCGATCCCCGATGGTTGTGCAATGGTAAAAAATGCGCCGCACAGCTATAATGCCGGCAGATTTATGGATTTTGTGGTCGGCTATGACACCCAAAGATACGCGATGGAGAACTTCTACAGAAGACCGGTGCGTAAGGATGTTGAGTTGTCTAAGGCATTCGGAGATACTTCTTTTATAAGATTGGATATAAAAGAATCGGCGGCCAAAGAGGAAGAAGTGTTCAAGATCTGGAACGAGCTTGAAGGCGGGGAGGACTGAGTATGAAAGGTGTTATAAGACAGTCCTTCAAAAGACAGATATTCGTGATATTCCTTACAGTAACTCTTGCGCTTGTGATCATCGGCGGAATACTTACGATACAGGGATTCCTTACAAAGCTGTCTTCCGACTATGCTAAAAGAGATCTCGAACAGGTCTCCGAGATAAAAAAGAATATGGAGCGCGACCTCCGGATGTCGGACGAAGCGCTTGATAAAATATCAAAAAGCAAAGTCATAAAGGCGGCGCTTGAAAGCGATTATTCCAACTCTCTTGATATCTATACAGCATTGTATGAAGCCTCAAGAGATATAAGAGATTTTGCCGGGCTTGGAATATATAAAGGCGGAGAGTGTTTATACAGTACCTGGACCGACACCGGAAATAAGGACCTTCCTCAGAATTATTCGGTACTTGGAGAAGCCCTTTCCAAAAAGGGAAAAACAGTTTATTCGCTCGATCCCAGATCCTCTTCCGAAAGAGGAGCCGCCCTTTTAATGGCAAGGCAGATCACGGAAGGCGAAGAAAACGGATATGTCGTAATAAGGATTGAGCAGAACGCAGTAGAAGAAAGACTTAGTAAAGAGATCAATTCAAAAGACGGCCTCATGCTTACGACAGGGTTTTTAAGACCGATATGTCTTTTGGGAACAGCTGAAGACGGAAGCGAGCTTTCGGTCATCAGGGAAAATTTCCTGAACGGACAGAAATATACATACGGAAGTAATAACAATATTTATATAACTGAGCTTGGATCGACAGGTCTTTTGTGTATATACGTGACACCGCCCGCGCTCGGAGAAGGCGCTGCGAGAGTCGGATATCAGATCGTAGTGATATTGTCGATCATAAGCGTATTTGTGTGTCTCCTTGTCGCATCAAGGATGAGTGAGTATTTCTCTAAACCTATAGCGGCGCTTTCATCTGCGATGAAGAGATTTAGAAAAGGCGATTTTGATGCGAAGATAGAGCTTGAAAGAGAAGATGAATTTGAGCAGCTTGCAACAGGCTTTAACAAGATGACTTCCCAGCTTAAGACCACTATGGAAGAGCGCGTCGAAGCCGAGAGAAGAGTTAACGAGACCAGGATAAAGATGATGCAGGCGCAGCTGAACCCACACTTTTTGTATAATACTCTTGATACGATAAAGTGGGTTGCAAAGGCGAACGGTGTCAATGAAGTAGCGACGCTTTCTTCTTCCCTTGCGGGGATACTAAGAACCGGAATATCGGAAAAGCAGTTCTGTAAACTATCAAATGAGCTTGAACTTGTTCAGAACTACTGTGATATCCAGAAGATAAGATTTGACGATAAATTCGATCTAACAATAGATGTACCGGAAGAAGTGATGAACGCAGTCATTCCGAAGCTGATCTTACAGCCGATCGTAGAGAACGCGATAATCCATGGAATGGAAGATATGGACGACGGACACATTTATGTTGCGGCAGTTCATGATACAGCAAACGGAAACAATCTTCTGAAGATATCCATACAGGATAACGGAAAAGGGATCAGTGATGAGATGCTTACCGCACTCAACAACGACGACGTTGAGACTTTAAAGGGACATCTGGGACTTAACAACGTCAACACGATCATAAGATTATACTACGGAAAAGAATACGGAGTTATGGCATTTAGGCCGACGGAGGGCGGAACCGTAATGATAGTAACGCTCCCGTATTCCGAGGACCAGCCGTAGGCGATGGAGAAATTATGACATCAGTAATGATAGTAGATGATGAAAAATATGTAAGGCAAGGCATAATCAACGAGACAGACTGGGATCTTATCGGTTGTGAGGTCGTGGCCGAAGCGCCCAACGGAGAGGTGGCTTACGAGCTTGCGATCAAGCACAGACCTGACCTTGTCATCTCAGATATCAAGATGCCCAAGATGAACGGGATAGAACTTGCGGAAAAGATCCATGAGAGATTTCCCAATACGAAGATAATATTCCTTACGGCATATGATGAATTTGAGTACGCGAGAGCAGCGATAAAACTGGGCGTTTCGGATTATCTTTTGAAACCCTTTAAAGACGGAGAGCTTGAAGGCTCGGTCCAAAAGCTCTTACACCTTCATCCGATGACTTCGAATACAGATGATGCCCAGCTTGAAGATGAACTCATAAGGCTTAAGAAAAAAGAGGATATATCAAACAGGTACGTACAGAGCGCGATCGACTACATTGAGAATCATTTTTCGGATGCGGATTTTTCGCTTGGAAAATTAGCGGAGTCCATGGGCGTGAGCGAAGGTCACATAAGCAGACTTTTCAAGGCAGAGACAGATATGAGCATCGGAAACTATCTGACCAGATATCGCATAAGAAAGGCTATGAACCACTTAAAGAATGTTCAGGTCAAAGTCTATGAAGTCGCAGAAAAAGTGGGATATCAGGATATAGCATATTTTTCCAATACGTTTAAAAAACTGGTCGGAAAATCACCCTCGGATTATCAGGCAAAAGGGCTTGAATAAGCCAAAAACAAAAGATGTCATAATCAAACAAAAAATATCAGATTTGTCTTATATAAATGTTTAATACGCAAAATTACAATGGATTTAGCAAGTGGATACACACTTGGTAAATCCATTTTTTTTGGAATAAAAGGAGGAAGAAACGTGAAAAAGAAAGTATTATCAGCTATTCTGTCATTCACAATGGTAGTAACAGCTCTTGCAGGCTGCGGAAATACAGCAGCAAGCACAGCTCCGGCGGGAGACCAGACAGCACCTGAAGCTAACGGCCCTGCTGAAACAGCAGCAGAGAGCGCAGCTCCTGCAGCCGAACTTACAGGTATCGACGCCATCATCGCGGAGGCGGAGACAATGACAATGGAAGAACTTGCAGCAAAGGCTATTGAAGAGTCTAACGGCAAGACATTCTACGGCGTAGGTAATTCCAGCCGCGGAAAATCAGCACTTCCTTTATTTATCGAGTACTTACAGTCAATTGATTCATCATACAATATGGAATTCGAGTGGCAGCAGCCCAAGAACAACAAGATCTTCGAGCAGCTCACATCAGATTCATTAAAGAGCGATGGAACATTCGCTATGACACTTATCCAGGACGGAAATCAGATCCAGTCCAAGATGGTAGATACAGATATCTTAAAGACATTCATTCCTAAGGAGTGGGCTGAAGCAAACAATACGTCTGCGGATTCTTATGAGGGATTCCTTCCTCTTCAGACACTTAACAAGGTATTTATGTACAACAGCACAGGAAGCGCAACATACAACAACTGTTGGGACTTCGTATATGACGGAGCACATCCTCTTTTCATGGGTGTTGATTCCGAGATCGTAGGAAAGAACTTCCTCATGATGCTCACAGAAGATAAGTATGCTACATGGCTCAAAGAAGCTTACGACAAGCTCGATGATACAAAGAAAGCATACTTCGAGCCTACTATCAAGGCGATGCAGGCTGACGCTAACGACCTTGGACTTGGCGCAAACGGAGCATACGCTCTTGCATGGATCAAGCTCTGGGTTAACAGCTACAACGAGCAGACAGATGACGGTCCTATCTGCAACACCCTTGTAGATGCATCCGCAAAGGATCAGGCAGGACTTCTTGTTTATTCCAAGCTTCGTTCAGTAGAAGAGTCAGCAACAGTATCCGTTAACAACATCAAGGTTGCGGCATACGAAGACGGATACACAGGAATCGGCGGATACGGCTATTGCCATTATCTTTTCCTTACAAAGAACAGTCCTCTTCCTTGGACATCATGCGCATTCATCGCATTCATGACTTGCACAGAGCAGGGATTTGAAGCATGGGGCAAGGACATGGGCGGATATTCATCCAATCCTAAGGTTGCAGAGGAGATCGAAGCAACATTCCATCACTCACAGGGTGGCGGAGATGAGTTCCCTGCAAAGAACGACCGCGGATATGAATGGTGGACAACAAACGGTCAGCTTGTTCTTGAGGATCCCGCATACTGCTCAGAAGTTTCTTTCTCAGTAGGAAGCTGGATAGACGTGCTCGACCACTATGCACCCGGAGAGTGATCCTTAGTTAAATAACAAAAGGGATGCCGCTTTTATAAAAAGAGGTGGCATCCCCTTTTAAGGAAAAGAGGTAAAAAATGGAAGCAATCGCAAAACCAGACAAAAGTGCGATTTTCAAAAATAAGGTAAAGACCTGGTTTTCCCAACCTCAGAATATAATACTTTTGCTGTTTGGGATTGTGTTAACCTTTAGTACTGTCGCACCTATCATAGCAATCGTAAAAGATACGTTCAGTATCCATCCCGGAACTATAGATCAGCATCTGACCAAAAGAGTATCCGGATATACAATAGTAAACTACACAGATCTTTTTACCAGTAAACTTGCAAGGACAAACCTCTGGACACCGCTGTTTAACACAGTGATCCTTTCGGTTCTTACTTGTGTGATATCGATCTTGTTCGGCGGCCTTTTTGCCTTCCTGGTAACAAGGACCGACATGAAGTTCAAGAAATATTTAAGTTCGATCTTTATTTTCCCTTACATCATGCCGCAGTGGACACTCGCTGTAGTATGGCAGCACATGTTCTATTCCAACAAAGTGACGGGAACAAGTGACGGACTTCTTGCAGCAATATTCCATGTTTATTTTCCGACATGGTGGTGTCAGGGAGTATTCCCAAGCGCAATGGTACTCGGCCTTCACTATGCACCCTTTGCTTATATCCTGATCGGCGGAATATTTAAGAACATGGATGCAAACCTTGAGGAGGCGGCAACTATCCTCGATACACCCAAGTGGAAGATCATGTTCAAGGTAACACTTCCCATGATCAAGCCCGCCATTCTCTCAACTATACTTTTGGTATTCGGAAGTGCGATGGGAAGCTATCCCGTACCGCATTACTTAAACCTTACTACACTTTCAACCAAGTACATTTCAATGAACAGTACCTATACCGGTGAAGCAAGTATCCTTGCGATCATCATGATGGTATTCGGTGTCCTGATCCTTGGAATGAACCAGATGAGCTTAAAGAGCCGCAAAAACTATACAACGGTTACCGGAAAATCCGGTCAGCTCACAAAGCTTACCATCGGAAAAATGGGAAAATATGTTGTGGGAATCATTTTCATTCTCATCACATTCTTTACAAGTATCTGGCCGATAGTTCTTTTTGCACTTGAGACCTTCCTTCCCAACCCCGGTGACTACAGCTTCCTCTACACAGGAAACCTGGCTCATCTTACAACAAAGTGGTGGGTTACAAACGAAAACGTGACTGAAAACGGAATGTACGGACAATCCGGAATTCTGTATAACAATACAATATGGCATGCATTCTTCGGAACATTGTTCCTTGCAGTTGTCTGTGCACTCATCGCAGGAACCATCGGAACACTTATCGGCTACGCCGTTGCTAAAAAAAGAAGAAACAAGTGGGCCAACTACGTTAACAACGTGGCATTCCTGCCTTATCTTATGCCATCGATCGCAGTGGGAGCAGCGTTCTTTATCCTGTTCTCCAATGAGCACATCAACCTTTTCAACACTTACACACTACTTATCATCGCAGGTGTGGTTAAGTATATTCCTTTTGCATCAAGGAGCTCACTTAACTCCATGCTTCAGATAAGCAATGAGCTTGAAGAGGCGGCGGTTATCATGGATACGCCTTGGATAAAGAGAATGACAAGGATCATCATACCGATCCAGAAATCTTCGATCATAAGCGGATATCTTTTACCGTTTATGACCTGCCTTAGAGAATTGTCATTGTTCCTTCTTCTCTGCACGCAGGGATTTATCCTTTCGACAACACTCGATTATTTCGATGAAATGGGACTATACGCATTCTCAAGTGCGATCAACCTCATCCTCATCGTAACGATCCTGGTATTCAACACACTTGTTAATAAGCTGACTGGCGCAAGCCTTGACAGTGGCATAGGAGGAAAGTAATCATGCCGGAAATCATTTTAGAGAATATAACAAAACGCTGGGGAAAATTCTTCGGCGTAGATAATGTAAGTCTTAATATACCAAACAATTCATTTATCACACTCCTTGGACCTTCAGGCTGCGGTAAGACCACCATCCTTAGAATGATCGCAGGTCTTGAAACACCGACAGAAGGAAAGATCACAATAGGAGACAAGGTAGTATTTGACTCAAATGCAGGGATCAACGTTCCCGCAAACAAAAGAAGAGTCGGCTTCCTTTTCCAGAACTACGCGCTCTGGCCCAACATGACCGTGTATGAGAACATCGCATTCGGTCTTAAGAATATCAACGAGAAAATGCCTGTTGTGGATATCGAAGCTAAGCAGACAGCAGATATCATAAGAGCTCTTCAGAACGGTAATAAGGTAAAAGAGATCGTGGAAGAGTGCAGAGATAAGAACGGAAAGCTCGATGAAAACAAAGCTTACGTTAAGCTCATCGATAATTACAGCCTTTCAATATTTACCGCAAAAGAGCTGTACGCACTAAATATTCAGGGTGCACAGGATGCGGCTGCAGCAGCAAAGTCCAAGCTCGCCGAATACGAAGCAAAGCTCTCTGCAATAAAAGAGAAATACAGCAAGGATTCAAAAGAGCTTAATGACAAGTTCGAAGTAGTTAAGAACGGCGAAGTTGTTGAGGAAGTAAGAAAGCTCACAAAAGAAGAGATAGATTCAAGAGTTCGTGCTTGTTCAAGGATCGTAAAGATAGGAATGTTCATGGACAGATATCCCGCGGAGCTTTCAGGCGGACAGCAGCAGAGAGTTGCGATCGCTCGTACACTTGCTCCCGAGCCACAGGTTCTTTTCATGGATGAGCCCTTATCAAACCTTGATGCTAAGCTTCGTCTTGAGATGAGATACGAGCTTCAGAGACTTCACGTCGAGACAGGAAGCACTTTTGTATACGTAACACACGATCAGATGGAAGCCATGACACTTGCAACAAGAATCTGCCTTATCAACAACGGCGTTCTTCAGCAGTACGCGGCACCTCTGGAAGTTTACAACAGACCTTCAAATCTTTTCGTAGCAGATTTCGTCGGAAATCCTTCAATGAACTTTGTTGACGGAAAAGGAAGCCAGCAGGCAGACGGAAGCGTTTCTCTCGATATCCTCGGAGGAATCAAAGCAAAATTTGTTCCGAATGAAAGCCTTAACCTTGATGAGTGGAGAGCTCAGAGGGATAAAGAAGCTGAGGATAAGCTCGAGCTTGAGAGACAGAGACTCATGAAAAAGGGCGCTGTTGAAAAGAGCAACAAGGATGAGGTATTTAAGTATCACATCCAAAAGGTTGAGGAAGAGGATGACAGCATCATGGACGAACCTGTTATAACCGACGAAGATTTCGTTATCGGCATTCGTCCCGAGGCAATAGACATAGATCCAAACGGAAAGCTCGACACAACAGTTTACGGTGCGATGCCTACCGGAATGGAGTCAACGCTTAAGCTTCGTATCGGTGAATTCCTCCTTACGGGAGTAATCTTCGGAGGAGTTATCTACAAGATCGGTCAGGAAGAGAAGATCAGCATAAACGGAAACGACATCCTTCTATTCGATCGCCGTTCCGGAAAGCTTATCTGTGCAGGAAAGCTTGAATTATAATTGATCATACGTTAAATAAAAATGCGCTGTTCATATACGAACAGCGCATTTTTTTGTTTTATAAACAGCTATATTACTCAGTTTACTTGGACAAAACTCGTCCGAGGTAAATAACAATGCAAGAACCGATAGTAGAAACGATGATCCTTCCGACGAAACCGGATCCGTGAATTCCGATAAAGCCGAGAACAACGTTACCAACTACGGCACCGATGATACCGAGAATGATGTTTCTTACTAATGTTCCCTCTGATTTCATGAGCTGTCCTGCGATCCATCCTGCGATGGCACCTATAACAAGAGATGTTATAATTCCTGCGACCGTTCCTGTGATCATTTTAATGCTCCTCCTATAACCTAAAATATTATATGAAAAGATAATAACATAATTGCTTAAATCATGTCATTTATAGATAAATATACCATAATAAAATATAATATAATATAGTATCAAAAGCATTTGTTACAGTTAAAAGTGTATGACATAAGTATTTCTGTAGTTTGGAGGATGACATGGATAACGATAACAGACCCGTTGGAAGAAAAAAGAAAGTGACGGAAGGTGGTACAGGCGTCCATAAGAGAGGCGAAGGCCTCGGAACAGGTCCTGTTGGACAGAGCGGAGGATATTCACAGGGGCCGCAGTCCACAGGTGACGACGGAGGAATGAGACGTTCTTCCGGAAGATCACCCCTTTTCATGATAATAATCATATTTATTCTTTTGCTTGGCGGAGGCGGCGGACTTAGTTCGTTCCTTGGCGGTGGTTCAACAACAGGAACAGCACCATCGCAGGGACAGATCGTGACGACGCAGCAGAACACAAATACAGGTAATACACCCAATGTTGCGACCACACCAAGTGACTCTTCACAGATGGGCTCGGGACTTTCCACACTTGCGCAGCTTTTTGGCGGCGGAATGGGTTCATACTCTGGAGCTAACGTAAGTTCAGCGGCATGGAGCGGCGAATCCAATACAGGAAAGCTCAACAGAGACGTTGATCCCAAGGCGAGAGCAAAGCGTACAGTGATAAAGGGAAACGGACAGGATACCGTTACCATCATGATGTACATGTGCGGAGCTGACCTTGAATCAAGAGGCGGAATGGCATCCAAGGATCTTCAGGAGATGTTGAAGGCCAACCTTGGAAATAACATCAATCTCCTCGTATATACCGGCGGCTGCAGACAGTGGCAGAACAACGTGGTATCAAGCAAAACGAACCAGATATATCAGATAAAAGACGGAAAGCTGGCTCTTTTGGTTGATAATGTAGGAAATCTTCCTATGACCAAGGCAGATACTCTTTCATCATATATCAAATGGTCTGCAAAGAACTTCCCCGCAGACAGATATGAGCTTATTTTCTGGAACCACGGTGGAGGATCCACCGGCGGATACGGCTACGACGAGCGCTTCGTTTCAGCGGGAGCTATGTCACTTGCAGGCATAAATACAGCACTTAAAGACGGCGGAGTTAACTTTGACTTTGTCGGATTCGATACATGCCTTATGGCAACTGTAGAGAATGCGCTTGTAGTTTCAAACTACGCTGATTATCTCATCGCATCCGAGGAGACAGAGCCCGGTGTAGGCTGGTACTACACAGATTGGCTCACAGCGCTTGGAAGCAACACATCAATGGATACTCTTGATATCGGAAAGAATATCATTGATTCATTTACAGCAGCATGCGCACAGACTTGTCCCGGACAGAAGACAACCCTTTCCATGATCGACCTTGCGGAATTGTCACAGACAGTTCCTTCGGAGCTTGCCGATTTCTCAAAAGATACGACAAATCTCATCAAACAGAACGAGTTTGCAACCGTATCCAAGGCAAGAAGCAGCACAAGAGAGTTCGCACAGTCAAGGATCGACCAGGTTGACCTTATCGATTTCGCAAATAAGATGGATACAAAAGAAGCCAATGAGCTTGCGGAAGTACTTAAGAGTGCGATCAAATACAACAAGACAAGCAGTAACATGACCAATGCTTACGGTCTTTCGATCTATTTCCCTTACAAGACAGCAAGTAAGGTTGATTCGATGGTAAATACATACCAGTCTATCGGAATGGACGAAGACTATGCAAAGTGCATTCAGAACTTTGCACAGCTTGGAACCGCAGGACAGGTTGCCGGAGGCGGAACGCAGAGCCCTATGCCTTCTCTTTTCGGAGATATGCCAAGTAGCTCGGGCGGCTCATCCGCAGAGCTTATAGGACAGCTCCTTACAACCTTCCTTTCAAGCGACTTTAGCAGTATCTCGGGACTCTCTTCAAGCAATACAGACTTCTTCGGAAGAGATCTTGATATTGAAAAGACTGCAGAATACATAGCAAATAACAGATTCAACCCCGAATCACTTATCTGGACAACCAACGACAACGGTGAAAACGTAATTTCCCTGACTGAGGATGAGTGGTCCAAGATCGAGAACCTCACTCTCAACATGTTCTACGATGACGGCGAGGGCTATGTCGACCTTGGAATGGACAACGTCTTTGAGTTTGATGATAAAGGAAATCTCAAGTCTCAGGATGACAAGACATGGCTTGCTATAGACGGACAGGTTGTTCCTTACTATGTTGTAGACGTTCAGGGAGACAGCAGCGCATATCAGATAACAGGACGAGTTCCCTGCATGCTTAATGAGGAGCGCGCAAACCTGATAATCGTCTTTGATTCTGAAAATGAGGACGGCTACGTTGCAGGTGCCGTAAGAGATTACGTAAACGACGAGACCGAGACGATCGCAAAGAACTACACAGAGCTTGTGGAAGGCGACACCATCGACTTCATTTGCGACTACTACGGATATGACAAGAAATACAGCGACAGTTATTTCCTTGGAGAGCAGATGGTAGTTAAGGGCAAAATGTCAGATATGAAGATCAGCAATGTTTCCGTAGGTGAGGGAACCGTGTTTGAGACATATTGCTTTACCGATATTTTCGGCCAGAATTTCTGGACACCTTCGCTTAAGCACTGATAAAAAACTATTCGGAGAATCACATGGACCGCTGTTTGACGACGCTTTGCTATCTTGAAAGAGATGACAAGTACCTTATGATGCATAGGATTTCCAAAAAGAATGACATAAACAAAGACAAATGGATCGGAGTCGGAGGTCATTTTGAGGAAAACGAAAGTCCCGAGGACTGCATAAAAAGAGAGATCTTCGAGGAAACAGGCTATGACATCCCAAAAGAAGAGATAAAATACAGGGCGATAGTAACTTTTGTTTCCGACAAAGGTGACTATGAGCTTATGAGCCTGTTCACGGCGGCCGCACCTGATTCGCAGCCAAAAGAGTGCGACGAGGGCGAGCTTTCATGGGTCAAAAAAAGTGCTGTTTACGGATTAAATCTCTGGGACGGAGACAAGATCTTTTTAAAGCTTTTGGAAGATGACAAAGATTTCTTTTCCTTAAAGCTTTCCTATGACATAAACGACAGGCTTAAGGAAGCGGTGCTCAACGGAAAAGAGCTGGATTTCAGATCTGTATTAAAAAAGATAGAAGGATGAACATTATGCGGGCGGCTCAAGGGCTGCTCGCAGTATTGTGTAAAGAGGTTATAAGTTTTGGAAGAAAAGACACGGGATTTCCTTGCGGGCCGGATAAAAGATCTGGCGACAAGAGCATACATGAATAATTTTGTCACTCACACCGATTTTCTTTCGGTGTCTGAGCTCGCATGCTTTTATCAGATACTTGCAAGCGAGGGAGTCTCATCAAACAGCAATGTTTATTGCGGAGCAAAGTACGTTGTCTATGGCGGGGCAAAAGAAGCAGAGCGTGCGATGGTATGCTTTTTGCCCGATTACCTGGACGAAGAGAGTTTTCTTTTGGCTGAAAAAGAGGAACCTACGGTTTTGGAATGTGTTCGCATAAGACCTGTAAACGCAAAGTTTGCGGATGATCTGAACCACAGGGATTATCTTGGCTCTGTTATGAACCTCGGGATCGAAAGAGATCAGATAGGAGATATCCTTATAGATGAAAAGGAGGCATATCTGTTTGCGACATCAGACATTGCAGATATGCTCTGCAAGGAACTGATCCGCATCAGACACACCTCGGTTAAATGTGAAAAGGTAAAGGTAAGTGATTGCAATGTGGAGCCCAGATACGAAGAAATAGGGGGAAGCGTTGCTTCTGAGAGAGTTGATGCAATATTAGCATTCGTATACCATCTCTCCAGATCGGAGGCTCAGAAACTTATAGAATCCGAGGCAGTGTTTATCGACGGAAAGACGGCATACAGCGGCGGATATGACTTAAAACCCGGCGCTAGGGTTTCGGCCAAAGGCCATGGTAAGTTTATTTATCTGGGTACCACAAATACAACAAGGAAAGGCAGGTTGTTTGTAAAAATAAAGCTTTTTGCCTAACGGTTTATAAGAGCTTTTCCACACAAGCAGATACATCAGACATCTTCTGAGTGGGCTCAAAACGAGCAACAACGTTGCCGTTCCTATCAATAACAAATTTGGTGAAGTTCCATTTAATGTCGGGATTGTTCTTGTAATCCTTATCGATCTTCTTGAGCATTACATTCATGGCAAGGGCAGCAGGTCCTTTTCCGAAGCCCTCAAATCCCTTCTGAGACTTGAGATACTCAAATAAAGGAAGCTGATTCTCGCCGTTCACGTCAGACTTTGTCATCTGAGGGAACTTGGTGTTGTAATGAAGCTGGCAAAACTCATGGATCTCTTCATCTGTTCCGGGAGTCTGTCCGGCGAACTGATTGCAGGGGATATCAAGAACCTCGAATCCTCTGTCATGGAACTTCTCATACATCTCCTCGATGTCTTTGTAATGAGGAGTAAAGCCACAGCCTGTGGCGGTGTTAACTACAAGAACTACTTTGTCTTTAAAAGTATCGAGTTTGATCTCGTTTCCGTTAGCATCGGTAACTGAATAATCATAAAAATTCATGGTATTAACCTCCGTGAATAAAAAACAACAATTAACACAGCAATTTTGATTTAATAAAATTATATTGCACACAATCTAAAATGTCAATACCTGTTGCAAATATTTTTGGGGGACCTTATAGTTTAATAAGAATATAAGGCGGATAAGGAATGAGTAATTATATTATCTTTGACCTTGAATGGAATCAGGGTGAAGCACCGGTCACGGTTGACGGCAAAACGCTCTCTTTTGAGATCGTTGAGATAGGTGCGGTTAAACTTAATGAAGAAAAGAAAAAAGTCGGCGAATTCAGCAGACTTATCAAGCCTCAGATACACAAGCAGATGCATAAGATTACCGGGAAACTGATACATCTTACCATGGAAGATCTCGAAGACGGAGTCTCTTTTCAGGAGGCTGCTTCGGATTTCCTTGAATGGTGCGGCGAAGATCCTAAATTTTGCAGCTGGGGACCGCTCGATCTGACAGAGTTCCAGCGCAATCTTGATTTCTTTGGAATGCCTCTTCTTTCAGACAGGCCACTTGCTTTTTATGATGTACAGAAGCTTTACAGTCTTGCTTATGATGACGGAAGAACAAGGATATCACTTGAGTCCGCGGTTGAGGAACTGGGACTTATGAGCGATATTCCTTTTCACAGAGCGCTTTCCGATGCGATCTACACTGCGGAGATCTTTAAGGGCTTTGGAGAGAAGATATTAAGCAAGGTCTCTTTTGACACATATGTAACGCCCAAGACCAAGAAGCAGGAAATAAAGATCATCTTTGATAATTATGAGAAGTATATCTCAAGGGAGTTTGATACCAAAGAGGATATCCTTGAAAACATGGAGATAATGAGCACTAAATGTTATCTTTGTAAAAAGAATATCCGAAGGAAAGTAAAGTGGTTCTCTCCAAACGGCAAGCACTATTACGCCGTTGCTTATTGTGAAAAGCACGGATTTATGAAGGCCAAGGTCAGGATCAAAAAGGCGGAGAACGGAAGACTATTTGTCATAAAGACCTGCAGATTCATTCCGGTTGAAGAAGTCGAGAACATGAAGGCCAAGCAAAGAAAAATAAAGAAAAGACAAAAGCCATGACAATTTAAAAGTCATGGCTTTTCTTTATTATGAACAATACATATGTGATCAGAATTTTTTGGATCCGGGGCGCCATTTCTTGAATTCGCGCTTTCTCCTCTTATATCTGATACGATCGCTCTTTGATGCAAATTTGCGGTTTGATATCGCCTTTGTCGACATCGAATCCGAGATAACTGAGATAAGTACTATCGCGGCTGCTATTATAAAAAGAATCTTCACGTTAATAAATATCGGTTTAGCTAAGTGACCTTCGCCAGAATCCGCACTCTTTTGACCTGAGTAAGAAACAAGAGCCTTTCCTATAGGAGCCGAGTGATAAGTGTACTGGATCTTCGCGACTGCGGAAGGATCCTCTTTTTTATCCTCATCCGTAAGGTCATAGGATACGGTATATTCGGTGTCTTCGATCTTCGCAGTCTTGGGAAGGATTATACAATCGCTGCCGTTAAGCTTTAGGATCGTTCCGGACTTACCAAAGACATCATTGTCTGACTCAAAGAAAAGAGAGTCATCAGGCATGTATCTTGTATCGTTATCGGAGATATTGACCGAGCCGAAGTTGTTGAATGCATAATCAAATAAAGTAACAGTGTCGGTAAACTGCTCGGGAGAATCCTCCATGAATACGACACATATAAGTTTCATTCCATTCTTTTCCGCACAAGTTACAAGAGTTTCTTGTGCAAGATCCGTGTATCCCGTTTTACCACCGATTATTCCTTCATAAGGGACTTCTCCGGTGATCAGCTTATGTTTGTTGTTAAGATAGAAATCATCGGGCTGCGTTGAAGTTGCTGTAAAGTGATATCTTGGAGTGTTTGCAACCTTACAAAGGAGCTCGTTATTAAAAAACTGTCTTGATATAAGTGCGAGGTCATAAGCGCTTGTGTAGTGGTCAGCTCTCTGCAGACCGTTGGTGTTTGAAAAATGAGTGTGAGTACAACCCATATCCTGTGCCCGCTTATTCATCAGCTTTACAAATTCATCGATACTGCCGCTTACATGCTCACCGACAGCGTTGGCAACTTCGTTGGCACTTCCGACCATGATCCCGTAAAGAGCTTGCTCAAGGCTTATTGCCTGACCGACATCCATTCCTATACTTGAACCGTCATGAGGTACGCTGAATACGGCGTCGTTTGAAAAGGTTATCTTATCGTTTAGATTGGCACCTTCAACAGCGAGAAGACAGGTCATGATCTTGGTGGTACTTGCGGGATATAGCTCTTCGTTAATGTTCTTGGCGTAGAGGATCGTTCCAGTCTTGGCTTCCATAACAATTGCCGATTTGGCATTTATGGTCGGACCCTGTGGCCAGCTGTCAATCTGATTGCTTTCTATAGGAAGCGCCTTTCTTTCCTCAGCCGCCATAAGCTTACCCGGATCTCCCTCTTTGACAGGTTCATCCGCATAAACGCTTTGTGCTAAAAAAGAAAATGACAAAAGAGCTGTCAGAAGCGATAAAGCAAATCTATTAAATTTTCCTGTAGTGTTCTTCCTAAGTATGTTGTTCATCGTATGTAAATAATACAATACTTCCAAATCGAGGGCAAATGTTGTAAAATTCTTTTATAAGATATACAGGTAGGAACAGAAATGCGTTTACGTAACATTGCGGGTTCAAGAGAGGTTATTGCAGAGAGCAAGTTCACCGTTAAGGAACCCGAAAAGATGAAAGGCCTTTGGAAAAAAGAGGTTTTTGGTAATGATAATAAGATCCATATAGAGATAGGAATGGGTAAGGGAAGATTCCTTATGGATATGGCGGCGCTTCATCCCGATATCAATTATGTGGGGATCGAGAAATACTCAAGCGTGCTTATCCGTGCCATTCAGAAGCAGGAACAGCTCCTTCTTCCCAATGTTATCTTTATAAGAATGGATGCAGAGAATATATGTGATGTGTTCGCTCCTTCAGAGGTCGACAGGATCTATCTTAACTTTTCGGATCCGTGGCCCAAGGACAGACACGCCAAGAGACGCCTTCCTTCAAGAGAGTTTCTCAAGAGATACGACAAGATACTTATTCCGGACGGCGTAGTAGAGTTTAAGACAGACAACGAAGATCTTTTTAATTTTGCACTTGAAGAGGTTGAGCCCGCAGGTTGGACATTGGATGCCGTAACCCGTGATCTTCATAACGATCCTGTTATGAACGAGAATAACGTAATGACCGAATATGAAGAGAGATTCTCTTCCATGGGCAATCCGATTTATAAATACATTGTAAGCAGAAAGGGGATCTAAAATGGACTACAGTTTAAACAGCCAGAATTTTGAAGAAGAAGTTTTGAAGAGCAAATTGCCGGTATTGGTTGATTTTTCAGCTGACTGGTGTGGGCCCTGCAAGATGATGGCCCCGATGATGGATGAGTTTGCCGAAGAGTACGAAGGCGAACTTAAAGTTATGAAGATCAATGTAGATCAGTCACCCGATATAGCACAGAAGTACAATGTTATGTCTATACCGATGTTTGCTTTCTTTAAAGGCGGCGAGGTTGTAGATACAGCGGTCGGAGCACTTAACAAGACAAAATTACAGGGAATAATTGATAAGGTGCTGGCTTAAAAGGCCAGCACTATTTTAAAGAGGAGTAAAGTTTTGGCGGACAAGATTACAAATTTTGAAGACTATAAGAAAAAAACCGTAGATGAGCCCGTTGAAAAAGCTGATTCCATAAATGAGGAAACTCCCGTAAAGAAAGAGGAGCCTGTAAAGAAACCGGATCTTAGCGAAACCACGGTAATAAACCGTATAGAGATAGAGGATCCCTATAATTTCTTTACAGAAGAGGAAAGAGAAGCTTATTTCCGCGAGAGACAAAAGGCGGAGAAAAACGAGCGCAGGGAAAGTGCGCCCAAAAAGCCGGAGCAGGAGAGAGTTGAAAGGCCCGTAAGACCTGAGCGTCAGGAAAGGCCGGCAAGACCGGAGGCGCAGGGGGCAACTTCCGAGGTAAAAAGAGTAGAGAAAGAGCCGGAGAAGCCCATCAGAACACGAAGAGAGAATCCCCGAAGAGACAGAAGAGAAGATTACTACGAGGATGATGTCCGTGATGAGCGCTACGAAGATGATATTCGTGGCAGAGATTATGACTATTACGAAGACGACTACGATTATGATAGGGATTATGATGAAGAATACGACGAAGACGATTACGACGAGTCGGAAGACAAGATGATGAGGATTGTTGTAAGGATCGCTTCCATCATGACGGGAATTGTTATTCTTACGCTGATCATCGTAGTTTTAAAGGCAAGTGTTTTCGATAGAGTATTTCATAAAGATCCTGAGGAACAAGTTACGGAAGAGTCGCAAGATACTCCAGGAGAAGAGCAGCAGCCTCAATCGTTCGAGATCCCTGCCGGATACACTCAGGTAGACGATACTGTGACAGTTATAAATAATGATGTTAATCTCAGAAATAAGCCCAAGAATGAAGCGGGCAGTGAAGTTATCGCTGTTGCCAAGGTTGGCACGCAGCTTAAGAGGGTAGCAACAGACGGTGTATATTGGGCGATCGTAGAATACGAAGGTCAATATCTGTACGCATCAATGAACTATTTATCGACTCCTTGAGTGGAGCCAGCTATAGAATCGATCAACAGCTTCGGATAAAGACTTGCTGGAACGTGAAAAAGAATCTGTGTGACTAAGGACTTCTTCTTTGGAGGTGTCCTTGGCATAGTCTGCGATCTTTCTTGCATACTCTTCTTCCAAAGAATGATAATCCATGTTTATGAGCAGAGTAGAGCTTAAGTTACTTACGCTTTCGTAAAGCGCGGGATATCTCTTTTGCACTATGGCAAATTCGTCAAGGATCTGCTCCCTGCTCTGAAGGCAAAAAAGACCATAAACGGACTCAGCTATCTCAAGAGGTTCGATCTCATCACGGTAGGAGTTATCCTCATAGTTGTCCAAGGTTGCGTAATATTCGCAGATCTCCTGGACGAGAGTGCCTACCTTTGGGTTGTCATAGAGTTTTTGAAGTTCGTATATTTTTTTATCGCTCATGCTGTAAGTATACCATAATATAAAGGAAATCAGACAAAATAATGAAGATTGGCATTTTTGATTCGGGAATCGGTGGCCTATCTGTTCTTCACGAGGCGTACCATCTTTTACCCGAGCAAAATTACATATTTTATGCCGACGTTGAGCATGTTCCGTATGGCAGCAAGACCCCCGAAGAGATTCTCGGATATTCTGAGGAGATCACGAGATTTCTTTTGGACAAGGGCGCGGAAGCGATTGTTGTAGCGTGCAACACAGCTACCAGCGTAGCCATCAAGGAACTAAGAAAAAGATATGACGTACCGATCCTCGGCATGGAACCCGCCGTAAAACCGGCTGTTGAGGGAACCGAGCAAAAGAGGATAATGGTCATAGCAACTCCCGTCACCATAAGGGAGGATAAATTAAAAGATCTTCTTCACAGAGTCGATGAAAAGCACAGGGTGGATCTTTTGCCCATGCCAAAGCTCGTTGAGTTTGCGGAAAGAGAAGAGTTTGATTCAGACAGTGTAAGAGCATATCTTAAAGAAAGCTTTTCCGGATACAATATGGAGGATTACTGTGCACTGGTACTTGGCTGCACGCATTTTAATTACTTCAAACCGCTTTACAGAGAGCTATTTGGAAATGAAACTCTTTTGATCGACGGAAATCGCGGGACTATACGTCACCTCGCGGATGTTTTGGGACTTCCCTTAACCAATTCCCCCGATAATGTGGTATACTTTGATAACGTACACAAGATGTTGTGTGAGTCAAATACGGAATATTTTTTCTCCGGAAAGAGCGTTTTGGAAGAAAAAACTCTGGAACACTTGAAAAGACTGCATAACAGGCTAGAAGAAGTTCGAAAAAAATAAAATTAATACTCTTGAATTAATCAATATAATGTATTATCATTAATTTGCAACCACAAGATATAGTTGTGGTTGAATTTTATCTATGTGATTGATTTAAAGGTATTGTAGAAATGCAAGGGGGTTCTTATGAAGATCATTAAGAGAAGCGGTAAGGAAGTGGCGTTTGACGGCAATAAGATTCTTGCGGCTATCGAGAAGGCTAACAACGAGGTTACTGAGGAGAAAAAACTGACAGCAGGCCAAATCAGTGACATCGAGATGGGAGTCGAGAAGCAGTGCGCTTCATTAACTCGTGCGGCGAGCGTCGAAGAAATCCAGGATATGGTCGAGGATGGCCTTATGAGATCCGGAAAGTTCGAGGTTGCCAGAAAATACATCACATACCGTTATAAGCATGCGCTTGTCAGAAAGTCCAATACTACAGATGAGCAGATCATGTCTCTTATTGAGTGCAATAACGAGGAAGTTAAGCAGGAGAATTCCAACAAGAACCCTACAGTAAACAGCGTTCAGAGAGACTACATGGCGGGCGAAGTGAGTAAGGATATTACAAGAAGATTCCTTCTTCCCGAGGATGTAGTCAAGGCACACGAAGCAGGACTTATCCATTTCCATGATTCGGATTATTTTGCTCAGCATATGCACAATTGCTGTCTGGTTAATTTGGAGGATATGCTTCAGAACGGAACAGTTATTTCCGAGACAATGATCGAGCGTCCCAAGAGCTTTTCAACTGCCTGCAACATCGCCACTCAGGCGATCGCACAGATTGCAAGCTCACAGTACGGCGGACAGAGTATCACTCTTTCCCATCTGGTACCTTTTGTGGACGTTAGCAGACAGAAGTTCCGTAAGGAAGTAGCGCTCGAGTTTGAGACTGCAGGAATGAAGATCAACAAGAAGCAGGTCAACGAGATCGCTGAGATGCGCGTTAAGAAAGAGGTCGAGAGAGGCTGCCAGGTAATTCAGTACCAGGTGATCACTCTTATGACAACCAATGGACAGGCGCCCTTCATAACCGTGTATATGTACCTCGATGAGGTCCCGGAAGGTCAGACAAGAGAAGATCTGGCTATGGTCATCGAGGAAATGCTTAAACAAAGAATTACCGGCGTAAAGAATGAGAAGGGTCAGCTCATAACACCCGCTTTCCCTAAGCTCATTTATGTACTCGACGAAGATAATATACATGAAGATTCCAAGTACTGGTACTTAACAGAACTTGCTGCAAAATGTACAGCAAAGAGACTTGTTCCCGATTACATCTCAGCTAAGAAGATGAGAGAGCTTAAGGCTGGCGACGTATATCCTTGCATGGGATGCAGAAGCTTCCTTACTCCCGACAATGAGAAGGTTGCAGAGGGTCTTTGCAACAAGGGCAACAAGGCAGGCGCTCTCAATTATGAGGAAGGCCAGCACAAGTACTACGGAAGATTCAACCAGGGTGTCGTAACTCTCAATCTTGTAGATGTAGCTTGCTCATCAAACAAGGATATCGACAAGTTCTGGGAGCTTATGGAAGAGAGAACCGAGCTCTGTAAGAGAGCACTCATGTGCAGACATGAAAGACTTCTCGGAACACCTTCCGATGTAGCACCTATCCTTTGGCAGAACGGAGCCCTTGCAAGACTTAAGAAGGGCGAGAACATAGACAAGCTGTTGTTTGGTAACTACTCAACAATATCACTTGGCTATGCAGGACTTTGCGAATGTACCAAGTACATGAAGGGTGTATCTCACACCGATGCCAAGGGCAAAGATTTTGCAATTCAGGTAATGCAGTTCCTTAACGACAAGTGCGCTAAGTGGAGAGCTGAGACCAATATTTCGTTCTCACTTTACGGAACACCGCTTGAATCCACAACTTACAAGTTTGCAAAGTGCCTTCAGAAGCGTTTTGGAAGCATTCCCGAAGTTACAGACAAGAACTATATCACAAACAGCTATCATGTTCATGTAACAGAGCAGATAGATGCATTTACAAAGCTTAAATTTGAGTCTGAGTTCCAGGCTCTGTCACCCGGAGGAGCTATCAGCTACGTTGAAGTTCCGGATATGACCAACAACATTGATGCCGTAATATCAGTTATGAAGTATATCTACGACAACATCATGTATGCGGAGCTCAACACTAAGTCTGATTATTGCCAGTGCTGCGGTTATGACGGGGAGATCAAGATCGTTACAGATACAGACGGAAAGCTCATCTGGGAATGCCCTAACTGCGGAAACAGAGATCAGAACAAGATGAATGTTGCAAGACGTACCTGTGGTTACATCGGAACACAGTTCTGGAACCAGGGACGCACCCAGGAGATCAAAGAAAGAGTTCTCCATCTCGCAACACCCAAGTGCTGATACAAACTTAAGTTTCGGCCCGGACAAAGGAACAACAAATAATACCACAATAAACAGCAAGGTCGGAATTATCCGACCTTGTTTTGCCCATAAACAAGATTTTGTTTTGAATAAAAGAAGAGGCGATATGTACTACGGACAAATATATTTTAATGATGTCGCAAACGGAATAGGCTGCAGAACAGCATTCTTTGTAAGTGGATGTACTCATCACTGCAAGGGCTGCTTTAATGAGATGACCTGGGATTTCATGTATGGAAATAAATATACTAAGGAAGTAGAGGATGAAATCGTAGAGTCTTTAAAGCCGGAATATGTCAACGGACTTTCCATACTAGGCGGAGAGCCCATGGAGATCGTCAATCAGAAAGAGATACGTCCCCTTCTGGAGAGAGTAAAAAAAGAAGTTCCCCATGCCACAATATGGATCTATTCAGGATACACATGGAAAGAGCTTACGGATAAAGACAACAAAAGATGCCACGGAGAAGATACCGACGCGATACTTTCAATGATCGATGTTCTCGTCGACGGAAAGTTCGAGCTTGAGAAAAAAAGCCTTCTTCTTAGATTCAGAGGATCATCAAACCAGCGCGTTATCGATGTCCCCGAGAGCCTTAAAAAGGGCGAAGTTGTGCTATCTAAGTACAATGACAAAGAAGATTCAAGGCTCAATTGATACCGCAATAATTGCAAAGTGAAAAACAATGTAAGCACTTACATCCCAGATGTAGGTGCTTTATTATTTTATATAAAGAGTTGACGGAAGGAGGCAAGTATGAAGAGAGAGAAATTTGACCTACTTACTTTCGGTGAGATCATGCTTCGTCTGTCTCCACCTGATTACGAGCGAATAACAAGGGGTGACGTATTTGACAAAAGAGCCGGAGGCTCAGAGCTTAATGTCGCATCCGGTGTTGCTCTTTTGGGGCTCAGAACGGGAATTATCTCAAGACTTCCGCAGAATGCACTGGGAACCTTTATAAAGAACAGGATCAGATTTGAGGGTGTTTCGGATGACTACCTGATATATGATGATTCCCCCGAAGCGAGACTCGGCATCTATTACTATGAGAACGGAGCTGCACCTCGTAAGCCCTCCATTGTATATGACAGGATGAATTCATCGATCACGAGGATTGCTATTGAAGAGATACCTGAAAGCGTCTTCACGGAAACAAGGATGTTCCACACAAGCGGGATCACACTTGCGCTCAACAAGAACACCTGTGAAGTAACAACAGAGCTTATTAAGAGGTTCAAAGAAGGCGGAGCACTTGTTTCTTTTGACTGTAATTACAGGGCAAATCTCTGGAGTGAAGAGGATGCCCGTGCAGCTATAAATAATATACTCCCGTATGTGGATATTCTTTTCGTTTCGGAAGAGACATCGAGAAGAATGATGCAAAAAAGCGGTGAGCTTTCGGATATTATGAAAAGTTACACCACGGATAATCCGGTAAAGATAGTCTGCACAACACAGCGCGAAGTGATCAGTCCCAGAAAACACAACTTTACATCAACGATTTATGATGCCGAAACTGATTCGTTCTACACAGAGACACCTTACAAGGATATAGATGTTATTGACAGAATAGGATCCGGAGATGCATATGTATCGGGAGTATTATACGGGCTCCTTAAGTACGGAGATGTAGAGAAAGCGCTTGCCTACGGCAACGCAACATCAAGTGTTAAGAACACTATTCCGGGAGATCTGCCCGCAAGTGATCTTAGAGAAATAGATAACATAATTAAAAATCATTGTGCATCAGGCCCGACAAGTGAGCTTGATCGCTGAGTGTATCACTAAGCCGATTTACGTTCGCCATAACGTATTTCCATTATAAAAACCTCTATATGCGAGATCCCTCTCGCAGACCCAAAAAAGGACCACCCTCGGTCCTTTTTTGATATAATTATTTCATGACAGTTTATGAGATGCTATTAAAAGAAAAAGATGCTAAATACAAGGAATTTCAGGCTAAGCTTGTTCCAAATATAGCGCCCGAGACAATAATTGGAGTCAGAACGCCGCAGATGCGTGATGTTGCAAAAGAAGTCTTTAAGAGCGATATAAGGGATGAGTTTTTAAGCGAGCTTCCGCATAAGTACTATGAAGAGAACCTTGTTCATTTCTTTGTTGTTTCACTTATCAAAGATTTTGATGAGTGCATTACCGAAGTTGAGAAGTTCCTTCCGTATGTGGATTGCTGGCCGGTTTCGGATCAGGCTACTCCTAAGTGTTTTAAAAAGAATCACGACAAGATACTTCCGTATATAAAGAAGTGGATCGCATCAGACCATGTCTATACTGCGCGCTTTGGCATGCGCATGCTTATGAATGAATTTCTGGATGAGGATTTCAAAGAGGAATATCTTGAGCTTGTTGCGTCCAAAAAGGGCGAAGATTATTACCTTAAGATGATGGTGGCTTGGTATTTCGCGACAGCACTTGCCAAACAATACGACGCGAGCGTTAAATATATTGAAGATCGAAAGCTTAACGAATGGGTCCACAAAAAGGCAATTCAGAAAGCTGTTGAGAGCTTCAGGGTTACAGATAAACACAAGGAATACCTTAGAACATTCAGATGAGATAATCCGGGGATATACTGATCAAAATAATCAGTATATCCCTTAATTATATTCAAAAAATGTCGATATATGATATGAGATAGTTTTGACAAACGGATTTGCCAAAGAGCGTCAAGGAGGATGCATATGCCTATCGAGATCATGAGAGACTTATTTTCATATGAAAAATATGAAAAAGTAGTTGAATCGATATCTAATGCGAACAGCGTGCGGGTTAATAGGAAAGCTGAGCCTAAGTCTGAGCCCGAGGAATCCCTTGCGAAATTAGAATATGAGATGAGAAAAGCGGAGCGAGAAAAGAGCGTAGCAGATCAGAGTATGTGCTATGCAGAGAAACTGCGCGCAGCCAGAAATAAATCCAAAGCAACATCTCTTCAGAAAAAGAAACTCCAATACAATTTCAAAAAGATATCTTCGATGATAATACGAAGTAAAAATAGCGTAAGTGCAAGGAAAGCCGTGCAATCCGCAAGACGTGAAGTAATGAGACTTAAGCGTCTTAAAGGAAGCGGCGAATACGACGAAGAAGAAATACAGCTTGCTATAGATCATGCCAATGCCATGGTCAAAGTCGCCAGAAAGAAAGTTCATCACCTTGAGCAGGAAGAGATGATAGAACGTGGCTCCGTGGGTATCGGCGAAGCGCTTGAAGAGCGTGAAGACGACAGTGTTTCTGAAGATGAGAAAGCATCAGAAGAGGAGATAGACGAAGAGGAAATGCTCGAAGAGCCTTTTGATGATATGGACTTTGAGGAAGAATTCATATTGGAAGGTCCTCAAATACAAGATGTTTCGGTTGATGTTCCGGAGTCAGAAGGTGAAGCATTAACAGAGCTTATGAGTGAGTTTTCGGAAGAGATGGAAAGTATGATGGAAGAGCTTGATCTTACAGATCTTGCAGAAACTATGTACGCTCCCGATCCCAATATGTCCGAAGACGATCTTAAGATGCTTAAGATCAAGCATCGCACCAAGGAACTGAAAGAAATTGCCGAAGCCGACAAGGAATATCTTAAAAAGCTCTTTGCCTATGAGGAATCCAAGAAAAACGGTTCCGCAAATGCTGCAAGCAGTGCGATTTCAGGAAGCTCCGCGCCTGTATTTAAAGCAGGTGTTCAGTCAGTTACTCCTGTAATCTCCATGCCCGGCGCGGCAGCAGGAGGAACCACAGTAGCACCCATGTCTCCCGTAGGAATCGATGTCTCCATATAGAAGAAGGCTTGATCGTGGCGGAACGCGTCGCCCCTTGACAAGGTACATAAATGTTAATAAAATCATTTTTAAAATAATATGACGTTGAAGAGGATCAGTAACTGCGTAAGCGTTTCAGAGAGAGAGCCGTTGGTGCGAGGTTCTTACGACCAAACAGCGAACCTACCTTGGAGTCCCGTATGAAAATACGGCGTATCCCGCGTTAAGGGTGTTAAATGAAGTGAAACTTGGCAAGAGCTAAGTTTAAATAGGGTGGTACCGCCGAAATCTTCGGTCCCTGTTAGGGACACGAAGATTTTTTTATTCGTGTCTGCTTCAAGTTAACGACCTCGCAAACTGCGAGAACAATCACGAAAAAGGAGAAAAGACATGGCTGACAACAAGAAACTTGTATCAGAGATCACATCCATGGATGAAGATTTCACACAATGGTATACCGACGTATGTATCAAGGCAGACCTCGTAAGCTATTCCAACATCAAGGGATGTATGGTAATTAAGCCTGCGGGCTATGCAATCTGGGAGCTCATTCAGAAGCACCTTGATGCAAGATTTAAGGCAACGGGAGTTCAGAATGCATATCTTCCTATGTTCATCCCTGAGTCACTTCTTCAGAAGGAGAAGGATCACGTAGAGGGCTTTGCACCTGAAGTTGCATGGGTTACACACGGAGGAATGGAGCCTCTTACAGAGAGATATTGTGTTCGTCCCACATCAGAGACACTTTTCTGCGATTACTACAAGGGAGAGATCCATTCATACAAAGACCTCCCTCAGGTTCTTAACCAGTGGTGCAGCGTTGTTAGATGGGAAAAAGAGACAAGACCTTTCCTTAGAAGCCGTGAATTCCTTTGGCAGGAAGGCCACACAGCACATGCTACATTTGAAGAGGCTGAAGAGCGTACACAGCAGATGCTCAACGTATACGCTGACTTCCTTGAGAATGATATGGCTATTCCCGTTATAAAGGGACAGAAGACAGATAAAGAGAAGTTCGCAGGAGCTGAGGCAACATACACAGTTGAGGCTCTTATGCACGACGGAAGAGCTCTTCAGAGCGCAACCAGCCATAACTTCGGCGATGGATTTGCAAAGGCATTCGGAATCCAGTACGCAGGAAAAGACAACCAGCTTCACTATGTAAATCAGACATCTTGGGGACTTACAACACGTACTATCGGAGCTATGATCATGGTTCACGGTGATAACTCAGGACTTGTTGTTCCTCCTAAGATCGCTCCTATCCAGGTTGTTGTTATCCCTATCCAGCAGAAGAAGGAAGGCGTTCTTGATGCTGCATACGGTATCGCTAAGAGCCTTTCAGATTACAGAGTAAAGACAGACGATACAGACAGAACACCCGGATTTAAGTTCGCAGAGCAGGAGATGAGAGGTATTCCGATCCGTGTTGAGATCGGACCTAAGGATCTCGAAGCAGGAAAATGTGTCCTTGTAAGAAGAGATACAAGAGAAAAGATCGAGTGCGCTATCGCAGATGTAGCAACAAAGGTCGGAGAGCTTCTTGAGCAGATCCAGAACGATATGCTTGCAAGAGCAAAGAAGCACCTTGAGGAGCACACATTCGTTGCTCACAACAAGGAAGAGTTCGCAGAGAACTTCAAGGAGACTAAGGGCTTTGTAAAGGCTATGTGGTGCGGAGACCGCGAGTGCGAAGACAAGATCAAAGAAGAGTTTAACGTAACCAGCCGTTGTATGCCTTTTGAGCAGGAAAACATCTCAGACGTTTGCCCTATCTGTGGCAAGCCTGCTAAGAAGATGGTTTACTGGGGAAGAGCATATTGATCCGGATAAAAAGTTTATAATGCCAATAATAAAGGCAGTGTGGAATGATGAAATCCACACTGCCTTATTTTTATAAACTGAGATGATCTTTTACTTTTTACTTATGCTTTTTCTGGCGTAATATGTCTTTTTGTTGTTGTACATCCGCTGATCTGCAAGCATAAATACGGTATGTGTATCTTTATCTTCCGCTTCCGATCTGAAAGCAAAGCCGTATGATACGCTGTGATTTATGGTCGGATCTTCTTTATCGAGGTCGATGAGTTTTTTGTCCAAGAGATCCAAAAGACTTACCACTTTTTCTCTTTCTATCGATTCAATGATCGCCATGAATTCATCACCGCCGATCCTGAAGCATTCTCCATATTCCTTAAAGACTTCCGAGAGAGCGGATGCAAAGCTCTTAAGAAGCTTGTCGCCTGCGGGATGACCGTCGTTGTCGTTTACTTCTTTAAGTCCGTTAAGATCGAGACTCACTATGCAGAAATCCGAATCGGATTCATCAAGATCCGCAAGTCTCTTATCGCAGCTTGCTCTGTTGGGAAGCTGTGTAAGAGCATCCTCATAGGCTATCTGTGCAAGAGAAGCATACTCTTTTCTCTGGGCATAGATCCTTGTCATGAAGACGAAGTGATTGAGCAGCTGCGTGATAACAAAAAACATTGCCGTCGCCGGTATCACGTTGGTCATCAGAATGCTGTCTCTGCAGTCCAAGTTGTGCCTCATGAGATTGGTAATTGCGGTAAGTATAAGCGATACGGACAACAGGGTAAGGCCAAACATAAGGATCTGAGTCGTAGGATTCTTAGATTTGGACTTAAAATCAATAAAATCATATACCACAAGAAACAGGAAGCTGATCACTGCAAGCAGGTAGTAAGGAAGGATAAAGTGATGAATGTGAACCTTATCCGTCAGGTGCAAAGCAATGAACAATAGGCTGAATGCAAGTGAGCCGTAACCCATCAAGGAAAGGACCAGCCCGTCATAGCGCTTATGTAAACTGTAGATCAGAGAATAGATCGTAGGTACAAGCAGGTACAATGCGGAGAAGCCTATGAATGTTGAAGTTGCTTTATCCAAGAGGAATGTAAAGCAGTTAAACTCGGAGAGGAGCCATATACCAAGTAAAATACCTATTATGGAGCACACGATCTGATTAAACACATCGGAATATCTCATGTAGAAAACCAGCGAGATAAGCAGGAATATGTGTCCGAAAACTATAAGGAAGACTCCTGTTATCAACGGGAAAGTGGCCGTATACAAAAGGGTTCTGTAGAGGTCATCAAAATCTCCCATCATCATGTTCACTACGTTTGCCTTGGTGTTATTCTCAGTAACGTAAAGGTTTATTGAGAGTTTTTTGCCCGCATAATCAGGTTCAAGCGGAACGATGTTGTAACCGTTTCCTATGTAAGAGCCGTTGGCAACGGCATCAAGTCCTTCATAAGCAATAAGTTTGCCGTCAAGGAAGACCTCATAGCCGCAGCACTGGGTCTTGAACATAAGATAAGGGAACGGAGCTTTACAGGATTCAAGAAGTCCGGGAAGCGTTAAAGTGATCTTATCTCCTCGTGAAAAAGAAACTCCGATCTGATCGCTCAGTTCACTAAGTTCTGTATTTAAGTACTGCTGATTCCTGTAGGTCGCTACCCACCCTTTTTCCAGAGAGTAAATGGGATATTGTCTTTCTAAACGAAGGAAATGGAAAAATGTTGAGAAAAGAACAACGATGATAATGGTGGATATTCCTATGAAAGTCACTGTTTTACGCATGGAAGGACACCCCCATTTCTTTATTTTGTCGATGCTCTTTCTTCATCTCGTACATACGGGAATCCGCAAGCATGTATACTTCCTGAGCGGAGCTGTTCGGAACTTCATAGCTGTAAGCATATCCGTAGGAAGCACTGTATTGGAACACCTGCTCTTTTCTGTTCCATTCGGACAAAAGAGCATAGAATTCGTGGATTCTCTTCGTGCAGTGAGAAGCCTGCTCATCAAGCAAGATAACGATGAACTCGTCACCGCCCATTCTTCCGATGAGATTGGCATCCCAGAAGCAGTTGGTAAGTATTGTGGAAAAGCCGGTGAGAAGGCGGTCGCCTTCATGATGGCCGTAAGTATCGTTTACAACTTTAAGTTTATTTAGGTCGATGCTAAAGATCGTATAGAGGCTGTGTTCATTGGAAATAACCTGCATGATCTGCTCGCATCTTGCTCTGTTAGCAAGACCCGTAAGAGGATCCGTGTAAGCAAGATCGACCATCTGTCTCTTCATAGAAGCATAATTGTTGTTGTAAATGCTGTAGAAGAGATAACTGATGATAAGACATGAAACAAACAATAGCGCACCGAAAGTGAAACCGCTTCCGTAAAGGAAGATGTTGCCGGAGTTGCTTTTGTATTTGTGGAAATCGTAAACAAAAATATCAGAGATGGCGAAGATCATAAACGCAAGCAGACCCAGTATGAAAAAGAGATCCGAAGTTGTGTTATGATCGTCGGATGTAAAGAAGTGTTCACGTTCCCTGTACATAAGTATGATCGCGATCACGCTCTGAAGGATGATCGATATCTGAATAAAAGTCGTCACATCAGAGTATTTCAGAATATTGTATCTGTTCATGATAAAGAGGACCACGAAGAAAGCAATGTTGTAGACGAACATGATCTTAAAAAACGGTCTGCTTCTTTTGGGAAATACAGAAAAAAGATATCCCGTTATGGAGATCGGAATGCATATAAACGAAATATATTCGGCGGAACAGTTAGCATGCGGATTGTTGATCAAAAGGTCGATAAGTCCGTATTGACCAATGATAAACATACCAAGCAGGAAAGAGGTCAGACCGCTGAAAAAGAGTCTGAGCTCCCTGTCATGATATATGTACATATACGGAGAGATGATTATAAGTATAAGTCCGAGCACAGACAGGAATATGCCGGAGAAGATGCTTACCGCATTTTGTAAAATATGGTACGAAAGGATATCCACTCTGCTTCCTAAGATAAAGTCCGATAATGAGGAAAAAGAAGCTTTTCTTGTTCCTGTCAGAACGACCTTTAAGCGGTTACCTGAGTGAGAACCCGTAAGCGATACGCAGTTAAAACGATCCGGGCATTCATTATATTTTTCATAAATATCATGGCCGTAGGTATAAATGAGGTCTTTACCTACATAAACATCTACGGTGCAGTGTTTGGTGAAGAAATAAAGGCAGTTGGAATTACCTGAAATATACGGAATTGTTCTTGTAAGAACAAGGGAGTCGTCGTTATCGATGATGGGAATCTTGACCTCGTGCAGCATTGCGGAAGTTCCCAATACTTCGTCGTTCAAATAGACAGTCCATCTGTCTTCAAGCTCTGTAAGAGATGAACTGTAAGAATAAGAATTATCTATGACCTTCAAAAGCGCCATTACTAAAAGGAAAAAAATTGCAAGCAAAAGTATAGCAATAAACCTGGTGTTTTTTCTGAATTTCATAATTAAACCCTCATAATATCATTAACATAAGTATATAACCTGAAAAAGAAAATTCCTAGACAATTCTTCACAAGTATCGGTCTTTGGGCTATTATGAATTTATGATTATTAAGATGCCGGAAAATGCAAAAAAGATATTGGACACCATGCACGAGGCCGGATTTGAAGCCTATGTGGTCGGTGGCTGTGTAAGAGATGCGCTTCTTGGAAGAGAGCCGATGGACTGGGATATCACGACCAACGCTCTTCCCATGGACACCAAGAAGCTTTTCAGAAGAACGATCGATACAGGAATAGAGCACGGAACCGTTACGGTAATGATGGGAAAAGAGGGCTATGAAGTAACCACCTACCGAATTGACGGAAAGTATGAAGATAACAGACATCCCAGCGAAGTTACTTTTACCAAGAATCTCACCGAAGACATGAGAAGGAGAGATTTTACGATAAATGCGATGGCCTACAACGAAGAAGAGGGGCTCATCGACAGATTCGGCGGAGTAGAGGATCTTGAGAAAAAGCTTATCAGATGTGTCGGTAATGCACATGAGCGATTCTCGGAGGATGCACTTAGGATAATGAGAGCCGTGAGATTTTCGGCTCAGCTTGGCTATTCTATAGAAGATGAAACAAAAGCAGCGATAAAAGAGCTTGCTCCGACGCTTAAGAAAATTAGCGCTGAGAGAGTACAGGTTGAACTTATAAAACTTCTTGAATCGGACAATCCCGAAAAATTCATGGACCTATATGATCTGGGAATAACCAAGGTTATTCTTCCTGAGTTTGATGCTTGTATGACAACAGAGCAGAACAATCCTCATCATTTATATGATGTAGGAACACATATCGTTAAGTCGCTTTCTTACGTTAAGCCCGATAAGGTGCTCAGACTTGCGATGCTGCTTCATGATATCGGAAAGCCTTTGACGAAAACAAACGATGGAAATAATATATGTCATTTCCACGGACACGCTCAGCTTGGAGCAGAGATGGCGCATGATATTTTCAGAAGGCTTAAATTCGACAGAGATACCATGGACAGAGTCTGCAACCTGGTAAAGTATCACGACGACAGATTTCCCGCTGAGCCAAGGAGCGTAAGGAGAGCCATGAACAGAGTGGGAGTGGAGGATTTTCCGCTTCTTCTTGATGTAAAATATGCCGACACCATGGCTCAGAGCGATTACTACAGAAAAGAGAAGTTGCAAGCACTCGAAGATATAAGACAGCTTTATGATAAAATAATAAAAGAGAATGATTGCGTGACACTTAAGCAGCTTGCGGTAGGGGGAAAAGAGCTTATAAGCTTAGGTATTTCTCCCGGAAAGCAGATCGGCGATATTTTAAACGCAATGCTTATGGATGTAATTGATGAACCTGCGCATAACACCAAAGAGTATCTTTTAGAGCCGGAGCGCCTAAAAAATGTATTCATGAAGGAGCATGAGCAAGGAGTAGATCATGAAAAAAAATCTTCGGATAATTGAAACGGTCCTGGCAGTAGCAATTTCTTTTGCCGTGCTGACGGAGGCTGTACCGGGGGCGGAAGCGTTTGCGACCGGAAATAAGAAGATAAGCATATCGATGCTTGGTAAATATGATAGTGCCGATACCGCAGCTATCAGGGATATAGATCTTGATGCCAAGAAGATAAGATTCAGAAATCATTCAACGGGAAAGACGTACACTCTTGATTATGACAATACCAGCATGATGTACGATGCGAGAGAAAATCCGTTGTCTCCAAGTCTTTTGGAGATAGGACAGGTTGTTGACGTCAAGTTCCTTAAAAGCACCAAGCACATAACATCGCTTGTTGTATCAAAAGATGCCTGGCTGATCGATGACACGAGAGATCATGAGCTTGTTAGGGCAGATAGGACAGCCAAGGTTAAAGGCGATACCTACAATATGGACACCAGAGCTCTTGTTATGGCAGAGGGCGAGCCTGCTCTTGCAGAGGATATCCTCGGAACCGACAAGATTAAGGTATACGGTGTCGGCGACGACATTTACAGCGTTGTTGTCACAAGCGGACACGGCTATGTAAGCCTTTCTTCAGATATGGTTGAGGACAGGAGCCTTGTCGGAGCTTGGCTTGAGCTTGATAATGAAGTCATTTATAAGATCTCACCCAATATGATGCTGAGCGCTCCCGAGGGAGAGTACAATCTTCAGATACTCGGAAACGGCGCCAACTATCAGTCAAAGGTGAGCATAAGCAGAAATAAAGAGACAGTTGTTGATACGAGTGAAGTTACGATCTCAAAGCCCAAGGAAGGACTTGTAACCTTTGAGATTACACCGCCGGAAGCAGAAGTTTATGTCGACGGCGAGAAGCAGCTTACCGACGTTCCGGTTTCGATCCGCTATGGTTATCACAACCTCAAGATAATGGCTGAGGGTTATATCACTCAGAACAGATATCTCAAGGTTGGAACTGCCAAGTCCGTAGTACAGATAGAGCTTGAGAAAGAGGATTCCGGATCTTCCAAGACGTCTTCATCTGCAGCTTCCGACTACAGCTCTTACAATAAAAAAGACAAGAACTCATCATCATCGGCATCGGTTGCCACTATTCCCAAGAGTTCTGCGTCTTCAAGTGCTGCTACAATAAGCGCAAACAGCGATAAGCCTAAGGATAAAAACAGAGTTATCGAAGGATATAAGATATATGTTGAAGAGCCTGAGGATACAGAGGTTTACTTTGACGGCAATTATATCGGAATGACTCCCGCTATCTTTGCAAAAGTTTCGGGAACACATGAAGTCACATTAAGAAAAGACGGTTATAAGACCAAGAGTTACAGAGTCAATGTAGACGATACGGAAGACAACACTTTCTATAAGTTCCCTGAACTTAAGAAGGAAGAAAAGGAATCTGATAAAGAGGATAAGTCCGACAAGTCTTCGGATGCTGCAACAAAGGCTACTACGCAGAAACCTGCCGACGCTTCCAAGGACAAGACCGTGGATGATTCTTCGTCTAAGGCAACAACAAAGCCAAATGAGGCAGCGACAACGGCTACAACCGCTAAGCCTAATGATCCAGCCACCACGGCTACAACAGCAAAGCCTGATTCTTCGGGAAAAGATAAGACTGAAACCGCCAAGGAGGATGCAACAGATCCTTCAGGTTCCGAAGGAAAGACAAATAAGACGGACGATAACGGAAAGACCGAGGATGGCGGATCCGATAATAAAAAAGACAACAATGATGCGGCAAACACCGCATCGGGAGAGAACTGATGAGATTAGATAAATATTTAAAAGTAACCAGACTTATTAAAAGACGTACCGTTGCGAACGAGGCCTGTGACGCGGGAAGAGTACAGATCAACGGTCGTCCGGCCAAGGCATCTACTGATGTTAAGGTGGGTGATAAGATCACAATCGGCTTTGGTAATAAGGATGTGAGCGTTGAAGTTCTGGATGTTCAGGAAACAGTGCACAAAGAGGATGTTATGAATTTGTATCGATACATTTGACAGGCTTTTACCGTATGTATTAGAATGTAAATGTAGGTATTACGTAATATTTTCGAACGGGGAATAATAATATGGCAGCAAGGGCACGCTATAAAAGGCGTCGTTTTCAGAATAGAGCAGGAATTGCGTGGGCCAGCATCGTAGTTCTTATACTCGTGACCGTAGTTTCGGTCAAGAGCGTGGGACTTATGCGCAAAGCCGCTGATCTGCAGGCTAAAGAGGAATATCTGCAGGCGCAGATCGAGGCTGAGCAGCTCAGAAGCGAAGATATTGCTGAATTTGAACGATACACGCAGACACGCAAATTCAAAGAGGATACAGCCAAGGACAAATTGGGTCTTGTGTATCCCGGAGAGATCATCTTCAGAAATGAAGACAGATGACTGAAACTTGTGTAATACAGCGCAGACAACGGTACGGATTACGTATGTGTCTGCGCTGTTTCTATCCTAAGAATTGTTTTTTATAAAAGAGGACTATGAACGGGTTTGAAAATAAAGTACTTAATTTCATAAGAAAAAATGACCTTCTGGCCTCGAACGACAAGATCCTTGTGGGGTTTTCCGGAGGAGCCGATTCCACAGCGCTTATCACTGTTTTGTATGAGCTTAAAAAGCTCCTTGGAATAGAACTTTGCGCGCTTCACGTCAATCATGGGATCAGAGAAGAAGCCGGAGAAGATGCCTCTTTTACAAGAGATTTCTGCAAGGAGAGGGATATTGAATATATCCTTGTCGAGGAGAACGTTCCTCTTTATGCCAAGGAAAATAAGCTCACGGAAGAGGAAGCCGGCAGGAAGATAAGATATGAGGCTTTCGAGACTTATGCCAAAAGAAACGGAGCAACCAAGATCGCGGTAGCTCATCACAGAAACGATGCTGCGGAGACTCTTTTGCACAATCTCATGAGAGGAAGCGGTATACATGGCGCGGGCGCTATAAGACCTAAGAGAGACAATGTGATCAGGCCGCTACTGTGCGTTACCAGGCAGGAGATAGAGGATTATCTCAAGGAAAAAGAGCTTTCTTATTGCACGGACGCTACCAATGAAGAAAACATCCATACAAGAAATAAGATCAGAAACGTGTTGATCCCCTATGCAGAAAAAGAGATAAATGAAAGCGCCGCGGAGAATCTGAGCAGAGCGGCGGAGAGATTCGCAGAAGCAGATGAATATATCAGAAGTGTGGCTGAGGACTTTTTTAAAAAGGAAGTATCATGCGGAAAAGGCAAGATAGAGCTTGATACTAAAAAGCTTAAGGCGCTTCCAAAGATCATCAAGGAAAACGTCGTATTAAAATGCTTTGAGTATCTTACTCCAAACAGGAAAGATATCACCTCTTCGCATATCGAGGCGCTTATTGAGCTTGCGGATGATACGGAAGGCACCAAAAGTAAAGATTTTCCGTATATGCTTAGCGCAATTAGGCAGTATAATAAACTTATTATCAGTAAAAAGAGTGAACGGGGAGCCGACAGCTCTTTTGACAGGGAGAGTGAGATCGTCTTGGATACGGATGAGCTTACTAAGGGCAGCAGGACTTATGAAATACCGGGACTTGGCTCTGCGAACGTGTCGATCATAAAGAGGCGAAAAGAGGACGCTATTCCGTCTGATACATATACTAAATGGTTTGATTGTGATAGAATACAGACAGCCGTTTTTAGACGCAGAAGAAAAGATGATCACATCTATATTGATATGGACGACCGGGATTGCAAAAAGATGCTTTCAAAGTTTATGACGGATGCCAAAATTCCGGCCAATGAGCGCGATGAGCTCTACGTTCTGGCTGACGGAGACCATGTTCTTTGGGTTCCGGGCTACAGGATGAGCAGCAAGGCTAAGATAAGTGAAGATACGGATCGTATTTTGGCTATAAATATTATTTTTGGAGGAAAAAACAGTGGCTGAATCAGTTCGAGTTTTATTGACAGAAGAGGAAGTTGATAAGAGGATCAAGGAGCTTGGGGATGCTATCAGCAGAGATTATGCGGGAGAAACAGTACATCTTGTATGCGTGCTCAAGGGCGGCGTATTCTTCATGTGCGAGCTTGCTAAGCGCATTTCGATCCCTGTGACTATGGACTTTATGTCTGCATCAAGTTACGGAAGCTCAACAAAGTCAAGCGGAGTAGTTAAGATCGTAAAGGACCTTGATGAACCTCTTAAGGACAGACATGTACTTATTGTTGAGGATATCGTTGATTCGGGAAGAACACTGTCATACCTTATAAAGATGCTCGGAGACAGAGGACCAGCAAGCATCAAGCTTTGCACGCTCCTTGATAAGCCTGAGCGAAGAGTTACAGATGTAAAGGTGGATTATACGGGATTTGAGATCCCCGATGAGTTCGTTGTAGGCTACGGTCTTGATTACGATCAGAGATATCGTAACCTTCCTTACATCGGAGTGGTTGAGTTCAACTGATGAACACAATACCAAAAAGTAAACCGAGGGAGAGTAAACAATTTGAATCGAAATAGAAGCTATAATCCTATATTTTTATTTGTGGTCATTTTACTTTTGGCCGTTGTGTTTCTGGAATACGGAAGATCATTTTTTGCTAAAGAGACATACTCTTATTCAAGAAATGAGTTCATACAGGACGTAGAAGCCGGAAGAATCGCATATGTTGAGATCCTGCCCAACTCTGAGACCCCGACGGGATCGGTAAGAGTAAGCTTCAAAGACGGAAGTAACGATAAGTCTTTTTACACGACTGATGTTACCGAGGTCGAGGATATAGTAACAGGAAAAGATGTTCAGGTTGAGGTAAAAGATATACCTTCCGAGAACATTCTTATAAACGGAATAATTCCCGTGATAGTCGGACTTATCGTCATGGTATTTGTATTCTCCATGATAAGCAACATGCAGGCCGGAAGCGCGGGCAACAGCCGAATGATGAACTTCGGAAAGAGCAGAGCAAAACTCTCCGTTGCAGAGGAAAATAAGACAAGACTTGCGGATGTTGCGGGACTTAATGAAGAAAAAGAGCAGCTCCATGAGATCATTCAGTTTTTAAAATCACCTGAGAAATTCACTAAGGTAGGAGCAAGGATCCCCAAGGGAGTGCTTCTTGAAGGTGCACCCGGTACAGGTAAGACCCTTCTTGCGAGAGCGGTTGCAGGAGAAGCAGGAGTTCCTTTCTTTAGTATTTCAGGTTCTGACTTCGTAGAGATGTTTGTCGGTGTAGGTGCATCCAGAGTAAGAGACCTTTTTGGCGAAGCCAAGAAGAATGCTCCTTGTATCATTTTCATAGACGAGATCGACGCGGTTGCAAGGCGCCGTGGTACAGGTATGGGCGGTGGCCACGATGAGAGAGAGCAGACACTTAACCAGATGCTGGTTGAGATGGACGGCTTTGGTGTCAACGAGGGCATCATCGTAATGGCTGCTACAAACAGAGTTGATATCCTTGATCCGGCTATCTTAAGACCCGGAAGATTTGATAGAAAGATCACTGTTACAAGACCCGATGTCGGAGAAAGAGAGGCTATCCTTAAGGTTCATTCCAAGAACAAGCCGCTCGGAAGCGACGTGGATCTCAAGGGACTTGCAAGAACAACAGCAGGCTTTACCGGAGCAGATCTTGAGAATCTCTTAAACGAAGCGGCGATCAACGCTGCGGTAGAGAGCAGGGCATATATCGATCAGGCGGATGTCAACAGAGCATTTACGCAGGTTGGAATAGGAACCGAGAAGAGAAGCAGGATCATTACAGATAAGGATAAGAAGATCACCGCATATCATGAGGCGGGACACGCTATCCTCTTCCATGTTCTTCCGGATGTCGGACCTGTTCATACTATATCCGTTATCCCTACAGGAGTTGGGGCAGCAGGTTATACAATGCCTATTTCCGAGAATGACGACATGCACATTACTAAGAGCAGAATGCTTCAGGATATCATGGTTGCGCTCGGCGGAAGGATCGCAGAAGAGATAATCTTCGGTGACATCACTACCGGAGCCGTAAGCGATATCGGAAAAGCTACAAGCGAAGCAAGAGGCATGGTAACCAAGTACGGTATGTCAAAGAAGATCGGTGTTATCAACTACGATGAGAACGAAGAAGATGTATTCATCGGATATGATATCTCACACAACAAGAAGCACAGTGAGCTTATGGCGGGTGAGATCGACCAGGAAGTAAAGACTATAATCGACAAGTGCTATGCAAGAGCTAAAGAGATCATCCTTAAGTATGAGGATATCCTTCACTCAAGCGCTGAGCTCCTCATAGAGAAGGAGAAGATAGGACGCGAAGAGTTCGAGGCTCTGTTTGAAGGGCATGATATCGAATGCGAAGTGAATATAGAAATTTGATTGTGCAACATGCACAAAAAACCATAGCTGTTTTTGACAAATTTGTGAAGTATTAGCCTTTACGCGGGGTTGGGTGGATGTTAGTATAATATGCGTAACCCCCCAATACATTATATAGTTTTTTGCTATACCCCATAAGAAAGAAATACCTTCTCTAAAAAAGACAGCTCCCCGCTGTCTTTTTTGCATTATATGGGTTTTTATCCCAATTATTCCATAATTAAGGGAAAACGTATGAACACAAAAGTATTGTTTCATGACATGACCTTGGATTATCTAAGGCCTGCCGAACCAGATAAAAACAGAACAACCGACATAAGATTCAGATGCGCCAAGGGGGATGCCGAAGAGATCACACTTGTTCTCAGGAAAGAAAGATACAAGATGTCTCTTTCCGAGACTGCGGATGATTTCGATTATTATGATGTCTCCATAAGCGCGGGAACAGAACCTATCGATTATTACTTTGAAATAAGAGGAAAAGACGGAAGCTTTTATCGCTATGACAAGAGAGGTGTTGTAAATGATATCATGGACAGCATGCTCTTTAGGGTATATCCCGGATTTATGACTCCAAAGTGGGCCAAAGGTGCGGTCATGTACCAGATCTTTGTCGAGAGATTCTACAACGGCGATAAGGGCAATGACGTAGTTACCAATGAATATTCTTACAACGGCATGAACGTTGAACATATAGATAAATGGGAGGCTTATCCTAACGCTGAGCATGATTTTGTCAAGTTTTACGGCGGAGATCTTCAGGGCGTTATTGATAAGCTTGATTATCTTAAGGATCTCGGAATAGAGGCTATTTATTTCAATCCTCTCTTTGTATCTCCTTCAAGCCATAAATATGACATACAGGATTATGACCATATCGATCCTCATTTCGGAGTCATCATTGAGGATGGCGGCGAAGTACTCGATAAGCATGATACGGACAATACCCATGCGACCAAATATATAAGCAGAGTGACCAGCAAGAAGAACCTTGAGGCGAGCGACGCGCTTTTTGCAAAGCTTGTAAAAGAAGCTCATGCAAGAAAGATAAAGGTTATTCTTGACGGTGTGTTCAATCACTGCGGCTCGTTTAACAAGTGGCTTGATAGAGAGCGCATCTATGAGAATAAAAAAGGTTATGAAAAGGGTGCGTATGTAGAAGAGAACAGCCCTTATCATGATTATTTTTCGTTCAGTGGCGGAAACTGGCCTTATAACGGAGATTATGACGGATGGTGGGGCTACGATACGCTACCAAAATTGAACTATGAGGGCTCAAGAGAGCTTGAAGAATATATTCTCGGAATCGGAAGAAAGTGGGTGTCTGCGCCGTACAATGCAGACGGTTGGAGACTTGATGTTGCTGCGGACCTTGGGCATTCACCGGAGTACAATCATCATTTCTGGAAGAGATTTAGGGAAGAGGTCAAAAAGGCCAACCCCAACGCGATCATCATAGCTGAGCAGTACGGACCTTCAAGGGATTGGATGATGGGCGATGAGTGGGATACTGTCATGAACTATGACGCATTCATGGAGCCTGTGACCTGGTTCCTCACAGGAATGGACAAGCACAGCGACAAGTTTATGCCGATAAGAGTGGGTAACGCCAGAGAGTTTTTTGACACCATGTTATATGCCGGCGGCGAGAATTTCAGCATGCCTTCTTTATATACCGCGATGAACCAGCTTTCCAACCACGATCACTCAAGGTTCCTAACCAGAACCAGCCAGAAGGTCGGAAGGAGCAACACGCTCATGGCTTCATCTGCCGATACGGGTATAAGTAAGCCTGTTATGAGAGAGGCAGTCATGATACAGATGACATGGCCGGGCGCACCTACAATCTACTATGGCGATGAGGTCGGACTTTGCGGCTTTACGGATCCGGACAACAGAAGAACCTATCCTTGGGGAAAAGAGGATACGGAGATGCTCGAGTTCCACAAGCAGATGATAAAGATTCGCAAGAGCTGTTCGGAGCTTAAGCTCGGATCGATAAAAGAGCTTTACGCCGACACCAATTTCATTGCATACGGACGCTTCAACAGGGCGGCGGTTTCTATAATCATCATCAATAACAATGATTTTGAAGTGACCAAAGAGATAGACATAACTCCTACAGGAATGCCCGCTGATGCGGCGCTTACCAATATGATCCAGACAGACAGTCTTGGATTTATTGTTGGATCGGGACAGGATAGAGCTAAAAACGGCATTCTCACAGTTACACTGTCAAGGAAGTCAGGAATGGTGCTGAGATACGATAGCACATCGCCTGTAACCTCAGAAGAATTCTGGGCTGACAACTTCATTGATTTCGGCTGATTGTGAAAGGTTTAACTTTATTTTTGGCGAAGGTCAGTATATAATAGTCTTAGTCGTTTATTAGGGCACAGGAACGTAAGAAAGTGTGTCCACAAAAAATAAATAAATATAAGTAAGGAGAAAAACTATGTTAGTATCCGCAAAAGACATGCTTGTAAAAGCAAAAGAAGGTCACTACGCAGTAGGACAGTTCAACATCAACAACCTTGAGTGGACAAAGTCAATTCTTTTAACAGCTCAGGAGCTTAATTCACCCGTTATCCTCGGTGTATCTGAGGGTGCAGGTAAGTATATGACAGGCTTCAGCACAGTAGCTGCTATGGTTAGAGAGATGGACAAGAACCTCGGAATTACAGTTCCCGTAGCTCTTCACTTAGACCACGGTACATACGACGGATGTTATAAGTGTATCGAAGCAGGCTTCACATCAATCATGTTTGATGGTTCTCACTATGATATCGATGAGAACGTTGCTAAGACAACAGAGCTTGTTAACGTAGCTCATCATCTTGGTCTTTCTATCGAGGCTGAGGTTGGTTCAATCGGCGGCGAGGAAGACGGCGTTGTAGGAATGGGTGAGTGTGCTGATCCCGATGAGTGTAAGAGAATCGCTGATCTTGGCGTAGATATGCTCGCTGCAGGTATCGGTAACATCCACGGTAAATATCCTGAAGGATGGCCGGGACTTAGATTTGACGTTCTTGATGCTATTCAGCAGAAGACAGGTGTTATGCCTCTCGTTCTTCACGGCGGCACAGGTATCCCTGCAGACATGATCAAGAAGGCTATCACACTTGGTGTTTCCAAGATCAATGTTAATACAGAGTGCCAGCTTTCATTCGCTGATGCAACACGTAAGTATGTTGAGGCAGGTAAGGATCTTGAAGGTAAGGGATTTGACCCTCGTAAGCTTCTTGCTCCCGGTGCTGATGCTATCAAGGCTACAGTTAAGGAGAAGATGGAACTCTTCGGATCAGTTGGAAAGGCTTGATCTTACTAAGAATCATTACAGCAGGCGAAGCCCACAGCTTCGCCTGTTTTTCCATTTAAGGGGGAAAAGTACGTGAACAACGAATTGACCAGAAAAGATATAGAAGACATGGAAAGAGAGATCGAGCATCGCAAGGTGGTTGTCAGAAAAGAACTCCTTGAGCATGTTAAAGAAGCCAGAGCGCAGGGCGATCTTTCCGAAAACTTTGAGTATTACGCAGCCAAAAAGGCCAAGAATCAGAATGAGAGCAGGATAAGATTCCTTGAGAGGATGATAAAAACAGCCAAAGTTATAGACGACAACAGCAAGGAAGACCAGGTCGGAATGAATAAATCCGTTACCGTGGTACTTGATGAAGATAAATCGGAAGAGAAATATAAAATAGTGACAACAATGAGACAAAATTCATTAAAAGGTCTCATAAGTATAGAGTCTCCATTGGGTAAACAATTACTTGGACATAGGGTAGGAGACCATGTTACTATTAAAGTAAGCGATGATTTTAGTTACGGTGTAACGATAAAAAATATCGAAAATACTGGACTGACAGACGACGATAAGATAAGGGATTTTTAAGCAGTATTTCCGGATAGGAGGTATCTATGCATGTATTCCAACCGGTTAACCCGGAAGACATCGAAAACGGCGCTTACAGTTTCGTGGGAGAGAAGATAATCATATCTTCGATCAAGGACGGTAAAGTCAATGCAGTTGCCGCCGGATGGGGCGGAGTCGGTTATGTTTGGAACAAAAGAGTCACCTTTATATTTGTCAGAAAGAGCAGATACACAGCTGAATGTATTGATGAGTCCGGCGAGTATTCAATAAGCTTTATGGATCAGGATCAGTACAGAGGCGCGCTCAAGTATTTAAGTATGGTCTCGGGAAGAGACGAGGATAAGATAGCCGGATCGAGGCTTACCGTCAATTATGATGACGGGATTCCTTTTATTGATGAGGCCAGAGAAGTTATAACCTGTAAAGTCATATACAAGCAGGGCTTTGACCAGGACTGCTTTGTGGATAAAAATATAATAGACGAACTGTATAAAGACGGTGATTATCACTTTGTTTATGCAGGAGAAGTCAAAAAGATACTGTTGAGATAATACTTTGAGCTTATCTTATGAGGGAAGTATGAAGCGCAGGAAGTTAACCGATATCTTAGTATGTATCTTGACGTTATTGCTTGTTTTTTCGGGGGGACTATGCGGTTGTTACGCAGCCGATTCGAACCAGGATGGATCCGGGACCGACGGGACGAGCAAAACTGTTTCGTCAGCAGGCAAGGAAGAGAATGTCGAAATAGGCCAAGATGAGAGTACGCTTACGGATAAATCCGGAAGCGTTATTAGGATTGCATGTTGGCAAAAAGAACCTTACCTGATCAATCTTAAGGCGTATCTTGCCGAAACTTTTCCGGAATATACCATCAAATATGAATACATACAGAGAGATAACTACGAGTCTGTGATCGATTCACAGCTCTCATACAACGGCGCAGCGGATATTATCTTTGTTACGCAGAAAATGACGAGCAAATATGCCAGAGCCGGATATCTTGTACCGGTTACTGAAGCATGCTACCCGTTTACCGGGGAAGCCAGATATGGATTTGCTTATAGGGACAATGTTTATGCCGTACCGAGCGTAAGTATTTATGAGTGCTTTTATTACAACAAAGATCTGTATGAAGAATACGGACTGAGTATGCCAACTTCATACGACAGTTTTCTGAGTATATGCGATGACATCAATAGATCCAAACCCGGAAGGGCTATCACCTCAGGACTTAAAGACGGAGAACGTCTTTCGAATTGTGCACTGGCTCTTTTGGCAGATGGATATTTCAATACGCCTAAAGGACAGTCCTTCGGATTGAGGCTCAGGAACGGCAATGCATCTTTTTACGAAGAATTGTATCCGTATCTTTTAGACTGGGAAAAGATGATCGATCACAATGCGTTATCTTCCGACTTATATCTGTTTGATATGGACGCGGCGATCCATGAGTTTGCGGAAGGAAAAAGTGTTTTTCTTGTTGCAGGACCTGAAGATTACAACTACATCAAGTCACTTTGCCCGAATATGAATATTGGAACTATGCCTTACGGAAGTACGAGCGGAAATATACCCGTTATCGTAGGAGGCTGTGATACGGGAATAGCTGTCAATAAATACGGTGAACATACAGAGGAAGCGCTGAATATAGTAAAGGCACTTGCAAGCTACGATGGCCAGAAGGCGCTCTGGAGAGACAGTCCGGGAAGCAAGACGTATCTGACGGATGTGGATTTCGGAATGCCTAAAGAGTTTGATGAGATAAAAGACGTATTGGATAATTTTATGTTTTTCCCATATAACGACTGGGGAGACAACAGCAGAGAAGTGAAAGTTGCGTTTGGAGAGGAGCTTCAACATGTTCTTCTGAAAAAAGAAAATTTGGAAGAAGCAATGAAAAAACTCGACGTAAAAGTACAAGCCATAGCAAGCGGAAGAGAATAGACGGGATACTTATATGGAAAAAGAGACGAACAAAAGCAGGCTTCACAGTATAAAATCGCAGATGAGGATCATATTTGCGACCCTCATTGTCATACCTATTGCCATTTTGGGAATATATGCATATATAGTTTCCAGCAATAATCTAAAAGCCCAGACGCAGGCAGCTATGCAGGGCAGTATCGATGTTATTTCCTACGGAATAGAAAACAATGCCAAAAGAGAAACAGACGTGATCAAGTTCTTTTCATATGAAGAGGGCTTTAGAAGAGCACTTGATTATGCGGATGTGGATCCGTATACGCTTACGGAACAGCTAAAGGGTAATATCGAACCGCTGATCTGGTACTACAGAAGCAGTGATGAGAGTATTGACGAGATCACGATCTATTCCGAAAAGATTCCCAGAGATTCGATCGGTGATTTTTTGAAAAGACCTACAACAAGCAATGAACAGGACTGGTATTCTCGTTGTAAGAATCAAAAGGGCGCGCAGTGGGTTACGGACCGAAACGGAAACGTGTATATCATCAATTCTCTTCTTGATGCTGAGACAACCTCCAATGTTATCGGAATGGTAGTTCTTAAGATAAATAAAGACCATTTCTTTTCCGTTGCTACGCAGAGCGCGTATCTTGACAACGGTATTCTTATCGTGGGAGACAACAAGGAGATCATTTCTCATAAAAAGCTCAAAGATGATGCGCTTGATAAGAAAGTTACACAGGATATTTTCAAAGGGAAAAATGACAAGGGCAAGGACTTTATCGAAAGTCACAACTATTTCCTTATGAAGGACGAAAGTCTGAATGATATATGGAAGCTTTACTATTACGTAGACAGAAACGAGCTTGTAGCGGACGTTTTTGTTCTCTTGGAGAGCGACTTTATCATTGCGATAGTTCTTTTTATCTTAGGTTATCTTGCAGCTTCCGTATTCTCTAACTGGCTGTGTTCAAGGATAGAGAACCTGAACGTTATTGCCGAGGATATCAAGCGCGGAGATTTTGAGATTGGAATTGAGGACAAAGGTAAGGATGAGATCCATCAGCTCTATGACTCCATGAGTGACATGGCGATGCAGCTAAAGCATATGATGAGCGAGATCAACACGCGTAATGAGCGGGATCTTTTGAAAAAAGAGAACGATATCCACTACAGAGAGTGGCTGTTTGATTACGTCGTAGAGAAGAACAACGATATTCTTGCTATTATCACAGAAAAGACATTCTCAGCGGAGTTTATCACTGCCAATGCGGAGGCAATACTCGGTGTTCCGTTAAAAGAGCTTAAGGAAGACATCCGAGTACTTACAAAGGCCCAGTGCGAGGGTGAAGAAGAAAGACTCGGAGCTATTCTTGAGAGATGTTTTAAGACGACTAGAGCAGAGCTTATTGATGAGATAAGATTTGAAAATCTTAATACCGGCGAGCTTCTGTATTACAGAGGAGCCGTGGTATGTACAATAGACGACAAGGGAAGAAGGCTTGCCGTTGCGCTCTATGACAGAACGCAGGAGATCAAGCGTAACCATCAGCTTCAGGAAGCACTCAGTACGGCGGAGACAGCCAACAAGGCAAAGACAAGCTTCCTTGCAAACATGTCGCATGACTTCAGAACACCTATGAATGCGATCATAGGATTTAACCTTCTTATAGACAAGCATTCGGATGAGCCAGACAAAGTACGTGAATATGCGCATAAGATCACACTTGCGTCTCAGAATCTTTTGACGCTTCTTAACGACGTTCTTGATATGAGTAAGATTGAGAGCGGAAGGACAACACTATATAATAAAGAGATGGCACTTGGTCTGCTTCTTGAGGAGATCAATTCTGTCATCATGTTCCAGGCCAAGGCTAAAAACCTTGATTATATCGTAAAAGTAACGGATATGGAGCATGACATTTTCATAGGCGATAAGCAGAAGATAAACGAAATCCTTATGAATGTGCTCGGAAATGCTGTAAAATATACACCTGAGGGCGGAAGAATAGAGTTTACGATCAATGAATCGCCGTCTACTTCGGAAGGCTTCCAGAATGTCAGATTCACGGTAAAGGATACCGGAATCGGAATGAAGCCCGAATACAAAGATAAGATATTTGAAGCGTTCACAAGAGAAGATAATGATACAATAAGAGGAATCCAGGGAACGGGACTCGGACTTGCCATCACCAAGAATCTTGTTGAGCTGATGGGTGGAACGATCAGGGTTGAGAGTGAGGAAGGAAAGGGAAGTACCTTCATAATCAACTTAAGACTCCAGGTTGTTGACGCCGTTGACGTTGATTTCTGGAAGAGACACGGCATAGAGCGTGTAATGTTTATCGACGCCAACCACAACGAATGTGAACAGCTTTCTAGTATCCTTAACAACGACGGAATCGATGTTATCGAGTCGCCGACAGGCTTTGGCGCGATCCATCTTTTGGATGTATATCAGGCGGATAACAAGCCTGTGGATATGATAATCGTAGATCAGAAGGTTCAGATAATGACTGCGCCCGAGATAGTTAGAAATATCAGGATGAAGGATAAGAGAAATAACAACATCCTCATCATAGTCATGGCGGACGATTACAGCGCGATAGAGGATGAAGCAAGGGCAGCAGGTGCAAATGATCTTGTGCAGAAGCCTCTGTTTATCTCAAGCCTTAAGCAGACCATCGATGATATAGCAAAGAGATCCAAGGAAGGTGCAAAGGAAGAGATCACGAAGCCTCTTGACGGCATAAAGATCCTTGCCGCCGAGGACAATGATATAAATGCAGATATCCTTACAGAGCTCATGAACATGGAAGGCGCAACCGTAGCAAGAGCAGTTAACGGAAAAGAAGCTGTGCGCATGTTCAAGGAATCCAAAGAAGGTGACTATGACCTTATCCTTATGGATATCCAGATGCCTGTAATGAACGGATATGAGGCATCTTTGGCAATAAGGGATATAGGAACGGATTATGCCAAGAATCTGCCGATCATCGCGATGACGGCAAATGCTTATGCCGATGATGTGCAGAAGTCTCTTGATGCGGGAATGAATGCTCACATTGCGAAGCCTATTGATGTAAGTATAGTAGAAAAGACAATACTTGAATTCCATAAACGAAATACAACTAAGGAGGACACAAATGATAGGAATTAAGAAGGTTACAGAGGATATTTTTTGGATAGGCGGAAGCGACAGGAGACTGGCTCGCTTTGAAAATATCTTTCCCATTCCCGAGGGAGTATCTTACAACAGCTACTATGTAGCGGATGAAAAGAATGTGGTTTTTGACACGGCAGATGTGACTGTTGCTGATCAGTATATTGAAAATCTGCAGGAGGCACTTTCAGGAAAAAAGCTTGATTATCTCGTAGTACTTCATATGGAGCCCGATCACTGCGCACTTATAAGCAGAGTGGTTGAACTTTATCCGGATGTTACAGTTGTCGGAGCGGCAAAGACCTTTGAATTTATGGGACAGTTTTTCCCTGAATCTGCTGGATACAACAAGCTTGAGGTAAAAGAAGGCGACACATTATCCACGGGTAAGCATACCTTTAGTTTCGTTGCAGCACCTATGGTACACTGGCCTGAGGTTTTGATGGCGTATGATGCTGCATCAAAAGCTCTTTTCTCTGCAGATGCATTCGGAACCTTCGGAGCGCTGGACGGCGGAATATTTGCGGATGAGTACAACTTTGAAGAGAAGTTCCTTGATTCTGCAAGAAGATATTATGCCAATATCGTAGGAAAGTACGGAGCGCAGGTACAGGCGGTGCTTAAGAAGGCAGCAGGTCTTGATATCCAGATGATCCTTTCTCTTCACGGTCCTGTTTGGAGAAAAGATCTTTCATGGTTCCTTGATAAATATCAGAAGTGGAGCACATGCACACCTGAGACAGACGATATCCTTATCGTATACGGAAGCTTATACGGACATACTGCAAGTGCGGCAGAGGCGGTTGCTTCTAAAGTAAGGGAAAAGAGCGGAAAGAACGTAAGAGTATATGATGCTTCCGGCACAGATGTTTCTTACCTTATAGGAGAGGTTTGGAAGTGTGCAAAGGTAGTGATCATGTGTCCTACATACAACGGCGGAATATATCCTCCTGTAGGAGAATTCATAAATGATATGGTCGCACTCGGAGTGCAGAACCGCACATTTGCTCTTGCGCAGAACGGAACCTGGGCACCCGTTACAGTAAAACTCATGACAGATAAGCTTTCTCTTTTAAAGAACGTTAATATCCTTGAGCAGACACTTACTATCAAGAGCGCCCTTCATGCAAAAGATATGTCGGATGTCGAAGCGTTTGCTGAGGCTGTTGCAAATTGATGACATAAAGTATACACTCAATAAAGTACCAGTTTTTTTAGGAAAATAACGATTCGGAGGAAAGTTGTGAGTAAGAACATATTTATGAAAAAAGTGCTTGGAATCGTGATGACAGCAGTTACGATGATGACAGCGGTTCTTAGCTATGATTCTTTTATAGGGGAAGGTACAGAGGCCATTGCGGCAGGAAGACCTGTAAGCATTGATTCATGTACAATTTCGGGAGGTCAGGTTGTTGTTAATACATCGGCAGCTTCGGTTCCCGGTTCGGATGACGGAAAGTTCTATCTTTTCGCAGATGAAGTATATCAGGATGGCACAACAGGTAAGGTTGTGGCTTCTGCAGACAGAGGTGGAAAGGCAACATTTTCTTTTGACCTCGGACTTGGAACAGAGAATTCCAATCTCAGTAAGAAGTTCCTTGTTGCGGTAAAGAGTGGCGGTTCATACGTTCAGGTAAGTGATGAGCACTATATCACCAACCCCGAAGCGGTTGCAACTCAGACAGTGGGTCGTAACGATCATGGTATGAAGGGTATCCTTCCAAACGATGCCAACGCAGATACCTTCAAGGATCTCGGCATTGCGCAGATGGTATATAACCTCTACATGGGTGATATCGTTGGACCTTCATCGGATCCCGCATATCCCACAACAGAGTTTTCATATGACGGCAAGACATATCAGTTCAACACTGCTGCACTTCAGCAGTATGATGGATTTGTAAGATGGTGCTCGATCAATAATTTCCAGCTTACACTTACAATCTTAAATAACAAGACATCAGCCGGCGCAGATCTGATCCATCCTCTTTCAAGAGATTCACATGTTTGCCCCGGATATGCAATGAATACTAAGGAAGACGGCGGCACACAGCACCTTAAAGCTATTGCAGCTTTCCTTGCTCAGAGATATTCAGGCGGTTCATTCGGAACAGTTGATAACTGGGTGATCGGCAATGAGATCAATGCAAGAACAGAGTGGTATTACATGAACTCTACCAACATTGAGCTCAATGTCAGCGAGTACGTTAAGGCATTCAGAATTTTCTACAACGGAATCAAGAGTGTTAACGCCAATGCCAGAGTTTACAATTCTATCGACCAGGAGTGGAACAGAAAGTCCAATCCGGGATGCTTCCTTGCAAAAGAGTATCTTGATAGATTCAACTATTATATGAGACGTGAAGGTAACGTTGACTGGTCACTTTCAGTTCATCCTTACAACGCACCTTTGTTTGATCCTTATGCATGGAAACAGCAGGCTGAGTATGTAAATACTTCACTTGCAACTCCTTACATCACGATCGAGAACATCTATCTTTTGACAGATTACATGTGCAAGGCTGAATTCCTCAATCCTGCAGGTCAGGTAAGACAGATCTCACTTTCCGAGATCGGATATACATCAAGCTTCGGCGAGGATGCACAGCTTGCTTCAATCGTATATGCTTACACAATGGCTAAGAGCAATCCTTATATCTCAAGCTTCATTCTCTTTAGAGAGACTGATGACGCTCACGAGATGGAGAGCCATATCGCACAGGGTCTTAAGAACATCGACGGAAGCAAGAAGATGTCTTATGATGCTTACAAGTATATGGATACTAAGCAGGCAGGAACATACAAGGAACAGGCTTCCAAGATCATCGGCCAGAATGTTGATGCAATGGTTGCCAACAGAACATTCCTTAGCAGAAACGGCTGGTTTTTGAACGATTAAGAATGAAGAACTCAAGAGAAAAAGAATTAGAGACATTAAATAAAATAACGAGCATGCAAAAAGATCTTCTTGGAAGTTTGTACGGTGATTTCTTTGCACCAACTCCTTCCAAGGAGCCTGCGGCTCCGGCGAAGAAGGTTACAACAAGTGCTTCGGGTCCGGCGATAGAAGGCGCAGGTGCTACGGCAGAGTCTACAGGGGCGAAGGACCCGATAGACAATGCCAATGAAGCCTTGGCTGAAGCTAAGGCTCTTTTTGCTAATGATGAAAATGCCAAAAAGGCAGTGGAGAAAAAGAACGAGGAGCCCGAAGAGGATCCCATGGAGACTCTCGATAAGCTTATCGGTCTTGATACCATCAAAGCAGACGTAAAAGAGCTCACGGCTTTCGTTAAAGTACAGAAGCAAAGAAAAGAGCAGGGACTTAAATCTGTTCCGGTTTCACTTCACCTTGTGTTTACAGGAAATCCCGGAACGGGTAAGACAACCGTTGCAAGGATAATCGCCAAGATCTACAAGCAGATCGGTGTTCTTTCCAAAGGACAGCTTGTTGAGGTGGATCGTTCGGGACTTGTTGCGGGCTATGTCGGACAGACTGCCATTAAGACAACCGAGCAGATCAAGAAAGCTATGGGCGGAGTCCTCTTTGTCGACGAAGCATATTCACTTGCTCAGAAGGACGATGCTTTTGGTCAGGAAGCGATAGATACTATCCTTAAAGCTATGGAAGACAACAGAGACGATCTTGTTGTTATCGTAGCAGGATACACCGGACCCATGAAGAAGTTCATAAACTCCAATGCCGGTCTTAAGTCGAGGTTCAATAAGTATATTGAGTTCCCCGATTACAGCGTGGATGAGCTTGAGCAGATCTTTAATATGAACTGTGATAAGTACGACTACAAGGTTGAGGAGGATGTGAAACACCAGATAAGAGCGCTTATCACATCCAAGAAGATGGGCAGCTTAGAGAACTTTGCCAATGCCAGAGAGATAAGAAATCTATTCGAAGAGATCATTACTAATCAGGCAAGAAGAGTTGCGACGCTTGAAAATCCCACTAACGAGGACATGATGACAATCTGTCTTGAGGATCTCAAAGATCTTGTCGGAAATGAGAGCAAGGAAGATTCTGCTATTGAAAAATAATCATATCGCTGATATAATCAGATTTGCTGTCGGGTTTGTTTCCGGCAGCACTACGGAATGTGGCTCAGTTTGGTAGAGCGCTGCGTTCGGGACGCAGAGGCCGCAGGTTCGAATCCTGTCATTCCGATTTTTTTAATTAATCAAAAGAATAATGACTCTTACAAAACCGTAAGATAACCATGAGGAAATGTAAGCCAATTCAAAGGCAACGCATTTCCTTTTTTGTTAATCTAATATCATCAAATGACACACATGTATAAACAACGAAGGGAAGGAAAGAAAAATGAAAGTATTAAAAGCATTAAAGAAAATAGGAAAGGTTTTATTGATCATAACTTTGGTCATCACCATGATCTTAGTCGTTGCTCTTAACTACAAGACAGTTCTTGCAAGCCATAAGAATAAAGATGTTGTAGCGGCGGCAAAATCATTGGATGATATCAATGTGCCCAATAACGTAAAGATCTTCGGACTTGGTGAAGCGAGCCACGGAGCGGTTGAGTTTCAGGAATCCAAGCTCGATGTGCTTAAGATCCTTGTAGAGAAGCACGGATTTAAGGCTATCGTTCTGGAAGCGGATTTTGGCGATTGCCTTGAGGCAAATGCGTATATTCAAGGCGGCGAGGGAGACGCAAGAGAAATAGTAAACAAGATGTCTTTTGTAATTTACCATACACAGCAGATGGCAGATCTTCTTGACTGGATGAGAGAGTATAATCAGTCGGTTCCTGAAGAAGAGTGCCTTAGAATATATGGCTTTGATATGCAGAACCCTGATAAGGGATATGCATTCCTCTCTGATTACATGGATAAGAATGGCATCAGCGGAATCGATGTTTCCGGAATTGAATATCTTTTGGATGAAAACAGACAGGCGAGGTTAAACAAAGAACAGGCGCAGAAGGTAAAGGATGAGCTTTCGCAGATCAGAGAAGCGATTGAAAGCAAAGCAGGAAATGATTTTGACTTTGATACAACTTGTGCAGTAAAAGTTACACAGAACATAGAAGTGACTGTTGATTATATGATGTTTGAAGGCATTAATGCTGAAATGTCAGCATTCAGAGATAGGGCCATGGCGGGAAATGTTAGCTGGATCTTAGACCTTGAAAAAGAAATCGGCTCAGGTAAGATCATGCTCGCCGCACATAACGGACATATCGGCAAAAAAGGGCATAATATTACTTTAATTACTACTATGGGAAATGAGCTGAAGAACAAGTACGGTGATTCATATTACTGTCTCGGAACAGATTTCTTTAAGGGAACATTTAATTCAAGCGTTATCAGAACATCAGCAGACGACCCTTATATGCGAAAGAATTACTACGTGACAACTGCAGATCCTATGGCATATCAGGCTAAGTACATGGAGGATAAAAAGTTCTATTTGGATTTTGAAAATCTTTCAGCTGAAAATGACAAGGCTCTTTATGATCTCGTTCATTCAAATGTGACAACAGGAAGTGTGGGAGAAGGCTTCTATGGATTAGGTTATCTTATACATGCTTCCTACCGTATAAATATCGCACCTACGGAGCTTTATGACGGAATGCTTTTCTACTACAGCATTTCACCTATCGACCCCGAGTTTGAGGCCTAATGGTAGTATTTTAGAGATTGTTAAGCACGTTGAAATAATATATTTACAAATTGCGACAAATGGTGTAAAATATCCTCATCTAACGCAGATTAGGAGGAAAAATAATGAAGAAACATGTAAATATATTATTAGGGATCACAATGTTATCAGCACTTCTGTGTGCCTGTGGGGATACAAGTGAGGATATAGACAATAGCATTTCAACTGAGAATACAGAGGCAGCAGTTACATCAGATGAGAAAACCGAGGTCGAAGTTTCTTTGACTGAAAGCACAACTGAAGCTACTTCAACAGATGTTTCCGGTGAAGCTAACGCTGATAGTTCGTTTACCTTTTTTGAGCTTAAACATGATGAGGAAAAGCAGGTAGACCTCGGTGGAGACGGCAAGATGGATACGCTGATGGCAACGGGTTCAGATGAAATTCACTATGATCTTATCATCAACGATCAGACCATAGAGCTCATAAATAGGGATGATAGTAATGAGTGGGAAGTGGCAACATCTTATTTTGTACATAATTCAGAAGGCGATTTCATTATGAGCGAACTCAACGATCCTTTAAACGGATGGGAGACCACATTATATATGTGGAACAATGGTTCATTTGAGAAGATCGGCTCTGAGCAATTGGGGATAATGAAGGATGATAATTTCCAAGCGGAGATCTTTGGAGATAAGGTCGTACTTTTTGATTCAATAAGTGTTCTTAGTACTTGGAGAGGAACCAAAGACTTTACCTACGGCAAAGACGGATTCATTGCTAAAGACGAGAAATACTTCTACGCAGGAGATAAGGTGGCTCTTACTCTTAAGCAGGACGTAGCTTTTGACGACGACTATGAAGTCGGTGAAGCTGCAAGAACCGCAGCTTCGGGTGATACTATCTACATCAGCTGTATGATTCAAGACCGTGTAGGCTTTACTTCCGAAAACGGAGATTTTCTTGGATACCTTACAGTTACTCAGACTGACAGCGGAGAATACGAGGTTAACGGAGTAAATGAATATGAAATGTTCGACAACATATTATATGCAGGCTGATAAAAACTACGGATCATGATATGTACCCTCTTTACCGGATTATCGGTAAAGAGGGTTTTTAATGTAATATAATGATCATGGGCAAAAAAAGTCGAGAATCAAAAGCATACTTTTAGATATTATTAGCTCACAAGGAGATGAGCGGATGGACGAACAAAGAAAAGCAGTACGCAAGATGCAGGATTACATAAGTGAACACATAACGGAAGAGATAGACATAACAGCTCTTGCGAAAGCTGTTTCTTTTTCTCCGTGGTATGCCAGAAAGCTTTTTATCAAATACCTGGGCATGACGCCGGCTGTTTATATAAGGCGCCTTAAGTTATCAAAGTCAGCGCTTTGCCTAAGAGATGAAAAGGATCTCATTCTGGATATCGCTATGGAAATGGGCTTTGGAAGCGTCGATGGATATCAGCGCGCATTTAGACGTGAATTCGGTTGTAATCCAAAGGAATATGCGACAAGTCCTGTACCTATCTGGCTCTTTACTCCCAGTCTGATCATGGAAAAGGAAAGGAATGTGAGCGAAATGAGTGAAACAAGAAATGTTTTTATCCAAGTGGTCGAAAGACCTGAGAGAAAAGTTATCATAAAAAGAGGCATCAAAGCCACAGAGTATTGGAGCTACTGTAAGGAAGTCGGCTGTGATGTATGGGGGCTTCTTACAAGTATTAAGTCCATAACGGGAGAACCTGTTTGTCTCTGGCTTCCCAAGCAGCTTATCAAGCCCGGAACGAGCGAGTATGTTCAGGGAGTGGAAGTAGAACCCACATACAAAGGCTGTTTACCGGAGGGCTTTGAGGTTATCGATCTTCCCAAGACTTCATATCTTCTTTTCAGAGGAGAACCGTTTGCTGAAGAAAATTATGAGCAGGCGATCGGAGAGATCTGGGATGCAGAGAAGAAATATAACCCTGAATTTATAGGATATAAATGGGATGACAATAATCCCAGGATCCAGCTCGAGCCTATAGGCGAGAGGGGGTATATAGAACTGGTACCGGTGAAAGAGGTTTAAGACGACGGATATAAAAAAACCGAGGCATTATGCTATGCCTCGGTTTTTGTTATAGAGTTATTATATTAAGCGTTAGCTATTCTTTTTTTAGATATAAACTGCAGGATAAGAGCAACTGCTATAACAGCAACACCAGCGGCATCTGTTATAGTACCGGGAGAGATAAGCATGATTCCGCCGACGATCATAATGATCCTTTCCCAGATCTTCATGTCGGTAAACAGATATCCTTCCAGTGCGGCAGCAACTGCCATGATTCCGAGCAGAGCGGTTGCGTAGATTATTATGACGCTCGATACGGTAGTATCTATAAGCAGCATCGCAGGGCTAAAGCAGAAGATATACGGTATCAGGAAAGCTGCTACAGCCATCTTTGTTGCGGCGATGGCAGTACGCATTGGATTGGACTTTGCGATAGCACTTCCTGCATATGCAGCCAAAGCCACAGGAGGAGTGATATCTGCCACAATACCGAAATAAAATACAAAGAAGTGAGCTGCTATTATCGGAACGCCCATTCTTGTGAGGATCGGTGCACAGGTTGCAGCCATGATACAGTAAGTGGCTGTTGTAGGAACGCCCATACCAAGGACGATACAGCACAGCATCGTAAGGAAGAGAGCGATAAAGAGCTTGTCTCCCGCAACGGCAACGATGGCGTTGATCATTTCATTGGCAAGACCTGTCATTGTGATAGTTCCTGAAATGATACCTGCAACTCCGCAGGCAGCACCAACTGTAATTGTTCCTCTTCCTCCGGCTTCAAGTGACTCAAGGAACTTCTTTAAGGTGAAGCGATCTCCGCTGACAAAACCTTCAATCACGCCTACGAGGATGGCAACTACGATAGAATAAGCAGCAGCTCTCTGCATTGTCATCATGTTCTTGGAAACCCAGATAACAAGAAGTACAAGGGGCGCCAGAAGATAGATCTTCTTTAAAAGCTGTGAGAACTTAGGCAGTTTTTCCACCGGGACACCTGTAAGGCCGTGTTTTTTAGCTTCCAGATGAACAGCTACGAAAATACCTGTAAAGTACAGGACCGCCGGGAAAATAGCTCTTGAAAGAATGTCGGAATAAGGAACACCGATGATATCAGCCATAAGGAAGGCAGCAGCACCCATGATAGGGGGCATGATCTGGCCTCCGGTTGATGCAGCGGCTTCTACGGCGCCGGCAAAGGATGACTTATATCCGGTCTCTTTCATCATAGGAATTGTAACGGAACCGGTAGTAACCGTGTTTCCAACGGATGAACCACTTACCATACCGCAAAGTGCTGATGAGATAACGGCAACCTTCGCGGGGCCTCCGGCGAAACGACCGGCAATGCAGTTGGCAAGATTTATGAAAAGCTCTGAAATTCCGGTGCGCTCAAGAAACGCGCCGAAGATGATAAACACGACAATATATTTGGAACAAACATTGATCGGGGTCGACAGAATACCTGTCTTTGCATAAAACAGATTTCGCACGAGATAATTAAGTCTACCGAGAGCCGATGGATTGGTAAGTCCATAGACAAGGGCATAGACGATAAAGAACAGTGCTACGATCAGGATAGGCCAGCCTACGCTTCGTCTTGTCACTTCCAAAAGTGCTATGATGCCGATCACGGCGATCACGATCTGGTAGGGCTGAAATCTTGTTCCCTGCTGAATGATCTGCTCGGCGTTGAAGGTGTAATACAAAAATGCGCCGGTTCCTAAGATCATACCAAGTATGTCGTACCAGGGTATGTGGTTTTCTTTATTGTTGTTTTTGTTTGCAGGATAATACAAAAATCCAAGGAGTACGATAAGCCCCATGAATGATGTAAGTCTTATTTCTTCAAGAAATGTGGCAAACAGAGTTACCCATATACAGAACAAAGAAAAACCTATCAATATAGCTTTAACTGCTATTGCAGGTTTTCCGGTCCAGATGCGGACATTGGATTCTCTGTCATATTTTTTCATAACCTCATCAAAGTTTTCCTGCGAAGGTGCGTTTATATTTAAGTCTTTAACTTGATTGCTCATTAAATCTCCTTCTTTGGTCATATTTTACATTACTGTGTAGGTACCGAAATACCGTGCTCCTCATAGTAACGGGCAGCACCTTTGTGGAAAGGTACGTTAATTCCGGATGTGGCATTTTCTATTGAAAGTTCTTCGCCCTTAGCATTTTCTTTTGCTATGGCTTCTTTATGATCAAAAACAGCAGCAGTGAGATTATATACACATTCATCATCAAGATCTGCATCTACAATCAAAGTAGCCTTGATCGTTATTGTCTCGATCGGTTGATCTTGTCCCGGATAGGTCCCTTCGGCTATCTGCATGGGGGTATAATACGGACAGATGCTCATGATGTTGTCTCTAAGTTCTCCGTCAATGGGGATCAGATTCACACCGTTTGTTGTGGCGAGCTCAGTAATGGCGGAAGTAGGAGCGCCGGCTACGATAAATGCTGCGTCGATCTGTCCGTCCTTAAGAGCTTCTTTACTGTCATCAAAGCTCTGATACTGTGGTTTGATATCATCAACCGAAAGTCCTGCGCCTTCAAGCACGTCCATGGCGTTGAAATACACGCCGGAACCGGGTGCTCCGATGGAGACGCTTCTTCCTTTCAGATCACTTACGGATTTAATGTCGTCCTTCATGGTTATAAGCTGAACGGTCTCGGCATAAAGGGCACCGAGGACACGGAAGTCAGTGGAAGGGCCGTCTTCTTCAAATGATCTGCTTCCTTCCCAGGCGTAGCTCATTACGTCTGACTGGGTAAATCCGATCTGATAATCCCCGTCGCCGATACTCTGGATATTGGCTTTGGATGCAGCAGTTGATACTGCGGTTACGCTGTAATCCGTATACTCTTTCATGTACTGTGCAAGTACACCGCCGAAGGCGTAATAAGTTCCGGATGTACCTCCGGTTCCCATCATCATCCTCTGTCCGCCGCATCCCGAAAGTATAAGCATGGATGTGGCAATTAGAAGGCAGATAAGCTTCTGCCTAATGCTGGTTTTCATAGTGGTTTCCTCCTATAATGCGTTGTCTTAGGGTCTATTCAAAGTGGCAAGTATTATTTCTGCACACTGAGGAATATCTATTTTTCCGACATCAAAACAGAATGTGTAATTTGATGCATCGGACATTTCTTTTCCGGTATATTTCTTGAAAAATGTACGACGCTTGCGGTCGTGTTCTTCCATGGACTTTTCTGTAACAGGCTTTCCGTCTATGGAGATCTCATCGAGACGTTGCATCTTATTTTCCATGGGGCCGTGGAGATATACGTTAATTGAATCGACACCGGCTTCTGCCAAGATCATATTGGCGCAGCGTCCTACAATAATGCAGGGACTTTCTGCAAGCTTTAAGATAACCTTTTTTTCAGCTTTAAAGATGGCATCATGGGAACTGGTATAGGAAACGGTGCTGTTAAAAAGGTCATCGAGCACCTTTGAAGAACGACTTAATTCCTCGCCTTCGCGTTCAACGTCTTCCTCGTCGAAGCCGCTTTCCTCCATGGTTTTTGATACAAAGTCCTTGTCATAATAAGGAATGTCAAGTTTCTCTGCCAGAATTGCAGCCAGGCTCCTTCCGCCTGCACCGAATTCTCTGTTGATTGTGATTACCGGTAATTTTTGTTCGCTCATCTTTTCTCCTTTATGCGCGCAAATATCAGTGATATTACTGGGTCTTTCTTATTATACAATATATTGAATGAGGAAAAAGGGATGAAATAGGCGGTTTTGCCTGCTTAAAAGAAAAAAGCGATAGACTACAGAACACTACAGCTCGAGAGAACCTCGCTAAGTGTTCTGCATGCCTCGCACGTAAGATGCCGCTTCGCGCCATCTAAGTGCTCATAGCGAGGGCCTCTTCACCCGCTCGCGGGTTCTCGCACCCGTCTTATCGCATGAAAAAAGGACATCCGATTGGATGTCCTTTTTTAAGCGATAGACGGGGCTCGAACCCGCGGTCTCCACCTTGGCAAGGTGGCGCTTTACCAACTAAGCTACTATCGCGTTTATTTCGTTGCCGTGTTTACCGCGACAACAAAATTGATTTTAGAGTATAAGTGCTGGGTTGTCAACACATTTTTTTTATTTTTCATCGCAAACTTGAAAAATAACGAATTTAAGGTAATAAGAAGCCGCTCCGCCCCATAAAATAGGGTGATCTGCTGCCTGCTGCCTGAACTCGATCTGCCTTAGTCTCTTATGCGCATCTCTGGCTGCGTCCTTTATGGTTTTAAGGAAGAGTTCTTCGTCCATAAAGTGAGAGCAGGAGCAGGTTGCAAGATAGCCGCCGTCCTTTACGAGCTTCATGCCGCGCATGTTGATCTCCTTGTAGCCTGTGACAGCTTTTTTGATAGAAGCTCTTGATTTGGTAAATGCGGGAGGATCGAGAATAACAACGTCAAAAGATTCGCCTTCCGATTCAAGCTTTGGAAGAAGGTCAAATACATCGGCGCATTCAAAGCTCACAACATCGGACAAATTGTTGAGAGCAGCATTTTCTCTAGCCTGTTCGCAGCCAAGGTCCGAAGCGTCGACACCGATGACTTCAGCGGCACCGCCTGCTGCTGCGTTAAGAGCAAATGAGCCTGTGTGAGTAAAGCAGTCGAGAACCCTTTTGCCCTTGCATAAGCCGCGGATCGCCTGTCTGTTGAACTTCTGATCAAGGAAGAAACCTGTCTTCTGGCCGTTCTCTACATCTACATAATATTTAACACCATTCTCTTCAATAAGAACCTTGGTGTCGAATTCTTCTCCGATAAAACCTTTAATGCGCTCAAGGCCTTCAAGCTCGCGCACCTTAGCGTCGCTTCTTTCATAGATACCGCGTATCGTAACGCCGTCTTCCACAAGGACTTCTTTGCAGGCATCAAGGATGATGTTCTTCATTCTGTCGGTGCCAAGAGCCAGTGATTCAATGACAAGTACATCTGCGAACTTGTCGATAGTGATACCGGGAAGGAAATCCGCCTCTCCGAAGATGAGTCTGCAGGAGAGCATGGTAAGCGCCATGGGAGAATCGTACTGATACAGATAAGTACTTATATAGGAAGTCATGACCCTTTTCCTGTATTCCCAGGCGTCTCTGACTCTTGTCTTGATAAGCTCTTCATTTACGGGATGGTTCTTTTTCCTGGACATCATGCGAACTCGCAGCTTTGAAGCTGTGTTGATAAAGCCGTATCCGAGGAAATAGCCGTCGAAGTCGTTTAGCTCAATAATATCTCCATCGTCAAAAGAACCCTCAATACGGGCAATCTCATTGTCATAGATCCAGGCACCGCCGGCCTTGAATTCACGTCCCTCACCCCTCTTGAGGATCACTTTTGCATCTGAATAATATATGGTGTTTTGGTTGATCATTTTTACTCCGATTTAATTGATTTTACGTAATTGATTCATTTACTATTTTTATATATCATAGTTTTTAATGCAGTACAAATCTAAGTTTAATTTTGCATTGAAAGAAGGAAAAATACATGACAGATTACAAACTACTGGGCGAGCAGATCAAGGCACTTGCGGAAGACGAACCGGGTTTCATTCCCGTCCTTTCCAATGCATCTGCTCTTTTATTTGACAACATAGAGAATCTCAACTGGGCCGGTTTTTATCTTATGAATAAAGGATCTCTTTTGCTGGGACCCTTTCAGGGAAAGGTTGCGTGTATAAGGATACCGCTCGGAAAAGGAGTGTGCGGAACCGCGGCGGGCGAGGACAAAACTCAGCTTGTTGACAACGTGCATGAGTTCGCAGGCCACATCGCTTGCGACGGAGCTTCCAATTCGGAGATCGTGGTGCCCATACACAGAGGCGGAAAGGTGATCGGCGTTCTTGATATCGACAGTCCCTTACTTGCAAGATTTTCGGAAGAAGATAAAAAAGGACTCGAAGCATTTGTAAAGGTTCTCGAGGAGAGTACGGATTTTACCGGAATAGAAGAGTAATAGAAGCGGAGAAAAGCTATGGATAAAAGAATTTCTTTTTCAAGTGATTATACAAAGGGCGCTCGTCCCAGGATCCTTGAGCGCATGACAGAGACCAATTTCGAGCAGATAGACGGCTACGGAACGGATGAATATTGTAAGAGTGCAGCCGACAAGATAAAGAAAGCGTGCGGAACACCGGATGCGGATGTATTCTTCCTTGTCGGAGGAACTCAGACCAATCAGACAATAATTGATATGCTGATCCAACCCTACGAGGGGATCGTTGCGGCGTCCACAGGCCACATTGCAGCTCATGAGGCAGGAGCGATCGAGCATGCCGGACATAAAGTAATAACGCTTCCTTGTCACGGCGAGGAAAAAGATACCGAGAAATACGGATCTGATATCGGCAAGATCGCAGCTGCAGATCTTAAGAAGCTTCTTGAGGATTTCTACGGCGATGCCAATCACGAGCATATGGTATTCCCGGGAGCGGTTTATATATCTCATCCGACAGAGTACGGAACTCTTTATACCAAGAAAGAACTTGAGAACATTTCTCAGATATGCAAAGAGTATAAGATCCCTCTTTTTCTTGACGGAGCAAGGCTCGGATACGGTCTTATGAGCAAAAGAACCGACGTAAGCCTCAAAGATATCGCAAGTCTTGTGGATGTCTTTTACATCGGTGGAACCAAGGTCGGAGCGCTCTTTGGAGAGGCGGTTGTCTTTACAAAGGGAGTTACAACAAAGCACCCTATCCCTGTGATCAAGCAGCACGGAGCACTTCTTGCAAAGGGATGGCTCTTGGGACTTCAGTTCGACACGTTGTTTACGGACGATCTTTACTTTGAGCTTGGCAGAAACGCCATAGAGACCGCGGAACTATTAAAAGATGGTTTAAAGAAAAAAGGATACGAGATTTTCCTGGATTCTCCGACCAATCAGCAGTTCGTTATTGTCTCAAATGAGAAGTTAAAAGAGCTTGATAAGAATGTCAGATACGGATTTTGGGAAAAATATGATGATAATCATACGGTAATCCGTTTTGCTACAGACTGGGCGACCCAAAAAGCAGACGTGGAGAGGCTTCTTGAGCTCTTATAACAGTTCAACGCGACAACGCGATTTTGGTTGACAGTGCTAAATAAAACGCATATATTAAATATACATATAATTGTATACATGTATTTTGAAACAAGAGGAGGAAAAGTATGAAGAAGAAATTATTATCTATCGTACTTGTATCTGCCATGACACTGAGCCTTGTAGCTTGCGGAAGCTCAGCTGTCAGTGGAGTATCTCAGGACCAGCAGGGTTCAGATGCTCAGCAGACCACAGCAGACACAGCTGCTGAAACAACAGGAGAGGGCTCCGGATCAGATCTTAACGTTATGCTTGAGACTCCCGTTGAGTCACTTGATCCCCAGCAGGCAACTGACGGAACATCATTCGAAGTTATCGCAGATTACACAGACGGACTTATGCAGATGGACGCAGACGGACAGGCAGTTAACGCACTTGCTGAGAGCGTTGATGTAGCTGATGACGGTCTTACATACACATTCCATATCCGTAAGGATGCAAATTGGAGCAACGGAGAGCCCGTAACTGCGGCAGATTTCGTATTTGCTTGGCAGAGAGCGGTTGATCCCGAAGTTGCTTCCGAGTATTCTTTCATGTTCAGTGATATCGGACAGATCGTAAATGCTCAGGATATCATTGATGGCAAGAAGGATAAGGCAGAGCTTGGTGTAACAGCTGTTGATGACAAGACTCTTGAGGTTAAGCTCAACTGCCCTGTCAGCTACTTCCTCAGCCTTATGTATTTCCCTACTTTCTATCCTGTAAACGAGGCATTCTTTGAGAAGTGCTCAGACAACTTTGCAACAAGCCCTGAGACAACACTTTCAAACGGTGCATTTATTCTTGATGAGTACCAGCCCGCAGCTACAGCTATTCATCTTACCAAGAACGATACATACTATGATGCCGATACTGTTAAGCTTCCCGGACTCAGCTATCAGGTAATCCAGGATTCACAGCAGGCTCTTATGAGCTACCAGAACGGTGACCTTGATACAACACTTGTTAACGGTGAGCAGGTTGACCAGGTTAAGGATGATCCCGCATTCACAGCAATCGGTGCAGGATATCTTTGGTATATCTCTCCCAACATGAGAGACGTTAAGGAGCTTCAGAATCTCAACATTCGTCTTGCTCTTACAATGGCACTCAACAGAGAGGCTATTACAACAGACGTTCTTAAGGATGGTTCAGCTCCCACATATACAGGTGTTCCCATGGACTTCGCAGCAGGCCCTGACGGAAGCGATTTCTCCGCAGACCAGAAGAAGTTCGAGGACGTTTGCAGATATGATGCAGACAAGGCTGTAGAGTACTGGAACAAGGGTCTTGAAGAGCTCGGCGCTACAAGCATCACTCTTACAATGATCCATGATGCAGACGACGCTCCCATTAAGGTTGCACAGGTAGTTAAGGAGCAGCTTGAGACAACTCTTCCCGGACTTACTGTTGAGCTTCAGCAGATGCCCAAGAAGGAGAGAGTAGAGCGTATGCAGGAAGCTGACTTTGAGCTTGGTCTTACACGTTGGGGTCCTGACTATGCTGATCCTATGACATACCTTGGTATGTGGATCACAAACAACCCGAACAACTACGGCTTCTGGAGCAACGCAGAGTATGACAAGATCATAAGCGATTGCACAACAGGTGAGATCGCAATGGATCCCGAAGCTCGTTGGGCAGCTCTTTATGATGCAGAGAAGATCGCAATGGATGATGCGGTTATCTTCCCTCTTTATACACAGTGCAATGCTGAGCTTATCTCAACAAACGTATCAGGAATCGAGTTCCATCCTGTAGCACTCAACAGAGTATATAAGAGAGCAGTTAAGAACTAATAGCAATATAAGATGATTACTGCGCAAGGGTGGGTAGTGATAACCTATATCACCCTTGCGCATTATCTTTTTTCGGAGTCAATATGAGAAAATATATATTGAAAAGAGTAGTGACAGCACTTTTCACACTACTTGCCATTACACTTATTCTTTTTATACTGATGCAGTTAATGCCCGGATCTCCGTTCAACGATGAGAAATTGAACGAAGCACAGAGAGCGTCGCTGTATGCAAAATACGGTCTCGATCAGCCGATCATTATTCAGTTCTTTAAATACGTCGGAAACATGTTCAGAGGCGATCTTGGTGTAAGCTACAAGATATCCAAGAACACACCTATCACACAGCTTATCGCTACAAGACTTCCTATTTCCATCGGAGTCGGATTTGCGGCGGTACTTATCGGCGCGGTAGTAGGTCTTTTGCTTGGTCTTCTTGCCGCATTTAAGCACGATACCGTGTGGGATACTTTGGCAACGATCATTTCCGTAATCGGTGTATCTGTACCTTCTTATGTGTTTGCGCTTGCGCTTTCATATCAGTTTGGATTCAAACTCAAGTGGTTCCCTATGCTGTTCTCGGCTAAGGATGTGCTTGGTTCATCGGTATTACCTTCAATTTCACTTTCAATGTTTACAATGGCATCTATCGCAAGATTCACAAGATCAGAGATGATAGAGGTGCTTGGTTCCGATTACATGCTTCTTGCGGAGTCCAAAGGACTTTCGGGCAAAAAGCTTGTGTTTAGTCACGCGCTTAGAAATGCGCTTATTCCGATCATCACGGTTTTGGCGCCGCTTGTTGTAGACCTTATGACGGGTTCGCTCGTTGTAGAAAAGATCTTTTCAATCCCGGGAGTCGGATCACTCCTTGTAAACGCTATTCAGTCCAATGACTACAATGTTGTCATTGCGCTAAGCTTTATCTACTCGGCAATGTACATCGGTATCATGCTCGTGGTAGACATCATGTACGGAATCATCGATCCGAGAATCCGTGTGGCAAAGGAGGGAGACTGATATGTCAAATGAATCAGCGGTTTTAAACCAAAACGAATACATCCCTACCGATGCGGATTTTGTATTAAAAAAGAACAATGCGGACATCGAAGTAGATTCTAACTTTGCTTCACAGAGTTTCTGGAAAGAAGTTATTGCCCGCTTTATAAGAAAAAGAAGTGCGGTATTCGGACTTGTTTTTGTTCTTATAATTACTTTCTTTGCATTTGTAGGTCCCGGAATGAATGCTTATACCTATTCGGGACAGAATCTGGAGCAGAAAAACCTTGCGCCCAGAATACCTATTATCGAATACACCGGTCTTTTCGACGGACATGAGAATATCAATACAACGTCGGGAACAAAGACCGTTAACTATTATTTTGAAAAGAAGCTTCCCGACACCTTCTACTGGTTCGGAAGCGACAACTTCGGAAGAGACATCTGGACAAGAACCTGGTCAGGTGCTCAGGTTTCACTTATCATCGCAGTTGCGGCCGCTATCATCGATATGATCATCGGAATGAGCTATGGTCTTATCTCAGGATATTTCGGTGGCAAGGTCGATATGGTGATGCAGAGGATACTTGAGATCGCCAACGGTATTCCCAGGCTTGTTATCGTGACTCTTTTGCTCCTTGTATTTAAGCCCGGAATGATCACCATCATCATCGCCCTTATGCTCACAGAGTGGGTGGGAATGAGTAGGATCGCCCGTGCCGAGATGCTTAAGCTCAAAGAGCAGGAGTTCGTTCTTGCATCAAGAACACTCGGAGCAGGAAGCATGCATATCATATTCAGCGAGATCCTGCCCAATATTATCGGACCTATCATTACTCAGGTTATGTTTTCTATACCTACGGCTATTTTCACCGAAGCATTCCTTTCCTTTGTGGGACTTGGAATTCCGGTACCGAGATGCTCACTTGGATCACTTATCTCAGAAGGTTTTAACAGCTTCACTACACATCCTTACCAGATAATCCCTCCGATCATAGTGATGGCTCTTTTGATGCTGAGCTTTAACCTCGTGGCCGATGGTCTTAGGGAAGCACTTGATCCCAAGCTGAAGGAGATGTAAACGCTATGAGTACAGAGAAGAAAAAAGAAAAAATACTGGATATCAAGAATCTTGATATCACTTTTGATACAACAGCAGGAAAAGTGCATGCTATCCGCGGAATCAACATCGACCTATATCAGGGCGAGACTGTTGCCATCGTTGGAGAGTCCGGTTCAGGTAAGTCTGTAACAATGCGTGCGGCTATGGGTATCCTTGCCAAGAACGCGACCATAAACAGCGGTGAGATCATTTACAGATACCGTGACAACAAGGGCGGAATTGATTACGATCCGGATCTTGATAAGGACGCTCAGTGGAAAGAGACCGATATCCTCAAGATGGATAAGGCGTGGATCAGAAAGCACATCAACGGAAGACGTATGGCTATGGTCTTCCAGGATCCCATGACATCACTCGATCCTACCATGACTATCGGTAAGCAGATCATGGAAGGTATGATCTGGCACTACAAGATCGATAAGAAGGATGCATGGAACCGTTCCGTTAAGCTTCTTGAAGAGGTCGGAATAGAGGATGCGGAAAAGAGGATGAAGCAGTATCCTCATCAGCTTTCAGGCGGAATGAGACAGAGAATAGTTATCGCGATAGCTCTTTCGTGTAATCCCGATCTTCTTATCTGCGATGAGCCCACAACGGCGCTTGACGTTAATATTCAGGCCAAGATACTTGAGCTTATCAAGAAGATCCAGAAGGAAAGAAACATTGCAGTTATCTATATCACACATGACCTCGGTGTTGTTGCAAAGGTTGCGGATTACGTTAACGTAATGTATGCGGGTAAGATCGTCGAAGTCGGAAACATCAATGAGATCTTCTACGATCCCAGACATCCATACACTTGGGGACTTCTTTCTGCCATGCCCGATCTTGATACGGATGAGCCAAGGCTTTATACAATTCCGGGCTCTCCTCCGAATCTCTTACACGAAAAAGAGGGAGATGCATTTGCGCCCAGAAACGCTTATGCGCTTGAGATAGATGACAAGAAAGAACCGCCTATGTTCGAGATAACAGAGACTCATAAGGCGGCAACATGGCTTCTTGATCCCAGAGCACCCAAGGTGGAAATGCCTGCGGAGCTCAAGGCAAGAATTGATAGAATGAAGAAGGAGGCGGAGAATAATGGCAGCAAATTATAATGAAAAACCGCTTCTTGAAGTAGAAGGACTTAAGCAGTACTTCCCCGTGAGCAAGACATTCACGGTAAAGGCTGTAAACGATGTAAGCTTTAAGGTTTATCCCGGAGAGACCTACGGTCTCGTAGGTGAGTCCGGTTCAGGTAAATCGACGATCGGAAGAAGCATCATAAGACTTTATGATCCGACTTCCGGTAAGGTTACGTTTGATGGAATGGAGATCAGCGGCAAGCTTTCAAAGAGCACAAAAGACAAGCTCAGAGTGCAGATGCAGATGATCTTCCAGGATCCCATGGCGTCTCTTAATCCCAGAAAAAAGATTAAGGACATCATCGGTGAGGGACTTGATATTCATCACTCTTACAAGAACAAGCAGGAGAGAGAGGAAAAGATAGAAGCTATTCTTGCCAAGGTTGGACTTGCCAAGGAGCATGCCGACAGATATCCTCATCAATTCTCGGGAGGACAGAGACAGCGTGTAGGTATTGCAAGAGCGCTTATCCAGAATCCCAAGCTTGTTATTGCAGACGAGTGTATCTCGGCGCTTGATGTTTCAATTCAGGCGCAGGTAGTTAACCTTATGAAAGACATTCAGGAAGAGACGGGAACGGCTTATCTGTTCATCGCGCACGACCTTTCGATGGTCAAGTATATTTCGGACAGGATCGGTGTGCTTCACTTGGGTCACCTCCTTGAGACGGGTACAACGGAAGAGATATTCAGTAATCCCATCCATCCGTATACGAAGAGTCTTTTGTCTGCGATTCCCGTGCCGAACCCTGAGTTCGAGAAGAACAGGGTGTCGGTTAACTATGACTACAAGACATCGGGCATCGACTATGAACAGGGAACCGAACATCTCGTTGACGGTACTCATTACGTTAAGTGTACCGACGAGGAATTTAAGGCCTGGACATAAAACAGACTTGCACGATTAAAAGTTTAGTAGTATTATATGTCATTATTAAGAATACAAAGGCTGTGACGAAGACAGTAGGCAGTATTTGAAAGCTTTCAGAGAGCCGGTGGTTGGTGCGAATCGGTGCGAGTAGGAACTTCCGAAAATCACTTCTGAGCTGCGGGACTGAAATGACAGTAGGTTCTGACGTATATCCCGACGTTACCGGGGAGCGTATTCAACCGTAGACTTTATAAGCTATGGCGCGTATGTGTAAACAGGTGGTATAACGAGCGTACATTAATGGCCTCGTCCTTTTTACAAAGGACGGGGCTTTATTTTTTTGAAAGGAGTTTTCAAATGTATAACAAAGTCGAAACTGACATGAACTTTGTCGGCAGAGAGAAGAAGATTGAACAATTCTGGAAAGACGAGGACGTTTTCAAGAAGAGCGTGGATACTCGCAGTAAGGGCGAGATGTATATGTTCTATGACGGACCTCCGACAGCTAACGGTAAGCCTCATATCGGACACGTTCTTACAAGAGCGATCAAGGATATGATTCCCAGATATCGTACAATGAAAGGTTATACAGTTCCTCGTAAGGCAGGATGGGACACACACGGACTTCCTGTTGAACTTGAGGTTGAGAAGCTCCTTGGTCTTGACGGAAAAGAGCAGATCGAAGAGTACGGAATGGAGCCTTTCATCCAGAAATGTAAGGAATCTGTTTGGAAATATAAGGGAATGTGGGAGGATTTCTCCGGCACAGTAGGTTTCTGGGCTGACATGGAGCATCCTTATATCACATATGATGACAATTTCATCGAGTCCGAGTGGTGGGCTCTTAACGAGATCTGGAAAAAGGGTCTTCTTTACAAGGGCTTCAAGGTAGTTCCTTATTGCCCTCGCTGTGGTACACCTCTTTCATCACACGAGGTTGCTCAGGGCTATAAGCTCTTAAAAGAGCGCACAGCCGTAGTTCGCTTCAAGGTTAAGGACGAGGATGCATATTTCCTTGCATGGACAACAACACCTTGGACACTTCCTTCAAATATCGGTCTTTGCGTTAACCCCGATGAGAAATATATCAAGGTTAAGGCTGTAGACGGCAACGTATATTATCTTGCAGAGGCACTTGCAGACAAGGTTCTCGGATCTCTTGTTCAGGAAGAGGGACAGAAGGCATACGAAGTTCTTGAATCATATGTCGGAACAGACCTTGAGTACAAGGAATATGAGCCTTTGTATCAGTGTGCAGCAGATGAGGCTGAGAAGCAGCACAAGAAGGCATTCTTTATCTATTGCGATACATACGTAACTATGTCAGACGGTACAGGTATCGTACACATCGCTCCCGCTTTCGGTGAAGACGATGCTCGTGTAGGACGTAAGTACGATGCACCTCTTGTACAGATGGTAGATTCAGAAGGTAAGCTTAAGCCCGAGACTCCTTTCGGCGGCATGAGATGTAAGCCTACTCAGAAGGAAATGGAAGAGGGCGCGATCAGTGCGGATCCCGAGGTATTAAAAGACCTTGATAAGAGAGGTCTTCTCTATTCAGCACCTAAGATGGAGCATGATTATCCTCACTGCTGGAGATGCGGAACACCCCTTCTTTACTATGCTCGTTCATCATGGTTTATTAAGGTTACGGAAGTTAAGGACGATCTTATCCGCAACAACAAGGAGATCAACTGGATCCCTGAGTCAATCGGTAAGGGACGTTTCGGTGACTGGCTTGAGAATATTCAGGACTGGGGTATCTCACGTGACAGATATTGGGGAACACCTCTTAATATCTGGGAGTGTGATGACTGCGGACACC
>JAFXTN010000008.1 GCA_017535785.1 Butyrivibrio sp. | reverse complement strand
ATCCTTACTGATTGCGTAAGGCAACGCAGAAGGAGGGATTTGAACCCTCGCGCCGCTATTAACGACCTGCACCCTTTCCAGGGGTGTCTCTTCAACCACTTGAGTACTTCTGCAAAATAGTTGATTACAACATAAGTATGTTACTAACAGCGTGTTCATAATTAAAGCGGAGCGAAAGGGATTCGAACCCTTGTGGCGTTGCCGCCAAACGGTTTTCAAGACCGCCTCGTTATGACCGCTTCGATATCGCTCCGAGTTAACTTATTTCTTACCTCAGATGAGATAACGCTCTGTGCAAGTTGCTGTCGCATCTCGCGCAGCGCAAGAATTATATTAACAAAGCTCGGCACGCATGTCAAGCATGTTTTCAAAGTTTTTTTAAGTTTTTTTCAAGCTGTAAACTTTATTTTCGCAATATCGTTTCCGCAACCGCAATATCCTCGGGCGTTGTGATCTTGATATTGTTGTATGAGCCCTCTACAAGCTTGATCTTTTGGTCGGAATAATACTCGCATACCATAGCGTCGTCGGTTATATTGATACCCTTCGACATGAGCTCGCCTTCTTCCCTGTCGAGGCGTCTGTACAGCTCAAGTATCGTCTTATATTCAAAGACCTGCGGTGTCTGTATCATCCAGACCTTATCTCTGTTAGGTGTAGACTCTGCAAATCCCTTGTCGTCTGCGATCTTTACGGTATCCTTTGCAGGCATTCCCACTACGCACGCTCCGAACTCCTTAACCGCATGAAGCGCCCTCATTATTATATCGTTGTCGATAAAAGGTCTTGCGCCGTCGTGGATAAAAGCATAGTCGCAGTCCTCATCCGCTGCTTCAAGCCCCAGTCGCACACTGTGATATCTGTAGAGTCCGCCCTCAACAACGGCTTTTACCTTATCAAAGCCGTACTTTTCCACGATCTCTTTTTTTACATAATCAATATCGCCCCTTGATACTACAAGTACGATATCGTCTATGATGCTCGCCTCAAAAGTCTTTAATGAATAGTAGATAAGAGGCTTCCCGCCTATATCAAGATACTGCTTTTTAACGTCAGATTTCATCCTGCTGCCGCTGCCGGCCGCAAGAACTATCGCTACTGTCTTCATAAGCTCACCTTCCCGCGTGATAACGCCTCTCTCTGTCTCCCAAAGGAAGATTGGGAACAGCGTTGAGATCTAGCCCAAACTTCTTTCCTTTTTTGTATTCGTAATATGCCGCTGCACCTATCATAGCAGCATTGTCTGTGCACAGAACAGGTGAAGGCTTGTAGAAGCTTATCCCCTCAGCCTTACACTCTTTTTCCATAAGTTCGCGAAGCGCCGTATTTGAAGCCACTCCACCTGCGATCGCAAGCGAGTTTATCTTGTACTCCTTGCACGCTCTGATCGCGTGACCAACAAGTACCTCAACAACTGCCTTCTGGAACGAAGCCGCAACGTCATTGGGATCAAGCTCCTGTCCCTGCATCTTGGCCTGGTTTATATAATTAAGAACTGCGGATTTAAGCCCGCTAAAAGAAAAATCATATTCCGCATCGGCTATCTTGGCCTGAGGGAATGTGAAAGCCTCGGGATTACCCTTCTTTGCCGCCGCGTCTATCTTGGGGCCGCCGGGATATCCAAGCCCTATGGCTCTCGCCACCTTGTCAAAAGCTTCTCCCGCCGCATCGTCCCTGGTCTGTCCGACGATCTCGTACTCACCGTAGTCCTTAACGACAACGAGGTGCGAATGTCCGCCCGATACGACAAGGCACATGAACGGTGGCTTCAGCTCTTTATTCTCTATGAAATTGGCGCTGATATGGCCCTCTATGTGATGCACGCCGATAAGAGGCTTTCCTGTGGCAAAAGAGATTGCTTTAGCCTCAGAAACGCCAACTAAAAGAGCACCCACGAGCCCCGGCCCGTAAGTTACGGCAACTGCATCTATATCATCCAATGTAAGTCCCGCCTCAGAAAGTGCCGCGCGAACACAGCCGTTCATCTTCTCGACGTGCTTTCTGGACGCGATCTCAGGCACCACGCCGCCGTAAATCGTGTGAAGCGCGATCTGGGAAGAAATGATATTGGACAAAACTTCCCTTCCGTTTCGCACGACCGCCGCCGCAGTCTCATCGCAAGAACTCTCAATGGCAAGGATGGTAACGTCTCCGTCGCCGCCTGCCACGTTCTTCTCGTCTTCTTTTTCGTTTTTATCTTTGATCGACATGAAGATGACGCCGTCATCCTCAACGTTCTTATTTATTTCCATAGCTTTTCCTTAAATCACAAATATGCGCTAGCCACACAATACTCAGCGAGCAATATTGCTTCCGAGCTTCTTGAGAGCCTCAGCCTCTTTTTTCCTGTTAGCGGAAGTAAGAAACTCATAGTCGTCCTTACTTGTAAGGCGCTCGATATCCTCAGGAACGCTCACATCTCCGGGATGGAACAAAAGCTCCATCTCGCTTTCTCCCCTGTCTGCAAGCACGTCGCCCGCATACGGAAGACAAGCCATTACGTTCTCATAGAACATGTGACCCGAGAGCATGACTCCCATAAAGAACTTGCTCTTAACGCCCATGCGTCTTAAATCCTCACCGTACTTTCTTTCGTTGCGCACACTCAGAACATTTAAAATAAGAGACTTAACTAAATTTATAGGCTTGATATCTTTTACCTTGCCAAAGGCCTTGGAGTAGATGCCAAGCTCTTCCTTAGGAAATCTGATATAAGTAACCTTATAATCCTCAGCCTTAAGGATATCCATAAGGGCGTCGAATACAACAGGGATCATGTGATAGTGAACATGCCCGTCGATCCTGAACTCTCCGTTATTCATATATGGCTCGCACGCCTTAAGCTGTGCCTTGATCTCAGTCGCAAGCTGTTTTTTGTAAAAGAGCCTTAGCACAGGAATATAACTTATAATAAGAAGTTTCAAAAAACCGATATCAAAGTTGCCGGCGTCATTGGTGAGTCTGTCGGCATTGCTGCCCGTAAGCGGTTTACCCTCGACAAAGTTGAGGTGAACCGTGATAAAGAGCTTGTCCTTGATATCTTTTATCTCGTCCATACAAGCGGACAAGTATGGGCTGTTGGGCATGATACTGATGCCGTTAAGCGCGCCCCTGTGATAGCAATCTATTATATGGCGACTCTGTTCGGGAAAAAGCCCGTAGTCGTCTGCATGATATTCTGTCATATAAATCTCCCGTCAGTTGTCGTCTTCGTTGGGTGCAAGATCCCATCCCATGATCTTCCACTTTCCTGCATCGTCCTGTCTCATTACATAGCGATATTTTAAGATCGAAGTTCCGGATGTACCTTTTCTCAAGGAATACATAAGATCGACGTGGCACATCTTTCTGCCGTCTACCGTAGTCTCCTGGACATCCTTGGAAAGAAGCACATAATTCGAAATTGAGTAATCTTCTTTTTTGCGCTCCTCAACCTCATTCTTCATGGACTGCGTGAAATTGCCCTGATTAGCAAGAAGCTCAGCATCCATAAGCCCCGCAAGGACGTTGATCATCTTGATCTGCTGATCAGCGGTATATGTCTCTCTGTAGAGAACCTGCATTGTCTTGGCGTAGAGCTCGACTACCTTCTTAGGATTAGCCGGATAGCTCTTTTCAAGATCTGTCGTCGTGATCTCGTCAACCGATGAAAGAGAATAACTCTCGTCATACTTAGGCTCTTTTTCCTTATTCCTTGTCAAAAGAATGTACATTCCAAGAACAATAAGTGCTGCGAAAAATACCAATACTACCGATTTGATAACTGCTGATTTTGTGCTGCTCATCTTAGTCTAAGCCCCCTGTCTTATTCTTCGAATCTTAGTGTCACGCTGCGGCCGTCTTTGGCTGCCACAGTCTTTTCAAATATCTTTTTGGTATCAGGTAAAAATTCTTTCGGATTGACCAGCGACGGGCTGTAATGCGTAAGCCACAGCTCTTTCACCCCCGCTTTCTTGGCGAGATTGGCCGCCTCATAAAACGTCATGTGCTTGTGCTCACGCGCCTTGGCAAGCTTGTCCTGCTCGCCGTACATTCCTTCGCAGATAAAAAGATCTGAATCCTTAGCGCCGGTCACTATGCTGTCCGTAGGTCTGGTGTCCGTTGTGTAGGTAAGCTTTATGCCCTTTCTCTCTTCACCGAGCACCATATCGGGCGTATAAACAACGCCGTTATCAAGAGTTACCGTCTCGCCCTTTTGAAGTGCGTTCCAGTATTTCCTGTCAATGCCGGCCCCGGTTGCGGCCTCGACATTGAATTTGCCCTGTCTTCTAAGGTTCATCGAATAGCCATAGCAGACAACATTGTGATTGACCTTAAATGCATTTATCGTAAACTCAGGATTACCTTCGAGTTCAAAAGACTCTTCACTCTCGCTGAGCTCTTTGAACTTTATCTCAAATGGAAGCTCAGGTGCGATGACTCTAAGCGAATTAACAACTCTCTCAAGTCCCTTGGGACCGACCATCAAAAGAGGCTCCGTCCTCTCCGCGTTTCCCATCGTAAGAAGAAGTCCGGGAAGTCCGCTGATGTGATCTGCATGGTAGTGCGTAAAGCAGATAACATCTATAGGCTTGGAGCTGATGCCCTTTTTCTTCATCGCGATCTGAGTCGCTTCTCCGCAATCTATCAATATTCCTCTACCGTTGTACTTAACGAAAAGCGACGTAAGCAAACGGTTTGGAAGCGGCATCATCCCGCCGGTTCCAAGTAAACAAACATCTATCATAAATCATTTCCTTTTCCAGTATATTACAGCGTCTTCTTTGGGCTCGTCGTAAAAGCCGGGTCTTACGCCCTCACTCACAAATCCAAGCTTCTCATAAAGTCTTATCGCAGCGGCATTGCCTGCTCTGACTTCCAGAGTGTAATTCTCGATGCCGATGCCATGGCCCCTCTCAAGGAGCTGCTTTACCATCTTGTAACCGACGCCCTCTCTTCTGCAATCTCCCGAAACGGATACATTGGTAACTTCACCGTCTCCCGAAACATTGCGAACGCCGCACAGTCCGACAACTCTTCCCGCCTTCTTGGCAACAAGATATATCGTATCATCAAGCGAAAGCGCCTCAAGGAGCTGCTTCTCGGTCCAAGCTTCTTTTCCAAGGCACAGAGCTTCAAGCGCTGCGGCATCCGATACGTCTTCTGCCGTCATCTCGCTCACTCTTATGATACCCGGATTCTTGGGTGCTTTAGCGATCTTATCCGTAGGTGCTGCGTTTGTACCTTTTTCACTCGCTTCTCTCTCAGCCTGTGAAAGCCTGAGGTATTCGGGCGCAAAGTCATCACCGTTTATCATCCTGCCTTCATTTGCATACTGAACCGCAAGCGCGGCAAGTGCAGCGGCATTCTGCCTGTTCTGGTGAAAAGGAGCAAGTGAATACGGAACCTTTATAAGCTTATCAAGCTTGTCTCTGTAGACCGGAACACCGTCTCCCAAGAGGACAACGGGCTTACCGATCGCGTTTATCTTATCTGCTATGTCTTCAACCGATGTCGCCATCTGCTCGTTTATGACCTGCATCTCGAAGGTCTGCTCACAGCTCTCACCCTCGCCCTTGCAGGGCACAAAAGTATAAAGGCCGGTGTAAACCTGGCCTCTTCTGGCATCCATCATGGGACATATTATCTTTTCAACTCCGTAGAGATTATATGCAATGCCGTCAACAGTAGGTATCGGGATGATAGGCTTATCAAGCGCCAGCGCCAGTCCCTTGGCTGTCGCACTTCCTATCCTAAGTCCGGTAAAAGAACCGGGGCCCATCGCCACTGCAATGGCATCGATGCTCTTGAGATCAAGATGAACCTTTTCCCTGATGTCATCAAGCATCGGCATAAGTATCTCCGAATGTGTAGTTTTATATTGTATCGAGAACTGCGAAAGCAATATATCGCCGTCCGAAACAGCGACTGCGCCCACAAGTCCCGATGTATCGATTGCAAGTATCTTCATTTGAACTCTCTTTATATATAGCGATGCTACATCGCCTTTTACTTGGATGTCATTGTTATGAGACGATAATCGAAGCCCTTCTCAAGGTTCTTCTCAATAACGATCTCAGTGTAGTGCTCGGGAAGTATCTCTTCTATGAGATTAGCCCACTCTATGAAGCAGACTCCGTCTCCGTAAAAATAGTCTTCGTAGCCGATCTCATCCATCTCGCTCACATCGCCTATCCTGTAGACATCGAAATGATAGAACGGGATCCTGCCCTCGTCGTACACCTGTAATATTGTAAAAGTAGGGCTGCTAACAGGTCCCTGTATCCCAAGTCCCGCCGCAACGCCTTGCGTAAGAACCGTCTTGCCAACGCCAAGATCGCCTATCAAAGTATAGACCATTCCAGGAGTGGCGTTCTCACCGATTCTTTTACCTATTTCAAAGGTTTCCTGTGCACTAAACGTCTCGTGCCTAGTAACTATCTCCATATTTTCCTCGCACCAATCATAAAAATCCACTTTTACTATATCATTCTTAAGGGTGTATGGCAAAGTGGATGATCAATGTTCGTTAGGGTTTATCACCAAAATAAAAAACAGAAGCTTTTTAGGCTTCTGTTTTAGTCTTTTTAGCTGTTGAAGTAAATCCATTCTTAAGGATCGGACTTAGCTTTTTGTAAACAAGGAAGGTGACCAAGCTATCTACAACACCCTTTAAAAGGTTGAACGGTGCTACCGCAAGTAAGCAAAATGTAAATAGGTTATTTATTGAAGGATTTATTTCTGTTCCATATCCGATAAGAGTTTGGATATCCATTCCGTACATACCCGCATAAGCCGGTAAAAGGAAGTATGCATTGAGGAGAACTCCGGCAACAGTGATGCAAAGCGCACCGCAAAGGCAGCTCATCAACGCAGATATTCGGGTCTTCTTAAATCTATAGATGATAGTCGCAGGAAGCACAAATGCCGCTCCGACAACAAAGTTTGCTATCTCTCCGACAAATGCCGAATTGGTTCCTCTGAAAACCATCTTCAAAAGAAGCTTAACGAACTCGATCATAACAGCCACAAGCGGTCCCGCCGCAAATCCGCCTATAAGTGCCGGAATATCGCTGAAATCAAACTTGTAAAATTCCGGTGCAAAGGGAAGCGGGAATTCAATGAGCATAAGCACAAATGCTACAGCTGAGAAAACACCGATGATAGCAAGTTTTCTTACATCAAGTACCCTGGTGGTATCTCCCTGTCTCTTCTTCGCGATCTTTTCAAAAAGATAAGCAATGACGAATGTCAAAAGGATAATGACCATGAGTGCACCAAAGCGAGCGAAGTTGGTCATTATGTTGGTTATAAGATTCATACGTTCTCCTTTTTTCGGGGAGGAGAAAGAAAAAGCCCCAAAGCCTAAAAGACCTGGGGACGATAATCGAGCATAGCAAATATGATTGCATTCTTCTCTCATCCAGACTGTACTGTCGGTTTTGGAATCTCACCAAATCAACCGCCTAAGCGGCTCGCGGACTTTACCGCCGGTTGGGAATCTCACCCTGCCCCGAAGAATTATTATTTTCAATGGATATGTTAGTCCTAAACTGCAAAAGTGTCAATCATTTTCGGACGCAATTTTTATAGTCGAAATACCGCTGATTGTTTGACAAACACTATGTGCAAAACTATAATTTAGTTATCACTATTTTGTTGAAGAACGCTGTTATGAGGGCTTTATGAAGCGAATTCTTACCAGACAGTTGGTACCGGGAATGGTACTAGCAAACGATGTACATACCTTTGACTCAACTACTACACTTTTGGAAAAAGGAACAATACTTGACGAGAAAGAAATAGCCAGACTTGCATTTCATTCCGTTATCGACGTCCTTGTTGAAGATGACTATCAAGAATTATCATCTGAAAACTCTTCTCCAAATCTGGGGCTTTCTTATTCTGAGCGCGTTAAGCATTCCCCCGAATTTATTGAATTTAAACATGACTTTGAGGTCTGCGCCGCCAACTTCGAACACACGATAAAAGATATTTTGGCGAACAACGATGATCTCAATATAAAAGATATGACTGCTCCGATCTACGGTCTTCTGGAAAAGGAACGTACAGCATCGGGTGTATTTGATATGCTTCACAATTTGAGAACCTATGATGACGCAACGTTTACTCACAGTATCAACGTAGCGCTCATCTCAAACATACTTGCGCAGTGGCTCAAATGGAGCGATTCGGAAATAGAGATCGCAACTCAGGCAGGTCTTTTCCACGATATCGGAAAGATCCTTATCCCCGAAGCGATCATAACCAAGCCGGCCAAGCTGACGCAGGATGAATATACAATAGTTAAGACTCATCCGATCCAAGGCTATGAGAGCATAAAGAATCTTGAAATCAGTGCGCATGTAAAGAACGCATGCCTTATGCATCACGAAAGATGCGACGGTTCGGGATATCCTTACCACCTTCAGGGACCTCAGATCGATAAATTTGCAAAACTCGTTGCCATTGCAGATGTATATGATGCGATGACAAGTGCAAGATATTACCGCGGACCGCTGTGTCCGTTTATCGCGATTTCAATGTTTGAAGATGAAGGTTTCCAGAAGTACGATCCCGAAATGATCCTCGCCTTCCTAACAAACATAGTAAACACATACATCCTGAACACCGTAAAACTAAATACCGGAGAGATCGGCGAGATCATATTCATAAATAAAATGAAGCTCTCAAAGCCAACCATTAAAGTCGGCGACAATTATATAGATCTTGCAAAGTGTCCCGGCGTTTATATCAAAGAGATCGTTTAATGCAATTATCACAAAAAACAAAAGACCCGACAGGAATCATCCTGCCGGGTTTTATTATGAATTCATATCATGCATTCTTAAGTTTGAACTTCTGAGCATCGTACTCACTGTCCACCTTCTCGATCTGAGCGCCGAGCTCACGAAGCTTGAGATCAAAGTCCTCATAACCTCTCTCGATATAATGGATGTTCTCAACCGTTGAGACACCTTCAGCTGTAAGAGCCGCGATAACAAGTGCTGCTCCCGCTCTAAGGTCAGGTGCAGAAATAGCAGCTCCGGTGTACTTATCCACACCTTCTATGATAGCTGTGCTGCCCTCAACCTTGATGCTTGCTCCCATACGTGTCAGTTCATCAACGTACTTAAATCTGTTCTCAAAGATACTCTCAGTCACAATACTGATGCCGCTTGCAAGTCCCAATGCAACTGCGATCTGCGGCTGCATATCCGTAGGAAATCCCGGATAAGGAAGGGTCTTAACATGTGTGTTGTTAAGTCTCTTGGTAGCAACTACTCTAACTGCGTCATCTGATTCATGTATCTGGCATCCCATCTCAACAAGCTTAGCACTGATCGACTCCAAGTGCTTGGGAATAACATTCTTGATCGTGATATCACCCTTTGTAGCAGCCGCTGCAAGCATGAATGTACCTGCCTCGATCTGATCGGGAATGATAGCATACTCTGTAGCGTGGAGCTTCTCAACTCCCTTGATCCTAATGACATCGGTACCTGCGCCCTTGATATCTGCTCCCATGCTGTTAAGGAAGTTAGCTACATCAACGACGTGAGGCTCCTTAGCCGCGTTCTCGATGATGGTCTTACCCTCTGCCATGCAAGCCGCCATCATAACATTGATAGTCGCACCTACACTGACAACATCGAGATAGATATGGCTACCAACAAGCTTGTCAGCCTTAACATCAATAATGCCGTACTCAATATTCACCTCAGCTCCAAGAGCCTTAAAGCCCTTGATATGCTGGTCCATAGGACGAAGACCAATACTGCAGCCTCCGGGAGGAACTACACCTGCCTTTCTGCACTTACCAAGAAGCGCTCCCAAGAAATAATAAGAAGCTCTGATCTTCTTGATATACTCGTTATCAAAGGTATATCCCTTGATCTGAGATGCATTGATCTTAACGCAGTGTGCTCCGGTCCTCTCAACAAATGCACCGGCGCTCTGTATGGCCTGAAGCATGACATTAGTATCAGCTTCATCAGGCATATTTTCTATAACAACGGTCTCATCCGTCATAAGTGAAGCAGCAATGATTGGTAGTGCCGCGTTCTTGGCACCGCCGATCTCAACTTCACCTACGAGAGAATTGCCGCCTTTAATCACGTATTTATCCATATGCAGCCTCTCTGCTTGGTACTAAGTATTGTATGAAAAAACATACTCAACCAAGATATATTAATAGCACATTACAATACGGGTGTCAAAAAAGTCGGTATGAACGGCCTACTGACCGCCCATACCGATAACTTACTTTAATTTAAAAGATTCAACGGGTTAACCTGTGTTCCGTTTACAAGGATCTCGAAGTGAAGATGAGGTCCTGTCGATACACCGGTATTACCGGAAAGTGCTATCTTTTGTCCCTGATCGACACTCTGTCCTACCTTAACAAGTACTTTGGACAGATGTCCGTATCTGGTCTCTTTTCCGTCAGGGTGTTTAATGTATACGCAGTATCCGTATCCGCTTCCCCATCCGGCTCTTGTGACTGTACCTGATGAAGATGCCTTAACAGCTGTTCCGACAGGTGTGGCCCAGTCGACTCCCTTATGGATGGTGCTGGCTCCCTTGGTAGGTCTGCTTCTCTTTCCGAATCCGGAAGTAAGTCGTCCTCCTGAAATAGGCTTGATATATGTAGGAGGCACGATCGTTCCCCTCTCTACGATCTTGGGAACTGCCCTATAAGTTATCTCTTCCTTTTCTATCTCGGTTCCTGTTACATCATTGTTGGTATAGTTTCTCTTAGCAACCACCTTACGATGTCCGGCAGAAGGCTCCTGAAGCACCTTAGTCTCTGTCGTATACCAGGAATCATTGTCAACGTACTGAACCTCTGCTTCATAGTCTTCCTCGTAATACTCTTCGATAGTATAGTTTACGGAAAGCAAAGGCTTGGGAACATTAACCTTAAGTTCGTCCCCGTCTCTGATCATTGTATTTTCATCGTTCAATGTCTCGTTCATCTTAACGAGAGCCTCAACACTCAGATTGAATTTCTCTGCAATTGTTCCGAGAACATCTCCCTTTTGAACTTCATATATTGTCGGAGTCTCTTTATCCTTGGTGACTTCTTCTATCGCCGTTGCCAGATCCGTTATTTCCTCATCGGGAAGATAACTCTCAACGATCTCAACCTTGTCGACAAAATCAATATCCATAAGGCCGAGCTTATAATCCGAGAAATCTCTGTCATAGGCAAGCGGAGCCGCCTTATTGAATTCCTCGGTAACAAGAGCCGTGAAACCTGCCTCCGGCATCTTGTTCTCAGCGTTCACTTCTTCCTTTTTGGCTTCTTCCTTACTGATAACCATTGGTGTAAGGACATTAACTTCTCTCGTGGGATCCAAGTTAAGCTTAACGTCAAACGCCTTCTCTTCATCATACTTGTAGATAGATGAATTAAGAAGCTGCATGACCTCTTCTATACTTGAAAGATTGATCGAGAATTGATTGATCTTTATAGAATAAGCCCTGTTAAGGGTAGTCTTCTTGTTCTTAGCGAGGATATCCAGCATTCTGTGAGACATTGCATCCGAAGAATCCACTGCTCCCCAGTTAATGTTCTTGCCCTCGATACTCAAGTCGGCATCCGAAAGAGTAAGCTCTTCCGTACCTACCGCAAATGCCTTTCTCGCCTTTCTGTAGGCAGCGTACGCATCCATCTTGGAGCCCGCATGCCCCACAACCACGTCATTGAGCTTTACGGTAAAGTAGTTGTTGCCGCCCTTACGGTAAGTAACCATGCTGGGCATGAACAATATCCACAGTACTATTATGAAAAGAGAACTGTGCAAAAACCATATTTTTATCTTATTGTGAAAAACTGTATTTCCAAACTTCATAACAGTAAAAAAATCTTCCTAACTTAGTCAAATTATCCCAAGGAGTCTCAAAATATTGATAACGAGATTCGCAGCGGAGATTATGAGAGTGATGATGACAACAGGCATAAGACCGCCATTCTTATTATCTGAAATAGCAGTGACCGTCTCTATCCTTCTCTCTATCTCCTTAAGCTCATCCATCGTCTTGTTGCCGGATTTCTCAACAACGGCCTGAACATTACGATAAGTCTGAACTCCTATATCATGTATTTTCTGTTCATTTTGTGCAAGCTTGTCAGTGATGACATCGAAATCTCCGGAATAATCCTTGCTATGCTTCATGAATTCATCAAGCTGCTGTCTGTAATCCTTGTCATTATTCCTGATCTCTTCAAGCTGCTGTCTGTACTGCTCGGCTTCCTGCTTAATGCGTGCAGCTTCTGCAGTTTCTGCCTGTGAATTGGCTCTGATAAGGTCCTGAGCACTGATCTTCTCTGCAATTTTGTCCATTATGCTATCCATGACTTTTCCTCCAAACACAAAGCACATCTCCCCTCACTAGCGTACAATATAGCTTAACATTTATTGTGCAATTTAGACAAGATGGTATTAGAAAAAAGAACTTCATTATGCACTTTTACTGTTTATTCATTCTGCGTTCATACTTTGTTCATATTTCACTTGTATATTATTATTACAGCCGATGAACAAACGGCAAACCTAATAACAAAAGATAGATTTTTTCATAATAGGGTAGGTGCGGAAACGTGTCTACCCACTCCTCATTTTAGGGGACTTTTTTCGAGTCTTGACTCATAAGTCATTACCCTTCTTTCGCAGTCCCTATCGCCTGAATTTCCTCATTAAGCGACAACATACGTGCATCGAGATCCGCTACCATTCTTGCGCACTCATAGAGCTCTGAATTGATATGGGCGGGAGCCTTAGATTCGAACTTGTACTGAATCTTGTGCTCGAGTGAAGCCCAGAAATCCATAGCTACCGTTCTTATCTGTATCTCAACTTTAACGTTGACGATCCTGTCCGAAAGATAAACAGGAATTGAAACTATCATATGATAGCTTCTGTATCCGCTCGCCTTAGGATTCATAATGTAATCCTTTATGGTAAGCACCTGGATATCCTTCTGATTGCTGATCATCTCAGCGATCCTGTATATATCTGAAGTAAATGAACAGATGATACGGATACCTGCGATATCGTTGACATAGCGGACCATGTTGGCGATCGTCGACTCATATCCGTTTCTTCTGAGTTTTTTAACTATGCTCTCAGGCACCTTCAGTCTTGACTTAACGTGCTCTATGGGATTATATCTGTGAACTGCCTGAAATTCCTCATTGAGGATCTCAATCTTGGTACCTATCTGCTTAAGCGCTGAATTATAAAGAAGGTTAACTTCTTCCCAAGAGTTGATATCATCAGAAATCTTTATATTGCTTCCCGCAAGATCCAATTCCATCTTTTTCTCCGGAGTACTTAATTCCAGTACTCTTTATTCATTGAAAAACTAATTGCCAGTTTCTTGGGAAGCTTCTTGTAATTTCTTCCCAGTTTGTATCCAAGCCATCTGAAAGCACACATGATCACATAATCAGGTATGAGAAAAGGCTTTCCGATATTCTTGAAATGATCGATGGTCTGTCTGACCATTTTTTTGCCCTCGGTCTCAGACTTGATGCCTCCGAAGATCTCCGGATGATCCGTCTGTGAAACTCCAAGGTCAAAGTTTCTGTGGAACTGCTGCATGTAAGTATAATTATGAGAGTGGATGACACCGGCCTCGGGAACATACATTATAGCATATCCCTTCTGGCAAGCTGTTCCGGCGTACACCATATCCTCGTTAAAAATAGTCTTATGGGTAAATCCGCCTATCTTGTCATAGACTTCTCTCTTATACATCGCGCAGACATTGGAACAAAAATAAGTCTTTATGCCAAGCCTTCCGATATCCTTCTGAGTTTTCTTCATGGGCTCGTTCGGATAATTGAACTTCCTTGAATATCTCTCAGCAAGATTGCAATCAGACTTAGGATACTGTCTTGCGTATGCTGCGGCACTGTCACTGTCAAAAGACTTTACGAGACTCGATGTGAGCATCTTGTCCCTCGGAAATGCATCCTGAGTCATCATAAGGAAAAACTCTGCATTTGAAAGAGATACTCCAAGGTTCCTTGTCTCGCCGTGATCAAATTCTTTCTTTGAAATGTGCCTCAATATTATGTTGTCAAATTTCGAAGTGATATCAACACCCGATTTCTCTTTTAACTCATTCCAGTACTTTTCTTCCGTATTGATAATGATGATGTGCTCCGGAGGAAGCAGCTGCTTCTCCAGATCCTCGATCAGGGTAAAAAGAGATATATCAGGCTTGTAGGTAGGTATTATTATATCAACTGTTTGCATCATAACCTCTAACGCAATTCATAATGTTGAAAAAAGGGGCGACAGTTCCATGCGAACCCGCCCCCTAAATAACCAAGAGTTAAATTTCTTATCAGTTTAAGTACGGACTTGTGTCAGCCTTGATCTTATCACTGTACTCCTTGACAGTGGGTGAAACCTCATAATCGGATTCATTAAACAAGAACTCGTGAAGCCACTTAACATTACTTTCAAGATCGCTGGCTACTACACAGCTACCCTTCTTACCGATAGTACCTGTCTTACGCATGCTCTCCTCAGGGAATCCGTTGTTATCAGCCACGTTGTAGTTGGCGACATTCTTAAGAAGTGCGAAAATCTCCGTGAGGTCAAATGATGTATATGTCTCATTGAATACATCATTTGCAACTTTCTCGAGCTTGGAATAATCCATTCCCTTAGCCTTCTCGATACAAGCCATAAGAACTGTTCTCTGTCTCTCGGCACGTCTGAAGTCATCGCCCTTTGTGTATCTGACACGGCAGTAAGCTGTTGCCTGAAGACCATTAAGTGTCTGTCTTCCTGCAGACTCTATAGGCTTGTACTCAAGCTTAAGCTCCTGAGCCATTGTTCCACCATAGCTATTAATATGAGGTATCTCATCCTCAGTTACATCAATTTCGACTCCGCCAAGGGCATCAACCACATCGGTAAGTCCTCTGAATCCGATAGTAATGAAATCTGTGATATCCATATCAAGATTTGAGTTGAGCATTTTTATAGCCTGATCGGGGCCACCCTTTGCATATGCAGCATTACATTTAGTATAATTGCCGCCGCCTATATTGAAGTAATTATCACGGTAAACTGAGCAAAGCTTAATGTCACCTGTGCTGTTATTGATAGAAGCAATAATGATCGTATCAGATCTGCTTGCCTTGCTGAGTTCTTCCTTACGTGAGTCAACACCAAAGAGCGCGATGTTGGTATATCCCTTCATCTGCTGGTTACCTGCAACATTCTCACTGATACTCCTTGAAATTGCTTCCTCATCAAGGTTAACCTTACCTACCTTGGTAGCACCCATCTTAATAAATACATTATAAGCAACTACTACAAGGATTGCCGCAACAAGCACCTCTGCAATAAGTAAGATAAGTGCCTTGTTGTTCTTCTTTTTACCTGAGCCGCCTCTGCGAGCTCCTCTGGACGCCGAAGCTCCTGCTCCTGATGCACTTCTGCGAGATGAACCGTAATCGTCACGCTCATCATAAGCTCTTCTTCTGACAGGTCTGTCTTCATAATCGTCATATCTGCCTGCGGGTCTCCTTCCGGAATCCCTAGAATCTCTTACGGGTCTTCTATCATCTCTATATCTGTCATCTCTTCGAGAAGGTCTTCTGCCGTCTCTGCCATAAAATTCGTCGTCTCGATTTGACATTTTTATTCTCTCCTATTCCCAACTTTCCTAATATTTGCGCCAAAAAGTGCAGCGCACACCCCATACATTTTGCCACAAAACCAAAAATAATACAAGTGCTGTAACAGTATTACTGTTACAGCACTTGTTTTTCGGGGCAATAATGAGAATTTGCTTTGCAAAGATTGCCCCTCACACCTGAATCACTTTCTTACGAAAATGTGCAGCGGAGTGCACATTTCTGTTTCAGTAGGCATTCTTATTTCCGTGTAAAAACGTACCTATTATTATCTTTATGTCGAATGCCATCGACCAGTTCTCAATGTAATAAATATCGTAATCAATTCTCTTCCTGATAGAAGTATCTCCTCGGTATCCGTTGATCTGTGCCCAGCCCGTAAGTCCCGGACGAACCTGGTGTTTTACCATATAGCGAGGGATCTGTTCCTTGAACTTTTCAACAAACTGTGGTCTCTCGGGTCTTGGTCCCACAAGTGACATCTGACCGGATAAGATATTGAAAAGCTGAGGAAGCTCATCGATATTCGTTCTTCTAAGGAACCTTCCGACATTGGTAACTCTCGGATCACCCTTGGTCGTCCAGCCCTTCTTTTCCTCTTTTTCCGACTGAACATCCATCGTCCTGAACTTATACATCATAAAGAGCTTTCCGCCAAGTCCGACTCTCTCCTGCTTGAAGATGACGGGCCCCTTGCTCGTAAGCCTGATCGCGATAGCCGCTGCGACCATAGGGATCGCAAATATGATTATCGCAACGATAGAACCTATGATATCAACAATTCTTTTACATAGTTTATTAAACGAATTGGTGAGCGGAACATATCTGATATTTACAACCGGAAGTCCCTGCACATCCTCTGTAAACGGGTTACTGGGGAAAAGAGATGAATAATCCGGGATAAACTTGGTATGAACGCCCGATTTCTCACACTGTGCGACGAGCTCTTCCAGTCTGTCGTAGTCATTCAGAGGAAGCGTTATCGTGATCTCATCGTAGCTGTGCTTTTCAAGATAATGCTCAAGCTGCTCTATCCCGCCAATAACTTCCACACCGTGATAGCTCGTTCCGATCGGGACAAAATCATCGAGGATACCCGAGATAACATAGCCCCACTGAGGGTTGTCGAGGATCCTGCTGATATATCCTTCCGCAGCTCTTGAATATCCGACAAGTAGAATGTGCTTAAGATTATAACCCTGCTTCCTGATAAATCTAAGGAACTTGCGCAGCATCATATGCGCTAACGCTGTCGAAGTCGTATTGAGTACGAAGAAGACCGCCATCATTCCTCGAGAGAAGTGAACCTGCTTGAAGAAGAACAATACAAGCCAGAATGCGATCATTCCGAGGATATTGGCCTTACCGATATCCTTGAATTCATCCCACAGCCTCTTAGCCCTCTTCGAGGTGTACAGCTGAACCGTGTAGTACAGGAAGCTATAACCGGGCACCAAAAAATACAGCGCCATAAAATATGTGCGCATCGACAAAATACCGGTCCTCGGTCTGTCGCCCCACAAAAGTACAAATCTTATAAAATATGCGGCAATGTAGGAAGCCGCCACCAAAAGGGCGTCGACTATAACATGCGCTCTGTTAAGATGAACCTGATTATCTTTTATCATAAACCGAGTGCTCCAAACCGCCTTGCGAGGTTGATCCACAGCTCAAGCTGCATCCTCACGCAATTACGCAGTTCTTTTCTCCCAAACTTAACTTTTTTATTTGTGTTCTTAAATATCTTGGAGATTCCCTTCCTAAGTCCCTTAAGATGAGTCCTTCCAAGTCCCCTCTTCGTATAAAACGCATGCTTTACCAAAATGCCCGCGATGATAAGCGGCAGATTGATCAGTATCTGCAAAAACGGCATATTCTTATACATTAAGTATAGATTATTCGCCGCAGTAAGTTCAACCTTAAATGAATTATATCTGGAGCCGCTTGTTCCGCTTCCCTCGTGGTAAACGACAGCACCCGGCTCGCAAATGTTCTGATATCCCATAAGCCGCGCCCTGTAGCCGATATCAACGTCCTCGAGATAGCAAAAATGCGCCTCATCAAAAAGGCCCACCATATCCTCATCAAAGAGCCTGCGTCTGTACAAAGCCGCACCTGCACAAGCACTTGTCAAAAGAGCTTTCTTCTTAAATCTACTGCTTTCTTTATCGCGTCCCGGTGAAAACGCCCAACCGAGCGCACAATAATAATCGCCCGAATCATCGATGAGCTCTGGGTGCTTCATCTGAAGCATCTTAGCCTGAACCGCAAACGCCTTCTTATTGCGCTCCATAGTAGCAACGAGCGCCTCAATAGCATGCTCATCACACGCCGTATCGTCATTAAGAAGAAAGACGTACTCGGCGTCCGAAGCCTTGATCCCCGTGTTAACCGCACACGAAAAGCCCGTGTTTTCGGGAAGATCTATAAGCTTAACCTTCGGATGCTCCCTGCGCACATAATCCGCGCTTTTGTCCGTTGAGCCGTTATTTACGATGATAACATCAAAATCCTTATAAGTCTGCTTTGAAAGACTCTTAAGGCATGCTCCGAGAAACTTTATGCTGTTGTAGCAAGGAATTACCACGCTGACTTTGCTCATATCTTTTTTACCACCTGAGGATCCCAAACAACTCTCTTGCCGCGCTTCTTTACTTCTTCGCAGAAGCGAATGCTCTTTTCTATTATCTCATCTTCGCTCATTCCTGTAAAAAGAGCTGTCGTATCAAGCATAGGATCACTGAATGTGTCTGTATAATCTATTCCCACAACATCTTTATATATATCCGTAAATGAAGGATCTACAGCCATGGACCTTATGTCTACGGCGTAGCAATCCTGCGTAAGGACCGCTCTGTGCTGAAGTCCTCCGCTATAAGATACCGGCATGTTCTTAAAAAGGGCCGTCTTACCTTTATTATAAATTCCTCCGGCGATCCTGCCCTTCCTATTTACAAGCTTTCCTCCGACGCAGGCTACATCCGATCTTGCCGCCAGAATATCAGGCTCGTAATTTACTCGATAGAAGCCGACATGCGGAAGCTCGGCCACCTCGCCCTTTATACCGTTACTATTAAGAGCGTCTTCGATCGCCGCTTTTCCTGCCTCATAAGCATAGGTCTTACTTGCCGGATTCGCCGCAGTCGAAGCCCTGTGACATCTCCAGTGATAGAGCACCTTGTCGATATGCGCGATCTGACTTGAAGCCATATCCATAGAAAGCGCCGCCTCAGTGCAGCATCTTAGGAATAAGTCAAAATCCTGCGCTCCGTCAAACTTTGCGCGAAGCTTTAATCTCTTTATGATATCAACCCTCATCACCGCAAAGTGACAGATATAATTATTGGACAAAAGAAGATCCATATTAAAGGAAGGCTTCTCGTGAAGCTCAAAGAACTTGCGCACGCCCTTCTCATCCTCAAACTTATCCTCATTTGAATAAATAAGCCTTATAGGACAATCAATAAATCTCGAGAGCTTATTCTTTTGCATGCTCTTTTTTATAACTCTTGAGACCTCATATAGCGCGTCGGGAGTCAAGATATCATCGTGGTCCAAAAGTCCCACGTAGTCACCCGTCGCCTTCTCTAGTCCTCTGTTGGTGTTATGCGAGATCCCTGCATTTTTATCAAGATGGTAGTACTTTATCCTGGGATCTTCGTTAGCCGCTGAAACCGCAGCCTCAAGCGGATCCTGCGAAGCATCCGCAAGTATGAGCTCCCAGTTTCCGTAGGACTGCTCAACAACTGAAGCTATCATCTGCTTAAGATAAACTTCCGGAGTATTAAAAAGAGGCACAACTATGCTAAAGCGCACAGCGTCCCCTGTTTCTGCCAAAAGTCTGTATTCTTGGTTTTGTTCTCTAAGAATATCATCCGACAGTTCATGATAAGAATACTTGTCGGATGAATTGATCTTTATTCTTTCAAGAGCGGCGTAAAACGCCGCCCTTGCACCATTTCTTTTTGCGTATGCTATTGTCTTTGATATAGCATTTTTTACGCCCATAAAGGATTACTCCTGTATCGCATTTTTTACTGCCTGTGTGAGCTCGTCCTCAAGCTTTGCTGCATCGTCCAGATTCTTGCCCTTAACGCCCATGTAGAACTTGATCTTAGGCTCTGTTCCTGAAGGTCTTGCGCAGCACCATGCGTCATTATCAAGCGCAAAGTAAAGAACGTTTGAAGTAGGAAGACCTGTTGAACCCTCGGCGCCTGTTGCCATGTTGAGAGTCTTTCCTGTCTTGTAATCCCTGAACTCCTCAACCTTGAAGCTTCCGAACTCCTTGGGAGGATTGCTTCTAAGGCCATCCATAATAGCTGCGATCTTGTCAGCTCCTTCTTTACCCTTCATGGTGATGGAGTACTGACCCTCTTTGTAGTATCCGTACTGCTCATACATATCGATCATAGCATCCCATACGCTCTTGCCCTGCTTCTTGTAGAAAGCAGCAAGCTCGCAGAGACACATAACAGCAACGATAGCGTCCTTATCTCTTGCATGAGTTCCGGCAAGACATCCGTAGGACTCCTCAAGACCGAATACATAGTTGTGAGACTGACCATTCTCTTCGTAGATTTTGATCTGCTCACCGATGTACTTAAAGCCTGTGAGAACCTCTGTGTAGTAAAGTCCGTATTTTTCTGCAACTTTCTTAGCCATGTTGGTTGTAACGATAGTTGTTACGAACGCAGGATTGACGGGCATTGTGCCTGTAGCCTGACGCTCTCTTAAAATATACTCACCGATGAGCATACCTGACATATTTCCTGTAAATCCAACATATTCGCCTGTCTTAAGGTCTTTTGCATAGATTCCGAGACGATCCGCATCGGGATCTGTAGCAAGAACGATATCTGCGTCCTTTTCTTTTGCAAGCTCAAGCGCGAGCTTAAATGCCTTGGGATCCTCGGGATTGGGATACTCAAGTGTTGTGAAATCCGGATCCGGAGCTTCCTGCTCGGGAACTACGAATACATTCTTAAATCCAAGCTCCTTGAGAACACGTCTTACAGGAAGATTACCTGTTCCGTGGAAAGGAGTGTATACGATGGTGAACTTGTCAGCCATCTCATCAATAACATCCTGGTGGATGATCTGCTTCTTGAGCTCAACCATGTACTTGTCGTCGATCTCTGTTCCGAAAGATACATAGAGTCCCTGAGCGATAGCATCCTCTTTGGACATTGTCTTAACTTCGTGATAATCAGTGATAGCAAGTACTTCTTTGATAATACCGTTATCATGAGGAGGTGTGATCTGCGCGCCGTCCTCCCAGTATACCTTGTATCCGTTGTACTCAGGTGGATTGTGAGAAGCCGTGATCATAACTCCGGCGATACATCCAAATTCTCTGAGTGCAAAAGAAAGCTCGGGTGTGGGACGAAGAATATCGCTGACATAAGCCTTGATGCCGTTAGCTGCAAGGCAAAGTGCTGTCTCATCCGCAAATTCGGGAGAAAATCTTCTGCAGTCAAAAGAAATAGCTACACCCTTCTTACAAACGTCGGGACCGCCGTTCTTCTTTATATAATTGGCAAGACCCTGTGTAGCCTTTCTTACCACGTACTTGTTCATTCTGTTTGTGCCTGCTCCGATAACTCCGCGAAGTCCGCCTGTACCGAACTCAAGCTCTCTATAAAATCTGTCTTCAACTTCCGCTTCATTATTGCGGATAGCCATAAGTTCCTCTTTGGTTTCATCGTCAAAATAAGAATCATTTAACCAGTAGTTAAGCTGATCTGTTGCTGTGCTCATAATAACACTCCTCTCTGTTTAATCGTTTGAATTATACCATAAATTATAAATTCTAAAATACCTCGCTAAGCGAGACAGTCTTACTGCACTCTCAAACTCGAATAACCTTCGACATTTAAGCTGTAATCACTTCTGTCGAGCGAGAAATTCGGATTATAGTACGGATCTCCCTTTTCGAGAACTTTTTTCCATTTATCCTTGAAGTGCTCAGACTCTGCGTCGTAGCGCTTCGCATTCTCTCCCTCAAGGTCCAGGCCTCTTGAAAGCGACTCATAGTGGAACAGCTCCGCAAACGGTGTGAATACATTGAGATATCCTTTTTCCCTGAGCTTCAGGCAGAAATCCACGTCATTGAGACTTACGGCAAAAGACTCATCGAAGCCGCCTACCTCATCGTACTTCGCCCTCGAAACCATGAGACAAGCGCCTGTAACCGCGCTCACATCCTGCGCATAGCACAATCTTCCCATGTATCCGAGGTTCATTCCGGCCTGACCGTAATGAGAATGTCCCGCTGTCCTGTGAGCTCCAAGTCCCAGAACAACACCTGCGTGCTGGATCTTTCTGTCAGGGAAGTAGAGCTTTCCGCCAACCGCTCCGACATCACTTCTCTGTGCGTACATAAGAAGCTCTTCCATCCAGTTTACTGTTATAACCTGTGTGTCGTTATTGAGAAGGATGATGTAATCACCCGTAGCCTTTGACACACCGTAGTTTACAACCTTTGAATAGTTAAAAGATCTCTTTTCTCCCGCAGGAACGGCATTGGCCGGATCCGCATAGAAGTCAACGACCTTCACTATATCTTTTAACGAGCCGTTTCTAAGCTCCTCGTAGTAGCCTAAAGTCTCGGAAGACTTGCTTCCGTTCTCGACAACAATGATCTCGTAGTTGTCGTAAACAGACTTCTCATAAATAGAATCAATGCATCTTCTGAGGTCCTCAGCATGCTCGCATGTAGGAATGACAATGCTGATCTTGGGCGTTCCCTTAACCTCGTAAGTGATCTTAAATATAGTCTCGAAAGCTCTCGTGCTTGTGATCTTGAAGTGATCGTAGCCGTGACGCTTTAAGTGGTCCGCTACCGCGCCCTTCGCTGCTTCGATCGCATAAGGCTTAGCACTTATATCCGACGCAACGGAAGCTGCGTGAGATCTCCAATAATACAAGAGCTTAGGTATATGCACGATATGCTGCGCACTGTCGGTGAGCCTTAAGATCATATCGTGATCCTGGCTTCCGTCAAACTTAGTCCTAAAGAGCTCTGTTCCTTCAAGCAGAGTTCTCTTGAACACGCTGAAATGACAGATATAATTATTGGCACGTAAGTTATCAATCGCATAATCAGGCTTAAAGTGCATGGTTATCATCTTGTTGATGTCATCACCCTTGAAGGTAGTCTCATCACAATAGATGTAATCCGCATTTTCTTCATTGATAGCCTTCACATACCAGTAGAGAACCTCGGGATGAAGGATATCATCGTGATCGAAAAGACCGATGTATTCTCCTGCCGCAAGCTCAAGGCAGTGGTTTGTGTTTCCGGCTATTCCCTCATTCTTTTCAAGCTTCATGTACGAGATCTTGCACTCACCGCTTTTATCGAGTGCACGTGCATCCTTCATGTACTCTGAAACTATTCTTGAAACCTCTTCGATATGCGCTTCATCCGATCCGTCCGCAAGACAAAGCTGCCAGTTTGCATAGGTCTGATCAAGCACAGACTCGATCATATCGCGAAGAAATTTCTCGGGAGTATTGTATAAAGGAACAAGGATAGAGATCTTTGTCATGTTGGCAAAAACCGCATTCTCCTGCTCTTTTCTTGTGTTCTCATCCGGAAAGCTCTCTGTTCCGTAGTGAGTCATCGCCTTTTTCTCGATCTGCTTGTACTTGATCTTGGCGATAACACCGCGAAGAGATCCCTGATTTCTTATACGGTCGCGCTGTCTGATGACCCAGTGCATAGTGTTACGCATGGGCGTACTCGCCTTCCAGATCGGATTATTCTTGATTCGATTGAGCTTAAACTCAAGCTCCGAATTCTTATCCTCAAGCTCCGCGATCCTCTCAGCAAGGTCTGCGCTCTTTAATTTTTCCCGCTCATATGCGGCTTTAAAATCAAAATCTTTTTGCTCTGACATAATCAAAATCCATTAATTCTTAATATGTAAAATATTGGGAACCCAGTTGATAAGCTTGTTTCTGCCGGTCTTATCAACCGCAAGCATACCTATCTGATAAAAGCCCGGTGTAAGGTCACCCTTCTTGATCCTGAGCTTGTATCCCGTAAGATCGACATTCACCTGATCCTGAAGCCTTACTCTGATGTCCGGTCTGTACCAGGTATAGATCGGGAAGCTGTAAACCTTGCTTCCTACAGGTCCCGCTCCGTCTTCAAATCTCTCTACAAGGCGAAGGAGCAATCTCTTTTCATAAAAGGCATTGTCCGAACCGATGACAAAGCTGTAACCCTTGAGGAAGTATCCCTCCTCGTTGCCGGTCGCATTCACGCCGTAGAGCCAGTTATCCATGGTTCCGTTGTACTCGCATCCGACTCTCAGACACTGATCTTCATGCGCGCCCTTGATACCGTTGTCGTGGATCGAAACAGCCGCATAAGAGATGTCTTCAACAGGTGTGTAATCCTCTCTCGGGATGATCGCAGATATCGTCTCATCCTCCGTAAGATGCGGGCTATAGAAAGGATCGACATTGTAAAGATACGCATGTCTCCTCATGAGCGTATCGCCCTCAACCGCAAGCCTCTCCATCTTCTTGGGATCTAAATTATCAAGACCTCTTGTAAGAGACTCGTGGTGATAAAGATATATGTGATTACAGCAAACGTTGTAATAACCCTTTTCAAAAACGCTGTAGCAAAAATCAACGTCATTAAAGGCAACCTTAAGCTCCTCGGGGAAGCCACCGACATCGTGAAACTTCTTTCTGCTGATAAGAAGGCAGGCAGCCGTAGCCCCGATAGTATTGTGGATGCCTCTGTTGTAGCCAAAATAGTGACTCTTTCCGTCGTGCATCTTCTGAAGCTTGTGCACCGGACCGCGACGCACATTAGCTATTCCCGCATGCTGGATAAGATCGGTATCGGGATAAATGAGCTTTGCTCCGACAGCGCCCACGTGACGCAGTTGCGCCTGAGACACCATCTCGGTAAGCCAGCCTTCCTTAACCGCCTCAATGTCGTCATTAAGGAAAAGAAGATACTCTCCGTTTGAATTTCTCACGCCCTGATTACACATCGCGGAGAAATTAAATTCCTGATTTTTGTATATGTAATTGATCTTGGTAAGACCGTTCTTTCGCTCCGCTCGTGAAGCATACACGCCGTACTTGACTCTGTTGGACGCACTGCTTCCGTTGTCAATGACAACGATATCGTAGGTGATACCCACATCCTTCGTCGTCTCGATGATCGAATTAAGGCACTGCCTGAAAATCTCGGGATGGTCCTTGGACGGAATGATGATACTCACCGTCGTAGGCTTGAGCAGCATGTGCTTTGAATTGTGGAAAGATCTTCCGTAAAAGACATCCTGTCCCGCGTTTCTGTGATACAAAACTTCCTTGATATGTCCTATCGGAAGCTCGGTTCCCGTTCTCTTTGCGAAAGCTCTTTCGCTGATCGCAAGCATACAGAACAATACGTCTGCAGACAAAAGAGAAGCCTCAAGCCCCACCTGCTCTGGTGAGTTCTTCTTATTAGCTGTTCCGCCGAGCATCTTGACCGCATTGTCATACTCGGGAGTAGCCGCATGAAGCGCACTCGCTCTGCAGGCAAAAAAGCTGCCGATATAAAAAGCGTTTAGATATGAATCAGGTGACCAGTCGGGTTTAAAATACGGATGAATGTATTTGCCGCCGTTGCCCAGTTCATCTTCATCTCCGTAAACAACATTGTGCTCCGGGTGAGCCACAAAATACTGTTTAACAACCTCGGGAGCCCTCTTTGTAAGCTTTCCCTTGGGACTTACAAAAAGATAAACGACATTATCATCGTTCTTGGCATCCGTCATCTCCCAGACCTTGGCATAAGGAACTATCTTAACCTTGGGTGCCGGAAGCTTGTGCGGTACAAGCTCTCCGTTTTCATCTTCCTCGTAAGAAACCGGAGCCTCGGCAGTAATGACGGGCTGTCTCTCGACTTCCTTCTGCCACTTGTCATAGGCCGCCGATTTGGCCTTTAAAGTCTTATTGTATTTAGTTTTCCTCTGCGTTATAAGAGTGTTCTTAACTAAATCTTTAAGCATCTGTCAGGGATTACTCCTCGTCAATATAATCGTCTAGATCCTCGTAGTCATATTCTTCCGCGCGGCGTTCCTTGCGCTTATTCTTGAGCTTTCTTCCGATCCTTCGGATGATGCTCACCTTTTCCTTGTCGTCATCATCGTTTGACTTTACGGACGCTGCAACGGCATCTGCGGCGTTCTTCGGAACAAGCGTTGTAAGAAGCTTAAGCACGAGCTTGTTGTTTTCTTTTACCGAAAGTCTGCTGCTCGACAGGTCAAATTCAATATTCGGATCATCCGAATTAAAGACAAAAGAATCATCGCTAAGCCACTCGCCGTTTCCGGGCTCGACCGAAATATCAGCCGTTCCGTCCTCGATTGAAGCGCCGTTCCAGGTCGCATCAAGTATCGTCACAAGACAAGGCGAAAAAGCCGGATCAACACGAAGCGTCTTGCATGAAGAAGGCACCTCGATAGTAAGTGTCACGGTATTTTTCTCATCGTACTGCTCCTCGGGGAAGATCGAATCATCCTCGGAATAGCCTGTACCCTCGTCCATATATATCTGTATGCAGTCCGCAGCCCTAGCTGCTTCAGGGTTCATCGCAAGCTCTTTTGGCACGATGACCTTTCTGCCTATATCTTTCCAGATCTCAACCATGGACTTGCGATTGCCGGTCACGTACTTCTGGAAAGCATACTCCTCTTCAAGGAGCACCTTCATCTCTTTTTCCGAAAGACCGAGCTTCTTGAAGATAGGCTTGGGATCGAACTTCTCCCTCTTTCTGTCTTCAAGCCTGTAGCAGTAAAGTGCCCTCCACACCTGCTCTTTTGCAGGGATGCACTTACCGTAAGTCCACTCATAATCTATTATAGTCCAGATCGGACCGTTAACCATAATATTGCTGAAGATAAGGTCATAGTCGGATACGGGATAATCCTCCTTGTACCTGATCCTCTTTACATACTCGCCGATAAGAGCGTTGAAGCCCTCCATATCGTCCTTATCAATACACTCATCAAGAAGGGAAGCAAGCGGTACACCGTTGACAAAAGAAAATACGGCACAGCCCTCGTTCTCATCGATCTGACAGTCATTGATCTCCAGATCGCCGCCGTGGTATTTCTCTTTTAATCCCACGTACGCATCTCTGATGCTGTATACATGCTCTCTTGCAGCTTCCGTAAGAGGGAATTTCTTTATGACCTTGCGACCGTTCCTGCCGATCGCGATATCAGTACGGATCTTGAATTCATCCACTCTGTCATTGCTGTACTTACTGTAGATGGTGTCGAATCCGGGTCCGATTATTACTTCAAAAGAGTTTGCAAACTCAGGATACAAGCCGTCTTTAACAAGATCCTCGTATGCATGCTTTTCGTTAAACAAAACAAGCCTGTCTCTGTCGAAGTTCCTTACATTGTCCTGAAGCTCTCCGAACTTCGGAAGATATGAATCCGAGTGAAGAAGCGTCATAAGCTTGTAATCGGGATAAGGATAATAGAAATGATAATCGTTTATCCTGCATCTTTTGAATATATTGATAAGACCGCCCCTTGTGAAGGTCTTGGCTACGCTGTCCGCGGTATATCCTTCGATTCCGGAAAAGTATGTTCCGAGGTGATCCTCTGTACATCCCGCAAAATACTTAAGTCCGAGGCGATTCTCAATTGCGATAACTATACGTCCGTCTTTTTTGAGATGTCTTTTAAGCATCAAAAGAAACTTCTCGTAAGGGTTCTCGGTGCCGATGTAGCCCTGTCCGTACTCAAATACACCTATCAAAAAGATAAAATCAAAATCCTTATCAAGGTCGGGCTCTATGTCGCGGAAATTGCCGACATGAATTGTAACGTTGTCGCAGTCCTTGTTCCTTGTCGCATTGATCTCAGATCTTCTCCTTGAGAGGTCGCAGGTTACAACCTGCCCAGCCTTACTTGAGAGCATGCCCGTAATGGCACCGCATCCGGAGCCAACCTCAAGGACCTTGGCGTTCTTGCTCATAGGAATCCACTCTACGATATTGGCCCTCTGATCCGAAAGATGATAGAGAATAGGCCAGCTTGCGCGCTCCTCGATTATCTTCTGATACTCGTCTTTTGTATGATTTTTTACAATCTCAAGAAGGTCGTTCTCTATAGCACCGTCGCTATAAAGATCAACCCCTGAGTAATGTTTGAAGTTCAGCGTAACGCTTCCGATCTTAATCTGTTCCTGCATCTGCGTCTTTCACCTTACATGTTGTGTTCATGTCATAGTAGCCTACCGTGTTCTTGTCGGAAACTACCGTGATATTTAGTGCATCATATAACCTGTGATATACGGTAAAATCATTCTGTTCAAAGCCCGTAACACCAAAGCTTAGAAGGTATTCGCCGCCCTGGAGAGACATTTTCTGGGTAAAAGATATTTCTTTTACGTCACCTTTTTTGACAGGCTCAAGGAATGCCTTCTCCACCATGGAGTTGGTACCTGTGATCTCGATACCCATTATGTTCTTGAAGGTAAGAGCAAAGATAGGTGCCGCAACATCCTCCTTGAACTTAACCTTCATGTGCACGGTGAATTCCGTGCCCTTTATGATAGATGATGTCACAGTTCCGTTGGAATCGGTGACAAAAAAGTCCGTGATCTCAGCCTTACCATCGCCGTATTCAAGGGCGTTGGGGTTAGCCGCTGCATCTTTTGCCTTATTGGAAGCTGCGCCGGCATTGTCGCCAGCCTTGGCATCTGTCGCGCCCTTGTCGCTCTTGCCGAGCTTCGCATTGGCGCGCTCATCAGCTTCTCCTGCGGCCTTGCGGATATCGTCGTCGTCCAGAAGGTTCTCTCCTTCGCTTGATGGAAGCTCGTACTGTCCCACAAGTACCTGTTTGTAGATATCGATCATCTTCTTGGGAGCTCCCTCTCCGATGAGAACACCCTGATTGAGAAGCACAGCTCTGTCGCAGTATTTGCTGATACTGGACAGATCGTGTGATACGAATAATATGGTCTTGCCCTGCTTCTTGAACTCCTCAAACTTGTGGTAGCACTTTGCCTGGAAGAACACGTCTCCTACGGAAAGTGCCTCATCGACGATGAGGATCTCAGGGTCGATGTTGATGGCAACCGCAAAAGCAAGTCGCACAAACATACCGCTGGAGTAAGTCTTAACGGGCTGATATACGTAATCTCCGATGTCCGCAAACTCAAGGATCGCGTCCATCTTCTGATTTATCTCTTCTTCGGAAAAACCAATCATCATACCATTGAGGTAGATGTTGTCGATTCCGTTGTATTCCATGTTAAAACCTGCTCCCAGTTCCAAAAGAGCTGAGATATGGCCGTCTACGTTGACTTCTCCTGCAGTAGGTGTCAGGACACCTGTGATGATCTTGAGGATCGTGGACTTACCTGAGCCGTTGGTTCCGATGATACCAACCGTCTCGCCCTTCTTGACCGTGAGGCTGACATTGTTCAGCGCAAGGTGTTCCTTGAATTGCTTTTTCCCTGCAAGTCCCAGAGAATCCGCAAGTCTGTCGATAGGCTTGTCGTACAACTTATATAATTTGCTGAGGTTCTTGACCTCTATAGCTACATCACTGTTCATGTATTTCTCCGTGTCATTTATCACAATACGTCTGCAAAATGAGGCTTAGTGCGCTTAAATACAAGCGTGCCGATGCAGAATAATATTACAACGCATATCCAGAAATAAGTGGATGAATAGAAATGCTCAAAGAACCACGTCTCACCATAGATAGAGTTTCTGTAGCCCTCTACGATATAAGTCACGGGAATAAGCTTAACTATCCATCTGTATTTGTCCGGAAGCATCTCGATGTTCCAGAGAATGGGCGTAGCCCACTGAAGCACCTGCATAAAGATACCGATGAAATGAATGATATCTCTCAGGAACACAGCAACTGAACAGGTTAAAAAGCTAAGTGAAAGAATAAGAATGAACTCACAACCCATGTAATAGATTATCTGAATCCAATAAATACTCGGACCATATCCGTTAATTACAGCCACAACAAACAGCAGCAGTATAAAGAAAACATGGATAAACATGGCCGCGATGACCTTGATGACAGGAAGAATGCTTATCTTAAAGAGCACCTTCTTAACAAGATAATTATATTCGAGAAGTGACGTGGTACCGTTGGTAAGACCCTCCATAAAGAAGAACCAAGGAACGAGTCCCGCTGTAAGGAACAACACCTGAGGAACCTCCATTGCAGCCTGCGCTTCTGCCAACTCTTCGGTTCTTCCGCCCTTGAAAATAACACCGAATACAATGTAATACAAAATAACTGTGACAATAGGCTGAACCAATGCCCAGATAATACCCCAGTTGGAACCTGCGTATCTCTTTTTGAAATCATTGATGGCAAGCTTCTTGATGAGCTTCCTGTTCTGGAAGAGTTCTCCCGGAAGCACTGTCAGTTTGTCATATCCAAAAGAGACCCCTATACAGCTCATTGCTATCAAAAGACTTCCGCAAATCTTTTTCAGCATCTCTGTATGTTGGTCTGCAAGAGGATTCTTATGGAGCACAAGCAACAGAAAAAGTGCAAGTGCCAATACATAGAAAACGCCCAAGAATGCCTTCTTGGGGGGTCTTCTGATTTCTAATCCCTTATTCAATATTCCTTGATTCCTCCCCACTTGGTGTCTTTGTCGGAAAGATTGAGCTCTACGCCTTCAATGAGAGGCCACTCTACTCCAATATCGGGATCGTTCCAAATAAGTCCACCCTCATCATTAGGATGATAAAAATCCGAGCACTTATAAGCAAACTCGGCATATTCCGATAAAACATAAAATCCATGGGCAAAACCCTTGGGAATAAAAAACTGCTTTTTGTTCTCTGCCGAAAGAGTTACACCAAACCACTTACCGAAAGTCTTGGAACCCTTTCTGAGGTCAACGGCAACATCGAATACCTCACCGTTGATGCAGCGTACAAGCTTATCCTGAGGAAATTCTTTCTGGAAGTGAAGTCCTCTTAAAACTCCCTGCTTGCTTGCTGACTGATTATCCTGAACAAACTCTACATCTATTCCTGCTTCTACGAAATCGTTCTTATTGTAAGTCTCTACAAAATAACCTCTGGCATCTCCGAAAACCTGCGGAGTGATCACCTTCAGCCCTTCGATTTTGCATGTTTCTACTGTTATCTTGCCCATTTTACATCTCCGAATAAAAATATATTAGTTACCTGCTGCAGATCCAACAGGCGTTCCCTCAACTGGTGGCAATGTGCTACCCGCCATAGGAAGCTCATCCGCATCTATAGGATTTGGATTTTCAATAGTTCCGCCCTCAACTCTTCCAACGGCGTCTACCTTATCCTTGGAATTCTTCTTAGCATCATCCTCGGAAACGGAAGCGCCTGAAGATGCGCTGTTTGCGGAGCCTTCTTCATTTTCTTTTATCACAACGATGGAAGGAAGATTGTCGTTCTCGTCAAAAAAATCTTCATCATTAAGAAAGGCATCGAGATTATCTCCTATCTGATCCCCCTCTATCATACCGGTCTCGGACACAAAAGACGTTGCTGCATCTGCCTCATCCGTTCCGCCCTTCCCCGTCAGATCTTTTATCTTATCAGCATTAGTGGCGTATACGATCACGAGCACAAGAATAAAGGCGCTGATGATCGTAAGGATCGCCATAGTGAAAACACGTTTGTCCACCGCTCTTCCCCTCTTTGTCGTCAGGTTCTTTCCTTCGTCAGGTTCTATTCACAAAGAGCTTCCGCTCTCGCTTCGCTCGCCGGAAGACGTTCGCACTAGACTCCAAAATACGTCGTCAAGTGCTCACAGCTCACAGCCCGTTAGCTACCTCAACCAGATACTTACCGTAATCGGTCTTCATGAGTGGCTCCGCAAGCTTAAGAAGCTGCTCTTTATCTATGAATCCGCGCTTATACGCGATCTCTTCGATACATGAAACGTAAAGTCCCTGTCTCTTCTGGAATGCGCAAACGAAATCTGCCGCATCGAGAAGGGAATCGTGATTGCCTGTATCAAGCCAAGCAAAGCCTCTTCCCATTGTCTCAACATGAAGAGTTCCTCTTCTGAGGTACTCATTGTTGATGCTTGTGATCTCGATCTCACCACGAGCAGAAGGCTTAACGTTCTTAGCTATATCGACAACATCGTTGTCGTAGAAATAAAGTCCGGGTACTGCGTAGTTGCTCTTGGGATGCTCAGGCTTCTCCTCAATGCTGATAGCCTTTCCGTTCTCATCAAACTCTACAACGCCGTAAGCTCTGGGATCGCGAACATAGTATCCGAAGATCGTCGCGCCCTTTTCTCTTGCCGCAACATCTCTAAGGAGCTTAGAAAAGCTCTGTCCGTAAAAGATATTGTCACCAAGTACAAGTGCTACGCTGTCGCTTCCGATGAACTTCTCACCGATGATAAACGCATCAGCAAGGCCTCTTGGCTGATCCTGGATAGCATACTCAAAGTGCATACCAAGCTGCTCGCCTGTTCCGAAAAGATCCTCAAAGATAGGAAGATCTCTGGGAGTTGAGATGATAAGTACATCTCTGATACCAGCAAGCATAAGTGTTGAAAGAGGATAGTAGATCATAGGCTTGTCATAAACAGGCATGATCTGCTTGGAAATCGCTCTTGTAAGGGGGTAAAGCCTTGTTCCTGAGCCACCCGCCAAAATAATACCCTTCATTGTATAGTCTCCTGATTTTCTTTATAGGTATGATACGGATCAGTCCGCATCATTATCTGTTATCGTACATTTTTTCGTAGTATTTCTCATAGTCGCCGCTTGTAACGTGCTCCATCCAATCATGGTTCTCGAAGTACCACTTGATTGTCTTTCTGATGCCTTCCTTGAACATTGTCTCAGGCTCCCAGCCGATCTCACTCTTGATCTTGTCGGGTGCGATCGCATATCTTCTGTCATGACCCTTTCTGTCTGTTACGTACTTGATAAGGTCGTATGAAAGATGTGCCTTTCTGGGATCTGAATCATCAAGCTCTTCCTTGAGAACGTCAATGATAGTCTTAACGATCTCAATATTCTGCTTCTCATTATGTCCGCCGACATTGTATGTCTCGAAAAGTCTGCCCTGTTCCTGAACCATATCGATAGCCTTAGCGTGGTCTTCAACATAGAGCCAGTCACGAACGTTCTTACCGTCACCGTAAACAGGAAGATCCTTTCCTGCAAGTGCGTTGTTGATCACAAGAGGAATGAGCTTCTCGGGGAACTGATAAGGTCCGTAGTTGTTGGAGCAGTTTGTGATATTTGCAGGGAACTTATATGTGTCCATATATGCCTTAACAAGCATATCAGATCCTGCCTTACTTGCTGAGTAAGGGCTGTGAGGATCGTAAGGAGTTGTCTCATAGAAATATGCATTCGGATCGTCATCAAGTGTTCCGTAAACTTCGTCTGTTGAAACATGAAGGAACTTCTTGCCCTCCTTGAAAGATCCGTCAGGAAGCTCCCAAGCCTTCTTGGCAGCATTGAGCATTGTAGCTGTTCCAAGAACGTTGGTCTGAACGAAGATCTCAGGATTAACGATAGATCTGTCAACGTGGCTCTCTGCAGCGAAATGAACAACTCTGTCGATATCGTTCTCTGCAAAGATCTTGTCGATCGCCTCTCTGTCAGTGATGTCGGCTCTTACGAATGTATAGTTATCGCGATTCTCAACATCTCTGAGGTTCTCGAGGTTACCCGCATATGTAAGTACATCCACATTGATGATACGGATGTCGTTGTCATACTTCTTAAACATGTAATGGATGTAGTTAGAACCGATGAATCCGGCTCCTCCTGTAACAAGATAAGTTCTCATTTTATTTTCCTTTTTGTTATCCTTTCAAAATGAAATGTAAATATGTAACTGCTTTGAAAGCATATTTTTGACAATTACACTAGCACAGTATACCACAAGTCAGTGTCAAGTAGAAGAGCCCCATTGTGTAACACATATATCTTGGTTGTGGGAATATCATGGAGCCCGTAACCACGCAGTTTACGGCAACTGCCGCCAAAGTTATAAACGATAAAAGCAAGAAAACTCTTCGTCCGTTCGTCACACTTGACCCTGCACCCTGCGCTGCCTTGAGCGCCGTCATGATAAATATGGCAAGGTAAAAGAGATAGATAAGGAACGACGCCTTTATCAGGATCTCCGGTCTCATGTTTGCCGCCGAGATCACAAATGCCTTAAGGACGTTTGCGGTAAATACGTATTTGACCGCGCCGCCTTTTTTATGAAAGACATCATTCAGATCCTTTTTAAGGAGTGTTTTAAAAAGAACTCCCTCAACCGCATTCTCTTTTAACTGAGCCTTGGTAAGCTCAAGCCCCGGGAAATTCTCCGCCACGTACTCATCGCACTTAACCTGCACAACGTCAAAGCCGATCACATCGTAGCAGTCCGCGTAGTGCGAAGCCATAGCCGCCCAGTCGCTGTTAAGCACGTTCGACTCCTCTTTATTTTCATAGCCGGGTGCAAAATCAATCGTCAGCTCTTTTTCCTGTAAAGTGCTGTAGATCTCCTCGTAGAGCCCGGAAAGATTCGGATAATCCTCGGAATCGTCGTACTTCGTAAACAGCTCTTTATCCTCAGCCTTCGCCGTGTAAAGAACCGTGTCGAGCCCGCCCTTACTGTTTCCGATGTGCTCCGCAAACTCGCCGCGCACAAAGTAGTTGTAGGTCCTGTCGAAGATGCCGATGCACGCATACGCCGCAAATATCATAAGGATCGTGATAAAGAGCTTGTGAAGTCCGTTATTTCTGATCGCCAAAAGATAGACCACAAGCGCCGTGCCGCCCCAAACGATGAGCAGGATCAGCATCTGCTTTCTGATGCTCGCGCTAAGGACCCCAAGTAAAAATGTTTTTATGAGATTGTCATTGCTGAAGTTCCTAAGAAGCTTCCACAGATAGATGATAAACAGCACAAGAAGCGGCATCGCAAGCGACTCCGTCATGATGCACTCCGAGTACATCGAGCCTCTGTTTGCCATAAATCTGTTGAGCGCGGAGACCGCTATCTGCGTTCCGATCGCGGTATAGCCAAGGATCAGCGCCCTTTTTTCAGGGAGAAAAGAGCGTGCTTCCTCATAGACTTCTTTTCCCAATCTGTAGGTAACGTAGACCCAGAGCATACTCTGAATGAGTATCACGGGAAAAAGATAAGACTCAAGGCCATACATCTTTCCTGACCAATCGAATAATTCAAATATCTTTCTAAACAGCAAAAGGAACAGCGGATAAACCGGTTCCCTTGAAAAGTCCATACTCGTATAACTGGGAGAATCGACGCACCAAACAGGCCCGTCGATCACTGCAAATCCCATATAAAAAAGAAAAGGCAAAACAAAGGACAGGGTTTGAAAAGGCCCTAATCCTTTGTTCTTATAATTTCTAGTCATTTTTTCCTCCGGAGCGTATTGCGCAGAGCTTAAACATATCGCGTTAACGATACCAAGTGTTCATATCGACATTTCCTGATATTCCGGATACTTTTCCCTTGGATGTGTACTGCCACATATCGTATCTTGTAGCGTTGTATGTCGGAGCTGCCGCATACTGCGCAAGCCAGATCTTGTAATTTGTAAGCTGTGAAGTGTTGATCTTGCTTGTGAACCAAGTCTTGTTAGCGTATACACCTGCCTTGTAACCTGCATTCTGAATTGTTCCGCAGAACGCCTTGATGTTGGCTGTACGCTGAGCCGCACTGATCGAATCGCCTCGTCCGTTAGAGCCCTCAACGTCAAGGTATACCGGATATGTCAAACCGTATCCCTTACAAAGATTGATTACCATTGAAGCTTCCTCAACCGCCTCAACCTCGTTGACAGCCTGAGTGAAGAAGTACACTCCAACCTTGATCCCTGCTGCCTGCGCTCCCTTCATGTTGGTCCTGAATGTAGGATCCTCGATGAGCGCACCCGCAGATGAACCTCTGTATCCACATCTTATTATAGCAAAATCGATTCCTTCGTTCTTAACTTTATTCCAATCGATCGATCCGTTCCACTTACTTACGTCGATTCCTCTGGATCCCGAACCGCTCGCAAGCACACCGTCCGCACCAAACGTATACTTTGCACCCTGGATTACCTGCTCGCCGGTAACATACTCATGATCCTTCTTAAAGAAGTATGTCTTTCCGTCGATCGTCTGCCATCCGGTGTATTTGTACTCCTGCTTGCCGGCCTTTCTTGTATAGAACTTCTTGTTCGGATCGTAATCCGCAAGCGTCGCTTCCACAAACTTGCCATCGGAATTCTTCATATACAGAGGCTTTCCGTCTTTGTCTGTAAGCGGATCTTTCTTTCCAAGAACGGTGATCTTGATCTTATCGGATGCTTCATATCCGTCTGCGGTAACAGTGACATTAGCAACACCCTTTGCCACAGGAACGATCGAAGCATCTCCTTCGATCTGAACAATCTTTGTATTGTCTGAAGTAAGCTTGATCTTTTTAATATTGTCATCTTTCACAAGCTCAGAAACCGCAGGTGAAACCTTCTTGCCTTCCATCAAGGTCATATTGCTGACCTTGAGAGGTATCTTTCCACCGGTACCTTCTATATAGATCGTAAGGCTATAGGTTGTGTAACCATCTGCCGTAACATCAGCAAATGCTTTTCCGGATCCTTTAGCTTTTACCTTGATCTTATTTCCGTCTACAAGTTCAAGTACATTCTTATCTTCGTTTCTAATTGTAATAGCTTTGATATTAACAGCAGTCTTTCCATCAGCTTCATCAACGGCTGTGATCGCATTTGTCACACTGCCGACTTTAAGCTTGATGCCGTTTTCAACGCTAAGCTTCATCTTCTTAAGAGGTGCAGCCTTTACCTGAATATTAAAGCTATAAGGTGTTTTGTATCCTTCTGAAGTAACGTCAACAAGCGCCTTTCCTTCTTTTACAGCAACGATACAATTTCCTTCTATCTTGGCAACATCATTCCTTGCAACAAGCTTAACCGGAATAGACTCGCCGTTTGCATTTGTTGCCTTAATCTCAGCGGATTTTTCTCCGACCTTCATTTCCTTACCGTTTAGGTTAGGACTTGGAACAATAGGCTTTGCCTTTAATTCTGCGTCGGCTTTCTCTTTATCTGCCTTTTCTTTATCAGCTTTCTCTTTTTCAAGCCTTTCTTTTTCTGCCTTTTCCTTTTCTGCTTTTTCTTTCTCTTCTTTTTCCTTAGCTAATCTCTCCTGCTCAGCCTTCTCTTTCTCGGCTTTTTCCTGTTCTTCTTTCTCTTTAGCTAATCTCTCTTGTTCAGCTTTCTCTTGCTCTTCTTTTTCTTTAGCTAATCTTTCCTGCTCAGCTTTTTCCTCAGCCGCCTTTTCCTCGTCAGTCTTTTCCTTCGGAGTTTCTGTTTTGTCGCCTGTATTATCAGTATTTGAATTATCGTCCCCCGTAGTCGGTGGAAGAGTTGCATCAGTTCCGGCGCCGGTAAAAAGCGCTGTCTTTACAAATGTACCCGGCGCAAAATTTCTGCTGAATGCGATGGGATTTTTGATATTATTATTATCTATCTCTTCGTAGGTATAATCACCTTCGCCTTCGCCGTCACCGACGGGAGTCTTGGTGCTCTCTACCCATTCAACTGTGTCTTTTAACACGGATTCAACCTGTGTCTGGACAGCCGTATCCTCTTTTGCCGCATTGACCTGAGATTCTTTCTTGATCTCGTTGCTGACATCGACTGCCTTCATCTCTACAGTGTCTTTTACGTTAAGAGTCTTTGATGAAGTATCGAGCTTGTACTTGGCATAGTCGCCTGAAAGTGCAACAGGAGTAACTGTGTATTTTCCTGCCTTAAGCTCTTTTTTATAAATAATTCCGTCCTTGTCGTCATCCTCATATGAAATCTTGGAGCCGTCGGGAGTTGTAACGTCAACCTTGAAAGGAACACTGGCAACAAGTTTGTTGGTCTTTGCACTTACAAACTTGATCTTCATGTCGCTCTTGATCGTTGTGAGATTCATTTTGATCTCAACATCTTCAACGTCTTCTTCCTCTTCTTCCTCCTCTTCAGGAGACTCCACCATCTCGGCAGCCATGCTTTTTGCTTTTTCAGCATCGGCAACCGCAATAAGTCCGCTCTGGCCGACAACTTCGCCATTGCCCATGTTTGAACCTACGTCGGCAAAAGAGCTGATCTCATGATTTCTACCCATAACGGTGCTAAAGAAAGACATCGTCACAATAACACCTGCCAGAATAACGATTCCGACAGCCGCAGCCGTTCTCTCAACAGCGCTTGTTCCTTTAACAAAAGTAAGGAAACGCGCAAAAACGCTGTCTCTGTCGTCTCTCTCTTTTTTGTTTTTCCTTCTTGAATCTTTGCGAGATTTCTTCGCAGATTTCTTGGCGCTCTTCAGAGCCTTGCTCTTTGAAGCCTTGCCTGCAAATGCGGCGCTCTTATTTCCGCGCGCAAGATCAGAAGCATAACGGTCGTCATCATCGTACCTGTCATACTCATAGTCATCATAATCATCCGCATAGCGGTCATCGTAGTCGTCTTCGTAACGATCATCTTCGTCCGCGTAGCGCTCTTCATCGTCGGCGTAACGGTCATCATCGTCCGCGTAGCGCTCTTCATCGTCGGCGTAGCGGTCATCATCTTCGTAGCGATCGTCTTCTTCATCTTCATAGCGATCGTCTTCGCGGTAATCGACGTCGTCTTCGCCATAATCGCGCTCGTCATCATAGCGAGCATCTTCATCCTCGTAGCGATCGTCTTCAGCGTAATCTACGTCAGCATCTTCGTAGCGATCGTCCTCTTCATCTTCATAACGATCGTCTTCGCGGTAGTCGGCGTCGTCTTCTTCGTCTTCATAGCGATCATTTTCGCGGTAGTCGGCATCGCCTTCTTCGTCTTCATAACGATCGTCTTCGCGATAGTCGGCGTCGTCTTCTTCGTCTTCGTAGCGGTCATCTTCCTCATCGGCATAGCGATCGTCTACATCGTCTTCGTATCTATCTTCATCTTCATAATAATCATCGTCCGCATAACGCTCGCCATCTTCGTCCTCATAGCGCTCGTCGTCAGCATAACGGTCGCCATATTCATCCTCATAGCGCTCGTCGTCAGCATAACGGTCGTCTTCCTCGTCCTCGTAACGATCATCTTCGTCGGCATAGCGATTGTCGTCACGATAATCACGCTCGTCTTCATAACGAGCGTCTTCATCTCTATAATTGCGATCTACGTCGTCATAGTCTTCGCTGTAGTAATCATCATCTTCAGCGTAGTCTCTGTCATCGTAATCGTCTCTGTCGTATTCATCTTCAAAGTCGTCGTTAAAATCGTCGTCTTCATAATAAGAGTCCCTGTAGTCTTTGAATCTACCGGCCTCTTCTCTACGTCTTGCACCAGCTTTTTTACCGGCAAACAAACCAAATTTTTTCTTTTTCATACTCTCTACCTAACCCTGCTTGCCATATATAGACAAAGCATATTCTCCTCATTACATACAGTGCTTATTCAAAGTATCTTAAAACCAGTGTTTTTATCGTGTTTATTGTCACTGTATTACTCCTAGTAATACACTATATATTGTGATTGTAACATCAGTGTACTGAATAGACAAGTCCTTCACAGAATTATCACAAAACGCGCGTTGCATAACGTTATAACGACATGTGTACGGGTGTTTTGACATCAAGCTCGTTTTTAACGGTGCAAAGCATCCAAATTACACCGTTGATATCAAGGTGATAGCGATTTCAACGGTGCGCCCCCAACAAAATGCACCGTTGGAATTCCATCGAACCCTTTTCCAACGGTGCACAACCTATACAATCCTCAATAATCCACAAATAAAACTTGTCGCGACGCTACGCCATCTCCGGCCCTTAATCCACCCACAACGTATAGTCGTGATCGAGGACGTAAACTTCGAAGTCTCCGATCTTGATCTCTTCAACGACTGTGGGCTGCTTCGCAGCCAGGAAGCACTCGAAGTCCTCGGCATTAGACTCGCTGACGATGTAGCAAGTCGGGCCCTCGCTTGATTTAAGCGGAGGATACCAAGTCTTGTCGGAAAGCCACTTGGCGCCTTCAAGCTCGCTCATGGAGTTTACCGCGCGGACCTTTACTTTGTTGTTGCTCATAACCGTGATGGTATTGGCATGATTAAAGGTCGAGTAGCCGTACTCATAGCCATTATCTTCCATCCAGCGAGCAATCTGCGATGCAGCTTGCTCAAAGGAATCATCATTTATGATCAGATCTTTGTTGAACACATAAGCCTTATCAAGGCCATATATGATCACAAGCGCAGCGATAGCGGCGCAGACATACTTCGCCCAAGCCTTGCCGTTCTTTGCATCAGCGGCGCTGCGCGTAGGAACTGCCCTTGCATCATCCTCCGTAGCCGCCTTTGCACCACTCGCGGATTCGCCCTTCGCGCTGCGCGCAGCCAACTCTGTCACGCCGCGTAGGAACAGTGCAACGCCGACGCCGACCACAAACAAGATCATGATGTAGTATCTGGGCGCAGCCTCGGCTGTAGTAAATGTCGATGAAAGCATGCACACGATAACACCGAAAGGAAACGCAAGCACACTCCAAAACGGTGATTTTGCAAGCGCAGCCTCTACAGGCGCTTCAGTAGCCCCGGCCTGTGCTGCCTCAGCCCCCGCGGCCCCAATCAACAACTCTCTTATCGTATAGATATATCCAAGCGCGGCGAGTACGCAGAACAGCGCAACGAGCACCGGCAACTTTTCAAAACTGATGACGTCTAGGAAAAACGGCCAGACGTACTCGATAAACTTTTCGCCGGCGTGACGTATATTCCTGCTTGCGCCGAGAGTGTACGAACCCACGATCTTAGTCGCAAAGACTGACAGGAACGAAGTAGCCAAGAGCCAGCCGAGTATCAGGAAATTGCTCTGCTTTTCCTTTTTTATGAATGAAACAAATCTTCTTACAAGCTCAACTCCAAGAAGCGGCATGTAGCAGAAAAGCGCAGCATGCATGCCCTGAAGTCCGTTAAGAAACGACAATAAAAGCGTAAGACCAAAGGTCCAAAGCGGGACCTTGTCCTTTTCAATAGCCTTGTTATACAAGATAAGAAACAGGAATAACGTAATGAAATGCACGACGTAATAAGCCGCGTACAAAAAGATCATCTGCTGGATGTCGTCACTCGTTCGCATGAGCGAAAACGACAAGATCATCGCGCTGATGATCCCGATGTGCGACAGCTCCATGTCACGCAGATAGACATACATGAGCCTCGCCATCAAAAGAAACAACAAAACGATCGCGATCCCCATCGCCAGATTCATGTTCTTTTCAACGATAGGATAAATAAACGCCGCGAGGTTCGGCGCCATGATCACATAATTATGAGTCGACACAACCCACGTATCGGGCTGTCTGAAACCATTCTCATAGATCCTCGTCCCCAGAAGCGTTTCGGATGCGATATCCGCATCCATCCTAGCTGTGTAGTGATGCAGATTTGCATCCGCGTAAGTCCACAAGATAAGCACCAAAACCGCATCAAGAAGGATCAGTGCCAAATGACGTAAAATACCGGGTAATCTGTCTTTTTTTGCATTCATATTAAGCCTCCAATAGCCCCCATATCTCACCCAAGTACGTTAAATATAACAATTCCGCTGAGGATCAGCGCTACTCCGAGAAGCTTTCTCCGGCTGACCTTTTCCCCAAAGAACAGCCTCGACATGATCATCACGATGATGTATCCGACAGGCTCCATGACAACAACTCCCATGTAACCAAGCCCATCGTAGCAAAAAATCGAGATCACCATAGAAAGCACAAGCAGCGAATAGCCGCCTATAACAAGCGCGTTCAGATACTCCCGGATAATGTTCGGATAATTTTTCTCCGCACTCTTTTTAAGTAAAACCTGCGATGTTGATGCAATGAGCTCTGCAAGCAGCATCAGGAAAAAGAACTTATTTATCATTTTCTTTTCCCTCCTCATTGCTCAGATTCATGACAATAACGCCGATCACAACAATCACGACGCCGACGACCTTCCACGGCGTGATGCCCTGACTGAAGATCACAAAGTTCCAAAGCATAGACCACATGAGGGTCAGCGCCTTATTTGCATACGCGATTGAAAGCTGGAATTTCTTTATCATCTGCTGCCAGACGATGGCATAAATGCCCAAGATCGCAAATTCCAAGCCAAAAAACATTATGTATTTCCAAGACAAAAAAGCCTGCTTGGACGCCAGATTAGCGGCAACCGTCGAAAGCGAATAGACAACCACCGCGCTCTGGATCTGCAAAATGTCCACAATACCGATTTTCTTTTTCATAATAATTCCTCCCGGCTAAAGGCGCCGGCTCTTTTTACCAAATATTACTAAGCCCCGGCTTAGTCGTTTTTCTCAGCAGCCTCGCTATCAGGATAGATAGCGTTTATAAAGTGCTGCGCCATATGCTCGTTGCAGGCCGCGTTGACGTGAACGTTGTCAAGAAGCCACTGTGAGCTGTTGTCCTCATGGATTGTTCCGTAATAATTGTCGACAAAAGAAACTCCCGTCTCGCCGGAATTATCCATCATAAACTGAAGATAAGTCGTGAGCTTACCGTTTCCAAAGTCAACTCTGTCGCCGCTCACAAGCGCTCCGCTAGAATCATACGCATAGCACATCGGGAACGACATGCACACGATCCTTATGTAAGGATACTTCTCCTGAATGAGCTTTATTCCTGAATTAAGCGCACCGCTGTAAGTGATGACATCTCCCTTGTCGTCGGGATTAAGACCAATCCTGCCGTTCAAGTAATCCTGCGCATTGTAGAAAATTACAAGCGTATCTACCTTCTCAAAATCAACAGCAGCAAGTGTCTCTGCGCTCTTATCGTAAGTCGAATCCTCAAATTTCTCCGCTGAAGAAAGAAGCTGCGAGTAATCTCCGGTGCTTATAGCCTTCGCAACGTTATAGAAACTGAAGGCATCAAGTGGATATTCATCGCTGTAGTCCTTGTTCTTGCAAGCCACAGTAGATGCCGGGAAGCCTGCATTTATGCATGTCGCGCCAAGCTTCTCAGAAACCTGCCCCGCAAATCCCGACTCCTTCATGTCGTAAGTAAGCGCGTCATTTCCGAGCATGAGGATCGTCTCCTCCTCGTCATATGTATGACCCGCCTTCTTATCCTCGGGCAAAAGAAAAATCTGGTCAAGGACCTCTACCTCATAGTCCCCATCTGCATCTCCTTCAACTTTCACTGTTCCGTTATTCCACTTCAAAAGTGCGATCGCAGAACAAACAACCACTGCAACTATTACACCGAGCGCGATAAGATGCGCCCAGATCGGGATCTTCCTCTCCTCATTTCCCATATTTTCTACGTTCGGATCTCTCATTTCATTATCTCCCATGATCAGTCCTCCTTCCTTATATTCACGATTGAATTAAGCCCGTAGGCCTTGGCAATGTCTTTGTTAAAATCACTTGTCGGATCTTCCGTCAGATAAAAGCAATAGAAATTCCTGACTTCCTCGGGATGAAGCGGCACATCGACCTCAACGTCCTCTCCCTCCATATCCGCAAATCCATCAAGCATAGCCTTTGTATTCTTATAGTTTTCTTGGAACTCTCCCATGACAAGCTGCTTGTCCATCTTTAGGAAAATGTACTCTCTTATGTTATACGGCGTTGCAGCGAATAAAACAAGTAAAACTGCGGCTAACGCGATAAGCGCAGGCTTCTTGAAGTTCTCTTTTAATATATCAGACAAAAGAGCTCCCACCGCAAGCGCAAGGTTTCCAAAAGCGAAATCCATGACAACGATCAGGATGTAGAAGCATCTGTTCGGCATCCATCCTACACCGTATCCCATAAGCACCGGAAAAACAGTGACAAACGGTGTAAACAAAAGCATTACGGAAAGTATCACGTATTCACGTGCGATCTTGCGATTGCCCAACACCACAAATCCCGTGATGATCAGCGCAAGAAATACGCATCCGTAGTTTTTATTTAAAAAGAGCCATTTAAGCGCGTAGATGAAATAGCCCCATGTATTGCTGATTCCGTCGACAAGTGTAAATGACTCGCCGCTTTCAAGATCCAGACGAATGAAATTGCCCGGCGCCGCCGCATTTATCAACGCTCCGCCAAAGCAAGCAAGAAATACCGAAATGTTTTTTCTATCAAGTTTCTTATCTTTAATAGCGTAGAACACAACAATGCTGAGCACAATCCAGCACACCGTTCCCGTGATCGCAAGCGAAGCTCCGACCGCGCAGAAACCAAGTATCGCGGATAAGATATAGAGGAGCTTGGTCTTGGATGCCGCGGCTACTTTGCCTTCTGATGTTGAGGCGTCGAGTTCCGGTGTATGCGCGGTTCCGCGGCCGTTTGCAAGAAGCAGGAGCGTCACCGCAAACATCCCAAGTGACATTGGGAAGCCGTAAACGCACGCGCCAACGAACCAGTAGAATATCTCCTGAAAGGCGTCAAAGCCTGTAATTACGAAGGTTGCGGCCGCAAGAATGAACACCTTTGCGGTGGCCGACTTTACTTTTAACTTGCCAAGAGCAACATATACAAATGATAAAATCGATGCAAAAGCCATCACAGCATTGATGAACATGACCACTCTCAGCTTCGGGAAACCGCCGTGAATAAGCGGGTTAAACAGCGAGCCGATGAACGACGTGAAGTATGTTCCCTGGTGATGCACATATATCTCATATGAAAATTGCACCGCAACGATAAGCCTGTGCCACAGCCCCTTTGCGCCTATGCCGGTCCTCGCGTACCAGTAATCATCCGATATCGGCACCGTGTACAGCGAAGTCACCAGCACCGTGCCAATCATGACAATCAGCGCCAGTACTGATAATATCAGCAATGCCCGTGATGCAATTTTCTTTGTCTTTTCTAAATTCATCTGTTTCATACCTATTATTACTGCTAGATTTTGCAAATCGTATTTCCGGCAGATGTTTTTTTCGGGGTTTATCTGCCTATATTTGCAATTCTTCGAAAGTAGCAGTTGTTTTTCACTGTGATTATCTGCCTATATCCGCAAATCTTCAATAGTAGCAGTCTCTCACTTCAGAAATCAACTGCTTATATCCACAAATCTCCAAAAGTAGCAGTCTCTCGCCTCAGAAATCAACTGCCTATATCCACAAATCTCCAAAAGTAGCAGTCTCTCGCCCCAGAAATCAACTGCCTATATCCGCAAATCTTCAATAGTAGCAGTCTCCTGCCACAAATCGAGCAGCCTCAGCCCCACCGCGGCGCTCACCACTCCTTCGAGAAGAGCGCCTCGAAATCAAAGTCGCGCACCATCTCGTCCATCTTCGACAGCTCTTTTGCCATCTCATCTTCTGAGTGGATCTCGTGCTCGCCGCTCTTAAAGCATTCTACCATAAATCTGTTGATCTCGGGCTTGTAATGCGAGTAATCCGCGTAGTTGTTGAGGTCCAGCACCTCGTCAATGTTCTGAAAATAAAACAGGCGCACATTATCATATTCCAAAAGCCGCTTCGCAACGTACCTGTACTGGTTCATCGTCGCCTCGTACGTGTTCTCGCACAGCACATTGTTCAAATAAAGAATGCTGTAGGGCGGGAAAAAGAAATAGAACTCCGTATCGGGATTGGCCTCAACAAACGGCAAGATATTTGCCTCAAGGTTGCGCTCCGTCGCCGGGATAAAAGAGTCCTCGGATGCGCTCTCAGCCACAGCCTCCGGCTTTTCGTAGTTGTGCATTACCCACTGGATATTGTAATAATCGGGCGTCCACCAGCTAAAGTAGATCTCCGAAAGATCCGAGCCCTTGCCCTGGATCATCGGCTTTAAGATATATTCAAACAAAACATCCTTGTTGAGCACATACTCAACATCGTTGAGATAATTGTCGTCGTAAAGATACTCTGGAAGCGGATACTTGATCTCATCCACATCCGCCGTCATAGTCGGAATGTCCGCCGCGATGAACACCGCCTTCATGTCGCGGTTTTTCCTTGCGTACGTATCTTTGTCAAAAACGATCGATAAAATATTGTTATCGTCCTTGGGATAAGCCCCGCTGTAGCTGAGCTTAGCGGTATCCCTTCCAAGAAGTTCCTTAAAATCATCCGTATCAAAATTAACCGTCATCGAAGAGCCGATTATGCATGAATCATAGAGCATGTTCTTTGCCATGCCCGGATTCTGGCTAAGCTGATTGTCGACGATGTAAGGAAAGCCCTTGAGCGGCGCATGGTAGTGAAAAAACGGATCCACGTAAACAACAAGTGCCGTCACCGCCACCGTCAAAGCCAATAAGATCGCTATTAAACTGATGAAAAGATTCCTATACTTCTTCATCCGTAACCTCGATAAAAAGATTCTTTGTAACACCTAAATGCGCAGATCCGCACGACATTTCTCAGAAATTCATATAAAGATAAGTCGCAACGCCGCCGAAACTCAGCACGCACCAGAACAGCAGAAACGCCGTAAGGAGCGTCGTGCGGACTCCGATCTTGCACTTCTTAGTATATTCAATAGCATTTGGGCAAAAGAAAATGATGATCACCGCAAACGCCGTGAAAAGCCATAAACATATATCCCACGAAAAACTAAGCTTCATAAGAGGCGTGACCTTGATGAAATACCAGATCTCATCAAGATTAAAGCCGTCCGCAAAGGTGCTGTAGAAAGGTCTCACGCCACCTAAGATCATGCGCCCGAAAAGGCCGATCGCATCCTTCACACTCGCCGCCCTAAAGAACACCCACGCAGCCGTCACGTACAGGAAGTTCAGAAGAACAGCCGCCGCATGCGCCACGCCGCCACGTGTTCGAATCACGTCGCCATTCGCATTCTCGCCGACGTTCTGCTCCGCGCCGGCCTTTGCGGCCTTTGCATCGCGCGCCTTCTTCACTGCGCGTGTGATGACGTTCATCACGCCGTGCATGAGCCCCCATACTATGAACGTCCAGCCGGTCCCGTGCCAGATGCCACTCACAAGGAACACGATCAGAATGTTTACGTACGTGCGGACCGCACCTTTTCTGTTACCGCCGAGCGGAATGTAAATGTACTTTGTAAAAAAGTCCGTGAGCGTGATGTGCCATCTTTTCCAGAAATCCATGATGTTCACTGACTTGTAAGGCGAATTGAAATTCACGACAAGCTCAAAGCCCATCAGCATGCATACCGCCGTCGCAACGTCGCAGTAGCCGCTAAAATCAAAATAAAGCTGGAATGAATAAAAGAATGCTGACAGGATCGCTTCCAAACGTCCGAGCACAGCGATGTTTGAAAAGCCGTAGTTAACTGCCTTTCCGAAGGTATCCGCAAGAATTACTTTCTTAAAAAGGCCCATGGACAAAAGAAGCATCGCACGCATCACATTTTCCCAGTCAGTCTTAGCTTCGAAGGATTTCTTTTGCTCTTCAACAAACTTTTTGTAAGGCATGAGCGGTCCCTGAAGGAGCTTTGGGAAAAAGAGAATGTACGAAAGATATGTGAGAAAGTCGCCGTCAAATTCGGCTTCGCCTCTGTACACATCCACAATAAACGCTATCTGATTGAAGGTGTAAAAGCTGATGGCGACCGGGAAGAACACACCCGTAAACTTGCACGCCAAAAGAAGAAGGGCGTCAACCGTGACCCCTATCATCAGAATATTTCTTTTATACGCAGGCTCTTTTTCCTGAGCCCTCTTGCCTGTGAGCGCGCGAACGATCGCCGCGTTCCACAAGATACTGACAAGCAGGACAAATAGATTTCTAAGGCCGAACAGACCGTAGAAAACCAAAGATCCCGCGATGATCCATATATCAAGAGCAAGCTCTTTTGACCTGTTTTCATGATCCGAAAGAGCCCGCCTTAGCAATCCAAAACCAAGTATGAAGATTGGCAAAAAAAGCATCACAAATCCATACGAATTGAATAACATGTTATTTTAACCATTCACTTCTCTTGCTGATAAGAAGCGCCTTGAAAATATCGATATCATCTACCGTTGTGAGTTTGATGTTCTTTTCAGATCCCTGTGAGAAAAAGACCTTGCGACCGAGCTCGATCATAAGCGTGCAGGAAGCAACAGAGCTAGTGATGCCCTTTTCGAGTGCTTCTCTGTGAAGGTCGCAGATCTCGCCGAGCTTAAAGCCCTGCGGAGTCTGAGTTCTCTTAAGGTTGTCTCTTGGATAAGTCTCCTCGCTGTCCTCGCCGTTTGAAGTTGTGAGCATAGCCTCCGCGCAGGGGATCGATGTGATCGCATTTCCAAACTGCTTAGTCTTCATAAGACAATCAGAAATGATCTCAGCAGAGACCATGGGACGGATCGCGTCGTGAATGAGCACGATGTCGTCTTTATCAAAGTGCTTTTCAAGCTCATAAACACCGTTTCTTATTGAGCCCTGGCCGTTTTCGCCGCCGGGTACCACGATGTCTAACTTGTCTATATTAAACTGTCTTGCGTAAGCTCTAAGCATCTGCTCCCAACCATCGACGCAAACAACCGCGATCGAATCGATCTCGGGATGGTTCTGGAACGCCTCGAGCGTATACACGATCACGGGCTTTTCGTTTACCGTAAGGAACTGCTTCGGAATATCCTGATGCATTCTCTCGCCGGTTCCGCCCGCAATTATAAGTGCTATTGTCTTCATAAAAATCACTCCTTGTCGCCGCGCTGATTTACTTAGCCGCGCCGCGTAATTCTGTCCGCACTGCGTAATTCTTTCTCGCCACGTTACTCCTTTATCACGTTCACATGCATCGGAACGCGCTTGTCCTCCGGTGGAAGACTCATATAGTCGCCATAAGTCTTCTTAAGCCACCTGTCGTGGTGCTTGGGGATAGGGAACTCCTTGTCTCGGATCTTAGCTGTATCAGGTCCGTAGATCAGATGCTCCGCATCGAAATCAAGTCCCCAGTACCTGGGATCCGGCTGCTCATTAGAGATAAAAAGAGTCGTCTCATCCGCAGGCTCACTGCCGCTCTGCACAGCGCGCTTTGCTACGCCGCCAAGTGTCTGAAGCATCATGTACTTACGCGCGATCGTTTTAAAAGGCACAAGCTTTCCGATCGTAGTGAGCACGAAGGAAACCGCCTTCATCGCGCCGCTAAACTTGCTGTAATGAACGTAAGGCCTGTGTCCCATCGCAAGCGCATACAAAAGCTTCATCCTGATCAGCTGCCACTTGTGGTTATCAGCCTCTTTATCAAACACGAAAAGATCGAGTGTCGGGTGTGAATATCTGTGATCGTAGAAATCCTCCGCCCCAAAAGTCGTCTCCTCGTAGGTAAGCTCACTGTCCGCTATCTTGGTGATAAAGTCAAAGAACTGCGGATACTGCTCGAACCTCAAAAGCTTAAAGCGAGGATCCGCCTCTTTTTCATAAACTTCCAAAAACTTCTCGTAGTCTTCTCTTAAGAATAAAATGTCCACGTCGTCATCCCACGGGATGAAGTCCTCGTGCCTCACAGCGCCGAGCATCGTGCCGCCGTGAAGATAATACTGTATATCATATTTCCTGCATATTCTGTCAACCTCCGAGAGCATCGCATAATCCGACTCATGCACTCTGTCGAGGTATTGTTGTACTTCTGTTTTCAAATCAGGTCCACTCCCTTTACTCCACTTCCGGGTCCTCGTATATATTGTAGCCGTCGATAGTACCGACAAGCTTAAGTCCAAGGCTCGTAAGATCCTTGTCGATCTTGCGGTCTTCTTTCAGCACGATATACTTGCAGCTCACCGCCGTGTTTCCGTTTCCTTCCGGATCGCGCGTCGCTGCTATAAGCTCATCTGCGTTTATAACTTCTGGCTTTTCCATTGCATCATAAACCGCATGATAATAATTATTCTCGGTCCAGTCCGTATAATCTCTGCCGAACGGCATATTTATATCCGTAGTGTACTGCCTCACAAAATAAGTAAGCTCCGTCGGAAAAGCCGCCGTCACACGTTCCTCGCCGTCCGCGGGCTTTATCGCATCGCAGATATTTATAGCATACTGCGGGATGTGATACATATTCTCGGCTCTGGTCATATATTGATTTACATAGACAAGCGAGCCTGAAAGCGCGATCACAAGCACCGTCGCAACCGCAATAACAGTCTTAAACCTATATCTCTTTACACGAGATATCAGAAGACACACCGCATAGGCGATGACAACATACATCGGGATCAGCCACAGGATCCTGTAATAGGTCTCTCCCATAGGCGGATCGATCTTGCTTACGTACGCCCATCTCGTCACGGGAAAAAGAAATCCCAAAACGATCACGATCGGTGCGATGCCAAGTAAAAGCTTCTTCGCCGCATTGCGCTCACGGGCCGTGATATAAACGGCTGCCGCAAGCAAAAGAACTATATACAAATACGCTCTGAAATTGTCAGCGGGCTCGCCATAGCCGCCAAAGTACTGGCGCAGCGTCACCCAACATTCTCTGAATATTCCGTACATATAAGCCTCATTTAATTAAAAATAGTATGTAACCAGCCCTTCTTAAGCATCAAAAAAAGTCCGACATAGACAATGTTTGGAATGACCGAAATACATAATCCGAGGATCACAGACTTTCTCTTGGTAACTATCAAAAGAGCCAGTGTAAGAAGTGCCGCAAAGCCTGCCCCGATACCTGCTCCAAGCATCGTACACATACACGAGAGTATATTTGCAAGCGTAAGCATGATCCACCAAGGAGCCGCAACTCTTGTAGTCTCTTTTAATCCACCCGATACTTCGCCAACCTTCTTGGCATCTTCAAACATAAGTAAAAAGATCCAGAGCATCATCGGAAGAATCAGATTGCAAAAGATCGTCTTTCCCTGCCAGGTCCTCATAAGAAGGAACGTCGCAGGCGTATTTATCGATACATTTCCGAACATGATCAAAAGCGTTATGAATATCATAAACACAGGCAAAAGCTCTTTTTTCCCCGTGCTGTTCTCTTTATCCTTAAATAAAACCTTCGCGATCTCATAATAAACGAAGTAAACAAGCGGTATCACGAAGACCGGCATTACCGAGTGTGAAAGGATCGTCGCATGAACTCCCGAAGCCTTAGCGATAAATGCGATCCACATGATAATGACCGCAAGCGCATGCCTGTACTCAGCACTAAGAAGCTGTGACCTTCCAAGATACGGGTTTATCGTATTCATCACATCTGCCTGCTGCGCCTGAAGCGACTGCACAACATAGAACGCATCATCTCCGTCAAACGGCGCATATACAAGGCTCATCACCATCTGCAAAAGAACCAGTGCGATAAAGATCCCGAAATATATCTTAGTCTCAGTCTTAAAGCTCTTGAAATCCTCGATATAATCAAGAGTCACCTTGCGCGAAGGCTCTTTTTCCTTGGTAAAAAGAACTCCGAAATGCTTGCATGCACCAAGCACTGCAAGCAACACAGATATAACGCCGTAGATCCGGGTACAGCACTTAAATGCGCTGTACTTGATAAGTATCATGCAAGGAAGCGCGATGATATCAAATAATGCGAAGTAGATCAAAAGCCCCAGAAGATACGTGATGCCAAAGGATCTTCTCTTTTTATCAACCGGCAATATGAAATTAAAAAGCTGTCCTATAAAGAACGGAACCGCCACCATCCAGAAGATGAGACGTACCACAGACCATAAGACCTGCAACATATTTTACTCTCCCAACATTAGTTTAAGATGCTGCTGTAAAATTCCGATACCCGTGAGGTTCTCGCCGCCGCGCGGGATTATGATGTCCGCGTACTTCTTGCTGGGCTCGATGAACTGCTCATGCATCGGCTTAACGGTATCTCTGTACTGAGTAAGGATCGATTCGATGCTTCTTGCACGCTCAGCCATATCGCGGATGATCCTGCGCATAAGTCTTTCGTCGGCGTCTGTGTCGACAAAGACCTTGATGTCCATAAGATCGCGCAACTCCTTGTTCTCAAGGACCAGGATACCCTCAAGGATTATGACATTCTTAGGAACGATATGTACCGTAGAATCAACCCTGTTATGGATCGAGAAATCATAAACCGGGATATCAACTTCCTCGTTGTTCTTAAGCTTTTTTACATCCTCGATCATTCTCTCCGTATCGAACGCATCGGGATGATCGTAGTTAAGCCTTGTTCTGTCCTCATAGGAAAGATCGTTGTGCGCCTTATAATATGAATCATGGTTTATGACAACGATATCGTCGCCAAAACTCTCTTTTATCTTCCTAACAATTGTAGTCTTTCCGGATGCGGTACCTCCCGCAATTCCTACGATACAGACCTTATTTGCCATAATTGCCTCCTTTGGAAGTGTAATACTCTTTATCTATCACTTCTCCGGTATTCTTATCATAGATAAGAAGCTGGATATCTTCAGACACATGCGATTCATCATAGAGATAATTGGTGTCCTCGTCATCTTCCTCATACAAAAGTCTGAAATTCTGCTCAACCGGCTGATAATACATATAGCCCATCGCAGTCTCGACGTTTTCAAGACCTGAATCTCCCGATGCCTCATAAACCTTGTTAAAGCCTGGATCGTAGATCATTATATAAGGCCCCGTCTTCGTATCCATGATCACATTGGTATCCGAGATCTCTTTTATCAAATGCTTCATCGGATAGTCCGTAAACACCTGCGAACCGCTGTTACAATAAAGCACAAAGCCGTACTCGCCAAGAGACAAGGCTCTTAACTTGGTAAAAAGATTATCCTCGGAAAGTATCTTTTCCCTAAGATCCTCGTAGTACTTGTTGCTGAGCTTCTCCCAGTACGCATACTTCGCATCGCCCCTGTGATCCTCAAGGCCTGCATTGTCTTTGAGCCACTGACCGATGATATTCGTAACCTTGGTTGCTCCGGTAACATTTAAATGTCCGCGGTCATTAAGATCCGAGTAAATATCGATAACGTCCGCATCAAGCATATTCAGATACGGCACATCGTAAGCACTGCATATAGCACCTGCTGTGTTTGCCGCTATAACATCCTTGGGCTCCGGATTAAAAGGATCAAAGGTAACAAGAACTCCGATCTCTCTATCCTGACACTCCTCGATGATCTTAGTAAGATATGTCATTCCAACCGTCTCATCCGCAAAAATCTCACCCTCCTCGGGCCTTGGATAAACGACAGGCGCAGTCTCAACGTCATATCTCATCTCCGCTCCGAAGAGCTCGTTTCTTGACTCGCTTCCGACGATCGACTTGAAATCATCCTCAGTGATGTACTCCCACCTGTTGTGATAAACAATGAAATCAAAGAGGAACTCCCTCTTAAGATCTTTATCCTGGACAAGATCGTTCATCGCCTCGACCTTGAGCTTATTGAGCGGCCAGACATCCATGTTCAGATGAAGCTGCTCAATGGAAGTATTGACCTCGCTTTCATCGGGATTGGCATCCCTGTCATCAAGATAGCGGTAGTCCTTCTCAAGCATGTAAGCATCGACAACAACCCACTCAGGTGTCGTGTACTGAAGCGCCTCCATGAGCTCCCAGTAGGTCGCCTGAAGGAGCGAGCCGTGGCCTCCCATGTTGTAGGAAGTATAGCCGTATTTATTATACAGAACCGTCGGATTTACCGCATTGATCACATGTGACGATCCGAGAAAAAGAACATCCACCTGATCCTTTTTGGCTACCTCAAAAAAATCCGCATACTTATAAATGCTGTCCTTTCTCCTAAGGGCAACAGTAGATGCAAGTAAGAGCGCCGCAACGGTTATAGTAAAAAATATGCACTTTAAAGCTATATTTATCTTTCTCTTCATAGATACCTTTAAAACTGTTTATATATAAAGTCTGCTACGTTGTAGCCGGGTCCCCAGATGCCGCAGATGACAGTGATCAAAATTCCCGCGATCATGATGATCCATCTAAGCCAAAGTCCCTGCTTTAAGATGTTCTCCCTGATCACAACGCCTCTACTGTTAAACAGATCTACAATGATCACAAGCACGATACCTGCAGCGCCCAGCAAAAAGTTTCCTCTTGAAAGTCCAAAGCCATACAAGCTTGAATCAACAAACTTCCACGGTGTGAAGTAAAAAGAGCTCCTGATGACCCTTATCGCACCTGCGATACTGTCCGCTCTAAAGAACACCCACGCATAGCTTACAAGGAAAAAGGTGACCGCAGTCTTTACCACCTTGTGAGAAAAACTGTATCTTCCGATATTGAACAATTCTATGATCTTATCTCTTGCAGGAGTGATCGCCTTTCCGATCACCTGATACAGACCGTGAAGAAGTCCCCAGACAACGAACGTAAAGTTCGCGCCGTGCCACAGTCCGCTGACCGCAAAGACTATAAGGATATTTAAGTACTTCCTAAGCGTACCTTTCCTGTTTCCGCCAAGCGGAATGTAGAGATAATCTCTAAGCCAGGATGAGAGCGAAATGTGCCATCTTCTCCAGAACTCCGCGATCGACATCGCAAGATACGGAGTATCGAAATTCTTCATAACATCGATCCCAAGGATCCTAGCCACACCGATCGATATATGCGAATAGCCCGCGAAATCGGTATATATTTCAAATGTGTAGAAAATGATAGCTACAAGAGCTGTCGCACCCTTGATGTCAAGCTGCGCCTCCGTATCAAAGACGGCGTTAACAAATATCGCCAGTCTGTCGGCAACAACAAGCTTTAAGAAATATCCCCAGAGGATCTGCAAAAGCCCGTCTCTGAATCTGTCGAAATCAACAGTCTTAGGCTCTCTAAACTGAGGCAATAAATTACCTGCTCTCTCAATAGGTCCCGCAAGTATCTGCGGGAAGAATGAGATAAAAAGAGCCAGCATGGCCGGATCTCTCTCGGCCTCTATATCACCTCTGTAAACGTCGAAGAGATATCCCACAGCCTTAAGGATATAAAAAGATAATCCAAGCACGAGCACAAGATTGAAGCGAATGTCACCGATAGCGCCGAATGACACAAGCCCCAATATTCTCATAAAGAAATTCAGATATTTAAAAACAAAAAGAATCCCAAGATTAAAGATCAGGCATGCAATAAATATCTGCTTGGCTTTATTCTTGTATTTATCAAGTAAAAGTCCTGCCGCGTAGATCGATGCCATCGATACCACCAGGATCACCGTAGCGGCAATCCCCGCCGTTGCATAAAAAGCAAGACTCACGATAAGCAGCCATATATAGCGGTATTTTCTTGGAACTATGAAGTTTATAAGCACTGCTACCGGCAAAAACACCATGAATGCAAACGAAATAAAACTCATACTCTCTCCCGAATGATTTATTAGATGCGCATCACTTCTGCTCTGTATCGAAGTTTATACGCTTCTCCTCGACTACGATGGGTCTTCCTATAACTCTCGTATTGATGTTGAGAATATACTCGCCCATAAGTCCTATGAAAAAGAGCTGGATAGCCCCGATAAGGAACATACCGATGATCATCGGCGCGTAACCTGCATGGAAACTGTACCAGTGAGTAAGCTTAAGTATGAGATAAACAAAAGCTACGATCATATCTATAAGTGCACAGACAAATCCCGCAATAGTGCAAAGACGAAGTCCCACCTTTGTGTAGGATGTAATGCTGAGCATAGCCGCATCATATAAAGTGTAGAAATTATTGTGAGTCTTGCCGGCTCTTCTCTGAGGCTGCTCGTACTCGACGGTCGTCATGTTGAAGCCCTCGCCGTACTCCGCAACGATACCTCTTATGAAGGGCACCGGATCGTCCAGCTTTCTAAGAAGCCGGATAAAAGTCTTATCGTAAAGTCCAAAGCCCGTGAAGTGCTCTATCATGCGGACGCTGGACATGTTCTTGATGGTCTTGTAGTAGATAGTCCTGAGGAAATAGATGAATCCATTCTCCTTACTTGAGGACTTAACTCCGCTTACAATCTTGTGTCCCTCTTCCCACTTCTTAACGAAGATAGGGATCATCTCAACGGGATCCTGGAAGTCCGCACATACAGGGATAACGCAGTCACCGTCAAGTGAGCACATCCCGTGGAAGGGAGAATTGAACTGTCCGAAATTGGTGACATTGAAGATAGCCTTGATCTTCTTGTTACCCTCACAGATCTTCTCGATCTTGGCTCTTGTGCTGTCTGTTGATGCGTTGTCTATAAATACGATCTCGTAGTCATAATTTGAAAGGTCTTTTATCAGAACCTTTTCTATTGCTGCCGAGATCCCCTCTACGTTCTCTTCCTCGTTAAAACAGGGGATTAAAATACTGATCTTTTTCATAAAATAACTCCTAAAAACCGAGTCCGGTATTACTTAAAAAAATGCGGTGCCATGTCTGTATAAGCACCGCATTGTATATTTAGTCTACTTCAACCTCTTCTTCTGCGTTCTCTGCCGCATCAGTTTCATGGTATTCCTTCTCGGTATTGACGTTCCAGATATTGCTGCGATCTGTCTCGCCATTTATGATATTCTTTACAACCTCGAATGAAGTGCACATTGAATGGTCGATATTGTTGTATCTATGCTGACCGTTTCTACCTACACAGTAGAGATTGTCGATCGTATCGAGATACTCGATAAGTTTATCCATCTCTTCATAGGTATCGAAGTAAGCAGGATATGCCTTCTTAACTCTTTCCATGTGATAGTCCATAACCTCGTCGGCGCTGCTAATAAGGTTAAGTGTCACCATCTCATCGATAGCCATCTTAGCGAATTCATCCTCAGTCATGTTCCACATGTTATCGCCTTCAAAACAGAAATACTCAAGTCCGACCCATACTGTGTTCTCAAGGTCTTTAACAAGATAAGGAGACCAGTTGTTGTAAATCTGGAATCTTCCCATCTTAACCGTTCTGTCCTGAACGTAAACCCAGTTATCCGGTACGATATTGCCGATAGTCTTGATATTGGTCTTATTCTCAAGATTAAGCTTGGGAACAAGTACGCCGAGAGTCATGTAATCACGATAAGGAAGTCCTGCCGCGATCCTTGCGGGATCAGCGGGAACGTCATTCATTCCTGCAACGAGATCCTTGATCGGCATTGAGCTGATAACTATATCTCCGTCGATCTCAACCTCTTTACCATCCATCATATAAGAAACACCCTTGATATGGTTGCCGTCCTTCTTGATACCTGTAACCTTGGCGTTCATGATGATGGTACCGCCAAGCCTCTTGATCTCATCGGCTGTTACCTCCCAGAGCTGACCGGGGCCGAGCTTGGGATAGCTGAACTCCTCGATAAGAGATGTCTCAACCTTACCGCCCGTCTTTCCGGAAAGCTTGCGGAAAGCATTCTTAAGAACCGCCATTATGGAAACGCCCTTAACTCGCTGTGCGCCCCATGAAGGATCAATATCGGAAGGATGTCTGCCCCAGAGGTTCTCTGTGTAATACTCAAAGAACATAGAATAAAGCTTCTTGCCGAAACGGTTAATATAGAAATCTTCAAGTGAATTCTCCTTGCGCTTAAAGAGCATTGCGCCGATGTATGAGAATCCACACTCAATTGTCTTTATAAGTCCCATATTCTTGAAAGTCTCAGCCTTCAAAGAAATAGGATAGTCATAGAACTTACGGTCAAAAAAGATTCTGGATACTCTGTTCCTCCTGAGCATAACCCTGTCCGTCTTCTCAGGATCCGGGCCACCCTCAGCCATCTGCATCTTTCTGTCCAAAACTATATCGTCATAAGTAGGCTTTCCCTGCTTGGGAAGCATCTTGTCCCACCACTCGTTAACTTCGGGAACCTTGGTGAAAAATCTGTGACCGCCCATATCCATGCGGTTACCCTTGTATTCTACGGTTCTGGATATTCCTCCAAACTGGTCGGTCTCCTCGAAGATCACTACCTGATAATCTTTTGACTTAGTCAAAAGCTCGTAAGCAGCTGTAAGTCCCGCAGGACCTGCACCAATTATAAGAGCCTTTTTCATATTGTTTACCCTCAACTTCTATAGTTTAAAATAAGCGGTCGCCCTTAGGGCATAGTACCACTAATATTAGTAGTATACTCTAACCGCTTGATTTCTTCAAGAATCAGAAAAACACCTTGATTTTACCCGGCGAAAAGCCCACAGACGTTTGAGGGTATCTGTGGGCTTTCCTTAGGTTATTTTGTTGAAGGATTTACGCATGGATGCGAAATCCGTGCGTAAACTTAGTCATCATCGTCTGCTGCGCCATGCTCACGAGCCAGAGGGAATGCACCCTCTCGAATCAGTTTGTTGAAATTCTCTTCCTTAAGCTCGGAATTGGGCACCATGAAGTATTCTTCGGGATCAAAATCTGCTATCTTAATATAATCTTGTTCCAAATACTCATAAGGTTCATTTTCTTCATAGAAATTCGGAATATGTGCAAGAAGTCTTGCAACCACCTGTCTTCCCTTGAGTGTAAGATGGGTTCCGTCCATAAGGTACTCATCTGCAGTATCAAGGTAAAGATCAAAACGCTTATCGTTCATACAATCGAAATCGATAACCTTCATATCATCTGCAACATTAAGTGCCTTTCTAGCGTAATTGGCAAGTGTATCCACCCCGTTACTTACGATGTAAGAGTCACCGAGATACTTACCGTTACCGTCTGTATAAATTCCGTAGAAAGGTGTCATAACGATAATCTTAGCCTGGGGACTGATCTCCTTAAGGGTAGCAATACCTCTCTCAAGTCCGCCATAGTATGTGTGAAGATCATTGCCGTCATGCTGAGTATTATCAAGCGGCATCTTCTGGAAGAAATCGTTGGCACCATATTCTATAAAATAATAATCAACTGTAGCGGGATTAATTTCTTTTATAGCATGTCTTACGTCTTCACGGTTGGCAAATACGCCGTCTACATCGATCTTGCCTGCAAGACCGTAGCAGATTCCGTTAAATGAAGGTGAATCCCAGTTGTCCAGATTAGTGTCTGAAGTAGACATCTCAACACAAGCAGTAGTTCCGCCGATTCCAAGATTATAAACCTTGGCATGAGGAACTCTCTCAGCAACCAAGTGCGCAATGTCCGTTCTCTCACTTAATCCATTCTCCATCTGGCTATCACCGATGAATACCATATAGCATCTGTCAGGAGCCTTCTCCTCTGCAGGGGCTTCCTCCTTAGGTTCTTCATTAACAATAGTAGAAGATGATGAAGAAGCTGCTGCCTGCTCCAAAGTAGGCTGTACAAGATTCTCGGCAACTACGATAGAACCGTCTTGAGCTGCCTCATCTGTCTGCTCTCCCTTTGCTAAGATATCTTCGTTAACATATTCTTCCGCTGTATCAGTTCCCTTCCCCGGAGCTGAACATGCGGTAAGAACCATTGAAATTGAAAGCATGATCGAAAATGCTTTTGTGTATATATTTTTCATTCCTTTTTCTCCTCTTATAGCTGTGTAAGCTGTGTTCCTTCCCGTCTTTTGCTGTACACCAAAATCATTGTATCACCTTTTTGGGGGAAATAAATGCCTTTGGAAGAAAATTAAGAATTTCTGCCGCTAATCTTAAGAAAGTCTTAAGGAGTTAACGAAATATCGTTTATTGTTATCAAAATAATATCCCCTTAATGGGGATATTACGCTAAATCTCAATGATCTACAGCTTCAGAAAGTCTTCTTCTGATCTCTTCCACGCTCATCCACTCTGTGTTATTACCTGAGCTGTAGTAGAAACCGTCGGCAACTTTCTTGCCGGAAAGATCCGGAACCTGCTTGTCGTTAAATGTAACCTGAGGATATACGATGAAGTGCTTGTCGTACTCATATGTAAAAGGAGCATCCTCGGTTGTTACCATGATCTCATCAAGCTTCTCACCGGGTCTGATACCAACCTCAACAGTCTTGATGCCGGGGCACATAGCCTCCGCAAGATCCTTGATATGGAATGAAGGAATCTTACTGATGAATGTCTCACCGCCCTTAGCCTCTGCAAGTGCCTTAAGAACTAGCTCAACACCCTCGGGAAGACTGATCCAGAAACGAGTCATGCGATAATCCGTAATAGGAAGCTCTTTCTCACCCTTCTCAATAAGCTGCTTGAAGAAAGGAATGATAGATCCTCTGCTGCCTGCTACGTTACCGTAACGAACGATCGAGAAGTTAACATCCTTGGTTCCCGAATATGCATTGGCTGCAATAAAGAGCTTGTCGGAAACCATCTTGGTCGCACCATAAAGATTAACCGGATTAACCGCCTTATCCGTTGAAAGAGCTACAACCCTCTTAACTCCGGTATTGAGCGCTGCGTTGATAACGTTCTGAGCTCCTGTAATATTAGTCTTGATAGCTTCATCGGGATTGTACTCACAGGCAGGCACCTGCTTAAGTGCAGCCGCATGAATGATGTAATCAACATTCTCACACGCACGCTCAAATCTAGCGCCGTCCCTTACGTCACCGATAAAGAAACGCATCTTGTCTGCGTTCTCTTTGTATATCTTCTCATTGGCCATGGTGAACTGCTTGTACTCATCCCTTGAGTAGATGATGATCTTCTTGGGATTGTAATGCTGAAGGACATACTCAGTAAAGCAATGTCCAAAAGAGCCTGTACCGCCCGTTACCAATATTGTCTTGTTATCCAAAATTGAATTCTGCATCTTGTCTTCTATCTCCATACAAATCTGAAATCACTACCTATTATATCAGAAAAAATAAGTTTACCGATATATTATATTTATCAGAGGCGGGATTGGCAACTAGAAGTATAAGATTTATACAAAAGAGCTTTCGCTTAAGCAGATTGTCCCTTCAGTACTCCTTCTCCACTTTCTCCACCCCGCACGCCTTCTTGAAATCCTCAAGATCCTTCTCGTCGCGGATCAGCATTATCTCGTGGAACTCGCCCGTTACTAAATCCTTAAAACCCGCAACCTGCTCGTCGGTGCAGATAGATGCTCGGATTATTGGCTTTTCTTTTGACGGGTCGTAATCATATGAAGGAACTGATGAAATTTTCCTGCTTTTTCCAAAAAAGAAATCAATGAATCTCATTCCGCATATCCTCGTAATACCTCAGCATACCATTCACACGGATCATCTCTATTACCATTAACTTCTATGCTCTTTTAAAAATCTTTCCATAATTTCTGCTATAGCAATAGAATCTTCCCTTGTGAGCTTAAAATCATTGTTTCCATATCTATTTACTTTAGAGACAAAATCACTGATTTCATACCTGAGTCCGTCCCCTTTGAAATGATTATATATCTTTTCGTTTTGCGATGTGTCTTCATAGCACAACTCAAACTCTGTTGTTTTCCACCAGGGTGCTGTAACCTTTATATATCCGGATGTCCCGGATATGATAAGTTGCCCCTCTGATTTCACCTTAAGTCCAGTTTTTGAAGTTGCCTGCGCATCTTCATATTCAAAATATGCCTTTGTATAACCATCTAAATTATTCTGTGTATTATTACACTTAAACCGTATATTCTTATAATCCGTTCCAAGAAGCTTTATTATAGGGAGTATCGTGTAACTGGCAAGTTCCGTAAAACTTCCGCCATATTCAGTATCTGTCAGTTCTCTTGTATTATCCCCTGTAAGTTTTGTGAAACATGCTTCTACATCTCTTATCTCACCAATGACACCACTTTTGGCTAATGCTATCAATCTCACAAACCCAGGAGCATAGGCTGTCTTTATGGCCTCCATCAATATACATCCATTTTTCTTTGCAAGCGCAAACAATTCTTCGGCGTCTCGCTTTTTCAAAACCATCGGTTTTTCTACGAGTACATTCCTGCCTCTTTCCAATGCCCTCTTTGCATATTCATAGTGCGTACCATGGGGCGATGCGATATATACTGCATTTATCTTTTCAAGAAAACTGTCATAGTCATCCTCATAAACAGCCAATTCATGATCTATCGCAAACTTTTTTGCACTTTCAATATGAGGATTATATACCCCTTCCACATGTACACCACTAACGTATCTTGCCTCCAGCACAAATCTGGTTGCTATCCTTCCGCTTCCCACTACACCAAAGCGAATAAGCTGAAATTCCTCTTTTCTCTTCAATGTACTTGAGACACCCTTTGTTCTTTCCAGATATATAACTTCGCAATATTCCTTCAGATAATCAAATTTTCCAAGCCAATCCGAACCAATCACAAACGTGTCCACATGGTATTTCTGAATATCCTCTATCTTCTGTCCCATATGGTCTTCGATTATTACTTTATCAGCAAAACCGCATTCTTTAACGTGCTCAATTCTTTCCATAAGAGGCTCGACAATATTTAGTTTACCTCTGGAATTGTCATATCCTTCAGTCGTCACCCCCACAATCAGATAATCTCCCAAAGCCTTAGCTCTTTTCAATATGTTATAGTGCCCTTCATGAAAAAGATCAAAAGTTCCATAGGTAATAACCGTCTTCATGTAATCTCCCTCTCAATTCCCAATGCTTTGAATACTCTCTCACTGTTGCGATCATCACTGAATTTCTGCATTTCTTCACAAATCAAATGCCTCTTATCCACTCCCGGATCAAGACCATTAAGAACATCTTCAACAAAACTATAAAATTCATCATAGTCGTATATTTCTTTTCCCGGGAGATGCGACTTTAGATCAGTCCAAAAAAAGCCTCTTTCTTTCTCATAGCTATCAATATCATCTAACGTAAATGCAACCGGTCTGTCTTTTACAAGATAATCAACAGCTACAGATGAATAGTCACTGATGAGTGCATCGGCATACCCGAGGATCTGATTAATCTGTATGTCTGCTTTCAACAAGCTCTCGTTTTCTATGAGCTGTATATTACTAAATTCAGATACATCACAGATCAAAGATCTATCCTGAAATGGATGGAGTTTTACAATCATGACCGTATCACGAGAAGCTAGCAATCCATTCAACTTACTCATTTCATTCAGCGTTTCAACAACAGGAAGCCCCGTCTCACCTTTGGGCTTTGTGTGATTATGTCTTTCCAATCCCGTTTTATTAGTGTTTCTAAAAGTAGGCATCCAGAAAATATACTTAGCACCTCTTTTTACATCCAATTTCTTAATCCAATCCTCATCCGGATGAAAGATATAATCAACCTTAGGGTATCCGGTAACGAGCATCTGATCATCACGTAAACCAAATACCTTAGCATATGTCCTTGCATACTCATCACCTGTAACAATCATATATTCGTAATGATCTTCATTTGGCGAAAACCCTAATCTTGTCTTAAATCCGCATCCATGCCAAAGCATCACCCTTATCTGATCTTTTCTACATCCAAGAGCAATACCATACGAATCTGTTAAAAAGAAATATTTCGCAAGACATAAATGATAAAAGAAAGTATCCCTTTTACTTATATCGTCTGAATCAGCATCATCCCATGAAAGGAATAGAACATTTTTATATTCCTTGAACATCTCATTCAACTTCGCAGGATTCTTAACAATCCATACAAGCTTGTATTTCTCATTAATTTTTATCTGTAATGCATACTCAAACAAAGCCCGCGCATTATCATCAAAATCCATCCCCTCTATATTTATGGAAGCCATAGGTCCACTACGAAAAATCATGATGTCCTCAAGTGGCGTATTCTTATACTTTTCTCTGTACTCCTCTTCATACTTGAAGTCTCCCATTCATTTTTCCTTTCCTAACCCCATTGCATCCACATACTTCCAGAAAATTTCATCCTGCTTAAACCAGAATATCTTCTTATCATCAATGCCTTCTGCTGTAAGTTTTTCTTTTGCTTTCATTGCAACTTCTTTATTCTTAACAGCTATGACAACACTATCATAACCATCTATAGCACTGCTATGATCATCAATATAGCCGGCAAAACATTTTTCACTGTTTGTTTTCAAATGTCTCTCATACGTCCTTGCGAGTTCACCCTGTCCGTATATTGCCACCCTTTTACCTAATCCTGGTTCGTCTATCCAATTGGGATCGATCCACATCAAATTTCTGAAAGAGAATCCCAACTGTGTATTAATACCTTTAATGAGAAATTGTACAATATACAACTCTGCCTGTATCCGCATTTTTTCAGTAAAATTCCTGTGACTGTACAGACTTCTGAAGTATTTATAAACAGTATTGTAATTCAACAAATAATCCGGATCATCTACATGAAACATCGAGTCATGATTAATTCTGTAATGGTAATATGCCTCATCGAGTATAACTACCCTGCTACTTTCCAGCAGAAAAGTCAACGATGTCACCTTATCCTCGGAGACTTTGATATCTAAGGGAATCTGCGGCATAACATCCCTCAGTATTGATGTCCTAAACAGTTTTGTACAAAGAGAACCACTCAGCCCTTTATCATGCTTTTCTATATCCAAGATTGCATGATCCCTAAGCTCACTCATCCTATTACCCTCGTACACACCTGAGGCAACGGCATCTTTGGATATATTAGTATACTCCCCTTCCTGCCAATAACTGGATGACACCATATCAGCATCTTGCTCCATTGCAGAATTGCATAGCCTTTCATACATCACAGGATCAATCCAATCATCGCTGTCTACAAATCCTATATACCGTCCTTTCGCTTCAGACACACCAAGTTTCCTTACGCTGACCAGCCCTCCGTTTTGTTTGTGAATCAATCTTATTCTGAAATCATGTTCCGCGTATTCTTCCAATATTTTTGAAGATCCATCTGTGGATCCATCATCAATGCAAATAATCTCCATTTCCTTAAAAGTCTGTGAAACAACGCTTTCAAGGCACTGCCGAAGGTATTTTTCAGTATTAAATACGGGTATAATGATCGATAAAAAAGGATTACTCACTTTCCCACCTCCAAATTATTCTTCCAGCTTAATAGAGAAAGATCATATCTTACATAATCTATAAATCTGTCATATTCTAAGGTATCGGAGTAATTTATTTTTGACGCATTATCCACATCCAAAGTCATACTAACACTACTAGGCATCCATATATCAAAAAGCGACAGATCATTACTGCCCAAAATCTGTTTATGTGTCCTACCAAGGATAGTGGGCACAATACCAATTTCCCCCACTTCATTTTTGATCTCTGAAAATTCAAATACCGATACTCCGCAGGTATCAGGAATAATCCTCTTTCCATCTGATACTACAAAGCCATACGGCTTAAATCCTCTCAGACTCATAAACCTATATAGTTCTCTTCCAATCTCACCCGCACCATAAAAGAATACCTTATCGTGTGTAACAAAAAAGTTCTCAAGACTTCCCATCCAGGAATCCACTGAACTATTTGTATACCCACCTATATCTTTATTCCCAAGTTCTTCTGTTGTAACAAATTCATTCCCATCAGCTATCAGGAATGACAGCATCTCTTTAAACCTGTCGAAGTCCTCAGCGCGCCAAAAACTCGGGTGCCCCTGCATAACAAAGTAGGGATAATCTTTTATCCTATCATATTCCTTCCTAAAAAAATCAAGGTCTACTACGCCGGTTGTGATCTCATAATTACATCGCATCAAAAGTTGCCTGGCAGATGATACTCCACTACCATCTACCATGTAGAAGTAATTCGTTATTTCAGGAAACGACTCGCTCAGCACACTTACAGTTTCTTCGGTGCTGTTATTATGCGGTGATCCAAATGTTGCTCCGGGCCTACCAAAATATTCCTTCAACAGGTTCTGCGTAGCCTTAATAGAATCCTCTTGCAGCAAAGTTTGATTAGATGAGAATTCAGTTTCTGTATGGCGATACCCATGATTCCATAGTTCAACGCCTTCTTCAATCATTTTTCTCAGTGCTGCCACATATTCTTTCGACGGATCATCAAGGCTCTTTCCAATAACCCCATAACAAACCGGAATATCTAGTGATTTGCAATACTCATGAAGTGATGCAAAATATGAAAGATTTTCTACTGTCAGGTCATCAAATTTTAATACTATATAGGACATCATTCCCCTCGCTATTTGCCTTTTCTTCCATCTAAAAGGCTCAGAATAAATCTTGATGCCCGTTCAGATGCATTCCCGTCTTCATTTACTCCATATTTCTTTAGAAAAACATCAACATTCTCTATATATTGTTTTTCATCGAATTTCTCTATAACATTATTCAGTTCCTCATTACTCTTCGAAACAGAAAATGGCAGGCTATAATAGTCTAGAAGCAAATCTCGATCATTTCCTATATATGAATCCACATCAGGAGCATATAAAAAAACCGGTTTCATCACAAATGCTGGCTCAAACATAATACTTGAATAGTCAGAAATCAGAATATCTGTAGCAGCAACGAGTTCCTCCGAATCCGGATAACTTGAAACATCCATAACACATTTCAGTTTTTTCACTTTTCTGCTTTCCAAAGCTACATCCGGATGGATTCTAAGAAGAATCATCCATTCTCCACCATACCTTTTCTCGAGAGTAGATTTAAGCATTTCAAAGTCGAGATCAACATCTCCCATACGCCCTATCAAGGAAGTGGGATTTTTTGATCTAAATGTCGGAGCATATAGCAATGTGTGTATACCCTGATTTATTCCAAGGCGTTCATATACCTTCGCTTTCACGCCTTCTTCAAACAATACATCACTCCTTGGTGAACCCACACGCACAAACTCACCATCAAAATCAAATCCTGTACGACAAGTCTCTTCATCAAAATCACTACCCACCATACAATAATCCATCGCATCTGAGTTATGACGATAGTAATCATAGATACTCTTTGTTTCCAGATGCCGCTTCAAATGGAAATAAAAGCTCTTAAGAGTAATGCTTGCCCAATGCTTCACATGAATGTATATCTGTTCCGGACGTTTTATTGCATACTCAGGTATCATGTCTCCGAATATCCAAATATGAGCTGTCTCGAGTTCTTCAATATATGTTTTCCAATCAGATTGAATTATTGTTCTGACACCTGGAATTTCTTCTGAATTTTCTTTTTCTTTGACCCACACAAGATCTATATCCAAATCAAGCTCTGATAATCTCTTAAAAATCTGTTTTCCATGTCCCGCAAGACCATCTCTTGCAAGAATAATCTTATTTGCCTTAATCGGCTTTAATGAACATTCTCTTGCAAATTCAACCTTTTCATCCGTCCTTCCTTCTTCATGATCACAGCCTTCTTCTATTCTTCTATTCGCCTCCATATGAAGCAAAGAATATACATATTTAATGTGATACTCTTTGAGCTGTTCAAATATCTCATCACAATACCGAATACTTGTAATTACTAATGCGCAATTACCTCCAGTTTTTTTTAATGTTTCCGGTGGAGAAATTATTAAATCGCCATATATGTCAGAATCAATATAATCTATCAGCTTTTTGTTCCACTTTGTTTTATCATTATCAACTACCCCGGCAATTTTAAAATGTGTACCACTTTTTTTTAATAAATATTCTGTTCCCTCACCAGCCCCGAAAACATATACAGGCACAGTTGTAGAGACTGCCTCTAAATCATTCCATCTTCCAACACGCAACACTTCGTCGGACTCTTCAAACAAATTCTCTTCAATAGCCTGATCCAAAAAACGCACTTCTAATACCGTCCTTTTCTATACATATAATCCTGAGCTTTCAGCAAATTGCCAAAACGAGTCCAAAGGAATTGGTCTGATAATTTTACTCTTATCAACCCCTTTTTTTGCCAATAACTCATTTATCTCTTCTGCTGCTTTGTCATTCTCTACAGAAACAATTATGTAGTCAAATTGCAATTCATCAATGTCATCCGGATTTTTAATCTCTGTAATATGATCAATAAAATTTTTGTAATTCTTATCAACCCAGGCCACAATCTCAATGTTTTTCACACTGTTTTTTAATTGTCGGTAGTATGTTTTTCCTCTTCTTCCACACCCATATAATATAATCCTACTATTGCTAGGGATATCTGACACCCACGAAGGATGTATCCATACCATATCTTCGGGTTCAATTCCTAAATTATTATTTATTCCCTTAAGCAATAATTGAGTTATATATATTCCACATTGGAATTTTAGTTGTTTACTATAACGAGTATCAGATATGGCTTTCAATAATTCTCTATACAAACACCCTATCTGATCCAAATAAAAATAATTATCCCCGCTGCTCATGGAATTATCATATATAGCATAATGATAATATGCTCTATGCAAAACATATATAGAAATAGCTCCCACTATGCACTTCAATGTACAAAGTCTATCTTCTCCGTATGATACACTGTCAGATATGCTATTTTGTATGTCCATGATCAAATCTTTTTTGTAAATCTTATTCACAAGATTTGACCTAATACCTTCTTCATACCTTCTATCTGAAAAAAATATATGACTCTTAATAAACTCGAGTTTATCATCATCATATAATCCTTCATCAAACCCATCATAAACTGTTTTATTAATTTTCCCCTCATAAATAGTTCCACTAGTTACGATATCAACATTATATTTCTCCGCATATGAAACCATATCCAGATACATGTTCTTTTCAATCCAGTCATCACAATCTACATATGCGACATACTTTCCTCTTGCATTATTTATCCCCGTTTTTCTAGCTGAAACTAATCCTTCATTTTTGTCTTTATGAATTATTCTTATTCTTCCATCCGTTTGCGCTAATTCTGTAATTATCCGCAACGAATCATCAATTGATCCATCATCAACACAAATCACTTCTATATCCGCATACTCTTGATTCAAAATACTATATATACATTTTTTTATGTATTTTTGACCATTATATATAGGAACAATTACAGAAAGCACTACCACCACCTCGTCTTTTCATCAGATTAAGAAAGACAGCTCACCATCCTTCATCATTTTGAAAATATCATAATTCACGTATTTCCCTTTAGCCGTATCATTTACAGCCGTCCATAAGTCAATCCCATCACGGTAATCAGCCAAATTTAAATAAATAGCTTCTTCAGCATTCATCTCAAATGAAATGAAAAGCATTTTTTTCGTATAATTCATTTTCAAGAATCTTTCAGCGACATCCAAATTATCAGTAAACATCATAGCAAGAATATTATCCCAATTAATTCGTTTCTTTCTCCTATCCCAGCTGCTTTTTGCTTCTTCAAAAGAATTGTAATGATTAAAATGCAGTTCTATCCCATCGCAATCTGCTATAGGATATTCCTTCTTCATTATTTCACTCCATCCAGTTTTTTTATAACTTATTTCATGTTCAATAAATGACTTGGGATCATCTAAAAACTGCATGTAATCATCCTCTAGAAGGAACATATTTATAAAAGGCGATTTAAACTTTAGTCCCAACGAATGATAAGTAACCCCTCCCCAACACATAGGCGAAAAAATAGTTGGAGTATCCTTTTTTATCCAAAGATAATTTTCAAATGAAAACGCCGGAAGCTTTAGCACCTTAATATCTATAACATCTTCGTATTTAAACCCCTTACTATATATCTCTTCAAAAACATTTATATCCGGATCCTCAATCATTACAATCACAATATCTATAGAATAATTAGAAATTTCATGTTTGGGGATAAATGTCCACCCCAATATTTGGCTATAGATTTTTTCGTTTGACGTAATTCCTACAATTTCAATTTCTTGACGCTGTTCATAATATTTAATTACCTGCGTGCTACATGAGAACTGTTTCCCTGTGCCCCATAATAAACATTTATACATATCTTATTTACACCCAAAAAAATCACAGTATTTGCAATAACTAATATTTCCTCTTCCACCCTTTAATTGCTCTCGAATTTTCGAAAACGCTTCTCCATACCATATCTCTTTAAGCGTATTATTTGTTACATCGCCCAAAGTTGCTCTCCCGTACGGATCGTTACAACATAGCGATACTTTTCCATCTGGTCTTATTATCATTTGTCGCAACGGATGCGTGCAGGTCACATCATCGTAGGATATTTTTACTTCTCGATTCGGTGCATCTCCTCCACGTGTACTCAATACCTCATTTTCTTTTCGGATGACGATATCAACCTTAGATATGAGCTCAGGATTTTTCTTTATATACTCATATATAATCCGGCTATTATCATTAAGCTCTAATTCCTGATTGTAGTTATCAATAATCAGCTCGTCCAAATATTCTATGATAGATATAAATTTTTCCAAAGTCAGCAAAGAACCATTGGTATATAAATGAAATCTTGCATTTGCTAATTTTCTTCTAGCATATTCATGAAACATGATTATTCTTTTATCTATAAAAGGTTCGTTATTAGAAAAAAGTGCTATTCTCCCCCTATAATCCAATTCTTCCAGTTCATCAATGATCTTATAGAACAGTTTGTCTTCCATTACAGCATATGTTCTCACATCATGCCCTACACTGACAGGACAAAACGAACATTTTCCATTACATCTGTTTACCGTCTCAATCTCTATATGCGAAAAAATAGGTAACTCTTCGTTAAGCTCAAAATAGTAATCCTCTAAGCTTTCTCGAGCCTCTGTTCTGTTCCTATCTTTAATCCATTTCTCCTCAGTTGTCTCCACTGCATCTGATGTGTATGTGTTTATAATCACCTTATCCTTCGGATAGTAAGATTCCTCCAAAAATGGATTGATCCATTTTTTTGTTCTCATTTTATTGCGTATTTTATATTGCTCAATCCCATACGCATAGATTACGGATGAAACCATTACAACATTCGATTCTGTATCAATCTGTTCAATGTCCTTTATTCCGCATGATTGAAGTTGTTTATTCTCAATAATGCGCTTTCTTTCAGCAATAATAATGGAATCTTCCTTCCAACCCTCTTTTATAACACCATCTATGATCTGCCTGGTGTATATATCGTAGCCAAATAAAATTATTCCACAGTTCTTCTCCGGACGTGGTATGTTTTCTATTATTTCTGCTACTATAGGTGAAAAAACAATATAATCATTAACATTAAAACCAGTTAACTGTGAAACAACAGCTTCATAGTTTTTTACAGCAACTATAACTCTATATTGATCAGAAAGATCCCTTAACAGTTCAAAAGAACAAACCTTAATTCCATCAATATAATTCCCCTGTTTCTTCGGATCATTATCCATAAAAAATTCCACATTATCATTTCCATAATATGTAAGAGCTCTCCGCCCATAATCCCCAGATCCGGCAATAATATATTTATTTGTCTTCCCCTTCAAAGATTTATCCATTCAACGATCCTCTTTTCATCTATACCCGTATTTCTGAGTTCTTGTTTGATTTCTTCAGAAACATGTCTATCACCGGGACTTATCAACACATAATCAAAAACACAGTCATTCAATGAGCTGATATCTGAAATAAATATATCTTCTATAAATTCCCCCGATTTATTTTTATCTATCCACTTTGTAACTTCACACAAATTTTTACCTTTAATATATCTATAAATCCTTATACCATTATTCCCTGCGCCATAGATTATCAGCCTTTTACCATGGAAAAAAGCATTTTCTAATTTAACCATTGTCATGTATTCATCAAAATAGTCGTTTCTATTATGCAGATACGGATAATAACCTAATATATCAACATTTATATTGTATTTTTTCAAAATACTCTCAGCCTTGAATGCCATATCCCAAAACTCATGACACTCATCATTCAGAATTCCTCTCCACAAATATAAAAATGTTCTGTTAATTCTGTATGCACTCTTCTGAAGCAATATATCCAGACCATTTTGGTCTGCAAATTCTATGTTCATAAGAAATCCTTTGAAACTATCGCAAATGCTTCTCGGATTGTGGCTTACTGTTTTATGTCCAATCAAATGTAGATAATACTCAGTATTTACGACTCTAATCGTATTTGCATAAAACATAGCTTTTGACAAAAAAGGCGGGTCTTGATTTCTTCTTAAATCAGGAAATATGAAATCATTCCTTTTTAAATATTCATTCTTATATATAAATCCCTGATAATAATAGTCGTCTTGAAAGGAACTATATGATAAATCAATATACTCATTTCCGTTAAAGTCTATGTTCCGAAACCTCTCATATGGTAGGATCGTATCATCTAACAAGTCAGATACCATTCCCCCACAAACATCACAATTATCTCTTCTTGCAGCTTCATACATTCTCTCTAAAGCATTTTTATCAATATATCTATCATCAGCATCCAGAAAACTTATATACTCTCCTTTAGCTTCGATTATTCCCCTATTTCTTGCTGGTCCTGCGCCTGAATTCTTTTCTAGAGTAATAATTCTTATGTTTTCATATTTTGAAGCACATCTTTTCAATACACTAGCCGTACTATCATTACTGCAATCATCAATACAAATCAATTCTTTTTGTTTTAATGATTGTTTTCCCCATTCTGCAATTGCTTTTTCTATATATTCAGCCATATTATAAACAGGCATAATAGTAGTCACTGAAATCATAATATTATTCCTTTTCATTGATTTGGAATTTTTATCCAGTTTCCCATTTTCAATCCGAATTCTTCCGGATTAAATACTTCTATCCCATTACCATGTGTAAACGTCATCTCGCCAAAAAAAATATTTCCATTCACAAGGTATAAATCGACTCGTACATGAATAAATCCCTCCCCTAGAGTCTCAGCAATTTCAATCATTTTGCTCAGACATTTAGGACGTTCAACAACTACTTCCGGCGCTGATGGATAGTGAATTGACACGGGTATATACTCCCATTCGGGAGTATATATATTCCTTTTATGATTACTAAGTCTATTAATATCTACCTGTATCATTTTTACTTGTCCATCAAATACAAAAAACTTATAATCTCGAACATCCCCTGAATCATCTTCAAGTAATTTCTCAGCAATTATTAACGGATCTATCCCCTTATACTGCAATTCCAATCCGGGAGTATCGGCATAATCACACCTAAGCCAACTCTCGAACTTACTATTCAGATCATCCATATCGATATTTTTTTTATCATATACTATCTCATTCCAGCCTGATCCATGATTGCATTTCAAAACAAATGATTGAGGTAGTGTATCAAATTCTATATCCCTAAAATGTTTCCAAGTACCGTAAATTGGAATTAAATATTTATCTCCAATTTTTTCTTTTATAAATTCTCTGACTTTATATTTGTCCGCTAAGTCTCTCTTCTTATCAGTACAGTCAAATATCTTCAACCATTGGATTTTTTCGTCATACGTCCTTAAGTTTTCCCAATCCAACATCTTTCCAGTAACCGCAAAAAACCAAGCCTGTAAATAATCAGTCATGCTAACATCGGGATAATCATTAAACCTGAGCGAAAATCGATCCGGTTCAACCACATTCGTTATACCATGATCACACAGTATTTCTTTAACAGCATCCTTATATTGTTTAGAAACTCCGAGTGTTACCTCTATATTTCTCCCAAATTTATTAACTGCTTCCTCTACACTATAAACAGTCAAAAAGTATAGCCTGTCCGGATTATCTTCCTTAGACGAAACTATCACACCATCATATTCTTCGTTCTTTGCCAAAAAGGCATTAGCTACTACATATCTTGCATCATGACCTGCTCCAAAAATAAATTTTTTCATATTGCTATCTTCCTATTTAATTCCCTTAAAACTATAGTAGTCTTTTTTTTGATCAGATTTTCTAATCAAATCCATTTGCTTACTATATTCCTTATCCATATCCCTTTGGGGAACTTCATATGTTTTTTCAAGATACTCTTTGCTTATTAATGCTCTAGTAAATGCACTAAAAAAAGTCATCTGCATATCTTCCGATTCACAATAAAGAAGATCTTTTGTGTCATATCCGTATATACCATTAGCCTTATAATTTGCCGCATCTGCTATAACAACAGGGACATTCATCAATGCAGAATAATATGCCGAGTCAGATCCTCCAACGACTAAGTCAACTTCGGTATATAAGTCCTTCGGTATGGGAACCAAATCGCCTAAAAAACAAAATTCAAGATTAGATGTTTTGTTCTCTAACAACTCAATTTGTTTTTTTTCATCTAATTGACCCACAACCACAAATGCAACGCTTTCCATCCGTTGCATACAGTATTCTGCAAATTCGAATATTCCTTTGACAATATTATCAAAGTATCCCTTTTGAGTTCTTCCAATATAGCAGATCCTATAATCCTTTTTAGGAATAATAGAACTATCGAAATCTTCAACATCCATTACCGGCATTTGCTCTATTGGATCAAAACACGGGCAACATTCAGGTTTGATTTCTATCTTTCCGTCAAATAGCATATTCATCGCCTTAACCGATGTTGTTGCCAATTCTCTTCTGTTATATTTGTATACAAAATAGTCAAGATATCTCTCATAATACTTATTTTCGCCTCTAAAAATCTCATTACAATTAAAGCAGAAATGTTTACCGTTTATAGACTCCGCAAACAGCTCAGCCCATACTGCAAGGCATTCAGAATGCGATTCAACCACACAAAGATCATCATTTGAATCCCATTCAATCAATATCTTTACTATTTCTATGGTCTCCTCTATTTCACTTATACTGAAATTTTCAACAGGCTTACCAATTTCCGGCAACGAACATCCAACAAAGTGATTAAGGTCCGGAATTACGCTTGAATATAATTCCGTCCCACAATGAATCACATATACTTTCCAGCCTTCTCTTTCAAGATAATGATATTTTCCAAGTGTATATAGTTGTAGCCCTCCTATACAACTTATATCCGCCGTAAAAAAAATATACTTCTTTGCTCTTGTTTTTTTGCACTGTTGATTATAAGCATTTGAATTAATAAACCATTTTCTTACGTTACTATCATCACGTAGTCCAATTACATATTTAAATTCTTCAGCAAATCTTGTTTCAGGAAGATTGTAATAAAAGTGAGCATCTCTTTTATCAAAACAGTTCACCAATTGAATATGTTGAATGCCATTCTTATTCAATTCATTCCTTATATCTTCGTAATCTAATTTGTAAGTAATAAGGTAAACGAATATTTTTTCATTTCCTTCTAAATCTGCGATTTTCACCTCATTACTCGTTTGCAAATCAGAATCATCTATGTTTAGAAACCCACACAATTTATCCTTATATCCGCATTCGCACAAATAATCGAACATTATGCTTTTAGTCCATTTATAACCACAGATATACACAGATTCGAAATCATTCAAAGGTTCCTCTACTCTGTAAATTTTCAACAGTTTAAATATTCGGTTCTTAAGCTCATGGTCTACCATATATACCTCGTGGTTATTCTTATGGATTACTTATGATTTTAATAAAATCATCTATAGTTTCATTTTCCCGCTCCATAACAAAGCCTTTTATTCTTATGTCATTTTCAATTCGCAATTTTCTATATTTTTCCAGTTCTACTCCTTCAAGCACGATTTTTCTCCCATAAGCACTACGATTAATGGTATCTATTTCATAAAAATAATCGTTGTCTTCCGGAAGAAAATACAATCCATCTTCTATTTTTGTAAAAAACCCATATGTCTTTTTTTCATTATTATTTCTATCAAATAATATTTTCTCGCATTCACCGCTACTTACATCAACCTCAATACAATGATACATACTCTGTCCTGCGAGTACTATTTTATTATTGTGGAAAGAAATATCTACATCTTCAGGCTCATCTCCCCCCAGTTCATGTAGGATCTGTTTTACTCCGTTAGATCTATTCCACTGTATTAAATCGCCTTTAACCGTATAAATCCAAAAATAATTTTCAGCATAACATATAGACTTAAATCCTATCTTGTCCTCTCCAACAATATAACATTCAGTTTCTTTATTTTTCGTGTCAAAACCTATAACAACATTAGTCTGCCGACATACAAACCATATTTTATCGCCTTCGACAACACTTCCTCCAAATAAAAGAGTCGGCTTAACAGAGATTATCTCTGAAACATATTCAAAACACTGTTTATAGTATTGTAATTCACGCGTCTCTCTATTCAATTCGATAATTGCATGACCCCCAAAAGGCAAAAAGTACACAGAACTACCTACAGGATATACATCACCACATCTAATTGATTTTACTTCTGTCTGTTTATCATCAATTTTGTATAAATACTGGTCGTGCCAATCATTTGCATCTATTTCAACTATAGAATCTGAATGACATGGCGAGATGTAGTATTTGTTATCTACTTTACACATTTTCATATAGTTATATGAAAAATACTCTTGAGGTAAAGCTGCAAGAGTCTCTACGTATCCATTTTTTAAATTCACCCTAAAAATACCTGCCAAATTACACGCCAAAACAATCATTTGATCGTGTTCGATAATAGCCGATATAAACTTCATGACAACCTGATTTTTCATCATAATCCCTTTTTCTACTTTTCTGTACAATTGTCGGTTACTATTATGGATTTATAACATACATATTTATATTAGGATACGTCATTTCTTGTACATCCATATGCTCAATCAATTTAAATCCGCTTTTAATCAAATATTCATGGCATCTAGGTGATGCATATACAATGCATATTTTTCGCTTTTTTCTTTCATAGCTCTCGCAAATATTATCAATTACTGTAGTAAACGATTGTCCTTCAAATGGATCATAAAAAAAATAATAATTGTATGCATCTATCTCATTCTTAACCAAAGTTGCATCACCTTGAATGAAGCCAGAGATATCAATATCAAGTTTTTTCATATTTCTAATCAAACTGCTATAGACTCTTTTGTCATATTCTACTCCACCAAGTTTTTTACAGCCCATTTTATTAAATAGTAGCAGCGCACCGCCTTTTCCGCATCCATAATCAAATACAGCATCTTCTGAGTTGAATTTAACTTTACTCAGCATATCCACTATGACAAAATCCATCCCCCAATGATATCCACAAGACTCTTCACTAGGTTTGTCTGTTTCTTCCACAACTGTTGTTATGTCCAACCCATATCTGCAATCCAAATATCTCTCATATGAAATAAAACCTTTCTGATCAATATCATACAATTCTTTAATAACTATATAATTCAAACCTTTTTTGAAACCCAGATCACTTAAATACTTTTCGTCACTTTCACCCGGCTCAAAAGTAAGAAGAAGAACTGATTCTTTTGGATTTAAAAACTTAATATAATACGGTCGAAAGGCTTTTATGTTTGGATTCTTATCTATTGCTTTAATATTTGTGATTCCATTTCTTTTTAATATATGCTCAACAAACCATCCGCTCAAACCATAGCCCCAAATATATACCACTTTGTTCCTGCAGGTTCTTTCCAAGTAATTTGTTTTTTCATCAAATTCCGCCCAAATATCCATACCATCTCCCATTCTTTAAGTCTCAAACTATTTATCACTAATTTTTCTACACAAAACAATATTATCAATGTACAAATTATCCTTTTGGGGAAAAAGAGTACCAAGTATAATACTCATGATAATCATCGGCGTTATTATTATTCTCTGACATATAATACGCACAGTTCTATTTTTTGTAATATCATTAACTATCTCTCTTATGTATGAAATCCGTAGTTGCGATATTGCTTCAAATGAGCTTGTCAGCTTTTTACATTCTATAATTTCAAATCCATAATCAGTCAGAAACTTTTTTATCCCAAAACTAGTAAATCTTCTATAATCGTATGGTACTTCATGTTCCTTCCAAATAAATGGAACTGTCACCAACATGTATCCTCCTTTTTTTACCACACGATTCAACTCTAGCATTATTTCCTCTAGATTTTCCACATGTTCGAAAACTTCACTTGAAAACACACTATCAAAATATTCATTTTCAAACGGAAGATGCTTGCCATCATAATACTTATCTATTACTTCATTACTATGATCATGTCCGCTAATCTCAACATCACAACCAATATATTTTGTACATCTATTAAATAATTGCTGATAAGGTTTTGCACCACAACCAAAATCTAAAACTTTGCCTTTCATCGCAGGCGCAAATGACTTTATCCCATAATATAGATTCTTTCTAACAAAAAAAGCCGGGTTGGTAAATAATGCTATGTATTTATATTTACCAGAGAAATCAAATTGCGCTTTTCTTATTTCATCCTTATATCTATCACTTAACATCCTTCACCCTCGCTTACTCATCAAGTTATTACCTTTATATGATCCTCAAGACATTAATCGAAATTTCGTAATACACTTCTATTTTACCACATATAATGTACCAGCAAAACGCGTTGGAACGCCATGTATATCAACGTTTTTTCGCATCAGTAGATGTGATTTCTATTACATTTAAATCAATTGGAAAACTTAAGAACCCTCAATTATATTTATCGGCATGATTGAAGCATTTCTTTACCGTCAACCATGCGGTTTTTTGAGATTTTATAGAACACTCAGCAGCTCCCCCATGCCCTCTACATAAAACCTTAAGAAATTTCGACGGTAAATCTTAAGATTTATCTGATAGAATGGTTTTTGTCGGCCGTCCGTTCGGGCATTCTCGCCGGCTTCTGAGGCGTTACGCCATCTATTTTTATCTTGGAGGTTTTTCTGAATGAAGAAAACAACAAATTCTAAACAGGGTTGGAGCTACGAGACTGCCACAGGCAAGATTGAGTACACCCTGCAAAGCGACATGATGTTCCACTATGTCATGCAGAAATCGAAAGGAGCTCTGACCGGACTCGTATGCGCCCTGAAGGGAATCTCTCCTTCAGAGGTTAAGGACATCCATGTCGAGAATCCTATTGAACTCAATAATGCGGCAAAAGAAACAATCATGGACGTCAAGCTCACGCTGAATAACAATGAGATCATGAACATTGAGCTGCAAATGTATTGTGAGCAGGAATGGCTACCGCGTTCTGTCCTGTATTTATGCCGGGCCTACGACAGTATTGGTCGGGGCGATGATTATACGCTGCTTAAGCCAACCACGCTTTACTGCATCACCGACAAAAAGCTGGTGCCGGGCGCAGAACCGGAGTTTTACGCCAAGTATCAACTTTTGAACGTGAAAACCCACGAGAAATACACTGATATGATTGGTGTAAATGTGCTACAATTAGACCAAACAGATATTGCAACAAAGGAAGATAAAGATAACAACCTTGTGTACTGGGCAAATCTTTTCAAAGCCACGACGTGGGAGGATTTCAAAGCTCTTGCCAAGGACAATCCCGCGATAGAGGAGGTGGGCAGTATGATTTTCGAACTTAATTATGATAATCAAGCCAAAGAGCTTCTTGAAGGCCAGCGCCGTTACAGAGAACAGATGGCCACCGAATACGCCGCCGGTGTCAGGGATGCCAAGAAAGAGATGCAAGGGGCTTTTGATGAGCTGGAAGCGAAGACCGCTGACTTAACGGAAAAGTACGAAAAGAGCGAATCCGAGATTGCCCGGCTCAAAGCGCTCCTCAAAGAGCACGGTATATCAGATAAATAAATACAAATCATCACTTGATAAGCGAAAAAGTGCGGAATAAATCCGCACTTTTCTTTGCATTTTAATAATTTTCCTCTTATTCTAACATCTCGTGAGCCGCTTTACTCAAATACCTCAGTTCCTCCACCCCTACAATCCTCGAGCCTTTCTGCTTGTTGCAACGTTTGCACATAGGTATGAGATTACTAAGTTCGTCTGTTCCGCCTCTGTACTTGGGAATGAGGTGGTCAATGGTGGTCTTTTCGAGCGGTAGCGGCTTGCCACACTTGGAACATACGCCGCCTGTTTTTTCAAGGATTATGTGTTTTATGGTCAGTTTCTTTTGCTTGAGCGTTCTCAAAGTTCCTCTCCCTAGAAAAGATATGAGTATTTTCTCATCTGCTCAAAAATCACGTAACGCACGCGGTCAAGCACTTCGCTTCCGTACTTATCCGCTGCTTTTAAGATTTTCTCTACATCTTTCTTGATGAAATCAAACTTGATATTATTGCCATACAATCGCTCAGCAATCTCAAGTTGCTCCTCAAAGCTTTGGCAAACCGATTTGGCTTGAACAGTTTTCATTAAAGCTATAGGATCTTTACCCAGCGGATAATCCAGTGTTGTGTCCGACAATAATCCTGCTCCGTTATCAAAAATCGGGCATTTCTTATACTCGCCCTTTCCGTTCATTAGAACCGCTATATTGTGGGTATGCCTATCCTCATTAAGAAAAAAAGCATCTATTGCAAACATCTTCTGAATGTACTGCCCAAAATCCTCTATCCCGGTGATCCTAACAACCTGATCCACCAGACTTTTTACTCTTTCGGTATGATCCTCAATTGAATAAATTATCGAGTTGAGGCCTCTCCCATAGATGGTCTTAAACAACCTTTCCAGTGTTACAATCTGCCAATCATCATGCAGAAAATCATCACTCTCTACTCCCTTAAGCACGCTTTCTTTATACTTAATATCAGTAAGTTCATATTTTACAAACTCATCCTCAGTTAAAGATGTTTTAGTCAAAAGAGCTGATATCACATATTCTGCTAATCCTTCATAACCGGCGTAATCAGCCTTATACCATTTGCCATCTTTGCAACCCTTGAGCTGATTTCCCTTTGATGATTGCCTGCTAAAGCTTCTTAATTCTTCCTCCAAAAGTTCTATCATAATCTCACCTTTCAATCTTTATCCAAAAATCATCTTCCGCCATTCGACCGGCTGTTTTCTCAATAATAAGAATCGGATCGTAAAAGGGAATGCCCAGCCCCTCAAGCATAATCTTCATCTTGTCCCTCGTTCGCGGGAAACACCTTGACTCTATAAATTCTTCGTAGTCCTCAAAAGAAGGTGATTCATTCACACCAAAAGCCCTGAACATGACGTTCTTGGCATAATTCTTGATCTTGACCAGTCGCTTAGCTTCATCTACATCTATCACAGTACAGACAGTATCCTTGTAGTAATAATACATGCGGAGCGGATATTCTTTCTTCGGAAGTTTAAGTTCATCGGCAACCTCCGGATGGAGCATAACAAACTGACTGATCAGATTTATCGGACCTGTCACTTCTTTATCTCCCATTTCCCACCTTTCAACGGTGGGTTTGGAAACCGCGCAAAACTCCGCAAATTCCTTTTGTGTCATTCCAAGAGTCTGCCTTAACTCCTTTATTGACTTCCCTGATATTCCGGTTGGAGTAATGTATTTCTTATTCATAATCTATACCGCTCAAACATACTATAAACAACAATAATTATCTTATACAATAATTAAACCATCAAAATGATGGTAAATCAAGTAGTTTTTGCCATCATTTTGATGGTCTTAATATATTTATTGAACATATTCACTTATTGAACTATAATTTAATTAACCGAAATGCATTTCGGTGAAATTGATTTCGGTGAAATGCATTTCAGTAAGAGAGGTGTTAAATCATGAGCGAAATATTCAGAGGACGAACAAAAGAGCTTGCTATACTCGATAAAAAATACAAACAGTCCGGATTCTCAATGATTGTCTTATACGGAAGACGAAGAATCGGAAAAACAATGCTTATAAATAAATTCATCGCCGAACATAAATGCAAACATATCTCTTTTACAGCCGTAGAGCGCGGGGAGTCAGAGTTATTATCCATGATGACTGAATCCGTATTAAGTGCCTTGGCTCCAGATATGCTAGGTAGTGTCAGTTTTAATAACTTTGATAACCTCTTTGAGTTTATCGGAAAACAAGCAGAGAAAGAAAAAATCATTTTTTTCATTGACGAATACCCTTATCTTGCCAAACAATGCCCATATATCCAATCTGTTCTTCAAAAAACAATTGATACAAAGTGGAAAAGCAGCAAATTATTCTTTGTTTTATGCGGATCTCTTGTAAGCTTTATGAAAGATGAGGTCCTGGCTGAATCCGCGCCACTTCACGGAAGAAGCAATCTGGAATTAAAGCTTCGTCCGTTTAATTACTTGGAAACTGCTGAATTTCTTGATGGATACACCAATGAAGAAAAAGCTATTTGTTATGGGCTTACTAACGGTGTTGCAAAATACATAGACCAGTTCGATACCAATCTTAGCCTGGAAGAAAACATCTTAGAAGAATTCTACTCTATCGGAGGCTATTTCTCCGAAGAGCAGATTAAAACCGTGATAACAAATGAGAAGCAGAACCCTGCGCTGTACAATTCAATTATTTCAGCCGTCGCAACCGGCCATACCAAGAATAGTGAAATTGCATCTTTTGTCGGCTCAGATGATGTCAACTACCCGCTTAAAGTTCTCACAGGTGCAGAAATTCTGGAAAAGAGAATATCAAAAAAGCCATATTATATGCTAAACGACAGTATGCTTGAATTCTGGTTCCGTTATGTAAACAGAGCAACAAGTCTGATAAACGCAGATAACGGCTCTGCATACTACTACTCTAACGTAAAGGAACATCTCCATGATTTCATGGGTAAGATATTCGAAAAAATGGCAAAAGAATTCCTAATGATGCATGCAGGACAAGATAATTTTCCTATTCTCACTGAAATATCAGACTATCAAGACTCTGTCCTTGATGAAAACAAAAAGCCAAAGCAAATAGAAATAGATCTGCTTGGAAAAAACGGAAAAGATGTCCTTCTAGTCGGAGAGTGCAAATTTAAAAACGCTCCGTTCGATAAGACTGAATACGAAAAATTGATTGATAAGATTAAATATCTACCAACCACCAATCCATTAATCTGCATCTTTTCACTTGGAGGATTTACTGACTATACAAAGAAAACCGCTAAAGGATGTAGACTTATATCAATAGATGATATGTACTGATCAAAGCAAAACGCCACATAACCTTCACCCGGATATGTGGCGTTAATCTATTACATTATTATCTTATTATCTTCTCAAAATCGTCCTTGGGATGCTTGCAGATCGGGCAGATGAAATCATCGGGCATGTCCTCGCCCACATACTCATAGCCACAAATAGTGCAGCGCCAGATCGTCTCACCCTTGGGAGTCTCCCCGACAGGCTGCGGCTTAGGTTTAATATTATTCTGATAATATTCATAAGTGCAGGAAGGCACATCAGATAACACATCCATAAAGACAGGCTCGCAGATGAAAAGAGTATGCGAACCAAGGTCCACTTCTTTTTCCACATTCAAAGAAAAGTACGCATTGGTCCCCTTGGTGATGTATGGAATACCATTATCCGCCATCTTGCAGTCTGTAAAGCCTGCAAACTTATCGACATCTCTCCCGCTCTGGAAACCAAAGTGCTTGAACAGATCAAAACCGGCCTCAGTGCTGAGCACAGAAACATTGCACTTTCCGGTTTCCTTAAGCATGTCATGGGTCAGATTCGCCTTATTAATTGCGATAGAAATCCTGTTGGGGTCGGATGCAACCTGAACCGCGGTGTTGGTGATGCAGCCATTCATCTTGTCCCCGTTAACCACCGTGCATACAAACAGTCCATAAGATAACTTGTACATTGCCTTTGTGTTCATGTGGAAATCTCCTTTCTGTGATGCCATCTCTTTGCCATTTATACCGGGAGCCGCTCCGGTCACAACAACCGAAGTCCTGCCACTCTGCAATTCTTTACGCTTCCTCCTGTATTCAATTATTGGTAGATCCGCCGCCGCAAGATGCTCATCCATAAAAAGATCCGTCTTCTTAGGAAGCTGCGTCTCAACAATGCGCTTATCCTGCCGCTCCACCACTTTATTTGCCCTGCTTCCAAGCCACGCTATAAGCTTATCAACAGGCCTAAATCCCGTAATCTTGTTATAAAATCTAAGCGCAATGATTGAATGCTCATCATCGACAGGAATGAAAAAGGCCAGTATCTGAATCTTGTCTGTCACGTGGTTAAGCCACATATTGGGAAATTTAAAAGTAAGATTGGTAGATTTGATAACGCTGTCTTCGGAAGACTTGGGCACCTGCCCTGTATCCACCGCATTATCAGCGCTCGTGCGCATCGTATTATCATCAAGCCACAGAACCTTAGGCCCGTTACACAGAGTCTTGCCTCCGCGGCCAATTGTATTATGATGAACAAAAGCCAGATGAGAAACATCCAGCTGATTCTCTATAACCCTGGAATAATGTACATTCCAGGCATCTTCCATATGATCATAGACAAAAGAACTGTCTCGTATAATATCAAAAACATCAGGCTCCACATCCGGCTCGTCCTCACCATACCAGACAAAAATAATCCCGCCAATCTCTCTCGTCGGATAAGCCTTAAGGTTAAATGCGGAATAATCCCTCGTAGAAGCCTTGCCATCCGAGGGAACATAGACACACTTCCCCTCCGGATCATACTCAATACCGTGAAACGGACACTTAATATTGCCATTCTCAATCCATCCGTTACATAGCGACGCTCCGCGGTGGGCACAAAGACTAGTAACCGCCGCCACTTCGCCGGAAGCCGCCCTAAAGAGAACCAGCTCCTTGCCAAATCTTTTAGCGGCAACGAGCCTTCCCTTCTTAACTGCTCCGGAATCCATAACTGCGTACCACCGGTTGGTTATCATGAGAGCCTCCGTAAATGGAAATGATACATTGCAAATAAATAATTGGTTTACGATATTATTTTATCATACTTCGTGAAACTTCTTTTGACAAAAGAGCATCAGCATATCCAATAAGCCTATCACGCTTATCCGCCTCCAGTTCATTATATCGTTCAACAAGTGTACCTATACCCGTTCTCTTATCGACCACATAATAAGTCCTGTTGTTATCTCTTCCTGCCGCCCCATCAATCCCGGACAAAAGCCATTCAGGCGTGACATCAAGAACCTTACATATAGACATGATTTTATCAGATGAGGGGTTGGTCTTATTTTTCTTCCATTCACTTATAGTACTTGGCAGTATTCCTGTCTGCTCTGAAAAAGACTTCTGCGTCATATTCAGTTGTTTAAGTCTTTCAAATATTCGTTCGCTTATTGTCATGTCCTATCACATTCCCCCATAAAATATCATTTTTATTTTTCATTTGAAAGATATTTTTTGTCGCAGGTTCTAAGTCCATCAATATGCTCAAATAAATCCGATTTTATATGTGCACCCAGTGGATCTAAAATAAAATCTATCCCTTCTCGTCTCGCCAACTTTGCAGCCGGAACAAAATCACTATCTCCGGAGATAAGTATTATCTGATCAACCTGATTCTTATATGCCAATGAGGCAATATCCAGACCAATCTTCATATCTACGCCTTTTTGATCTATTGCCAAATAAAAATCTTGCTCAGAAAGATTTTCAAATTTCAAGGTATCTCTACACAGTTTCTTTACTATTTCCGGTCTTATCGTGTAATGCGCTTGTTCTTCAGCCAATTTTCCAAGACGCAATGCAAATTTCCTTCTTTTCTTTAACTCACTGAAAAACTCATTGGTCCATATATAAAGATCGCTTTTCCCTAAATCAATTTGTTTTTTTAAAAAAGGATGGTAAACCCTTTTGTCAGTAGGCAAACAATCATAGTAAAAGATTCTATAAAGATAATTATCTTCTCCATGAGTATGCACGTGCCGTTTACAATATGTTGCCAGCTCATCAGCACGCATAACTGCAGACTTATCACCGTTCACAGCCTGTGCTCTCCTTCTATAAAATCCTCCATCCACTAGTATTGCTGTCTTTATCATATATTTCTCCAATAAAAAACTCCAGGGTTCGGTCATTCTCATATACAGAGAGACGTACAACCTGGAGCATTATTAGCAAACCAATACCTCTTGGTAACTTTAATATACGCTCTGGCCTCTGTAATGTCAATGACTTTTGTGCAAAAATGAATTCATTTCAATTATATGAATTATATCTCCAAACACCATTCCTGTCAATCAATAATCAGGTTAATAATCGTATGCTTCATACCTTTTGTAATACCTTATCCGCCTCCAGCGCATTATATCGTACAAGTTACAGTTTATACGAACTCTCTATTCCATGTTACAATAAACAAGTACGCTTATAAAATCGAGAGGGGAATAATCAAATGAATAATTGGAAAACTATCTGGAATAAAAGAGGAATAGTATCATCTCAATTCTCAGGAAATGAATATGAGAGATTCTGCGAGCTCAAAAAAGCCAACGGCTTTGATGTGGCTGTAGAAAACGCCGGGAGATACTATAGAACATTTTATGATAGCTGGTTGACCTTCTTTGAAAGAGTCACCAATCTGATCGGTCAGGACATCAACTCAGTATTTGAGGTCGGATGCGGCAGCGGAGTCAATCTCTTTATGTTCAAGAACAGACTTCCCGAAGCCGAATTTGGCGGATGCGACTACTCCGAATCCCTGGTGAGCAGCGCCATCATATCTACAGGCTGCCACGGTTTTAAGCACTGTGAGGCAAAAGAAATTTCTACCACTCCCAAATTTGATATTGTCATGTCGGAAAGCGTCTTTCAGTACTTTGAATCACAAGAATATGCCGAAACAGTACTTAGAAAGATGATCGAAAAAGCCAATAAATTAACGTATCTTGGCGAGATCCATAATAAGAAATATGAAGATGAGCTCATACAGCATAGACGCAAGACCATTGAGAACTACGACGAAAAATACAAAGGCCTGAACAAACTGTTCTTGCACAAAGAGTGGATAACCGACATTGCCAAAGATTACGGAAAAAGGGTTATCTTCACTGATGTAGACAACCCTGAATATTTAAACGGAAAATATGAATATAATGCGTATATCTTTTGAGATATGCGCATTATATTTTTTAGTCTTTTTCGGGCATTAACACCAAAGTTTGATTTCAAATATTTATTTGCATATATATTCATGCTATACTGCTTTTAAGATTTATTTTTTTGCGTAGTAGGCTCAAAAAACACAAAAACAGGATGGTAAAACGTATGAAAAAAAGAATGAAAAAAAGCAGAAAAATGTTGGGAAAGGTACTAGGAACAGTTCTTGCGTTGTCTCTGGCATTTGGAACAAATGCATATGCCGCTACAGATGACATTGTGTCTGACTCCGAAATTGAAGATCTTATGGATCCCAATACTATCAACGACATATCCGATAAGGTTGATGACATCGGCGAACAGATTTCCAATCTAAGCGACGCAGCATCAGAGAGTGATAGTTCGGAAGATGAGAATTCCGGCAATAGCGACGATACTGTTGAGGATCAGATCGCTAACCTCAACAATGACTATGCTGCCTTACAACAAATTTTTGGTTCATTCACTCAGAACTATGAAATCGTATTAAACTCTATACTCAATTACAAATCTAATGTCATTGACGCGCTCAACAGCAATGTCTTCGCCAATAATAATATCCCATCGGATACCTCGTATGCCGATACAATTTCCATTATCAAAGGCATCTCTGCTCCCACAACAGCTACAGGTAATTACTATACCTCAGGCAACAACTCAGGACTGGGTGTAGGTCTCTCTGCTTCATCTCCCAGCGCAAGCGTAGACATAGACGGTGTGAATTCACTTGATCTTGGAATCAATGAAGCTATAACCCTGCCTTCCGGATATTATCCAAACGATATTACTATACAGAACGATGTCGTTAACAGAGGAACTCTTAACTGGGCACCAGCAAGCAACACAACATATACTATTCCCAGCGGATACTATGAAGGCGGAACCCTCAGCACAGGAAGTGTATATAAATCAGCATATGACTCCGGTTACACTGATGGTAAATCTGCTGGATACACCCAAGGTAAGACAGATGGATATGCTCAGGGCAAAACAGATGGTTACACTCAAGGCAAAAACTCAGTTAAACTACCGGAAATAATTGTATTAAATCCTAAACAATATGACACTGTAAAAACTGCAAGCTTTAATAAAAAAGGCAAAATAATGTTTATTGCAAGTGTCGGTAGCCGTGAGCAGGTATATGAAAAAGCCGGCGTTACTCTTTCAGTACAGTTGCGAGGAGCAAGTGTTTTAACTGTTGATGCATATTTCAGACATAACGAGTTAGGTTATGGTTATGCAAAAACTGAGTGGCTAAATTACAATGCCAATGACTCTATCCGAGTATCCGGAACAAGCCAGGACGTACGTTGGGCATCAGATGTTTATGCAATACTAATTCCCGAAAACTGATAGCATCAACAACCAAGTCTCATAATAATATAAATCCCACTATATTCATCAGAATATAGTGGGATTTTTAGCATGCATATTATTCGACGTTATATTGGATGACAGAATCCGATTTCCTTCTGTTAACACCTCACATCCAAAAACTCCATCACACCATTTAGCGTAAGCACTCCGGAGTTTGCAGGCACAAATACACAGTCGCCTTTATATACATCAATATACTCCTTACTGCCATCTTCAAGCGTATAACTGATCGTACCACAACCTGCATAGCACAGAAGAACCCTGAACGACAACTCATCCGAGCAATAGGTAACATTCTGCCTTCTCTCAGTATTTATCAGCATCCTATACACTTCAAAATACTTGCATCTGCTAAGAAGCTCATTGGCAACACCGGGCTTATAATTAAGCACCCTCATCGCCTGCTTGGGCTCCGCTGAACTGCTTAGATTAGAAACATCAAGAGCCTTGTCGATATGAAGCTCACGCTTATTGCCATTCTTATCTACACGATTGTAATCATACAATCTGTAGGTAAGATTGCTATTCTCCTGAATCTCCGCAATCAAAGCTCCTGCACCGATAGCATGGATGGTTCCTGCTTCAATAAAGAAAACATCATTCTTATTAATCGGAACATATTGAAGATGCTTCTCAAGCTCTCCTGCTTCAATTGAAGACCTGATAGCATCCTTACTACAGTCATGCTTTAATCCATAAACCAGCTTGGCATCCTTGGCGGCATCAAGAACATACCACATCTCTGTCTTACCAAGCTGTCCGTTCTCATACTCCCTCGCGTAATCATCACTTGGATGAACCTGCACTGACAGATTAGCCTTAGCATCAATAAATTTGATCAAAATCGGAAGTTCTCCCAATTTCTCGCAGTGCTTACCAAGATACTCAGGATGCTCCTTCAATACATCAATAAGCCTACGTCCGTCGTATTCACCGCCTGACACCACGCTTGGTCCATCGGGGTGAGTACTGCATTCCCAAGTCTCAGCTAAGGGATCAATATCAATATTCTTCCCAAAATCGTCATTAAGACGCTGACCGCCCCATAAATAATCCTTTGCAGCGGGTTTTAACTTAAATGGAACATTTCTAAATGAATCGTTTTTCATATCTTCTATATCACTCAAGGGCAAATTTCTGCTTGTCCTCTACTGTTATATCCTTTCCAAGCTGCACCTCTACAAGCTTAAGCTCAGTGTCTGCAAAAACAGTATGTCTGCATCCGGCGCTCATAGTAACAACATCGCCGGCCTTAATCTTCTGCTCCATGCCATCAACAACACTTCTTCCTTCACCTGACAGCACAACCCATACTTCATCCCTATTCTTGTGACTGTGATAGTTCATAGAATGTCCGGGATTAAGCACAACCTTGATTGTCAAAGCTTCTGATTCAACGTCCAATACCTGATATTTACCCCAGGACTTCTCTGCAAACATGATCTGCTGATCAATTCCGTCAACATAAGGCTTGATATATGAGCTCTGCTCCTTATCGGATACCAGAATACCTTCAGGAGAAGCGGAAATAACTACATCAGTAAGTCCCATCGCAATGATCGGAACATTAAGCTCATTAAGAATATGAACGCCACTGCACTTCTCGTTCATAATACCTTCTCCGACTATATTCTCAGTCATAGCCTCAGTAAGTGTATTCCATGTTCCCAAGTCTTTCCACTCACCGCTAAAACGCTGAACCTGTATCGCATCCTCTTTTTCTACTACTGCATAGTCAAAAGAAATCTTTTCAAGCGTTTCATACTTATCAAAAAGATCATTGTAATCAACGAAATCAATAAGCTCATGTGCCTTATCGATAACATATTTAAGCTTATAAGCAAAAACACCACCGTTCCACAAAGCTCCCTTGGAAATATAATCCTTGGCAACTTCAACTGTAGGTTTTTCCTTAAAAGACAAAACCTTGGATGTAGCATTCTTATCTTCAGGAATAATATATCCGTATTTTTCACTCGGATAAGTAGGCTCTATTCCCATGAGAACCAGATTAGCCTCTGCCTTACCTGCCTGATCAGCAAGCTTCTTGAGCGCCTCAAAATAATCATCATCTACATAAGGATCTACAGGGCATACAACTACAGGTTCATCTGCTGATACACCAAGTACATCCACTAAATATGACGTTGCCAGCGCAATTGCAGGGAAAGTATCCCTCCTGCAAGGCTCAACGCTAATCCCCACATCTGTTCCAAGCTGATTGTGTATAGCCGAAATCTGGCTCTTACTTGTAGCTATCGTAATCGTCGCCTCGCTATCAATCTTCTTGATCTTGTTATAGACCCTCTGAACCATTGATTCATAGGCTCCGTCTTCATTCTTAAAGATCTTTATGAACTGTTTACTTCTTATATCATTTGATAACGGCCATAAACGCTTACCTGATCCACCTGATAACAATATTACATTAAGCATATTTTTATTTCCTTTACAAAAAAATATTAGCGATAGCGCTTTTTATATAGGATAAAAAATATCCATAAAAACGCTACCGCTGATAGTATACTCTATGATGATTAATTCTTCAAGGAAGGACAAATAATCAGGTTTTGCCGTCCATTATCCTCTGTAATTTTCTCGTAAATCGCTCAACTGTAATATGAACTAGGTAAGAACACAATACAAACAACACCAACGCTATTATAAAACTAAGCTTAAAATGATTTAAGCGAGAATACAGATACGCAAGTACCGCATAACCCGCAGCTCCGTGAAGAGCATAAAACGGAAAAGATATTTGTGCAACACCTTCTAAGAAGCGTTTAATTGCATTAACGATAACATTCTGTTTACTCTTAACATACATCGAAATAACAAAAACTGCTGTCATTAAGAAGTAGCTTGCAATATATCCGGTAAAATTCATTGGATAAAAATAATGTATATCTATCGCAAAAACAGCCAATTGAACAAATAATAAGCTAAAAAACCGTTTTTTATCAATTTCGCCCTCGAATCTTAATCTGCATATGGCTCCAAGTAAAATGAAAGGCATAAAAACCATATAATGCCCGACCGTAAAGAGTGTCTTATATAAATAAAAATACTTATCCAACAATCCCTCATAGAATCCATGAATAATATAAATATAGACAACAGAAAGAAAATCAACGGCTATTATAGCTTTAATCTCATATATCTTTTTACCATAATATAATAATATACATGCTATCAGATAAAAGAACATCTCAATCTCTAAGGTCCATACAACCCCATCAATACCACCGGCCCAAAACCATAGCCTGGTCAAAGAAGCATTGGCAATGAAAGTAAAAAAATCAACCCTGAACGGAATACCATTTATATGTGCTGAAAAATATAATACTATACATGTAATAATAAGGCAGATAATATACAGTGGATAGATACGAAGAATTCTGGTTATTATAAACTTCGACCACGTTCTGTTGCTCAATGAACTTTTTATCAGGAAGCCACTGATCAAAAAGAACAGTGCTACTCCCATCATTCCAGGATCCATTCCTAAATAACTTTTGATTGCATACCCAAATAGTGTAATAAATGGGACTTTTCCAAGCTGAACAGGATGAAAATATCCTAGTTCAGCACTAATCTCATTATTATTAGTAAAAATCATTCCCCAATGGCAAAACATCACTAATAAAGTTGCAATGCCTCTCAAACCGTTGATGAAAGAATAATTATTTGCCTTCATTACTTCCCTCGTAACACCTTAAAATGCTTGATATATGAAATCAACAGCGTCATATCCCGGACCATAAATCCCAAAAATAACCACTGAAAATAACGCTAAAATTGTTATAATCCACTGAGCACAGATATTCTGCTTACTAATTTTATCTCTTATTTTAATCCCGTTATAATGAAATAATCCGACTAGAAAAATCAGTAATACTCCAATATATATTATATTGAAATCTTTCCATGTCATTCCAAGTTCGTAAATCTCTCCATCAAACAATATCCAAGGATTAAAATCAGATAACATGCTCTTTATCATGATTATGCCATGTTTTATATTATTAGCCTTTAAAAACACCCAAAACGTTAAGCATAAAAAGTATGTCCTAATCATGCGAAAAACGCGCCAGCTAATCGCCTCTGTATTGATATGAAACAATTCATTAAGCTTTGAAAAAAGTGGCTCAAATATATGTCCCATAATCAAGTAAAAGCCTGGAATTAGTCCACTGCACAGAATAAATTTATATTCTCCACCATGCCATATTCCAATTGCAATCCAAACAACTAGCATAGTAAGAGACTGTGATATCAACTTACTAGCATTCTTTCCAAATACTTTTTTTAGTTTTTTTGTCATCTTCCTCATAAAAAATGATTTTTGGATTGGATACAACAAATAATCTTTAAACCACAACCCCATAGTAATATGCCATCTACGCCAAAACTCAGCCATGGTCTGTGAAAAGAAAGGAGTATCAAAGTTCTCCGGTAGTTTAATATCAAACATTTCAGATACACCTAATATGATATCCATACACCCTGAAAAATCAGTATATAATTGAACAGAAAACAAAACAACTGCAACAGCCACGTAAAACCCCGTATATGTCACAGGATCGTTATAAACTGTCGCAACCCAAGGCGCAACCCTGTCCGCTATAACAAGTTTTTTAAACAATCCCCACAAAATACGCTGAACTCCAGACAAAATCCTTCTATAATCAAAGCTACGCTGTCCATACAGTTGAACACACACTTCTTCATAACGAGTTACCGGTCCTGATGTCAATTGAGGAAAGAATGTCGCAAAAAGCAATATTTTTAACGGATTCTTTTCTGCTTCATAACTTCCCCAATAAACTTCTAATACATATCCTATAAGAGACAATGTATAATATGAGATTCCGATTGGTGCCAACAAAACAACATATTCGATAATATCATTTCTTCCGAATATGCTACTAATTATGTTTATTGTTTCTACAGCCATTCTGCCATACTTTAAGAATGCAAGCTCACCAAAAACAAGAATAACCACTATTACTATAAGTAGCTTACGCTTTTTATCATCCTCTTGGTTGGCAATCAAAATACCTCCTCCCCAAGAGACAATAACTCCAGCGACCAGATATGGAAGCATACTCAATCCAGAACAAGCTATAAAAAAGAAGATACTAAAACATAGCAAATAAAACCACTGCCATTTCTTTGGTAGAAGATAAAACAGCGCTATGCAAACTAATAAAAAAACCCAAAAAACAAACGACGTAATGCTCACTTATAATCTCTCTATTCTTTTCTGTTTAATATAATTACCAATAAACCTTTTGATAAGGAATGTGGCAAGAAGTTAATAGTTTCAAAATAATCACCAGAACATGATTAACATTCTACTGCTCTTTCGATAATAATATTAACCATTTGTCCAACATTCTCCAGCTTCTTTACTTCATTCATCTTTATCTTAATTCCAAATGCTTCCTCAACAGCATTAATCAGGTTAATGTGCTCAAACGAATCCCAGTCTTCTATATCCTCCGCTGTCGTACTATCATCAACATGTATAGTCTCATCATCAAATACATCCTGGAACACTTCATCTAATTTCTTATATACCTCTTCTCTAGTCATTTTATCCTCCTAAATATAATTTAATTTATTATTTTTTTACTCATTCACATTTATATGTATATTTTTATTCTTATAATCTGATGGAATAGAAAACTTCCATTCTGTGTTCCCGTCGGGATCTTCGCTGATTTTTTCAAATCCTTGCAAATGATAAAAGTCTCTAACCATCTTATTTTTTGAAGTTGGATAATAATATCCTCTTATCTCATGGATTCCCTTGGCCTTACACCTATGTACCAAACTATCCATCATAGCGAACTCCATATCCCTCTTAAGTACCCTACAACTCATCAACCACAAATCAATATGACATATTCCATCAATGATATGTCCAATAACAACCGAAACAACTCCGTTGTCACCAAATCTATCCGTCAACTTGCCATATATTGTTATATACGAATCATCGTATGCGACCTTTTCAATTTCTTCTTGAGTATACCGATGAGTTGTCAGGTTAAATTGATTACTCTTGTTCGTCAATTGCGCAATTCTTGACATATATATTGCCTCAAAAGGCTTATTAGTTGCTTGCATTTCTAAGGAATCAAGATACTCGCCGTAGTCTGAAAAACTAGCTTGAAGCTGCGCCCTTTCAGCGTTCTCTTTATACATTTCGTTTCGTTTGTAATCATCCTCAGATAATGTGGTAACTTCAAAATATCCGTTTCTATCAATATTAATAATATAGTTCTGTATATCTCCTATCTCCGGAGCTGAAACATCTTTAAGCTGGTTTGAAACTATATGGCGCTCTGCTGGATTATCATCAATAAATACCAAACTTTCTGGTAAAAGGCTCAGGTCATTGGCAATTTGCGTAAAATTACTATCCTTAGGATCCCAGTTAGCCTTTATACATATGAAATCATCCGGTTTTAATTCACTATCAGGATGATTCAATCCTGATAAAGCATTTTCTATATCATTTTTTGAATCTATATTTAATATAATCCCTAACTGTTTATGTGCTTTAATATATCTTTGGAACTCAGAATAACCCTGCCCTTCAGATTCCTCAGGTCCAAGAACAATATTATCTACACCATCATCTCCAATAACACCTCCCCAAAGAGTATTATCCAAATCTAATACAAATCCTTTTTTATTCTTGCCAAATATCGATTTTATTATATTAGCAACATTTAACGCCAACAGAGGAACCGCACTTGGATTAATAGCATATTTATACATATAATAATAAAAAGGATCCGCCCACTCTCTTAATCCATAATCCGCAGATATATAATTAATATCACAGATATAGAAATTGTCATGCTTTTGCGCATACTCATAAAATTTGAGATTAAGTCTAGTGATAAAATTTACTGAACCGTGTATATCGCTTGCCTCTTTGTTGCCCATAATCCTATAGAATGGCAATTCAAAATTATTTTGTATAACCGGGCAACGATATACGTTAGCAAGTTTATCCCACATCTCAGAAAATCTTTGATATTCCCTATCTATAAGAGTGTCTATTCTTTCTAATGTATCTCCTATCTGTGAGAATGAAGTTATATTTCGATTAGTAGTGAAAACATAAATAATATCAGGTTTAAATTCTTCCAATTCTTCGTTGGGAAACATAGCATCTTGATAATACTGATTATATTCGGATTCATAAAAAGTCGGTCGAATTCCATTATTCAATAAAAATAGTTCCAACATTTGCAGAATATCTTTGGTTGTTGACCCTCCCAAAATTGCAACCTTCTTATCAATAAAATTCGCATCGCTATCCAATAATTGTTTTCTTATCTTCTTTTTGTTCTTTAATAATAATTTTCCATCGAATGGATATTCCAACTCTTTTAGCATTTTGTGCTCCTTTATTGTTTAACCCATCATTCCCAATTGATCTTCATTTCAGATAATGCAATTGATGGTTTGGGGTTCTCGTAATCAATACTTGAGTCTATTGAGGTAAAGCGTAATGATACTAAATTAATTCCTTTTTTGATAACATTTCTGGGAATTTTATAGTAATAGTCCTTAATTTCGTTTGAACAATCCCGCTCACCTATACATTCATCGTTTATATAGAGAGAAAGATTTTGTGTTTCACTTCCCGGAAATATACCATTAATTTTTATTGAAATTACTGTTTCATCAGTTTCTTCAGGTATTTCTTCAAAAATCATAAATGCATCCGCTCTAAAAAAACTGTTCCAGCGATGTGTCTCTTCAGGAGCAAGCAATCCAGCTACAAAATAATCATCACTGTTTCCGCCCAATTTAAAGTCGATTATTTCTCCGTTATTATATTGCTTGTATCCACATAAATCTTTATAGTACTCATCAAAAATACCGGCAATACTGTTCCAACCCTTATATTCAGAATAATCTCTCTTATCATCTAATTGATAATTTGAGAGTATCTCTTCCATCTTACGAGTTACTTTTTCTGCACCTCTTACATTAGTATGAGCAGGATCTATAAAATCATCGTAATAATCCAACCCCCAATGTGCTGCATCTATATATCCATTATAAAAAGCTATCTTTTCTTCTTTTGCATACTCATCCAATGCATTAAGGTAAGACTGATAGTTTCCAGCATAATTATCACCGGTGTGATTGGCAGTCGGAATAGCAGTAAAAACTAATGTAATATCATTCTCTTTACATAATTTAACTAGCTTTTTAGTGTATTCCATCGCGACGTCCGGTATCTCAGCACATTCATCTGTATAACTCTCGCTATATATCATTGGATATGTAGTATTCGCTAGATCGGAACCTTTTAGTCCAACCGTATCGTGAAGAGATTTGAAATTATCCTTAGATATATTTTGCCATCCACTATGATAAATATAAATTGGCATAAACATTTCAAGCCATTTTTCTTTTTCAACAAGATTCACTACTGCTTTATATTTGGCTGGGCTGAAAGTAAAATTATCAAATACTGAGTGAAATCTCTCATTTCCGACTATTTTTTCTCCATAATCAATCCATGACATATCTGCTATTATAACTTTGGGTGACTGTGTTTCAAGTGCAAGTTCAGCCAAATAATACATTTGCGGAATACTTGTCGCACTTGCAGAAAGATTATACGAAGGTATACCCATATCCTCCCATATTCTCATTGGCATAACACTACGTACTATTTGTGAACTACCAAGAAAAATCACATCAATACTATTTTTTCTTTCATCTTTATAAGAATATGTAGTATGAGATTCACCCTTATCTCTAAAAACATAATTTACACATCCAAATATGGTAAAAAATAAGGTCAAAAACATAAAAATTTGAATAATTCTTTTTTTCATATTACTCCCAAATACCCTATATCTTGAAATATAAATCTTTAAAAATTTCATTCATTGATTATTTTAACAAATTCATCATAATTTCTAATATATTCTTCCGAATCATAATGTTCACTTGCAAGACATAACAAAACTGAATCCTCACTGAAATCATACATGTCTTTCCAAACCATTCTGGGAAGATATATTCCTGTATGAGGCCTATCGAGAGAATATATCGTCTCGTTTCCTTTTCCATCACAAACTCTGACTTTACTGGTACCAGCAACATTAATTAATACAAACTCAGTTTTCCTATTTGCATGCTGGCCTCTTACTACGTCTTTGTCAGAACCATATATATAAAAAATTCTTCTTATATCAAAAGGTATATCCTGATTTCCCTCAACAATAACGAGGTGTCCTCTTTCATCTCCCTTTTGTGAAAACTCCATCATTTGAACTTTCTGTATTTCACTCATCTCTTATACCTTTCTTATCATAACAATATGATAAATCACGCTCGAATAACTGTTTATTATATTCTGCCTCTAGCATCCCGTACCATCGCCAGTCAACATACTGATTATCTCTTTTAAGATGCTTTCTAAATACTCCTTCGTACACGAATCCACACTGCTCATATAAATGAATTGCTGCCAAATTATCCGCAAATACACTTAGATAAACTCTGTGTAACCCATATTCATGAAACGCTTTTTCCAGAAGTATTCCAGTTGCTTCTTTAGCAATTCCCTGACCTTGGACTGTTTTCCTTGTTGTTATAGCATATTCAGCCGATCTATTTTCCAAACTGATTGATTTTAAACTGATTGTTCCCAGATACTCGTCTTCTTCATTTACTATTGCAAAATGCAAATTATCTCCATCACTTAACTCATCGGGTATCTTGGATCTTTTGCAAAATGCCTTTGCATCCTCTAGCGTTGCATCTAGCATATTCTTTTTAAATCCCTTTTGTATATCAACATCATGCATCCACTCAAGCATGAGTTTGGCATCCTTTTCTTGCAATTCTCTAAGTGAAATCATTTGTCCTCCTCCATATGATTTCCCTCTTCGATTATATATGGCGGTCTTCTTCTGGATGCATCAAAAGTTCTCCAGAGGTATTCGCCAAGTATTCCCATTGAAATCATAGTTACTCCAAAACTTAACAGATTAAAAATAAACAAAGTAGTAAATCCACTTATCTGAATATTTCCTGCCAACTTAGAAACCAGTACAAAAATAGCCCAAAGGATTCCTATAAAGAAAGATGCCACTCCTACTAATTCAAGCAGCCTTATCGGTAACGTAGAGAAGCTGAACAGAGTATCAGAGACTAATCTGATTTTCTTCTTAAGTGTCCATCTGCTGGTACCGATCTCTCTTGCCTTTCTTGTATAATAAACAATCCCTGTCTTAAATCCACTCCATAAAATCTGTCCTGTTAATGCACTATTCTTTTCATCAAGGCTTTCCAGAACAGTTATTACTTTTCTATCAATCAGATAAACATCAAATCCCTTATCGGGCATATTTGATAAAGCCGCCTTCTGAACCAACTTGTAATAAAAATTAGCAAAAAAAGTTTGCCCCTTAGATTCTTCTCTTCCTTCACGTACTGCTAATACAACATTACTTCCGCTTTTCCATTTTTCAATCATGTCTAGCATTAACTCTGTAGGTTCCTGTAAATCTGCCGCTTTTACTATAGCACAATCACCTGAACAATTTGATAAGCCGCATAATATTGCTGCATGCGAGCCAAAATTTCTTGATAAGCTTATAATCTTAATATTGCTATCACTTTCCGCCAGCTCTTGCATAACTTTGTAGCTTTTATCTTTTGATCCGTCATTGACCATTACTATTTCATATTCATAATCAATTTTATCTATGAATTTTTCTTTTATATCGATATACAATGGTCGAAGATTGTCTTCGTTATAATATACCGGTATTATTATTGATACTCTCATATTCCCTCACTTTTTTGTTTCCGTTCCCTTTGTATTATAAAAAGCCATATTGCTAATGTTACAAATGAACAAGCCATTCCTACATACAATGAAACAGGGATATATTTAAACAAGATCTGATGCTGTCCCTTCGGCACTTCACACCCCTGAATATATCCGTTAACTTCATATAATTTCACTCGTTTTCCATCTACATATGCATGCCAACCAGGATAAAATGTCTGAGAAAAATTGATAAACGAATTCTCTGAACAATTAACTATCGCTGAAGCTTTGTTTCCATCGAACTTTATATTATCAATTTCTGCAGGAGCAAATTTTACCGAGTCATGACCAACTATATAATCAACATCATCAAAATCAAAGTCCTCGTTATGACCGTATACATAATCCGCATCCGATATTCCGACAATTTCTCCATTTGAGTATATCAGCGGTTTGCAATTTTTATTTTCATATATCTCAACTCCATTATTTACCAATACTTTTCTATATGGATTTGCTACCTTTTTACACTCAACTTGCTCAACCTTAAAATTCTCTATTGAGAAATCATTATACGTGTTTATTGTGACCAATCTTGCTTCTATCGTTTTAACGCTATCAGGAATATCTCCACTATTAATTACATACTCATAATGAGTTTTATCTGTTCTTAATTTCACAGATTTCTGTTGCATAGGCGAATCATAATCATTTTCTCCGCAAAAGTCTATATAAAATAAATCTGCAACATCACCGGGTCCTGTATAATCAAATGAAATTCGATACTCTTCATGTGGAAGCAAATCAACTTTATATCCATATATCCCCGTATCAATACTTTTCAATATATCAATGCGAGATATATTCACAATTACATCTTCTACCCTATTTATTTCAGACTCGATTGCAAGTTCCTTTTCATCCTGAACTATTTTTTCTTGGTCGATTATATATTTAATCCCAAGCATCGATAATATATCATTATCTTGCATCAGATTCAATTGAATCTCAGGAAAGCCGGTATATAAACCGGAAAAATTAAACTGAGGCTCAACTATATCTTCTGATGTCAATAATCTGCTCAGCTTTGGATTATTAATTGTAGAATATGAATTGATCCCTTGTATCCCCAGAGACAATGCAAAACTTGTAGAAATCGCACTTACATAGTCACCATCTATATATGGGCTAGCAAGTAATACTTTTCCTTCATCTTTATGTTCAACAAGAAATGTCTCCTCTTTTGTATCGACGCCAAACATTTTCATATCATAATATGATGCTTGTTTCCAATATGGAAAAGTATCAATAACGACCATACCGATACACATTGTTATTAATAACCACTCGTTTTTTTTATCACACTTATATATATACCAACTACTAATTATAGCAACTGATAATACTATAAGAGTTTTCAGATACTTTGTTCTAATTTCATCATACAGCGATATTTCCAAGCCGGTATTTTGGGCAATGAAAAAATCAATAATACATATAACCGATAATACAGTCAATTCGCCTATTAATATCCTAACAAAGACCCTTAACTCCTTTTTATCTTTCAATAATTCGCTAAGTGAAAGAGACGCTATTACTAAACCGAAAAATGTATAAACAAATAGAATTCTGTGCGAACACCTGAATGAATTTAACACAGGTATTTTATACAAAAAGCGTGCCAAAAAGCCAATTTCTCCGCTGCATGCATAAATTATTGAACCCATTAAAAAAACAAGGTAAATTACGATTTGTCTATTATTAATACATCTAAAAAATGAATATATTAACAAGGATAGAATTATCGTACCTAAAAAAATTTCCAGTGAAAACATCCCCAAAGTTCCTCCTGGCTTTTCACCAAAAAAAGTGGGACATAATACTAAAATCAGTTTTTGCGGTTCAAATGAAAATGAACAGAACTGCTCAAAAGTTAAGCCGGCCGCATCTCCTTTGGAATAAGTCAAAACCATCTCCGCAAAAGGAATTATACCTGCCAAAATAAAACCTATATAAAATAATCCCCACGCAACAATAGACCTAATCCATGTAATGATTGGAAATTTATATCTTATTTCCAGCGCGATGATATACAATCCGGCTATAATATCCGAATAAAGCGCATCCTGAGGAAACCCGGCCATAAACTGTATAGCCATAATCAAAGAGGATATGTACAAATAGTAATTCTTTTTTGTTCTATAGAATTTTTCAATGAACAGTAATATAGAAGGCAGCCATATAGTAGTAGTAATAATCAATAAATGTGTTTTTCTGAATCCTCCAAGGCATATTGAGAAATAATAAGCCAAACTAAATACAATAGATACCCACTTCTCGCATTCAACTTCTTTTAAATACAGCGAGAAGGTCGTAGCACCAAATGCTATATGCCAAGAATAGAAACAATAAAAAAACCATTTTGTATCCAAAAAAGAAAATAAAATTCTAATAGGATAAAAAACACAATTGGTAAAATCCGTTATAAATGGTCTACCGGCATTCATAAGAGAATTCCACAAAGGCAATCTTCCTTCAAGAAAGCATTGCCTTGTGAAATAAAAGATATTAAGATAACCACATCCATCACCACTTAGTGGTATTAAATCACCTGAAATATAATCAGTGTATAATAGAAAAGTCAAAACAAAATAAAACAAAAAAAGCAGAAAATAGAATATTTTCTTTTCCGTAAAGACATCGACCTTTTTAGCAATTATGTTCATAGTATCGTTTCCCTCATAAGATATATTTTTTCAATTGCTATTAAGTAAATCACTTATCAATGCCCTTTTCAAGGAACTCCGCAAGGTTAAATTCTACGTGCTCGTTTGCTCTCTCAACGGCAACCTTAGCCATATCGTGCTCAACCATGATCTTTACAAGCTGTTCAAAAGAAGTGGTCTGAGGATTCCAGTGGAGTTTCTCTTTTGCCTTGCTGGGATCGCCCCAAAGGTTAACAACGTCTGTAGGTCTGTAGAAATCAGGTGATACCTCGATGAGTACCTTTCCTGTAGCCTTGTCGTAACCCTTCTCGTCAGCGCCCTCGCCCTTGAACTCAAGCTCAATGCCCGCATAGTGGAATGCAAGCTGTGCAAACTCACGAACAGAGTGCTGAACGCCTGTTGCGATAACAAAGTCCTCAGGCTTGTCATTCTGAAGGATAAGCCACATACACTCAACATAATCCTTGGCATAACCCCAGTCACGAAGACTTGAGAGATTACCAAGATAAAGTTTCTCCTGCTTGCCCTGTGCGATACGTGCTGCTGCAAGTGTGATCTTACGTGTAACGAAAGTCTCGCCGCGGCGCTCTGACTCGTGGTTAAAAAGAATACCCGAGCAGCAGAACATGTTGTAAGCTTCTCTGTACTCTTTTACGATCCAGAAACCATAGAGCTTGGCAACCGCATAAGGGCTGTATGGATGGAAAGGAGTGTTCTCATTCTGAGGAACCTCCTCAACTTTTCCGTATAATTCCGAAGTTGAAGCCTGATAGATACGGCATGTCTCTGTAAGACCGCACTGACGAACAGCTTCAAGAACTCTAAGTACACCCGTAGCATCGACATCAGCTGTAAACTCAGGTGAATCGAATGATACCTGAACGTGTGACTGTGCTGCGAGGTTGTATATCTCATCGGGACGAACCTTGGACACGATACCGATGATGCTCATTGAATCACCGAGATCTCCGTAATGAAGATGAAAATTAGGCTGGCCCTCAAGGTGAGCAATCCTTTCACGAAAATCTACAGATGATCTTCTAATAATACCATGAACATCATACCCTTTCTCAAGAAGAAACTCTGCAAGATATGATCCATCCTGTCCTGTAATACCTGTTATAAGTGCTGTTTTCATTAGTTTTTTACCTTCCTTATCAATTTTCTATACTCTACCAAACGTTTAATTCGTCATTCAAGAAACAAATTGTTCAAATGCTTTTATATACTCTTCCGCTACAATATTGTCCTTGCGCTTAGCCATCTGATTGTAAAGTGTTTTTTCTTTCTCCGTCAAATAATCCAAATTATCAAGTGCCCAATCCATCTTTTCAGCTATGGCCAAATAATTTCTTGGATTAAACATAATCTCTTCTAACTCCGCTGGTTCTAGTACTCGTCTTACTTGGGGAATATCACTCATAATCGACGGCGTGCCTACTGACATCCCCTCCCCAAACGTAAATGGAAATCCTCCCTCATATAATGTAGGATTAACAACTAACTTTGCGCAACAATATAAAGCTGCAAGTTGCTGCATAGATACTCCATGACATATTAACACTTCTTCTCTCAAATCATGATCATCTATATACTTTTCCAATTCTTTAGAATTATATATATTTCCAGTCAGAACCAATTTTTCATGCCTGAATCTTTTCCTAATAAGGTATTCATGAGCTTTTATCAAATTTAGCATGTTTTTATTAGGTCGCCATTGTGATGAATAGAAAATATATTCTGCTTCAGCTAAATGTCCACCATTAATCAATGGTGTTATTACCCCTATCGAAGGAATAATCGCTTTGGCAAATACATGTGTAAGATTGTTATCAACATTCATCTGCCTTGCAACATCTTCACTGATCTCAATATATTTGCTCAAATCATGATTCGAGTGATATATTGCTTTCCACCTTCTTGCTTCAATTCCAAATTCGCGCTCCAATAACTCTTCACCAACAAATTCACAATATGTGATAAAATACTTCCCGTTTTGAATAGTCCTTCTACATAACTTTGTTTGTTTTGGATCATTATAATCAGAAAAACTTGAAGCAAAATTCTCTGTCACTAAATCTGGTACATTGATGACTACCTTTTGGTCTTTTATATCATTTACCTGTGGCCAAAACAATGCAGGAACATACCATATATCTTGCTTATCTACACTACTATTAATCATATTCACTAATTTTTTGGCGGAATACTGCATTACTTCCTCCGCCACCAAATCAGCGCACTTTCTTACGCTTTCTTTGATTTTAGTTCTGATATCAATCTTTATAATCCTTCTTATCACTCTCATTATTTTTCTAAATAAGCGAGCAATTAGCAGTAGCAATATAACAGGGAAAGACAAAATTCCCATTATAATAATCTCTATTATAAAGATGATTATATTATCCTGTTTGGCCAGATTCCTTATTTGCTCCTTTATACCATCCTTAAGGAGCCTTTTCATTTTGTTCTCTTTTTTTATTTTTGGTTTTCCGATTTTTTTTAGGACTTTATAAATGCCTAAAGCAATAGGGGCCCTTTTGTTTGTAACAATAGTATAATCACTATCCTTTTTTCCAAAATCACCCAATAATTTTTTTACATTTTCTGCACTCCAAATAGGGCATACTATAGTTACTTCATTTGAACTATCTATGAAGCCATTAATAAGCCCACCAAGATACCTACCGAGTCCCTCTTTTCTCATCTCAGTATTAGGCGCATAATTTATGAATATTCCTAATTTCATATATCAGCTATTTCCTTTACTATGCTATAGAGCAATTGTCCCTTGCTATGATAATCAGCTTTTTTTATATCATCTAAACTAGGCATTTCTTTCTTATAATTCTGACAGTTATATTCCATATCCTCTAAAGCCCTAGAAATATCCATTACATCAAATGGATTCATATAATGAATTGGTGCTTCAATAAAATCCGAAAAATATCTCATTGCAGGATAATCACTTGAAAGTCCCGGCACTCCCATAACAGCCGCATCATATATCGAAGCATTCCCATTATCACCATATCCAGGATGAAAAATGAAAGAAGCCTTTTTCAACAAGCAAAAATACTTATCTTTGGGCATATTGCCTTTAATAACAATTCTATTTTTTAGATTCTCGTCTTCTTCTATTATTGACCTCACCCTTTTAACATAATCAGCAACAATATCAGGAACGTCAGTATCCGATTCAAAACATTCAGTATTTACCCCTGTAATATAACAGTCTAACTTTCCTCCATCCGCATAATACTTTGACAATGCTTTAAGAGCAGTAATATGGTTCTTGTGCTTTGAAATATTAGTTGACCACACAAAATAATCTTTCTCACTTGAATCAGGTATATTGTCGCAACTAAAGCTCTCTAGCATGTATGGAGTAAGAACTACCATATCCTCTCTTAGTCCGGCGTATGTAGCTGCATCTCGCTTACTTGGTTCAGAAGTTACTAATACATAATCAGCACATCGCTGATTTACCATCTTTATAAAATCAGACTTATCTGAAATTACTCCTGGAACATAATGCTGAATATAGTCATGAGCAACAAATGCATGTGGGATATTCAAAAAAATAGGAGCCGCTATCGGTGATTGATCTGACATAATAAAGGCATAATCAAAATCCCCCATATCATTCATGCCATCTTTTAGAATACAAACCTCTCCATTTAAAGTAACACAACGCGGATCGTCTCCGAATCCTTGTGTAATATAATATTTTTTTATCCATTCAGTATCCCTATATTCTGCTTTAAATCTTCTAAGTTCTATACCTTCTTTATACAAGCTTTCTATTTCAAAATTATCATCTAAAATCACATTGTCAGGATAGACAAATGTGACTTCACATTTATCATTATTTTCTTCTACTCCATTCTTTATCGATCTGCAAAATCTTAATGAATAATCCAACACTCCACCTTTATAGGCGTCTGGCAATATCACAGCAACACGTCTTACGCTTGATTTGCCTCTATCCTTATTAGGTAAAGAAGCTGTAATTTTCTCCATAGCTTCTTTCCAATATGGAATAGCGTATTCTTTTTGAAATGTATCTAGCAAAACTCTCTGAGATTTTATTATTCTATTTGCCAGCCTCTTATCGCCTCTCGATAATTTAATCAATTTACGTCTGGCCTCTTTTATTGTCTTGCATCTTCCAGGAAGGCTCTCTCCACCAAGCCTATCTAACATTCCCCCCGACATAAATATAAGTGGCATTCCATATTCAACTGCTTCAAGCGGATGATAATGAAGGTGCCTAGGTTCTCGGGAATGATAATACATAGCAGCCAAATGCTTCATATTATATTCAAACTTATCCCTAGGTTGAAATCCCAATACTGTATTATCGTCATCAACCTCAATCAATTGTCCGCCCCCAATATAATGTGGTATATCTCCAAAATTCTCACAAAAATCATTATAAACATTCCGATAATACACATCAGTCTTAATTTTGGGTCCAACAAAAAAGATTTCTTTTTCTCCACCGGTCCAGCTTTCGCTTCTATCTCCACCTAATCCCAAAGGCATATAGAGTGCTCTTCTGCTAATAATTTCCGGTTCGTTTTCTGCTAGGTTTTCATAAGTTTGACTAAACCAAAATCTATTACTAATTTTTTTTATCTGAGAAAGCACTTGATGCCCATATAAGAACTGAAGCACACTAGCATAGCTCTCTTTTTCTTCCAATCCGAAAGCATGTAAAATAATCGCACCTTTAAACTTATAAATAATCGTTCGAAAAGGCTCCCTAGTAAGGGCACAAAACGCCATATCAAAATATTTATTTAATATTTCGACAACTTCTGCATCTATTTTCTTGTAAAAATCCACTTCATTCAGCTTGTCAAGAATATCCTTCGGAATAGACAATGATTCATCATATTCATAAGAAACAGACGCACTTCTATCCCCATATGCAAACCCAAATTTCTTCGGACAATATACTTCATATCCCATCTCTATCAAAAGTGGTAATTCAAATTTTCTAAGTGAAGTATGATTAAATAACCAAAGTATCCTTTTTTTATCCATTACTCTCTTCTTCCATTATCTTTTTGTAGTGTGCTATCACTTCTTGAGGATTTCCATCGTCAAGCAACACCCCTCTATCAAGTAATACCACCCTATTACAAATATCTTCCGCCATTTTAAGGTCATGAGTCACGAAGACCATTATCTCTGCTTCATCAATAAGGTTCATCATTCTTTTCTCAGCCTTTTTCTTAAAGCCTATATCACCGGCGGCGATTACTTCATCCAGAAGAAGAATCTGTCCGGTAAGACTTGTCGATACGCTAAATGCAAGTCTTATAAGCATACCACTGGAATATGATTTAATAGGATAGTCTATAAAATCTCCAAGTCCGGAAAAATCAATTATTTCCTGGGTTTTAGCTCTTATCTCATCGGGATGTGCGCCAAGAAGAAGTCCTCTGTACATAATATTCTCTCGACCTGTGGATTCAAGATCGAAGCCAAGAACAAGGTCAAACAGAGCCATTATCTGCCCGTTAACCTCTACATTTCCGTTTTCAACAGGATAAACTCCTGCTATTGTCTTAAGTAATGTACTCTTTCCCGATCCGTTTCTTCCGATTACACCGACTCTTTCTCCGGCCTTGATATGTAAATCCAAACCTTTAAGTGCATGAACATCTTTAAGTTCTTTTTTCTTTTTTTCTAATTTCAACAAAGAGAAAAGCTGTTGTTTCAAAGTTGTAGCATTATAGATGTTTGAGGGATAGTACATATCAATTTTATTTATATCTATACGTGTTTCCATTTTTTCTTATTCCTTTATTTTTATAAATAGAAAATTGCATTCTTTTCCTTCTTCTTATTAACCCAAAAAGCTATCACTGCCATTACAGCAACAAAACAGATACTAAATGTGTAATCAACAATACTTGGAAAACAACCATGTAAAAACGGTTTACGTATCAAATTAAGCATATGTGTAATAGGGTTGATAGTAAACCAAGTGTATAAAATCGGATTTTTCATAAAAAGGTCTTCCTGCAAGAAAACAGGAGAAAGATACCACATTACCTGCAGCATAAGTGTCGCAGCCATAGGGAAATCTCTAAACTGTACACCGATGAATGAAGAAATGGTTGTTCCGCTCCATGAAAAAATAGCATAAATAAGTATCGTAAGCGGTAAAGAAGCTAATCCAATCACGATGTAAACAGGCGATGTAAAAATCGTCATGATTACTAAAGCAATCATTGCAATCAGAAATGAAGACGTAAAAAGCAACGAATTTGATAATGTATATAATGTTATGGGATGATTACACTGTCTAATAAAACTATCAAATCCCATAATGGTACTACTTCCGGCTACAAATGACTTGGTAAAAAGATCCCAGAACAGTATTCCCGATAATACATAAGGTAAATAATCCTTAAGCTCATAATGGAATGCCACTGAGAATACAACACCCATGATCGCAGTCAAACATAATGGACTGATAAAAGTCCACAATATGCCTAATTTAGATCTTCTAAACTGATTCTTTAAACCTATGGTAACCAAATGAGCTATGAAATATCTCATATGGATCATATGCTTATAATACTTTTTTATTCCTTCCATAACAAATACACCACCGAATTTAATTTTTCTTAATTACCTTAGCAGGAACTCCGACAGCTACACAATCGCACTCTATTTCTTTCACAACTGCAGCACCTGCACCAATTATTGTATTACTACCTATAGTTATTCCATCTATTACTCTTGCACCGGTTCCCAGAAGGCAACCTTCGCCAATATTACACGAACCCGAAATTGCTACACCGGGAGCTATATGAGTAAATTTACCGATCACACAATCATGATCCACACTCGCGTTTGTATTGATTATCGCGCCATCACCTATATTAGCCTCTGCGTTAATAATGGCACCGGGCATTATGGCAACGCCTCTTCCAACATGAGCGTAACGCGATATATGTGAGTACGGACTGATAGCAGAGACAATATTGAAACCTATCTTCTCAGCTTCAATAAACAGTTTCTTCCTTAATCTATTATTGCCAACTGATATAAAAATGTTGGTAATTCCCTTAGAATAGAAAGAGGGAAGATCTTCATCTGCCCCTATAACTGAGTAGTCAAAAACCTTTCCTTCTTTCATGTCTACTATTCCAACAATCTCATATTGTCCCATCTGCTCAAGAATATCTATAGTAACTTTACTATGTCTTCCGGCGCCGACTATCAACAACTTATTATTGTTAGTTTCCATTCTTATCGCTTAACCTTTAATGATATTAGCAAGTGAATCTACAATATATCCAATCTTCTCTTCATCGAGCTTAGAATGTGAAGGAAGGTTGATTCCTCTCTCTGAAAGATGCTCTGCAACAGGAAGATGAAGCTTTGTATCACGATATACTGGCATAACATGCATAGGATAGAACAAGGGTCTCATCTCAATATTAGCCTCTTCCATAGCTGCCATTACTTCGTCTCTTGTCTTCTTAACCTTGTCAGTCAAGATGATACTGTTCATCCAGTATACATGGTTCTCCGGATTATCAACCTTCTGAATGGTAACATATCCGTCAAGCTTCTCTGCGAACAGTTTCTTGTATGTATCAGCAACTCTGCGTCTCTGAGCAATATGCCAATCAATATTTTCAAGCTGTCCAAGACCTACTGCAGCCTGCATGTTGGTCATTCTGAAGTTATAACCTCTTATTACATGCCAATAACGCTTCTTGGAATCCATTCCCTGAGCTTTCATAAGATTCATTCTTCTGTAAAGGTCGTCATCGTTGGTAACGATCATACCACCCTCACCGGATGTGATGATCTTGTTTCCAAAGAAACTAAATGATCCAATCTTGCCTATACCGCCGACTTTCTGACCATCCCACATTGCTCCGTGAGCTTCTGCAGCGTCCTCAATTACAGGTATTCCATATCTTATGGAAATATCCATTATTGCAGTCATGTCGCAGGCAAGTCCGTACAGATGTACAGGAATGATTGCCTTGGTATGATGATTGATGGCAGCCTCGATCGCATTGGGATCTACATTCCATGTATCGGGATCACTGTCAACAAATACAGGCTTAGCACCGCAGCTTGCAACAGCATTTGCTGTAGCAACATAAGTAAGTGTAGGCATGATAACCTCATCACCCGGTCCTATATTAAGCGCCTTCATGATAAGCATAAGAGTAACTGTTCCGTTAGCGCATGCGATAGCATACTTGGATCCACAGTACTCAGCAAATTTCTCCTGAAACTCATTAACAAATCTACCGTTGGCAGATACCCAACCGGTATCGATACACTCCATCAGGTATTTCTTTTCGTTTCCGTTAAAAACGGGTTCAGCAATTGATATTCTTTCCATATTCTTGCCCCTTTCCAGCAATCAGCTGATATATACTCTCAGCAGAATCAAGTCTGCTGTGGGAATTAACTATTCTATTCATCTTATCCCGTAATTTGATGCGTTCTTCATCAGAAATATTAAGCGCATCATGTATTACTTTAGCAATAATCTCTTCATTATGCAAATCGGACTCCTCAACATAGAAAGCTGCGTCAAGTCCAACCTCAGGCATGGAAGATACATTACTCGTCACTACCGGAAGCCCCACAGACATGGCCTCCAGAATAGGGAACCCAAAGCCTTCATATAAAGAAGGAAATACGAGACACTGTGCATTTCTGTACAGGCATTCTTTTTCTGCCTCTGAAATGTATCCCGTAACAACTATATCGTCCCTATACTTATTATTTTCTATAGCTTCAATAATCTTGGTGCATTTCCACCCTTGTTTACCTGCAATTACAAGTTTACCGGTATATTCGCTGGTATCTCTTAACTGTTCGTATGCCGCGACAATGGTGCCAACATTTTTCCTTGGCTCTATAGTTCCGACAAACAGTAGATATTCTCTCTTTATAAGATTCCACTTGCTCAATATCTCTTTTCCGGTATCCTCGGAATATGATACAGCTTTGTTCTTATAAGGTGAATCTCCATTGTATATTACTTCTATCTTCTCATCCTGAATCCCTAAATGAGTAGCTATATCTCTCTTGGTGGATTCAGAAATGGCGATAATCTTATCTGCTCTTTTGCAGGATTTCTTTAGAAGTAATCTCTCCAATATGGAATCCGTAACAGCCCCAAACTTGGGAAACAGATATACTGCAAGATCATGAACTGTCACATAGTAGCTGACCCCTTTAATCCTTGCAGGTAGGAAATTCATAGGTTCCCAGAATGCTTCTATCTTGTCTCTTTTTAGGAGCCTGCGAAGCCTCGTCTGAACCCAGATCCCACCAAATCTGTGTTTGTCGATAACGATATGCCAGTTATCCCCAAGTTCAAAATCCACATTCAGGTCGCGATTGGAATAGAGGTAATATTCATCATCTTTCTTGTATTCGCTCCAGTATTGTAACACATCATGAACAAAAATAGGTATGCCTGTATGTTCATATGATAGTGTCCTTGCATCTATTCCTATTCTCATGCCAGTTCACCCGTGTAAGTTTTATGATATACTTCTTTAAGCTTATCTGCGCTTTTTTTCCAAGAATATCTGCCGGTAATCGCACCATCAACACTGCAATCACCTTCCATAAGAGTTCTGATTGCACTAGCCATATCATCTACATTGAATGGATCAAAATATACGATATTATCCCCAAGGACCTCTCTGATAACGGGAATATCAGATGCTGCCACAGGTGTTCCGCAGCACAAGGCCTCAAGAGGTGGTATTCCAAATCCCTCAAATATAGAAGGATAGATAAAGCCTTTAGCTTCATTAAGAAGCTCCACAAGTACTTTGGTACTGACATAATCTGTAAGGATAACTTTGTCCTTGTTATCGGATACGTACTTTTCGATTTCTTCGTACATCCAGGCTTTTTTGCCCACAATAACAAGTTTGCAATCTGCATTATTATCCTTGATATACTTATCAAATGCCATTATTAGTCTTGGAATATTCTTCCTTGGCTGGAGATTACCTACACATAGTAAGTATTTATCATCTGATAAGCCAAATTCAGCCCTGACAGCGCCTCTACGCTCATCCTGTGAAGGAAGTGCGCAAAATTCTGGTCCAACAGCATTGTATATAACTTCTATTTTAGATGCATCGACCTTATAGGTGTCAATAATGTCCTGTTTAGAAAACTCCGATACGGTAACCACAGTATCTGCCTTTCTGGCAGCATGTGATACAAGCAATTTATCCTTGATATATTCCTTCTTGGTGAAAATATCTTTGATGTGTTCAAATGACAGATCATGTATCGTAACTACGCTCTTGCATGGGCAAAATATCGGTAGATAGTACTGAGTATGTAACACATCTATCTTGTACTCCCTGCAAAGTTTGCTTAGCTCAATACAGTTTCTGTATATTGAACTGCCGCTTTTAAAATATACTACGTGGTATCTGTCTTGATATTCGGAAGCATCAACACCGGGGCGAACAAATATGTAGTACTCATCTCCCTGATCAGGCTTAATACCTGACAGAATCCCTCTATAGAAACTCTCATTTCCGCCTGAACGATCTCCAAGCATATGAGCATCTATTCCTATTCTCATATTAAACAGCCTTTCTGTTATTATTCGAGGAATACTTTCTCATATTTCTCGGATATGCTATCCCATGTATATTCATCGGATATGCGCTTTTTGGCCAAGTTGCCGTATTTTGATCTATCCTCGTCAGTCATGTTTTCTATGGACATGATAACATCCGACAGGTTCCTGCCATCTTTATCCCAGTATATTGCTGCATCCTCTGCAACTTCATGGTTATATTTCACATCAAGAACAAGATTCACATCCGTTGAAGCAAGCGCTTCCAATAGGCTGGGATTGGTACCTCCAACCTCATGACCATGCATATAAGCAAAGGCGTTCTCCCTTATTTTCTTAAGAAGCTGCTTGTCATATACAGGGTCAGCCACTATAACTCTGCCGCTGTTAAGGAAGTGAAGTTCCTTATCATACTCCTGCAAAAGTTTATCATTCTCTGTTGTTATGATTATGAGTTTCTTATCAGAGCTACTCTTAAGGAACTCTCTTATTATAATATCGAAGTTATTCTCTTTGACAAAGCGTCCTACAACCAGATAATATCCATACCTGCTAACTTCCTGTTCAGAAAGCCACTCAACAAATAACGGATCATTATCTGCGCATGTGGATCTGCTTAGATCAGCTCCATAGGCAATAAAGGTTGTATCAGTATTGTACTTGGCATACTCTCTATGAATATATTTCTCTATCTCTTTGCTGTCACAGATAGCCTTATCAGCATGCTTGATCATAAGTCTCTCAGACAGTTTCCAATATGCTCTTACAGGAGCACTCCATTTTCTTCGCTCCCAATCGTGTCCATCGGGATTAACATACAAGAGTCCACCTAGCTTCTTGATCTTCTTCTTGTAATATGCGATCATGGGCCCTATTCTGCACGCCATGATAAAGAAAATCGGCTTATCTATAGCAGGTCGCTCTTCACAGTACCTTATAGCCCTGGAAAGGGCCTTGGCGTCATAAACAATGGCTTTGGCGGGGCCGATTTCCGGCACCTTTACCTTGTAACACTTAGCACCATTGTACTGATATCTGGAATCTTCTCTTGCTATCGCAGCGACATGATAACGTAGATTCTCACTTTTCTTGCAGAGAGTAAGATTCTCCATGAATGTCTCGAATCCGCCATATTCTGCAGGAATTCCTTTGCTTCCGATACAAAATACCTGGCGTTTATCTGTATGATATTGTTTTTTTATCTTAATTTTTCCCATAAACAATGTACAACCATCTTAATTTAATCAATAATCCCTAATATGATAGTATAATTACCAAAATATGGCAATCATTCGCCCCGATAAAGTTGTGCTTTATTGTTGTGCCCTGTTATGCAATGACTGGATTCCCTTGTACACTCCGCCTGCCGCAAATATTGCCATAGTTGTTCCTACCATAAACCACATCTGGGCTTCATAGAAGAAGATCGGTATTATGCAAGCTATAACGGCGTACGCGCAATAAACGGCTATGCTCTTTGTCTTTTCCTTAGAAGAATTGATTATGATCCTAAAAGCAAAAATATAGATAATGATCACAGCTATTATCGCAACAATTCCCCACTCGTAGAGCATTGACATATACGCGTTGTCGCATATATTGTAAGGCGGCTCAAAATACAGCGAAGCAGTGATCATATCCTTACTTCTTCCGGGTCCGTGTCCAAACAGCATGCGGACTACTTTGCTATTCGCGTACTGTTCAATGGTGTATCTTATATAGTTTAATCTCAGATAATACGGCTGCTGCGCCTTGAGGCCTGTGAATCTTGCTATTACTACCTTAATAAAAAGCGGAATTCCTATACCTGCCACTATCGCTGCCATGGCTACAGTTATATATTTTTTTATCCTAGATAATTGCTTCCAGCCGGCGATGATATTTTTGCCATTAATAACAAACCACACTACGGCTGTCAGTATCAATCCGAGCCATATGCTCCTGGATTTTATGAGGATAATAAACGGAACGTATACAATCGTCCTAATAATGGCGTTTATTGCCTGTCTCTTTTTTTATCTAAGTCTTTTCTTCCCATACAGAATGGTATCCACAGAAACATAAGGAAGATCTGCCCTGCGGGGATCGGGTTCATGTATATTGAAAAAGTCTGTACGCAAATACATACGATCTGTCTTTATTGATAAACTCAAAAACAAGCTTAAAATAATCGATGTAGCCCCACACGCCGCTCAGCAGCACGAACAATGACGTGATCCTAAGTCCCAGATCAAACGCCTCTTTTCTGCATATATATAATCATGGAAATCAAAAGAACCACTGCATCCACAAAGACAAAATATGTCCATTCCGGGTTATGCAGCTCCCCTTTTCTCTGCAAAATATATATGCTTACGCTGCTCGTTGACACAATTATCATCGTCACAGCTACAATAAACCTATAAATTGGGGGAATCGTGATATTCCTGTGCTTGCAAACTCCGACCACAAGCCAAATGATGAACAGAACCAAAAGTGATCTAAAAAACAATTTCTGATGGTATCCTTGATTAGCAATGATGCTAAGTATGAATAAATATGGAACTGTAAGGATCCCTATAATATCAACAGCCTTATTTAATATAGCTTTATATGTTGTTTCCATCTGCTTATCTCACCCTCAACATGTATCTCTATGCTCCGTACCTGAGCGAATCATAATTGCTCAGTGCTTGGCACCTGTTAATTGTATCATATTCGTGGGGGATTTTCTCTATCACTATGATTATGGTTATCCGTGATGATCTTGAAGTTTGTATAGGGATTCGTTGTATCTTTTGACACGATCTGTGTATTCCGCTGTTCTATAATAATCTTGGTCCACGCCGGTTCGGGCGAGGGGCTTAAAATAGCAGGCATAGTTCTCTATTGCCGGCATGTAATCGCTTGTGTCCGCGCAGCAGATTGTTATGGAGTTCTTGGCAGGTCTTTCTCCCAGCCGGAGCTTTACTTGCCGTAATGCAAGTTTCTTGAAGCCTTTTTCTAGGAAGATGTAGTTTTCGCCGCCTTTGCGGGCGTGGGAATCATAGACGAGGCAGTCGGGGGATTGGAGAAGTATCTTTTGCATATAATCCTTTTCTTTAGATGTAAGGGATTTTCCGTCTTCTACTTTGTCTATAAGGTCTTGTATACCGCATTTTCGGCCGTCGATAATCACAAGCGGTTCTTCGTTATCAAGAATTGGGCAGGTGCTTGTAAGATCATCGTAAGCAAAGAACGTGAGTATATTCTTTCCGGCACCATGTTTCTTTATCTCAGCACGAGAAGTCTCTGGTGAATCTGCCCAGTAGGATATCTTTTGATCAGGAAAGAGTTTTGAATAGCGACCTTCGCTGATTCTGAGATTTCCTGCATGCAGTTCACTTACAGTCTTTCCATAAAAGGAATCTTTGAATTCTAAACAGCGAAAGAAGCGAAATTCGTCTGTAATGTACACCGGAAGGTCGATGTGCTTGTATACGGGTTGGAAATATGAGTTGGATTTGAAGAAGTTGGACATAGTGGGGCTCCTGTGTTTATATATACAATACCGAGCTTGGCGTTCTTTTATACATCATCTAATAATATCTAGTTATGATGCATAATTAATACTCATAACTAATTAACACTTCCTAATTGATCAGACTTTATATAGTACCCCAATACTGGTGCGGACGCATAACAACCAGAATACCTATAATCATTATGCTCCCTATTCAAAAAATGATTCTCAATCTCAATAAAAGCCTTTTTAAACTCATCTTCTGAAGCATATCCAAATAGACTAAGCGCCTTATGCATTTTCTCTCTAGAAACTAATTGACGCGCAAAGTGAGTCATTTTACTATTATATTCCTCTTCATAAACATATGTTATTGGAAACCATTTCAAACTTTCTCTATATTCAGCGCCATATAATGAATAGTTATATGCCATTAAATCTGCAAATATAAAGTCTTCTTTTGAGCAAAAACTTAGATCAATATTACTAATCCAATATTTTGCTGTTCCAGAATGATATCGCTTATTATCTGTTTCACAAACAGCCTTATCTAATCTTTCATGTAACGAACCGCTATAAAATAAGTGATAATTGTTCCCATATTCACCACCGTAACTAGGTTTATTTTTAAAATACGTCCTCCCTAGAATATAACCTAAATCTTTATACATTCTTTTCTTCAGTAACCACGCCACATAATAAATGAATAATTCATGTATAAGAATCTTACATATTTCATTTCCAATCCCTGAATATTCATCTAGTTCATTAAAAGTATTTTCGAAAAAATCAGCCACATTCTCAACTCCGTCGTGAATATACGCACTTTTACCTATAATTTCCAAAAAACAAGTACGTATTTCCCTCGTTGCAGCATAACAATCCAAATATGATTCATCTGATTCACTATTACTAATTTCCTTTGAATAATCAATTATTTTAGTTTCTATCTCATGTAAAAACTTTTCAAATTGTTCCTTTTTTTCAGCTTCAGACTTATTATGTTTCAGAGAATCATATCTTACTGTGTAAAGTGGTTTGATTTCAATTTGTTCTTCAACCCAATACGGTTTTCTACCTATTTCAGGTTTTCGATACGTTTCAATACCATATAAATGCCTTACCAGATTCATATATTCATTATCATAGTTTTGATCATCCGATAAATCATAATGGAACCTTCCTTGGAGGTAAATCGGCTTACAAACTTCTCCTTTACTGTTTCGCTCAAAAACTACCGGAACAAATCTGTCTTGTTCCACAGATTCATATACTTTCGGAGATATTATTTGTGTTTCAGTACCTACTCCCCCACTCCTCTTATCTGCTTTTTTTGTATAATTCTCATCCAACAAAAGAATCACATTAGTTATGTTCGGATCTTTAACACTTTTTTCCATGAAAGTGCCCATATCATTCCCTGCAACCATAGACCATTTATCTATTACGACATCTATACCATCTTCTGAAAGGCTGCTTGCAAATGATAACACTTTATTTTGATATTCTTTAGACCCCCACGCGTATGAAATAAAAACCTTTGGATTATCTATCTTTTTCATATATTTTGCCCTCATAATTTCATTAATCTTTTACTTCTCGCCTGTCTTCTTTCGTATCTCCCCCACCAGTTTATGCACTGTGGTACATGGACACATCTTTGATGGTTCAGAATATCCACTTTCTTTACACTGCTTATATTTCTGAGCAGCTATCTCTATCGCCTTTGCCTCATTTCCTGTCTGAATCAGTCGTTTGTATATACTCTCATCAGCTTTATTGTATGGCACTCCGGTCTTTTTCTTATAGAGTTCGCCAAACTTGCTACAACATGTCCATGACTCGGTAATATTGGGCATAGAGCCATAATATGCGTGCATCCATATCTCAAAGCATGGATTAGACCATGCCACATTTATTCCTTGCTTCTCAGCCTCTTTTATTATCTGATCAAAGTCTTTTACCTCATCCCTATCAAAGACAATCCAAGGAACACGAAACTGTGGATCATATGCCATATATTCAATGCATTTATCTATTAGGTTGATAGTCTTGGTCTCAAATACCTTTACCACTAGCTTTTCTCGGATATCTTCAGGCAAATCCGCGTGAAGTCCATTGAAGAAGCACCGTTCCGTACCTTCAGTATCAGTAACAATAAGATAATATCCAAGCTCAGGTACTCGTAGATGTCTATGTTGAGTTCTGGATTTACGCTCTCCCGTCCTATTATTTCTAGCCATCTGTTATCCCTCCAACAGCATATCTATTGTCTTCAGTGTAGGAATAGCGCCATACTTACCGAGAAGATAGTTCTTTTCATAGCTTTCATCCTTGCGAATCTTAACACCGTCTTCGTCAACAAAATCCGCCAATGAATATAAAGAAGACACTCCATCCTTATCTTTTTCCGTAAACCATATCTCATCTCTGCGAAGGAGCAGATTAGAGAGCTGCCACACATCATGTGTTGTAAAAATAAGCTGAGCATGATTAACATTTATCTCCGGATTAAGGAAAATAAGGATAAAATTCCTTACCAGAAGCGGGTGAAGTCTTGCGTTTAGTTCATCAACAAAAAACACGCTTCCCCTCTGAAGCACATCTTGAAGGTCTGGATATAGCGCAAACATCTTGAGTGTTCCCGCTGATTCCATTTCAAGAGGAATTTTCGCAGTTTCATCAGAACCAATCTTATTGTGAACAGCGTTAATCTTATATCTTGTTTCTTTATTGTCCCCCTCAGATGGGATTTCTTCTATATCGAATCCCTTTATACTGTCATCAAATGAAGAAAAATACTGTATAACTCTCTGTTGAACATCCTCATCCGTAAAGCGCTCAGGAAGCATTCTGTGTCGATAAAGATTTTCAAAAGCATCTCCAAAATCAGTAAATTCATTGGCAAAGAACCACTCTCGGATCATCTTGCACTTTTCAACCTTTAGCTTTGCTCCCAGAGAAACTATCAGAACCTGCTTATCCAGTGCAATTGATATATTATCTCTGGCAGACTTAGGTAATCCGGAAAGATCAAGCACATCCTCTTCTACGGATCTATAAAATATAGCTGAGTACTTTCTGGCAGTCTTAGCCTTGTAATTAAGCCACTCCTCTGTAACCCCTTCCTTTCCAATGCAGAAGCCATAGTTATAACTCTTTTCCGTCTTGTCTCCCGGAATGGTAAAAAATACCTCAAAGCTAGATTCTGCATCTTCCGAAACATTATCAAAAGAAACGGCGTAGGCTTGTTCTCATTAAAAGCCTGCGGATCATCTCCATAATGTAATGACTCAACGACATATTCTGACATATAGTTAAACGCGCTATATACGTTGGACTTACCGCTGGCATTAGCTCCATAAATAGCTGCAACAGGAAGTATTCTCTCGCCGCCTATAGAAACAACCCTATTGTTAAATTCAGAAATTTTGGTAGCAGATAAATCTAGTGTTGTATCATCTCTAAATGACATAAAGTTCCTGAAATTAAATTGAATTAACATCTCATATTCTCCTAAATAATTGCATCCTACAGTTCCCCTCATATGTAGTATATTCCAGAAAATGCAAAAAATCAACATCTAATTGTGGTTTTCTCTCAATTAGACGTTGATTTTTCTGTATGCCCTAAACTCACGCTCGACTTAGTCCTAAGTATTATTCGAATCTGACAACCTAGATCAAATTATTCCTTATAACTCTCTCAAAGCCCCAATAAGCTTATCATTATCCTCTTCATCTCTTATTGCAACACGGATATACTTATCCCCAACCTTGGTAGTAAGGTCTTTTATAAGGATGCTGTACTTATCCATCAGGATGTTGGTAAGCTCTTCTGCGTTGTATTTATCCTTGATCTTTATCATGAAGTAATTGGCCTGTGTCGGGATCACCTCTATGAGGGCGATCTTGTTAAGCTCAGCCAGGAAGCGCTTCCTCTCAGCCTTGAAACGCTCAAGCGCCAGCTCATAGTCTTTTTTGTACTTTTCCTGTATCTGCATATAGAACTCGGCAAAAGAGTTGATATTCCAGATGGATACAGTTTTCTTGATCTTATCGATTTCTCCGCTGTCTCCGGATGCAAGAACGCCAAGTCGTAGTCCCGGAACGCCGTATGATTTAGAAATGCTCTTAACAACGAATAAATGCTTGTTGCTTACAAGTGTGTTCTGATCAATATATGTTGTGTTATCATCAGCAAAGTCAATAAATGACTCATCAAGTACGAATCTTATTCCGCGCTGAGCTGTCCATGCGATGAGCTTCTTTACTCCGTCTTCATCAATATAGTTTCCGGAAGGGTTGTCAGGATTTATCAATACCAGAGTAGATATATCCTTATCTCCGAAGAAATTCATAAGGTCGTCCGCGGAATATCTAAACTCGTTGTTCTCTGGCTTAAATGCCACAATCTCGCTCTTTTCGTATCTGTTTGGATACTCTTCGAAGGTGGGACGGATAATTCCGACTTTACCCGTAACTGATTCCATAAGCGCCTTAATAAGCTCTGCTGCCCCGTTACCAACTACGATATTCTCTCTGTGCACGCCAAAGTTCTTGGCGGCAAGAAGTGAATTGACTCTCATGCCTGAAGGGTATTCGGTAAGTAGTACATCAAACGATGCCTTAAGCTCATCCTTCATCTTCTTGGGCGGATAATAAGGGTTTACAAGATAGCAGAAGTCGATAAGCTCCGGGAATCTCCAATAACCTCCGTAGCGCTCTTCAAGACGAAGGACTCTGTCCTCCACTTTCTTATCAAAGAGCGTCTCTGCTATATCAAGATCCTGCTCGTCATCGATCTCGTACCACTTCTCTCCGTTTAGTCTTTTTGCTACTATCTCGGCTCCGTCGAGCATGGTGATAACTCTGAGCACCTGCTCGTAGTACTCGTTTACACCAAGTGCTTCCTGATAAGCGTTGAGAAAAGGAATATACTGCTTCTCTGCAAAATGCTTGCTGAATTTATATATGTTTACGGTCTTATAGCAGCCTTCTGTATTAGTGAAATCAAATTTTTTACCCGAGATAAAATCAATTATCTTGTCGTTATCGTCAAGGCGCAGACATGTTCCGTCCATCCAAGGTTTATACTCGTCAACGAGCGCCAAAGTATCTCTGGGGTCCTCGATAAGACCTGAAAGAATCTTGTCCTCTAAGATAATGTCAGACTCAAAAAGGAGCGTATCATCCTCTTTCATATACTCTTTTGCAAGGAAAAGAGAATAGATGTTGTTGGTCTTATCGTAGATTGGGTTGTCTACAAATGTGATGGGAGTGGATATATTCAATGTATCTATATAATCCATCAGTTTCTTGCCTTCATATCCGACTACTATCACTACACGAGACAGATTAACGCTGTCCAGCTGATGAAGAAGTCTCTCGATCAGCGTCTCTCCGTTAACCTTGACCATACACTTAGTATTGTTGCGTGTCAGCTCTTTAAGTCTTTTTCCCATTCCCGCAGCTAAGATTATTGCCTGCATCTATAATTCCTCCGCGTCAATTACTGCTCTCCGGCAGCAAGCTCTTTTCTCTTTTCTATCAGATAATCCGCTATATTCTCAACCGATTTACCCATATACGCCCACGACTCGGCGCGCGCCTTGTCTCTTTCTTCTTTCAGACGAGTATCGGTAAGCCCTGTGTTTATGAGTTCTTTGATATTCTTCATATTCTCGCTCGTAAGGCGGATTCCGATCTTATCAAGTGTCTCAAAGATCCATTCTCTTTCCTTAAGCCACCATGAATCGTAGATTCCGTTGTCAAAAGAGGTCTCGGCAAAAATCACCGGTCTGTCAAAAACAAGCGCGTAATCAAGTATTACTCCCGAGAAATCTGATATCAGGATATCCGATTGATTAAGGGTATCGAAGTTATCGATATTTCTGTCCCACTTGAGTTTATCGCTCTCGGGATAAGCCTTCATCAGCGGCTCTATCATCTCTTTTTCGGAAACAAATGTCTGCGGATGAGGTCTTATGATGATCTTATATCCGGTTGCTATGAGCTCGTCGATCATCTTCTTTCCGTATTTGTTGAGTATGGAGCTTGGTCCCCATGACGGTGCAAGAAGAATCGTTGTCTCATGCTCTTTAGATGAGCTGTCTCCGGTTTCTAAAAGTCTTTTTCTAAGTGCATCCATGTGAGGTATTCCCACAAGCTTTGCCTCTTTTTCCGGCAAACCGCGAAGCGCTTCAAGGTCGCGCACTTGCTTGATCTGGAAATCTCCGCTAAGGAGCATTGCATCATAGTAATCGATTCCGAACATACGATACATGGTAACGTCGCCGGCTGCGTGAAGGACATGTGCGTACCACTTTACGTCCCTTGATCTTTTCCACTGGTAAACGTCAAGTCCGGGGGTCGTGGATAACACGATATCAGCCTTAAGCATGTTCATTCTTGCATAGGCCCTGTTTCCTTCACCGAGAAACTCAGTGCGCACGTGTTCATATTTTTCATTAAGTAACGGATCATCCTTTTCCGCGGTAAGATATACGAGCTTTTCGCCTCGTTTTTCCATCTCATCGCAGATAGGTTTAAATATGGTCAGATATCTCTTACTGTCCGTAAAGATCGCATACGGGATTCGATCGCTGTCCTGTTCTTTTATGTTACCACCGGAAATTTTAAACTTCATCTTCATAAATGAATTACGAAGAAAATAGTAGCCTGCGCTTAATACTCCTATCAGTATCGTAAAGAGCATACTACCGGTTCCGGGGTCAATATACATAAATAAAAGCATTTTGTTTCTCACTTTCTTACTTATAACCGGCTTCTATCATCAGTATCCGTATGTCCAATTGTCCGGATCAAACATATACTTATTCTTGAGTGTGATCCATACAGGATCTGTAAATGTGTTCCCGTTGTTCTTATTTATATCTTCGTCGGTGAGTAGACAACGCAGCTCATCGGCATCTTTTCCGGACTCATCTATGGGGTTGCCTGTAAAAGGATTGACCGGATTGTCTATGATTCCTTTTAAGGCCTCCGCCGGAACATCCGCATTTGTCATAAAAGTATCGCTGACAGAGTATTCGGTACTGCCAAAATCCTTGATCATAAGTAGTGGATTAACGGCGGTAGTATCTTCATTATCTGCATTAACGCCGTCCGTATCATCCATGATCACATCCAGAAGATTGATTCCATATCCGTGATCGGCGACTATTATGATCCTGGTATTGTCCCAAACACCGTTTTCTCTCAAATAATCAAACCATTTACCAAGTTGAATGAACGCTGCCATATCGGTCTGGTAATGTTCTTTCTGCTCTATTGTTGTAAGCTTCAGGTCTTTTTCTCCGGGAGCTGTTCTCACGGCATGCTCTTTCTCGTACTCGGTATTATCAACAACGTTGCTTGGCTCGTATTCAGGTTCCTGCATGAACATAATCTCATGTGTCGTCAGGTTATATAAGGACATGAAAGTATTATCATCGGAATCACTTATCTTGGTGATAGAAGGCATATTTTTAAGCACTTCGTATGATCTGAGGAAATCGTCTTTCATTCCGGTACTTTTGTATTCGTCCTCGGTAATATAATAACCGATCTCTTCTTTCTGATATCTATCCGAATAGTAATCGGCGTAGTTGTAATTACCGCCGTCATAGACCTCTTTATGAAGAAATACGGGCATTATCCTAAACACCGAATAGCAAAAGAGATTTCTGTTTATTGTTTTTTCTTTTCTTTCAATTCGGCTCTGCTCCTCCTCATCGAAATATCCCATTGTTGCGCACGCTTTCATGCCTTCATATTGATCAAACAGGCTAAGGTCGGAATTCCACTGATAGTTGGCGTACGGCGGATCGCAGACTGTAACCTTGTAGTTGTTATCCATGAAGATCTTCGGCATGACCATAAGGGCTTCGTTATGCTTATCCTTGAGCGATTCGTCCGATCTATTTTGAATTTCAATGGGTGTATAGTCATATCCGCCATATATCGGCGGCGCACCTACATTTGTACATAAACCAAACGAGAATGTATTGGGGTAATATGTAAATCCTGCAAACTGTTCCTGAAGTTCAGGCCTTTCAGCGAGCATATAGGGCACAAAACCGCTTATGGCTCTGTCAATCAATAGCACTACTACATTCTTACCGCTTTTGCTAAGTGTAAACTCCGGAGCGTTATCCTGCTTTTTCTCTTCTTGCTGCAAAGCCATCTGCTCAAGCTCTTTTGAAGTTGTATTGATCTTCACTATATTGATGACGGACATTGCGGTTATGGCAAGGCAGCCGATAATGCATACCGCTTTTACCAGTTCGTGTTTCCCTTTTTTCCATATCAGATATACTATGCCTGCTACGGCGGCAAGAACGAGCATATTTATCAGGTACTCTTTTGGCGCGATCTCGATGTCCACGTCATATCTAAGAAGCGGCGAAATATTGCCATATCTTTTGCCAAAAAACATGTACTCAACTACCGCGCAGGTCATGATAATTGAAAAAGCAAGACTGAATTTCTTTTGAGATTTGTCTGATGCAAGTCTATAGAAGATCACGCACCACACCAAAAATACACCAACTGCCAGCGCAGCCGTACGTACAATATAAGCTATGGGAGATTTGAAAGCGGAAAGCTCAACAAATTCTGCAGTCGATGTGCTTACTATTGCTGAAGGGATCAGTAATCCCACAAGCACAGCCATAAAAACACAGCACGCATAAAAAATAGTTTTAGCCGTGCCTTCCGTTATATCGGATTTCTTTTCATCCGCATTGTTTTTGAAAAGCTTAATGCGGTTATGGAGTAGCGGAAGCTGCAATAAAACTGCGACAATCACAGCAATTGCTTTTCTTCTTACTCCGGTGAAATACATAAATGACGGTATAAGGATTGCGATTCCCAATACAGAGCAGAACATCTTGATCACTTTCATGGGATTCGGCAGCTTGTAAAAAATATTTTTTACAAGAGAAAAAAGATTGTTAAGTGTCCAATAAAAAACAAGTCCCGCCGGTGATTCGTATAGCAGAACCAAGAAAACAAGAGCCATGCCGTACAGCTGGATCTTGCTCTTAAGTGTCATTCCTTTTGTATAGATTGCTCCGGAAACGATATTTATAAGGGTCATAAGTATCGGAAGCAAATGAAGGCTGATACCGCCAAGTTTAATGAGATTATCCGGCGCTCCAAGATCAGCGATCGGTCCAAACGACGCTCCCTGCAGCACATATGAGTGTGAAAGATAGTGATATGCCGCAATAAAAAAGGGTATCTCAAGAAGTAAAGACAGTGATCCTTTCAGCGCATAATAGGGCTTATAGTCATTCTGGCGATAGTAAGTCTGAAGGATCATAAATCTCTCATCGCCCTTAAAAGCCTTTCGAATCTGATCGATTCCGGGCTTTAATTTTATTGATATTTGCCTTTCCTCTTCCTGCATAGCATCCGCTCTTCTATATAGAGGCAGAACCAATAGGTTGATGGTAAGGCTCAAAAATATCAGGGATAATCCCGGATTATGTGTGGCACCTACAGCAATCGCGTAAACTGTATCAAACAGTAGCTCAAGCGGTCCTAATATTATTGTGTATATGATCTGTGAAAATGTCATAGCTAAACTAAATCAACTCCTTTTTAAAGACCTGTATATTATACAGTGTCTAAAGGCATATCACAAACTACTTCTGCATTATCCAACGTCATCACTATACATAAAAGGAAAATTAAGAGGCTTTGATCTCACTGAGGCTGATCTCATAATCTTCGGCAGAGCATAATCATATCTATTATTACGGTAATGTCTGCACCCACTCGCCCACAATATAGAGAGGAATGTTGATCATCCAGTCCTGTTCTCTGTATCCTGCCATCGATATTCGGCGTGGCTTCAACTTATTATTCTCTTCATATATTATTCTGAGACTCTTGGCCTTCAGGTTCTCTTCCGCCTTTACTTCCAACGGATACACATCTTCTTTTTGAATAAGAAAATCTAGCTCAAGTGTTGAATTATCCTTGGAATAATAATATGTCTTGATCCCTGAAGCAACAATCTGCTGAAGCACATATTGCTCAGTCAACGCTCCCTTATATTCGGTGAAAGCATTATTGTTGGTCAAAACATCCTTGGCTGATACTTCTGTCATAGCTCCGAGAAGCCCCAGATCCAAAACAAACAGTTTAAATGCGTTGTAATCCTCATAGAACTTGAGGGGGCGGTCCACCTTTGTAACACGGTTTACTTTATGGATCAGTCCGGCATCAGCAAGCCACTGGATCGCATTCTCAAATTCTTTGGCTCGTCCGCCTTTCCTGACCGCGCTATATACAAATTTCTTATTTTCTTTAGCAAGCTGAGCAGGTATGGAATCCCAAACCATAGACACTTTAGCTAAAATATCCGTGGAAACATGTTTGGAAAAATCTCTTCTATAGTCTGAAAGTATCTGCTTCTGAATATCCCTGACCTGATTAAGATTCTGTTTGTCGCAATATGACGCCACAACAGCAGGCATGCCTCCCACATAATAATACTGTCTGAGTAGTTCTATAAATGTATGCGACAGTCCTGATAACTCATCCCATCTATGCTGTTCCAATTGCTCTACCAACGTATCCTTACCAAGAGCCAGCAGGAATTCCTTGAATGAAAGTGGATGAAGGTTTATCTCATCCACTTTACCGACAGGAAAACCTGTACCACCATGCAAGCCAATACCCAACAAGCTTCCGGCAACTGCAATATCGTATTCTGGAGCATTCTCACAGAAATACTTAAGAGAAGTAATCCCTTCAGGCACCTCCTGTATCTCATCAAGTACAATCAACGTATCCTTGGGAGCAATAGCTTCTCCGCTCACAGCGGAAAAAAATCTAATAAGTCGTTCTGTATCGTAATCAGCAAAGGCTGTCTTCATCTCGACGGACTCGTCGCAGTTGATGTAAGCCATATTCTTGTACTCATTTTTACCGAATTCTTTCAAGAGCCATGTCTTTCCGACCTGACGGGCCCCATTAATTATAAGAGGTTTTTTATCCTCATTATCCTTCCAATTCAACAATTGCTGATAGGCCGTTCTTTTCATGAATCATAAGCCTCCTTTGCAATTATGATACACTTTTATGAGGGAAAATTCAATGTTTCATCACATTTTTATGAGGGAATTTTATGCTGTCATTACACTTTTATGAGGGAAAGCTTGTGCCTCAACTACACTTTTATGAGGGAAAACATGGTATATCTTCAAACATATCCTCTATATAAGTGATGGGTTCATCGCCGGTCTTTGCGAGAGGCTTGCCGTCTAAGATTGAAGATCCTTTGATATAATAGGCGTACTCATCGGGCGACTTGATCCTGCCGCAAGGATCCATGTAAAAGTTCTTTTTGGCCACAGTGTCACCGATAAGGTCTGATACGGCCATCAGCTCAAAGTTTGAAGGATCTTTGATCTCACTGAGGCTGGTCTCTTCTGTTACTGCATTTTCATCTCCCGAAAGCCCAACCGTAACAGTTCCCCAAGAAATATCAACACAGTAATTATCGTGTCCTACCTTAAAATTCCAAGCCCTTTTGTTTTACCCTTTTGCTCCTTCTTTAGGCAAAAAAGAGATCTGCAGTACCATCCCCATTCCATCTGCAAGCCTTTGAAGTAACTTGATCGATGGATTTCTGGTGCCGTTTTCTAATTTACTTATTTCAGTTTGCGCTATCCCTGTCTTCTCAGCCAACTCCTTCTGAGTCATATTCTGCGAGATACGCGCATCTATAATTGCACGTATAACATTCAGTTCCGGTTCAATCTCTTCATATGCTTTAGCAAATTCGGGATTTTTCATCCTATTCTCTTTATATTCCTTAAGTGTCATAAATAAGCCTCCTTTCCATGACGTCTAAGCCAATCCTCGCGTCTTTCTTTGGCTAGTCTCAACTCCTTTGGTGGAGTTTTCTTCGACTTCTTTATAAAGCCATTGGTCGCAACTATCCTTCTTCCAGCGAAAAAGAAATATAGTACTCTTGTTATGTTACTTCCTTTTTTGCATCGCAACTCAAATATCCCATCTTCCAGATGCTCAGAATATGGCATCCTGAGTTCTGTGCCTTTCTCCTCCTTAATTATATGAGATATATCTCATGTTGTCAATTACTCTAATGTCTAAGAATCTTTTGTACACATCAGCAAATCTTCTTCAAAAAACAGCAGTAGCCGGTCATCCGCGCTACTGCTGTTTGTCTCATATACTTTTTATCGCTTTATGCTACGGACTTCTCCGCAAGCAGTCTTTTTAATAGTTCTCAGCCTTAAGCTGGAAGTAATCTCTCGGGTGAGCGCATACCGGGCAAAGCTCGGGAGCCTCCTTGCCGATAACGATATGGCCGCAGTTGCTGCACTGCCAGATGCAGTCGCCGTCGCGTGAGAAGACGATCTTGTCCTCAATGTTCTTAAGGAGCTTTCTGTAGCGCGCCTCATGCTCTTTTTCGATTTCAGCTACGCTCTCAAAGAGCTCTGCGATCTCATCAAAGCCTTCCTCTTTTGCCTTCTTTGCAAATGAGGGATACATTTCCTTCCACTCATAGCCTTCGCCGTCTGCTGCGTTCTTGAGGCAATCTACTGTTGTTCCGATGCCCTCAAGGATCTTGTACCAGATCTCAGCATGCTCTTTTTCATTGGCTGCGGTCTCCGCGAAGATATTTGAAATCTGCACGTAGCCCTCTTTCTTAGCCTTTGATGCGAAGAATGTGTATTTGTTTCTAGCCTCGGACTCGCCCGCAAATGCCGCAAGAAGGTTCTTCTCGGTCTCTGTGCCCTTTAAGTCCGCTGCTCTGCATCTCCATTTACTCTCTGCCATAATGATCTCCTTTCCCTATAAAAACACTCTTTGATGTGTGTCATCTCTCAATATTCTACCATTATCTTGATATATTCTTCAGCCTTATCGCGCATTATTTCAAGTCCCTGCTGCATCTCATCAAGCGCAAACCTATGTGTGATGAGCTTTTCCGGAGAAAAATCTTTCTTTTTGATTTCCGGCAATCTTGATAAAACATAGTTCCAGTCATCGACGTCTGAGGTCTGAACGGAAAGCGGATTTCCATAGAAAGAAGAATTCCAGGTTCCCACGAGCCTTAGCTGATTGCGTAATATCTTCCAGTAAACTTCGCGCTTTAAGCTCATGTCCGAAGCGGGATTTCCGACAAGAACGACGGTTCCAAGCGGTGCAGTCAAAGCTACCGCTCTCTCGTAAGCTTCGGAAGTTCCGATACATTCAAAAAACACATCGGCGCCGTTTGCTTTCTCGCGAACAAAGTCGGCAGGGTCACCCTCGCGGTAATCCCACAGATCGCTTAGCGCAAATCCCATATCTATGAGCTTTTCAAGCTGAATGCCTTTGTTGTATATGCAGTAGATGTTGCGGTAGCCCGCGTCTCTAAGGAACATTGCAAGCAAGAGGCCGATTGTGCCAAGGCCACATATAAAGATAAACTTGTTCGCGTCCGAAGGCGTTGTATAGCCCTGCTGTGTGCCCGCACCGGCGCATATTTCAAGGCCGGCCTTGCGCATTGCATGAACCGCAACGCACATGGGTTCAAGCATTGCTGCTTCGCTGTCGGTTATTTCATCGGGAATTGGAAGTAGGTTCCAAGTAGGTACTGCCACGTACTCCGCAAATCCCCCGTCGCAACGTGATCCGAGATAGTCGTAATCTGAGCACATCTCATAGTGTCTGTTCTTGCACTGTTCGCATTCCATGCAGGGTTTTAGCGGGAAAATGCCGACTCTTTTTCCTACAAGCTCAGGTGAAGCTTCGCACGCCTCTACGATCCCGGAAAATTCGTGACCGGGAATGAGCGGCATATTGTGCGCGCCCGTCTTATATATGCGCGGAATGTCGGAACCGCAGATGCCGCATGCGCGCACCTTAACAAGAGCCTCATCCGCTCTCGGAATGGGCTTTTCAACATCTGCGTAACTGATTTCGCCTATATCATAAAGAACTTGTGCTTTCATGTCTGTCTCCACGTCTAGTTGATTGTCTAATATTCTTCAGAATTGGGCATATCACAGATAAATGTTGGGCTTTTTACAAGTTTTATCTGTGAATTTTTCCGATTTTCGCTCGGATTAGCCTATAAATCACAGATAAACAATGCCTTTTCTGCAAGTTTTATCTGTGAATTTCTCCGATTTCTGCTCGGATTAGCCTGTAAATCACAGATAAGCACTGTCTTTTCTGCAAGTTTTATCTGTGATTCCAATAAATATCCCCTTTTCATGGGCGTACGCTCAGTACTTCTCCCGGAATATCTCCTCGGCGCGCTCCATGTCGGCGGCGCTTGTGATCTTGAAGTTGCGCACGTCACCGGGGATCATGGCAACCTTCATGCCGGCCATGACTGCGGGCTCGGAGGAGCCGTGGATCACGAGGATCTTGTCGGGGATGAGTTTCCTGTTGGCTTCGAGATATTTCTTGTATACAAATGCTTCGGGTGCCTGGCCCGCAAATATCGTGTTTCTGTCAAGGAGCTCGTCGACCTGCACACCGCCGTGGCTAAGATAGACGGTGTCGTTCATGGGAAGGACGGGCATAGCGCCGTCGTGGTCCGAAAGAGCTTCAAGACACGCGGTGATGAGGTCTTCGGTAACAAAGGGTCTGGCCGCGTCATGTATTATGACATTGTCGGTCATGTCACCAAGTCCCAGTAATTCAATAGCTTCAAGGCCGCTCAATATTGATAACTGGCGGTTCTGGCCGGGATCGGCGTAGCCGAGGATCTTCTCGCTGATGGCGGGGTAATCGACAATTGCATTTTCGATGTCCTCGCGCCACTTATCATCCGCAACTATTATGATGTTTTGAACTATCGGGAGATTTCCGAAGGGCTCCAAGCTGTGCACGATCATCATCTCGCCTGCAAGGTCTACGAACTGTTTGGGGACATCGCCGCCGACTCTGCTACCGACGCCACCTGCAAGTATTATAGCTACATTCATACGCAATTGTTCTCCGTTTCCGCAAGTATTATTGTCGTTTGCGGCAAAAGACGCCGCCCGTTTCAGCAGCTCATGCTTCGGCGCCTTGCGCCGTGTGCATCGCCGCCGCACTTACACCTCTACATTCTCAAGCATTACAGGGATCTTCCTGCTTGCGCACTCCATGGCGGCGACGCCTGTGTCGCCGTAGTACGCGCCCCACTTATCTATGAAGTCAAGGCTACGGCCGGCTTCATCGAAGATGATACCGGGCGTGTTCTTGGCCTTTTCTATGAAAGCAAGATAGCGCTCGCGCACGGCGGGCTCTGCCTTGTCGAGATTCGCTGTCAGGTAGTCCTGCGGGATGAAGATTGCAACAATCTTGCCGCGTGCGCCCGCTCCGGCGTTCTCAGAATCGCCGTCTGCGCTGCGGTTGCCCTTGTCGCCCTGGTCTGTAGCGTCTTCTCGCGCTGTGCTGCCCACGCCGCTCGCGCCGGCGAAGGTTTCGAGCACGCGCTCGAACTTATCTATGGCTTTCTCACCGTGATATATCACGGTACTAATCGTGAAGTAGTAGATGACCGCTTTGCGGTCAGCATAATCGCCGAGGAACTTTCGCCACTCGCGCTCGTGCTCAATTTCCGCAGGAGAAGCGGAACCTGCGCCATGCGCGCTGCCTGCGTCCGCATGGCTCTGCGCGCCGCGTTTCTTCCAATCGCTTCCGACGAACTCGGAGACTTCAATCTTCTGCTCCCAGAAGGCACGGGTCTCTTCACCGGAGAGGGAGATGAGCTTCTCGAGGTAGAGCTCGCGCTGCTTCTCCGACTTAAGCAGCACCTTATCCGCGTAGACAACGGCGGGCTGTTCGGCGAGGATCTCGATGCCGCGGCAGGCTTTGTCATCGCGGTCGATGGGGTCGTCGATGTCAAAGCAAGGAACGTAGACGAGCTCATCGGTGAAATTTATAAGATTTGATGAGTAGAAGAATTCATGCACGGTAAGTGCCGTATTCTCTGCATCGTAGGGAACCTGAATCACAATCTTGTCGGGACGAATCTGCGCAAAATCAAGTTCCTCGCAGTTTTCTACGCCGACATAATCGGGGAAGAGCATACGCTCATCATGCATTTCTCCTACGTTTCCGTAATAATCGCAGTCATAGAAATTTATGGGATATACGTGAACATCATGCCCCTCGGCCTTATACCTGTGCCACAGGCCTTCCATGGTCTCCCACCACATCGCTCTGCAAGGAAGGAACACAATTGTCTCCTTTTCCTTGGCGGGAGCCGGAGCAAGCATTTTTGTCATGTATCTTTTTACCGATGCAAGCATGTGATTTGCATCAAAAGTATATCTGTAAGGATTATGCTCAAGTTTCTTCTTAAGCGCTCTCTCCTGGCTGATATAGCACGGATACTCATGCATACCGCCGCCCTTACGTATCTCCATATAGTTTCCGTAGTTGCTTGACAGGATCTGGTCATAGCAGCACGGAATCCGGATTGTCGTATTTTCAAACTTCATCTCAAAAGTCTTTTCAAAAAACTTTTTAGGGAAAACATGATTGCCGTACATCATATAAAACGGCATCAAAGCAACCCTGTCGCCGTCGGAAACAGGGCACTCCATATAAATTTTCTCGATAAGAAGCTCAAGCTCTCTTTTTAATTTTTTGCCTCTTTTAAGATGAACATGATTTTCTTTCTCAACATCTATGAGCAAACTTTCAATGTTCTTGGCAAGATCGCCGAGTTCGTCCTTGGCCTCAACGGCGTTGTGGACGAGGATGGCTCTTTTGGCCCTGTCATAACGCTCTTTTTCCTTGGTCTCATCGGCAAACATTCCGTCCATGGGGAAAATATCGACACCGACCGTATACGGGCAGCCGCTGAACTCATCCATATGCTCCTTGGTGCAGTCGATAGCACTGCAATTAACTATTCTTCCGAGAATGTTGTCATAGCCTTCCTCAATATCTCTCAGAGAAAGAATGATGTATTCCTTTGGAAATTCTTTTTTGGCAATCTCAAAAAAGCGCTCGTAATCATCGCGCATCATGCAAATATCAAAGTCATCGTCCCACGGAATATATCCGCCGTGCCTGACTGCGCCGAGCATTGTTCCGTAGTCGCCAAACCACTGAATATCGTGCTTTTCACACAGCTTAGCGATCTCAGAAAGGATCTGCAGCTGTCCCGCCCAGTAACGCTTGATCATCGTCGGGATATAGAAACCGTTCCTGACCTCTTCCCTAAAAAAAGAAAGCGGAAAGCTGATCTCTTCTAGTGGTACCATCTTCATTTCTTCATCGGGATTAGTATTCATCAAGCTCTTTTAGCTCCTTATCATCGGGATTAGTATTGATCATCGAATTGTACAGGCTCTTTTTCGAGGTATGAAAAATCAAGTTTCCTTACAGCCGGGATAATATCGGCGTATTCAGCTCTTTTGCCGAATAAAAGAGTTGTTCCGAGAACAAAGCCGTCCATCTTCTTGGGCACGTACTCGCGCATTCTATCCGCTCCGCAAGCCCCGTCCCAGTAGAGCTCGAAGCCCATTTTTTTCCTAAGATGCAAAAGAGTGTCGATCTTCTCACCAACGAACGGCAAAAACATCTGACTGGCGTTGCCGGGATTGACCGCCATAACAAGAACTCTGTCGACGATGCGAAGGAGCTCTCTTATAGATTCCACGCTGGTTCCGGGATTTATCGCAATGCCCGGATGCAGGCCGTAATCAATTATCTTTGAGATTGTTGTTGACGGGTGATACTCCGCCTCCGGATGAATGTAGACGGTATCGCCCTTTCTGAGATATCTGAGGAAAAGATCTATATTATTCCTCGGGTGCTCGATCATAAGATGCACGTCGAGCGGCTTCTTACTGATCCTAGCGATTGAGATCATGTCATATAAAGACATGGCAAAATTATGGACATAACGACCGTCCATGATATCTATGTGAAAAGAGTCTATTCCGGCCGCCTCAAGCGCCTTGACCTCTTTCTCAAGATTGCCGAAATCGGCGCACATCATAGACGCCGTAAGAACAAAATCACTCATATTACCCCCTCGTCAAGTCAAAACATTTTAGAAATGCACAAACACTGAAAAACCACTTATATTTTACCACAGAAATGCGCTATAGTGGCGGTTTTACAGGCTTTTTTGCCCGCAAAATTCTTAATGTATCTTTGCAATCTCAAGCCACGGGTTTATATACACCGAAAGGTCGCACAGATCAAATATATAGCCGTTTTTCCAAGTCACATAATCAAAGCTTATCTGATCGCGCGTGTGCTCGTAGGACATGTACTCATCCCACCAATCCTGCATAACCTTCTTAAGCGCCTCGTCGTGGTGATCGCGGACTATGCAGGTAAGCTCAGCGATATAGCCTTTTGCGGTATATCCGTTTTTCTTATAAACCTCGAGCTGCGTATCGAGAGCCGCCTTATCGGCCTTTCCGCGCTCGACGATAAGAACCGCCTCATCCATTATGCTTTCCGAACAAAAATGAGCAAAGCATATCATTCCGCAGTCACGCCTGTACGTATCTATAAAGGTGCGAATATCTTTTTTTATGATCAAGGATCCGTCGATATAGACCGAATAATCATATTCCGGGAAAAAGATATGAGGAAACATCTTGGGATAGCGCGAAAGCCTCACGCTGCTTAAGTTATCGGGATTGTCGATAACTCTTATCTCCCACTTGCCCTTATAATCCGGTCTTTCTCTGTCTGTTAAAAGAACATACGAAAGGCCCGAGTCTCCCGTTTCAGGTTCATTTATTTCATCGTAGTCCCCGGTGATGACCGTGTAGACAACGCCCTTTCCCTCAAATTTATCAGAAGGCGTCGGGTATCTGAGATGATATTTTTCTCTGACGTGATCGACCTGTCTGATATATTCAAGAAGGTTATCCAGCTGCATACTTTTCTTTTCAAGATGCGCCGCCGCTTGCTTCAGGCTGTCCGCAACCTCTGCGGATACTCCGTCGTCCGGGCTACTGTATGCATATTTGATGATCGCGTCCATTGAAAGAATCCGCAATCTGTCGACATCAAGGATGTTCTCGTCGGCCTCTTTGTAGAGTCTTTCAAGCGTATCTTTATTTTCATCACACAAAAGATTCGCATTCAGTGTCTCATATACAGACAAAAAAGCCTCACGCACGCCGTCTTTGCCCATAGCACCTGCGTTCTCGTATAGGTATGACAAAATTTCGTTTATCTGCTTGATCAAATCCGCGTTCTTCATAAATAGTCTCCATGCTCAAAAATACAAGGCATATATGATGTATGGATTACTCCGACTCGTTTCCGTAATTTTCACAATCCTATATCAATTATAGCAGATATAGTGCTACAATAAGTCTATGAATGTGATAGTTTACAGATATGACAGCATTTGCGAGCCAGATTATATCGATGCTCTGAAGGCTGTCGGATTAACGATAATTGAAGACAACACCGGAAGATCTGAGCATGATTCCATGACTCTGGATGAGAGAATCACCAATCTCGGCAATTTGATTGCCGAGCACAGGCCTCTTTTTATCTTTTCCATCAACTTTTTTCCTTTTATCGCCATGCTCTGTGAGAGGATCAAGGTTCCGTACGTCTGCGTTTCCGTGGACTGTCCGGTTCTCGAAATCTATAATAATGCGATAAAAAGTCCCTACAACAGAGTTTTTTTATTCGACAAAAAACAGTACGAATCCGTCGCTTACGCCAATCCGAATTGCATTTTTCACCTTCCGCTCGGCGGCGCCGTGGACAGGATGAACGCCACAACGAAGGGGGCTGTCGGCTATGACTTCGACATCTCTTTTATCGGATCTCTTTATACCGAAAAAGACCCGTACGCCGCACTTAAGCTGCCTTCGGGTATTGAATCCGGTCTCGAAGAAAAGATGCTTCGACAGTTAAAAGAAAATATTTATGGCCTTGAATATGTTGAAAACACACTTACGGACGAAGAGATTTCTGCGATAAAAGACGCCGATCCCGAGTTTTATTCATCGAGGCTCAGCATCAGAAATCTCGACAGGCAGATAGTTCTGGATGATTATCTGGGATCACACATCACAGTTCTTGAAAGAAAAGAGATATTAAATACCCTTGCGGAAAGCATCGGAAATTATAAGCTCGATCTCTTCACAACAAGTAATACAAAAGAGCTGTCACCGCTTATAAGAAATCGCGGCATTGCCAAGTCATTCACGGAAATGCCTATTATATTCAAAAAAAGTAAGATCAACTTAAACACAACAATGAGAGCGATAAGATCGGGACTTCCCCAGAGAATCTGGGATATCCTTGCTTGCGGTGGTTTCCTTCTTACGAATTATCAGCCGGAGCTCGATGAATTCTTAACTCCCGGTGTTCATCTTGAAACCTATCGCTCTGTCGACGAGCTTATCGAAAAGTCCGTTTATTACCTTGAACACGACGATGAGCGCGAAGTTATCGCGCAAAACGGATACAAAAAAATCTGTGAAGAAGACAGTGTTCTTCACAGGGTGATGGCGATGATAAAAATAATAATGGAAATGCATAAATGAAAGAGAGCCCCGAATAAACGGGGCTCTCTTTGGTAGTTGCAATTATGCAAATGACCAATTTTCCTTGTGAACCATTTAGAATTAACCGAGAAGTGAAAGTACACCCTGGTTTGTCTGGTTAGCCTGAGCCAGCATTGACTGTCCAGCCTGTGCAAGGATGTTGTTGTTAGAATACTTAACCATCTCGGTAGCCATATCTGTATCACGGATAAGTGATTCAGCTGCCTGAGTATTCTCAACTACGTTGTCAAGGTTCTTGATTGTGTGCTCAAGTCTGTTCTGGATAGCACCGAGATCAGATCTCTGCTGTGATACTTTCTCAAGAGCACTCTTGATTGTATCCATAGCTGTACGAGCTGTTGCTCCTGTTGAGCCTGCTACTGTAACTCCGCTGACACCGATTCCTGAAGCAGTCATCTTGTCGATGCTTACTTTGATAAGGTTCTTATCATTGTTCTCGGAACCAACCTGAAGGTTCTTGTTCTTAAAGTTACCATTAAGAAGCTTTGTGTCGTTGAAAGATGTAGCCTCACCAGTTCTGTTGATCTCATCTGTAAGTGCTGTGATCTCAGACTGAATGTAGTCACGATCCTTTGTTGTAAGAGTGTCGTTAGCTGCCTTTGTAGCAAGCTCGTTCATTCTCTGCAACATATCGTGTACTTCGTTAAGAGCACCCTCAGCTGTCTGAACAGCTGAAATACCATCCTGAGCGTTAGCAGAAGCCTGTGTAAGACCTCTAACCTGACGTCTCATCTTTTCGGAAATTGCAAGACCTGCTGCATCATCTGCTGCTCTGTTGATCTTGTAACCGGATGATAACTTCTCACTTGACTTAGCCTGAATACCAGTTGTGATTCCAAGCTGTCTGTTTGCATTCATTGCTGTTACGTTGTGTTGTACTACCATAATATAATTCCTCCTTGAATTTGTACGGCAGCTTCCTTGCTGCTCGTTTGCTCGTTTTTGGAAATAGCTCTTAGTGCTGGCCTAAAAACTATCTCTGTTTGTTTACACTATTATTATCGACCATAAATCTAAAAAAATAACCCCCTTTTTTGAAAATAAATTATAAATTATTTCTAAAATACTAAAATCGCTCCGGATTTTAATCTCCGGAGCGATCCTAGGCTTAAATGGGTTATGTTTTTTATTACTGAAGGAGTGAAAGTACACCCTGGTTTGTCTGGTTTGCCTGAGCAAGCATTGACTGGCCGGCCTGAGCGAGGATGTTGTTGTTAGAATATCTAACCATTTCCTCAGCCATATCTGTATCACGGATAAGTGATTCAGCTGCCTGTGTATTCTCAACTACGTTGTCGAGGTTCTTGATCGTGTGCTCAAGTCTGTTCTGGATAGCACCGAGATCAGATCTCTGTTTTGAAACCTTCTCAAGAGCTGCCTTGATAGTTCCGATTGAGTTTCTTGCATTAACACCGTCAGTACCTGTTACGTTAACCTTTGTTCCGTCGATCTCAAGTCCTGAAGCTGTAAGAGCTACGATGTCGATCTTGATAACGTTGTTGTCAGCCTTGTCGGAACCAACCTGAAGGTTCTTATTAACGAATGTTCCGTCAAGAAGCTTTGTGTCGTTGAACTGTGTAGCCTCACCTGTTCTGTGGATCTCGTTTACAAGTGCATCAACCTCACTCTGGATGTATCTACGATCTGATGTTGTAAGAGTATCGTTAGCTGCCTTAACTGCAAGTTCGTTCATTCTCTGAAGCATATCGTGAACTTCGTTAAGAGCACCTTCTGCTGTCTGTACTGCTGAGATACCGTCCTGTGCGTTTGCGGAAGCCTGTGTAAGACCTCTTACCTGACGTCTCATCTTCTCGGAAATAGCAAGTCCTGCTGCATCATCTGCTGCTCTGTTGATCTTGTAACCGGAAGAAAGCTTCTCACTTGACTTAGCCTGAATACCTGTTGTGATACCAAGCTGTCTGTTTGCATTCATCGCTGTGACATTGTGTTGTACTACCATAATATAATCCTCCATGAACGGGGCCCGCGTCCGTGCTGCCTTTTCATCCTTTTACTATTGTGCAGCTTACGCGGAGTCCCTTCCATGGCTGCTTGTTTTTTGTTTGTCACTATTATTATCGGCAGTGAATGCGCGTACTTAACCCTTATTTGAATTTTTTTTCAAAAAAATATGCAAAAATGAAATTTTATTCGATTTTTTCATTTTTGCTATAAAGTATTTGCAAAACCTTGCCGATATATGGCAAACGCCCCTATCTGTGCGGATTCTAAAAAAATGGGATCGTAGGACTTTTTATCCTACGATCCCTTGTATTGTTTTTTCAGTTCTTTTGATCCAAAAACTGCGGTGGAATATCTTTGAAGTTATTCATGGTTCGATAGTAATTAAATGCCGCGGCGGATGTCTGCTTACTTACATTCATCTTCTGCCTTGCGGTGTCAAAATAGGTTTCGGCAAGCTTTTTGTTCCTGCGCTCTGCCGCTTCGATCGATGCGCTCTTGGCAGTTACTTCTTCTATAAGTGCCTGCATGCGTTTGATCTGATCGGCAAACTTTTCTCTGTTTGAACCCACTTCCTCTTTTACTCTGTCGAAAAGTGACTGGAAGCCGTCGTCGAGTGCGACAAGCTTGTCAATAAGCTCGCCCTTCGTATCGACTGTGGCGTCAAACAGATCTTCGTTGACACTGTCCGGATTGGAAAGAACCTCTTTTTGCCTTTCGTTCTCGGCTTCGATCTCGGTCATTATCTCGATCTTTTTCTTAAGGCTCTCTTCCAACATATCAAGGCTTGAAGCTAGCATCCGTAAGTCCCCCTTAATTATGCATCCTTAACAACAATGTTATTGGCTCTCATGACTTCTACCCAGTTATCTCTGATAGCGTGCATGTGCTTGTTGACTTCGGCGATAATATCTCTGTCTTTTGAAATATTCGCCTCAACAAGTCTTCTTCCAATATAAGAATACATATTCTCGAAGTCCTGTGCAACAGCATACTTCATATCCAGAGTGTTCCTGAGATAGTCAATGATACGCTCTGTCTTCATGATGTTCTCATGGGCCTTGGGGACGTCGTGCTTTTCAATTGCCATGTCAGCGATATTGAGGAACTTGATCGCTCCGTCGTAGAGCATCAATGTAAGTTCCGGGCCGCTCGCACCCATAACCTTATTGTTTTTGTACTGAGCATAAGCTTTTTGTGCTGTTGATACCGGCATATGTGTTCCCTCGCATTTCTGTAAAATTATATCCGTATGATTAGTTTTATATTATGCCATTACTGTCCGCCGCCAAAGAAGTTGGCAAGTGACGAACTGCTGCTGTTGATCTTGGAAAGCGCGGTCTCCATTACGGAGAATTTCTTGTAGTATTTATCCTGAGCCGCCTCAAGTGCTTTCTGTGCATCGGAGATCTTGGTGTTGTAAGCGCTGTACTGTGAAGCCATGAGCTTATCTTCATAGATCGTAAATGCACTGCTGTACTGAGTTCCCTTCATCATATCAAAGAGCTTGTTGTAAAGAGTCTTTGAAAGCTCTGAGAAGAAGCTCTGTACAGTATCGGGATCATTGGCGATCATACCGCTGAGAAGATCGGTGTTACCGCTGCTTACGGAATCATCCGCATCTCCGTCGATATGGAATACGTCTCTCTCGTTATCTTCTGTTGAGAAGTAACTTCCTGTTGAAATACCGAAGCTTGCAAGAGAAAACTTACTCGTCTTACCGTTCTTGTCAGTGATCTCGAAGGACTGGTTCATGATCTCTTTAAGAGCATTTCTTACGTTTCCGATAGTCTCGTCCTTGGAAAGGAGTCCTTCTTTGATCTTCTTCTCCCATTCCTCAACTTCCTTATCGGACATCTGATCCTTCTGATCATCTGTAAGCATCTTATATTTCTTGGCAGGATCTGCATTGTAAAGAGTAGCGAACTCCTTCATAAGGTCGTTGTACTCTTTTATCATCTTCTTGATGTTGTCGTAGATTCCGCTTGTGTCCTGCTTGGTCGTAAGTGTTATATCCGAAGCAACCTGATTGGCAGTTATCGTAAGTCCGTTGATCTGGAAAGTATTGGAGTTGGATTCGTATTTTACTCCGTTAAGGTAGATCTCTGCGCTACTGCCTGCCTGGTAATTGGACTTGCCTTCAATCGTTTCCTCAACAAGACCAAGTTTAGTCATAGCATTTGTACTTTCCATGCTAAAAGAGTTTGCTTCGCCCATTTCCTTTGAAGAAATATAGAATCTTCCTGTTCCCTCATCGAAGTTGGCGTTTAATGTCTTTCCTGTGCTCAAACCGGTAGTCTCATCTATCGACTTGGTGCTTCTTAACTTACTAAGAACATTCTCTATAGTATCGGAAGCAGCAATGTCAACGGTGATATACTCATGTGACTCACTTCCGCCGATCTTAAACTTAAGCTGTCCTCCCTCTTCACCTGTTGCGGCGCCAAGTTCTTCCATTGTTGTGGACATGGTAGGTCTCTTTCCGTTCTCTCCAACGGTCTTAAGCTCTTTTCCCGTGAGATAAGCAGCCTTGGCAAGCTTAGTTATATCAAGAGACTGTGTGGTATTCATTGCGCTGTCGCCGGTTATAACCGTAGCGGCATTGGCATTTGATGATGTAGTTGTCTTTTTTACATAAGCGGAAGCAAATCTCATGTTGCTGAGTGTTCCGTTATAAAAAGAAACTACTTTTTTATTAAGTTCTTTCCACTTATCCTGCTTCCAGGTAAGCTTCTTCTGGTCTCCCGTGAAAGTATCGACCTTATCTTTCTTTTTCTGAGTAAGGGCTGTGATGATACTCTCGGTATCAAGACCGGAATTCATTCCTGTTATTCTGATAGGCATATTGATTCTCCTTTCTCAATCCGTGAGATGTGATCGGAAATCCGTTTCCTTATTAAACAGATATGCATCGGACCGGCAGCCTATCCTTTTTGCCGTCGTGTCCGTGATCTGCGTGTTACCTCTTTTCGTCTACCATGATGCCGGCGATCTCCCATACCTTGGCGATCATGTCGAGAGTCTCATCGGGCGGGAACTCCTTGATAACTTTCTTTGTCTCCTTATCGACCATCTTAATGGTAACTCTGTTGGTCTTTTCATGTATGCCAAAAATAGCTTCAGTATTGGACTGAACCTTCTTGGTCATCTCGGAGATAGCCTTTCTTATCTTGGCGTTGTCTGCCTGGATCTGTTCCTCAGTCTCCGCTCTCTTGCTCTGATTCTGGGCAAAATTCTGCGCAGCTGACTCGTTGTTGGAGCTTGCAGAATTATCTGCTGACTCTACCTTGAGATCCATGCCCTGCATAGCGCCGTTTGCCTCATAATCCGCAATCTCGCTCTGAGACTGGCTCTGTACTTGTGTTCTTACCTGTGGCTGTGTCTGCTGAATAAGCGGACCGTAGCCGTTAATAGCTTCCATTCCCATAATCCTATACCTCCATGTCAGAATCAGGAATTCTACCTGTATTTATCTTGTTTACGCGTTCCATAAAGCTTATATCCACATAAGCATAATATTTCTTACAAGGTATATCGGACAAAGTTCTTTAATCTTTAGTAGCAAGGCAAAAGAAATTGCTAAATTTTATAAACTTTTAAGATTTTCGGGAGCAGTTTCGTGTATGCAAACTCCTCAAAGACCTTTTTTTGTCCGTTTTTCGCTATCTCTTTTCTCTCATCCTCATGCTCAAGATAATATGCCGTGAGCTCGACCATTTCTTCCGGAGTATGCGCTATAGCAAGCTCTTTTCCGTTCTCAAAGTACTCATCGATCTCTTTTTGATATGTCGTTACCAGAAATCCTCCTGCCGCGAGCACATCAAGGACCCTGAGCGGCACTCCCGATATGATAGGCCTAAGTGTGATGTTGAGATTGATCTTGCTCCTTCTGAAAACAAGCGGCATCTTGGTCTGATAATCCGCAAGTCCCATGTTCTTTACGCCTTTTATAGGCCTTGCTCCGGGCGGCGTGTAGATGAAGGTATCAAACCTCTCGCCCATCCTTTCAAGGATATGTCTTCTTTCGTTGACCGTTACCTTTGTGCGTAGCATATCAAGAACTATGCTGTCATAGTTAAGGTCGTAGTTCCCGGTATCTTCAAATTTTATATATTCGCGGAGTCTTTTTACGTGTTCGGGCGTTATCACCTTTTCATCCGTAAAAAGATCTGTCCCGTATATCTTTTCCTGTTTCTCAATAACTGAATCTATGTATTCTTTAAAATCCGGCGGAAGGCATTCCACCTGATCGTAAAAGTTGAATTCGTTGTCGTAAAGATTTCCCAAAAAGCAGACGTCGTGCCGATAGTGGATCGTACCGTCATTCTCTGCGTCGAGTTCCCTGCAGAGCTCCTCAAGCCGCTTTTCGTTGACTCCTAGCGGCGAATAGCTTACAGTCTCTATTCCCTTATCCCTCATCTGCTTGCAGCGCTCCTTGTCAAAGACAAAGACCCTGTTCACGGGATTTGTTATCGTATGCGAATCAAGCGTATAGTGCGGGCAGTCGAAAACCCAAGACACATACGGTGTGTTGTATTTTTGGCAGGCATCGGAGATGCACGGGTAATAGTCAAAGCTGTAGACTATGTCGTAATATCTTTTTCCCGATCCCTCTTTGGTCAAAAGAGCTCCGAACTTATCGTCAATTTCCTTTGTAAGCTCAAAGCCTTCGAGCTCCAGCCTCAAAACGTCGACTTCATGGCCCAGTCTTCTCATGGCATCCATACAGTCTTCGCCGTTAAATTCATCCCAATAGCAGTAGAGTATTCGCATGCTGTCCTCTTTATAAGGATGTTCCGCTCTCACTACGTTCGACGGAACTAAGTAGTACACTAAGCGCGAAAGAACCGCGCTAAGTGATTACTTAAAAATCAGCCGCCCTATTCCGGGCGGCTGATACAAGTCGTTCATCAAAGCAATTTCTTAAGTTCCTCAATTCCGGATACATCTGTTGCTTCTTTATTTTCATTCTGGATCTGGATGTATACTTCTTTCCTGTAGATCGGGATATCCTTAGGTGCCGAGATTCCGAGCTTTATCTGGTCTCCTCTGATATCGAGTACTGTGATCTCTATATTGTTGTTGATTACAATTGCTTCGTTCTTTTTTCTAGATAATGCTAACATGTCCTATCCCTCCCCGTATTATGATTATGCGTTTGCCTTGTTTTTCTGCAGAATATCATATATCGGGAATTTTACAGGATACTCTTCATTATCAATGATCGTCTGAGTAGCTTTCATCTCTTTGGTGTTGATGATGAAAGGTCCTTTGAGATTAACTGTCATCTGCTTAAGGTCGTGAGGAACCGTAACCGTTACAAGCACAAGCATCTCATCATTATCCAATTCACCGATTTCCTCTACCTCTTGCTTATCAACCATGGGCTGATAATCGGGGCAAACAAAGAGCGGATCCATAACAGGCATTGCAAATCCGGGCTCTTCTATTGACTGAAGCCATTTGATCGTATTTGTTCCCTGCTCTTCGTCATGCATAAGGGTAAATCTCTTAAGATCAGGAAAGCCGATTATTCCATTTGGAAAAGAAATGATCTTACTGTCTTCAATCTCAACCTCTCCAAAAATTCTAGTGTTTAATTTCATGTTGTAACCTCCATAATCCTGATAAAAATTGTTATTATCACTATTTAATTATATACGTAAAAACGTATAATTTCCACTTTTTATAAATATTTAAGAACATCAGATGTAGTTCATAAGCGATGTCTGACTGATCTTACCTGTTGCCATAAGACTTGCCTCATAGGTAGTCTGGGCTGAAGTGAGCTGTGTAACGGTCTCTGCAAGGTCTATATCCTCATTCTCAGACTGAAGTGTCTTAAATGTAGTCGTCTGAGTCATAAGTCTTGAATTTACAAGGTCAAGTCTCTTACATCTTGTTCCGTTGTCAGTAACCGCGATATTGGCATTATCGAGAGCCTTCTGAAGAGATGTTATCTTGTGCTCAAACTCCTTCTGAATGTTTTCTCTCTGATAGTTAAATGCCTTCTGCGCTGCATCTATCTCAACTTCAATTCTTGCCTTTTCGCTTGAGCTTGAAGAAGCGTTCATCTTATCCTCAAGGATCTTGATAGTAGCTTCCATCTGCTTAAGTTCACCGAGCATAGTACTGAGATCGTCTACATCTCTCTTAACACTTGTTGTGAATACCGCATCAGCTGTGGTGTTTACAACTACCGACTGTGCGAATCCCACGTCGTAAGCGATGTTATGGGATGCTGAACCTTTATTATACAGTACTGTCTTGCCATTTTCATCAGTATAATTGCAATTAAACAGGTTTTGCGGTCTTATATCGCCGTCAACCCACTCTTTTTTATCATAAACAACATCGATCGACTTGGCGTTGATAAGATCGGGCAGTGTAGAAAGCTTATCGGTAAGCTCCTTGTTAAGGAGAACCTCACCTGTTGCCACGTTAAGGTAAGCAAATGCTCCGGTCTTATTCTCATCGAGTGTCTTGTATACGTTATCAACATCCTCCTGACTTGTTGTCGTGTAGATGAGGTTTGCACCGTTGATATCAAGAGTTGACTCTTTATATGATGAATATACGCTTCCGTTTCCTGTTACGTTTATTACGTTGGTGCTGTAGTTTCCGTCAGGATTAAACGTATTATCATTCTCTGTGACCGTATAGGTTCCGTCGCTGTTAACAACAGCGGTTGCTGTTCTTCCGGCGTTCTCGATCGTCATCTTATAAGACTGTCCGATCGAAGGAACAAGAGGAAGCTTGTAGCTTATCCTCTCACCGTTGTCATTGGTAAAGGTAAGTGTAGTCTTCTGAACGGTCTCTGTTGAAACCTGTCCCGATAACACATTTGAGCTCTGCTTGGATGTATCGTACACGCCGTTACTGTTTACGGAAAAAGTATAATCGGCTGTGGCCTCTGAAGCCTTTATAGTATAGGATCCGTCAACCTCCGTTGTAACGTTGTATGTGATGCCTTCGCTTGTGATCGTGTATGCCTCTCCCTGAGCAAGATCGTCGGGTGTAGGAAGAGATACATGATGTGTAGCTCCAACTGCTGTTGTATATGTGAGGTTTATGAGCTCGGCTGTGCCATCAACAGAGCTTGTTGCCGACTGTGTGAGCTGCTCTCTCCATTTAAGCTTGGGAGCTGTAAAATCTGTATCGCTGTCTCTGTAATTTAAGTTATCGTATGAAAGTCTGATCTTTCCTACGGAGTACTCCTGGATATCGTTCTCTTTTACCGCCTGAGCAGATGCATTGAGGATGTTGGTCGAATCGAGCTTGCTCATTCCTGTTACTCTGTTTGACCATCCGATACTCGATGCTGTGAACTCATCGTTGATACCTGTATAATCAGCAGTTGTGGTTCTGTCAAAAGTAAGGGGAGTATCTGTTCTGTAGCCTGTAAAGATATATCTTCCGGCGTAGTCTACATTTCCCGTTGAGTAATACTCTTTTGCCAGAGCTTCCATCTGAGTTACTATCGTTGAGAGATCGTCTGTCGTAAGGTCCATGTTGGCGCCCTTAGTAGCCTGCTTTACACAGTCGGTAAGAACGGACGTAACTGTAGAAAGAGCGTCGGCTGTGACATTGAGCCAGCTCTCTGCATCCTTGGCGTTCTTCTCATAATATTGTGAAAGCTGAGTAACATTGCTGCGAAGGCGCAATGCTCTTATCGCGATAACAGGATCATCCGAAGGTCTTGTGATCTTCTTTCCTGTTGACATCATCGTGTTTAATTGATCCTCGGAAACCTTGTTATTATTGATATTATAAAGAGAATTGTTCTGCATTATCTTGTTGGTGATACGCATAGTTCGACCTCCATGTGACGACCATCCTTAGTCTGAAAAAACAATGCGCATCCGTGCACAAGTGTATACCATATAAGTTTCTCACATTGATTATCGGCAGCTTATGCCCATATCTTTAGGGGTAAAAGAAAAAAAGAATCGGCCATGCGCCTTGCACAGCCGATTCGTTATCATCATACTCCTGTCTGAAGGATAAGTCTGTCGTAGATCTCAGTAAGTGTCTGGATCATCTTGGATGAGAGTGTATAAGCATTCTGGAACTTAACGAGGTTCGATGCTTCCTCATCTTCGTCAACGCCGGATTCAGAAAGTCTCTGGTTTCCGATAGTTGTTTCAAGTGCTTCGTAGGTCTTTTCAAGAGTACCTGAGTTGCTTGAGTTAAGTGCTACGTCAGCAAGGACCTTTGTGAGGTACTCACCTGATGTTGCGCCTCTGAAGACTTTCTTTGTAGAGAACATATCTTTTAACTTGGTAAGATTTCCGAATTCGGATTCGCCCTCTGTCTTGTCTGCCTTTGTAGAAAGTCTGTCGGCATCGGCCAAAAGCACGCTGTTTACGGTGAAGTTTCCGCCGCGGAGCTTGTAATAGCCCTTGTTCTTGGACTCAGATGTGAGCTGTTCGTAGCTGTACTGAGCCGCAGAATTGGTGTCCATAGCACCTGTCAGCATGAATATACCTTCCTGAGAATCTGATGTATATCCGCTCTTTGTGATCTCATTTACCTCGCTTGAGAACTTTCTGATAAACTCGTTCATCTGCTGGAGGTAATACGGAATTCCCTGATAGTCGTTGGAATATCCGATAGTTATTGTTGCGTTGTTATCGGGAACACTCTTAAGTGATTCCTCGTCCATTGTGAATGTATATGTGTTGTAGCCGTCGTACTCCCAACCGTCATATTTGTAATCCTTGGCTCCGATGTGGATGCTTCCGGTCTCCGGGATGAAGCACTTGTCCATATCCATGAGGTTTTTATTGGTAACTTCAACGGTAACCTTGGTTGGAACAGAACTTTCGTCAACTACTGTGGTCTTTCCGCTAAAGTACTGTGCGTTGTTTCCGTCTCTCATTGCAAGGAGTCCCTGAAGTTCTCCTCCAATAAGCTTAGAATTCATCGAGAAGTTTGAAAGCTCGCTTACGTCATCGCCGTCCTTAAAGCTGGGGCTTCCCCACTTGATATCGTAAAGGCCCTTGATATCGTTTTGGCCTGTTCCGCCATCGTCTTCTCTTGAAACACAGATCATCTTTCTGTATTCGTATGTATCAACGAGCTCATAACCGCCTGCGATCCAAATCTGGAATCTTGTTGCTCCGGTATTTCTGTCGGGCTGAGTCTCATCGATGATAGCTGTCTCTTTTGTCTCAACTGAAACGAGCTTGGAAAGATCATCAAGGAGAACATCTCTTTTGTCTCTGAGTTCGTTTGCTGTTGTTCCTGTCATCTCAATAACGTTGATCTGCTTATTAAGTGAAGCAACTTCCTGAGCTATTGAGCTTATTCTGTCGGCACAGAGCTTAACTTCGGAATTGATGTCTGCCTGAAGGCCCTGAAGGTTATTGTATACGTTGTTGAAATACTCTGTGATAGCGTGCATGTTTGAGATGTACGCTGTCTTACTCTCAGTTGTTCCCGCTGCTGTCATGACTGACTGGAGGGAAGCTGTCATCTTGTTAAAAAGAGATGAGAATCCGGTTGTTCCGTCGTCATTTAAATACTCTTCAACGAGCTTGTTGTAGTAGTTCTTCTGAGATACGTTTCCAAGGAGCTGAGCATTGTTTCTGTACTTTACATCGTAGAACTGATCTCTTACTCTCTCGATCGCGATGGTATCTACACCTGCACCTGCGCAGCCGTATGTAGCAAATACTCTCAAGGCATCGCTTGCTTCCTGCTCAACAGTCTGTCTGCTGTAGCCCTTGGTATTTACATTCGATATGTTGTTTGCTGTTGTGTTCAAAGCTGCGTTTGCTGCTCTAAGTCCCGATGCAGCGATATTAAGTCCAAAAAATGTAGATGTCATGGCTTTTTACTCCTTTTCCCCATAGATCAAAGGTTAGTGAGTGCGGCTCCTTTATGCGCCGAGTGTATTTACGAGGTGCTCGAGCATCTCGCTTACTACGTTTATGTATCTGCTTGATGCGTTATATGCATTCTGGAACTGGATCATGTACTCAAGCTCTTCATCGCTTGATACTCCGACGATCTGTTCTCTTGCTGCTGATATGGAAGAAACTGTCTGCTCCTGTGCAGCAGCGATACTCTTATTAACATCACCTGAGTTCGCAACCTGTGAAACGAGGCTGTTGTAATAGGTGATAAAGCTGTTCTTGGTCGCTACGTTGGGGTTAAGAGCATACTTTTCAGTGGTAAATGCTTCTTTTAACTTCCTCATCGTATCAGTATCTTCATTTCCTTCAACTGTTCTGAAAGTAAAGATCGTAGGATCCTGAAGGAATTTCATATTTATCTGAGCGTTTGTTATTGTAAGCTCTGTAAGTACCGAACCTGCCGGATGATCGTCTCCCATGTCGTAGAGAACTCTGTCTTCGGGATTTGCTATAACGAAGAGGTCGAAGTCCTTTACTGTTCCGAGTGTGTTGTCCATTGTAGCGGGATTACTCTCGGCTTCCTCAAGTACCTGGTTGATCGCTGACATTACGTTGTGGATCATCTGATCAAACTCAGCCTGAACATTCATGATGACTGACTTTGAAATATTGCTGTTGTAGTAATCCTCACTCTCTGCGATATCGTGATATGTTGCGTTATGATCACCTCTTGCAAGGAGTACTGATTTAAGCTTTCCTATATCTGTATCGGTTGAAGTAGAAATTGTCTGAGTAAGGTCATATAAGTGAGCACCGTCGATAGAAACTACAACTTTGTTTCCGTCCTTATCGGCTTCTGTTCTTGCCGCATACTCCCAATAAGGAGTTGCATAACCAACAGAGCTCTCAAGTGTTGTATCTATACCGATGTGATTTACGTGATCGGATGTTACGAAGCTCGATCCTTCAAAAAGAACCGACACGTTTCCGAAAATATCTTCCGAGTATTCTATCTTTCCGTATTCGCCGAGCTTATCGAGAAGCTTGTTTCTGTCATCTCTAAGGTCGTTGGCCTTTTCCTGTTTGCCGGATTCGATATCAACGATCTTTTCATTGAGCTCTTTTATCTTATCGCCGTAGTAGTTGATATTCTTAACCATGCTGGCTACGGTTGAATCAAGGTTTTCCTGATAATCAACGAGTCCGTCGTATACGCTCTTGGCTCTTGTAAGGAACTCGTTTGCTCTTGTCACCATTGCGCTCTGTGTTACTGCTGAGCAAGGATCCTTAGCAAGCTCCTGAACTGCTGTCCAGAGGTTATTGAGTGATTCAGCGAACTCTGTTCCGTTCATTTCCTGAAGCTGATCCTCAACTTCTTCGAGTGTCTTCTGTGACACATCGTAAAAGGCGTACCTTCCCGACTCTTTTCTATAAGATTTGTCGAGGAAGTCACTCCTTACCTGCTTACAGTTATTATAGTTAACGCCTGTACCTATCTGTTTCCAGGCGATGCAATCGTTATTCTTTTCCAGAGTCTGGTAAGATCTGGTTCCCTGTGATACCTGCTGCCTTGTATAGCCTTCGGTATCGATATTTGCCATATTGTGGGCTGTGGTGTTCAGGGCGTTCTGTGAAACCTGAAGTCCCGAGCTTCCAACATATAAGTTCGCCATCAATGACATGGGCTTACCTCATTTCTTCTAACAAAACCACTGTATTTTGGGTACAAAAAAGACACTACCGCGTTTATCGGTAATCATCGGTGGGTTTATCTACATGCCATCGTACCACCGCTGTACTCAAGTGGTACGTTATTGCTTTGCATCAAACCCGCCCGATGTGTAACCGATAACATCGCCCGTAGTGCCTGCAGCTCTTGAATAATTCGCCGTTTCCGGAGCTCTCTTAGAGGCTTGGATGATGTTCATCTCAAATTGCACCATTTCCAGTGAGCTGCGTAGCAGTTCCTGGTTCTGGCCGTTTACACGTCTGACATTATCCGCAACGCCAACGAGTCTATCGCGTTGCACTGCCAGGTTCTTCTGATCATCAGGTCTTTTCTCCAATACTGCGATCAGATCGGTCAGTTTCAATGAATCAACATCCTTGTTAAGTACATTCGCAATATCCTTCATAGCTGCTTCGCGTTTTTTTTCGAGGGACTGGATATTACCTATTATGTACTGCTCCTCATCCGTGATTTTAGCAAGTGCCGCCAAGTCGCCTCCCACAATAATAGAGGTCTTGCGGCTAGATAACCCCAGCAATTTCTCGTAACTTGCGCATTCTTGGTCAAGCACGTTAACCAAGTTTTCCATAAGACTTGCCACTGGAATCATCCTCCGTTTTTATCATTTATATTATTCAGTTAGACGAGGCCGTTTGCTTCGTCGTACTTTGCCAGTAATTTATCAGCAAAATCCTCTCCGCTAACATCATAAGTGCCATTCTTGATAGCTGCCTTAAACTTAGCCACAACATCTTCCCTAACATCGGGAGCTGCCTTGACAGCCTGCTTAGCGACCTGGATATCCTTTCCAATAGAAGAAAACGATACTGTATCTCTGATATCGCCTGTCTTCTTGGTCTGCTGAGCCTTATTCACTTTGCTGTTATTGTAGATCTGCTGGACCTGACTGTATGCTTCTATACGCATATATTCTTCCTCCTTCCTTGGAGCATTTACTTCTTACTATCTTTATCGGTAGAAGTTTGCATTTCTTTAGTCTTTTGGGAAAAGAAAAAAGAAACGGCGTAAATACCCAAGGTGTGCATACCTTTTTACACTTTACATTATCTTTATCGGATAATTTATAAAAAACTTTAGATTAATTTTATAAAAAACCGAAAAAACCTTCAAGATTATATTGCAGATAGGGAAATGACCATTTCTGCGGTCTCTCTGAGACCTGTTCCGGAGTCCATAGCGCATTTCTGGAGGTATTTGTGCGCCTCGGGCTCTGTCATATGGTGTCGATCCATCAAAATCTCTTTTGCCTGATCGATTATCTTCTTATCCTCTTCGGATCTTCCCTGCTTAGCTTTCTCTTTGGCCTTCTTCCTACTCCTTGTAACGCCCTCGAGCATGAGTTCAAGTGTGGAAAAAAGATCCGCCTTCTTAAGCGGTGTCGGAAGATAGACTATCTTTCCGTCAAAAAGATCTGTCGGGGTTTTGTCGGGGGACGCTATCATGAGCATCTGGAAAAACTTGGGGAGGTCAACGGCAAGCTCGGAATAGAGCATGTCACTTAAGCGGTAGCCGCAAATCACGACTCCGCTTCCAAAATCTTCCATAGCGGAAAGAGCCTGCGCTCCCGAAGTGCAGGTCACCATTCCGTCATATCCGCCACGGCTCAATATGCTTTTAAAATTTTGCGCATCTTCCGATTTCGCAAAAGCAATGATAATGTTCACCGATAAGCCTCAGACTTCCTTATAATCAATTAGAAAACGTTAAGATATCTTCCGATCTCCCACTGGGTTACGCAGGTGCGGAAATCCTTCCACTCCTTGCGCTTTGCGTCGAGTATCTTATTAAATATGGATTGTCCGAGAACTTCTTTTACAAATTCGTCGTCCTGGTAAGCGTCTATTGCTTCGCCGAGGGTCATGGGAAGTGTCTCAAGTCCGCTCTCTCTGAGGTCGTCGTAGGTTGCGTTCTTGAGATTGTCGCCAAGCTCCTTGGGCGGGTTCATTTTCTTTTCGATTCCGTCCATACCTGCTGCGAGGATGAGTGCGATCGCAAGGTAAGGATTGCATGTGGAATCGGGGTTTCTAAGCTCGATCCTTGTATCCTGACCGCGCTTTGAAGGTATTCTTATAAGAGCGCTTCTGTTGGCGCCTGAAGAAGACCAAGATATGTTGACCGGTGCATCGTAGCCGGGAACAAGTCTCTTATATGAATTAACTATTGGATTGGTCACAAGTGTCATTGCCTTAACGTGGCTGAGCACTCCGGCGATGAAATACTTGGCTGTATCGGAAAGTCCGCCCTTTTTATCTACAAAGAGGTTATTTCCTTTCTTGTCATGAGCTATTATGTTGATGTGCATACCGGAACCGCTGATACCTTCAGTGGGCTTAGGCATGAATGTCGCATAAAGGCCGTGCTTCTTGGCGATCGTCTTAACTGCCATCCTGAAAGTCATGATCATGTCAGCGGTACGCTCTGCATCTTCTTCTCTGAAGTCGATCTCGTGCTGAGCGGGCGCGATCTCATGATGTGATGATGAGATGTCAAAGCCAAGCTCCTCGAGATTTAAGATGATATCTCTTCTTACGTTCTCGCCCTGATCTGCAGGTGCAACGTCAAAGTATCCGCCCTGTTCATGTGTCTTGTTGGTCGGTCTTCCTTCATCGTCGTAATCAAATAAGAAGAACTCGGGCTCGGGATTTAATTTGAAATTAAGGCCCATCTTCTCAGCTCTTTTTACAACCTCATGAAGGACGTTTCTGGAATCTCCCATGAAGGGCTTGCCGTCAACGGTATATACGTTGCAGAACATTCTCGCAACCTTGCCGGACTGCGGTCTCCAAGGATATATCTCGAAGCTGTCGAGATCGGGATACAGGTACATATCGCTCTCGTCGCTTCTGACAAAGCCTTCTACGGACACACCGTCGAACATGCACTCGTTGTTAAGCGCGAACTCAAGCTGGCTCGCAGCGATAGCGATGTTCTTGGGAATTCCGAATATGTCGCAGAACTGCAGCCTGATAAAAGCTACGTCCTCCTCCTCTACGATACGGAAAATGTCTTCTTTGGTATATTTGCTCATATTGACCTCCATTTAAATTCGCAATGATGCATATAAGATAAGTATATTATAATCAGCTTTTTTGACAAACAAAAAATGGCACTCCACCTATTATTTAATAGATGAAACGCCATTGTTTCAAAAACATGCATTCATGATAACACTACATGAGGTAATAGACAATAGACTAAATGCCACGGCCGCGCGTTTGGCTTCTGAGTTATTTACCATTTTATGAAAGCTGAGTTAATTTTACGAGAGCTCAATCCGATATATCTATTGAAATATCACCGCGCCGAAAATCTTTTTTGGGCAACGGTATATTGAGCTAGGGAAAGCATGGATCTTCAAGGAGGATTATAATCTTCAGCTTTGAAGGTCCATTTTTTTGCGCCAAAAATGAAGAACCTTCGAAGCTACCAAACGGAGGTAAGAACCATGAAAATCACACAAAGTAACGTAAACCTGGCGTCGGCGGCAATGCACTACGAAAGTAATATCGTAGACATTTCGACCGGCGTCGCGACAGTCAAAGGCTCTCAAGGAAGCTTCAAAGATGATCTGGAGCTTCGGCAAAAGGAAGCAGATGAGATGGGCAGTGAGAACTACAATCATCTAAAGCCTACTAAATCTTCCTATCCAAGCGGAAATGGGCTGACTCTCGAAGATCAGATCATGGCTATAAGGACTTCTCTTTTGGAACAGATCCTTAAGTACATGCAGCTTCTCGGAGGCGGAAGTAAGAGTGCCTCTTACAGGCAGATGCTGAGCGGGATGTCAAACCTGATATCGTCGGGAAGCTCATTTTCTGTTACGACCTACACCGAAACTCACATCGAGCAAGAGGCTGTTTCATTTGAGGGCAAGGGAATCGCACTTACTGAGGATGGTCGAAGCATCGACTTTAACGTAAGCTTTTCCATGTCGACTGTGCTTGCGAGGTCAGCGGGTATCAGCATCGCTCACCCCGTTAACTTCATTGATCCGCTCGTTATCAATGTAAGGGATGATGTAACTTCGATAAGCGACCAGAAATTCTATTTTGATCTGGACTGCAACGGCGAGGAAGAAGAGATCGCAGCTCCTGCAGGCGGCTCGGGATTTCTTTCTCTTGATATCAACGGCGACGGAAAGATCAACGACGGTGCGGAGCTCTTTGGCGCAAAGAGTGGCGACGGTTTTACTGAACTATCCGCATATGATCTTGACGGAAACGGCTGGATCGATGAAAACGATGATGTATTTGATAAGCTAAGAGTTTGGCTCAGAAATGAAGACGGCACGGACACTCTTCTTTCATTAAAAGAAGCAGATGTTGGCGCGATCTATCTAAGAAGTGCCGTGACAGAATACAACATGAGAGACAGCTCTTTTAACACCGCAGCGAAGCTTCGCTCAAGCGGAATCTTCCTAAAAGAAAGCGGTGGTGTCGGAGTCGTTCAGCAGGTGGATCTGGCAGCAAGATAACGCCGGGATAAACCGCAAAATCTTTAATACAATCAAAAAGGACGTCCGCTCGGATGATGGTTTTAAAAACATCCGTTGCGGCGTCCTTTGTTTGTTTAGTTATTCTATTTGGTGAGCACGTCGATCAGGGATTGACCGCTCTCTCCCTCTCGCCGTAAACTTCCCCGCTAAGGAAGTGGCGCCTGCAAAGTGATACGTAGGATTCGTTTCCTCCCATCATTACCTGCTCGCCCGTGCGAACGATCTTGCCATCTGCCACTCTTGCATTGAAATGCGCGCGGCGTCCGCACCAGCAGACAGTCGGAACTTCTTCTATATAGTTTGCGATCTCCATAAGTCTCTTTGATCCGGGGAAAAGATGGCTCGTAAAATCGGTACGTAATCCGTAGCAGATAACGGGAAGATCGTACTTATCAACGACCTGAGCAAGGATATCGACCTGCTCCTCCGTAAGAAACTGCGCTTCATCAACGATCACGCAATCAAGCTGATTCCAGCCTTCGGACTTTCCTGTAAACCACTCATTTTTAACTTCATCGATAAAGTCTTCCACAAATGTCGCCTCGGCGCTTAGTCCCATTCTGGACTTAACGACTTTCTCGCCGTCCCTGTCATCGGTCTTGGGTTTCAAAAGAATGCACTTCTGCCCTTTCTCGATGTAGTTATAGCGCACCATAAGCGCATTAGCTGTCTTGGAGCTTCCCATTGCTCCGTATCTGAAATATAACTTTCCCATACCTTCTCCCGTTTATTTATCTGAATTGATGAGAACGAGCTTGTTGTAAGGAATCTCGATGCCCGCCTCAGCAAATCTCTTCATTATCTCAACAAGGCAATCTGAACATGCCTTCGGATTGTCCTTGAAATCTCTTGTCTCTACAAGCACGCGAAGCGTTACTCCGCTGTCATCGCAGCTCTTGCAGAGCACCGTGGGTCTGAGCCCGTGGTGTGAAGGATGCTGCTCCACAACATCCGCCATGATGTCCATAGCCTTTTGCATATCCGTACCGTAAGCCACGGAGACTACTATAGGAAAAGAAAAGGACTGTTCCTGAGTATAGTTTATTATTGTTGCCGATCCCACGATCGAATTCGGAACATATATGATCTCGTTCTGATAAGTCTTGATGACGGTATGCCGCAGCGTGATGTTCTCGACATATCCGGGATCAATGTTATCGATCTTTATTCTGTCGCCTATGTCAAAGGGTCTTGATTTTGCTGCGGATATCGCGATGCCCGCAAACACATTGGATAATGTCGACTGGGCTGCAAGACCGAAGATAGCCGCGATAAGTGCTGAAGATCCCGCAAATGTCTTCCATGCGTTCTTAAACATCGGAATGTTTCCGGCGATCGTGAAAAACGCAAGTCCCCAGATCACCGCGATCATTATACCTCTCAAAAAGACAAGGTGGATCTTACCGCGAAGTCTCTCCTTACTGATATATTTGTTGATCAAAAGGCTTACGAAATATGCGAGAATAACCGGAAGCGCATATTTAAGAAAGTATTCAAGTATCACCATCGTCCATTTCCTCAAATGCAATCATTGAATCAATTATGTCTTCAAAATCTTCCCTGAGTTCCTCGAGAGTGTCACCCTCGTATGTGTAAATGCGTCCGTCTATCACGACTTCACCTGTATAATAGTCGCAGTTCTTGTCGTAATTAACAGTTCCCTTGTAACCTTCGTACTCGAATTCTTTTTCCATGGTGTTCTCTTTCTATATTTCTGTATTTCTGAACTGTGATCCATATAAGCATTTTATATCATTGAAGCACGAAAAAAAAGGGTCGGTTATTAGCCGACCCTTTTGTCCGTGCCGGATCGAAAACTCGATCCCTATCCGCTATGCTCCTATTTACATTCAGTCTTTAACTTCGATCTTCACAGCTTCCTCTTTCTCGGGAATTGCTTCCTTCTTGGGGATGCTGACAGTAAGTACGCCGTTCTTGTACTGAGCTATAATGTCTTCAGGCTTAAGTCCGGGTGTACGGAACGATCTCTGATAAGATGAGCTTCTTCTCTCGCGGCGGATGTACTTGCCGTTCTCATCCTTCTCGTCCTTGTTCTCATTGTGAGAAGCGCTGATAGTAAGGACTTCATTCTTAAGATCGATGTTGATATCTTCTTTGTTGAATCCGGGAAGCTCAGCCTCAAGCTGGTATCCGTTCTCCTTCTCGATGACGTCAGTCTTCATAAGACCTGATGCCGGCTCGAAGTTCCTATCGATAAGCCCATTGTCGCACAGGTTACCGAAGAATCTGTCATTAAAGAAATCATCCATCTCATCAAATATACTGTTATTACTCCATAACATAGGCATCAACATAAGTCATCACTCCTTTTTATATGAATTTTTTGTTGTAGTGTTTGTGGCGACCGATCGGTGATCATATTTATGTTAGCACTCTCACCTTTCGGCTGCTAATTTTCTTTTCAAGTATGTTATAGAACAAATAGAACAATAAATCAAGTACTTATTTATAAAAAAAATATTAATTTCGCCAAAAACTTTTTTTGACGAAATATCCTTAAGTTGTCGTCTTTCTACTGTCTTTTTGTGAACTATGCTGTTATAATTGTGATAAGAACTCAAAAACCAGTGCATATATGTAAAGGTACCAATCCTATGAAGCCAAATCCCATCTTTAAAAAAATACTGGTACTCGTAATCATTCTTGTGCTCCTTGCTGCAGGTATCATATACTGCATACGTTTTTTTAACTCATCATCCAAAAAGGGTCACAATTTCGAGGCTACTTCAGTACCACATTCCCAAATTCCATTTGAGATCACTTCAACGATCAAATTAAACGGAAAAAAAGTTGAATGTGACAAAAAATACGTATCGCAGGTCAGCAACGTAGCGATGATCACAGAAGGCGGTGTCTTCTGCATCGAAGGCTACTTAGAAGACGGACAGATACGAGTTTTCAATAATGACAGAGATGTAACGCTCATACTAAACGGCGTAGATATCAGCTGCATGAATATGGCCCCCATCTATATTGAATCAGCTAAGAGCGTGACAATATATGTTCCCGAGACAACAACCAACAGCATAACCTGCGCGGAGATCGGTACATACGAAAGCGCATTGGAAGCAGCAACATATGCTCCGGGCACTACAACAGATGAGGCTTCGGCCGGAGCTTCCGACACTGCTGAAATACCTGTTACCAAGAAGGGTGTTATCGTTTCGGAGTGCAACTTAAGCTTCTCCGGCGGCGGTACTTTGGATGTATTCGGATATATGAGAAACGGCATTCACTCAAGAGCTTCTCTGCATCTTGAGGATACTACTCTAAACCTTACAACAACCAATAACGGCATTAAGGCCTCCAATGATATCGTCGTGGAATCAGGACACTATGATCTTGCATCTGTCGGAGACGGTCTTCAGGCTGACGGTAATCTTACGATCAATGGCGGAACGTTCAATATCACAACCGGACAGGGCTCCGCTTCAATAGAAAAAAAGAGCGAGGCAGTTCCTACGTTCGACGGAACAGGAAATCCGCCCGCGCTTCCTCCGGATGCAAACTTCGGAGCCTCCGGCGAGATGCCTCCGGCTCCACCTTCTGATGCCGGCTTTGATGCATCCGGTGATAAGCCCGAGCCACCAGCTGACGCAAACCTCGGCGACTCCGGCGACAAGTCTGAAGCTCCTGCGGACGAAAGCACTGAGGATTCAAGTTCTTCCGAGAAAAAAGAGAAATCGAAAAAGTCTGAAAAACTCAGCAGAAAGGCCATTAAAGCTGAGTATTCAGTAGTCATAAATGATGGTTCCATAACCATAGATAGTGCCGATGATGCCATCCATTCTGACGGAAATATTGAGATAAACGGTGGCACGATCCAGATCGCATCAAGCGATGACGCTGTCCACGCCGACACTTCGCTCACCGTTAAAGGCGGAAAGCTCACGATCACAGACTGCTGCGAAGGAATTGAGGCTGTGAATATAGATATCTCAGACGGCGATATAAGCGTCACCTCTACTGATGACGGTTTAAACGCTTCCAGCAAGAAAGCTGAGCCGAAGATCTCTATAAGTGGCGGTAAAATATATATTAACGCAGAAGGCGATGGAATTGATTCAAACAAAGATCTCATCATATCAGGTGGAGAAGTCTATGTTGACGGACCTTCCAATTCCGGAAATGCCGCAATTGATGTAGGTACCGAAGACGGCGGATCATTTATTGTAAACGGCGGAACTCTTACATCCGTTGGAATGTCGGGAATGCTCGAAGTACCGGATGAATCTTCAAAGCAGCAATCCCTCTCATATGTATTCGACGAAACTCTTTATGGCGGAAGCATCATAACCGTTATAGACAGTAGCGGAAAGCTTATAACACAGTTGACACTTGCCAAGGATGCCGACAGCATAACTATTTCTTCTCCTGATCTTGTATCGGGCGAGACATATACTTTTACATGCGGAGACCTTGAAGGAACCCTTGAAGCAGATGTACTGAATGCAACCAATTATGAGCACCGTTTTGGATTTGGTCCCGGACAGGGTCCCGCGCCCGGTAAATCCCCCGACGCCGGTAAAGATGCAAGTACAGATGCAAGCACAGATGCAAGTGCAGATACAGCCTCAAGTGCCGACTCAGAAAGTGATAATTAAGGGTATTGCGCCTCACATAGTTATATGATATATTACATGTAGTATTAAAAACTACATCGTGTGTCTTATACATGTGGGAGGCGAATTATGAATACCAAAGAACTTAAAAGATTTTTAAAGGAGCACTTGGTTCCTTCTAAATTATACAAAGTAGGCGGTCATCACAAGAACAGGATCTGTCTTGATAAGACCAAGAACGGCTGGGCAGTATTCTTCCAGGATAACAAGGATAGGATCGGCGAGATCGACTTCGTTGATGAAGCAAGCGCCTGCGATAAGATGAAAGACGAACTCAGAAAGCTCATGGAGCAGATGTACGGAATCACATGGGCTGTTGTCAGATAATATCATAGAGAAACATATATCCCGTGGAAAGTAATTTCCACGGGATTTTTCTATTTTGGAAACATTCTAAAAAGGCATTGACGTGCTTTTGTGGTAATAGTATATTATATCGCGACAGACATAGTACGACTGTAATAGTAAAATCGAAAGGGAGTTTTATATGAAAAACTACAAATTTATTTTGGTTGCCATAGTAACCTTACTACTCTCCATGATACCTGTTCTTTTTATTCCTAATTTGGTTGGAGCGATAATACAGATAATCATACTCACAATTCCTATTTTCGCATTCGGACAAATAAAGATCTTTGCTTTTTCATTTAAGAGTTTTTTTGCAACTTTTGTCGTTGGCGGTGTGATGACTATTGCTACTGCTTATTATATGATCAACAGTATCTACAAGGGAATCCATGAATTTGGCTCTTCAGCCATAGACAGTAAGACATTGATACTGTTCATCATATTTTTATTTATTACAGCGGGAATGCAGGAAGAGCTTCTCACAAGAGGTTTTTTTAATACATTCCTCAGAAAAGGTTTTGGGAATACTAAAGCTTCTTATATTGCTGCCACAGCCATATCTTCCATATTCTTTGGATTGTACCATTTAACTAATCTTATGTCCGGAAACGATCCTGAAGCTATATATTCACAGACAATCTATGCGATAGGTGTCGGATTCTTCTTGGGCGCGCTGTATATCAGGACCGGAAATCTGTGGGGCAACATGGTACTGCATTTCCTGTTTGACTTTGCTGTTATGATCTATCCTATTTTATTTGCAAAAATGGATGTTGCCACTCAAAAAGGTGACATGATCAAAGCATGGCTTGGAGAAGGAATCGTTGTTAAATCAATAATTCTTACTGTTGCAGCTTTTGCACTTGGATTATTCCTTATAAGAGACAGCAAGCTCAAACCTATCATTGAAGCAGAAGAAAGAGAAGAAATGGCCGCTTAAGGCTGCTGAATGAATATAGATCCGGAAGACGACAGGGCCGCGAGAACTGCGCCCTGTCCCCAAGGATAATTTCCGTAAGTCTGATAGTGAACTCCAAAATCATCACAAGAGCTGAGCGCATCCAGAACAGCGCCACCATCGATGTGACCTTTCATACATTCTGAAGCCTTTTGTACTGCTTCTTTTATTTTAAATTGTTCTTCTGCGGAAAAGATATTGCTCTTTGATCCGCATGTTAGTGCATATGCGATCATTCCTGTCGCAGAAGTATCGATATGTCCGTCAACAGCCTGAAGCTGCCAGCTCCATCCGCCGTCTTCGCGCTGATTGTCTATAGCCGCCAAGGCAAGTTCCTTGAACCATTTCGCCGTATCAAAAGAATTCTGCTCTGAGTCTGTCGCTGTGCTTTCAACATCCGCGCTTAACTCTGCGGAGTTCGCAGCTCCCATGATAAGCCATCCGAAAGCTCTTCCCCAGCACATGAGACCTTTCTTCTCAGCTACGTTTCCCTGTAATTCATAAGCATGATAGATAAGTCCGCTCTTTGGATCTCTTCCAAAGTCATGATAATTCTTAAGAAGGCTGTTCCTTACCGCTTTCATGGCTTCAGCCCGCTTTTTCTGTCCGACCTTGTGCCTACCCTCTACTCCGGTACTTGAAGCAGCTTCTTTTCCAAATACTTTCTCATACTCCGCAGCAAACATCGCTACCTGTCCGGCTCCGTCGGCAAAGATATTCTTATTTCCACGGGAAGCGTTGTATATGACACTGCCGGCATCATCCTTTGGATAGCCTGCAATAAACTCTGCTATCTTATCCGCAGCATCCTTGTACTTGGTGTTGCGGGTTCTCTCATACATCTTGATAAAACAAAAGCCTGAAAGCGCGTCGTCGACATAGTCGATCTTTCCGCCATACTTTGAAAGCCAGAGATCGAGGTGCTTACCGATAGCTGATTCAGCCCTTTTTCTAAGAACGCGCGCTTCGTCATCGCCTATCGCGTCAAGATACTCAAGTGAGCTCACGAGGCCAAGCATCAGCATTCCTGCGGGCCAAAACAGCGGATCTTTTGTGCGAACGCTTCTTCCGAGCGCCTTTTTCACCGTATCTTTTGCCCTGTCCGCAAGGCTGACGTTCATGATATTTTCAAGCTGATTCACAGTCACTTTTACGACTTCGAAATATGCAGTATTATCCATCCAACTAGCCTCCTCAGTCACAAATTTACGGTGTCTTTCTATTCTTTATCTTACTTACGAGATACTTAAACTCCTCTGTCCTTCCGTACAGGAGCAGATATACTCCATTAAATAAAACCGTGATGATAACTACCATCGCGATAAATCCCGGGATATTCGTAACGGGCATAACGCGTCTCTGAATAGCATAACATGCAGCCATGACAGCGATCAAAGATGCAAGATATTTAAAAGAGTCAGCGAAATAACTCCATGCACTCTTATTAAAGCAAGCCTTGTAGATGATTATCGGCTTTGTGATATTGGCGATAAGGCCCGATACCACCGTTCCTACATAGACACCGGCGATACCTGAGATAGTCGGGATATCGCGCCAAGCTATTGCAAGCCAGATGGACAGGATAAGATTGACGATACCCTGAATAAGCGCAAGGTACTTGTCCTGTTCAAACACACCTGCTGCGGTCTTGAAATTAACAAGGACCTTTCTCTCACCCTTAAAATAAAAATCCGTGATATATAGGAAAACAGCGATCGGAGCCAACAGCCAAGCCGGATTCCATGTACTGCCCTTTGCATTCTTGGTCCATATCTCAACAAGCGGTGTCAACAAAAGCATAAATCCGACACCTGCAAAACCGTAGATCCAAGAAGCCACAAATCTGTATATCTTGAACATGCTATACTGCTTTTTACTGCTTTCAGTAGCTATAAGATTACCAAAGCTTGTGGTGAGCGAACTAAACAGCGTATCCACAACGCCCGAAACAGACACTACGATCATGGTGTACATGCTGACATAACCAACCTTGTCCGTTCCAAGTATCTTGGAAATGATGATCGCATCCGTCTGAAGTCTGAAGACATCCCCGACCTTATGTAAGATAAGGGCCTTGGTCTTGGTCCATATGGTATCTTCCTCTTCCTTACTGAGCTTCTCAACATTCTTTTCTTTTAAAAGAGGATATTTTTTATCCAGATATATGGAAATAAAGATCTTCTGTATGAGCTGGATTACCGCATCCGTGATAAGGAAGAAATAAAAGCTCTTTGTGAGCGCAACTACAATGATCTGGAATATTACAGAGATTATCTTTGTGCCGTTATATGCATTCTCCTGGATATAGTTCTTTTGCTCTGCATTGGCGAGGCTGTATTTGTATGCTACAAAATAGGAGCTCACCGTGTTAAAGAGAAAGATCAGATAAAAGAGAATTATATCTCTATGGGCGATCTGCATATCTGCAGGCTGATTGACGATCCTATCAAGGAAGGGAACCAGCGCAAGTCCCATAACAGTAACGACAAGCGCTATGTAATAATACGCCTTCTTATAAAGCTGCATATAGGACTTGATCTTTTCTTTTTCTCCCCTTGCAACCGGTCCGTAAAGGCTGAAATTGATCGCCGTTCCGATGCCGAGCTCCGCCATATTAAGGAAGGAGAGGATCTCGGTATATAGACTGTTTATGCCAAGAAACTTGTCCATATCCACGATAAAAAGCGTGCGCAGAATAAAGGGTAAGACCAGTGTCGCGATCTTCCCCACGGTTCCGAACATTATATTCTTCTTGGCTGCCTGAACTCTTCCCATTAAACTATGTTTCCTTTGTTGTCCATCAGTATCCAGTCTTTCCAGTAATCATGCATGATCTCCGGTGTAACCGGCTGGTTGTTTCTCATCTTAAATGTGCGGATCACCTCGTGGTCCGGCCTGTCATTGAGCCTTGCGCCCCAGAAGCTGAAGGTTGAATTGGCGCAGATATTGCCCTTGCAGTGACTCATCAGCATAAGATCGTACATGCTGTCCTTACCTGTGTTCCAGTCTACCAGCGTATACTTGCTCTCATCGCTGTAGTGCTCCCTTGCGTACTCATGGTCACTTGTAAAAATATAGAAATGAACGTCAGGATATTTCTTTTCAAAATATTCCATCGCGCCCTTGTAATACTCATCTGTTGCGATATTTCCAAGGATTGCAAAATTGGACGGATCAAGATAATCGCCGCGCCTTATATGGACGCTAACTGAATTTTCTTTATCCATCTTAGCCGCAAGCTCGCTGTTTTTCTTTTCAAGCTCCGCATTTTCACTCTTAGGAAAAACAAAGAGTTTTCTAAGCGAAGGCATTATATCGCCGTAGTATTTCTGGCAAGCAAAATAGCCGGTGATGTACTTATCGTCAAAGTCAAAGACCTCATCGTGGTACATCCTGCTCTCTTCAAAAACCTTGGGATTGGATGACTCCCATATTCCAAGCTTCTTGAAAATCTTTCCTATGACCTTGGACAAAAAACCTTGCTTTAAAAATCTGTCTCTCTCTTCATCCGTGCAGATCTCATACGGGAGACATTCAAATAAAGAGAGCTCGAATTCTCTTTTTGCAAGCATGTTCTTCTGAATGTCCTCGGCAAACCAAGACAGGTCAAGCTTAACCTCCTTGCCCATCTCAACAAGCTTTCTGTATAAAGAATACTGCTGCATCTGGTTGCCCAGACCGCCCGCGATCTGAATGATTATCATGACATTCTCTCTTTCAATGATTCATAAGCCTTAATGAGCGAATCTTCCTCTTTCAGCTCCTGCACAGGAATAACGTAGTTTTCGTACGTGCCGAAAAGATCTGTCGCAATGCCCCTGCTCTTAACGGAATAGCCGATTACAAGCGTCGGAACCTTACTGCTGTACGCCGCGATCGTGCTGTGCGTTCTCGCCCCTATAAAGAAGCAGCACTTGGAAATGTAGCCCTTAAGCTCCTCTGCGGAACAATCGTCGATCATCACAACTCTGCCCGTATCCTTGTACAGGGAAAAGAGCTCCGAAAGCGGCTTCCTGTCGTCGTTGGAAGCCCAGACAACATGCGGGATAAGTGCGATGTTCAAATCTGTGTTTTTGAGCACATGGTCAATGAAATTCGTATAGTTCTTCATTGTTATGCCGGGTGTGCTCTCCCTATCCTGAACCATAGGACTTAAGTTTATTCCGATGGTCTTTCCGGGAATGAAGCCCTCTTTTTCCTTGGGCTCTTTGGTATCAAGCTTAAATGCGGGGTCCTCTTCAAGAAAAAGGATTTCTTCCTCAATACCCGCTTCCTTAAGTGCATTATAAGTGATCGACTCTCTTGCGTAGATCGCATCGAAAGCCTTCATATCATCCAAAAGGTTCTTATCCTTAAGTGACTCCGGCTCTATAGAGCAGCCCCAGAGCACGGTCTTAAAGCCTTTGTCGATAAAGACATTGTGAGCAAGGATAAGGTCTGAGAGCATCTCGGGGTAACAGTAATTGTCGCCTCCTATAGAGATCGCAAGCGGTCTGCGGGTTTCATCCCACTCTCCTGCACATCTCTCCAAAGCCTCGTTAAATGCGATCCCGGCGTCTTTAAATCTGTATCTTAAAAAAGACTCCTCATCACCCGAGAGCTTTCTGTAAATGTAATAATAGACATGGTCAAAAAAGTGTCTGTCGATATGATTCTCTTCCACGATCGTACAGATCCCCTTTTTCTCAAGCTTTCCAAGGGAATACTTTCTGTCTTCCTCAGCGGAATTGGTCACGATAAAAACAGGGAGCTTTGTAGAAACGCCTGCCTGCCTTCTCTTTTCCTCGATCATCTTAACTGTTGTGTTCGCGATCGCTTCGCAGCCGTGGTTTCCGCTTCCTGCGTGCATGTATAAAATTATAGGTCTGTTTAAATTCATATCCATAATTTATCCATTCTTATACTTTCCGTATATTTTAAGATACAGTGCCGGGCTAAGCCTGAATATCATTACCTTTAGTTTATGTCCCATCGGAAGTCCGGCAAATACGCCCCTTGTCTTAAGTGCATGTTTTATCTGTTTCTTGGACTCCTCAACCGCAAGTCTGGCTAGGTCGTTGTCACGCTCTTTTTCATCAAGCATCGCTACTTTTCCGACGACAAGAAGCGCCGTCAACACCATTGATACGCCTAAGCTTACATGAGCATATCTTGAAACGAATTTGCCTGCGCTAATGAGCCTTTCTTCCGCAAGCTTCCAGCAGGTTAACTGGTCCAAAAAGCTTTCTTTAAACGCCGTTTTCATCGCGCCGTTCTCATTGTCGGTGTATACGTAATCTTCTTTATCCGTAAGCCTTATCGTATGCTCTTTTCCCTGAGAAAGGGCTATGTCCATCAGGAATAGCAGATCCTCTCCGATCGTGAGACCGTCCTTAAATCTTATGTTCTCATCTGTTATGACTTTCCGTAAAAAGAGTTTTCCCCAGACGTGAGAGTTTCCTGTTATGAGATAGTTCTCCAGGTACTGGTAACCGCTAAGCTTCCCGGTTCCTATGTCTTTTCCGATCTCATCGACCAAAACAGTGGCATCATCCAGGACTCTCAGCATGTTCTCAAGGTAGTTCTCGGAAACCTTGTCATCCGCATCGACAAATGCGATATATCTTCCCGATGCCTTCTCTATACCGAGGTTTCTTGCATTGGAGACTCCGCCGTTTTTTATATGGCAGGCAATAACCTTTCCCTCGTATTCAGATACCAGTTCGTCGCAGACCTTATCGCTTCCGTCCGTAGAACCGTCATCTATCAAAATAACTTCAAACTCGCCGTCACCTATATTCTTTTGATCCAAACAAGATAAGACACACTCACGCAGTGTGTCTTTTGCCTGATAAACAGGGATTATGATGCTCACAAGCTTTTCGTTGTTATCTGTCAATATTTATCCCAGCCTTCTCTTGGTACGCCGTCTATTGTATCGATCTCGTAATAGTCCTCATAGGCTTTATTGATCCAGCGCACAGGATCATTAGGATTCTCGGGGTCAAAAGGAACATCCGAGATATCCGATTCATAAGCCTTACTAAATCTGTTTTCCCAACCGGGTCTAAGAAGCGGCGCTGTTATGTCTTCTTCGCCTCTCTCTGCGCACTCTGCAAAATATGCATCTCTTTCATCAAACTCTCTTTTGATCCTTGAAAGGTTAGCGCCCTGCTTGATATAAGTGAATAAAAGTAGTATACCCATGACAACAGTGCAGGATGTGATAAATGCCTTCACTAATCCCTGAGGGATCGTGTCGCTGCTATCAAGCATGACCGTGTTAGCTAAAACTGCGATCCCATTGAGTACAGCTATCATCAAAAAGATACTTGCACCGTAGAAGGATCTAAGCTGAGGCGATTGAGGGACCGCAACAAGCACATATACCGTCACAAGGGCGATAAATCCCATAAGTCTCATGTATCCCGTCATCTCAAGGAACTTACTCTTAGAAGCCATCATATAAGCGATGACCACCAAAAGCACAGCAAACATCAAAGTAAGAATAAGATAATGGTCTTCGATATTGATCGTAACCTTAAGGAATCTCGCTGCCATTGCTGCAAGTCCGGTATGAGCTTCGTTTTCGGCAGCCTTCTCAGCCCTGCTCGAATTACCGGGCGCAAGTACAAGAAATCCCAGACCTGTGATACATCCAACAAGACCTGTGATCATCCATGGTCTTACAAAGCTGAAGTTCTTATTCTCTCTGTATTTGAGATAGAGAAGTATCAGAAGAAAGAGGATCACTCCTCCCGAAGTATTTTCATTGCACCATCCGGATATGATTCCCAAAAAGAACATGCCTACAGCGGTGATCGGTTTTTCCTTAACTCCAAGCTGTAGCTTTTTCCTGTAAATTGTTATAAACGCAAGCATTATCGTTGTAGTGAAAAGATAGTTGCATGCGCCCGTCTCCCAAAATACCGAATCGCTCATCGTGGCATCAAAAAACCACAAAAACAGGATCACAAGAGAGTACATTCTGATGTCGTACTTTTTCCTGTTTTCGATGTTGGCATATATAAGGAGTGTCTGGATCGTAAACACGACTCCGGCAACGACGTTAAAGAGCCCCTTTGATCCGATATACAAAAAGATCCTAAGTATGATATGAGCCACACTCCTACCTGTGTGTGTCATGTAATGCTCATATTCTTGTACGAATAAATCAAAAAAGTTATTGGCTCCCATGACGGTATGTCCGTAAAAAAGATCATCGGACATGGCCGGTGTTAAAAAGCAAAAAACGGTAACGGAAAGAAAAGCCAAAAATACCAGTCCGTAAAAAATTTTCTTTGTGTTTTTATCAGGCATCTTGTGCTCCTTTTCTGTCTACGATCTTATGATCGTTCTTCTTTTATCTTATCCCGGGAAAAGAACTCCCAAAGATATACCGCAGCAATCGGGAATATAAATAAACGTCCGATAAATCTGGATACAAATGTTGCTTCAACGACAGTGTAGATCGAAAGTGATAAGATGATCACCAATGTCATTGCATCTTTTTTCTTATAGCAGATGTAAATAAGCAGGATCACCAAAAAGCTTATGATAACGGCTGGTATTATTCCATACCAGTAAAAAAGCCTTACCCAGCCCATGTCGAAAGTCTCTTCGCTCATCCTGTCAGAGAAAAGCTTCCAGGTTTCGATCGCACCGGCGTGCCTCTCATTTCCTCTGTAGAGATCGTGGATCCTGTTTGTCAGAAGCTCATCGATCGCCGAAATGAAATTGTGGCACTTCATCTCCTGATGATATCTTGGTATGTAGCTTACGCACGCAGACCAAACAGAGAACGCCACGCAGAATACCGGTGTCACAAGTGCTGTTAATATATATATTATCCTACATTCTGCGATCATATTCCAATATCGAACCAAAAGTCCCGTCGCGAACATGATGATACATATCGCAAGTGCGGTCTTGGACTTGGACAAAAGACATATTGCCACGTTAAAAGCTAAAGCCAGCAGCCAGCTTATAATTTTGGATTTCTGACCGTAGATCCACATCCACATTGCACTTAGTGCAAAAACACAGCCGTAGAGCGTGTTGGGATGTCCGAATCCAAATACATATCTAAGTTCCTGCGCATTATCTCTTCCGTAGTCAGTTATCATATAGATGTTGCCGAGTACACCGACAACAGACAAAAGAGCTATCAGCGCAAAGCCCGCAAGTGACACGTAAAAGATATATTTCATCACTTTCTTAAGATCTATATCTCTTGCAGCTATCATAAACATTGAAAATCTAAGAAGCTCATTCTTACCGGAGAAAAACCTCCAGCAGATAAATGTAAACGCCGCAATGACGCCGATCGCTATCCATTCGCGCTTTCCATGCTTCATGATGATGACAGCCAGGACCGTCAACGCAAAGGTACATTTGAAGACCATGCTCTCACAGTCATGTAAGCTTATCTCGCTCTTTTCCGCGATCATAAGGACAAGCTCAATCGTGAGTGCGATATAAAATATTAAATTGCTCAGCTTGGTTCGCTTATCTTCGCTCAAGTCCGATCATCCTCTTTATTTTGTGTATGGCCTTTCTCATAAATCTTCCGGCCGTGATATCAATATAATGATAAGCCTTGGAAAATGCCGTGATCTTAGGCATCACAAGGTGTCTGTATTCATCAAGGTGTTCAAGGAGATACTTCGGATAAGTATCATCCACTTCTCCGCGCTCGAATCTTGCATTTCTTCCAAAGATGTCCTGTCCGAGAACAAGATGGTCCATTGTCTCTGCAAGAACTTCTCTGTCGTTGTACTCCTGATGCGCCGCAGCCTTTACCTTAACTCCGATCCTCTTGGCGGGATTGCTTTCCTTGTAGCCTCCCATGTATCCGAAATGCCAACCGCCGTCAGCCACTCTGACAGATCGCTCATCGGTAACGGAAATGAGATCGCGGAGTCTTACGATTCCTTCTTCGGGAATATTCTTCATCGAAGTGATCTTGGTCCCGAGCCACTTTCTATCGGATTGAGGAACATCCGGAAACTCACCGGTGATCGACTTAAGAGTTCCTGACTTCTCCTCGTTGTTCATGTACACGTAGAAGTTCCTCTGTGCAAGGTGATAGACCTTGTTTTTATCAAAGTTATCTATTATCTGAGTCAGAACCTCGGGATTGGGGATCTCATCCACATCTCCGAAGATGATCACATCATCCTCAGTAGCCCCGACCTGCTTAAGGCCCTCTATGAGCCTGTTCTTTTGGAAATAATCTCTCTCGTGAGACTTGGCCTCAACGGGAGTATCGTCAACAACTATATATGTGATCTTATCAAGATGATCCTTAAAAAGCTCTTTGTTCTTCTCAAAGCAAAGCTCTTTCTCTTCACCTGAAAAAGTCATCGTGGACTCTTCGATAATAAAGCGGTCCACGTAGGGGTCAAGCACTCCGAGCCTCAGCTTTAAAATATCCAGTTCGTTAAAAAAAGGTATGAGATCGTATACCATAATATCCTCTTTAGATCCGCTTCTTCACGGCTGCTTTGATGTCATGTTTAACCGCTTCCGCAAGTAGCTTAAGCATAGCTCCGGCGCCGCCTCCGATTGACTTCTCATGCATGTTTATATCCTCGATGGGCGCCCACTCCGGAAGATCGAAGCGCGAATATTTCTTGTAAAAAGCATCTTCAAAAAGCTCTTTTAGCTTGGCTTTCTTATCCATTACGGAAAGCGCCGAATAAACTATCCTTACCGCCGCGATAGCGCAGGTAAGAGCCTTTCTCTCATTGAGCGGAGAATCATCCTCCTGCCACTTTGCGGTAAGCTCATCGACCTTTCTCCAGACAATCTTCTGATTATCAAGAAAAGCCTTGTTATAGCTTGCGGTGAGACTTACGCCGCTCTTTCTGTACAGATACAAAACCTTGTCTATATAAGCAATTCCGGCAGCTCTGTCTACGTACTCAGCAGTCTGATAAAGGTCTTCGCCGTAGTTGAGACCCTCGATCCTGCTATCAATAAAAGCTATGTCTTTGCGGATGCACTTGATCCACATGGCGTTTAGCTTATCGCCCTTTATGACCAGCTCTTTAAATACTTTCTTATCATCGCCCGAATAGAGCCTGCCTTCCTCAAAAGGAAAGTCTCTTAGCTTACTGCCGGGCTTATCCATATCGGCTGCGTTATAGAAGATAAGATCGGGTGCTTTTGTCAGATCATTGGGACCCGCATAACCTCTTATCACATCACCGAGCGTTTCCAGCAAATCCTCTTTTAACTTATCATCTGCATCAAGCGCAAGAATATAGTCACCCTTGGAGACCTTGATACCTTCCTGCCTTGCCTGATAAAGTCCGATCCTGCCCTCATGAATAACGCTTACATTGTCATGAGATGCCGCATACTCATCACAGATCCTCGGTGTGTCGTCGGTTGAACCGTTCTCAACAAGAATGATCTCAAACGAGTCACCTGTATGAACTTTTTGAGAAAGCGCGGAGTCAACGGCTTCTTTCAGGAAATCCTGCCCGTTGCACACCGGAACAATGATCGAAAAAATCATGTGATGTTATGCTCCTCTTTCCACTTCTTGGTCTTTCTCCAGAAAAGAAAAGGTCTGACCGCCATCTTAAATCTCTTCTTAGGGCTGTAGAACCTCGGGTAATCTGCATTCTCGCCCCACCATTTGTGGAAGATAAATGGCTCAACTCCCTTATTTTCGGGAAGCGGATGCTCTCTTCCAAACTTAAGCGCCAGCTCAAACGGTGCCCACTTTATGCCCTCTTCTTCCATTGCATTCTTGGAATGGCAGCAGATAAAAATGTCTTCATTGTAGAATCCGTCGTCAACTCTAACCCACGGAAGGTTGCGCTTTGCCGGGAACTCAAGCAGTCTCTTGGATCTTATCGAAACGCTGTTTCCGACTCTGCAGATATTGCCCTTGCTGTCTCTGTACGCGTAGTCGTTCTTGGGAAGCGGCCACGGCGAACCGATGTAATCGTAGTCAAGAAATTCATCGCTCCAGTTCTCGGGATGAATCACAAATCCATCCGCATGAACAAGCAGCACGAAATCTGTATTTATGTGGTCTTTAAGCTCATAGACCATTTTGTAATTGAATTTGTCGATGCTGTCGAGCTTGGATGTATAGCTGAATCTGATGTCTTTAGGAAGATAAAAAGGCTTTTTATCCGACACCAGAACGACATCTCCGAACTCGATCTCCCTCATGCTGTACTTAAGCGCCTGTACCGTCTCGTAGACGTTGACACTTGTAAGGGCACATAAAGTAACCTGCGGGAGCTTTATCTTTTTCTCCATCTTAATACTCAAACCTCTTGATAATCCCTACTCTCTTCTCCAGACTACGCACGATCTTCTTAAGGTAAAAGACTCCGTACAAGCATTTTCTCCTGATCACCTGGAAAAAGGTTCCCACCTTGCCGGGCTTTATATTCCTGCGCGCATAAAGTCTCGATCTCTTTTTATATTCCTCGAGTTCTTTCCTACACTCGTCGGCTTCAAAGATCCTGCCTTTTCTGTCCTGATAATGTAAGAAGCTGTATATGTTCTGCTCGGAAGACCAGAAGCCGTCCGAGATATTGTGTCTTGCCCAGTACTTGGGAGCTATCGCATACTTAAGCTCCGTGCTTGAAAGAACCGGCATGATCGAGAAGGATGAATTAGAAAGGATCAGATATCTGGCATTCTTGATCGTCACATAATCCTTACCCATGTCGAAGTGGTGACACTCGTACTCGGGAAGTATTTTCCTTGCGGCCTCTTCATCCTCGGTCACAACCATGAATCTCATGTCCTTGTTGATCTTCTTCATATGCTCTATCGCGTTTAAGAAGTACTTCCTGTCGAGGTAGAGCTCCGGATGGTTGGTGTACTCGCCGCCTCTGATATTGATGATGCAGAGGTCATCCGCCGTATATTCATAGGACTCCGCTTCGGGCTTAACCTTGAGCCAGTCCTTGATCTTGTCCCTGTATCTCTCGAAGTAGCTCTCGTCCTGAAGGTTGCCATAAATCAGGGTATTGTCTTCAATGTCGAAGAGCCTCTTATCTGCGCCGCTAATATAACAGCCGTTATTCATATCATGCCTGGAATTCCCCATGTAGAGGCGATCGTCCTGCTCAGTGAAGATGGTATACTTGCTCTTATCTTCTGCAGGAATTTCGGTTCCCATGTCAATGTCCATGAAATACATCCCCTTCTGAGAATGAAAGACATTGCCCACCTGACCGGGATTGATAAAGCCAAAATCGACTCCCTTATCGGCAGCCATGCAACGGGTAACTATATAAAAAAATAATTGATTCCCCAAGCCGTAGCCCGGAATAAACTCTGTTCCTATCATATTCTCATTATTCTCAAATCAAACATCAAGTGTTCGTATTTTGTTCTACTGTATTATAGTCTTACCATCCAGCGAAGTTTCCCTAATGGTCTCGTCTTTAACTTCATAGATAATGTCGCAATTCGCAATTGTATTAAGTCTATGCGCAATTATGATCATAGTCTTCTTGCCGTGGAAGCTGTTGATGGCCTCCATAACTGCGGCCTCTGTCTCGTTATCGAGAGCGCTGGTGGCTTCGTCAAATACAAGGATCTCAGGATTGTGATACAGTGCTCTTGCGATACCGATACGCTGTCTCTGACCTCCGGAGAGTCTCACACCTCTGTCACCGATCTTGGTATCCAGGCCTTCGGGAAGGCTTCTAACAAAGTCAGCAAGCTGAGCTTCCTCCATAACTTCCCAGATCCTATTATCATCTATTCTGTCAGCATCGATACCAAAGGCGATGTTCTCACGAATAGACTCATCCACCAGATAAATTGACTGGGGAATGTATCCGATCTGAGCAAGCCAGGAATCGTAGTTACTGAAGATATTGCTACCGTCGCAGAGGATCTCACCCTTCTGAACATGCAAAAGTCCGAGGATGATATCAACAACCGTTGACTTTCCTGCACCGGAAGGTCCCATGATACCTACGGATTTGCCCTTGGGCACAACCATGTTGGCACCTGTAAATATATTGGTATCAGCGTCCGGATAAGCAAATGTGATATCTTTTATCCTGATCTCTTTTTCCAAATGAAGCTCAGGACCTGCGATGGCAGCGCGCTCTGCTCTCATTTCCTTGTCGATCTTCATAGACTCTGTGAGATTGTTGTAAACAAAATCAAGACTGAACTGATTATATGCGATCTCTGTAAGATAAGTATTTATCCTGTTTACGGAAGGCATAAGTCTCAGCGCCGCAGCCGCAATTGCAGTGAGCTGAGCCATAAGAGTCTCGGGCATTCCGCCACCAAGAATATATATAAGAATATATAAAAATACCACAACTATGAACATAGTCTCGATAAGGAGCCTTGGAATATTGTTCATAACAGTGTAGTTTCTTGCAATGTCCGCGCCAACCTTACCGGATTCATAGTAATTGCGGATAAAGAAATCCTGTCTGTTGAGGACCTTAACATCCTTGAGGCCGTAAATAGCCTGGATTCTCCACTTGGCGATCCTAGACTGTGTCTCCTGATTCTCACGGCCTATCTTGTTAAGTCTTGGCTTTAATACCTTGGTAATGATCAATGTAACGATCAGGAAAACGATAGTCATAAGAACTGTCATCTGCCAATTGATCGCCAGCACAACGATACTAAGACATACCGTTACAACTACCTCTGTTGCCAGCGACAAGATTGACAGCATAAGCGTAAACGTCTTGGGAATATCGCTGTCTGTAATTCTGAAAACCGTAGGAATATCAGCACCGAGATAATCCTCGTAGGGTCTGTTTAGAAACTCTCTCATAACCCTGCTGATCATGTCGTTTCTGGCCCTTGTGATAAAGGTGTTCTGTTTGTAGATAAGGAACAAAAGATATAGATTCTTAACTACGAAGAATACGATCAGAGTAATGATAAGGATCTTGATCATATTGCCTCTGTTCTCATATCCCAGATTGAGAGTATCAACAATTCTCTGCAAAAAATCAAACTTGGCGATCTTCTCATATACGCTTTCAGGTTTTGTAATAACCCCCATTACCGGGAGCAACATTCCGACACCGCCGGTCTCAAGAAGACCCCCAATGACTATAAGGACAGCCAGAATTAACAGCTGTCCTTTTTGTTTTTTATCAAATATATAGCTCAGTTTCTTAAAAAGACTGACCTTCTTAGTATTGTCCGTATTGCTCATATTACTGTTTCTTTCTTGTATCATATATTTCCGACGCTACTGCCTCAGACTTCCACCTTCAGCATTCGCTCTGTGTAGATATCGTCCATATCTTTGTTGTTGATCCACTTTGCAGGAGCGATGACCATCTTCTCCGGTGCATCGTTGAGCCATGCGGCCCACCAGCTAAAAGAGCTGTTTGCGATGATATGGTGCTTGCACTTACTCATAAGCATCATCTCGGCGATATCGGTCTTAGGTCCCTCTTCAAGCTCAACTACGCTAAAGCAGCGGCCCTTGAAGTGGTTCTTACACCATTCCTTGTCATCGGTAAAAATATAGAACATTGCCTTGGGATAAACTTCCCTGATCTTATTGATGGCGTTCTTATAATATTTTTCCGAGCAAAGATTGTGAATGTGATTGTGCTCTTCATCCACGTAATCCGTTCTTCTGACGTGAAGACTTACAGATTCGCAGCACTCTATCTGCTGAAGAAGTGTCCAGCTGACTGTATCGTTCATAAGCTCCTGAGGACGTCTCTCAAAAGCTTCTCTTATCTCATTCTGTACGGATTCATCGGTAAAGTATTTCTCGCTCTGCCAGTAACCTACAAGATAAGCATCATCGAGTTCCAAGATCTTGGGATCAAAGCGTCCCGACTCCTCATCTATCCTAAAGGTCTTTCTGCCTGTAAGCTTTCTTCTGATACGGCTGAAGATATCCATCTTGGAATCGGTCAATGCAACGACCTCATCCTTAGTTGCTTTCTCATACTCAAGCCCATAGCCGGCAATAACGGGTTTTCTTAACTTATCATTGATAAAGCCCGTTACATCATCTATCTTTACAACCTTACCTTTTTTCTTAAGAGCTCTGTAGAGCGCATACTGGAACATCTGATTACCCAGTCCGCCCTTAAGCTGGATTATTATCATATCCCCTCCACCTATAAACGTCTCGTTTTTTCAACGCATACATGGTTAATTATACCATATTTCTACGTTCTAAAGAACCTACTGTATTCCTTCCAGCTCCTTGAGCCAAAGGTCATATGACCTCTTCCAGGAATCATATTTAGCTCCGCTACTTCTGTCGTTTTTACCAAGGATCCCTGTCTTAACGTAATTCTCTGTCAGATAATCCTCAAACCACGCTGTCACCTTATCGGCGCCCATTATATTCGTATGAGTTCCGCCGTCTTTGTAATCGGTGGTCTCATCAAAGCCCATCTCATCAAGATGCTGGTTCATATCAAGGAAATTGTAGCCTCTCTCGGTCACATGATCCCTTATGTAATTGATCTTCTTCTGTTCCTCTTCACTTACGGCATAAGGAGTAATGATAAAGAGTGCATCCTTATTGTGCTTTTTGAGACATGCGATAAGATCGTCAAGATATTCCTCCTGTTCAGCAGGCATCTTCTCTATATCCGTAACGCTATGGAAATTCTCTTTTTCCGCCGGTTCAACCTCATCTGATACAACAAAGCCCTTTAGGTCATCGGGATATGCGTAAAAGAAAGTACGAAGCTGGCTCCACATAGCAAGAGTCTTCCAGTTTGAATGGTGCTTGCAGATATCAAAGTAGAAATTAAAGCGCTTATAATCCTCTTTCATCTTGCCTTCTTCGTCGTACTCTGCATTTTCCGGCTTGACCATCGCATTTATAGCGCGGATCCTGTTGAGGGAATACTTCATATTATCCGTAATTTCCCTTGTGTGGCCCATATTCTTTTCTTTATCTGCATTTATCAGAGCCTCATCCTCTGCCTGCCACATCTTCATCTCAAAGATAAAAAGATCCGGATCCTGAGTCTTAAGCGTCTCCTCGACCAAATACTTGGTTGCGACGGGCCTTTGCATATTGCTTGAAAGAGGATACATTGTTATGCCCATGTCGCCGTAGATCTTTGGTGTCGAAATGCAGTAAGGAACAGGGCTTGAGCCGATAACGACAGCATCTATCGTATTTCTTTTTTCTGCGTAAAAGCCAACAAACCTATCCTTCACATCACCGTTAGTCCTTATGCAGTACGTGAGATGAGGGATAAGCCACAATATCGCCAATATGAAAATAATGATCTTAAATACTTGTTTCTTTGTCATAATCTTCTATCAAAAACCTTTATAGTTAACGCGTTTCGCATCAATATCAGAAATCATCATAAATCGAATCCGCAGGATTGAATCCCGGACCGTACTCCGCAAGAAGGAGCACTGTGAAAAACAGTGCAAAGAACACGATCCATCTGATCACAAGCTTCTTGGATGCTATGTATTCTCTTAGATTCGAATAACCTTCAAATCTGCTGCCTTCGATCTTGCCGTCCCTTGCAAGCTCCATCCTGTACTGGATAACCGAAGCTGTGATGAGGACTGCCATCGAGACAAGCAGTATTCCCCACTCGTAGATATTAAGTCCAAGATTTAATAAGCTTCCGTCAACAAAGATCTGCGGATTGAACGCACTGACGCTCCCTTTAAGCAAACTGAGCGCATGCGGTATATCTTTTGCCCTAAAGAACAGGTCACCTATGCAGACAAAGAAGAAGGTCCTCACAACTCTGAAGCCGTTTGCGAACTTACTCTGCATATTGATGTGCAGCTTATCCGCAAAGAGCCATGTAAAGAACGGAAGCGTAACTTCTCCGAGGACTATGTATGCCCAGTGCAAAAGACCTGAACCAATAACGAACGTAGCCGCTCCTCCGTGCCACAGACCAACCGAAAACCACAGAATGAACATGGCAACGTAAGTCGTGATCTGCTTTCCCTTCTTTTTACCGAATGCTTTTTTGAGCTTCTTGCCAAGCTCCATTATCATCTTGGTGCGTAAAAGCGGGTAAAAGACATTGTCCTTCATCCAGATCCCCAGCGTACTGTGCCATCTTCTCCAATATTCGCTTATGTTTTTGGCAAAGAATGGAGTCGAGAAGTTTTCGGGAAGGACGATGCCGAGCATCTCGGAAAGACCGATAACTATGTCTATGCCGCCCGAGAAATTCGTATATAACTGAAACGCAAAACACACAGTGCCCAGCCAAACGTATGCTCCCGGGTACTGCGTATTGTTGTTGTAGATCTCATCAACTATTGTTTTAAGTCTCTGCGAGATAACAAGCATCTTAAAGAAGCCCCAGAGCACTCTCTGAGCTCCAAATGTGAGATTCTTGAAATCAGGCTTGTGATATTCAAAGAATTGGCCGCTGTGTTCACGGGTCTTTATGATAGGTCCCTGAACCGTAAGCGGGAAGAAGGTTCCGATGAGCGTTGTCTGAAGAAGACTGTCTCTCCTTTCACCAATGCCGTTGTAAACCTCGATAAAATATCCAAGAAGGATAAATGTATAGAAAGAAAGTCCCGCAGGTGGCGCAACCTCGCCTCCTGTTATGAACTTATAGAACTTAAACACGATGAGTATTCCAAGAAGGACCGCAAGCTCCGCCGCAAGAATGAGCCTTCTTTTTACAAGCTCTTCTTCACCGGTCTTTGACAAAAGCTTCAAAAGCCCCCAGGTCACAAACGATGCTATGAGCGGAAATACGATCTGCACGTAGTTTCCCTTTGTGGAAAACAAATAGAAGATGATGCTCGAGATTAAGAGCACCACCCACTGACCTCTTTTCTTAAACAAAAGAGGCACCGCATAATATGCTATTAAAACAAGTGCAACGAAGCACAAAAAACTAAACGAAGTTATACTCATAGATTTTCTTTCTTATATTCTTTTTCATACCACTGTCGGAACATAAGTATATACCAAATCTGGATTCTGTAAATCCCGCGCTCTGTAAAGTCGGTCCAGATCTTCTCAACGACATCGGGATCAAGAATATCCTGCTGCCGCATCTTGTCCTTATCAAGAAGATCTTCAGCCCACTGCCTGATCTCGCCGTCCATAAGCCACTTGGCGATCGGAATCGAGAAGCCCTTCTTCGGTCCTTCCATAAGCTCCTTCGGAACATGTCTGTAGAGAACGTCACGAAGAACCTGCTTGCCGACATTTCCTTCTCTAAGATACTCGATAGGGAGCGACCACGCAAATTCCAAGAGGTCTCTGTCGAGCATCGGAACTCTTGTCTCAAGCGAAACCGCCATCGCGGTCCTGTCGACCTTAACCAGTATATCATCGGGATGATACACAAGCATATCCATAAGCATGGCGTTATGAATGGGCTCAGCCAAAAGAGCTTTCGCCATGTCGTCATATTTGTATAAAAGAGGCTTGTCGTTCTTGAGCGCGATCTTTTTTACCAAAGGATCCGTCTCATGCTCGAATCTGTGGATCTCTCCGGGGCCCTTTGCGCCGAGGTAAACCGCCTTGCTTCTTCTTACTTCATTCTTAGGGTTCGTCGCAAGAATAGCCGAGCTTATGGGCTTTCTGATAAGATACGGGATCTTTCCGACCTTGCCCCAGACCCTGTCGACGGACTCGTAGGACTTATAACCCGCAAACAGCTCATCTCCGCCGTCTCCGGAAAGGGAAACCGTCACATGCTTTCTCGTCATCTTGCTGACAAGATAAGTCGGGATCTGCGAAGAATCCGCAAACGGCTCTCCGAACATAAAGGGAAGCTGCGGGATAACTGCCTTTGCATCCCTCTCTGTGATGTACTCTTCCGTATGTATGGTGCCGAGGTGCTTAGCGATCTCTTTTGCCTTAACTGCCTCGTTGTAATTCTCATCTTCCATTCCGATCGTGAAGGTGCGCACCTGATTATCAGATACGGACTGCATCAGCGCTACGACCGTGCTGCTGTCGATCCCCGCTGAAAGAAAAGCTCCTAGCGGAACATCCGAGATCATCTGGCCCTTCACAGACTCTTTTAACAGTCTCTCAAGCTCGTATGATGCCTCTTCTCTGCTGCCGGTAAAGATATTGCTTTGGCCCTTCACGGCCGCCTCTGTCATTGACCAATATGTCTCTTCCGTGGTCTTAAGAGTTTCGATATCAACCGTTATTATTGTGCCTGCCTCAAGCTTGTAGATATCTTTGTATATCGTGTGCGGTGCGGGAATATAGCCCTCGGTAAAGTATATATCAAGAACTTCTCTGTTTATCTCATTGTCAAAGCCGTTGATCACGCGAAGGCATCCGATATCGGAAGCGAAGGCAAAAGAGCCTGCTACGGTGCCATAGTACAAAGGCTTCTCGCCGACTCTGTCTCTGGCAAGAGTAACTGTTCCCGCTTCTTTGTCATAAACCGCGATACCAAACATGCCCTTGCAGAGCTTAAGTGCTTCCTTCATGCCGTAGCTCTCGATAGCTTCAAGAAGGATCTCGGTGTCGGAGGTTCCTCTGAATGTCGTTGCCTTGCCGTCTCTGATAAGCTTATCTTTTACTTCTCCTGCGTTGTAGATCTCGCCGTTATATACGATAACGCTCTTGCCCGAATGTGATACCATGGGCTGTGCGCCGTTCTTGGATAAGTCCACAATAGAAAGGCGCCTATGTCCAAGCGCCACTTTCCTATCATCACTTATGTAAATTCCTTCATCGTCAGGTCCTCTGTGAAGCATACGCTCGTTCATCCTGGAAACGACGTAATGCATGTCACCTTTGTACCTGATAAGACCGTTAATTCCGCACATATATTTCTCCTAAGCGCCGCATGTCCACGGTTTGGCGCCTATGAATCAGTTCACTTGGATGACTTTATTCTTGGGAACGTAAGCCGAAACTTCAAGCTTGTACGTTCTGTTTCCGTCACCGTCTTCCTCTATCATATCAAAGCCGTGCAAAGAATAAAAATCTTTTACCATCTTATTCTTGGCAGTCGGATAATAATAGCCGTAAATTGTCTTGATACCTCTCTCAGAAGCTTTCTTGCAAAGCTCATCCATCATGGCAAATTCCATGTCTCTCTTAAGGACGCGGCAGCTCATAAGCCAGAGGTCTATGTGAAGCTCATCGTCCTTGATGTTACCGATCACAAGCGAAACGATTCCATTGTCTCCGAATTTATCCGTCAATCTGCCGTAAAGCGTGATGTTATTGCCATCTGCCGCAGTCTTTTCGATGTCGTCCTGTGTATAGCGCTTGGTAGTCAGATTAAACTGGTTACTCTTATTGGTAAGCTGCGCGATACGAGGCATATAGAGCTTTTCAAAAGGCGCGATAACAGCTTCCATCTCAAGTGACTTAAGATAATCGGTGTAGTCGGCAAAGCTCTGCTCTAACTGAGTACGCTTCTTGTTTGCCATATACATCTCATTTCTCTTCCTGTCATCCTCTGAGATCGCTGTCGCCTCAAAGAATCCCGAATGATCGAGGATCCTAATGTAGTGCTCCGGTGAATCGATCGCAGGTGCGATAGCTCCGGGGATCTGGCCCTCTACGATAGCTCTTTCGGCCGGATTGTCATCCACAAATACGAGTGACTCGGGAAGGACGTTGAGCTCTGATGCAATCGCCTTCATGTTCTCACTCTTAGGCTCCCAGTTGGCCTTTATCATAACAAAATCATCGGGAGAAAGGATTCCGTCGGGATGCTTAAGTCCCGCGATCGCATTCTCTTCATCGTTCTTGGAATCAACCGTAAGAACTATTCCGAGATCTTTTTGCATCTTTACATACTGCTGGAACTCTGAATAAACCTGACCCAAGTTGGTCTCCTGGCCTATCTCGATCCCGTCGACACCGTCGTCACCGACTACTCCGCTCCAAAGCGTATTATCAAGGTCGAGAACAAGGCCCTTCTTGTTCTTTCCGTAGATCGACTTGATGATATTGGCAATATTAAAGCTGAGCGTGGGGATAGCCTGAATGCAGAGCGCATACTTGTACATATGCCATGCAAGAGGATCTGACCACTCATCAAGGCCGTAGCAGCTTGATACGTAGTTGATGTCGTTTATAAAAAAGCTTTCGCCGGCATCTGCTTTCTTTGCAGCATAGTCCGCGAAGGCTGTATTTAACCTGTTTATGAAATTAAGTCTTCCGTGAATGTCGTAGGCATCTCTGTTTCCGAGAATTCTGTAAAAAGGTGCCTCGAAGTTATTCTGGATGATAGGGCACTTGTAGAGCTCCGAAAGATTGTCCCACATTGTCTCAAAGTGCTTAAATGTGCTCTCAAACTTGGCATCGATATCTTCCTTAGAATCAGACATCTCCGGGAAATTTGTGATATTGCGGGTTGAAGTATGAATATAGATAACATCTGGAGCAAACTCTTTTAACTCATCAGAAGGGAACATCGCATCCTGCCAGTACTGGCCGTATTCCGATTCGTAAAATGTAGGCTCTATACCGTAATTTAGTAAAAAAAGCTCCAGTATCCTTATGATGTCATGGGTCGTGGAGCCTCCTAATACCGCTATCTTCTTTTTTATCCTGTCCGTATTATCAGAAAGAAGAGTCTTTTTGATGGTCTTGGACTTTTTCATTATGTAGCTGTTGTCAAAAGGATATTCAAGTTCTTTCATATACTGTCCTTTTAAAAATTACTGTCATCCGTATTACCGATGATCTTGTCAAAGTATTTTTTCCACATTTCATTGGTGACTTCAGGGCTGCACTTTTCCTGGATCTTGGCTGCTTCCTTGCCGATCCTGTCTGCAAGCTCTTTATCTTCAAGGAGCTTATAGATTGCCTGTGCCATCGCATCTTTGTCGCCTACGGGAACAAGAAGTCCGTTCTCACCGTCCTGTATAAGGTCCTTGGGACCTCCGCAAGGGCAATCCGTCGATATGCAGGCAAGTCCGAGTGACATTGCTTCTATAAGTGAATTGGGCATACCTTCGTGATTGGAAGCAAGAATGAACATGTATGCCTTCTCTATATGCTCGGCGACGTGTTTTACGTTACCTGCAAATTCAACTCGTGAATCTATCCCTAGGCTTACCGCGAGCCTTTGCTGCTTGGCTCTGTCGGGGCCGTCTCCGTAGAGTACGAGCTTATAATCCTGAAACTTTTCTTTGGTCGCTTCCTTGAAGGCTTCCATTACCATTGCCTGGTTCTTGTTCTCATTGAGCCTTGCGACCATTACGATCTTCTTCTCACGCTCACCGATATATCTTGGTCTGATAAAAGAGGGATCGATCGCGTTTGGAAGAATTATGCATTTCTTTCTGATGTATCCCGGGAATTTAGCCTTGGCACCGTTTGACTGAACGACAACTCCGGCTGCCTTTCCGAAATTCGTGAGCATTGCTGCCTTCATGGATGCGCTCGGATACTCCATAGACGGATCCGCTCTGACCGATACGACAACCTTGATCTCTTCTTTCGTTGCCGTTGAAAGCGCCATGATATTGTTCTTTCCCATGAAGCTTAAGACCATGTCGGGATGAAGCTCCTTCCAGATCTTCTCAAGCTTCTCCGATCTTTTTCTGAAGTTCTTTATACGGCTCTTTTCCTGCTCTTCCTTTAAAAGAGCTGAAAAAATGCGCTGTATTCCGCCATTCTCGCCGCCGGCAGGGTCAACCCATACAGGATTCTCGTCAAGGTCAGCTACCTGCACCGCTCCCGGTGCTCCCGCGGGAACACTCTTCCAAGCGGCATGCTTTACTTCGTACTCATTGGATGCAAGATACGTAGTAACAAGAGTAACTTTATAACCCTGCTCAAAAAAATAATCCGCAAGATTAGCCATTACCCTCTCTGCGCCGCCCTTTTGAAGGGAGCCTATATACATAGCGATATGCTTTTTATTATTAACCTCAGAATTCAACAAGCTCGATTATCCCCATGCTGTTATTGTATAAAAAAGCGACCTTCTTGCCGTCGATACAGGGCGCGATATTGGGCTCTTGTATCACAGTGTAGCGCTGCGCGGAAAGCTCCTCGACAGCCTTGTCTATATCTTCCACTTCATAGCAAAAATGATATGGCGTGTTCTTAAAGCGCGCAAGCAAAGGATACATGGGTGAATCCTCGCCCATGGGTTCGATGAGCTCAACCCTGTAATCGCCGTTTACAAGGAACTCGATGTTGATATTCCTTATCTCGTCGAATTTGACCGGGCGCTCTACCTCATATCCGAGCTCCAAAAACTTCTTCTCGGACTTTGCTATGCTCTTTGCAAGATATCCAACGTGATGTATCTTCATAAGATCAGCCCTGTAACTTGCTCATGATGATATCTGCCATCTCACCGACGTTCTTCATGGATACGATCTGTCCCATGTTGAACTTGATGTCAAACTCCTGCTCAATGGCATTGATAAGATTGATATGCTCAAGAGAGTCCCATCCGTCTACATCTGCTGCTGTTGTAGCGTCAGTTACGGTGAGATCGTCCTCCTCGAAAACATCTCTGAATACTTCATTTAACTTCTCAAAAACTTCTTCTCTTGTCATTTAAAAAACTCCTTTTAACTTCAAACAGGAATACGCACTCCGCTTCCCCTGAATCATGTCATATGGTAATTGTACCACTGCTGAAATATGTAGAACGACCACGCGATCTTACTGTAGTTAGCTCCCGTTGCGGGGCCTCCGTCGCCGTTAACCACATAGTTGTTGATAAATTTGGATACATAATCTACATCAAATATATCCTGCTTCTTAAGGAAAGACGTGCTGCTGTAATCAAGAAGCTGTTCCTTTAACGGGCCGCGGAGCCACTGATCCATCGGAACGCCGAAGCCTGTCTTTGGTCTTTCCAAAAGTTCTTTGGGAATGTAATCATAAGCAAGGTCCTTAAGGATATGCTTTTTATCCCCTTTATAGAACTTATATTTATGCGGTATCCTGAACGAATACTCCATAACTTCCGTATCCATTATAGGACATCTGGACTCAAGTGAGTACTTCATGGAAGCTCTGTCCATTTTAACAAGAATATCCTCGGGAAGATAGGTGTCCATATCAAGGAGCATTCTCCTTACCTGGAAGTCCCTTACTCCGTAGAGGCTCTCAACAGGGAAAAGAATCGGCTGCTTGTTGATACCAAGGTTGTAATCCGTAGCGATATAATCAAGCGCGCTCATCGGAATATCCATCTCTTCTTTTCCTGAGATAAATGCGTGACAGGACTTGATATAGCCCTCCGAAACAAGCTGGGTCTTGGTCTCGGGGTTTCTGTTATTGGCAACGACCTTGACTCTGAAAGGCATCTTACCAAGGAGCTTGCCGCCTCCAATAGGGATCTGTCCGATACCGTGGACGATCGCTCCCGGAATATCGAGAAGCTGCGCCTGCCTTACGTTTTCATATATGTTATAGCCGCAGAAGAACTCATCTCCGCCGTCTCCCGAAAGAGCAACGGTAACGTCCTTCTTGGCAACCTTACTTACGAGCATAGAAGGTATCTGCGAGTTGTCCGCAAAAGGCTCATCGTAGTACTGAGGGATGCTGCTGACAAGATCAAACATCTCTCTTTCCGTGATGTAAACCTCAGTGTGGTCCGTGCCGAGATGCTTTGCGATCTCTTTGGCGTACTCGGCTTCGTTGAACCTGGGAACATCAAATCCGATGCAGAAGGTCTTAACAGGCTGATCTGAAAGCTCCTGCGCGATCGCTGTTACAAGCGATGAATCGTAGCCTCCCGAAAGGAAGGTTCCAAGCGGAACATCCGCAATCATTCTGTTCGCAACCGACTTCTTAAGACGCTCCTTGAGCCCCTCTTTGGCCTCTTCGTAGCTTCTTACAGGGTCTGCGGACATCTTTTTATAAACTTCTTTGATATCCCAATATTTCTTTTTGGTGATCTCGCCGTTATTAAACCTGATATATGAACCTGCTTCAAGCTTATAAACATCCGTAAACACCGAATCAGGTGCCATGATATACTGCTGAAGAAGGAATCTGGATAACACCTGTTTTCTTATTTCCGGCTTGAATCCGGGGCATTTCATAATGGGCTTAAGCTCTGACGCAAACACAAGATTCTTGCCATCTACCCAGTAGAAAAGGGGCTTCTTACCGATCCTGTCTCTTATAAGATAAACATCCCCGGTCTCTCTGTCGTAAAGAGCAATCGCAAACATTCCATGGATGTGATCGACCATGTCGATGCCCCATTTAAGGTACGCAGCGATGATAACCTCGGTATCGCAGTTTGACTTAAAGGAGTAATCCGAAAGTTCTTTCTTGAGGTCAAGGAAATTGTAGATCTCGCCGTTGTAAACCACGGAGATCCTGCCGTTTTCCGAGTGCATGGGCTGATGTCCCAAAGGCGAAAGATCAAGGATAGACAGTCTTCTCTGGGCAAAGCCTATGGTATAGTCATTCGCACCCTGATACAGTTCAACACCGCTGTCATCGGGGCCTCTGTGATACATGGTATCGTTCATGATGCGAAGCTGTTCTTCTGTTATTCTCTTTTTAGATATATATCCGCAAATTCCGCACATGTATGTATTAAAGCTCCACAGGAAGTTTTTCGAAGTTATCGCGAAGTGGTCCGAAGTCCTTGCACTCATTGTCGATAGAATCAATGAGCTCAACGTACTTCTCGTTTACGAGTGTCTTATAATTCTCAAGGTTGTCATAGCCCTTCTTGGTCCAAGCAAAAGGATGTGTGAGTATCTGTACTCTCTTATGAGCCTTGATCGTCTCCTCGTCGGGATAGCCGTATCTCCAGATATGGTTGGCATCCGACATATACTTTACATCAAGCTTGGAATCGGGCTTCGCCTGAGGGTCAAAAGAGAAGAACTCGTCCTGGTACGCATTGATGATACCGGGAAGCTTGATATTCTCTGCAAGAACGTCGGGTGACGGTCTGTGAATGGAAAAAGATGTGATGTTAAATCCAAGCATATCGCTCAGCATATCGATTTCCTGTTTGATCCTCTTTCTTATGAGCTCCATATCGGTCATACCGTTGAGCGCAAAGTGAAGGCCGATGTGCTGACCTCTCTCATGCATATCGGTAAGGATATCTCTGTTTTTTCTAGATAAGATGTTGTAAGAGTTGTTGGTCCACTGGAAAAAGAAAGTGGATCTCATATCCATGCTCTCTTCAACCTTTGAAAGGGCATAAGCTCTTTCTACGGAATACTCAACGTCGTGTCTTAAGATGATAAATGAATCTCTGTTGAGCGCCTCCTCATATGTGGCGTTAAGCCCTGTCTCTTTTACAACTCTAAGTATTTCTCTGTAATCATCAAATGAAAACATTACTTCTCTCCTATTACTTCTTTTCGCCTATTACCTTTTCAAGATAATCTCTCCACTGTATAAATACAGCTTCCGCATTTGCGATCTGTTCTATCTTTCTTGCCTCGTCTCCAAGTCTCTCGGCAAGCTCTCTGTCTTCAATAAGTTTGCAGATGCCCTCAGCCATAGCATCGGGATCCTTTATCGGAACAAGAAGTCCGTTCACGCCGTCCTGCATAACGGTCCTAGGTCCGCCGCAAGGGCAATCCGTCGCAACAATGGGCATTCCCATCGCCATCGCTTCAAGAAGCGAATTGGGAAGTCCTTCCCAGTCGGATGAAAAGGCATAAACAGCACCCTTAGGGATTTCTTTTTCCAGCTCGTCGCTTCCGCCCATAAGAAGGATGTAGTCCTCGGCGTGGTTGTCTGCGATGATCTTATCAAGTATTTCCTTGGTTCCGTCAAAAGAGTCGGGACCGTAGATCTTAAGCACGTAATCAGGGTGCTTCTCGTGAACCTTTATAAAAGCTTCGCACAGCATGGGCTGATTTTTGAAGTCTACAAGCCTTGCGTGGTGAACGACTGACTTATCTCTCTGCTCAGGCTTTTTTAACCCGAAATACTTGGGATTGATCGGGTTTAGTATGATCTGCGAATTGTCCTGAAGATGGGGCTTAAAGAACTCTTTTTGTCCCGTCGTCTGGAAGACGCAGCCCGCAGCCCTGTCAAAAAGCCACGCTATCTGTATCTTATCGGAAATAGCATCGTAATGTCCGACCGGATCCGTCCTTATGGAAATGACCACGGGAACATCGCTCTTACCTGCCGCCATGAGCGCTCTGTAATTGGCTCTCTGGGCAAAGGCGATAAGAACGTCCGGATGATAGTTCTTTACGAATTCTCTAAGGTATTTGATCCTTAAAAAGAACTTGGTTATTCTGTTCTTCTTTTCATCACCTTCACGCAGGCCTACATGGACTCTCGTGACCTTCTCATCAAGGGCAAATTCGTTCTCGTCCACCCATTCCGTCGCCACGTATACCTTGTAGCCTTCCTTGGCAAACTGATTGGCGAGATTGGATACAACTCGCTCCGCGCCGCCCTGCACAAGGCAGTTAAGGTGAAATGCAATTGTTTTCATAATTATCTGAGTACCATTCCTGTAACTAATTCCTTGGCGGAATCATATTTATCAATGATGAGCGAGCCGTCAACCGTCCTTACGATAGGCTTACCGTCAAAGACGTCGGCAATCTCTCCGGGCGCATATCCCGAGAAATCTATCATCTCATCAAAAGGATGAGCCTGCCAAACGGTAACTTTGTTCTCATCGCTCTCCTCGCCCGCATAGCAGAACGCTCCGGGGAATGGTGCCGCAACACCTCTTATGAGGTTATAGATGTTTCTTGTTCTTTCGTGAAAATCTATTTTACCGTCCGCAGCCGTACGTTTATTGTACCATGAATCAAAATCTTTTGAATCTGTATGAATGGGAATTTCTCCCTTTTCCATATATGTGGTCACAAGCTTTCTGATAAGGTTTTTGGAGCAGATCATATTCTTGTACTGCGCCGTCCTGATATCGTCGTGCTCGTTTATCTGGAACATCTCTGTAGCAAAGACGTTGGGGCTGTCGGCCTTCTCGTCGTATCTAAAGAGATTGAGGTTAAATCTGGTGTCTCCGAGGATCATCGACCAGTTAAGGGGCGATCTGCCTCTTCCGAAGGGCAAGTATCCGCTGTTTCCGTGGAAGCCGTAGATTCCGGCCTTAAACGCATCAAGAACATGCGGAGGGATAAGTCTCTGCCAGCCCATTACGATTCCGAGATCGAAGGTGTTGTTCTTTATAAACTCTACCGTCTTGTCGTCATTAAGGAAATAGCTCTCTGCTTCGTAAACGGGAATTCCGTATTTCTCTGTCAAAAAAGAAAGTCCCTTAAAGCCGGAGACCTGATTGTGCTCAAGAACCTTGGGCGCAATGGTCATGACAAGGTCAACCTTGCAGAGCTCCTTTTCTATGAAATCTATTATGTTTTCCGAAGTGTCTTTTACTCCAAAGACTACAACCTTATAATGCATCACTCATACCTCTTGAATATCTCATGAATACTGTCTTTGTACTTATCGGGAGTGTAGAAAAGAGATCTCTCCTCCGATTTTTGTGAATAATGAGCCATCTTTTCTTCATCAGTCAAAAGAGATAGTATTTTGTCCGCAAGTATCTTCTCTCCGTCTGTGATGTTCTCGGGGTTCATGTCGACCTCTTCGCCCATATCGGGAACGAGGATACCGAATTCTCCCTCAATGGCTTCCTTGGTGCTCTCGCCGCCCGGGATCCTTGCTATAAGATCTTCGTACTCCTCTGAGCTTAAAAGGATCTCTCTTGGTCCGGTCTTGCAGTCTGCCGAAACAACAGGTCTTTTGAGCGCCATTGCTTCAAGGACCGCATTGGGAAAGCCCTCGTGGTTGGAACTGCAGACATAAACATCGGAAGCTGCAACGTAAGGGAACGGGTTCTTTCTGATACCTGTGAAAACAACCTCGTTTTCAACATTGAGCTCATTGGCAAGCTCTCTGTACGCATCCCAGTTACCTGCCCCGACAACGACAAGCCTTGCATTCGGACACTTCTCGTGAACTATGGAAAAAGCCTTAACGAGGTGCCAGATGCCCTTGATATAGTCGTTTCTTCCCATTGTGGAGATGACCTTGAGGCCCTCTCCTTTAAAAGGAAAATCTTCAACGGGCTTACTTCCCTTCTCACAGATGTCCTCTGTATCGAGGGGATTGTATATATAGGTGCTCCTGTTATAGTCATAATCCCTAAGGAGCTGCCTCACTATTTCTTTTGAACATGAAAGTACCTGATCGGATCTCTTGCAGAAAAGTCTTATCTGGTCGCCTCTCTCCATGTCGGTCTGACAGCGAAGTCCCGTAAGCACTTTCTCTTTTCCCTTGGATAAAACATTGACGTAGTTGGCAGAGCTTCCAAAGCTGTAGGAAATATCTATTCCGAGCTCTTTCTTGATCTTCCTCGTCTTTTTAACTCTTTTAATAACATTTATTATTTTATTTACGATACCTTTTTTTGAGAGCACATCGATATCTATGACATTCAAGCCCTCGATGTCGAAGTTGATGTCTTTCGAACTGAATATAAGAATGTATACGTTGTAATAATCCTGCATGAGTCTTGCAGTCTTGATACATACACGCTCAAATCCGCCTTGGTGAAGCATCGGGACCATGAGCATGAGATTCTTTTTGTTTTTATCCATCAAAAATGTCCTCTCTCGTAGAAATAAGCCATCATCTTGGCCTGGCTCTTTACATCAAAGCCTGCGGCGCGGAGCTCATTAAGGATATGCTCCGATGACTCTTTTCTGTTTCCTATGGAATATCCGGAAGCGATATGGCTTATGGAATGAGTAGGCGCCGTGTTGATCGTATCAAATCCGGTTCCGGCATCAAGCAGATCAAAGTCCGGTGTGTCCTCATTTTCAAAGACGCTCTCTTTTCTCTCTCCGGCTATCTGCGTATATGTCTTATTTAGCTTGATCTCTTCCTGGAAGATGTTTTCGTTTTCATTCTCTTGAAGCATAAGGTCTTCAAGTATCTTTTTTGCCCAGTCTCTGGGATCTGCGCTTATGCTGTACATGGTCACAAGCTCAGTTACGTTGACCTCGGGAGTTACCTGATCAGAAACAAGGCACTGAAGTCCGGCCGCCTGCGCTTCTATCACGCTGCCCGGAAGGCCTTCGTATCTTGAAGGGAAACAGAAATAATCCATAGCCTGATAATAGTCGGATGCGTTACTCTTATTTCCCGCAAAAATGCATCTGTCGTATATGTGAAGTCTGTCGGCGAGCCTTCTCATCTCATCCATGAGAGGGCCTTTTCCGAGCATGAGGAGTCTGACTCTCAAACCGTGTAATATGCTGTATTCATTGAGGTCATCGTTATCAAGGAGTCTGCAGAGCTGCGCGAAAACCTGCAATAAAAATTCGTGGTTCTTGGCATATCTAAAGCTGCCCACATGTCCGATAACAATGGCATTGGAAAGTCCAAGCTCTCCTCTTATGTTGTTTCTTACTTCCTCGTTATATGCGAAGTTCTTAAGATCCACGGCGTTAGGGATGATACGCACGCTTCCCTGATCCGTCAGTGTCTGTCCGAATACCGAGTATCCGGCCTCTTTCGAGCAGGCGAAATTGTAATCGCAGAGACCCTCTTTTTGAAGAGGTGTTCTTAAGAATCTTGTCGCCATACCCTTTACGCCCTTGTCGACACCTGCGCTTCTTGCATGTGCCACACAGATTGGAACTCCGTTCTTTTTGGCGATCGGAAGATAGATGGCTGCGGTACTTGTCATATGGCCCTGTACCACCTTCCATTCATCCTTATGCTCAGCAAAGAATCTTTTTATGGCTGCTCTATACTCAACGTAGTTGGTTCCAACAAATTTAGGAAGGCAGAATATCCTTCCTCCCAGCTTATATACGCTGGAATCAAAATAGTCCGGCTCTCGAACCTTCATAAGTTCGTCAGAAGTCGGACTCTTTTTCCCTGTCTTTTCAGGTGAATAATGGACAAGAAAATCAAACTGAATCCTATCCCTGTCCATATTGCGATATAGATCGATGATCCTGCACTCAGCGCCGCCTACTCCAAGTCCTCCGAGAACATGTAAGACTCTTATCTGACCATAGTTATCTTCCACCATATATCTTCCCCCGTACCGGGCGCATACTTACGCCCCTCAATCCTTTATCATTTCCTCAGAAATGTTCTTAGCTTCACTGCCGTGTATTTGCTCTTGGCTGTCAAAAACTCTGCCAGATTGCCGAAGAAACCGCGTTCCACCGGCTCTGCGTTTATATATTCGGAAAAAGAGACTACATCAGCCTTTTCAAAAAGCTTCTCGAAATTCTCAAAATCCTTATCGTTCATGGTATTTACATGATAGACAAAGGTTGTGAAGCCGTCTCTTTTATCCTTGATACTGCTGCTTTTCTTGACGGAGATCGGATAGAAGGTCATTCCGAACCTTGAATAAGGCGCTCTTCCGAATCCATCGGTTATCTTGTATATTCCGTTTTTCTTAAGAGACTTGATAGTCTTCTTATCAAAGGAATGAGAAGGCGCCATGAAGATATCGGTGCTGATATCGTGGCTCTTAAATATCCTTCTTGCCTCTCTGAGCATATCGTCCTGAGCGGAATAAGGCTGTCCTGCGAACTCCGACTTTCCTCCGATAGGGAAAAGACCGGGCTCTTTGGTCGTATAGATGTGATTAAAGCCGTGAATAGCGATAACCCATCCGCTGTCCTGGAGTTCTTTTACATAGCTCCAAAAGTCCTCGTGAAGAGGGCCGCAGCTTAATTTCTCATCCTTATTATCGGGAACAACTCCTATGAGAGGCTTAACGTTGTGCTTATCAAGCACTTCCTTAAACCTCAGGAACTTGTCCCAATCCATATCAGGTGTTATGTCATCCAAACGAACAGTTATCTTCATAAATTCTCTTTGTACCAATCAATGGCAAGTTTGATTCCTGCCTTGAAATCATATGAAGGATCATAGCCGAGGTTCTCTCTTGCCTTGCTGATGTCGGCGTTTGAATCTCTGATATCACCCTTTCTGGGAGGTCCGTAGATAGGCTCAACGTCAAGTCCGAGCGCATCTGTAAGATGATGATATACATCGATAAGGAACTCTCTTCCGCCCGCACCGATGTTGTAAGCTTCACCTGCTGCCTCTGATGAAGCAAGGCAAGCTCTGAGGTTACCCTCAATAACGTTGTCTACGTATGTAAAGTCACGAGACTGCTTACCGTCACCGTTGATGGTGGGTGTCTCGCCGTTCATAAGCTGCTTAAGGAACTTAGGGATAACGGCTGCATATGCACCGTTGGGATCCTGTCTTCTTCCGAATACGTTGAAATAACGAAGTCCGTATGTATCAAGTCCGTAGAGCTTCTTGTAAAGCTTACCGTACTCTTCATCTACCTTCTTGGTAAGAGCGTAGGGAGAAAGGACATTTCCCTCCTGACCTTCCTTCTTGGGAAGGACTGTTGAATCACCGTAAACAGATGAGCTTGAAGCATAAACGAACTTCTTAACGCCGTTCTGTCTTGAAGCTTCCATCATGTTAAGTGTTCCGCGGATGTTGATCTCCTCGTACAAAAGAGGCATCTCGATACTTCTGGGAACGCTTCCCCATGCTGCCTCGTTGAGAACGTAAGTAACGCCCTCTGTTGCCTTAAGGCAGGCATCAAGGTCTCTGATGTCATCCTGTATAAAAGTAAATCTCTCATTGCTCATAAAGGGCTGAATGTTCTCGATGTGCCCTGTTGAGAGGTTATCCATACATCTTACTGTGTAACCCATATCAAGAAGTGCCTCGCAGATGTTTGATCCGATGAAGCCCGCGCCTCCGGTTACGAGGAAAACGCTGTCTTTGTCAAATTTAAGTTCTTTGTAGCTCATTACAATTGCCTCTTTTCAAAATTATAAGGAAGTTCCGCTCTCGCATTCGCTCGCCGGAACAAAGTAGTACACTAAGCTCGAAAATACCTCGCTAAGTGATTACTTTACAGCCTCCAGTAGTCAAACTCAGGCGCTTTGTAATCGTTCATGTCATAGATTCCCTTAAGATCCATGAATACCTTGGTCTTGTGTGAAGGATTGAAGAACTTAGCGATATCTTCAGGCTTGTAGCTCTCGAATTCCTTGTGAGCAACAGCAACGATGACCGCATCCATATCCTTAACGGCATCAAGGCTGTCAAAATCGATGCCATAGAGTCTTTTAGCTTCATCTGAATCTGCTTCGGGATCGACAACAACGGGAGTGATTCCGTACTCTCCGAGCTCTTTATAGATGTCGATGACCTTAGTATTACGTGTATCAGGGCAGTTCTCCTTGAATGTAAATCCGAGGATAGCTACCTTAGCATTCTTAACAGCGATATCTGCTGAGATAAGGCTCTTTACGCAAGACTCTGCGATATATTTACCCATATCGTCGTTGATCCTACGTCCTGAAAGAATGATCTGTGAGTGATATCCAAGCTCCTCAGCCTTGTATGTGAGGTAGTAAGGGTCAACACCGATGCAGTGACCGCCTACGAGACCGGGGAAGAACTTAAGGAAGTTCCACTTTGTTCCGGCTGCCTCAAGAACGCTCTTTGTATCGATATCCATCTTGTGGAAGATCATTGAAAGCTCGTTCATGAAAGCGATATTGATGTCACGCTGTGAATTCTCGATAACTTTAGCTGCCTCAGCAACCTTGATAGACTGTGCTTTATAAACTCCTGCAAGGGCAACAAGGCTGTAAACCTTAGCAACCTCTTCGAGAGTCTCTTCATCCATACCTGAAACGATCTTGGTGATAGTATCAAGTCTGTGTACCTTGTCACCGGGGTTGATACGCTCGGGTGAATATCCGACCTTGAAATCAACGCCGCACTTAAGACCTGACTCTGCCTCAAGGATAGGCACGCAGATATCCTCAGTTACTCCTGGATATACAGTTGACTCGTAAACTACGATGCTTCCCTTTGTAAGGTACTTACCAAGTGTATGGCTTGCTCCCTCTACAGGTGAAAGATCAGGTGTGTGATCGTCGTTAACAGGTGTAGGAACTGCTACTACGTGGAACTTACACTCTTTAAGCTTCTCAGGATCAGCGGTAAACTCTACGCTTGTCTCCTTGATCGCATCGTCTCCGACTTCTCTTGTGGGGTCGATTCCTCTTTTATAAAGATCAACCTTAGCTGCGTTGAAGTCATATCCTACAACCTTGATCTTCTTGGCATATGCAACTGCGATAGGCATTCCTACATATCCAAGTCCTACAAGTGATAATTTCTCTTCTCCCGAAAGGAGCTTTTCATACAAACCCATTGTGATTCCTCCACAAAATAATATCTTTAAATAATTATCTCTTTTATTTCTTCAATATACGTCAATATTATACTACTCCTGTCAAACTTCTGCTCAACATAGCTGCGAGCCGCTTCTCCCATGGCTTTGCGCTCATCCATACTAAGACCCATAAATCTGTCCAGAGCATGTAAAAGAGCTTCCTTATCCCTAGGTGCAAACAGGAATCCCGACTTATCTTTATCAACGATCTCTCTGCATCCGCTTATATCCGAAGCGATAACGGGTCTTCCTGTCGCGGAAGCCTCCATAAGGACGTTTGACATTCCTTCATGATAAGAAGGATGAACGATCGCATCGCTCTCTTTAATATAAGGGTGAATATCGGGCTGATAAGATATCATCTTAAAATAGCCCTCTTTTTCGGCCTCTCTGACTTTTTCTTCATACTCGTCGTCAAAATAACCGATTCCAGCAAAAGAAACTCTGTCACCGTATTTCTCATGCAGCTCTTTTGCCGCATAGAGATACTCGTCCGTTCCCTTTTCCTTCATGATCCTTCCGATATAAAGAAATCTCGTAACGTCATCTGCGTGTCCGGGATAGTCTTCGTTCTTGTGCTTATCAAGATTAACTCCCGAACCGTTTACAACGACGTGCTTCTTGGCCTTTATACCGTGGCTTTCGAATACATCTTTGTTATGACTGTTCTGGAAAAAGAGACAGCGGCATTTCTTAAGTGCCGTCTTATACATGAACACTATGAGCTTTAGCAATACTCCGCCTCTTTCAAATGTGGTTCCGAGCCCCGTGACTGTTGATACGTACGGAACTCCAAGGAGTCTGCACGCAAATCCGCCGTATATATTGGGCTTTATGGTATATGTGATGACCACGCTCGGCTTTTCTTTTTTTATTAATTTGATATAAGAAAAAAGAAGTCCCAGGTCCTGTACGGGATTGACTCCGCGCCTGTTTATGTCTGTGTGGACCGTTCTGCAGCCCTCGTCGTTTAGCTCTTTGTTCTTGAGGTCATCGGGAAGACTTACCACAACCTCAAAGTCTTCATCCATGAGCCCGAGCAGCAGCTCGTTTCTAAAGTCGTAGAGTCCGCTTGATGAATTTGCCAATATAAGTGCTTTTTTCATATCAGATAAGCTCACTCTCCGGAAGCACCAACAGATCGTTGTATTTCATCATGTAGATGCCTTCTTTGTAATCTCCTATCGAAGGAGCATTTTCTTTTCCCTCAAGGTTATTTATTACATACTGCGGGAAGTTGACGCCGCACTCGTATGCGTGAGGATAACCTCCGCCGAATCTTGGATTGATCTCGGACAGATACCACTTTCCGTTATCGAGGAACAGATCTGCGTCGATCATTCCTCTATAGCCGCTCTCCTCGGCAAATTCCGCAAGCTTATCAAAAAGCTGAGGATCCTTTACCGAAACGGATTTGTCGGTCTCGCCGGCTCTCATCTTGATCTTTTTCTTAAGGAATATCGAAACGCACTTTCCTGAGATCATATCGATATAAATATCTGCGCCGTACTCCTGACCCTTCATATATTCTTGGATCATAAGATCGTCGTAAATATCAAAGAGCGTATTTATCTCCTCGTCGGTATTTACCATGTTTATATTAAGGCTGGCACTTCCGAGCCTAGGCTTAACGAATACGGGATAAGCGATCTCGCCTGCTGCCTTTGCCTTGTAAAAGCTATCCTTATCGATGTAGCACTTGCCTGTTGCAATGCCCTTTTCCGTAAGGAACTTATACATAGCATACTTATCCAGGCTCATCTCGCAAAGGTCGTAGTCCGAAACGATGACCTTGGTCCCAACTTCTTCAAACCTCGCTCGCTCTTTAGCTATGAGCGAAAGCTCAGGGTCTATAAGTGAAAAGACTCCGTCTATTTTTTCTTTTTTACATATCTCGATGACCCTGTCGATGTAATCGGGCGCATCGATCCTTGGAACAATGTATGCCTTGTCAGCGTCGTATATCGCGGGCGCGAGGTTACTGCAATCGGTCGCGATCACGTTTCCCTTGCCCTTTAATGTCTCCTTAAAATATCTGACAACTTTATCTCTTGTTCCTGCGCTTAAAACCAATATATTCATCATGTTCTCCATTAGTGGTTTTGTATTTATCTGGCCTGTCCCAGGAAATCAAAGAACAGGGGCGTTCCGCCCGTATGGATAAAAAGAATCTTCTTATCCTGTAGGTTGTTCTTCCTGACGTAGTCCATCATTCCACAAAAAGCCTTGCCTGTGTAGGTGCCATCCAGCGGCATTCCGAAACGGATCATGGCGTCCTTGATAGTATCCTCAATATCCCTGCTGTCCTTGCCGTAGCCATCGCCCGTGTAATCATCAAGGAAAATGGTCTTCTTCTCAACCTCGGCCTTATCGTATCCGGGAGCTTTCTCATCAAGATACTCGCAGATACTGTCGACAACCACATCTCGGCCTCTTGGGTTCTTCCTGGCAATGCTGATCCCAACAATCTCTCTTTCGTCCTTATCAAGGATCTGTCCACATACCAGGCCCGCATGAGTTGTTCCTGTTCCTGAGGCAAAAAAGATATAGTCGAAATGTATGTTTTCTTCCTGCTCGAAGGCCTTGATCTCTCTGTAGCATCTGACGTAAGCCTCTGTGCCTATGTTGCCGTGGCCTCCGCCCTGTATGAAGTAGGGATTGTGTCCTTCGCTTCGAAGCTTCTCAAGCTCTGCCTCTATGGTGTCGTGGACCTTCTCGACAGGAACCGTGATTATCTTGGCTCCGAACAGCTTCATAAGAACGCTGTTGTAGGTCGTGTCGCTTACTTCGTCGGGTCCAATAATAACGCATGGTATGTTACGCTCAGCGGCCATATTGGCTACAACTCTGCAGTGATTGGAATGGCTGCTTCCGTATGTTACGACAACGTCAGCGCCGATTTTGTCTATCTCTTCAAAAAACAACAGAGCTTTTCTCGCCTTGTTGCCGCCAAAAGAGTATGGGATCATGTCCTCTCTTTTGGCATAAAGGAAAGAAAGCTCGTTATCATCAAGTTTGTGTATCGGTGTGGGTTTGATGTTTCCTGTATTCATCAAAATCCTCCAATGCGTTTAAAGCGACTCCTTCGCTGTGAAGTACTGCCTTTACGGTATCTATTATAACCCTAATGTCTGTGATGAACGACATGTGTTCCACATACCAGACATCGTATTCAAATTTCTTTTCCCAGGAGATGGCGTTCCTGCCGTGAGCCTGTGCCCATCCGGTAAGGCCGGGTCTTATGCTGTGGCGAAGACGTTCCCTCTCATTGTAGTACGGAAGATACTTTACAAGAAGTGGTCTTGGTCCTATGAAAGACATATCTCCCTTTAGGATGTTGAAAAACTCAGGTAGCTCATCAAGGCTCGATCTTCTAAGAAATGCTCCGAATTTGGTGAGCCTTATCTCATCCGGAAGAAGCTCGCCGTTCTCATCTCTTTCGTCTGTCATGGTCCTGAACTTGTACATGTTGAAGATCTTCTCATCCTTGCCGGGGCGCGCCTGCTTAAAAAGCACCGGACTTCCAAGCTTGACCCTGACCAGGATCGCTACGATCGCGTAAAGCCAGCAAAAAACTACAATGATCAAAAGAGATAACACGATATCAAAGAATCTTTTGACGTATTTGGAATAAAATGAATTAGACATCCGAATGCATCCTCACATACTCATCAAATCTCGGTAAAAGAAGTGAAATATAACCGTACTGCGCCGTGCTGATAACGCCTTTTCTCTTGAGCCTGTCTCTGTACACAGAAAACTGTGGCGTCGTCATTCCAAGCTGCTCTCTTATCTTGCTGACTCCGGTCTCTTCACTGATCGCCAGATAGCTCACAACTTTCTTGTCCGTATCTGACATTTCAGCCCATATTTTATCATAAATATACTCATCTAGATACTGATCATACTCAGGAAGAATATCATCTATCTCTTTGCCCTTGTTCTCCCACAAGAGATAACCGAGCACTTGGAAGGCAAATGAGTAACCCTTGGTGAGCTTTGCCATGTACTCAGCTTTGGCATTATCAATACCAAATGTTTTCTTATAATGTGAGACTATTGCTGTATAATTCAGCGGGTCAAGTATGATTTTCGGTGCCCTGTAAAGGAAGGTAAGAGTCTTCTCATTCTGAAGATTATAGAGATTATCATACAGTCCCGTCATGATAAGGAACACAGAAAAATTGCGCCTTAAATAAATCTGGAAAGCTGCGGCAAATACTTTTACATTGGGATTGTTGGTAACTTCATCCACTGTGACAAGGAGTCTTTTGCCTGCTTTCGTGATATGTTCAAGCATCTTGCTGACTGCCACCTCAACATCTGTTACGGGCGCGGCATTTTCGATAGACACCCCAAGTCCCAAAGCCGAGAAATCAAGCTTTGCTTTTAGAAAAAGAGTGTGAAGCTCCGGTATGGCATAGAGTGTAGCCGCCAAATTCTCAAGCATATCCCTCTCGGGGCTTATCTCCACAACGATCCATTTCTTGTCCTTGCGAAGTTTCTCCGATATGTCAGTCATCATAACTGTCTTGCCGGCGCCTCTGATACCCGTGATCATATATACGTGACTGGACGGATTCTCTGCGCGGAAAGTATCAAGTATCTGATTGGTCTGTGTAAGTCTTGAAATATATTGAGTTGGTAGTGTTCCAAAGGAAATGGAAAAAGGATTCTGCATAGTAGTTCTCCATACTAACACTTTGTTTCAACGTTAGTTTTTATATGTCTTTATATCTTCGATAAATCTTTTATATCTCTTTATATCTTTATATATTCTTTTATATCCTTTTATATGTCTAAAAACATTATACCGCAGTCTCTTTTTCCGTCAAAGCAAAATTCTCACTTAAAAGTGATATATATCGACGTTCCTGCTGACATCGTCTGGGAAGCTATCTTCACCGTATCGCCGTCATTTACCGTAAGCTTTTTTAGCGGTTTATCCCCATGGTCGACCACAATTCCATCACTCAAAGCGTAGTTTCCGTCCTTGATCGAAAGAACTATCCTGTCTTCATTTACGGATCTGATCGTGATTGTTCCGTATCCGCTGTATACTTCGTCTCCGGCTTTCAGCTCTGTATAACTTAAAGTGTATTCACGTCCCGAATCTATCGTATCGCCCCAATCATTAACCTCCATAGTCAGCTCTTTTCCCGTGAACGTCTTTGATCCGCATCCAAATAGCACACATGTCAAAAGACATATCGCCAAAACTATCAATGTCGCTTTTTTCATACTTTTCTCCTTTTTATATTTAAAGAGCAACCGACATTAAGCCGATTGCTCTTTTCTCTTGATCTATGACCGATCGTTATGATTCAAATTTAGTTCCGCAGTTTGAGCAGAAAAGGCTGTCTGTGCTCATCTGTGCGCCACAATTACCGCAGGTCTTGGTTTCAACCTGCTGTACAGGCTGTGCCTGCTGAACAGCACCACCTCTTATAAGAGTCAGATGCTCAGGTTTGATCTCAACGGGTGATCCGCTTGCTATAGTCTTTCCGATCTCCTTATCAAGTGCATACAGCGCTCCGCAGCAAGTTGACTCTGCAAAAAACTGTGTTCCCCATCTGAATGTGGGAATAAAGAAAAAGAAGGTCAAAACTCTGTACGTCTTAAAGACATTGTATCTTCCGTAGCTTCCGCAGTTTGGACATATTACCGGTCCGATCGACGAATAATCCTTCCTTTTGGTGTCAGTACCCCATACTATAAACATGTTACTCTCTCCTTTGTCCTGTGTATTTTTTATTATTCAAAGCACTTTTTAACTGCTTCGATAATCACATCCTGCTGCTCGGGTGTCATCTTGTTGTCACTTGGAAGGCAAAGGCCTCTTTCAAAGATGTCCGCGCCGATATCGACCATGCCGGTCTCCTTGATATAGGCGTTACTTCTTGCTCGTCCGCTTCCGTGAACCGTTACAAATGCATTCATTCTGTAGATCGGCTGCATGTGCATAGGCTTCCAAATTGGGCGTCCCTCTGCGTTGAGTGCCGCTATAGCATCAAGGATCTCTGTGGGGCAGGTCTTTCCGGGCTCACTGATGTAGAGAACATCCTGCTCGCCGCGAACCTGCTTACACATTGCATCTTTATCGATGATAAGGCATGAGAGCCAGAAATTGGGCTCTGAGCTCTTTTCATCATATGGATTCATCTTCACAGGAAGATCTTTGAAGCCTTCCTTGTATCTTTCGTAAATAGCCTTCTTCTGAGCGATATGCTCCTCAAGATGAGGGAGCTGTCCTCTTACAACACCTGCGATGACGTTACTCGTGCGGTAGTTGTAGCCGAGTTCTTCGTGCTGGTACCAAGGCGCATCCTCTCTGGCCTGTGTCGACCACTTTCTTACCTTATCGGCGTCCTCTTTGGAATGAGCAAGGAACATTCCGCCTGCGGAGCCTGTTATTATCTTATTTCCGTTAAAAGAGATTATGCTGTAATCTCCGAATAGTCCTGTCTGTTTTCCCTTATAGGTTGCACCGAATGATTCTGCCGCATCCTCAACTATAAGAGCGCCGTGCTCATCGCAGACCTTCTTGATCTCGTCGACTTTGCCGGGAGTACCGTAGAGGTGTGCCACAACTACAAGCTTTACATCGGGATATATCTCAAATGCCTTGGCAAGAGCCTTGGGACACATATTCCAAGTATCAGCCTCAGTGTCGATATAAACTGCCTCTCCGCCTTCGTACGCAACGGGATTGACCGTAGCATCAAATGTCATATCTGAGCAGAATACTTTTTTACCTTCAAGAACTCCGTGTCCAACCTTGGGCTGTCCGTAGAGTCTTTCGCCCGCAAGCTTTATAGCAAGATGAAGCGCTGCTGTTCCTGATGACAGAGCAACCGCATCGGTGCATCCGATCTTTTCGCAGACATTTTTCTCTATCTCGTTCAGATTGGCGCCGACAGTGGACATCCAGTTGGTCTCATAGGCCTCCTGCATGTATTTGAGCTCATCGCCATGCATTGTGGGTGATGAAAGATATATTTTTTTCTCAAAAGGTTTAAGTTCCATATCTTTAATCCTCGTTTATCTTCTCTGCTGCCCTCTTAAGAGCTTCCATGTGCTCCTTGGTCCTGTCTTCCTTATTGTCGGTCGGATGATACGTTGTAACGATCTCTTTGACAATGGATCTTGTCTCGGAGGACTCTTCTCTTGATGCCACGTTGAGCTTTTCAAGCTCCGCAAAGAACTTCATCTCATCGAGTTCAATGGGCTTACCGATGTGGATCATCCTGTTGGATGTATCCTGAAGTCCCTCTTCATCCATAAGCATCTCTTCGTAGAGCTTCTCACCGGGACGAAGGCCGGTAAACTCGATCCTGATATCCTCTCCGACCTTGAGGCCTGAGAGTTTGATAAGGTTCTCCGCAAGATCAAGGATCTTGACGGGCTCACCCATATCAAGGACAAATATCTCTCCTCCCTTGGCAAAAGCACCTGCCTGAAGCACGAGAGAAACCGCCTCGGATATAGTCATAAAATAACGTATGATATTAGGGTCTGTAACTGTAACAGGGCCTCCTGCCTGTATCTGCTTCTTGAAAAGCGGGATAACGGATCCGTTCGATCCAAGGACGTTACCGAATCTAACCGCTACAAATTCTGTGTCGTAATGCTTATTGAAGGTCTGTACGATCATCTCACAGATTCTTTTGCTGGCTCCCATTACATTGGTGGGATTAACGGCCTTATCCGTAGAGATCATAACAAACTTCTCTGCGCCGTTCATCGCTGCTGCCATAGCTGTCTTCCATGTTCCGAAGACGTTGTTCTTGATAGCTTCGTTAGGGCTGTCCTCCATGAGAGGTACATGCTTGTGCGCAGCTGCATGATATACGATGTTGGGCTTATATTTCTCAAATATATTGTTGATCCTGAGCGTGTTTCTTACTGATGCGATGAGCACTACAAGATCAAGCTCGGGATATTTGGTCTTAAGTTCCTGCTGGATATCGTATGCATTATTCTCATAGATATCCACAATGATTAGTCTCTTGGGCTTATGTCCTGCGATCTGTCTGCAGAGCTCGGAGCCGATAGATCCACCGCCTCCGGTTACCATAACTGTCTTTCCGCTCACATAGCCTGCGATGGAATCAAGGTCTACCGCGATAGGATCTCTTCCGAGAAGGTCTTCTACCTCAACGTCACGAAGTCTTGATACGTTGACCTCGCCGTTAACGAGCTGATACATTCCGGGAAGTGCACGGAGCTTACAGTTCGTGTTCTTACAGATATCGAGGATCTTCTTGAATTCCTTTCTTGATGCGGAAGGAATCGCAACAATGATCTGGTCTATGTCGTAGAGATCAGCGCACTCGACAATCCTGTCTCTACCGCCGACAACTCTGATGCCCTGGATGTACTTACCCCACTTATTGGGATCGTCATCTATGATGCACTTGATAGACATCGTTGAGTAATTGCTTGTGATTATCTCTTTAATGATGATATTGGCAGCCTCGCCGGCACCGATTATCATTACCGCCTGGCTGTTGTTCCTGTTCTCCGCCCTGTGCTTTTGGCTACGGAAGAATCTGTACGAGAATCTGCTCGTAAAGATAAAGGCTATTAGCAGGAACGGGTACAAGAAATAACAGGTAAGAGGAACCGCCTGCTCGCCCGGATACCTAAAGAACTGAAGCCCTATAGCATACAGAACGGACGAAAGCACACAAGCCATAACGAGATTCTGAAGTTCTCTCTCTCCCGCATATGCCCACAAGCTGTCATAGAGTTTGAATATAAAGAAAATAGCTATTGTAAGCACTATGTTTATAGGCAAAAATTCCGTCGCGGGCATCAAGAAATGCTCGGGAATATTCGAGATCTTAAAATCATGCCTTATGATGAGCGCAAGATAATTGGCTATGATGACACTAAGGATGTCATAGATTATAAGTCCTGTGCGCCTATACAGTTTTTGAAAATTAAACGGTTCTTTTTTCTTATCGTTCATAATCTTATTCTCTGCTTATATTTTTGAATAATAAAGGTGCTATCGATAGCATTAAAGCCTGTGTCATGGGATTTCCAAGCTCGAACACCCACTCACTGAGACTTGCGACCGCTACACCCATAATGATCGCAAAAGCAAGGAGTGAAAGAGGTTCTTTTTCCTCATTCTTCTTGTAATAAAGAGCTCCCACCACAAGTCCTGCGACAATAAATATAAAGAACAAAATACCTGTGATGATACCGTGGTCATACGCCACTTGCAGATATGTATTGTGGGCATGCGCAATAGGCACTCCGTCAGGGAAAGTCGGCTGAACCGAGTGTCCAGTCATATTCATCTCTTTTGCATAGATCTTGAATATCGTTATCCTTCCGTTGGTACGTATATCCCACGGATTATCAAGATCAACATAGCCCGGGCTAAGATCCAAGAGCATCCTAACCTCTGCCTGTGTAAAGCCTGCAGCCGCCAGAAGATTCTCCTCAGGGAAAAGAGCTTTACCTACGCTCTCATCCTCTTCCTCATCTTCGTCATTGGGATTGCCGTATAAATCGTAATAATAATCGCCACGCTCAAAGTCGTAGTTAAGCGTATCGTTTGGATAATCATATTCTCCGACATCCATGCTGAGGACTTCACTCTCAAATAGATTTATAAATCTCTCAACGCACATGAAATTGCTGTTGCCCCATGCCGCTCCGCCTCTTACAAACTGATCGGCGTCGTCTATCTCATAGAAAACGGGTCTTGCAACGATAGCCGGAATGATTCTCTGAAGCGTGAACACAGCAGGGAAACAAATAATAACAGCCGATATCATTGTTGCAAGTATTCTAACAAACTGCTTCTTATGGCGCATTGTCACAACGATAAGAACTGCAAGTACGACCATAAAGAGTGACAGATATGCTGTCTGCGAAACAGTAAATATCGCATATGATGAGATCCATCCAAAAAGGATCATTTCTTTCCATGCGGATTTAAACAGCTCTTTTGCCCCAAGTCCCTTAGGAAATGCAATTATCTTGGCAGTAAGAAGAACCGTAGCCGCCGCATCCATAAATGTCAGATACTCTGCATTAACGGTCACTGTGTGGAAGAGGAATCCGAATCTTCCGCTTACATAGCCGGTAAAGTATCTATGGAGCAGGCAAAAGCCGAGCGATATAACAAAGTTCATCATAAGTCCGCCGGCAACTATGCGTGTAAAGTGTTCTCTGCCTTTCCAGTATGTGAGCCTTATGTAGAGGCATGCGAAGATGACAGCCAGAGTGATTCCCCACAACTTTTCATTTCTGAATATGATCAACATCGCAAAAAGAACGATCGTTAAAATTCCGTAGCCTGAGAGCTTCACTGTTCTGCTTGTCTTATCCGTGATGTATCTAAATAAGACTTTTATCACGTTGATGATCACAATACCGCCAAGCAGAGCGATGATGATGTTGTACTTAAGCACAAGATTGTGAAGGTCGTATTCCTTCTCGGTCTCTGCCAGCGCATTAAGTCCGTAGTATCTGATACCTGCGACGATCGATACCACAAACCAGATGAGATTCGGTAGATTGATGATCTCAGAAGTCGTGAATGTAAGTAGTATCATGATCGCAAACCATATCACTATCCTATGATCCGATATCGTCTGGAAAATAGTATAAAGATCGTTCATGTAATTGCTGGCATTCCATATGACCATCGCCATCGCAAACATTATAAGAACGTATCTGACTTTATCCGCGATATCGATCCCTTCAAAGAAGGATATTCCGTTCGGGAGCTTAACAGCCTTGTGGTTGATCGCATAAAATACGAGCGCCGCACTGATGATAAGGCCTATCTCGTAAAAGATGATATCAGCCACCCTAAGATCAAAGATCTTAAGCGGGAATACCATGATCATAAGTGTAAGGAAGAACACTGCCGCAACGGGATTGGCTGTAAATTTTACCACCTTTCCGACGGTCAAAAGAGAGTTCTTTTCCTCGAATTTATTGTAATAAATGCCGATCAAAGCATAAATAAGCGCAGTAAAAGCAAGAATTGCCGCTATAATTATGAGAGACAGCTTCTTGGAAATCGGAAGTCTGTAATTATACTTTGCATCAAGATGCATACCGGGCAGTTCACTTGTTTCATTGAGGAACACACTTCCTACATACTGTGAGTTATCAGGAACATCCGTAAATCCAATATTATACTTGGAACGACAGTTCATGATATATAAGCCGTATTCCTTTCCGACCTTCACATCATATTCAATCGGAACATGAACGTATCCGGGGAGCTTTGCATCAGTTATATCAACAAATGTATTGAAATAGCTTGTTTCATAGTTATCTCTTAGCGAGACATACATGTAATGTCCCTTTTCAAGAGAATCGACATACACATCTACAGAACTGAGCCTGTCATATTGCGCCACAAACCTCTGGTTGATGCTGTAATCGTAGTTAATTATCTGAGCATCAGGAAGCCTGTTTCCGCCGTCGTAGGTTTCAAGCACATTCGTCCATATCCTGAACGGGAATATGCTCAGTACTGCGATGAGCGCAACTATAAGGAGCACTGCTCTGAATGCAGTTTTTTTATCAATAATACTTCTCATAAGTTCCATTGTTCTTTCCGATATATTTGCCTATTTTCGCAAAAATCCATCATTAAATATTAACATACACCAAAGCCTTAATCAAACCGCTTATCCCCTGTAACCATAAGGAGTGGAAGGGCAAGCCAGAGTATTACGACATACCTTACAAGATAGGTCGGTCCGAGAAGCACGGTAAGCCATGTAAGTATCATAGGCAAAAATGGCACAATGCCTGTAAAATTGCGCCTGTGAAGCCTATACAGGAACACAAAAAGATATATGAGCGCAAGAAGTCCCGGCGAAAACAGATACGCGATCACCGGCGCATCCTTGTGAAAGCTGCCTATGGATATATATCTGTAGAACTTATCTATAGGCGGAATGAGGCTTATCCTCTCTCCCGGAAGCTCAACCTCGTATCCGAAGTACGAGCTCTCGTCATATGTAAATGTATAAACCGTATTTCCCTTGTAGACGTTAATGTTTGCAGGCGGATACCAGTATCCGTACGAAGTCAGGAACCATGCGTTTACGTAGGTCATAGGATGCTTTTTAAAAAGAGCTGTCCAAAGCTTCCAAAAGTTCTTTTTATCCTGCTCATAGAGTGCGTTGTTAAAGCCGACTTTTACTAGATCAGACACTCTGGGCGTGTATTTATCGAGATTCTTTTCCGGAATATAGGCGGTAATGATAGCCTTTTCTTCTTCCGTCATCTCCTCTTTGCTGTATTTATAGACGCGCGCCATCTGCATGATCGGAACGGTCAGCATCTCCTGATTATCTTTATATCCCGCGGTAAAAGCTGCAGAGAGTGCTGCGTTTACGATGAGATATATCACTACCGGGATCATCAGCAATCCAACAAGGTTACGAGATATCTTTTTCCTGAAATAAATAAGTGCAAACGGAACAAAAACAAGATATGCATAGAATCCGTTGTGTCTCATAAGCGGCATGAGTACAGCAGATATCAATAATAACACCTGTTTCTTTTTGTCTGACATAAACCCATCCGTATCACGCACAAGCTCTGTCAAAAGAACTGTCATCAGAAGCAAAAATGCCGAAAAAAGGCCATCTTTACTTGAGCATAGCGTATACATGACTATAGTCGGGAAAACGCCGTAGTATAGTGTCCAAAGGATAACTGAATTCTTGCCGATCCCTCTTTTTCTCAGGTAATCAAGCACGTAGGTCATGATCAGAGTGATCACGAGCATCTGAATTACGATATATGTGAAGATCGCGATGTTCCATGAACCTGTGAGCTTGTGAACAAGGGCGATTGTACCTCCGAGCAAAAGCACATGTAAGAGCGGATGGTGCGTCGTGAAGCTCCTTGTCAGGACTTCGTTTAATTCATCCTGCGCGTCGTATACGAAAAATCCGGGGAACTCCGCAAGAAGAACGGGCAGATTGAGAACGATAAGAGTCAAGAAGGTTCTTTTGAAAAAGCCCTTTTCCTCTATAGGCTTTGGTTGCGCATTAAGATCGATGAAGCCAAAGAGCTTTCGTCCGTAAAAAGACATCTCGTAGCTCTTCCAGACATATCTGGTATCGATGGTAAGGACCACCATGATAAAGAACATGATCATAAGCATATGGCCGTCTAATTTTACGGAATCGAACTTCTCAAGACTGTAGCCGATGAATAAAAAAGCGCCCGTTAAAACGCCAAATAAGCCTGACAAAAGCCAGGCTACTACGTTTTTCTTTGTATTATTGTTTTCTGTTACTAACCCCAAATTACTCTTTGTCATCTTTAGTCGTCTCTCGAATCACATACTGAGGATTCTTGTTTTGTGAGATATAGAGCCTTCCCACATACTCTCCCACCATTCCCAGCATTAGAAGTATCATGCCGCCAATACATACCAAGACGGACATAAGTGCATAATAACCCTTAAACTGTGATGCATTCGGATAAACAAACTTAAGTACAACGGTGTAAATACCAAATAAAAAACCTAAAACCGATAAGATACCGCCCGCCAAAGTGGCAATTCTAAGTGGTTTGATACTAAAAGCGGTAAATCCGTTGATCCAAAGCTTCATGAGCTTAGAGAAAGTATATCCGCTTTCTCCGACTTCTCTTTTTCTGTGATTGACGTCAACATTTACCACATTGCTTGTAGTTCTGAGCACGAGACCTATCACATACGGATATGAGCTTTCGTACTTGATCATTTCATCAACAACGAATCTCTTTACCGCAAAATAGCTGGAAACGAAGAGATCCTTGGGTTTTCCGAGCATGACATGCGCCATCCACTCGTTCATAGCTGTTCCGAAATTCCTGAAGCCGTTGTGCTGCTTGTGCGCATATCTTGCATATACGGCATCTGCGCCGTCTCTGAGCGCATTCAGAAGCTTGTACACTTCGTTTGCCGGAGTCTGGCCGTCATCGTCAAGGCATACGACATAATCGCCCTGCGCAGCATTAAGTCCCGCCATAAGCGCAGCGTGCTGGCCGAAGTTCTTGGCAAAATTGATCCCCATAACGATATCTGCATGCTTGTCCGCGATCTCGCTGATCTTGCCCCACGTATTGTCGGGTGATCCATCATTAACAAGCACGATCTCATAGATATACTCGTCGGAATCCTTCATTGTCTCTATTATCTCATCCACGACACCGCCGAGAGTGTTCTCGGATCTGTAGCATGGAATCACAAAGCTTACTGATGTTTTCTGCATATTTATCAAAAACCTTTCACTTATAAGAGCTTTTCCATAAGTATCATATCACTTTTTTGCCCATCACTGCACTCTACCTGCAAAAGATCCTTGGTCTTTACGAAACCTGCCTTTGAATAGCTCCTTATGGCTATCTCGTTATAGGCAAATGCCTTGAGATACACTCTTTTAAGCCCTATCTTCTCTTTGGCATATGAAAGAGCAAGAAGAACGGTCTCACTACCGTAGCCTCTTCCGACAGCGTCGTCCTCGCCGATGAATATCCCATACTCGGCGGTTCCCTCTTCTTTGTCGATATCTCTGAAATACACGCTTCCTACAGGTCTGTAGTCATTATCATTCTCGCAGATGATGAATTGCTCGACCTTTCCTGTCATGATCTTGGTCTTAAACCAGTTCTCATGTATCTCGGGCGTAAATACAACCTTATAAACGAAATTGTTTCGCACTCTTTCGTTGTTTCTCCACTTTACAATGAGCTCTGTGTCATCCAAGGTGATCTTCCTAAGAGATACCTTTTTCCCACAGACATCAAAGCCCTGTGTCTCTTTTCCCATATCAATCTCCGTATAACTCAGCAGGTCTCATTTTTCTCTGACCGCATATATCGCAAAGGCATCGGCCACAATGTCCTTTTGTTCAATGTTAACACTGATGCCTTTATATTCATAATAGTCTTTTATCCAATCGGTGCTCTCAGACTTATTCTGAACGACAAAGGCCTTATCTGTCAAAAGAGCTGACTGCATATCGGTAAATCCCGCCTTTGCAAGCTTCTTTTCGGTAAGGGGACTGTTTATGCCCCAGCCGCCCATAAGATCGTGGTTTGCAAAAGAATTATCGACTCTGTCAAAGAGTTTTTCCGAAAACAGCGCTTCACCTTCCGCTTTCTCTTCTCCGCATGAAACGGACGTATAGGTATCAACAAAGTAGAAGTTGTCTTTATTGGCATCAAAATAATCATCCAAAGCGTCATAGTGCGCTCTCATAAGCTCTCTAGAATGCTGCTCCGTGTTTATCACGGCCTTCTGATTCGGAACAGCCAAGCCGCACAATACCGCAGCCAAAAGAACTATCTTATACGGGCAATAGCTGCTCTTTTCTGCGCGTTTTAATAATATCGCAAACAAGATCATGATCTCGATGAAAAACAGCGGATGTGAGATCCTGATGGGGATCCTTCTGCCCATTATCATGTATATCCAAAGTGTCGTTCTGCACGCAAACAAAAGCGCGAGTGATCCGACAGCCCTTAATGTATCCTTGTTACTGCTGTCCTGCCTCGGAAGAATGTAAGAAAGCAGCACACCAATGTAAAGAACTACGACTAAGACATTCCACGGGAAATACGATCCGGGCTCCAGATAGTTCTTTTGCTCTGAAAAATTGTGAAGTTCGTATATATACTCTGAAAAAGACTGCTTTAAGTGCGTCGCCAAAGGCTGCTCGTCCGATCTTCGCTCCTTGGCGTATCTTGCTACTTCGTTCAAAACATCCGTATCTATCTTATCATCAAGGCCGAAATTGTAATTTTCCAAAAGCATATATTCGCTTTTATCAAGGCCCAGCCCGTCATAGAATTCCTTGTTTTCATCATATTCGGGGATGTACTGATAGTCGTAGAGCTGAGTTCTTGCCTCGAAAAAGTCATTGTACTTTTTCCACTCGGGTCTTGAAAATGCGACCTGGTGTATCACAAAGCCTATTACCAGTGCTGTTACTATCGCGCCAAAGAGCTTAAGACAGTCCATAAACTCTTCTTTTGATAGCTTCAAAAGCCATCTGATAAATATGGCCACACATACCATGGGAAGTGTCAAAAGAAGCATCTCAGACCTTAAGAGAAATGCGATAAAGATCAGGATAAGCGCCATCTCAAAGTTCTTGTCCTTATCTTTTTCATGCATAAGGATCAAAAAGGCTGCCGTTCCCGATATGAAGCCGCAAGTAAAGGTGTAGTGAATGAATAAAAAGTGTGAGCCGACTGTTCCTATCGCAAAAAGCAGCAAAAAGAGCGCTGTCGTGATCTTATTTCCTAGTTTTTTGCATGCCTTGAGCGCCGTATAGGCTACCAAAAACATGCACAGATACTGTCCGCCGCACAAAAAAATGCCATACCAGTCAAGGCTTCTTACAACTCTGTAAATTATCGAGAAGAAAAAGCTTATCGGATACAGCATCTGTATATTATATGCTTCGGGGGTTCCTGTATACGCTCCCGAAAGAAGGTCCTTTATAAGGACGTCATCATTGGCTTCAAACCAGCAATCCCCTATAAAGCCCATGAAAATAACCGCTACCAGCACCAAAACCAAAGAGATTATGAAGTTGGATATTTTACTAGTTTTTTTCATACATGACTCCGTAGGGGAAGTTGTTCACGCCACACGGCTTGGAACACCCTGATTTCTCAGCTGAACTTGTAGTATTCTTTTACTCTTGTAATAACCTCTTCACGGTCACTGTCTGTAAGCTTGTAGTACATGGGAAGGCGAAGAAGTCTCTCGCTCTCCTTGGTTGTATATCTGTCCTCTCCGCGGAATTCACTGTAGATGACTCCGGCCTTGGAAGAATGAAGAGGAACGTAGTGAGAAGCGGGAAGGATATCGTTTGCTTTAAGGTACTTGATAAGTCCTTCTCTTTCCTCAAGATCTTTACACTTGATATAGAACATGTGAGCATTGTGAACGCACTCTTTTGGTACGTAAGGAAGCTCAATAAGTCCTTTTTCTGCAAGAGGAGTGAGCGCCTCGTAATATGCATTCCAACTCTTTAATCTGTCGTCATTGATCTCATCCGCCATCTGAAGCTGAGCGTAGAGATATGCTGCGTTCATATCACTTGGAAGGAATGAAGAACCGGGCATTATCCAGCTGTACTTATCAACCTTTCCAAGCTTATAAAGGGTACGATTGGTTCCCTTCTCTCTAATGATGATGGCGTCATCAACATACTTCTCGTCTCTTATAAGGAGTGCTCCGCCCTCACCCATACTGTAGTTCTTGGTCTCATGGAAGCTGTAGTTACCGAAATCACCGATAGCACCAAGCGCCTTACCCTTGTAAGTTGACATAACGCCCTGCGCGGCATCTTCGATGACAAGAAGATCATGTCTCTTCGCAATATCCATGATCGTATCCATCTCGCAGCCTACACCAGCATAGTGAACAGGCACGATCGCTCTGGTCTTGGGTGTGATCGCCTGCTCGATGAGATTCTCATCAATATTCATAGTGTCGGGTCTGATATCTACGAAAACGACCTTGGCTCCTCTTAGTACAAAGGCATTGGCTGTAGAAACGAAGGTATATGAAGGCATGATAACCTCATCACCTTCCTTGATGCCTGCAAGTATCGCTGCCATCTCGGTCGCATGTGTGCAGGATGTTGTAAGAAGCGCCTTTGAAACGCCTGTCTTTTTCTCGATCCACTCATTGTCAAGATCTGTGTACTTACCGTCTCCGCAGATCTTCTGAGCTTCCACACACTCTTTTATATAATCGAATTCTTTTCCCGTATAGGGTGGTACATTGAAGTTAATTCTCATAAGCTATGACCTTCTTTTATTATCTACTATCTAATCTAAGTTGCTTTTCAATCCTTCTTCTCAAGGAAAATCTTTCTTGTGATGAAATTATAAACCATTACAACGCCTGTTGCCCCAAATTTGAAGAATACATCTTTTGCAAAAGAAACGCTCATAATGCTATTTAGCCATGACCAGTTCTTATAGATGAGGTCAAATCCCACATAAAGGCAAAGCTCATTGATCCCAAGTCCGATCGCACTAAGGATAACGAAGATTATGAACTCTTTCTTCCTGCTGATATCCTCTTTTCTCTCAAATACGAACTTGAAGCTAAGGATATAATTGGCAACCACTGAAACTGTAAAAGCTATAAATCCGGAAATCAGATAATACTGCTCGAAGATCTTATCGAATCCCGCCACTTCAAATCCGGCATTAAAAATTCTATAGATAACATAATCGATAATAAAACAGATAACTCCGACTACGCCAAATTTGGCAATCTGTGCCAACAATTTATTCATAACATTTTCCTCTTTCTTGCCTAAATATTTTTACACGCGCTTTACTCGCCGTCTAACTTATCATTCGCGGCGTAAACCGTAAATCTATCACTCTCGAAGATTTTATTATAATCGTGTTTGCCAATATAGTCCATCAGCTTATCATATTTGACAGAAAAATTGGCATATCCGTCGTTCTCTTTATAACCGATCATTATTGTCGGTGCTGCTTCTTTCGAGGCATCAAGAGAACTCAGAGCTTCGTCAAAGCTACCTACAGAATAGCTGTCAAGGTCCGGCCAGGTCGTATTAATCGCTGGTTCAATATCAAAAATATATGGAATCCCCGGAATCTCTCCGAAGGTCAGCACTTTTCTGTCCATAAGATCGTTATCTTCAAGGCTTGCCTTAAGCTCTTTTAACTCACTGTAATTATCTGCGGTTGTCACAAGCCCCTTCGCCTTCGGGATATCTGTCACCTTTGTATCACGAGGTGTTCCGTCCATTCCGTCAACAAATGAGAAGTTGAAATGGAAAAGAGCGCCCTGGATCAGCGTCGCAACAATAACTCCTGTTATCATTGCCTGCCAGGCAAAGTTCCATTCTCCATCGCCAAGTCTTTGCATAAGCCTTCTCATAAGCCACAGATTTATCGGAGCTATCAGAAACAGACAGTTCAGGACCGGCATCGTACGATTGTTGCTTCCGAGCGGAAGAATAAGGATCTGAACGAGTGCCATGGCTGACAAAGTTCTCTCTTCCACTGTTCCGTTAAGGATCCCATGTGCTCCTATGATGCATAATACTGCCGATATTATCAAAAACATCATTGCAACCTGGAACATACAATCATAGTAATAATAATTGGCTGTGAGTACACCCTGTCCGTAATAATATCTTGCAAGAACCAGAAGCCCTGCTATAAACGCAAGTTTTTTAAGAAGTACAAATCTTCCCTTTGCCATAAGGAACATGATGATTCCGGCGGCTAAACAAGGGATCATTATGATCATATTCTTGAAAGTATGTAAATATGCTTCAATGATGAGCTCAAGCATTCCTCCTGATGAATAATCGGAAGCGCCCTCAGTCATTGACAGAAGCTTTGTTATTGCTTCGGGATAAGCATTAAATCCATATCTTATCGAAATTATAATGAGTGGAAGACCAAGTCCCGCTACATATCCCGCGATGCAAACACCCGTCTTTCTTGCTGCCTCTATAAACTTATCCTTGTTGATAAACGAATAGAACCACAAAACCAGGATGAGCATGCAATCTACAATAGCAGGAAAACGTGCAAGTACGTTTAGTCCAAGGCATACTCCCGCCGCAAAGAGAAGTATATTCTGCTTCTTCCAGGAGAAGATACCAAGGATAAGCAAAACCGATCCGATCGTCAGCAAAAAGTACGGTATGTACTGGTACAAGATAACTCTCGGAGCCCAGCAAAGGCTTTCTGCGATAAACTCACCGATAAAGATCATCCAACCGGGGAGCCAGTTCTGAAGTACGTAGTATGCAACGAGTGCCATCGCACTAATAAAAAATGTGCAATAAACTGCAAAGCCTATCATCGTGCCCGCTCCCGGAAGCTTCATTATCACGTTTCCGATAAGGTTGGAAAGGTAAGTAGAAAAAAGCCACATCGGATCTACGTTGCTCATATACTGAAAATTTCCGAGATTGTATGTCGTGTCGGCAATATCAAGGCCGGCTGTAATACCAAAAAAGGGATATAACAACAAGACCACGGGAAAGAAATATCTCTCCAGCGGGCGTTGAAATCCCTTTAGTTTCATAAAATAACTTCTGATATTATTTAGCATAAATCCTCGTCAATACGTTTGATCAGTTTGAAAAGCTTAGTGTTTTCGCATATTCTTCCAATAAAGTTAAAGACGTATTTTCTGACCCAATCAACAAATATTCCGGCAAAGAATACTATCAAGATCGAAACAACAAGATGAATGAAATACATCGGAATGTTATCAAGAGGAGTCTCCCCGATGATATTCTCGATCCATTCAACCCATCTGTCCGCGATCTCAAAGTGCATATGAAGAAGGTATACGCCAAGTGTATAAGGTGCGATTATCCTGACAACTTCGGCGAACCAATTCTCTTTTAACCTCATAAATCTAAATACAGAAAACAGGCCAAGTGCTCCGGTCAGCGTAAATATGAAATTATAATGATTCGGAACGCCTGCATAATACCGAAATCTTCCGGTCTCCAGATTGATCTTATGGAAAATAAGGCTGAAAGCCGCAATAACAAACGCCGATACTACAAAAACGATAGCGCTCCTCTTGGCATCATGGAAAAGAACGATATTATATTTCCTGATATAGGCAGCGATCAGATAAAGACATATAAACCAGCCAAAATCATATCCCATCTTATCTGTTCCGAACATAACGGGAACAATGCTCTTTATAAAGCAAAACCAAGTCAAAAGCCCTATAATGACTGCCTTGAGCTGCTTTCTCTTAAGAGTATTGACTGCCGCGTTCATAACAGGCGCAAGCACATACATGATCACATACGCAGTCACAAACCAGTAATGTTCCGCAGATATGGGGAAGAAATATTTAAGAGTCCTATCAAGCTTATCTTCGGGTCTGACAGTATACGCGCCGACAAACATCATCGCCGCGGAAACAAGGATCGTATAGAAATATACCTGAAGGATAAGCTGCAGCATTTTGCTGAATTTAACCGTTGATGCAGACAGAAAATACCCGCTTATGAGCACGTAGACATTAACTCCCGTGATAGCGATAGCCTCGAGAATTGTAGCAAAAATACCGACACCCGAAGCAGGCTCTCCAAGTTCAAGCAGAGCCTTCGATTGAAAATTAAAATGAAGAGTAAGGATCATCAGCATAGCTACGATCCTTAAAAGTTCGATATTCGCATTTCTTTTCTGTGTCATACCCTGGCTGCTCATTATAGCCTCCGTTTTATCTGTCTACTACAGCTTTTCCGTCCTTTATGCTGTAAACCATGTCACACTTCTCGATGGTCTGAAGTCTGTGCGCAATGATAACAAGTGTTTTTCTTCCATGCAGCTTGTTTATTGAATCCATGATAGCTGCCTCAGTGTCATTATCGAGTGCTGAAGTTGCTTCATCAAGGACAAGAACCTCGGGATCTTCAAAAAGAGCTCTCGCAATACCGATCCTCTGTCTCTGTCCTCCGGAGAGACGAATACCTCTCTCTCCTATTCCGGTATCAAGTCCTTCGGGAAGAGATCTCACATACTCATCAAGAGATGCCTCCTTGAGGGCCTGCCATACTTTCTCATCATCAATATCCTCGTCTGCATATCCGAATGCCACATTCTTCCTGATGGTTGAATCAAGCATAAAGATAGTCTGAGGAATATAGCCTATATTCTTGAGCCATCCGGGATAATCGGTCATTACATCCACGCCGTCCGCATAGATATGACCGCTCTCTGTCTGAAGAAGTCCCAGCATAACGTCTACAATGGTGGTCTTTCCGGCGCCGGAAGTTCCCACGATACCTACAGACTTACCGACAGGTACTTCCATGTCCGCATGCTCAAGAACGTATTTATCTGAATTGGGGTACTTGTAAGTAATATCCTTTAAAAGAATGCTCTTATTAACCGGAAGCTTCTTTACTTCAATCTTCTTTCTGTAGTCTTCGCTGTTATATGATATTGAGCCGTCGTGGATCTCCTCCTGAAGATTATCGCTTACGTTCATAAGGAAAGGCTCAAAGTAAGCGATACTTGTGAGGTAATTGTTGATCCTGTTGGCACTGGGAATGAGTCTTGCTGCAGCAGCAGCCAGTACAGTAATCGGAGCAACCAGGTCCTCAAGCGGTGTTCCCGTAGCCATAGCAACAAGCACATATCCGATCATTCCTGTAATAGCCACAGACTCTATCAAAAGTCTCGGTGTAGAATTATAAAGATTGTACTTCTGAACCGCTTTTACATAGCCGGCTCCACAATCGGCATATCCGTTGATAAAATAATTCTCTTTATTGGCAATCTTAATCTCTTTGATTCCCGTTACGGACTCGTCGATCCACTTATAAAGTCCGCTATAATAGTCCTGATTCTCCTGTCCGGCCTTGACCATAATGGGCTTGATCTTATACTTTATGAGCAAAAGAACTATCAAAAGGATCGCAGCAATTGAAATAGTCATCTTAGCTTCTTGACTAAGAAGATATACAACAATACATATAAATACGATGATCTCGCTGATAAGCTGTAAAGAGCTAAGGATAAGACCGTACATATTGTTAACATCAGAAGTAATGCTTCGCTGAATAACACTGGTGTCAGCGTTAAGATAATATTCGTACGGACGCTGCATAAAGTTGATCATCATTCTTCTTGATGTGGCAAACTGATTGGTGTAAACAAACCTAAGCTGAACCACATTCATGAAATACAAAAAGATATTCTTTATGATAAAAACCAATATGAGCGCGACCATCAATGCCCCGGCAAGCTTAATAACATCGGAGCTGCTGATATTGAGCAACTTGCAGATGTAGGAAAGCTTTTTGCTCTCTTCTATCTTCCCGGGATTCGATATCGTCTTCATGATAGGCACAATAAGAGCGATTCCGAGAGACTCAAGTAAGCCTCCTATGAGCATCAGAAAAATCATGCCCAGCATCTGTCTTTTTTGTCTTGCATCAAGCAAGCGCATTACTTTCTTAAATATATTACGCATAAAAACAAATTTACCCTTCCGGTTTAATCAGTTATTGCTTCATTCTGTCTGTGGATCTCGGGAGCCTCATATTTATCCATGAAATCATCTCCGAGATAATGCTTTTCTTTTACAAATCTGATCGAATCAACAACCGTATATACCGACACAAGTCTGTCGAAATAGAGCCCCTCGATAAAATTGAGCATCTCCATCGGGAACGACCCGTCAAGAACGATTGCATCGGGAAATGCCTTGTTGTAATCAAGATAGTCTCTAGGATGTTGCTTAATAAGTACCACAGCACGCTTACCATCTATAGTACCATATCCGTCAATAATATCCTTAAAGATTCGTTCTCTGGTCTCCAGATCGCACAAAGGCTCTGACAGAACAAGAAGTGTTTTGGAATCCTTGTTCCCAAAGAGCTTGTCCTTTAGACCCTGAAGGTCATCCACAAAGAGCTCAAGCATCTTCTCTTTTTCTTCCGAGGTAAGTCTGTCTGTAAGCTTCTTTCTCGGAAGTTCTACATATTTTTCGCAAGGATAAGGAAGCACGGATATATTGTTGACCTCCATATCAATGCAATATCTTCCGTATCCGTTTTGTATATGGATAAGTCCCAAAGCTGCCATAAATGCTTTGATTTTAAAATGACCCCTGTTATCGTATCTTGCCGTATCATAATATCTTATGCAGTCAAGTCCGTCTTCCACAGCGTGATACTTTATCTTCTTGTAGTTGAGATAATAACCGATAGGATCGGAATCACAGAACACATATATGTCCTTATATTTCTTGAAATCCACAGGAATAAACTGCTCCTGAAGCTTACCGAATCTCTTGCAAAACTTAATTCGCTTTATCATATTGGTAACGATATTTCCGGAATCGGTCTTGAGCTCTTTAAGTTCAGGGAAAAAAGTATCTTCCTTCTCGTCGTACTCAAATACTTCATCGAAAATGTCGCTGTTTTTGGCTCTCTCGACCATCTTTCCAAAGTTATTGGACATTTTGGAAAGGACAAGTGAGGCTTTCTTGCCGTCTGCAATATAAAATTCTTTAAGGCATGCCACATATACATGATAGAAGGTGTGACATACATAGATCCTATTATGCATTTTTCTTTCCATTTCTTAATCCCCTGTAGAACCACAAAAGTCTGTAATAAATATAAAAAAACAGGTGTGATTTCATTTGGTAAGATATAAGCTTCTTTTCCTCGGGGTGTACCTTTTCTTTGTAATATTCATTATCTTGAAAATTCGGAAAGGTTTCCTTCATTTCGGTAGCGAGCTTCTTGCAAAATCCGTACACATTTTTAAGTCCGGACTTCTTTGGCATTGCCGAAAATAAAGTATTTATATAAAAGAGTACCGTGTATTGGAACTCTATCTCCGGCTTATATTCCTCAAAATATCCATTATCCTTGGCCTGAGCAACTATCTCTCTTCCTGCGGTCATCCTGTCTTCAAGGTTCTTCATGGAAATGCTATGAACAGTTGAAGCATCATGCTGATAATAGAAATATAAAGGCTCATCTATATATTCAAAATGCTTGGATCTAAGCATCCAGGTATTACTTACGGCGTTGTCCTCGTAGAAGATATCTTCCGGGAAAATATCAAGCTTTTCTTTTGTTCCTGGAACATAGTCACCCACAATAAGCTCTCGTCTGTAAACCTTCACAACAAGCGACCCTGTCTCTATCAAAAGGTTCTTGTAGCGCTCTTTATTCATAACACCTGTTTGTGAATAATTATTGTTGTGGACTACCTTTCCGACGTTAAAGCTATGATCTGTGACCATAGTATAATCACAGCCGACCATGTCTGCTCCTGTCTCTTTGGCCTTCATAAGAAGCCTCTCATAGTAGTCAGGAACAATAAAGTCGTCCGCATCTATAAAGCCGAGCCACTCACCCTCAGCTCTTGCAAGGCCTATGTTCTTGGCGCCTCCCTGATGATGATTGACTTCAGATCTTATCGCGATGAATTTCTCTGGATATCTTGTCTGATAATCCTTGAGGATCTCATAGGATTCATCCGTAGAGCAATCATCCACTGCGATGATCTCATATTCACCAAATGAAAGCTGCTGATCAACAAGGCTCTTTAAACAATAATCAAGTTTTCCGTCAGATGCCATGTTGTAAACAGGCACGATAATACTCAGTTTTTTCATGTTTTATATAATCTCTAAAATAGCATGTGCAATTTTATTTGCACCGCCTCCGCCTACAAGTTTCCTTGCTTTGTCGCTCATTTTTTTTCTAAAGTTTTGGTCTTCTATAGCAGCGATCCCCCAGGAAACGATCTTCTGAACGATCTTCTCTTCTTCCCTTATGTCTCCTACGTATTTGGCTGCTCCGGCCTTATCAAAGGCTTTTACAAACTCAACCTGATTGTCTGCCATGCTGTAAACAACAGTAGGGACACCGACAGCACAGAGCTCATAGAGTGTCGTACCGCCTGCCGTGACCGCGAAATCGCAGTTTTTCATAAGCTCCGCCATATCAGGAGCTGATTCGTGAAGTGTTATTGCAGGATATTTGGCCGCCAGCTCTTTTAACTCCTTGACGTAGTCCTCATCAAAGAGCGCTCCCACGATAACATCGCAGGTAAACAGCATGAAATCCGGGATAGTCCTGCATGGGCCTTCATTTTCATATACTTCTTTCAAAAGGTCCCCAATAATATGATACGGATCCGTTCCTCCGGCTGAAAGAAAGGCTCTTTTGGCCAAAGGTATGACCTCATAATCTATGCCCTCAAACTGCTTGCGAAGAGGAGCATACTCAGCCCCAAGAAGCCTATGAGGTGCGCTGTAGAAATCCTTCGGAACCTCCACATCGTAATTGACCACAAGATCAACGGGATAATCAAATTTATAAAGATCGTCAATAAAGCCTGTCTTGGTAGCAAGACCGTTTTTCTTGATGATCTCGTTTACCGCTTCAAAATAATCCTCTTTGAGGAAATATGAGTCCATCAGATAAAAATCGGGCTTTTCTTCTGCAAACATTTCCTCTAGCATGGGTATGTCCTGCATGGGTTCGGAAAAGACCGTATGTAGTATGCGGGCATCGTACTGCTGTCCCTCTTCATCGGAAAGAGTGCGCAAAAGATCTGCGCTGTCCTCGTCGGATAGCACAAACTCCACCTCTGCCCCAAGAAGCTTAAGTTCGTTGGCAATGGTCATACATCTTCTGATGTGGCCGGTAGCAATGATCCCGTTACCGTTTGCTTTTATCCAAATCTTTTTTCCCATATCGAATCTGCCTCATTTACTGAAAATCTTCGTATTTGAGCGGATCACCTCTGAAAAGATCTCGCGTAGCAACCTTTCCTATAACTTTATCATATTCAATGGGCGGAAGGCCGTTTCCGGGCCTTATCGACCTTATATTGGCCGGGGTGAGTGCTTCGCCCTCCTTGATATCTTCGACGATGAAAAGAGATCTCGCTCCTTCCCTCTCCGTTTCCTGAACGGGAGTAAGCTTGTACTCTTTACTTCCGAGAGCTTTTTCAACCATCCTTACGTTCTTAACAAGCTCTTCGAATTCCTTGGGCTCCATGGAGAATGCTCCGTCAGGTCCTCCGTCGGATCTCTTAAGTGTAAGATGTTTCTCAATCATTCTTGCCCCAAGTGCAACTGATGCCACAGCAACGGCAGATCCGAAAGTGTGATCTGAAAGTCCCATGATACAGCCATATTCCTGAGCAAGAGTAGGTATCATATTGAGATTAACATCCTCATAAGGCGTAGGATAAGCCGATGTACACTTAAGCAAGATGACATCCTTGTTTCCTTCTTCAAGGCACGCCTCGATCGCAAGCCTGATGTCGCTCTCTCTTGCAACACCTGTCGCAATGATCATAGGCTTTTTCTTGGATGCACAATTCCTGATCAGAGGAATATCCGTGATCTCATATGATGCGATCTTGTATGCGGGCATGTTCATCTCTTCCATGAAGCTGACAGCAGTGTCATCAAAAGGAGAAGAGAAACAATCGAGCCCCAGACTCTTCGCAACTTCACAGAGCTTAGGCTGCCAGTCCCAAGGTGTGTAGGCTTCCTCATACAGCTTGTGAAGCGTGGTTCCGTCCCAAATCGTTCCGCCTGTGATCTGAAAATAACTCTTATCAGAATCAATTGTTATTGTATCAGCCGTGTAAGTCTGCAGCTTTATGGCGTCGACTCCGGCCTCTTTTGCCGCATGGATTATCTCAACAGCTCTGTCGTAATCCTGTAAGTGATTGGCGGACATCTCCGCAATAATATATACGGGATGATCGTTTCCGATAATATGATCAGCCAATTTGATATTTTGATTAAGTTCATATCTTGGCATGTATATCATTTCCTCCATTGCAAAGAGATCCGATAATATCAGATCTCATAATTATTTTTCATAAGATACTCATCATTGGTCCAAGGATGTCTTGCCGTAAACAGCTTTCCGTCAGCCTTCTTGACATAAACCGCAGGGAAATAATTGATAAAAAGAGGTGAAAGACATACCGTATAACCGCCGGCGTTTGTAAACACCACTCTGTCCCCTGCCTTAAGCTCAGGCTCCTGCTCCGCCATAAAGAGTCTGTCGTACTCCATACATGTCGAACCGCAGATCATCTGAGCGGGAAGCATATCTCTTTCGGTTCCGTTTCCCTTGATCTCAAATCTGTGAGGATACCATCTCCTTGTCACCTGTGGATTGAGATTAACTCTGCTTCCGTCTATGATAACGTATCTGTGCTCACGCACTTGTTTTGCATCAATAACGCTTGTTACAAATTCAAAGCTTGATGAAACCATGGATACTCCGGGCTCCATGATCAGCTTAGTCTTTGATACATCAAAAAATTCTGAAAGTGCCTCCGCTATTGCAGGCACATAACTTCTAAAGTCAGGCTTATCCTTAACTCCGCCGTAGTAACCGCCGCCCATGTCAACATAATCGAGCGAAAGCTTATATTCTTCCGCTACGATCCCGGCAACCTTGGCAAGGACCTTATACGCATTTATCGAACGAGACTTTGTTGATGAATGAAGATGAAGTCCCGCGATCTTAACATTCTTGGCTGTGTTCAGCTTATCGATCACAGCTTTAAGTTCGTCATTCTCATAGCAATATCCGAATCTGCTTCCCTCTTCGTCCGCAAGAACCTCCTCGGGAAGGAGCTTGGAAATGTCATAGTTCACTCTTAAGCCAACACTAAATTCTTTATCAGGATTCTTACCAGCGATCTCAAGAACCCATTCAGGCTCATAATTTGAATCCAGATTGATGATCCCGCCTGACAAAAGAACTTCCTCAAACGCAGCTCTTTCCTTTATCGGGCCGTTAAAGATAATTTCGTTTGGCTTAAAGCCAATTCTTTTTGCCAGATCGTATTCCTCAGCGGATACAACCTCAGCATAAAATCCATTGTCCTTAAAATGCTTAAGGAGCCACGGAAGTGAATTCGTCTTAACTGAATAAGAACAGATGTAATTATTCCAATCCTTATCCAGAGCGGTTTTGAGCATATCGATATCTGCATCCAGAAGTTTCTCGTCTATTCTGTAATACGGAGTCGCAAGCTTACTGTCGTCAAAAATATCAGCGGTAACTGCCTGCTTTTGAAGTCTCTTATACTTCTGCTCCGCGATCTTCCAATCATCGAAGGTATCAATGTCCTGAACCTCGTCATCGGAGAGTATAACGGGAACCATATCCTCTACATCCGTAGTCCTTCCCCTGAAGAAGGCATCTGTGCGACATGCATAGAACTGGCCACTGTCATGATATAGCTTTTCAAGATCCTGGGATCTGGTATTTTCAAATTCGGGATACTTTCTTACAAGTCTTCCGTCTACGACCACAAAACCTCTCTGAGGAGGATATGAAAATTGGCACACCGGAGTCACGGATTCGTGCACATCAAGGAGGTCCATCGCCTCTTTTAACCTATCAGCTGTTATGAATGGAGCCGTAGGATATATGCAGCAAAAATGGTCATAGTCCTTCCCAAGTTCTCTGTATTTTTCAAGTACTTCTGCAATAACTTCATCGGTTGTCGCATAGTCACCCGCTGTCTCATCTGATCTAAAGAATGGAACATTAGCGCCGTATATTTTGGCTACCTCAGCGATCTTATCATCATCTGTTGAGACCATGACTTCATCAAAGGCGCCACTTTCAAGAGCCGCCTTGATCGAATAAGCAATTATAGGCTGCCCGCAGAATTCTTTTATGTTTTTTCCGGGGATTCTCTTACTTCCGCCCCTGGCTGTGATTATGGCTATGGAAGTCATTTCGTCTCCTCCAGCTCAAACTCGCTCTTTATCGCATCGCAATATCCGTCAAGCTCAAAATGAGTAGCCGCTTCAAGCACATAGAAGCCTCTTCCCATAACGGATGCGCCGTTCGTAACTTTTCCAAGAAACATTCCGGGTGTCAGATTGCACTGCCATGCCTTAAGAGGATATTTCTTATAAAGCTCTTTTTCATCGGGAACTTTATTGACCCTTACATTCTCAAAGTCAAAGTACCTGATCACCATGTTCCCATTTGTCCTGGTCTCAAAAGAATAAGGCTTTTTAAGACCGGGAATTGCATATTTTATAAACTCAGTAACCTCATCAACACCACTTGCCATCGGGGTAAAAAGGTTGTGGAGATTGTGTCCCGACGGTCTTGCAGACGTCTCAATGAGGAAAGGTCTGTTATTTACATCTTTTATTATATCTGCGTGGATAAGGTTATCCTTAAAACCGATCGTCTCGCCGACCTTCTGCATAAGCTCGATAACCCTGTCGTAAAAATCTTTGTTCTCATCAGTTCTAAGAACAGAATAATAACCGACGCACTCTCTGTACGGAGGCGGCGTATTCTTCTTGCCTCTAAGAAGGATAAGCTTGAACTTTCCGTCTATAAACACTCCGTCCACGCCGTATTCGGGTCCCGGAACGCAGCTCTCTATGCAATAATCCTCATCATAGGGCTGAGCCTTAAGAAATTTCTCTTCAAGCTCTTCGCGGGTATTATAAATTTCAACGCCCCTGCTACCAGAGCCGAATCTGGGCTTTACCACAACAGGATACACCTCATTTAGCTCTGAAGCGTCCATAAAATCGGATCCTGCAGGCAAAAGATACAGCTCAGCATCCCTAAGTCCCTTCTCATTCAGGACCTTATGAAACTCATATTTGTCGGTGCAAATGCCCGCAGCATAAGCTGTAACTCCCGTAAGTCCGTATTTATCGTTAACCGCACCTGTAGTCGTAAGATATCTTCCGATCGGGACCGGAAGTACGATGTCAGGTCTGTTCTCTTCCTTATCCAGGATCTCAAAAACCTTCTCAGGATCTCTGATATCCACAACAAAAGAACTATCGGCGGCTTTAAGTCCGGGCGCATCGGGATTACCGTCAAGCGCCAGCACTTCAAGTCCCAACTCTTTAGCCTTATTTATCGTGTATATTGACTCGGAGCTTGCTCCGATCACTGCCGCTCTCATCTGATAAAAACCTCCGAAGAATACCGAAATTCTCGCATTCTCTAACTAATTGATTATAATATATCGCGCGTACAAGGTCAAAATCCGAACCCTTGTCATCTCACCTCATAAGTTGTCCACATATCTTCGGTAAACAACTGCTTGAAGTCTCCCGACACCGCACAAGACTCTGTCAGATTGTCGAAAGCCTCCTTTTGCAGATCATCATCTGCCGCATACAAAATGATCTTATCTGCCTTTGTGACTTCGCTGTCAGTTAACTTCTCCGTATTCTCCTCGTCCATGTAAAAAACCTTATCATAGCAAAGAAGCTCGTCCGTAAGTCTCCAGACATTATGAGCAGTCGCAGGATTAAACATAACAACCGCTACTGAATCCTTATTATCGCTTGCATAGGCCATTTTCTCTACATCCTCGGGATACAAGAATAATACGCTCCTGTTTACGAAATGTCCCTTTGCAAGGAAGAACAAAAGAGCTGCCGTCATAGCGATCATATACGCCTTATTTCCGATCGCATCGATGATGTGATAAAGATCCCAGAACAAAAGAAGTATGATAAGTCCGTAGATCGGCATCTCATATCTTCCTGAAGCACTTCCCACAAGAAGCGCCGTCTTGGTCGTAAGAAGGAAATATCCTATAGTTCCGACTGTCAGAACAACTATCTCTGCTCCAATCTTTTTGTGCTTCTTATTGGCAACAAGAAGCGCCATAATGCCTAGGATCAACATGATCACAACGATTATAAGGCCTCCCGCAAATACAAAATCATTGAGGAGCCCCACAAAGAACGATACTCTCATTCCCGTATTTTTCATGTCAAAAAAGCTTCCGGCTGCATCCGATCCTCTGTATCCGCCAAAGAGATGATGGACACTGGCAGGATAAGTAATTACCGCCAACCCAAGCGAAAAAGCGCAGCTTGCAACATAAATCGCTGCGTTCTTTATAGCTTTCTTTTTAAACAAGAGCCAAAACGTAAGCGCTGCTCCGATGCTGACAAAGAAAAAGATGTAAAAATACTGGATCAAAAATCCTACGTAAGATATCGCCATTATCGGGAGGATTCTACGGATCCACAGTTTCTTAAGATCAGTCGAATACTCATCGTAATCCTTCATGAATCTGACATGAGCATAAGCACACAAAACTATCGCCGTACATAACCATGCATACATACGGATAAGCATGTTACAAGAAACTGTCTGCGTGTTTAATCCCCAAAAGGTCAGCGTCAAAACCTGCACCCAAAACGGAACGTCAAGCGCCTTCATCAGCGCATACATCGACATGAATGAGATAACGAACGCTATTAAATTTGTTATTATGCCGCTCCATTTTGTGAAGTTTCCCGGCGTCAACGAACAAAGTGTGTGGAAAAAATAATAGTAAACGGGCGGATGAACATCCCAAGACTGAACAAGCTTTACAAGCCCGTAGTTAAATCCTTCTCCTTTTTTTACGGAGAACTCGTCATAGACAGTCTGCCTATCCTGCCATTCTCTGTCAGGCTGATAGAGGCCAAGGCTTCTGTTTGAAGAAAAATATGTATAATACTCATCCTCATGAAAGCCTTTCTTTTGGAATCCGTAAAATACACTGACTAAGATCGATATGAGTAAGATTATGTAAATCGCATATTTTTTCATGCTTTACAGTCCCCTAACATAAGCGTGGAGTTTTCTTATTAATCTCGGCGCAGGTGCAAGGATAAAAAGATATATCTTATCCCTCTTGGAAAGATATTTATTGCCGATGATCTTTCCGAGATTTTTCCTGATATTTTTCACGACTCCCATGTAAAATCCGTTATCTCTTCTCATCTTACTTGTGGGAATATGCAAAAGATAATCGAGTCTCTGATAAAACCCAAATCTCTCTGCAACCGGGACAAGCTCCGGATACTTCTCTCTTACGATATCAAGAGCGACATCCGCGTTCCTTACGATATCAGTGAAAACGCTCGGAAAATAATCCTTATCCTCGGCCTTTTTCCTTGAATTACTGCCCGTTCTGTAAAATACGTGATAGTACTTATCGGGAAGTATAACAAGCTTATTTATCCTTGAAAGGACCTTGATCATAAGATAAAAGTCCTCGTTAAGTTCACCTTCCGGGAACCTGAGGTCATCTGATAAAACGGACCTCTTTGTTATCTTGGTGCAAAAAGAAGCATCTCCCGTATGCATGAGAAGAGTTCTCATATGCTCCTTGGGTGTCAATTCAATCTCTCCGTCGGGAGGAGTTATCACATCAGGCAGCATTGAGCCGTCTTCTGCGATCTCATCTCTTGAAACCTGCACCATATCGGCATCGTGACGCTTAGCAGCATCCATGAGAGTACTGAACATCCTCGGATCGACAAAGTCATCGCTGTCGACAAAACCGATATAATCTCCCGTGGCATGGCTGATGCCAAGGTTTCTTGCACTGCTCGATCCACCGTTTTCCTTGTGAAGAGCAGTTACATTATCATATTTTGCTGCGTATCCATCAGCAATCTTACCGGTGGAATCAGACGAACCGTCATCAACTACAATAATCTCAAGAAGCTCCTTGGGATAGTTCTGATCTATTACAGACTCAATACATCTTCCAAGAAGCTCTTCTATGTTGTATGCAGGTATGATAACCGTTAATCTACCGATATTCTCAGCCACTTACAGCCTCCGTCTCAGTCTCGGTTTCCTTAATATCAGTCTCGGGGCATACTTCTGCCACTATTTCATTCTCTTTCATCTGCAGGTAAAGATCATATCCCACTACCATGATGGTTATAAGCATAGCTATAGCAAGAGGCCATATCGTAAGCACGGTAGAACCGAAAAGATATCTCGAATATGTGATCATAGCGATAACCTGAAGTGCCGTGCATACGGAGATCCTCTTATAAGAAAATACCGCATAAACTACTGCAAGTATCTCGGGGATATATGCGTATCTTTCATGCATTGCAGGCAGGCAGAAGCAGCAGAGCAGGGATGTAAAGATAACGAGCGTTATCATGTATCTGCCTGTAATTTCAAATTTCTTTTTATAAATATAATAAGCAATGATTCCAAAGATCATGACCGTAGCAACAGATCCGACAGGAATAAGTATCTTCCTGATGTTTGAGTTAAGGTCATTTGCAATGATCGAATAAATGCTTGGATAGTTCATTGTAAGTCTTGAGAACATTGTAACCTGCTTACCGTAGATTCCGAGGAGATCTCCCCAGCTTCTTCCGGCGATCGCCGCAGGAACCATCGCAAGAACGTGGATAACAGGTATCCAGAAGATATATCTTATCTTTACTTTATTCTTGAGCCACATAAGTATCACAAAAGGAATAAAGAAAATAGTCTGCTGCTTGAAGCTGTAGGCAAGCGCCAGATAGATAAAAGCCTTGTTGTCCTTTTCCTTGATGATACTAAGAAGGGATAAAAGAACAAACGCAGTGTATATAGAATCGTTCTGAGCCCACGCTCCGCTGTTAAGTACCATAGTAGGAAGAAACATTGTAGCCGCGTATGCGATCATTGACTTCTTAATGTCGTTACCTGTAACCGCATATGTGATCCTGAATATAGTGATCGCACAGATAAAGTCAAATATCACAGAAACGGTCTTGACCAGATACATATCACTTATACCGCCGCCGATATAGTGAAGGATCACTATAATATACTGGAACATGCAGTTGTAATCAAAAGTACTGGCATCCGACACTCCGGGTTTAATACCGAGATAAGCAAAACCGCCCGCCTCGTGACACTCTCTCATCCAATCGGCAAAAGCAAGCTTATAATCGCCTGAAACTATATCATAAAGAGACATTCTCATTATGATTCCAAGGCAAGTAAGTACCGTGAAAAAGAAAAGGTCGAATATTGTGATAGTCAGACCAAATATCTTAAATTCTGTTTCAAAAAGATCGTCGATGTTTCTCATAAATTCCTCATTCCAATCGGTTCTTTTCCTGCATGGTTCTATAAAATCCCGCAGGCTTAATACTTTCTGCGACGCTCATAGGTCCCTCTTTTGAAGGACTCGGCTCTTTTCCGCTCAAATGCTCACTGCAAAAGCGGATAAGCTCAGCTGCCGCATGTTTGGGATTCCAAAGCCCGTGAATTGTCTCTTCGGCTTTTTCCCCAAACTCCAAGATTTTATCTCTATCTTCAAATAAGAGCAATACCTTGTTGTAAAAATCAAAATAATCGCCATTTGAATACGTATAGCCGTTCACTCCGTTTTCAATAAGAAAAGGAACAGCCCCGGCTTCGGCAGATGCGACAACCGCACAACCGCATGACATGGCCTCATTAACGACAGCACCCCAGCCTTCGAGATAATTGCTGGTGAATATAAAAATATCAGATGTTTTCATATATTCCAGCACTTCTGCAGGCTTTTTGCCGCCTGTAAGTTCAACTTTATTCTCAAGCCCTTTTTCTCTGATGCTTCGTTCAAGATCTTTTTTCAGATCTCCGTCGCCTACGATCTTCATCTCAAAATCATAGCCGTGTCCCTTAAGCCCCTCGGCCAGATTAACGGCAAATTCCGGATGTTTAAGATCGATAAGTCTTCCTGCCCAGCATATCCTGATGGGAAATCCCACCTTTCGCTCAGACTTTTCGCCGGAAGGATCAGTATTATCTGCTGCTCCTACCGGAAAATACCCCCATTTTAGCTTCTTATTGGGATAACTCCTTATCAGATCAAAATCCGAAGCGACATATGCCCCGGCACACAAAAGATAAACAGGCTTATTCCTGTATCTTGTATGCTCTTTGTATTTCTTTATAAGCCCCTTGGGACTTATCATCTTCCATTGCCCTTCTCTGTAGATCCTCTCGCTGACACGCAGAGAGAGTTTACCTGAAGAGAGTCTTTTTGCCTCCAACTCCTCAATAAGGCCTTCGGACCATCCGAAAACAGTAACATCACTGTTTAATATGAGCTCTTCACAAGCTCTTTTGTCCTCATAATATAAAGAGACAAAAGAGTAGTCCTTAGGATCTACTGCCCAGCCCATATCTATCCTCTTTTGCTCCATAGGCATGGTCTGTATAAAGTGAAACTCCACGTCCGGAGCACACTTTGCCATCTCCTCGCAAAAAGGAATCTGATGGTGATTTATGTAGTTAGAGACAAAAGTAATGACCACTATTTACTCCTTACCACCGATCTCCTCATAGATCTCAATAAGTCTCTTATAGTTAGCGTCAGCATCGTGAGTTTCACGCGCATGCTTAGACGCATTGTCACCGTATACGGCAGAGATAACAGGCTCATCCCATATCTCGATTATAGCCTCGGCAAGCTTCTCCGGATTTTTGTTTTCAAACAAAATACCATCCTTCTTATCAGTAAGAAGATTAGGGATTCCGCCCGTTCTTGAAGCAACGATCGGAACTCCGAGAAGCATGGCTTCTCCTACAGAATTAGGTGAATTCTCAAGCACGGAAGCACATACAAATACGCTGCTGTGCAAGAATCTGTCCTTCATCTGCTCCTGATTAAGAGTACCGAGCATTGAAACCTTCTTTTTAAGCTTGTTGGAAGCTATCAGCTTTTTCAAATACTTAGCATATGCGCTCGCTCTAAGGAAAAACGGGTACTTGCTGTTGCCCTTTCCGATTATGTTATTACCCGCAACGAACAGATGCGCATCGGGATATTTCTCCAAAATCTTAGGCATAGCCTGCAGCATAAAGTGGAATCCCTTAAGCGGGTAGTCACCCTGTGCCATAAAAATAGTGTGAGGATCGGCCTTTTTCTCTTCCCACTTTCCGTCATAGAAGAGAGGCCTCATAGTCTCATTCATTGAAAAATACTTGGCTTCAGGATTGATCTTGGCAGTCTCTGCCTTGTCAAAGTCAGTTCTTCCCGTAATATTGCTCACGGAAAGGATAGCTTCTTTTTCATGCTCTGCACGGATCAAAAACTTATTTCTCTGCTGAACCAGCGAATCGTCTTTTATCCTGTCTCTGAAAGTAGCAGACTCCTGTACATTGGCAGGAAGTCCCGCCATGTAATCAAAGGCGATCGCGCCGCAAAGTCCCTGAATTCCAAGAAGCGTCTTGTCCGGATTATTGAAAGCTCTCAGCATAGCAAGAGTATGCGGGAACTCGGTTCCGAAAATGTGCACGATATCGGGATTGAAATCATCCAAGACCGTACGGAATCTCTCTTCGATAGAACGATCGTAGGTTTCGGGATGCTCAAGATCCTCGGTAAAATCGTAATAGGTTATACCATCGATAACCTCTTTGTAATTGCCGGCATCTTCTTTTGGGAAGCATATTCCCAGAGTGAGCTTGTTCTTCTCGGGATCATTTTCCCCAATGATCCTATCAAGACAGCCCGTAAGCCAGCCTTCTCTAACAGAGTATTCAACTCCATGCGCTTCGGCATACGCCGGAAGCATAATGTTACATAACCATAAAACTCTCAATTTCTCTTCTCCTTTAGCTTGTAGATTAAGCTTTTAAGCGTGTTGTAAACTCCTGATGTAAGCTTGTTTGATGACAGCGCTGTTCTCAACGCTGAAAATGTAAATATCCTGATTATATCATATTTTCGAATTTGTTTCTTCGGAAGATACATTTTTATGATTTCGCGCCTCTCTTCTTCAGACAATTTCTTGTTTACGTCAGAGAATCCGCCGCCCTCATAATTGGCGATTATAACGGGCACATAAACAGCTTGAGCCCTGTCTCTGTAAAAGCATCTCAAAAATTGTTCATAATCCGCTCTTACTTTATATTTCAGATCAAAAGGATTTTTGTATATGAGCCTCTCATCATAAAAGCATGCCTGATGAGACGGAACATTTCTGTAGCATGCAAAGTCATCGATCCTCGGATTGGATGCCACTCTGTGACCTGTCTGACAATCAAAAGTATCTCCGTAAAAGATACAAGGAACAGTAGTCCCACTCTTCTCGATCTTGGTGATTATGCAGTCGCGCACCTTTCTGAGCACATTCTCATCTCTGAAAGTATCTCCGCAGTTCAAAAAGAAAATGTATGAAGGCAACTCACCCGCACGCGGACTCTCGGTATTATCATTTAAGTATGAAGACGCTATGTTCATAGCGTGATAAATACCGTTGTCACAGCTCTCAACTATAGTGATCTCGCCGCTTTTATCAGTATCACCCGTTATTCCATACTTTGCCTTAAGCTTCTCAAGTGAACCGTCCGTCGACATTCCGTCTTTTATCAGGATCTTATAATTGCAATAAGTCTGCTTCTTAACGCTCTCGACGGTCTCGATCAGCTTATCTCCGGGATTATATGAAACTATGATTATAGTAAAAAAAGGCTTCTTCATAAAAAACTCCTTTAATAACCTTTATCCGACAGGATCGGAGGCATGTCGTGGAAAAGGATCGTCTGATACGGAAGTATCCTGACCCCGTTTCTCGGCGCATCATATTTCATGTACATCGCAAAATACAACAGACACGCGCCGCATACGACCACAGTGAAAATCTTTCTCTTTTTATCATCCTTTATATTTTTGATCAGCGCCGGTATGAAAAGAATCTGCGTCACCGTGAGGTAATAAGCGATCCTTGATATTTCCGGAAGAAATTTTCCAAATATATAAATCGCAAGCCCCATCACATTACACTGAAAATAAAAAAGATAAGTCCTGTTTTCCTTAAGCTTGTCTCTCAGAACCCAGATGGCAAAAGCCAGCACAGCTACGCACCTTGCGATAGCGGTAAGGCTCGTTCCCGTATTGAGCTCCGTGTTCCTGTATGTGTAATAGATCCACAGCGCAAGCTTTAAATAAAGGTCGTTTAGGAACAGGCAAGACAAGCAAAGGACAGCACCTGCCCCGTACATCCACCTCTTCCACTTCATTCTTGCAAGCGGATAGAACACCAATATCAGTAAGATCGAGTAGTGAAAAAGAGCTCCCGCAAGAGCGACGATCACAAATCTCGGCCAATCTTTTTTGATCACAAACTTCATTGAATACAGCGCCATTCCCAGCGCTAAATAATAACGCACGGTACTTATTGACTGGAAATAATATCCAAGAAGCATAAACATTGCAAAGCTTAAAAGGAACCATTCACTCTGATCCCAGATAGCTTTCATGAAAAAAAGCACCGTAAAAAACGCAAAGAAAGCAAATAAAATAATAAACTGCTCAGATCCGCACAGATAATAGATAATATAAGTCAGAATGTTGAATCCGGGCTCAGTTATCACATACGCGCCGGAATAAACAAGATGCATTTTCTCAACGTACGTAGCGTAGTCGTTTCCGACATTTACTCTCAAAGCGGACACCAAAAAAAGACCCGTGAAGATTATGAGCATGGCAATGATATTTACCATGTCCTGTCTCTTCATGCCTCTATGAATACACATATTATGCGCATATCCGGTATTAAATTCCGTCTTTTTGATCAGCATTGCTGTAAGTATTACAACTGCCGTCAAACTCAAATAAACAGCCATCTATATCCTCTCGACATATATCGTCTTAACAAAGATCATCTCGCTTTTATCTTTTTTCCGTGATTTACACCTTTTGCAAGAAGTCCGTAGCACTTAAACAGCCCCATTTCCTTGCACATCTTTGTACTGTTCTTAAGCAAATATCTAAATCCAAATATCTTGGCCAGATTTCCGTAGAGGAAATGATACAAAACTCCGCGGTCAAAAAAGAATTTCTCGGTATATCCCTTAAACCATGTGGATTCTCCGGACAGCTCATGTCCAAGCGCCACAGGTGTTCTGTACATTGAAAGTCCCGCCTTTAAACAGTCATGCAAAAAGAGCGAATCCTCTCCGTTCATAAATTCTGCACCGCCGCCAAATAAAAGCGAATATCTGACTCCGGCCCGGAGAAGCTTTTCTCTCCTTGCCGCGATCGCATAAGCCGGATATCTTCCGTAATTCTTCCACGTGATCTTGGCAAAATCCTCATTCCAATAGGTTTCCCTGCCCGGCTGAGCCTTCACGTTAAAAAGAAGGATATCCGCTTCCGGATGCTTATCGAATTCATCTACGATCTTCTGGGAATATCCCTCATCATAAACTATGTCGTCATCTCCGAAATGGATGATCTCATGGCTCGCAGTATCAAGTGCCATGTTTCTTGATAATCCGACACCCTTTGCATGTCTTGTGAGCACCTTGCATATACCGCTCTGTGCTACTATCATCTCGTCCTTATCGGCGCCGCTTCCGTCCACATCAGGAACCTGATTGACAATAACGGCATCCGTTTCTATTTTCATTTTTCCCGGTAATTCATCCACCGCTTTGTTTACGGCAGATATGAGTATTTCAAGTCTGTCGGACATTTATCTCACTCCGTAGTATTTTTTTATAAATTTCTCGTCGGCGCGAACGATGATCGTTCCCAGTACTGGACAGTCATGCTTTTTAAGCTGTGAGATAACATGCTCTGTCATGCAACCGTTCTTTTTGCCCATGGGAATACCAAGGATAACTCCGTCGGAGCCGCCTATTTTCCTGTAATTCTCAAGCACCTTGCCCGGCACTTCCATAGGTGTGAGCTTGGAAACACTCTCGCATCTTCCGTTTCCGAGAACATTCTTGAGCGCATCAAGATCTTTTCCCGATCTCTCATAATCATCCAAGCTGTCCGTAGAGATAAAATATGCATCCTCCACTTTGGAAGCATATTTCTCAAACGCAGCTGTGAGCTCATTCTTGAGCATGTCACATATATCGCCTTTATCGGAAATAACGCCGAGAACCGGAATCTTGTACCTTCTCTCGCATTCCTCGGGTACATATACCGCATCATCCAACGCATCAAGCAAAAGAATTCCCAGAATAGCCAAAAGAGCTCCGACAACAGCGCCAAATGCTGCAGCAATACCGATCCTGTTATCAACCTTGGCAGGTTTTACTTCGCTTCTTGAAATAACAGATACGGACTCCACGGCATTCATTAAGCTTTTGGGCGGAAATTCCTGAAGGCTTTCAACCGTCGCATCCAAGATCTTATCTATGATCTCTTTGTCGCTGTTTTTGACAGTGACAGTGACAAAGCGATAATCGGCGGGAGACTCCGCAAGTGTCGAAGAAAGGACCTCTTCCTTGGAGATATCAACACCGGCCGCTTTCAGCTTTTCCATTGTCACGGGAAGAACATCATCCGAGGGCAGGATATCATTGGCCCACGTATATGAATTGTAATAATCTATCATAGTTCCGCCTGTATCAGTGGTAAGATACGCTTCGGGCGCATATGTGATATAGAAACCGGCCTTAGCTTCATACTGCTTTCCGGGTCCCAAAGTCACCGTGACTAAATGATAGATGCACGCCGCGATAAGAGCGCCGATAAGCGCCACAACGGGTATTATCCATATCTTTTTCAATGATCTGAGGTAGAAACTCTTAAGATCCAATGTTTCATCCATGTACTTATTCTTGCTTCTGTCCATATATCAAGTCTCCGTATCGCATTATGAGTTCTTCTTGGCAGTAATCTGGTCATCCTCAATTCCCTCCGTTGCATCGGGAGTAATAAGGATCTTGGGTGTAAGCAGCGCAATCTTAAGATCGAGCCAAAGCGAATAGTTCTCTATATAAGTAAGATCAAGCTTAAGCTTGTCATACGGCGTTGTGTTGTACTTGCCGTAAACCTGCGCATATCCCGTAAGTCCTGCTTTAACCTTGGTCCTGAACGCAAATTCAGGCATCTCTTCCATGTACTGATCTATGATCTCAGGTCTCTCCGGTCTAGGTCCGATAAAAGACATATCTCCGATGAGAATGTTAAAGAGCTGAGGAAGCTCATCAATCCTGCACGCCCTGATAAACTTACCAAAAGGAGTGATCCTCGAATCGTTCTTGGCCGCAAGTCTTGCAACTCCGTCCTTTTCCGCATCCACACTCATACTTCTGAATTTCATTATCTTAAACTCGCGCCTATCCTTGGTGCACCTTACCTGTTTGTAAAGGATCGGGCCTCCGTCGTATAGCTTGGTCACGATCGCTGCGATCAGCATAAGCGGCGAAGTAATGATAATAAGCAAAAGAGATATCAAGATATCAAGGAATCTTTTTATAAATCTCTGCTCAATCTTGATGGAATATTCTCTAAGCAAAAGAACCGGTGTATCAAAAACATGAAGCTGCGATGATCCTTTTAGCAGCACATCCGTTATCTTGGGCATCACATATATTCTTATATTTCTGCCATAGCAGTATTTAACAAGCCCGTTCCTGTATTGGCTCGGAACATCCCAGATGATAACTCCGTCGTAATCTCCAAGGCATTCTTCGTATACCTTATCAATACCCTCGGAAATATTGATCTTTTTTACAATAGTGTACTTATCTTTTCTTGTATCAAATTTACTGATAATATCATCCGCAGCATACTCGCCGTTTACAAGGAGAAGCCTTCTGGGCGGGAATATCCGCATATAAATAGCGTTTGTTATGTATGCCCACGCAAAAGATATCAATAACTGAATCAGGAACATTCCCAGCATCGGAAGGACATCAACATACTGAATTCTAATGATCAAAAACTGGGCGTAAGTAAAGAAATTTACCAAAAACAATATAAAGATCTGTGACAAAAAAACATCCAATGGCTTAAGGTAGCCTATTTTAAGTCCGCCATAAGCATTAGAAATAACTATCAGCAATACAAAATAAAGAAGTAGTGTGAATATGTGGCCCCATATTGTATACGTAAGTCCTCGACCCATGTACCAATCGCCTACAAGAACATATTCCCCCGTCTCCTGATCCAGCTGAAGAGTTTTTCTTCTCCAATCATGTAAGATCGGATAATAAACACTAAACCAAAGCCATGCGTAAACCGCAGTCTGCATAGCAAGCCCCACAAATCCCAACAGCAAAACTGTTATTCTTCTTGATGATTCAGAACGTTTCATATTATTCCCTATGACCGTCATCTTTCTCGCAAATTATTCATTCGGCACCGATTATATCATTGTCCTCTTTTACAGTCTGCGAAGAGTCGCTCTGACAGCCCATCCTCCAAAGTAAAATAAAGATTCCAACACCGACAGGTTGGCTATATTTCTGTATAAAAACCAAATTCTTTCCATAGCGATAAGCTTATTGGACGAAAGAGACTTTGGCGGCCTTCTGTAGATCGCAAGGTTCTCATCAAGTCCGTAAGCTATGATGCCGCTCTTGAGTATCCTCCACCACGTAGCCGTATCCTCGCTCGGGACCATCGGCATGTGGATTATTTCCATATCTATCTTTTCCGTGTCAAACATGACCGTAGTCGTAAATATCACGGTTCTCGAAAGCGCCTGCCTGAAATTAAGCGTCGCGGGCGCATGAACAATCTTTCCGGTAGGCCGTGCCTTCTCATCTCCAAATTCATAAGAGTGAAAAGAAAAAGCTGCTCCCGTCTCTTCCATGAAAGCAATCTGCTTTTCTAACTTGTCCATCTCCCAAACATCATCGGCATCAAGGAAAGCTATGTATCTTCCGACAGAAGCGTCAATTCCTGTGTTTCTCGCAGCCGCCGCTCCCTCATTTTTTTCTTTTCTGATAAGCTTGATGCGCTTGCCCTGATCCTTGATATATTCCTCGATAATGTCTGCGCTTCCGTCTCTTGAAGCATCATCCACCAGGATCAGTTCCCAATCCTTATATGTCTGATTGCACACCATAGCTATGGTATCTTCTATATATTTTGCCGCATTGTAGACCGGCACGATAATACTTACCATCACAGCTCCTCTTTTACTATGTATAAAGGACGCTTCTTAACTTCAAGATACGTCTTGGACAGGTACTGGCCCACAACTCCCACGAAAAAGAGCTGAAGTCCTCCCACAAACAGGATAATGCTGGCCATTGATGCCCAGCCCACCTCGCCGTGAGGATCGCCCACAGTAAGCTGTCTTACTATGATAAAGATGATGAAGCAAAATGCTACCAGACAGCACAACATGCCAAAAACAGATGCCATCGCAAGAGGCGTCGTTGAAAAGGCAGTGATACCGTCGATCGCATAGACAAAGAGCTTCCAGAAAGACCACTTGGTCTCGCCCTTTCTCCTCTCAATATTCTCAAACTCTATCCATTTATTCTTAAATCCGACCCAGCCGAATATTCCCTTGGAAAATCTGTTGTACTCCTCCATAGAGAGGACAGCGTCAACAAATTTGCGGGTCATTAGTCTGTAATCCCTTGCTCCGTCGACGATCTCCGCGTTTGAGATCTTATTGATAAGCTTGTAGAACATCCTTGCAAAGAAGGATCTGATGGGAGGCTCTCCCTTTCTGCTGACTCTTCTCGTGGCTACGCTGTCGTATCCTTCATCCATCACCGCTTTTATCATCTCAGGTAAAAGAGAAGGCGGATCCTGAAGGTCACAGTCCATGATCACCACATAGTCGCCCTTGGACTTCTGAAGTCCCGCATACATAGCAGACTCTTTTCCGAAATTCTTGGAAAAACCGACAAGATGAACTCTTGCGTCCTTCTCATGCAGACGTACAATTTCTTCCTGCGTGTTATCGGAAGAACCGTCATCGATATATATGATCTCGAGCTCAATATCTTTTTCCTTTAAAAAAGGCTCGTTCTTTAAAAGCTCGTTGTAGAAATCCGCGATATTCTCCTGCTCGTTGTAACAGGGAACAACAACACTAAGTAGCTTCATTATTGTTTTTACTCCTGATTCATATTCTCGGACATTCAAAAGCCTGTGCCCTCTTCTGCCACAAGTTATAAAATCCCACTCTATTCAGTATTTTACACTTAAAGGGCCTGTCTTTCAAATTTCTGCGGGATATTCTTGGAAAAAAGCATATACTACCTGCAACCTTTACACATTTATGATTGTTTATGATGTGTAAAGGTTTTATTTTGCCTATAATTAAAAAATAATTCATATTTTCACAATAGAATCTTTACTTTATTTTGCAGAAGCCTTAAAATCTAATCAACATAATATAGGAGGACATAATATGAAAAAGACTAGATTACTTGGACTTACACTTGCATTATTGGGAACTGTGACAATGCTTGCCGCATGCGGTTCAAAGAAAGAAAGCGCTGAGTCATCACCCGAACAGGGCACTGAAGCTGCAGCTACCGAAAATACAGCCGAAATAGAATTCGGTAAGAAATCCGAAGAGGAATATCCTATTTCAGATGAGGTCCGGAAAAAGCTTGATGCTTTAACAACAAATTATTCAAAAGTAAATTGGGAAGCTGAATACATGCCGACAGACGGCATCGTAGTTTCTGAAGGAACTTATATTGACACTCAGAATATGGTAAGCGTAGAATACCACCATTTGGTCGTAGCATTTACCAATACAACCGATCAGAATATCAAGTTATCATTGGACGGTAATGTTGAAGGCGTAGACGGTACCTATATACAGGACATCTTCACTGATGATATTGAAATCTGGGCAGGTAACACTGTAGCAATTACTTTGGAATTGTTAGAAAAGGTTCCTTCCGGAAACATCAAGTGGAACAAGGTTGAAATCCAGCCTCTTGACTTAGAATATACTCCATACGAAATCTCCGCAAAACTAGACAAAGGTGATTCCGGAAATTACAGTATTAAATCCGAGGTAGTTTCCGATCCGGAGCATATGTATTCCTACAGCACCAAAACAGGTTGCGGACTTATACTTGATAAAGACGGCAAAATACTAAGCGGAAACAGCTTATACGAATCAAGCTGGGATTCATGGTCCAATTTATCTATCCCCGCAGAAACATTTAACGGCGAAAACGCCGATCAGGTAATATTTGTAAATCTTTATCTGCCAAAATAAATTTTGAATCAAATAATAAAACCCTCTACACAACTCAACTGTGTAGAGGGTTTTCATTTTCCAATCTTTATCTCTCTGCACGCATGGGATTCTCAAGGAAATCCTTGTACGCAAGCTTGATACCGTCATCAAGCTCTGTCTTATATGTCCATCCGAGCGCTTTGGCTTTTGATACGTCAAGAAGCTTTCTGGGCGTTCCGTTGGGCTTTGTGGGATCCCATCTGATCTCACCTGTGTAGCCGACAATGGCTGCGACCTTCTCAGTAAGCTGTTTTATCGTAAGCTCTTTACCGGTTCCGGCATTGACTGTCTCGCTTCCACTGTAGTTATTCATAAGAAATACGCACAGATTAGCAAGATCATCAACATAAAGGAACTCTCTCAAAGGACTTCCGTCTCCCCAACATGTTACGTAAGGAAGATTCTGCTCCTTGGCCTCATGGAATCTTCTGATAAGTGCAGGAAGAACATGAGAATGTGTGGGATGATAATTGTCGTTTGGTCCGTACAGATTGGTCGGCATTACCGAAATATAATCCGTTCCGTACTGAGTATTGAGGTATTCACAATACTTAAGTCCTGATATCTTCGCAAGCGCGTAAGCTTCGTTGGTCTTCTCAAGCTCTGATGTAAGAAGGCAATCCTCTTTCATAGGCTGTGGAGCCATTCTGGGATAAATACAGGATGAACCGAGGAACTCAAGCTTCTTACAGCCATTCTTCCATGCCGCGTGGATAACGTTCATCTCAAGGATCATGTTCTCATACATGAAATCCGCAAGTGCTTCCGAATTACCCATGATACCACCAACCTTGGCAGCTGCAAGGAAAACATAGTCAGGCTGCTCCTGTGCAAAAAACTTCTCAACCTGATCCTGTCTTGTGAGATCAAGCTCGCTGTGGGTTCTTGTGATTATATTGAAATATCCCTGCTCTTTAAGTTCTCTGACGATCGCCGAACCAACCATTCCTCTGTGGCCTGCGACGTAGATCTTGTCATTTTTTTCCATCATGATATGCGCCTCTTTTTTTATTTATCTATACCTTTTTCAAGGAACTCCGCAAGATTGAATTCAACGTGCTCGTTTGCTCTCTCAACGGCAACCTTAGCCATGTCGTGTTCCACCATGATCCTTACGAGATCTTCAAAAGAAGTGGTCTGAGGATTCCAGTGAAGCTTCTCTTTAGCCTTAGTGGGATCTCCCCAAAGGTTTACAACGTCTGTAGGTCTGTAGAAATCAGGTGATACCTCGATGAGCACCTTTCCTGTAGCCTTGTCGTAACCCTTCTCATCAGCGCCCTCGCCCTTAAATTCAAGCTCGATTCCGGCATAATGGAATGCAAGCTGTGCAAACTCACGAACTGAGTGCTGAACACCTGTAGCGATAACGAAATCCTCAGGCTTATCATTCTGAAGAATGAGCCACATACACTCAACATAATCCTTGGCATAACCCCAGTCACGAAGACTTGAGAGATTACCAAGATACAATTTATCCTGCTTGCCCTGCGCAATACGTGATGCTGCAAGTGTGATCTTACGTGTAACGAAGGTCTCACCGCGTCGCTCTGACTCGTGATTGAAAAGGATACCTGAGCAGCAGAACATGTTGTACGCTTCTCTGTACTCTTTTACGATCCAGTAACCATAGAGCTTTGCAACCGCATATGGGCTGTATGGATGGAAAGGAGTCTTCTCGTTCTGAGGAACCTCCTCAACCTTTCCGTATAATTCTGAAGTTGAAGCCTGATAGATACGGCATGTCTCTGCAAGTCCGCACTGGCGAACCGCCTCAAGGACTCTGAGAACGCCTGTAGCATCAACATCGGCTGTAAACTCAGGTGAATCAAATGATACCTGAACGTGTGACTGTGCAGCAAGGTTGTATATCTCATCGGGTCTGACTTTGGAAACCACTCCGAGGATGCTCATTGAATCGCCGAGATCTCCGTAATGAAGATGGAAATGAGGCTTACCCTCAAGATGTGCGATCCTCTCTCTGAAATCTACCGATGATCTTCTGATAATGCCGTGAACGTCATATCCCTTCTCCAAAAGAAACTCTGCAAGGTACGATCCGTCCTGGCCTGTAATACCTGTTATAAGTGCAACTTTACTCATATTTGCTCCTAGTTCTTCCTATAAAAATATCTCTACTAAAATTTTAACATAGATTACTATACCACATCACATTATAATTATCATCATAGCAGTCAAAAATCAGGATTTCCCTTTGTTTTCCTGCTTATCGCCAGCACCAGAGCAAATGACAAAAGCTGTGCTATCACGACTCTGACTATCATAAGTTCATCTACTCCGCCGTCAGTTATCACATGAAGCAGATTGGTACCTACGCAGTTGTTAAAAAAGTGGTCTGCCATTCCCGTATACAGATTTCCCGTCATACGATACAAAAGCCCCCACTTAATAGCCATCAATCCGGCAAGAATGAAATACCCGACACTCAGCCCCACAAAAGCTCCGAAATCTATATCTTTGTCGACCAGATTATGGAGCGGGGTCACTATATGCCACATGCCGAAAAGAAGCGCCTGAAACAACAATGCATACTTAGGCGAATGATCCAGTCTTATGAGCCTGTTAAAAAGACCTCTGAACGCGCCTTCTTCCATGATCACATTGATCACGTTAAAAACAATGCACAATAAAACAAAACCTATCCCTGCGTGCATCGTGGTTTCACCCGTAAGCGAAAAGCCTGTTGTAAATAAGCCAAAAGATACATCACTGCCTCTGCTTCTTAGGATTATGATCTCAATACAGTAAGCAACGATATAGGTAGCAAGTCCCAGAAAAACGCCAAATCCAAGGCTTCTTCTGATCTTTTCACCCTTAAAGCCTATATCTCCCGGGCGCCATTTAAGCAGATCCAAAACAATAAATATAATGATAATGCCGAAGATCTTATTGATAAAATTCTCTCCGAGTATAGTCTCATCCGTACGAACAACTATAGCTTCCAAGCCGTGCACAAGGATCAAAATACCAAATATGATAAGGCAAGATAAAACAGTATTCTTCTTAATTCTCTCTCCCAAAAGCTCTTCCTCCGTTATTCTTCAAACAGCGGTGTTGAAAAATATCTCTCCGCGGTATCGGGCAATACGGTAACGACCGTCTTTCCCGGGCCAAGCTTCTTGGCAAGCTTCACTGCGGCGGCAACATTGGTTCCGCTTGATATTCCGCACATGATCCCCTCTTCTCTTGCAAGCCTCTTAGCCATCGTAAGTGCTTCATCGTCAGATACGATATGGATATTATCATATATAGTCCTGTTAAGGATATCCGGAATTATTCCGTCTCCGATACCCATCTGAATGTGCGTTCCGATGTTTCCCCCTGCAAGGATTGCTGCATTCTCAGGCTCCGCTGCCCAGATCTCAATGTCGGGATACTGTGCCTTAAGGACTTCTCCGATTCCGGTGATAGTTCCGCCCGTTCCGATTCCCGAACAGAATCCGTGGATCGGTCCCTCGACCTGTTCCATTATCTCAAGCGCAGTGTGGTTCTTGTGCGCCATTGTGTTATTCGGATTTTCAAACTGCTGAGGAACAAAGACATCGGGATTCTCATCCTTCATTCGAAGCGCCGTGTTAAGACACTCCTCAATGCAAGCCCCGATATCTCCGTCGTCATGAACAAGGATCACCTCCGCACCGTAGTGCTTAACTATCTTTCTGCGCTCCTCACTTACGGAATCAGGCATGATTATCACTGTCTTGTAGCCTCTTACCGCGCCCACAAGCGCAAGTCCTATTCCCTGATTACCACTTGTCGGCTCGACAATTATGGTCCTCTCATTTATAAGTCCCTGCTTTTCGGCTGCCTTTATCATGTTAAGAGCGGTTCTTGTCTTGATCGAACCGCCCACATTCAATCCCTCGTATTTAACCAGGATCTCCGCACCGCTTGGATCCGCGATCCTGTTAAGTCTTATCATTGGTGTATGCCCTACCGCAGCGAGCACGTTGTCGTGTATCATTGCCAAGTATCTCCTTAAAACAGTTTTATTCTAAAAGCTTAAAATCCGATCTTGCGTATCTTCTCAACAAGATTCCTTCCATAGATCTCACATCCAAGCGGATTCGGATGAAGCAGATCAAGGAAGTACTCAGGAAGATGAGGAACCATCTCCATTCCGTCGATCACGGTCACGTTCTTATAGCTACCCGCGATCTCTTTTACCTTCTCGCAGAATGCCATCAGAACCGGAATTCCCTCTTCGCTGTCGCCACGCCACAAAGGAGAAATGCAAAGGATCGGGATCTCATTTCCGTAAATTCCGATGAGCCTCTCATAATACTCCTCAACAGCCTGCACAGCGTCGTCATCGCCGTACTGATTGGTTCCGAGCGCAACGATGATCTTATCCGGGTTATAGCCCTCCATCTTCATGAGGCAATTCTTATCGTAAATATATCCGCCGATTCCCTGATTGATAATATCATAATCAAGGATCCTGTTCGCAACGCTTACATACGTACAGCCCGAACGAAGAGGTCCGTAGCCCTGTGTGATCGAATCTCCGAGCCATAAAACCTTCTCATTCTTAACCGCCTTGGTATACGCAGCATCGATCTCAAACTTCCTTACAAGCACCGTTTCATCGGCAGGTAGATAAACCACAACAGATTTTTTGCCCGCAGGAAGTTTCCATGAGATCCTGCCCTCATCCGCAATATCTTTTACATAGATGATCTCTGTGATCTGACCGTCTATCATAAGCTCAAAAGAGTCTTCGGAACCCTTCCAGATTATCTTGTAGTCAAAAGAGATCTCGCTCGCCTCGGTAGTAAATTCAAAAGTCTTGGCAGTTGTAGCCGTGCATCTCTCATACCAAAAATCCAGAGCCCCCTTGAAGTACTCGATCTGATCCTTATTGTACTGAAAAGCCTGAAGATATCCGTCTTCAACCTCCTCAAATTCATACGCCCCAAAATAAATCTCTTTTAATTCTTCATTTGATAAAACCATACCTATACCTCACATAAAAGCTGAAATAACAACATAAGAATGATTATACTTTATTCTAAAATTATTTACCAATACAAAAGAGCCGATTTTGCCGCAACATAAGTCACCACATCTATCAGCTCTAAATATGTTTTATATATTCGTTTTACACTAAAGTCTCAATTCATATACCAAATTCCTCTGCGAGCATCTGCAAGCATATGCACGCAATTATTTTCTTGTATTGACAAAAAATTTTAACAATGATATAACAATTAGAACAAAGACTTCAAATGTCAAATCAGGTTTCAATTAACGTTTATCAAAGGAAAAGGAGAAAAATAATGAAAAAAGAGGCGCACAGTTATTCATAGGTGCACTGACCGCCGGAATCCTAGCCACATCAGGTATTACAAGCTTAGCAACAATCAAAAGCATGGCAACCACTGAAACTGTAAACTATACTATGGAGAAAAATGAAACACTTTTTGTACAGGAACCATCCATATCATTACAAACAGGAAGCGGGATTAAAAACATAACTCAATTCGGTAGTATTGACGAAATAGTTCGAGCACTCCCAAAAGGAATGGCATATAAACGCATGTATCTAAAAGGTTTCAATGGCGAAGCCCTTCTTTTAACCCAAAGTATTGTGAAGAGAGACGGAAAGAACACCTCGAGTATCGCATATATATACACAGCGCAAAATGGCCATATATATTACCTCGGCAAATTAGTTACCGGTGATCAAAATTATCCTCTAAGAAAAGATGACGGTATTATCTATGCTTCAAATAAATTTGACTATAATACATTTTATGTAGAGTCGGACGGAACAAAGATGTTCGAAAAAGACAGACTTAATTACGGATCAGCTCAAGGTTTTACTCATGATGAAAACAAAAACTACACATGGCATGAAATCGGTACAGCATTTAACAAAACTTCGAAAGAGCATTACCAGAAAAAGAATAACAGCATACCGGTCATCAACTTTGACATAAAATAACCCAAAAACGAGGAAGCTCAGTTGAGCTTCCTCTTCTTATTTCTCCCTATATTATTTATTCTTTCTTAACACCCAACTTACACCGCAATATACGCTCCAGCCTGAACCTTCCACATCTGCGCATACTTACCGCCGAGTTCAAGAAGCTCTTCGTGGCTTCCTTGCTCCACGATCCGGCCGTTCTCGAGCATGATTATCCTGTCCGCAAGACGCGTAGTTGACAATCTGTGTGATATAAAGATAACCGTTTTATCCTTGGTAGCGCTCAGCATCGCATGGTTAAGCTGATACTCCGCAATAGGATCAAGAGCGCTTGAAGGCTCATCAAGGATCATAAGTCCCGCGTTCTTATAGAACACCCTCGCAATCGCAAGCTTCTGGCTTTCTCCGCCCGAGAGATTAACTCCGCTCTTTACAAACTCCGTTGTAAGATTCGTATCAAGCTTCTTATTGAATCGATCAATTCTTTCAAGAAGTCCGCTGTCCGCAAGCGCCGCTCTTACCGCAATATCATCCGCGTTGTCCGCAACATCAAGCACAACATTCTCCTTAACCGTTCCCGCAAAGATCTGAAAATCCTGGAATACCGTTCCTATCGTATCGCGATATTTTTTGACATCATATTTTCTGATATCAGTTCCATCCGCATCAATCTCTCCGCTCTTCACATCGTATAAACGCATAAGAAGCTTAACCAGCGTTGTTTTTCCCGCGCCGTTATAACCTACAAGCGCTATCTTTTCACCGGGTTTTATGTGAAGGTCAAGATTCTTAAGGAGCATCTCCTTATTCTCTCCATATGCAAAAGAAACATCTTTAAGCTCAATCTCTTTTGCCTCACCCGAAGGAACAAGATTCTCCGCGGACACGATCTTAGGCTCATAGCCAAGAAAAGCCCTGATCCTTCCGACATAGAGACTCGTCTCCGTCGCAAAAGGATAAACCTCGGTGAATATCCTAAGACCGTTCTTAAGCCTTCCGAACGAATGCGCAAGGATTGCCATGGTACTGAGCGACATCGTATGAAGAACCGCGGTCTGATATACAAGATATGACATAAACACCAGATCACTTATCATATCGTTGCATGGATACTTCTTCATAAATCCAAGTATCCATTTCCTTAAGGCGTATTTCTTCTCAACTCTGTACACTTCATCATTGGCTTCTTCAAACCTCTTGATCAAAATATCCGAAACCTCGGGATTAAGCCTTATTTCCTTCGCATAATCGCCCAGATAAAAGACTCTTTTAACATAATCTCTTTTTCTGGTAAAAGGTATACTCTCAACCTTAGCAAGGTAGCTAAGCTTGTTATAAAGCTGATTAAACACAAACGAAAGCACAAACGAAGCAACCGCAAACAGTATGGAAACCTTATCCTTCATAAGGAAAAAGATTGTCGTTGTGATAAATACGGTAACTCCGGCAAGCGAGTCACGGATAAACTGCATCTCTCTGTCAATCTGCTTATCAACTTCCGATATCGCCATGACCTGATCGTTGTAAAATTCAGGATTGTCATAGCATTCAAGGTCCATGACACCGGCCTTTTTATAGAGAAGCATCTTGATCTTCTCCTTAACTTTTGGCCGTTCCTTCTCCCCTATAAAGTCGCCAGCGAACACGGCAAACACCATACCAAGTGTTATTAAACCTGCAAGTATCAGTATAAACTTCGCAACCTTTGCAAAAGGATAGCCAAATTCCGCTGCTTCAAGGACGTATCCTATTCCTACCGTATGTTCAAAAAAGATCGAGACCTGATTCCTTATCGCGTCGAGTGCGGCAAAAATAATAAACGCCGGAGAGGCCTTAAACATGAGCTTTAATAGAAAAGCATTGTTCGAAAGAACCTGTTTTACGCTCTGATTAGTCTTTGTCTTCTCGGTAAAACCTGTATTTGCGCTCATACAACCACCTCCTCTTCGTTCTCGATAGCGAGGTAGTTCATCGCCTGCTTCCTGTACATATGTGCATAGCTTCCGTTTGCTGCCATAAGCTCTTTATGCGTTCCCTCTTCGATGAGCATTCCCATCTCAAGCATAAATACCTTATCGCAGTTCTTTACCGACGAAAGCCTGTGCGAGATAAAGAGCATTGTGTGATCTTCGCCCTCTTTCATAATATTGGAAAAGAGCTCGTATTCCGCGATCGGATCAAGCGCACTTGAAGGTTCATCAAAGATCTTCATCGGCGCGTCTTTTATAAACGTCCTTGCGACCGCCACCTTCTGGCTCTCTCCGCCGGAAAGCACCGCTCCCTCATCATCAAATTCTCTGGTCATCACATTGTCGATGCCACTCTTAAGGCTGCAGATCCTGTCATATACGCCCGCCTTTTTAAGCGCCTCAATGATCTTTTCGTCCTCGTTTTCATAGTGCCTTCCCATGAGCACATTCTCTTTTACACTCATTCCGAAAAGCTCATAATCCTGGAAAGTCGTCGCAAAAATATCCCTGTAAGCCTTCAGATTATATTCGCGAATATCTCTGCCATTGTAGAAGATCTCGCCTTTTGTCGGATCATAGAGCCTAAGCATCAGCTTTATTATCGTGGTTTTACCCGCGCCGTTATGTCCTACAAGCGCCGCAGTCTGTCCTTTCTCTATAACAAAAGAAAGATCGTGTATGATCTCTTTATCCTTATAAGCAAAAGAAACATTCCTAAATTCAAGGCTCTTAAATTCAGAATCAGGCATATCTCCGTCGTAGTCCTCGGGCAGAGTCTCCTCATACTCAAGAAAGCCTTTGATGTTATTTATAAACATGGCATTCTTAAGTATCTCCATGATATTGTCAAACAATCTTATAAGAACCCACGTCATAGCGACCATGAGACTCGTCATGATCGTAAGCTCTGCAAGCGATATCGTTCCCGTAACGCGATTCCTGTAAATCGCATAGATAAGCACACCTTCAAAGATCACCGTGAACGTAAATGTGATCCTGAGGAAATTCATACTTGCACACTTAAATGCATATTTTATGGCAATAAGGACGTTTTTATTTGTCGCCTCGCGATATTGCTTTTTCATCAGAGAAAAGACTTCCGACAGCCTGATCTCTTTTGCACCGTCGGGAAGATACATCATCCTGCTGACATAATTGAGCACCTTTTCATTAGGCGCCTGATCCTGATATTTCCTGAAGTTCAGCTTATTCATAATATTACCGAACACAAAATTACCCACGAACGGCGAAAGGATAAATAAAATGGCATAATGATCAATGTCATACATCAGGTAAAAATCTACAAGCGCCGCGATAACGCCCAATCCCGCACCAAGAATACCCTTTACGATAGCCATCACCTTTTCCTCGGCACCATCCATCGCCATGGTATACCTGTTGTAGAAATCAGAGTCTTCATAACACTTAAGCTCTACGTTTCTTGCTTTTTCGTAGAGCATCTTATAAAGTCCGCCATAAAGCCTGTTGCCTCTTAGCGGAAAAACTACATTTTCAATATAATTGGAATAAATAGAACATGTGCCGAAAATGGCACTGCTTATAAGAATGAACCGAAAGACCGGTTCAAATCCCCTTCCTTTATCGAGGGCTTCAACTATAACCCTCATAAACACACCGTCAAAAAACACCCACTCGCCAAAGTTCATAAGCCACAAAAAGAAAGCATGAAATATCAAACTCGGACATATCATATGTGTGAGCGTCATGGCATACCATGCATTCCCAACGGTAGCCTTAAAGGAAAGCTTATCCTTCTCCTTTTTAGCCATAACTCCTCATACTCCCAAAATGGCGCGCCCCCCCCGACGCGCCACATAAATACTAACAATGTTAAAAAAAACCTCAAAAGATCAGTGGCTTGAAGCGCTTGCTGCTGCGCTTGATGCCACGATGACCATAAGCATGATCTCTTCGGCGATGACTTTGGCGAGAGTGCCTCCGACAACCGCTGCGTTTACGGCAGCATCGTCTCCGGCGTAGCTTTCATAAACCAAAGTAGCAGCGATCATAAGTCTTGTCTGCTTTGTCACAGACCAGAATCCAAAGCCTTTTTTCTTCTTAAGATACTCAGCCGCCTCAACAACTTCGGATACAATGTCATCAGTATTCATGGAAATATTGGTCAAAAGACCCAGTGAAGCAAGCTCATACTCTTTTCCGTATGTAGCACGTGCTGCCTTGAATGCATTTAATAGCTCCAAAGTCTTCTCGCACTTCTTATCGCTGTCACCTTCAAAAGCAGTAAGCACCTGTGCAAGTGAATACACGGCATTCTCATGGAATAAGAATTTACCCTTGATAGAAGCATAGGTATTTTCGAGCTCTTCGAGAATAACCTCTGCGCTCTTATCAGCCATTGCCAAAATAACCGCAAGGCATGTATCTTCATCGGTTGTTAAGAAAGGATGCTTACTCTTCATTCCCTTCATGAGTACATTAGTCTTTTCGATTATCGCGTCGGCATCGGCAACTCTCTTTGCATCTGCGATGACCATTGCTGAAAGTGCTCTGTAGCTTGATCCGAAGAACTTACCTGACTGAAGCTTACCGTAAACAGCAATTATATCCTCAAGATACTGATCCGGATTATCAGAAAGAGCCATGCCCGTAGCGACGATCAGCTCATTGTTTCCGCGGAAATATGACATTATATTCTGTCTCTTTTTTAATTTCTTTTTGCACTCTTTTACAAGCTGAACATCAACACTCTTTCCGCTCTCTGTATAAGAAAGTGCTGTGATCGTCTTAATAAGCGGGTGCTCGGCCCAAAATCCCTTGCGATAAGAGATTACGTTCTCCCCTAACAGATCACATTTTTTCATCACTTCGTTTTTCATCTTACCTCTCCTCCATCCAATACGTTCATTAAAAAGCTATAGAAGTAATAATACCCCATTTCACAAAAAAGCGCGAGAGCCGTAGCCGACTTTCGCGCTTAAATACTTTCATTTTTTATTTTTTTACTTTTTGAAAAGGCCGCCCGCAAGATTCTTGATATCGCCAAGATCAAGCTTTCCGTCAGATACAGCTGCCTGAACCTTCTTGATGTCATCTTCGCTTATATCGATATTGGCTTTCTTCAAGATCTCTTTTGCCTGAGCAGGGTCAACCTTGGCAATCTGTGCCATGAGTTCCTTATTTCCGCTGATCTGTTTGATGATTTCTGTGATGTTTCCCATAGTGTAACCTCCTCCGGTTATAAGTGTTTTCTGCGTCATTTTTATTATACTACAAAAGAGCTTTCGTTATATCAAAGCTTCTTTTTCTGCTGCCCACCCGTCATCGCCACCATGAGCGCATTCGGAACAAGCTTGCCAAAAAAGATCGCTGCTTTCATCCTATGCGTCGGGATAATAACGGTTTTCTTTTTATCCATGCCCTTAAGGCACTCATCAACGCAGCGACGGGCGCTTATTCCGTTTAGAGCAAAAGTCACATCTGCGTTTTCGTTAAACTCCGTATCCACAGGTCCCGGGCAAAGGCAGCAAACATGCACCTTGCTTCCAAGCTCTTTTAACTCTCTCGCCACAGCTCTGGTTATCGAAACAACATACGCTTTTGAGGCATAGTAGGTCGCCATATAAGGGCCTCCCGGAAGAAGTCCCGCGCTTGATGCGACATTGAGGATCGTTCCGAAGCCCTGCTTATTCATCTTCTTAAGAATCCCCTTAAAAAGAATGTGCATCGCAACGTCGTTAACCTTGATTATCGAGATCTCTTTTTCAAGATCGGTCTCAAGAAAATTCCCCGCCGTTCCAAAGCCCGCGTTGTTGATAAACACGTCGATCTTCTCATCGGATACATCCGTAAGGAGCTTCTTACACTGCTCCTCGTCCGAAACATCCGCAGTTATTATCCTGCACTCTACTGAAAGCTCCTCCTTCAAGGCAACGAGGCGCTGCGTCCTTCTGCCCGTTAGAATGAGCTTATAGCCCTGCTGCGCATATCTTTTTGCAAACTCGGCGCCAAGCCCTGAGGTCGCACCTGTGATAAAAGCTGTCTTCATAAAATACTCCCAATCCCATTTATATAGATTAACGCATCAACCCCGAGCCATCTTCAGCCTGCCAGCTCGCTAAGGGTCTTATAAAAGTCCGGATACTCCTTCTGCACCCTTATGGGTTTTCCTTCCTTGGTCAAAAAAGCGTGTGAAGATGTGGCGGTACAAACTACTACTCCATCTTCATTTTTCATCTCGTACGAAAGAAATAGCTTTACACCCTTAAACTCTTTTACCGAAACCTTTATATAAACCTTGTCAGCAAAAGTTGTAGTCTTTTTGTAATCGCAATTCACATTGATAACAGGCGATATTATCCCCATCTCTTCGAGCCTTGCGTAGTCCCATCCAATCTGAGAAAGGAAGTCAACTCTTGCTTCTTCCATCCATCTTATGTAATTGGAATGATGAGTTATCCCCATTCTGTCTGTCTCGTAGTATTGCACGGTGTGCATGTAATCCATTTTTCTCTCTCCTGTTTATTTATTTCAAATAGCTCTTTTGTCTTCATTAAAAGCGTTTATTTCAACGGATCAATATTCATCCAGGAAGTTATGTCTTACGCCGTCCTTTTTATATTCAATAATGGTATTGAGCTGTACATTCTCAACGCTTCTGAAAATATTGGATTCCACAAAAGGATTGTTCTTCTTGAGCTCTGCAATAAGCTTCTTGGTCTCAAGCCTCTTGGAAGATGTTGTTCCGTCCGTGTGGCAAGTTGTACAGGTCTCTGTAAAGTGACATGCGCACTGCAGGAAATGAAGCTCGTTGTAGTCTCTCCAGGCACAGATATCGCTCTCACGAATGAGATACATTGGCCTTATCAGCTCCATACCTTCAAAATTGGTGCTGTGGAGCTTGGGCATCATAGTCTGGATCTGAGCTCCCTGCAGCATTCCCATGAGAATGGTCTCAATAACATCATCGTAGTGATGACCAAGAGCTATCTTGTTACATCCAAGCTCTTTTGCCTTGCTGTAAAGATATCCGCGGCGCATTCTGGCGCACAGATAGCAAGGGCTCTTATCTATATTGTCCACAGTATCAAATATATTGCTCTCAAAAATCGTCACCGGAATACCAAGAGCCTTGGCATTACTCTCGATGAGCTCCCTATTCTCCTTATTGTAACCGGGATCCATGACAAGAAAGGTAAGCTTGAACTCCACCTGTCTGTGCTTCTGTATTTCCTGAAAAAGCTTCGCCATCAGCATAGAGTCTTTTCCGCCGGAGATACATACCGCGATATGATCTCCTTCATTTATGAGCTTATAAGTCTTGCACGCCTTGGCAAAAGGGGTAAAGAGCTGCTTGTGGTATTTCTTCCTAATACTGTCTTCAGCCTTCTGCTGCTTCTCGCCGCCCTTTTCAAATTTGGAAAGCTCATCCTTAAGATATCCCATATATCCATCAGCAAGGCTGTAGTACTCACGACCCTCCAAACAAGGGCAATCCTCAAGCTCTCTGGTCCTCTGCCCTATCTGACAGTAAAAAATAAGCTTCATATCCTTGGGAATCTCACTTATAAATGCACTTTCCTCTTTTTCAAGCTCATCCACATCCAATCGAACCGCACCGGGAAGCATGCCATACAGCGCAAGCGCTTCATCTCGCACATCTATTAACTTGTAGCTACCCTCAGGCAACTGTCGCATTTCTTTTAAAGATATTTCTTTCATTACTTCATTAACTCACTTCTTTCACAAATCTTCTAATCTCATCATAAAGATTGAATACTCGTCATTTTGGAAATCAAGATCCGGCGAATTCTCTCCGCCGCCGTTGGTGCTGCGCTTGATCTCAGCATAGAACTCCTCACCCTGATTTACAATGTCCATGACTGAGAGCTCAACTCCGGCACTGCACGCAATCTTACAAAAAGCCGCAAGCGGATCAGCTTCGCCTCTTGTATTCAAAAGACTCTTCTTAAGAGCCGCATCCTCTTTTGCCTTATTTAATAAAACTTCAAGTTTATCCGCAGTATTCATAGTCTTTCCTCCAAAAAGGTTCAATCTTAACACTAAAGATTGAACCCCTCGTTGCGTATTTCCATCTCCCTATAAGCATTTTAACAGAAAAGGCCGCTTAATCAAGCGGCCCTGTGTAATAGGCTTTATGCCTCGTATGAGAAGGTCTGAAGAAACGCCTTAAGCCTGTCTGTCTTGGGATTACCAAAAAACTCCGAAGGCTCACCCTCCTCAACAATTCTTCCGTTATCAATAAATACCATCCTGTCGGCAACTGCTCTGGCAAACTGCATCTCATGAGTGACAATGACCATCGTCCTGCCCTCTTTTGCAAGGGACAGTACAACATCCAGAACCTCGCGCACCATCTCAGGATCAAGCGCCGCCGTGATCTCATCAAGAAGCAGAACCTCAGGATGCATGATAAGTGCTCGCACAATTGCAACTCTCTGCTTCTGACCGCCGGAAAGCTGCCTTGGAAAACTATCTTTTTTAAGCAAAAGGCCTACCTTATCAAGGAGCGCCAGTGCCTCCTTTTCCACTTCCTTCTTATTGCTCTTTTTGACCTTCAAAGGCGCCAGCATCAGATTCTGAAGCACTGTCAGATGCGGGAAAAGATCATAGCTCTGGAAGACCATTCCTGCTTTTTCTCTTATCTTACCGATATTCCCTGAAGAAGCATCAACAACCTGGCCATCAAGAGTGATCTGCCCATCCTGTATATCCTCAAGGCCGTTGAGGCAGCGCAGGAAAGTACTCTTTCCGCAGCCGGATGGTCCCACGATCACAACAACCTCGCCCTTTTTGACCGAAAGATTCAGGTTCTCGAAAACCGTTATGTCCTCGTACCTCTTACTTATATTCTCTACTCTTAGTATCTCGTCCATATCAGTTCTCCCATTTCTTCTCAAGATATCTCGAAAGCATGCTGATCGGCCAGCACGCTATAAAGTACAGTAAAAAGATAATAAGGAACACCCCAAATGCTGCTCCCGGCGAAGCCTTCCTGTTCGCCTCGATTATCTGCTGCCCAACTTTCAAAACCTCCACGATTCCGATCATCATCACAAGGCTCGTAGTCTTTATCATCCTTGTAATAAGATTTATCGAAAGCGGGATCATGCGCCTTATTATCTGCGGCACAATTACATACGCATAAGTCTGCGATCTGCTAAGTCCAAGAGATAAGCTGCTCTCATACTGAATAACCGGAATACTCAAAAGTGCTCCCCTCACAAGGTCCGCCATCTCCGCAGTCCCCCAGAAGGAAAAAACAATGATCGCAGCAGTCTCCGCTGATAAATTGATCCCAAGCGCCTTGGTGGTACCAAAATACACAATGAACAAAAGCACCATCTGCGGCATGATCCTGACAATCTCAAGATACACTCTGGAAACCGCCGTGATCACAGGATTCTTAAATGCCATCAGTATACCAAGCACAACTCCAAGAGCAATACTTATCACCACAGACACAAGACTGATCCTAAGCGAAACCGCAAGTCCCGTAAGGAGACGGATCATATTATTACCCTTTAATAAAACTTCAAATCCCATATGCTCACACTCCCAACGTCCTAAATCTCGCCTTTTTCTCGATCACACTTCCAATAACAGAAACCGGAAGCAGCATGATAATGTAAAAGATAACCAGAAGGAACAGCGCTTCTGTCGTATCATAGTAAAGACCTATCAGATCCTTGGCTGTAAACATAAGATCCATAAGACTTATCGCAGAAAAGACGCTTGTCTCTTTCAAAAGAAATATCACATTTGCAAGGATTCCCGGGATGCTCTGCGAGATCGCCTGCGGCAATATTACTGATAAAAAGAGCTGTCTCTTTGAGAGCCCCAGTGCAAGAGCACTCTCCGTTTGAGACTTAGGGATACTCTCAAGACCGCTCCTAAAAACCTCCGCCATGTAGCTTCCACCTAAAAGCCCTAAGCCTACAAATCCGCAAGTCTCCGCAGATATAGACACTCCCACTTTGGGAAGACCAAAGTAAATGAAAAACAGCTGTACAAGAAGCGGGGTATTTCTAAAAAGCTCAACATACACTCTCGACAACTGCGCCAAAAGCGGCACATTAAAGTGAATAACAAATGCTACAAAAAGACCTATAACAAATGCCAGCAATATGCCAAACCAGCCAATCTTTATCGTCAGCAAAAATGCTTCTATATATAAAGGAATGTAAGATGTAATAACTTCAGGGTTCATAATTTTTCCTTAAACCGAGTTTGGGAGAGTCCACAGACTCTCCCTCGCTCTATATATAATAGGATGATATGTTACTCAGCGTCTGATGTTGCCTCTGTAGCAGCCTCTGCAGAATCCTCAGAGCTTGCGGCATCAGCAGAATCATCTGCGCTTGCCGCCTCTGCTGCCTCATCGGCTACCTTGCCGCCCTCAACTACAAGTGTCTCCTCATAGTCTGCGCCGTAAGTATCAATAAGAGTTGCCTCATAGTCTGCGTGGAAGAACTTCTCCTCACCAAGAGATACGATCTCATTGTTGAGCCAGTCAAGAAGTGAGCTGTTGCCCTTGGATACTGCAGGAGCAATTGTATCCTGGCTTCCAAGTGAAGGAATACCTACAACATATCCGGGATTCTCGATAGCGTAAGCAATAACCTCTGTGTTGTCATTAGCCCAAGCTACACCTGTTCCGTTCTCAAAAGAAGTCTTGGCTGTAGCATATGTATCAAACTTCTGAAGCTTGATATCGGGATAGTTCTTCTCAAGATATGTCTCAGCTGTTGTTCCTGAGATAACGATAACCTGATCATCTGCAGCAATCTGTGAAAGATCCTCAATAACCTTGCCCTCAGGTGAAACAACACCAAGTGCAACATTCATATAAGGAAGTGCGAAATCAACCTTCTGCGCTCTCTCCTCAGTTACTGTGAAGTTTGCAAGAACAATGTCAACCTTACCTGTCTCAAGATACTCAACTCTGCTTGCTGCCTCAGTTGATACATAATTGATCTCAACTCCAAGGTCCTTACCGATTCTCTCCGCAAGATATACATCGTAGCCCTGATACTCACCATTCTCATCAACATAACCAAAAGGGTTCTTGTCAGAAAAGACTCCGATATTGATCTTGCCGCTCTCCTTGATCTCATCAAGTGTTCTGTAAACCTTATCACCTGCATCTGCCTGGGCTTGTGTAGCATCAGCCAGTGCACTCTCACTCTGCACTGCCTGATCTCCACCCTGTGCTGCTGCCTGTCCGCATCCTGTAAGTGCGCCGGCTCCAAGTACAAGTGTAAGTGTAGTAGCTAATAATTTAGTCAAAAGATTCTTTTTCATAATATTTGTTCTCCTTCGTAATCGATGAACAAATATTACTTCGATTTGCCTAGTAGGTCAATAGGTTTTACGATAGCTAATCTTTATTGCTATTGATAGATGTTGGTTATAACAAAAAAGAGGCGACCTTAGTGTCTAAAATCGCCCCTTCTTTGCTTTATTATATAAATGTCTATACCTGATTTTCTCTTTAATAGCTTTCTCAAAACTCTACATCTGATAATACACATCCATGATGAAGAAATCACTGTCAGCATTTCCTTCTTTTAGCTTGCTGTAGATCTTAGCATCATCACGGTCCATGATCTTTAGATCAATTTCTTCCAGTAACTTGTCGTATTCATCTAAGCTACCTTCAAAGCGGATTCTTGCCGCCGGATCTATCACCAGGTGATACGGTGCTACATGCAACCCCTCCTCACCGGCGAAAGCTTTTGGCGAATAATAAAGCTGATACTTCTCATTCTCTCGTTCTAATATCGCTCCACTCTTAATCTTCTTAAGCTTTCTTCTGAGTTCAGCTTTTTCTACAGTAACCTTATCTGTACGATCTTCTCTGAACTCTGTATATAGTTCAGGTTTAATCATAATTCATCCTCAATTTCTTTTGTTTTTTGGTCTTATCAATTATAAGCGCCCAATGCTGACACTCAGTATAGGAGGATTTGTGACTACCACTGAAGGAGTTATTGTTAAGCAGTTTGATACTACCTCTGCGTTTACATCTCCTGCACCCTGAGACTGCTGCATATCCTCTGCATTAAGATCCTCATAAGCTGCGCCTACAACCTTATCTAAATCCTTTTTGCTCATGGCCTTTTCCTTTCTTTATTCATCGATATCACATTACTTTTTATTTATAATAACTGTCACACTTATAGATGCTATAGGGCCAACCATCGATAGTACAGGTGTTGCCACTTCGGGATCCACATCTCCGGCTCCCTGAGTCTGCTTCATATCTTCTTCATTGAGATCTTCATACGATGCACCCACTACCTTATTTAAATCCTTTTTGCTCATAGTTTAGTTCTCCCTTTTATCAACCACACTTTTTAATTGAAACTGCTCCACTCACCAGTGTGGAAACGACTGCTCCTGTAATAGCTAAAGATACTGTTTCAGCCTCTACATCGCCCGCACCCTGAGTCTGCTGCATATCCTCTGCATTAAGATCCTCATATGCTGCGCCTACAATCTTATCTAGTTCCTTCTTGCTCATAAGTATTCTCCTTTCTCTTCATAAATGTCTTAAATCTTAGTAGTCATCGATACTGACAATCCGGCAGGTGATACCGGATTAACTATTGGAGTTACAATAGTCGGATATATTTCAGCTTCTACATCGCCTGCGCCCTGTGTCTGCTGCATATCCTCCTGCTCAAGATCTTCGTATGCTGCACCCACAATCTTATCTAGTTCTTTTTTTCCCATAATTGTTTCTCCCTTCATCCGATTAGCTTTTATAACTAATCCTGCTTTACACACTTGGTGTAATAGTATGCTGCACAAAGTTCAACTATGGACTGCATACCGATCAAGATCACTATAAAAGTTCCTATATTATTCATGGTAAATACTGTATCGGCCTTGAATAGGAATGTTGATAAACCTCCCCAGCAGATCAGCCACCACCACAAAGTATATGATGATACTGCCTTCGCCTTTGCAAGTATGTTTAGAGCTTTTTCATCACCTTTATTCTTGGTTACATAAATTGCTCTCCAGATAACCATACCCAATACCGCTACAAGTGAAATGATCAATAAAACTAAAAGTACTTTTTGATTAAGCATTGTTAATCCTCCTTTTTTATAAAGAAAATGTCCGGGAGTGAACCTTAGTCACTCCCAGAACTATCTCTTTTTCTCGTGTGACTTAGCACTTCTGAGAGGAGTAAACTGCGCTTGCTACAGTTGCAATAGTTACGATTACAGGTACCGCAGTCTCAGCTTCCACATCTCCTGCTCCCTGAATCTGCTGCATATCCTCTGTATTAAGCTCCTCGTATGCTGCACCAACAATCTGATCAAGTTTCTTTTTTCCCATGTTATCTCCTTTATTCACTCTATTATCTATTTCTATAAGAGCTACTATAGTTGATTAACACTTAGCAGCTGAAAGTGCGCCGCTGGCAATGATTGAAGCAATAGCTGTTACAGCCTTTGATACTAAAGGTGTTGTAGGTGTTGCAGGTGTGATCTCAGGATCAACGTCTCCTGCACCCTGGATATTAGCCATATCTTCTAAATTCAAAGCCTCAAAATTTTCTCCTACGATCTTCTCAAATTTCTTCTCGTTTTCCATGATATTATTCTCCTTTTCAATTGATGTTTTGGTTTTAGTTTTAATATGAATCCGATACTATTAGCATTTTCCCTTAACTGTTCTTGCAGTAAGAACGCTTGCAGCTGCTGTAGCACCTGCGCTGATAATTGCCTCACTTGCAACTACAATAGCGGGTGTTGCAGGTGTTGTCTCAGGATCAACATCTCCTGCGCCCTGGATTTCTGTCATCTCATCAAGCTTAAGATCCTCAAAAGAATCTCCTACTACTTCATTAATCTTTTCCTGTGCCATGTTCGTTTTCTCCTTTTCTTCTGTTTTTTTGTTTTTTCGTTAGCTAACTGTTTTTATGTGCAACCGTTTTGTTCAACACCTTCCATCAAGTGTTATCAAAACAGGTGATGCCGTTACTGCCATGGCCGCATTAGCCTGGCTCAAGAGCGACATGTAATTGAAATCCGCCTCAACATCTCCGGATCCCTGGACCATTTTCATTTCATCAACGGTCAATTCCTCGAATGCTTCTCCTACAAATTTTTTTATTCTCATTCTGTTCTCTCCTTCTTCAAATCAGTGTTTTTACTTCTGACAAGTTTATATTATCAACATATCTTTAATTACTTTCCTTTTTAGGATTAACTGTATTAAAGTTGGAACAAACTGCATTTTTTATTTGGTAATGCTTATTAGTGATACGTTCCCGATCTCTTTCTCTTCATTTCCTTCTGCGATAAAGCCAAAGGTCACAGAAGAGCCTGCCGGTATATTTTGATTACTTCCGTCATTTAAGATCGAATAATAATCATCATCTTTTTCCACTATCGACGCATTCCATATATTCTCAATGTCGGCTTCATAGGTGAATTCCAATTTCCAGTCGGATATATCATGATCTGAAAGGTTTGTGATCGTCACATTAGCAACAAATCCAGCATCCCAACTCGACGAAATTTCCAGATCAACACTGTAATCCTCGGGCTTTATCATATATTTCTCATTCACCAAAATGATCTCATCCGGAAGTCTTATATCATCTTCACTTGATGACTTCTTAGCAATAAACCCAAAGCTTACAGATTCTCCTGCGCTGATATCCTGATCATATGATTCACCGGATATTATGGTTCGATCATTTTCCCTACGGGATTTCGCATTCCAGATCTGATCGATCTCATCATCAAGATCCATCGCTACTTCCCATTTATGTATAGTTCCTTGTGTATCATTGGTAATAGTTACATCAACATGGTAGGTATCACCATATTCCTCCGTGATCTCATACTCGGTTGTGATCCTGTGATTACGATATGTTCGCGATTTCTCGCCTTCCTCTGTAACTTCACCACTGTATCTTGATCCGGTCTCCCCGATAGCCTTCAGAATATTGATCTCGCCGTTTCCGTAATGTACATCTTTTCCTTCATCTCCGAGATCTTTACTTCCGGCTGTCATAAGATCCAAAGCATCCTCTATGTGAAAATACGGATGTTTTTCTTTTCCGTATGAATAAATGTCCGCAAAACAGGCAGCCGCTACAGCCGATGACAAGCTTGTTCCGTAAGAGATATTGTATCCTTGCGGTATTCCGATTGCCGTAAGCCCATTATCTAAATAAGTTGGATACGTAACATAGATAAAGGCCGTTAAGTCTATTAATCCGTCTGTATATACCAGATCTCCTCCCGGAGCACAGAATTCTACGCATGAACCGTAGTTGCTGTATGAGGCTTCTGAGCCGTTCCATACGGAGGCAATAGTATTGACTCCTTTTATCTCACCGGGCAAATGGAGCACTCTGTTTGACTCATAGTTTTCGTCCAGATCAATGCCCTTGTTGCCTGACGATGCAAAAACAGCTACATCATTGTTCTGGGCGTATCTGATAGCTCTTTTATATGCAGCTATCAAAATACGTTCATCACAGTCATCCACGCACTTATATGTACCGAGGCTTAAATTTATTACATCATTGCCATCATTTACCGCATCAACTATCGCCGCAAGAGTCCAGCGTGATTCACCATCCGTGGCATTCATTACCTTATATGGTACGATCGTCGCATCAGGTGCGATCTGTGCTATGAGCCCCGCTGTTTCCGTTCCGTGACAGTGATAATCCGTAAGACTGTCATCATCATCCACGTATGACTTTCCTCTTTCCAGATCAAGTCTTCCGGATAAAACAGGGTGCGTAGTATCAACTCCACTATCTATAAGAGCAATCCTTATGCCTTTTCCGGTCGCATATTCCAAGGATTTTCTATCTTCGGTGACTTCATCCAGATGCCATGCAAGAAGATCAAACAGATCGTAATCGTCGATGCTTTCATCAGCCATCTCTTCGCTCTCCGGTGTGATATCAGAAACATCAACATCTCTTATATCATCCTTAGGATCTACAATCTTTGGCAGTTCTCCCGTTACCTCTATCTGGCTCTTGATACTCTCATCTTGTACAATCTCCTCCATATCAACTGACTCCGGATAGACAAGATGAAGCAAATTAATGTCTTCGCATATTTCAATTTGGATTTTTTCATCTTGCTCTTTTATCTCCTCACTAACCTTATCGATATCCGCATTTTCTTTTAGCAGGATATCCATGGTTTCTTCCTTATCCTCAGCAGCTTCCGCCGTTATGGAGAAGCTGCCGATGAATATGGTTAGAAGGGCTATAAGAAGCATGTTAAACGCTATTTTAAGAAATATACCTTTCTTCATTTTCAACCCCTTTTATACTGCTGTGGTCATGCTGTGGTTGCATTCTGTAAAGATTTGCATAGAAGCCGTTTTTCGCAAGCAACTCTTCATGATTGCCCTGTTCCACGATTCTTCCGTTATCCATAACAATGATCCTGTCAAAATCTTGAATAGTTGCTAGTCTATGAGCTACAACCACCAAAGTTGCTTTCATATTGAACAGATAATCCATGACAATCTTCTCCGAAGCATTATCCAATGCACTGGTAGGTTCATCCATAAAGACTATCTGAGGATTTGAAATGATAGTTCTTGCTATCGCTATCTTTTGCCTCTGTCCTCCTGACAGGTTCTGTCCGCTTTCTGAAATCCTGGTTTCAAGTCCCAGCGGGAAGCTCGCCACAAGTCCTGTAAGATTAGTTGCTGCAAGAACTCTGTTTATCTCTTCATCCGAGAAATCACGCCCCATCGTGATATTCTCTCTGAAGCTTCCGCTAAACAACATGTTCTCCTGAAGAACAATTCCCACTTTTTCTCTTAATCTATGTACATTTAAGTCTCTTACATCTTTCTTTCCATATGACACACTTCCGTTCGTCACGGGATAAAGACTCGCCATAACTTTCATCATTGTCGATTTACCGGATCCACTGCTTCCGACGATCGCAACCTTTTCAAACGGCTTTATGCTGACCGAAACATCAGATATTGCATATTTTGAAAACTGACTATATCTGTAAAAGACATGATCCATATCTATCTCTCTGCAAGACTCTGCCGGAAGTTCTTTTCCTTCTGTCTCTGTCTCATTAGGCGTATCCATTATGTCTAGCAGTCTCTCAAGATAGATCTTTACAGCAACAAGCTGTCCATATGAACTCATGATCGCAACGATAGGTCCAAGGAATGATGTTCCGAGTGAACTAAACGCTACAATTCCACCTAAGGTCATCTTGTTATGCATAACCAGGAAATATCCTCCAAGGAAGATACATAACGGATAAAAGATCTGAATAGTCTGCGTTGCGTTATACAGATAAGATGCATATCTGGCGCGCTTCTTCTCAAGTCCGATCTGTTTATCAAAATTGTCCTGCCACTTATTAAAAAGATTCTTTTGCGAGTTGGTTGATTTGATGGTAAAAATGTTATTTACCATCTCATTTATCATGTCCTGAGATTTTGTCGTAACTACCATCTCGTTCTGAGCAATCTTTCGATTTATCTTAGTGTTCGCATCCATGATCAGACACAGTGCTCCCGCAACAAATATCGTAAATGTCGCAAGTGCCGGACTGTAACGCATCATAGCTCCCAGATACAGGAAGAAGAAGCAGATATCTATCATAAGCTCTATCATTCTGTCTACAATGATCTGCCTTATATATGTATTTGAATTGATCCTGTATATCAGTTCTCCCTTACTCCTGTTAACAAAATAGGAATACGGAAGGTCCAAAAGCTGCTGGATCGTATCGCCCAAGAATCCTTTGTCAAACGTCGTTTGCAGCTTGGTAATGAGCCGCGTTCGTATCAGATTGAAGACAAAATAATTCGTCGACAGACCTATAACTATCGCAAGCAATACTTTAAAGCTAAAAACTGTATTATTTTCGAATCCGTCTACTATGTTCTGTATTGCATACGGAACCAAAAGACTCATAAACTGCAGGACCATTGAAAATGCCAGTGTAAACAAAAGCAGTTTGCCGTTCTTTTTTCCGTTTTCAACCAGTACCGGGTGAAGCTTTGGTAACTGGAATTTTCTTTTAGAATCACTTGTGGGATATAAGATGATCTTTGAAAAATGCTCTTCAAATTCATCATTGCTCACTTTCTTTTTGCCAAGTGCAGGGTCTACAAGCGACACCGATCCCGATGACACCTTCTCAACCACCACAAAATGCTTACGATCCCAAAATGCTATAAACGGCTTTGGAACTGCCTTGAGTGATTCTCTTCCAATCTTTATCGCCTTGGAAAGTACTCCGTTTTCTTTGAGCACCTCTTGGATCTGCAACAGATTATATCCACCGTTTGGGACACCATATCGTTCTCTAAGCCCTGATAGTTTCGTTTTATCAACAAAATAGTCCAGCATCATAGAGGCGCAGGCAAGGCCACATTCAGAATGTTCACATTGCTGTTGAAATCTAACTCTCAAACCACTACCTCCTTGCAAATATATTTTTCTTTTAAGTAATCTTCAAAAGAGTCGTAATTTTCCATTCCCGTATCACGCCAGAAGACATATTCTTTAAACTCTTCTATCTCCATGCCGATATTCTGACCCTGTTCCTTTTGAATGATCGCTGCTGCCTTCATATACGGAAATACCTCTTCTATATGTTGGTTAGACTGATGCGGGATATGTGCATACTTGTTAATACGTTTTGCGATCTCCCCTGAAACCTCTTGCATCCACTTCTCATTATCAAGCTGCTTGGGAAGCTGCGCTGCATTTGAACATGCAATTACATTGCCTCCCATATATGTCATGATCTTACTAAGCGCCTTTATTACCGTGTCATGTCCATTCGTTCCGCAGGTACTCAGTATCACCACAGGCTTTCCCTGAAGTCTTAGTGTATGTGCCCACCACGAAGACTTATCAATTATCAGTTTTAGATCAGCTGTAAAATAATGCATATACACCGGCGATGCTATGATAAACAGATCGGATTCCAATATTTTCTTATGCAGTAAAGGAAGATCATCTCTGCTAACACACTTCGCCTGCAAAAAACATCTTGAGCACCCGACACACGGTGCAATATTAAAATCCTGCGGATAAGCATATTCCACTTCAAACTTCTCTTTGTCTAATCTATCCGTTATCCGTTTTGCAAAATCGGTTGTATTGCCGTTTTTTTGTCTACTGCCGATCAAAACAAATATCTTTTTCATATCCTTTCCTCATTCCTATTTACTTATCCATTTCAAGAAGCAATATGTTGTTTATATCAAGCTCAGCGTACAGATACATCCAGGCAACTCCGCAGATTCCGTCAAATACACCTTTGCTTTCGATATCTCCAACCTTGCTAACTTTGTAACCTTCATAAAGTGAATGCATGTACATATCAGACATATATCTCTTAAGATATTCCATCCACTTCTTGTCCCCGGTATACTCATGCAACATCTTTAGTGTTGTCACGATACTTCCCGTTCCGTGGCATAGCGTATCCGATCCTACGGATTCATTCAGCATTGCCTCAAACTTGTTTATCAGACTGTTAAGCTGTCTCTTGTTAACAAGGGCATCGTCAATTCGAGTCATTGCAATCCTTGCCTGGATCATGCCCGGATAACCCCAGCACCACTTATAGTCTTTCACGGGATCAATTCCTAAGCGATATTCATGAGAAAGAAGCTCTTTAACTCTTCTGGCATCATAATTTCCTCCGGATACGAGACCGTATACCATTCCGCTGATGCCATGTGCCATACCGGCTTTAGCTTTCCCTTCCTCAAATTCTTTGTTTACTCTTTTCTTCGTAAATTCTATGTACCTATCCAGATTTTCTTTGGCAAACTCAACTTCAGGGAAGTTTTCTTTAACAAGTCTCAGTAACCTAACTATCCCTGCAAGACCTGCCACATAGTCATTGTGCTCATATTTCTCCATGACCTCATCTGTCATCTTATGTATTGCCTTCATCGTATCTTTAAGGTAATCAATATCATGTACTGTATTAAGATATTTCTTTTCAAGGATCATCGGATACATTGGTGTCAAACGTCCCGTAAATGCGCAGGACACGCTTGCCATCTTAGCCTGATTTATCGCCGACTTCATCAACATGTGATAGAAATCCAGATATCTATCCTCACCGGTAGCTCTGTAAAGCTCAAGATAAGCAACTGCGATTCCGCTTAATCCACCATAGAGATCAGGTTCACATGCTCTAAGTCCCCATTTTTCATCCTTATCGCAGTCAAGATTTATGAAAGTGCATTCATCACCTTTAACATAAGCTTCTTTCATAAGCTTATCCGCAATGATCTTGGCCTGTGCTATGTAGTGAAGCTCTTTTGACCCAGAAACAATTCCGGTCTTACCCGGTCTCTTGTTAAGGAATGGATCCATAATCCCAAGAGAAAGTGTCATTATGGTTTTCTGAAGCTTTATCTCTTTTTCTGTCAGCATCAAAAGCTTTTTTCTGGATAATTCATAACCCGAAATTTTAAAATAATCCGGATATTCATATCCTCGACTGTCAATAACATCACGAGAATCTGTATGTGTAAAAAAGATAGGAATATCGTTAAACAGCAGATCTTTTATTTCGCTCTTTACGACTCTTTTATCTTTGTAAGGATAGGCCCAGATATTCATCATCAGGCGTTCCCTATACTTCATATCTCCGTTATAGCTGGGATGATTTGCATAACGGATCATTGATGCATATCTCTCGGTTGACTTAAGGAGAGCTCTGACCTTTTTTCCCTTGAATACTTCCAGTGCCTTAAGAGCCTCTGATTTATGTTCAAGAATAAAGTTCATGAACTGTTCGAAAGCCTCAACTATCACAAGATTATATTTTGAAACGTCTACATCTTTATTCTTTCCATACTGAGGAATATTATCCCCTTCAGGGAAACGTCCCTTTATATTTTCAAAATGAAAATCTGCGGAATCTACATTCTTTGGAACAAGATAATCTCCTGAAAGCTCTCCGCCTTTTCCATCAAGCGCACTGAGATTGATCGCTTCTTTTCCTCCAAGACTCATCTGCTTAGGAAGCAGCATAGAAGCGACAACAGACTCAGTCTCCAAACGTTTCAGCATATCCATGAACGCTGATTCTCCCTCAATCGGTGAAGGCATTTGGAAAAGAGTTTCCAGATCAATGATCACCGGATACTCGCCGTGAGCAATGATGTTCTCCAAATGTAAATCATTTATATTGAGCAGATAGCAGATAGCGACAAGATAGCCGTATCTTATATAGAAGTGCTCTACTTCTTCTTCAGACTTACAATAGATCTTTCCCACAAATTCGTTGTATGCATAATTATCTTTATAAATCCCTTTGGGAATCTTGATATCAAGCATGCCCGAAGCATTTGTAAACCAATCTGTGAATTGTTCAAAGGCTTGACTTATTTCAAGATCCTTTGGCTTATAAACAAGCTTTTTCTTCCCAAATTTAAGGATTGATACCGAATTTCCCTGTGCATGTGAGTCACCTGTGGATAATGAAATATCCGTAAGCACAAGCTTTTTTGTTCCAATAAACTTCTCTATCTCTTCGTGGTCCTTTTCAAGACGCTCAAGAATATCGGAATAATTCTTTATCATAAAAAGAGTCCTTACGGTAGCCACTCTTGCGGCTACCGGATAGCTCTCATAAAACGAAATAAAATCTTCTTTCTTTCCGAAAGAATTCTCAAGGAACTCTGTGAACTGCTTCTTTTCGTTTCTGGCTTTGAACTTATGATGCTCTTTATATATTGCAAGCCTTAATGCAGTGAGCTTTCCAAAAACGTTAAACATCTCTGCTATGTGGCCTTCAATAAAGGCGTTCATGATTTTTTCTTCAACTTTTATATTCTTAAGATTATCTATTACTTTGCTGAGCCTATTTTCCAGATATGCGGAAAAAGGTAATGAAGCAAGTCCGACACCTGCCTTTGTATTGATCAGTTCTTCGTTGAATGTGTTAATGATCTCTTCGTAGGTGTCATACCAGTTGTCGCTTTCCTGCTTATCAAGATCAACATCAGGCTGAAGCGTATATGCAAATTCATCTTCTGTCATATTGTTCTCTTTAAGCATCTCTTTGTAAGTTTTGTCCTTAAGCAACGTCCTGACATCACGCCACTCCTTTAAGTAGCTGTAGTCCACGTCTGTTTGTCCGGTATAAGCCCGGCGTTTTTCTTCGATTGTTCTTGCCCTCTTGATCATCTCATTCATAGTCTTCTAACCAGCCCTTCTTCTACTTCTTATCTATACGTTTCTTGCATCTGTTTATCTTCAAAGGTGAAAATCGGGAAACGCTCAGCCTCGGCCCGATTCCCGTTTGTTATCACCTGACATGCATATCTTAGCAATTAATACCTATAAATAACGGCTTGGGGAGTTAACGAGGACAAAAAAGGAACCAACTGCATTTTTGATACAGTTGATTCCCTTAGTCAGAATAATACGGCATTTTTTAATGGAACTTTGTGCAATAAAAGAGGGCCTGCCCCAAAAGGCTGCCCTCTCACTCATTAACGTTTTTTCGAATACTTTTTAAATTAGAAACCCCAATCCCACGGCATAAATGTTACCTCCCTTTCATCATTTTGATATAAGCTTTCAAGTTGTCTCTGTTCACTACCTGATTCTATATTACAAAATTTGGGACGTAATTACGATTATTGGAATAAACAGTATTATTTTGGGAACAAACTGTTTTTTTATGCCGTGAGCATTAATGTAGCTCTTGCAACAAACACATAGTTCTCGCAGCTAAGCTGCAGATTTCCCGAATATTTCTGGGTAACGCGCTCTATATTCAATAGCCCGAATCCATGCGCTTCTTTGTTTTCTTTTGTTGTCTCTATCCTGTTGTTTCGGATGACCACGTCATCTATACATGAATTTTTAACCGATAAGATCCAGATATTCTTTTTAAGTATGGATTCTATCTCGATTTTTTTCTCTCCATCCACCTTCTTGGCTGCATCTATTGCATTATCAAGAAGATTTGATATCAGTATGACAAGATTTACATCTTCTACTCTGCTACTGGGAATACACCCTTCAAATGTCATGGTTATCCCCTTTTGAGCTGCAACCTTGCCTTTATATTCAAGCAATGCATCTGCAATGAAATTACCCGTATCATAAGCTTTATGCTGACTGCTCTGCATTGTTTCCTGCATCTTATTGATAAACTCGGCAGCCTGCTTAGTCTTACCCTCTTCCAGAAGCGAATGTAGTACCAATAACAGATTTTTGGTATCATGCCTGAATCTTCTTAATTCGGTATTTTTCTCATTCATCTCTATATATGAAGCGGTAATCTCCTTCATAGGCTCCTTCAGATTACCTATCATATTGTTCATAGATGTATTCTGATCTCTTACTAAAATAACGTGCATGATAACAGCCATCAAAAATATAAATGTTGCTATGCTGAAGGCTATCATATATTTATTGGATGAATTGAGTCTGAATATATTTCCTTCCAATATTGCATAAGACATATTTGCCAGAAAAAGAATCACATATTCACCAATGGTGAGCCTGGTAAAACATAATCTAATCGCCTTCGCGCGTTCAAGGAACAACATTACCATAATGAACGCAAACACTAAAAGCTCTGTAATAAGCGTAGATATATCCGCCATGAAATTAGCATATATTCCGTTTCTGAGATTGCCGAAAAATAAAAATCCTATATTCTGAGCTATGCTATCCACGGTACTTCCGTAAAATAAAACGATCACCGGATATATGGGTCTGAATCCGTATCTTGCCCACAAAAACGGAACAATACGCACAAGATAAATGATCAAAACGACATTTCTTAATGACCTTGGTCCGTAATTTATCATAGGCCTGTACATATACATGATGAATACGTAAAGTCCTATCCATATCCAATTTGTCTTTTTCCACTTAAGTGCCGGGAAATCAAAGTATTTGTCGAATGCGATCCGGTAATTTGCAAAGCACAATATAGCGCGGGCAGTGTATATCACAAAGATAACTGCCAGCTGTTGACATAATTCTCCCATTTCTTATACCCCTACTTTTACAAGATAATCTGAATAGATATTGTTAAACTCCTTGTACTTTAGTCTGCTGATAAGCAGTTTCTCACCAGTGCTCATGGTAACCTCTTCATGATTGTAAGAGTCAACCTGAGCCAAGTTGATCAAGAACGACTTATAGCATCTGTAAAATTTCTGGGGGGATAGACGTCCCTCGATGGCGCCAAGTGTCTCGTGGCACTCCATCTCTTCACGGCCGTCACAGAAATGTAAGATACAGTTTTTACCCATACCTTCAACATAAGATATTATACTCTCTTTAAAGAAATGGTTCTCTCCATCCAATCGGATCTTAAGGACATTGTCCTCTTCCATAGTCTTTAAGAAAGCATCTAGAACATCAAAGAACTTTTTATCATCAATCGGCTTAGTCAAAAAACGAAACGTGCCGACTTCGAACGCATCAAAAACGATAGACGGATAGCTCGTCGCAAAAACAATAGTGGAATTCTTGTCATAGCTTCTGATCTTCTTAGCGATCTCAAGCCCATTCTCACCGTTGTTCTCAAATTCGTAATCCATAAATATCAGATCGTATTTCTCTCCCGATCCGATAAGCTTCTCTCCTGCGTCATACTCTTTAAGCGTATAGTCAAAGTCTTTTTTCATGGAGTAGTCAAGGATCCTCTTCTTGATCTCGCCTCGCATGAATTTAGAGTCATCGCAAATAGCAATCTTTACCATTGTCCCCTCCAACATCATTTAATTCATTATTGAATAAAACCTGATGTCGCGCCCCACGACCTTGCTATTATTATGCCAAATTTTGCTCTATTTATCAATTACTACTGTCATAATCCCAACTATTGAAAAGCGCCTTCCCATATAGGGAAGGCGCCGTTCATCACTCCACAACCGTAAAGTTGATCACCTCAGCATTAAAATAATTCTCCCAATATTTATTATATTCCTCTTCACCGCCGGTGAATTCTACAGTATTGTCAGCATTATTAGTTTCTCTGGTAAATCCGGAATAAGTTGCATTGCCCGCAGGATCATAGCTTTCGGAGATATCGTCCTTGTACATCAGCCCCGTCCCTTCCGGATTTAGAACCAGTACTTCATATGAATGAGGATTGCAGGCGTAAAGCTCGCCGCCGGCACCAAGCGCCAAAGGATAAGCAGTTCCGGCCGTTGAAACATACCCCAGATTCTTGACTTTATCACCAACCTTGCCGTATAGGCATGCCTGGATCGTAGCATTGGTCTTATCATCATTCTTGTACACATAGTCCGTTACCGCAAGCACATCTCCGTCATAACCCTTGACCTTGATATACGCATAACCCTGACCCTTGGTAAGATATGAGATCACTTCATCGTAGCTTTCAAATGTCTCCTTCTGCGCAGCTTGCTTGATAAAATCATCAAGCATAACTTCGTCGCCCGGATACATTGACTCTACAACAGCCTGAATATCGAAGCCTTCGAGATCCTTAGCGACAGTAGAAAGACTGTACGCAATACCTATCTCGATATCGTACCAAGTGCAAAGATCCACACACTCATCACCCACATATCTGTAGAACTTCGCATCCATGTTTCCGTAGCCCCAACCGGCAAGCTTGCCCTCATCAGTCGAAGTCCACTCATAGTTCATTCCCGAAATATCAGCGTACTCCTCGGCTCCATACTCAACTCTGGCTGTATAATCAAGCCCATCCAGATCAAAAGTCGCTTGCAAAAGAGTATATTCGCTACCCTCGATATCCATCGCACTGTATTTTAAATTTGTAGCACCTTCCGGAATATTAAAGAAGCCATTCGTAATCTGATCGATCTCTTCATCGGTAGCAGCTCTCCATGGATTTGCAAGCTGCGTTCCCGCATTTTCCGAAGCCATACTTGCACTCTCCGAAGCGCCGCCGTTATCGGAAGCTACAGGCGCTTCCCCTGCTCCTTCCGAAGTCTTTCCGCACCCCGCAGCGATCATAGCTGTCATTGTCAAAAGAGCTATCACCCCTGCAAAATATTTTTTCTTCATAACTTTCCCCTTCCTTTTTTGACATTAAAAAAAGTGCATGGAAGTCGCAACCTCCATGCACTGTATTATATCATATTAAACTTTTATCAAGCTGATTCCTTCAGATCATTTTCATCCTGTGAATCCTCAATTTTTCTTAATACGTTTGCGAGAACTGCTCCCGAAATATTGTGCCATACTGAGAAGATAGCACCGGGAACTGTTGCCATCGCAAGATCAGCAAATGCTGTAGTTGCCAAAGATGTTGCAAGTCCGGAATTCTGCATACCGATCTCAACAGAAAGAGCCTTCTTCTTAGCAACAGGAAGCTTAAGAAGGATTCCGAGGCAATATCCAAGAAGATATCCGAGCAAGTTGTGAAGGATTACAACAACGAATACAATAGCTCCTGTTGTGAGGATCCTCTCAGCGTTGTGGGATACAACAGCCGCAACGATAAGTGTGATCGCCGCAACCGATACAACAGGTAATATCGTAACAACCTTCTCAGTTACCTTTCCGAAGAATTTATTGATGATAAGACCAAGTGCGATCGGGATGATAACAACCTTGATGATCGAAACAAACATGCTCTTAACATCAACGTTTACAGATGTTCTAAGAAGCATATATGTGATAGCCGGTGTGAGGAAAGGAGCAAGAAGCGTGTTAACACTCGTCATTCCCACAGAAAGAGCCACATCGCCCTTACTAAGATATGTGATAACATTACTTGCTGTTCCGCCGGGGCATGTTCCTACAAGGATAACACCTGCAAGAAGACCAACCTCAAGGCCGAAGATCTTACCAAGCGCAAACGCCAAAAGAGGCATTATCGTGAACTGCGCAATAGCACCTATCAGGATCTCCTTAGGTCTTTTGAACACAAGCGCAAAGTCAACAGGCTTAAGAGTAAGTCCCATTCCGAACATAACGAGCATCAAGAGATAATTGATCCAGCTCGTCTGGATCCAGAGACAGCTCTTAGGCACAAAAAGCGCCAGCGCCGCAACAACAAGTACAATGATCGCCATGTACTTTCCAACAAAATCACTTACTTTTTTCATACTACTACAACCCTCCTATACATAATGGAAATAACTTGTATTAACCAATATAATAGCCCTCCGCGGTAGGGATTTCAAGGCAAAAAAACACCCGAGTACCGCACAATTTAGCACTCGGGCATCTTATGTATTTTAAGTCTGATAATTACTTCTGAGGATGTGTGAACGGAATAGTTTTTGCTTTGTCATTAAGCGCGTAAATCTGATTTATCTTTTCCTTATCGTTCGCAAACTCAACTTTTTTACTTGGATCATTTGTGGCATTTACATATCCCCAATTATCACGATCATTAACATAATCCTTATGTACGATATCCAATCCGTCAGCAGTCACAAGATATGATTCGGTTGAGTGATGATTATTGGCAAAAAGAACACCGTCATCCGTTCTTTTTACTTCGCCACCGGATCCACCTGCACTTAAGAAACCGATACATCTTACTCGATTGCCCGCATCTGTATAAACGCTTACTTTACCTGCGTAATTAATTTCCCTTTTCAGATCATCGTCAAAATGTCCGTATGCTGTATCTGCCACCAAAAGGATATCGCCCTTATAGCCCTTTAGGTATACATGTGCAACCCACTTGTCATTACTGAGTGATCTTTCAAAATCTGCAAGCTTAGTATAATTTGTTACCTCTTTATACGCCTCTGAGCCTGTCAAACTTGAAGGATCCCTTATTCCATTGACCAGATTCTCGCTCATTACATACTCGGCAGTCTCTACCTCGCATATTCCATAGGTATTCTTTACTCCTATAAAAACTGTTACTCCAAGTACTCCAACGGCCAAAAGACCTGTCACAGATCTTAATACTCTTTTCTTCATATCCTATAACCCCTTTCTCTTATAAGTGTTTGTAAAACAATACATGGAGCACAAATAGTAGTACTCCATGCATTGCCTCAAGGTGAACTTTTAACCCTGTTCCAGGGGAATTACTCTGATCCTATTTACTTTGTGCCTCTTGTAAATGTGACATCGTTCCACTTCTGAAGGACATCCTGCTTCATTGCATAAAATTCTGTAGCCTTCATCTGGCGATATTCCTTTGATGAAGTATTATTAGCTCTGAAATAAGCTGTTTTACAATCTTCACCTACTCCGCCGTATTCAATGTAGTCCTTGTGCTCAAGTGATCTTCCGTCTGTTGATAAGAAATATGTTTCATAAGTACCATTGTAGCTGGAGTATAACACACCGCTTCCGCTGATCTTAAACTCTCTTACATCAAGTGTTCCGGCAAGATATACTTTATCTTCTCCGTCCTTCTTAGTATATATTGACACTGAGTGTGTGGTATTAGCGGCTGATAATTCATTTGCTACCGCAATAGCTGAAACCTTTGCACCCTGAAGGTTAAGATAAGCAAAACCCTGCTTGCTGGTAACAGAATTCTCTACTTCCTTAAGACTTCTGAAGTTTGTAAGCTTTCCGATCTCACCGCGGTTTCCGCTATCCGATAATGTAGACTCATTCTCCTCGATAGGAACTTCTACTTCCTCAACTGCCTCTGTATCAGCAGATACATCTGCTGCAGGAGCCTCTGCTTCGGGCTCTGCAAAATCTGTAGCGGGAGCCTCTGTCTCCACACCTGTTGTCTCAGGAGCCTCTGCACCTGTTGTCTGTGCGCTTCCACAACCTGTCATTGCGACCATTCCCGCAAAGATAAGTCCTGTAGCAAGCTGTACGCCTCTCTTATTCATATTCAATTTTCTCCTTTCCTTTATAAGACCTTTTTTATAAAAAGCACAGAGTATGCATACATACTCAATGCATTTTTATCATACATATTTTGGCATATCACTTAATTGTAAAATTAAGTTCCGGTGCATTGCGGTAGTTATCGTACATATTATAGTATGCCTGTCCTCCGCCGCTATACGCTGTCCAGGTGCCATCACGCTCAACTCTGTAATATGAAGGGGTGCCATTTCCGTTATATTGCTCGACCAAATAATCTTTGTGTATCAATGATCCATCAGAAGATACTGTGTAAGTTTCATAGGAGCGATTTGAGCTGGCGTGAAGAACGCCATCTGCATAACGAAGTGTATACCTGGTTCCGGCTGTACTTAAACTTCCTATACAGCATACACTTCCGCCTACTACTCCATAAACGCGTCCTCTATATGCCACATTTTTGCCATCGGATTTGAAAGTAGAATCCGCAACAATAGCAACATCCTTACCGTTAAGCTTGATCTTGGCATAAGCAGTACCCTTGGGGCATGATGAAATAAAATCATTGATATTGGTGTACTTTGTCACCTCAGTGATCAAACTAATATCGGGAATCCTGGCTGTAGCCTCATTTTCTTCGATGGGCACTTCAACACTCTCAACATCTGTAGTCTGGGCGCCCTCAGACATCTCCGCGCTTCCGCATCCGGCCATTACGATCATACCGGCAAGCAGAATACCCGTGATAAGCTGCATTGATTTTCTTTTCATAAATGTTGCTCCTTTCCTTTTATAACCGTCATAAATAAGAAAGGAAGTCAAATAGTCTCTTTATGTGTAACATTATAGCATCTGCCAAAACATCCGTCCAGTTAAAAAAGGCGGAAACTCCGAGTTGTAATCGAGTTTCCGCCCCAAGATAGGCTTTTTAAATGTTAACCTTTACTTTATTTATTATTTCACCTTAAATTTAATAGGCTCTACACTATGGAACAAAGTTTTTTCAAGGTTATAAAATTCATTTTCTCCACCTGTGAAATTAACTTTAGGACTGTTTAGATCCGAAGCCCTAGTATATCCTGAATATATTGCGGGATCTTCAATGGGACCTTTATTTACAAAGCCAACACTGTCCTTAACTTCAAGTCTCTTTCCGTCAGCGGATAGAATATATGTTTCAAACTGGCGAGTACTACGAACCACCAGCACTCCGTTATCAGATATACTAACCTCATACTTAGAAGTACCTGTAGTTAATTCTCCAACGTAAACAACCGGACCTCCGTCCTTTTGGACATATACCTTTGTTATTATCGATGTATTACCTAAATCACTCATGGGATGATCTGTTACCAAAAGAGCTTCTCCCTTTAAGCCTTTAAGATATACATATTTGTATCCCTGTCCGCTTTTTATGGAAATGTCACCGAGATCATCAGCGCCACTCACTATTGTTCCTGCATTGCCGGAATCATAAGCAGCATTTTCTTCGATTGCATATTCAACTGTCTCAACAGAAGCAATCCCTCTTGCTGCCTGTAATCCCACAAAACCTGTTACCGCAAATACTCCTGCTGTTAAAGCAGCGATCAGCTTAATACCTTTTTTATTCATTTCTTTCACCTCTTCCTTTTATTTAACTGTAAATACAACGCCCTGAGTTACAGCGTTATCCTTATCAATAAGGCTACGATACTCTTCTAATGTGATATCACGCTCAACGGGTTCCTCTTTGTTTGTAGCTCTCTCATATCCCCAGCATGTACCATATTTTTCAAGGTCATCATCTTCATAGAAATCTTTATGCCACAATTCGCTTCCATCAGGTGAAAGGAAATATGTTTCGAAAGTGTGATGACTGGTAGTATAGATAACACCGGTCTTAGGATCAATACGGAAGACCTGACCTGTGCCACCGGTCTTTAACGCTCCTGCGCACACAACCTTACCGGGCTTTACCTCAGAATAAATTATCACGTAACGAGCGTATGCCTTACCATCTCTGAAGAAAATTCCCGCAACATCATCCTGATCATCTTCATCAGTAGGTGTTACCGCAAGAACATCTTTGTTGTATCCGGCGATTTTCATGTATTTATATCCTGCGCCCTTTTCAAGAGAATTTACTACTTCATCAAGACTCTTAAATTTTGTGACTGCTCCGACCTCGCCTTTGTTTCCGCTATCTGACAATGCGGATGGACGGCCTTCATTCTCCTCCATCACTACATCGACACTCTCGAGCGACGGAATGCTTAATACCGCCGGAAGTCCTACAAATCCTGTCACAGCAAGCATTCCCGCTGTCAAAAGACCTGCGATTGGTTTTAACTCTTTTCTTTTCATGTTACTTTCTCCTTTCCGTTTTATAACCGTCATAAAAAAGAAAGGAAGTCTATGATCAAAGTCTCTTTCCCGAAGCAAGTATAACACTTTCTCGTTTGACCTGTCCAGACAAAAAAGGCGGAAACTCCGCATGATTGCTGAGTTTCCGCCTTGTGACATCTCTTGATTTTGTTAGTTTTTTACACTGAGATCGATCATTTTACCCTTGTAACGCCGGCCGCAGCGATCATTCCGGTTGCAAGTACTCCTGCAAGTAACTTTACACCTCTTCTCTTCATATTTCTTACTCCTTTCCTTTTTTATAACCTTCATATAACAAAAAGAAAGGAAGTCCAAAACCAAAAGTCTCCGGTGACAAGTATAACATCATTGTATTTAGCCTATCCATAAAAGATATTGACCAACTTGCCCCTTGCGATTATTGTATTAATAATAGTGTTTTTTATTGAAACAATTTGACTTCAAATTTTTAAAAATAATAAGGAGAAGAGCATGTATAATCTGTTGGAGATACAAGGATTATCCAAGAGCTACGGTAATGTCCAAGCTCTTTCAAACATCAATCTGTCCATCGGCTCGGGACATATAACAGGACTTCTTGGGCCAAACGGAAGCGGAAAGACAACGCTCATCAAGATCATCTGCGGACTTTTGCAGCCAACTTCCGGCACTGTACTTATAGACGGTAACCCCGTCAGTCCGCAGAGCAAAGCTATAGTGTCTTATCTTCCCGATACGACTTATCTTGATAACAACATGACGGTTGAAGCTGCTATCGCCATGTTTATGGATTTTTATAAAGATTTCGATGCAAACAGAGCCTACACGATGCTTTCGAATCTTAACATCAATCCCAAGCTCAAGATGAAGACTCTATCAAAAGGAACCAAGGAAAAAGTACAGCTCATCCTTGTAATGAGCCGCAGAGCCAAGCTCTATATCCTTGATGAGCCTATAGCCGGTGTAGATCCGGCAGCAAGAGATTATATCTTGCACACTATCATAAACAACTATGACCCTTCCGCAACTATCCTCATCTCTACACACCTTATAACCGACGTAGAGCAGGTGCTGGATGAAGCCATCTTTTTACAGTACGGCAACGTCAGGCTCTATCAGCCGGTTGAGGCCTTAAGAATGCAGAGTGGCAAGTCAGTCGATGAATTATTCAGGGAGGTGTACAGATGCTAGGAACACTTATCAAACACGAATTTAAAAAGACATGGATCATAATGACGCTTATATGCGCAGTTACTATCGTTCTAGGTATTCTGGGCGGAATATTTTTCAAATTGACAATCGATCCGGATTTTTCATCCGAAGCAAATGAGTTTATCCTCGCCTTCGGAATAATCGGATTTGCTATGATACTCTCTGCACTAAGCATGGCAACGACGATATACCTCGTTGTACATTACTACAGAAGCCTTTACTCCTCACAGGGATACCTTTCATTTACTCTTCCTGTAAGTATCACCGAGGTTGTTTCTTCAAGGGTGATAATCGGCTTCACATGGTCGTTACTGGTTTCTTTATCAATGGGGCTTGCCCTTTTTGCAGCTGTTGGCATCCCCGGAGGCCTTGCATACGTAAAAGAATTCTATGATGAGCTTATATCTACTGTAGAAGTTTCTCAGGTCTACAAAGTAATGATCCTGTGTGTTTTTGCTATCATATTCAGAAGCTTCGCCACACTTATGACGTACTTCTTCTGCATAAGTATCGGTCAGCTCTGGGGTAAACACAAGATCCTCGGCGCAGTACTATGCTACTTCGCAACAAGCTTTGTTTTGATGATCTTTTCATTTGGCTTTAATTATAGGATGTTCTTTTCACCCGACGCATTTACCGGTCTCGACAGCTTTGAATACCTGGCAACAACGCTGGTAAAGACAATAGTTTACTCTGTCGTGACGATCGCGATCTTCTACGGAGCAGCGATATTTACGTCAAACAAGCAGCTCAATCTTGATTGAGAAAAAATATAACATAGAAAAAGCGAAGGATGTGCAATGCACTCCTTCGCTTTTATTTTTCTGCACTTACCGGGAAGGCCCGCTCATCTCACCTTCACAACCCTTGCTCCAAACGGGAACAGTGCAAGTCTGGCGATCTTAAAAAACTGCTTTCCGAAGGGGATTCCCACGATCGTAATGCACAAAATACAACCTATCATCAGATTTCCTATCGCAAGCTCAAGTCCCGAGACAAAAAACCATATCACATTCAAAATGCATGACACAGCGCCGCCTTCATCCACGATCTCTTTTCCGAACGGATCAAGCGATATCGACGACAGCTTAAAGCACTGCAGTCCAACAGGTATACCAACCACGGTGATGCACCATAATACACCTGCAAGCCACCAGCCGATCGCACTCAAAAGTCCGCCGCATATTATCCATATCAAATTTCCTAAAAAACGCATACTCTATATCTTTCCTTTCTCAATGATCTCAATCAGCTCTTGATCTGCCGGTAGCCACTTAACATCATTAAGCGTACTCGCCGTGAGCCATCTGGCATCCTCTGCCTCTTTTAATTCCAACTGTCCCGATTCCACTTCTGCCCAGAAGCAATCCATGGAAAGATGAAACTCGGGATAGTCATATTCAATTGTCTTGATCAGATCACCTACCGCAATCTTTGCAGTCAGTTCTTCTCGTATTTCGCGGATCAAGGCTTCCTGAGGTGTTTCCCCGGCTTCTATCTTTCCACCGGGAAATTCCCACCAACCTTTATATTCACCATATCCTCGCGCAGTAGCAAATATTCTTTTCTCTTCGTTGCTATTATCGCATATAACTGCCGCAACAACACGTATCGTCTTTTTATTCAATGCAGTTTCTTCCTCCCCACGCCGGGATCATGTAGTGGGTAACTGTTATTTAAGCCTCAGCCTAAAATCGCACAGTTCATCGCCGTTTCCGATCGTTTTGGTACGGATGAACTCAAGTCCGGGGATATTTCCGTAACAGTAGATGTCGTTGTCACAGAATAATCTGTTTATCTCCGGGCATCCAAGCTCTGTGAGGTAAGTGTGGTATGGGCACTGAGTTATGTCCATGGCAAACTCGCCTTTCTTCTTAGGGTAAAAAACGTTCTTAAATCCGGCAGCCTCTCCGAATGATTTCTTAGCAACAGGCTTCCACATAGCCAGGAAGAATCTTGTAAAACCGGGAAATCTTGCCGATCTTGCAAGAGATGCTCCCGCTTTCTCACTATTGGCTTTCATGGATACTCGCATTACTTCAAATGCTTTCTCCGGATCTTTTTCCTTCATTGAAAGATAAATAGCTGCTGACGGGAAGATATTTCCGTCGGTGTGAGCGGCAACTCCCTTGGGGAGACCTTGATGGTCAGCATAGATCTTGGCCAGCTTTTCTTCCGCTCTTTTCCATATCTCATCTGCATCCTCTTGCGTGAATGCCTTGTATAGTTCCTCTTTGATAAATTCTTTTCCCTGTAATGCTTTTTCCACTGTTGTCATTTATGCGCTCTCCCTGAAGTCTTTTTTGAACATAATAATATGTTATCATATACAAAACGCTTATTGGAGGAAATGATAATGAAAACAAAATATCTTTTGACCATACCGGCTCTTATGCTGGTTCTTTCAGGGTGCAAACAAGAGGTCTCATCGGTTGCGCCTTCACAAGATTCAAGCATAGCTTCCGTAGCATCTGCCGCCGAGAGTGAAAATACAGCAGCGGATGCTTCTACCGAGGCCGTTTCCGATAGTGCCTCTGTTTCCGAGGCCTCAAGCGGAAGCGGATACCAAAACAATCCAAAAGAACGAAACGAAGTTAAGATCGATGATGATTCCGCAGCTCTTTACGATTCATTTTTGGAGGGCACTGCAAAAGCAACCTACATAAGCAAAAATGACAAATGCGAATATCTGGAATTTTCAACAGCTTTGGAAGACGGAAAAAGCTATACATTGGAGGAAATGGTATCGGATCTCACAACAGGCGTTTCGTCCGACTCTGAAGTCACTTTAAAAGGAGTTAGTGCTGATTACATAGATTGCGGCTTGGACGGGAAGATCGAAATGATCGTACATCCGGATATAGAAAGCGAGTTTCATCCTTCTATCGTCATCAAAAACGTCGGCGGCTCATTAAAAGTGTGTTACATAGCCGATTCATGGGATAGAAATTCAGTTTTTGTGGGATTTAACGGCATGACATCTTCTACAGGCTCAGGCGGAGCAAGTTCACACGGAGGCGAAGAAGGCTACATAGATGCTTCGGGTGAATATCACTTCTGGCATGCATATTGGGAAGAACTCTACGGAGAGCGTGACAATAACAACAAGCTTTCATTTGAATTTAACGGAGACGGCAACGAATATACTATTGACGGTGCAGACCTTATGACTGTCGTAAGATATGATCTTGATGAGAATCGAAAAGAAGAAAATACTTACTATCAGATTTATATGATGGATTCGGATTACAATGATATCGAAGACGCCCCGAATAACTCAAGCAACCCATTTAATGCCGCAAGGGACATCCTTGTCAAAGAAAAAGGTCTTAACGTCGTTTCCGGAAAAGAAATTGACGATATGCTCGCAGCCAAGAGAAAAGAGATCGGTTTAAGTGATGAAGTCTATAAGTTTGGAGAATAATCCAAGGAAAAAGAAAACCTCAATGCTATAAACATATTCTAAATTTTCATGCAAAAATCATAAAATCGAGTTAATACATACGCAATATTGTATATCGTGGTATATAATATTTATTATCCGGAAGTTTATTCACCATGCATTTGCCAATGGGGGCTTGAGATGGATTTACAAAATTTTGTTGATGGTTTCAAAACAATGGCATGTGTTCTTTCCGTCGAGAAGAAGGAAGGCGGCGAGATCAGGATAGTTGCGGGCAACAAGTCGTTTGTCGAATTTGTTGAGTACCCTCTTTTTGCAGTTAAGCCGGGTACCGTCATCGGTAAGTTTCGTAAGAACCACCTTTACGACAAGTATCTTCCAAAGGCAGCGGATTTTGAAGCCAGGTGCTATCAGAGTGCCGTTCTCAAAAAGACGATCCACACATACCTTAATCTCAATGTCGCAGATCTTTGGTTTAATCTGCTGTTTTTGCCTGTAGATTACGAAGAAGATGGGCTTTGCTACTGTGTTTTTATGAATGAAAAGCTTCCGGTCGATGATATCAATACAGCTACATTAAGTTCTATGACGATATCAAACGATGTCCTTAAGACATGTATCAAGCTTCGCGGAACTAATAATTTCGAAGAGACGATAAACGAAGTCATCCAGGATATTCGTGTGCAGTGTAATGCTGAGAAATGTTCTCTTTTGCTTGTCAATCAGGGCGAAGGCACATCAACGCTCCTTGCATCCAGCAGTGCAAAAGGCAGTACGATCAAGCCTTTGACAGACTATCCGAACCAATACGATATCACTATGTCTTGGCTTGATACCATAGGTGAAAGAGACAGTATCATTATCAGAACCGAAAAGGATTTTGAGTATATAAAAGAAGTAAATTATCCATGGTATCAGACGCTTGTCGAATCAGGAGTAAAGAGCATCATCGTCTTCCCACTTCGTCATAATCTGCAGCTTTTGGGATTCATATGGGCGACGAATTTTGATACGGACAATTATTCCGTTATAAAAGAAACTTTGGAGTTTACCACGTTCTTTATCTCTTCGGAACTTGCAAGCTATACTATGCTAAAAAAGCTTGAGCATATAAGCTACACGGATATTCTTTCGGGTGTATATAATTCGAATGCGATGAACAGCATGGTCCTTGACGTTGTTTCCAGAAAAGCCGTCATTCCAAGGCCATACGGCGTTGTATTTGCGGATATCAACGGGCTTAAGAAGGTCAACGACGAGAGCGGTCATCAGGCAGGAGATCTTTTGATCAAAAAAGCTGCTCTGGTCCTTCAGGAGGTGTTCCTGGATCAGGACATCTACCGTGCGGGCGGTGACGAGTTCATGATCGTCGTTAAGGGCTGCGACAAGGAAGCGTTCTCTGAAAAGATCAGTGAATTAAAAGAAAGAACAAGCGATCCGGATAACATAAGCATGTCCGTCGGTTATATATTTAATGATTCGGATCTGACTATACGCGATTGTCTAAGGATCGCTGATGAAGAGATGTACAAGGATAAAGATAAGTTCTATGAGGAACATCCGGAACTTGAAAGAAGGAATAGATAAGATAAGGGGTCTGCCGATCAAGCTGCAGGCCCCTTTTTTATTGATGATCTTATTGATTCAGCGCCACGATAAGGCCATTTATCTGTGCCTCTTTTTCCGCGCTCGGGCTGTCTTTTGGATCTATGAATATCGAGGTTGCTTCAAAGCCCTTGATCTTAAGTGCCTTTGCAAGCTTCTCGATCGCTTTTACCCCGCCTTTTCCGGCCATGCAGGCATAAGCACAGAATCTTTTGCCCTCGAGCGAAGCTTTATTGTCGGCAATAAATGTGCGGATGGGTGGCGTGAATGTGCCCGCCCACACAGGAAAGCCGAAGATGATACGGTCATACTGCGAAAGATCGACCTTATACTCTTCGAGCTCAGGCTTTTCCGCCATTATCGCGCTTTTTCCTCCCCAAACAAACTTGGCAAAGCCTTTATCTTTGTAAGCTTTTTGCGGAACAAGGCGCAGTGTTTCAGCATCTTCGATGTTAGCCTTAAGCTTTTCTGCGACGTACTCAGTGTTCCCTCCCATTGAGTAGTAAACGATCAGTGTTTTCATAATTTTCTCCCTCTCTCATAAAATTATATCTTTTTCACATTCTATACTTATCTAGGTCTACGCGACCGTTTATAACTTCTACTCCCTCCGACTGCAGGATCTCTCCTTGCTTCCAGGCGCCTCCGAAAGCGAATTCACCGGCGAGCTCGCCTTTGGAATTGACCACGCGGTGGCACGGTATCTTGCCGGGCTCCGGATTCTTGTGAAGCGCGTTGCCGACAGCTCTAGCCATCTTCTTATCGCCCGCCATCTCGGCAACCTGACCGTAGGTCGCAACCTTCCCCTTTGGAATGCGCTTTACGGCTTCGTAGATTCTTTTGCTCGGGCTGTCTGATATAAGATCGTAGCTCTCTGCGATCATGGTCTTTACATCCTTGTCGGGAATGCTCCCGTCGAGGATTATGGTGTTCCAATGTTCTTTATTCTGATGATATCCGGGAATGACTGACTTGTATATCTTGCGCCAGAAGTAGGCTTTCTCGGGATCGACTTTGACGTTAAGGTTGATAAATCCGTCTCTTTCATACGTCCAGAGGAAGGCTTTCTTGTTGCCTTTATATCGCACAAGCTGCCAGTTGTTGTCGTGAAAGGGCGCATCCTGATATGCGCCGTCGAAAGATAATCCGTATTTTAAGGCTTCTGCCCTGGTTTTCATTATTGTCCCCCCGTAGCTTCGGTTTACGATTGGCGTACTAAGAAGATTATATCGCAGTTAACGGCAAGAGAATATTACTATATACAGATAAATGATTCCTATATACATGTTTTTATCTGTGTTTTTTTGCTTTTTTCTTCTTGTTATCCGAAGCGATTCCAGATAAAAGACAGGATATTGATGGTTTTATCTGGGATTTTTGGAAAAAATCCGGCCTCTTGAACAGTTTTTTCACAGATAATAATTGCAATAATGCCTCACTTATATGTGACCACTCTGACAATTACCCATGCCAGTGGAATAAGTATGTTCCATAGCATTTTATATTTGATTGGCTTCCCGTTTTTCTCCATGTGCTTAATCACAAAATAAACGACCGTGTACATGATCAAAAAGCTCACTACGGAATAACCCGCAAGCTCATACATTTTTTCTACCATTTTATTGCTCTCCCTTTTTAATTACACTATTGACATAGCTCTTTAATAACTTTGCACAATAACTCCTTCAATATTCTCTAACGATGTACCGTGAAAGTTACACCCCAAAAAAGTTACGTTTTTAAATATGCAATCATCAAAAGAACTTTCATCAATCATACAATTCTCAAAGATAATATTTTCAAAATTCGAACAATCAAATACTGCCCTTGTGAATTTACATGATTTAAATGTTGTATTTGAATAATTGCCATAAAGAAAAGTTGTTCTGAACGCAATTAGTCCTGTAAATCTTGTATCAGCAAAAACCGTATCGTCCCAATCTGCTTTTACAAGACGGTTATCTCTAAACACACACTTATTAAAAATACTTCCACCAAAATTAGATCCGCTTAGATACACACTAGAAAAATCGCAATTATTAAACGTCACTCCTCCAAAATAACTATTATTCAGATCATAAGCAGAAAAGTCTAAGTCATTTATTATTTCATCCTGAACTTCAAGATTACATTTGCAACTAATATCTCCATTAGCATATCTAGTGTATCTTTCAAGGTTCTCTTTAAGTTCCATGCCAATCCCTCCTATGGCCAAAAAATCACTTTATCATCTATTCCATTCGCTTTAACAGCTGCCTTCAATTCGGTTATATGTTCTTGTGACATATTTAGAGTATCTACAATGACATTTTCCTGTTTTTCCAGTGATTTGTTTATCGTACGCATTACTCTATTTAATTCAAATCCGCCTTTCTTAACCGGATAATTAGAATTAAAACTCTTTACATCCCATTTCGTTCCATTTTCTTCTATAAACTCCGCTGCTCCTGTGGGATCTCTCTTTATATTTTCTAATAAGCCTCTTCTTTCAAGATCTAGTCCAACTTCAGCTTCATGATGCCCTTTTACTATATCAATTTCTCTTTTTGAACCAATGTGAGCATGTAACAATGTAGTAATAATTTTAACATTTCTCCGAATGCGTTTCAATCTAAAACCGCATATTTTCCATTGAACTTTCACTCTTATATGCTATTATGTTGTTAACGCTTATAGGAGGGGCTATTATGAAAACAAAATATCTTTTACCAATTATAGCGGCAACGCTTATTATGTCAGGCTGTAGCTCGTTTGAACTTTCCGATAGCAGTTCAAACGCCGAATCTGCTAACGGTAGCATCAATGCGCAGAGCGAAGACGGCGCGCAGGGCGAAGCTTCCGATGACGACTCGGACAAAAAAGATGCCGAAAGCAGCGAACCCGGCGAAGAGCTTTCTGCCGATGAACTTTCTGAGTTCACAGATCTTTTTAACACAATGGAATATAACGGATTCTTGGAAGATGGTTTTAATTCTCCCGAAGAGATAGATTGGGAGAAGGTTCTGAAGCTCGGCGCCGGGATCAGTTCGCAGGACTGCGGCAAAGATGAAGCGAATGACGTTCTTACAGCCATGGGTTATGATCCACTCATTGAATACAGTGAACTTAATGTTATAAAGAAAACCGATCTTGCTGATTTTATCAAGAGACATACAGGCAAGGATCTCATGCCTGCTACCGAAGATCTTTCTTGGGAGTATTTTGAAAAGTTCGATTCTTTTTACAAAGTAATATGGGATCATGAACATCGCTATGTAGGCTATGAATGCATATCCGGAAAAAAATCCGGTGATGAATATACAGTTCGTCTTAAAGTCAGTCCTGAAAAAAGTACTGAACTGAATTCTGATGCATATTACGGAATTTACGCCGACAGGATCGTAAAATTCACCAAGTCGGGTAATGACCTTGTCTTTGAATCCAACGAGATTCAGTGGGACGATCACTGTGTTCCGGAGCAGACCTTTGATGTGGATCTTGCTCAGTATGACTCCCCGGTACATTTTGTAACCTATCAGGAAAAACCCGACCAAGCAGAAATGATCATTGAAAAAGACGGAAAGTTTATCGACAACTTTGTACCATCCTTTTCTGATGAACTTCAAGATATTCAACATATAAAAACCATTGAAGCTGTCGGTTTCTTTGACATTGACGCAAACGGTATGGATGACATTGCCTATGTCGGAGACTCAGGTCATGGTAAGTGTTTATCCTTGCTCCTGGCCACAACAGACAGTGAAGAACCCTTTGCTTATTTTGTCGACATAAGAGAAAAACAGGCGGCAGAGATGGGCACAGACCTTACGATCAACGGAATAAAATCGGTGATCCTCGGTGATAACAAAGACGGAAAATACGACAACTACAAAGAAGCATACGCTCAGATCGCCAATATCTATAAATATAACGGTAGCGATATGGATTTTGATCTTATATATGTGGATGATGATGATATCCCCGAATTGGTCCTTGGACCTTCCGGTTACTGGGTTACTCTCTACACCTTTAAGAATGGCCACACTCACCTTGTCATGGATAGGTGGGCATACGGCGCTATGGGTAACGTCGGCTACAGCTATGCCGAAAAAGAAAATGTTGTCTATAACGGAAACGCCGATCATGCCGGAGCAATCTATTACAACACATACATGTCCATAAATGATGACGGTGAACTTAAAACAACCGTTTGGTCCGTGGATAACAATTTCAATGATATCAACGGTGACGGTGTCCCTTCGGAAGAGGAACTTGCGTCATCAGATGATTATGAAGTCACTTCCGAGTACCATAATAATGTCGACAAAAACATGTCTGAAGACGAGATCAAAAAGATGATCGAAAAATACGATTCCTTATCATATAAAGAGATTCGAGGAACCCTGGATTACGACAGTTTCATGGAAAAACTCAACAAGTAAAAAATAAACGGCATGCATATCAAAGCTTTTAGCTGATATGCATGCCGTTTTCTTATCTACCGCAGTAAATATCTATTGCCTTGGATGCAAACTCCGCGGTGCCGGGACCTCCGGCTTTTTCAATATTATCGGTCACTTCACCGCCCGATACATACCACTTGCCAAGGCCCGACAGGATCTCTTTTGTGCAGGTATACATGTTCTTGGTTATGAAATCTTGTAGCTTCTTGGCTATCGCCTGAGCCTCTTTGGAAGCAGGTTCTTTATCCTTGATAGCTCCGAATTCCTCAAAGATCTTCATAAGCTCGACCATAAGATTTTTCTCATCTTCCTTCGTGCGATCCTTGCTCTTTTCCTCAAACTCTTTATATGCGGGCGTTTTGCCCCACTGCTCTTTCGCCATTCTTGAATATTCTTCGATCTTACTCGAATCAAATGCCGTAAAACTCAAATTCTTCACTCCTCTCTTTTTAAGGTCGCGGCACATGGTGAGCAGATCTTCAATATGCTCCTTCTTAAGTTCCAGGAGCTTAATCTGCTGATCCAGCGCCTTTTTCTTGTCAAAATCAGATCTGCTTACTATTTCCTTTATGTCTTTAAGCGGAAATTCCAGCTCACGAAACAGCAAGATCTGGTGCAATCTCTCCAGCGCCGTATCGTCATACAGCCTGTAGCCGGCTTCCGTATACTCTGTTGGCCTTAGAAGCCCGATCTTGTCGTAATACTGCAGTGTGCGTATACTCACACCCGCCAGCTTACTCACCTCATTTACTGTTTTCATAGCTGTACCTCCTTCACGTGTAATTAAAGCGTAAACTATTACGTTACGTCGTAGTCAAGCAAAAATTTTACCCATATCGGATTTTTTATTTTTCCGATATGGGTGTGTTTATCGGGTCATTTACGAATCTACCACTCACATGCATCTCTCTATATACTCCATTATAGCATAACAGCCAGCTCCATCGTCACGTGCGGGATCCCGTCTTCCATGAAGATGTCGGACACGACTTCGAAGCCCTCTTTTGCGTAATAGCCGATGGCGTACTCCTGCGCATGCAGAGTTATCTTTTTCGCGCCGAGCCTGTCTCTGGCAACTTCCACACCGGCATGCAGAATCTCTCCGCCGATTCCCTTGCCGTGCTCAAGCGTCGCCACTCTTCCTATTTGCGCAACGCCTGCTGCCTCGTCATTCCAAAAGACTCTGAGGCACCCTGCCACACGTCCTTTTTCATTCATACAAAAAACATGGATCGCGTCTTGATCTTTATCGTCAAGATCTTGATACAGGCACTCCTGCTCGGTTACGAAGATCTCGAATCTGGTTTTTAAAATCTCATAGAGCTCGGTGGTGGTGAGCTCGTTGAAGTGTTTTATGATCATTATCATTTACCTATTAGAATTTCAGATTGTCTCCGAGTACCGGAACCTTGCTTGCAAAGAACGAGAACTCACCGCTGTCCAAAAGATTTCCGTTGTCGTCGGTAACTCGTATATCAAATACCAGTATGTGCTTACCTGTCTTGAGTTTCATACACTCGCAGTAAATGTATTCAGTGTTCACCGCAGGAAGCAAGAAATTCAGGTTCGCGGAAACCGTCGTCACATAATATCCGCTCATACTTCCCGTCGCACCCGCCATCGCATCAACAAATGACAGCAGCGCTCCTCCGTGGATACTTCCGTACGTGTTGTGAAGCCTCGTGTCCGCCTTGATCCTCGCCTTGCTGTATGTCGCGCTTAGCTCCAAAACCTCAAAGCCTATAAATTTGTTATATTCATTTGCGTATAATTCAGGGATTATCTTCTCCCTCATCGCATTTTCTTTTTCTGTTCGTGTCGGACGCATACCGCGTTCCTCCTTATGATACAAAAATTCTTTCGGCTTAATGATCATATCATTACAGCCTCACTCCCACTTCTTCCAGACATCGGGTTGGTAGCCGAGTGTCGCCTGCTTGCCGTTTCTTACAACGGGAGTTTTTATTATCTGTTGGTTTTCAAGGAGCTTCTCGAGCTTGTCCTCGTCGGCTATATATTGCATGAGCGCAACTGCGTCCTTGTCTTTAGCAGCAGGATCTATCATATTCATGATACCGCCATTTGCGCTTGCAACAGACGTAAGCTCGCCCTTGCTCATTCCCTTTTCCTTCATGTCTATGAACTGGAATTTGATGCCTCGCTCCTTAAAGAATCGCTCAGCCTTCTTGGTATCGTTACACTTTTTAGTTCCGAATATCTGTATGTTCATACTCTTTTCCCCTTAGTTTTTATAATTTCTCAGAATATCAAGCCCCAGCAAAAGAGCTTTCTCATGCGAATCTAACCCGAAATCCCTAAGGTCGTACTCGTGCACATTAGCAAGCGAATCCGCCGTAAACAGGAACTGTCCGAACTTGGCACCTCTTTTTTGGCAGCACGCAGCAAGAGCCGAGCACTCCATCTCAACTACAGAGCAGCCTTCTTCCAAGCGGTATTTCACCATATCTTTTGTCTCTCTGAAAAATCCGTCGGTTGTCCAAGTTGTGCAGGTCACAAACGGAAGATCATGTTCTTTGAAGGTATTCTCGATAACGCTTATCGGTTCCTCGTCGAGTTCGATGTATCTTGAAGCCGGCAAGTACTGATAAGACGTGCCTTCCCCTCTAAGCGCCCTGGTAGGAACAAGGAATGCATTTTCGGGGATATCCGTAAGAACGCCGCAGGAGCCGACCGCTATGATCTTTTTGCAACCGCAGCTCACAAGATAATCAAGCAGCGCTGTTGCCGCAGGAGCCCCGATCGTCGGCTGGACAAGGCATATATCCTCATCTTTTTCATGCATAATATATACCTTAATGTTGTGCGAGACCGTAATGTATTCTTCTGCGATATCCGCACCCTGCTCTTTGGCATATCTATCAACAACATCTCCAAGAAAAGCAAAAAGACACTTCTCCGGGAGCTTTATGTCCTTACTTCCGTGGTTTGGTTCGATCACCTCCAAGGAGTGATCGTCGTATTCCAGTATGGGTATCTCGTTTTTTATGATCATGTCTTTCCTCCTTGAGTTTATGTTCTATTATAGCGTCTTCCAAGGCACACGGAAAGGGCTACGATCTTCCCTCATATATTTCCTATTAAATATTGATTAAAAGTTTATAAACGCACGCTATTTAGTCAGTTTTAGTTGTAGAATTTTAAGTGACCCCTTTTGTAGAGACACTATCTTTTTACGAAAATATCTAAAAACAGTTCTAACCGGTTTCTTCACGGAGGTGTTTATGGCGGCGAAATCTAATGTTATCAAGAAAAAAAGTGATATTAGTTTTAAGGACAGCATAAAGACCAGACTCATAGCGATAATCCTCATTATAGTTATTGTTCCACTTGCACTTGCGGTACTTGTAAGCTATAAGACCGCGACAGGCAAAGCCAAAACTGACGCGCTGGATCTTCTAAGTTCAGATGCAAAGGTGGTTGAGGGCAAATATTCAGAATTGATCCAACAAAATCTGATCGCACTCCAGACGTGCGCGTCGGCGCAGAGCACGATCGACTACGTGAAGACCTGGGATCAGGAGGGTGCCGAAGCCAAAAGAGAGATCATCCTTCGTCAGATGGACGAAATAAATTCCAACATCAATGACGGAAACAAAAACGCGATCCTTTCGATCCCGAGCGGCGATCAGCTCATAAGGACCGACCGAAAGGATTCGACCAACATTTCAGACAGAGCATATTTCCAGGAATGCTGGGCTACCAAGAGCACCGCTGTTTCCGAGATCGTTATAAGTAAGGCCGCAGGAAACAGGATCACGATCATCATCGTTCCTGTTTTTGATCCCGATACCGGAGAGATGATCGGAACACTGCAGCGAAGCTTCGACCTTAGCGTTTTGCACCAGTTCCTTGCAGATAACGTTAAGAACGGATACATTGTCGACAAAGCCGGTACTGTCGCCGCTCATTCACAGTTCGAGATAACTCCTGAGGATGAGCCGATAGTACATACAGAAGAAGAATTCATGACAACTTCTGATATGAGCGGACTTTTCGAAAGCATGATAGACGGAAAACTCACCTACACATCATGGGTAAGAGAGCCTGTCACAGGCTTCGTGGTTGCCGTTTCCGAGACCAATTATGAGATAATGGCGTCGGCTACGCGCTCGGCGATCACCGTTGTTATACTTGGCCTGATCCTGCTTGCCATTGCTACAGTGATCTCATTCCTTATAGCAAAGAACTTTACAGAGCCAATCGCAGCCGTTAATGCATCCCTTGGAGCACTTGCAGACGGTAGATTTGTTAAGGTTACTAAATTTGATAAAAGAAAAGACGAATTCGGTGCCATTTCAAAGGCCACCAATTCAGTTATAGGAACGCTTGACGAGATAGTAGGCCACATAAAAGAATCTGCTGCAAACGTTGGACAGTCATCCGATGAGCTTTCCGATATGGCTAATCAGATCGCGCAGACCGCGGAAGATGTATCCAATGCGGTTCAGGAGATCGCATCGGGCGCTACGCAGCAGGCTGATGAGATTCAGGATGCTACCGACAACGTAAGTAAGATCGGTGACGCTGTAGGTGATGTACAGACATCCACGGGACAGCTCTCAGGACTTGCAAGCAAGATGAAAGAAGCTTCGGAAATATCGAGTCAGTCACTGTCGTCACTTCAGGAATCATCCGTTGAAATGACGAACAAGATAGATGACATTGCTCAGACTATCCAGGCTACACAGCAAGCCGTTGACAATATCAGCGAAAAGGTTGAAGGAATCACATCGATCGCAACTCAGACCAACCTCCTTTCACTCAACGCTTCCATCGAAGCTGCAAGAGCAGGCGAAGCCGGAAAAGGATTTGCTGTTGTTGCTGAAGAGATCGGCAAGCTTGCCGACGATTCAAAGGCAATGGCTGATGATATCATGAAAGAGATGAGTACGCTCCTTGAACAGAGTAAAGCCGCAGTTGCTGCAGCCGAAGACGTCAAGAGCGGCAATAGCGACCAACAGATAGCGATCGGTGAGACGCTTACGGCAGTTAACGGAATGCTTCAGGATATCGGAAGCACTGTCGGCGGAGTTCAGCTTATATCACAGGGTGCAGATACATGTGAGACCTCTAAGAATGCCGTTGTTGATACAATGAGCGCACTTTCCGCAATATCAGAAGAAAACGCCGCTTCCTCAGAGGAAACCGGCGCATCCATGCAAGAGCTCTCAGCTACTGTTACAACACTTGCATCGTCAGCTGACGACCTCAAGGATATTGCAGAGAAGCTCAATGAAGAAATGAAATTCTTTAAATCGTAATGGGAAATTGCATATCAGCAAGCTCTTTTTCCAGATTGGAAAAGAACTTGGATATATGAAGCCCGTCAATAAGAGCATGATTTACAAAGACAACCACAGGGATGGTTGTCTTTGTTTTTTCTACAATGTTACCACCCTCCATGACAAGATATTTCTCAGACTTATATTTACCCCAAACTACGTTTGGAACAGAAAAGTCAGCACTGGGATACGGCATGGTGCCGCCGGTAAAATCCTGCCACGGAACAACGGAAGTATAAAGATGGCTCTCAGATTCGCCCTCTTCTTCAAGATGCTCATCATTAAGAGCTTTATTCTGTTTGATCTTAGCTTCTTCAAGATAATCCAAAAGAGGCTGATCGGTGTTTACAAGACAATATCTGTAAGTCTCGTCGGGAAGCGCAACGGTATAGGATGGATTGCAATAATCATATTCGATTATGCCATCTCCCTTTATGCGCTGACGAAACTCGGGAACCGCATTGGCTGCGCGGCTTACCGCATATTGAAAGCAAAGAAAAAGAGGATACTTGGCCTTTTTAAGGCGCACGATCCAATCGGATATATCTACCTGAACGGTCATTGTGACGAACGGATAGACCATGCTCCTAAAGTGATTGAAATGCTCTTTTCTTGCATATGTTGCCATGTCAATAGTCTTGTAATTCATGAAATACTCCTTCGACCTGCGAATATATCTTTTACCCAAGTCCGACATCAAGTGCCATCATAACAATGAATCCTGCGGCGAAGCAGACTGTTCCGATGTTGGAATGTTTTCCTTCCGACATCTCCGGAATAAGCTCTTCGACAACAACGTAGATCATTGCTCCTGCGGCAAAGCTCAAAAGATACGGCATCGTGGGTATGAGAAGTCTCGAAGCTGCGATGATAAGCAGTGCTCCGATAGGCTCCACTATACCGGAAAGCATGCCGTATAAAAATGTTTTACTCTTCGGAACGCCCTCTCCGAGAAGCGGCATTGAAACAATCGCTCCCTCAGGGAAGTTCTGGATCGCGATACCTATCGCAAGTGCAAGTGCACCGGTAAATGTTATTGCGGCATTTCCGCTCATCCAGCCGGCGCATACTATTCCAACCGCCATTCCTTCGGGTATATTGTGAAGTGTAACGGCAAGGACCAGTTTGGTAGTCCTCTTAAGGCCACTTTTGGGGCCTTCTTCCATTTTATCCAAATGCATATGCGGTGTGATCACGTCAAGCACAAGCAGGAACAACATACCTATTCCAAAGCCTATACATGCCGGGATAAAACCCAGCCTTCCCATATCCTGCGTCTGTTCAAGCGCAGGGAGTATAAGGCTGAAAAAAGAAGCCGCAACCATCACACCTGACGCAAATCCGGTGAATGCTTTCTGCATCTTTTCACCAATCGATTTTCTGAACAGAAATACTGTCGCTGCACCCAGCGTCGTTCCCAAGAACGGTATTAAAATAATCTGCCACATATGCCCCTCATCTTATCGTGATTTTCACTTTCCTCAATCTTACCATTGTTAACGATAAGAATGCAATCTGAGGCCTTCATGCTGCCTGAGCTTCCTTTTTCTCAAAGTGCTTTCTGAGAATGAGGTGTCCTAAATAGATTCCCGCAAAAGCAAGCGCAAATACGATCACAGTTGCTATAACGCCCATTGCTCCTGTTGTAGCAGCGATCATCTCGTCCATATGCTCAGGTGTCTGTCCTCTTGATACCCAATCAGCCTTGTAGCTCTCCATAAAGAAAATTGAAGGAATGATCGCTCCAAGTGCCTGTCCTACATGGAACACACCTGATGCTACAGCGACCTTCCATACAGCGGGCTTACTTTCTCTTGATGCGATAAGATCCGCAATGATCGCACAGATCATAGAAGTTATGATCCACGGTAGATATCCTGCTCCCATGATGCTGAAAAGTATCATTACAATTGCCTGCATAAGTGAAAACTGTAAAAACTTACCAATCTTTCTGCTGACGAAATAAAAAACTACCCCCGTAAAGAATCCGCAAAGTCCGGGACTGATCGCATGTCCGAAAGGTCCGAACACCATGCTTACTCCGCTTCCCACCATGTAAGCGACAAAGTAAAGCGCCGTTAAAAGCGCCACCATTACTACATCTTTGATCTTTAACATTTTCATACGTCTTTATCCTCCTGCATTTCTTTAAAAATGTTATTTAAATCAGATAAGCTCTGCTCATCCAAAATAAAATCTTTTTTGATCACGCCGTCCTTTAGGTACACTACCCTATTCGCGACATGTCTTATGAACTCATAGTCATGCGAGATCACAAGAACGCCCGCCTTTTCCCTTAGTCTGTTTATCTCCTTCGAGACATTTAACATCGAGTAGACATCAAGTCCGCTTGTGGGTTCGTCGAAGATTATAAGCTCTCTGTCGCAGAGCATCGCCATACCTATCTGAAGTCTCTGCTTCTGGCCTCCGCTGAGGTCAAAGGGATGCTTGTATTTGTATTTGGATAGTCCCAAATATTTAAGACAATGATCTATCGCCGCGGGATCTTTTTTTACCAGCTCAAGCTCATTTTTAACAGAAGTTCCGAATAGCTGATAATCGGGATCCTGCATGATAAAGAAAGGAAGTCCCGAGACATCGACTTTACCGCTGTCGGGCTTGATGCTCATGCACAGCGCCTTAGCCAAAGTGGTCTTCCCCGCTCCGTTGTTTCCGACTAGGACCGTGATCTCACCTTTATTAAGCTTGAGATCCACTCCGTTTAAAATATCCTTGTAGCGCACATCCTCAAGGCTTGCGACAACTTCGCTTGCTTGTCTCTTTTCGGGAAATGGGATGTCTATCGAGAAGATGTCAAAGCTTCGCGTATTGTAGTTGCCTTGCTTGAATTCTTCCTCGCTGTTACAGAGCTTCAGCTTTCCGTCTTCCATAAAGAGAACCTTGTCGATCTCCCCTCCCAGGTAATAGAATCTGTGATCGGCGACAATGATGGTGTATCCCTTATCACGAAGCTTTTTCAATAACCGTCCGAGCCTCATTGCGTTGCCGTAATCAAGGTTTGCGCTCGGTTCATCGAACAAAAGAACCCTCTGCTTCATCGTTACTGCGGATGCAAGCGCAATAAGCTGACGCTCTCCGCTTGATAAAGAAAAGATATTTCTGTCCATAAGCTCGCTGATACCGAATGTCTTACAAAGGCTCTCAAGTCTCTCCTTCATTTCTTCTTTGGAAAAACCGTAATTCTCCATCGGAAAGACAAGCTCCGCTGTCGTATTGTCCGTAAAAAACTGCGAGCGCGGATTCTGAAATACCGATCCGATCATCTGGTTCAGACGGTACATCTTAAGCTCCGAATAGTTCTCACCTTCGATCGACAAAAGACCTTTCATATCCCCTTCGGTAACTGCCGGGATCAGGCCGTTCAAGCACTTTAAAAGCGTTGACTTTCCGCTTCCGCTGTTTCCCGTAAGAAGAACTATCTCCCCCTCGCTTATATCAAAATTGACATCACTTATGCCTTCCTCCGATTCCTCGTAGTTAAAGCTAAGGTTGTCCGCTTTTATCACATTTTCTTTTTTCACATATGCTTCCATACGATACCTCCCACGAGTCCTGCCGCAAACACAACAAGAACCGCTACGTCCGCGAAGGTGAATTTTTCTTCAAAATATGACGACCTGTTCATGGGCGCATCGATCCCTTTTACAAGTCCCGCCGCAGTGACTTCTTCCGCAAGCGCAGCGCATCTGAACAGCTGAGGCACAATAAAATATTGGAAGCTCTTCACCGGTCTCTTCCAGGTGAATCCGATTCCTCTAAGTCTCATCGATTCTGTAATATAAGAAAACTCTCTTCTGAATGTAGGGATATATTTGAGTGTGATCGTGACGGCCACTACAAGCACTCTCGGAACATGAAGTGTTTCAAGCGCAGACAGAAGCTGCGCGGAATTATATTTACTTACGAGTATTGAAGCCAGTGCAATACACGGAACGCACTGAACCAACACGATCAGAAAAAGACCGGTGGCTTCTATACTCTTTATCTGCATTGTCACGTAATATATTCCCATAATAGCGCCGTATATCAAAAGATATATCGCAAGCCTCTTGAACCTCCCCATCAAGGCCATGAGTGCCGCTGCAAATACCAGCAGGAATACCTGGATGAATTTTCCGCTTAAGAACATGTACATCGACGGAGCGATTATGTTCACTATAATGAGAACGATAGGGTTGATATTAATTGCTTTCATTTTTTCATACTTTCCTCATTTCTGACTAAATAACACTGCCTAATGCAGCTTGATCATATCGATCCTCTCTATGATCCCCAGATCCTCCAAAGTCTTGATCATACGGTAAACTGTAGCCGTCCCGATCGATCTGTCCTTGGACTTTACTATGCAGCAGATATCCTTACAGGACGCACCGTCGTTTTCCGCGATCACATCTGCCATTATTTCTCTCTGTTTGGTAACTCTGAATCCTTGTTCCCTTAAAACGCCTATTATCTGTTTTTTACTCATACTGCCCCTTTCACCCGGCAACTGTAAGTTGCTCCAATGAAGCACCGTTTTCATGTGCCATGCTGTAAATTTCCGTTACCTTTTTGTACCTGTCAAACGTTGCAAGCGCAGAGTCCTTATCTCCATAAACCTTCCAAAAGCCTGTGTACTGCACGCCTTTTCTGGAATCCTTCATAAATCCCACAACATCTTTTACCGGATATCCGAGAAAAAGACCTATCTCATGCGGAAATTTAGAATCTTTCCTAAGATGCTTGGAAAGCTCTGCCACACAAAGATCTGCATTGCTGTACGAATAGCCTTTTTCCTTGAGAACTTTGCAAACCTCTTTGTCTGAAAAATCTCTTTTTAAAAAAGAGGGTCTGTAAAGATAAATGAGCACGCGCCCGTTCCAATATTTGACCGGTATCATGCGAAGCCCTTTGTCTGCGAGCCTGGCATTAAATCCTCTGACTTCGTGATTGAACTTTCCTATATCATCACAATCAACAGTAAAAAGATTGCCCGTCTTGAGCCCCGCCAAAGTCGGAGAGCATAACTCTATAAGTACTTGGTCTCCCATTTTGTTTCCTCCTGTTAGCTATGGCTAACGCGTTTGCAAAAGAAATACCCGAATCTCATCGGGCTTTGCTTTGATCTACAGTCATTTATGATAATAATTATCAGCTATCTGTATTGATTATTATGTTAGCATTTGCTAACTTATTTTTCAAGAGACAATTCTCTTTTTTACATTAAATACTCAGAAAGGATGATAACAACATGAGTAAAGTAAAAGTAATCTTTTGGACAGGAAGCGGAAATACTCAGGCAATGGCTGATGCTGTAGCAAACGGAATCAATGCTGCAGGCGGTGAGGCTGAGGTTCTTACATTTGACGCTATCAGCGTAGCAGACGCAGCAAAGGAGTCTGTTATCGCATTCGGATGCCCCGCTATGGGCGCTGAAGTTCTTGAGGAAGGAACAGTTGAGCCTTTCATGGCTGAGTACGAAGGTTTCGCAAGCGGCAAGAAGATCGCTCTCTTTGGTTCATACGGCTGGGGCGACGGTCAGTGGATGCGCGATTGGCAGGACAGACTTACAGCTGCAGGCGCTACTATCATCGGCGGTGAGGGCCTTATCGTAAACAGCGCTCCCGACGAAGACGGAATCTCTAAGTGCGAAGATCTCGGAAGACAGCTTGCACAGGCGTAACTTAACTTAATCAGATACACACTACAACTTCCTCCGTATTAGGAAAATATATTCAAAAATGCCGACACTCTTCCCAAGTGGCGGCATTTTTGCATTTATGCCACTGTCTTGTTCATCACTTTATACACGACATCGGCATTTTTTATTGTATTTAGTCTATGCGCAATGACCAAAAGCGTCTTTCCAAGGCAAAGCTCATCCAGCGCCTCCTGAATATACGCCTCGTTATCTGCATCAATACTTGCTGTAGCTTCATCCAAAATTACTATAGGAGAATCTTTTAAAATACACCTCGCAATGGAGACCCTCTGAGCTTCTCCCCCCGATAAACTCGCACCGCCTTCGCCTATGACCGTATCGATCCCGTACGGAAGCTTATCGATGAATTCCATGCATCTTGCCTTCCTTGCACACTCTATGATCTCTTCACGAGTAGCATCCGGCCTTCCCATCCTGATATTGTTGTATATTGAATCCTTGAAAAGATATACCTTCTGAAATACCACGCTTATATTGTCCATTAGATTTTCCATCGGAACGTCCCTTATATCGACGCCTCTGATCATTATCTTTCCGCTTTCAACATCCCAAAATCTGGTAAGCAGGCTCGCAACTGTACTCTTTCCGCCTCCGGAAGGTCCGACAAGCGCAGCCATGGTGTTCTTTTCAACCTTGAACGATACGTTTTCAAGTACACTCTCTTTTTCATAGGCAAAAGATACATCTTTAAATTCAATCTCAGGAGTTCCCACGGGCGCTCTGTCCGGGATAGTCGATATATCTTTTTCATCCAAAACTTCAAGCTCAAACAATTCTTCGATACGATCAAGACTGCTGTTCATAACAGCAAACCTCGTAACCTGCAGATATACTTCCTTGATCGGTTTGAAAACACCAAATGAAAAAATACATACCGCAAGAGTCCTGAATCTTTCCAGCTCACCGGCACCGTAAAGTCCTATGCACAAAGAAATGACAAGAACGACTCCCAAAAGATTCACAAACTCCAGGATCCTTAGGTTAGGCGTTACTTTTCTTTCGAAAGCGATACACTCTTTTTTCATCTTCTCAAATGCTTTTTCTATGTCGGTAGATTCGCTCTCGACCATGTTGTAGGACTTTATAACACCCATTCCTTCGATATATTCAAGGACATGACTTGAAAGCTCCTCATTCAGCGCCTGTTTCCCGTCCGCTTCTCCCTGTTCATGTTTCATGGCAAAGTTTCCCGCGATCACTATCATGATCGCAACTACAAGCGTAAGCGCTCCAAGCAACGGATGCAAAAAAGTCATGAATCCGATGATAAGGATCTCGGAACATAGATCTCCGACAAAGGAAGATATCGTATTCATGCAATTCGATTCGATAAATCCCATATCGACTGCAAGAACCGTGCTTATCTTTCCTATATTTCCATCAGTAAAAAAGCCCATAGGCATGTGACGGAGTTTTTCTCCGAGCTTGATCCTAAGATCTGAAAAGAGCTTATATCCGGCCGTCGACTGTAGTCTGTCAGACAGATATGAAAACAACACCTGTCCCACAAACAGAGCCGCAATAACAGCTATCATAATGCCCACTTTTCCTGATGTCATCTCTTTTTCATACAAAAGCTTGATTATGTAAACACTCAGCATATATGGGCTGTATGTGCACAACGAACGAAGGAGGGAAAAGAAATATGAGAGTCTTAAGCTCGTCTTATATTTACCTGAAAGATGTATGATCCTTCTTATCTGCTTTATCATATAGCCTTATCCTCCTTGATGTCCCCGAAGTTATTGACCATCCATTCTTCAGCATTTTTAGACAGCTTGTAAAGCTGCTTAAAGTATGCGTCCTTCATGATCTCAGTCTTATTTCCTTCGCCTACTACTTTACCGTTTTGGATAAGTACGAATTTATCTGCGTTTCTCATGGCACTCAATTTATGCGCAATGACAATAACTGTTTTCCCTTTTATGATCTCATCTATAGCCTTGTTGATCTTATCTTCGTTCTCGAGATCTATGGACGATGTTGCTTCATCCAGGATCACGATCGGCGCATCCTTTAAAATAGCCCTTGCAAGCGCTATTCTCTGTCTCTCCCCACCTGATAATTTCTTTCCGGCATCTCCTGCTTTAGTCTGATAGCCTAAAGGCAGCTTCTCTATAAACTCATCGCAAGCCGCTTTCCTTGCCGCTTCAAGCACCATCTTATCTGTGGCACCCGGATTTCCGATCCTGATGTTCTCCATGATGCTTCTGTTAAAAAGAAATATCTCCTGCGACACGAAAGAAATCTTTGAATTTAGCTCGGACAGGCTCAGATCTGTGATCTTTTTCCCTCCGACAGTTATGCTTCCTCCGTCGGTATCATACTGATGCGCAAGAAGCCTTGCTATTGTAGACTTACCGCTTCCCGACTCTCCGACAACCGCAGTCATTTCTCCCGCTTTCGCTACAAAGCTTACGTCCTTCAGAACTTCGTTGTCATTATATGAAAAATGAACATTTTTAAATTCAACATCAAGCTGCTCATCGCCTGTAAAAGACTCTGTTCCTTCACGCAGCTCTGCTCTGTCCAGAACTCTTTCAAGGGCCTGTATCTTATAATTTATCTGAGTCACATAAGATGCAAAGGAAAGTGCCCTGAGCAGATGAGGTCCTATTGCAAGCGACATGCAGATAATAAGTATGAAATCATTGATCGCCACGACGCCGGACATTATAAGAACAGTTCCTACCGGAAGAGCAAACAACAGCATGTTGGGAAGAAGGCTCATATAAAGAGCGATCCAAGGCCAGCACGCCCTATACCACGACAAGCTAAGGTTCTTATAGTTGACCACGCTTGCTTCATAACTCTTGTACGACTCACTCTGGTAATTAAATACCTTCACAACTTCCATTCCGTTTATGTACTCTACGATCGCGTTATTCATTCTCTTCGCGGCAGCAAAATAACCACCCATTCTCTCAACGCCGTCGTCATACATCCGCTTCATGCAAAGAAGCCCCAGCGGAACAGCACAGAATGCAACAAGTGCAAGCTGGAAATTTATACTGAACATAAAAACAAGAATTCCGAGCGACACCAGAAGATTGGATATCCCTTCGGGGATCGCATGTGCCAGGATGACCTCTATGTCTTCGATATCATCTGTGAAAATCTTTTTTAGAGCACCCGTACCGATCTGTCTTATTGTCCCAATGGGCTGCTTGTTCAGCTTATCCTTTAACTTTATCCTTATCGCCTGAAGGGTGTTAAAAGCAGCTATATGCGAAAGTGAAAGTCCCTTAGTATAAAAAAGACCGTAAAATATATTTCCAAAAAATATTCCGAGTATCGGAAGAAATACATCCCTTATAGAGAAAACATCTTCCGAAAGGACCTTCCCTGTTATCTTATAAAGCATCGCATAAGGAAATATACTTGCCGCAACTCCAAGTATCATGCAGATTATGGCCGCATAAAAATGCTTCTTGTACGCGCCCATTCTTTCTATGATCCTGTTCATCGCTGAGCCGGATCCTCTTTTAGTCGTATGTGCCTCTTCACTTTCAGTCGTGAAGTAATATCTGACTTTATCAATACCTGCTTCATCCAACGGATATACGGATACGAGTCTTCCCTTTTCCATATGCACAACGTGAGTGCAGCAGTTTAATATAAGTTCAAGGTCATGAGTTATTATTATCGATGCTTCCACCTCGGACTCTGTGTTTCTTATGATCTTGGAAAAATTCTCCATCCCTTCATAGTCGAGTCCGCTTGTAGGTTCATCATAAAAAATGATCTTTTTACCGGAGCAGATTGCAGATGCGATCGCAACTCTCTGTTTTTGCCCTCCGGAGAGTGATGACGGATGCCTATCCTTAAGCCCATCTATTCCCAGTCTTTCAAGGACAGTCAGTTCCTGTTCATCACTTACATCACTGTTCAGTTTCAGCTCATCGAGAACCGATTCACAAAAGAGCTGTCTGTTTACATCCTGCATTACCATGAAACATGCTTTGGCTCTTTGCTTGTCATCCATGATCGTGTCATCTATGCTCACGGTTCCCATCGATCCAAGTACGCCGCAGAGCGCTTCCGCCAATGTGCTCTTCCCCGTTCCGTTATCCCCGATGAAAGCAACAACGCTATTCTTTGGAAGCTTTAAGTCATCAACATCAAGGATCGTGGAATTGTTTCGCTGACACGAAAGATCGCTCATCGTTACAACAGGTTTCGAAGGCTTTCCTTCCAAAGGATGCCCCTTAACAGTGGAAAGATCTGTTGTTCTGAGCCCCATCTCAAAAAGCTTTTCATTTGGAAACTCTCTGAATTCCTCCGCCGTATATTCACCCGCTATCTCCCCATCTTTTACATAGATAAATCTGTCAGCCAGATCTATAAGGAAATACAAGCGATGCTCTGAGATCACGATAGTTTTCCCGTCGCTTTTAAGCTTCTCCAATATGTGATGAAGTCTGTTGATCGCCTTTCTGTCAAGGTTTGACGTGGGTTCATCCATAACAAATATCTCGGGATCGGAAGCGTATACGGATCCGCACGCTATCTGCTGTTTTTCTCCTCCCGACAGTTCAAAGATATTCCTGTTAAGTAAAGGTCTTATCTGAAGAACATCTGCTGTTTCGTTAAGCCTCTCCTCCATCAGCTCTTTTGACATGTTGTGATTCTCACATCCAAATAAAAGCTCTCCGGTCGTGTCTACATGGAAAAACTGGCTTTTCGGATTTTGAAAAACCGAACCCACAAGTGTGGAGATATCGGAAAGAGACTGCTTTGTAATATTTGCATCATCGATGTATACGGATCCTTCCATCTCTCCTTCATAAAAGTGAGGTATCAAGCCATTGATCACTCGTGTCAGAGTTGTCTTTCCGCATCCGCTCTTTCCGCAAAGAACCACGAATTCGCCTTTGTTTATCGTAAGATTTATATTTTTTATTCCATTGCTGCCCGTTTTGTCACCGGTATAATTGAATGAAACATCTTCTATCTTTATCATTTCAACCTCTTCATTGGTAAATAAAAAGCATGTACGCCAGAAAGCCGACAAATACCAGGATCACAAGAAAATCGTAGGCCCCGAGCCTCGCTTCAACGTACGAGCTTCTTTGTCTGTCACTGTCGAGTCCTCTTGCCATTGCCGACGATGCAAGTTCATCCATAAGTTCAACCGAACAAAAAAGAAGCGGAACCATGGTGTACTCGATTATCTGAATGGGCTTGGTAAGAAAACTCTTTAGCTTAAATTCAATCCCTCTAAAGAGCATGGCTTTCTTTATCCCGTCCCACTCGTCAAATATGGTCGGGATAAACCTTATAAGGACCACGAATGGAATGACAAAAACCATCGGAAGATGCATCTTTTGAAAAGAAGAAATAAGATGCGACATGTCGGTTGTCTTTGTAAACAGCATAAGAGCCATGGTGATCGGGCAAAAGAATCTGATAAGGAGCATGACCGACATGCATATCATATTTAGGAGCGAGCCAAAGCCGCCCTTAGCCGCGCCGGCATATAAGCACATTATTATCATTGCAGCAACAAAGCTTATTACAGATAAATACTTTTCACCTTCCAAAAACAGCATCACGCAAAGAAGGGCCGCATAAACAAGAGACGGAAAAATCGTCACGCACTTAAGCGGAATGATCATGGAAATAATGAGTAACAAAAGTTTTGTTCTTGGATCTGCTTTTATTATCGAATTATCATTGCCGGTAAACATCGCTTATCCCCTTAGACGATCCCTGCTTTTTCAAAGTGCTTTTTCACGATCTTGGATCCGAGAAGTCCGCCGAGGATTCCTCCCACGATCGCAAATCCGATGATCATGATCCAAGCCCACCAAGGTGTGACAAGCTTGCTCATTCCGTCAGCAAAATCATCACCGACCATTGCTCTGACGCCTGCTATATAGGCATCCTTGGCAATGAGGATTTTGAAGAAGTTTGCTGCTGTTATAAAGTTGAAAAACACATAAGATATAACATACATTTTCTTTGACTGATATTTTCCGAGAGCCATGCAAAGCTCAGCAGCCAGCGCACTTACGATGCAAACGGAAAACGCGATCGGATCAAAGCCTGTTGCTATACAAGCAAACAATACAGCCATCAAAAGAGCTGCTCCGAATTTTCTTACTTTCAGAACACTCAAAAGATAGATTGCGCCTAAGAAAACACCGAGTATAAGCGGACATGCGATATATATGATCGGTATTGTTCCAACCAACATCATGATTATCAAAACGGCAACAACATAAAGTGCCGCAAAAGCTCCTGCATAGATCATATCTTTAGTTTTTAATTTCATACTTTTCCTCCCAAGTCTTCTGACTTTCTACGTAAATAGTCTCATGGTAGTCAGTATCATCTGCCACCATGAGACCTTATGAAAAAACCTATTATATTAATTGGGGACTGCTTACGTATTACTTCTTCACATGGAATGCATCCATCTGAGGATATACAGCGCTTGCGCCGAGCTGCTCTTCGATCCTAAGGAGCTGGTTGTACTTGGCAACACGCTCTGAACGGCTGGGTGCGCCTGTCTTGATCTGACATGTATTAAGTGCTACAGCAAGATCTGCAATAGTTGTATCTGCAGTCTCACCTGAACGGTGTGAAGAAATTGCTGTATAGCCTGCGTTGTGAGCCATCTTGATAGCCTCAAGTGTCTCTGATACTGAACCGATCTGATTGAGCTTGATGAGGATTGAGTTGCCTGCTCCGAGAGAGATACCCTTTGAAAGGCGCTCTGTATTTGTAACGAAGAGGTCATCACCTACAAGCTGAACCTTGTGTCCGATCTTAGCTGTCATCTTCTGCCAGCCTTCCCAATCCTCTTCATCAAGACCATCTTCGATCGAGATGATGGGATACTTATCTACAAGGCTCTCCCAGTGAGCGATGAGCTCATCTGATGTGAATTCCTTACCTGACTTAGGCTGCTTGTAGAAGCCTTTTCCTTTTTCACTCTTCCACTCTGATGAAGCAGCATCCATAGCGATCATGAAATCTTTACCGGGCTCAAAGCCTGCTGCCTTGATAGCCTCAAGGATCTTCTCGATCGCATCCTCGTCACTCTTAAGCTGGTTGGGAGCAAAACCACCCTCATCACCAACTGCTGTTACGTCGCCCATATCTTTGATGAGCTTCTTGAGGTTGTGGAAGACCTCTGCGCACCAGCGAAGTGCTTCTTTAAATGTAGGTGCTCCTACGGGCATGATCATGAATTCCTGTGTATCTACAGCACTGTCAGCGTGTGCTCCGCCGTTTAAGATGTTCATCATAGGTACGGGAAGTCTGTTTCCGGATACACCGCCAAGGAATCTGTAAAGCGGGATTCCAAGCGACTTAGCTGCTGCTCTTGCTGTTGCGATAGATACCGCAAGGATTGCATTTGCGCCAAGCTTTGACTTATCTTTTGTTCCGTCAGCCTTGATCATTGCTGCGTCTACAGCATATGTGTCAGATGCATCGATACCCTTGATAACATCGTTGATAACGTTATTGATATTGTCTACGGCCTTAGTAACACCCTTTCCAAGGTAACGTGACTTATCGCCGTCTCTAAGCTCAAGTGCTTCGAACTCACCTGTTGATGCGCCACTGGGGGCTGTTCCTGTTGCTACGGTTCCGTCAGCAAGAATAACCTCTGCCTCAACAGTAGGATTTCCTCTGGAATCCAATATTTCTCTTCCAATTACTTTTTCAATTGCAAGCTTTCCCATTGTTTGCTTACTCCTTTCGATCATAAAACACGTGTCGTTAGCATTTGCTAACAGTTCCTATTCTATTATTCCGCTTTGGGCGTGTCAACGAATTGGTTTTTACTTTGGGCCTTAATGAAAAAGATTCTCAAAATGTCTTTTGTTTCTTACTTAAGCCCCGCTTTTTTAAGTGCATCGTTATATGCGTCTATCACAGCCTGTGTTGAAAATGTTGCTCCGCTTACGGTGTCTGCGTCGGCCAGCGGATCTTTCTTAAGTTCCTCTATGACATCCTCGGAAAAGTGCTTGTAATCTTCCTCATCTCCATAATCGGGAAGAGAAATATCGACAACCTCGCCATTCTCAACCTTTATCTCAACAGTTATGTCTCCTGCATATCCAAAGCAGGTTGAGCTGTAAATCCCATCCTCGACAACAGGTGCCGGCTCTTTACTTGCATCCTCCGATTCGGCAAAAGAGATTGTTTCGGCAACACTCTTTGTGCTTTCGTCCCTTGCATGGTCAGCGGCACCAAGCATGTATCCGTATATCCCAAGCGATACAAATACGACCAAGATAAGTGATATATATCTGTATCTGTTGAGATCAAAATCCTTATGCTTGACACTGTATGCTTTCAAAGGTCTACTTATAAAATACCACAGAAAAATAATCGAATAAACAAATATATTTAATGTTGATCTCAAATCTCCCCTGATGGCTCCGCGGACATATAAAAGCAAAATATGAAAATAAATAAACAGATAAAAGATATAGGCAAAGCGTTGCAAGTTCTTCCATACCTTTGCATTCATCTTTTTTCTGATCAGGTTAAAAGAAGTTATGAACAATGGGATCATGATGATAAACATTGTGACTGACAGGATGTATAAAAGCGTCTTTTCCGGAGAAAATATTCCTGAAATAGAAAAAACATGACCCAATACCAAAATAGAAGCTATTATTGACAGTTGTCCTCTTATGGGCATGAGAAGCTTTATGGGTTCGGAGCCGTTCTTAAATGTTGCGGCGTACATGACCAGAACAAAAAATGCGGTTCCAAGCCCCGCTTTACTGAACATAGGAAATATGTATTTACCCATAACCCCGCCGAAAACTATCCCCTGCATCTGGATAATGATCGTTGCAAGGGACAGTATCGCTGAAATCACATAAAACGGTATGGGATTCTTTTTAAGGGGTTTCTCAAACAAAAGGACAAACAATACAGCCGTTAAAAGAGATAAGAAAAACACCATGGCGGTACTGTTCCTTTCTTTGTGAAATGAATATTATTTCTTTCCTTCTTCGGAAGGAGCCACCTCTGTGATCTCCACATTAAGCGTCACATCGGGATATCCAGCCGACTTTACAACAACTTTGTAGCTTCCTTCTTTGTCGAAAACCTTCGAAAGTGTCTTATCAACCGTTCCGTCTTCTTTGACGATCTTGGCTCCGTGGTGACCAGCTCCTGATACTTCCGTTCCGTTAACATCGTATTTTTCAATATTTTTGATGTATGCAGCGAACTCATCATCTGTTGCATCGTCAGCTTTTTTTACACCATCTTCGGAAGCTTCCGCTACGGCCTTATCTGTAGAAAGAACGAACTCACTTGTGTAAGGAGCGTATACTCCCGATTTATCGCTTACCTTAAGTGTGTATTTTCCTGCAATAGCATCCTTCCATGTGATGTTTGTACCGTCACATACAATGTCTTTGCTGTCGCCTTCCACTTCATACTCAAGATCATAATCCTCAGGGAATCCGTCAAGCTTAACGGTTGTAGTCCCGCTTTTTTGTGTGGCGTCCTCTACCTTTATCTCGTTCTCAAATTTCAAAGGAAGGTAAAGATTTACAGCAGCTTTTTTTACACCATCTTTTGTATAAAGAACGATCTCGTCGACAGTCTTTCCGGGAAGATCTTCGTAAGGCTGATATGCAACGATATTCCCGTGAGGCTCTTCATATTTATCCGTTGTCGCAAATGCGATCTCAAAGCCTCTCCAAACGTTTTCAAGAGAACGCATAGCGTAGGTCTTTCCGTCTGTTGTATGGATGCTTGCGGCAAATACAACCTGCTCTGAAAGAGACTCATCGAGATCTATCTCATAATCTCCCCAGAATGTAGCGGTATTGATGCTTGCGTTGCTTGAATCAAAATCCTCTGCATCTCCGACTGTCTTTCCGAATGAATATTTTCCGGAATCGTCAACAGTGAGTTCCTTGTAATTGGCAGGAGCTTCTGTAATTGCGACATATGAATGATCCGGTGCCGAATATAAAGCTTCTTCATCGTCTTCTTTTAAGCTTTCATCGAGTGTTGTTCCTTCGGGGACACAGACAGGGAAACTTACACCCAAGATCTTGCTGTTGTCTTCAAGATGATAAGTTCCGCCTGTGAGCTTCTCGTTTGAGGCCTTGTTCATAGTTGCACTTGAAACTGCGTCTACTCCGTCTCCGCCCTCAAACTCGGCAGCGAAAAATTCTCCGTAAGGAATGTTCATTTTTACGAAGGTTCCTTTTACTTCTACGGTTTCTTCGGCTGTTGCCTCAGTGGTCTCAGTCTCGGTAGCTGCTACTTGGGCTGAAGGATCTTCCTCCTTACTTCCGCATCCTATAAGTGAAAATGCCAGAATGGCAGCGCATGTTACTGATATAACTTTGCTTTTCATATTATGACTCCTCTCTAAACGGGTTTGCTTTGTTAGTTATTGCTAACCGTTTGTTAGAGTAGTCTAACATAATTTTCTTTTTTAGAATAGCCCAAAAATAAATAAAAAGATCAAAATGCTTCTTTTAGCACTTCTTTTAATGTGGCCGCAGATGCCTTTAGTGCCTCTTTTTCGGCGTCGTTTAAGTTGATTGGAACCGCGCCCTCAACACCGTTTCTTCCTACGATCGCGGGCATGCTGAGTGCAATGTCCTCGATTCCGAACTCACCGTGCTGAATACTTGATACAGGAAGGATTGATTTCTCGTCTCTGATGATCGCTTCGCAGATTCGCCTTACGCTCATTGCTATTCCGTAATATGTCGCACCCTTTTTCTCTATGATCTTGTACGCACTGTTCTTAACGTTTTCTGCGATCTCCTTCATCGATTTCTCATGCTCGAAATGTCCTCTCATCTCGCAAAAATCATTGAGCGGTATTCCCGAAACATTGGCACTGCTCCAAGCTGCAATCTCGCTGTCTCCGTGTTCTCCAATGATGCACGCATGAACAGATCTGCTGTCTATACTTAGATGCTGTCCGAGCAGATATTTAAGTCTTGCAGTATCAAGAACGGTTCCCGAACCGAATACTCTGTTTTCGGGGAATCCGCTCAGCTTCGCTGCCGCATACGTAAGTATATCCACCGGATTTGCAACTATAAGAAGGATTCCTTCCCTGTTATATTTAGCTATTTCAGGGATTATGGACTTGAAGATCCCAATATTCTTTTTTACCAGATCAAGTCTGGTCTCTCCGGGCTTTTGTCCCGCGCCCGCCGTGACAACGATAACTGCTGCCTCAGCGACATCTTTATAATCACCTGCATATATCTGCATAGGCTTTGCGAAAGGAAGACCGTGACTTATATCAAGCGCTTCCCCTTCAGCCTTTTCTTTATTTACATCTATCAAAACCATCTCGGAGAACAATCCGCTTTCCATAAGGGCAAATGCAGATGCCGATCCGACAAATCCACAACCTACTACCGCTACTTTTCTTTCTTTTAAAGTCGCCATGATATGCCTCCTCTTTTTTATATTAATTATACCCCACTTTATTTAAACAATAAAAAAGCTCTGCGCATGCAGAGCATTTTTCTCAATAAGAAGTTATGTTTGTCCGTTGAGTATATTTTGCGGATCACCGATCCCGTCTCCAAGAGTCATTTTCTTGTACTGCAGATACCTCATCCAGGCTGAGATCCCCGCCATGGCCCATACGATCCCGACGGACCACCAGATGCCCCAGAGGCCGATCGCTGAAATCCCCGTAAGGAATACGGGCACGATAAACCTGCCGATGACTTCGACGATCCCGTTGATGAGTGCAAAAACAGAATCTCCAAGACCGTTCAGCACGCCTCTTATATTTCGATTTTTCAGTTGTCATTTTTTGTTATCGGTTTCAAACTTCTTCGCAGAGATAAATTCTCTTTTCCTTAAGCCATGCCAGCGCTTCATGCTCATTAGAAAGCTCTTTTCCCACAACGGCGCTGAAAGCTTCAAGATCAGTTATCTTCGCCATCATCACAGGGCTTTCCGGAAGGACTTCGCCCTTATCCAGCTTGCGGAGCTCCTCTTCCATGTTCATCCTGCGGATATAATCGTCGTCTCTTTCGCAGTAAATATCGTAGTTTTTCTTGATCTCTCCGTAGTCGGAGATCCTATCCAAAGAAAAATCGCATACCTTTTCAAAGCCCAGAGGGGAATAGATTGCTTCGTCCACGGGCAAAAGATATATAAAAGGAATATGCTCTTTTTTCAGGATTTCAAAGGTCTTTTCAAAAACTCTCGACATCTGCCCTTCGTGACGTCTGTTCTCCTTAGTCGCGACGGCAACAACATAGTAGCTTTGAACGGTAGTCCCGCACAGATTCACCATATAGGGATTTAGGTGAAGCATCGAAATGATCTCACCGTTCTCCTCGCTTACAATCATCCTGTTGTCGCGGCATTTATCGTCATAATAGTAGTCGACAAATTCCTTCGGATCGTCAAAAGATGCTTCGTAGAGCGCTCTCGTATTCTCTTTTTCCAAAATATCCTTTTGCGAATACTCTTTTATCATATGCTCTTCTCACAAACCCTGTATTTTCTGGCGTATCCGATCGGGTTGTAGCTCTCCTTGGCCTGCCTTAGACCCTCAAGCCCCATGTCGTCTTCTCTGTTTACAAGCTCTGCTTCTTCAAAGGAATTTATAAGAAATTGCTGATTGATGACCTGATATATTCCGGGAATGGCGGAATTGCCTTTCTCCACGCTGATAACCGCCATTTTTTCCCTGCTGTTATATGAGCCGATGGAAAATGCTTCAAGCATCTCGTCTATGAAGATACCGCCTACTCTGAACGTAACTTTATCGCAGTTTCTAAGGATATCTATGATACCGTCTTTTTCCACGAAAAGCATATCTTCGCTATCCGCACCTTCTGCGACTCTGTTATCGACCCATTTTTTCATGAACTCTTCAAGGAAATATTCGTCGACACAGCACATGGTCTTGTATTCCCATCTGCCCTCGTATTCTTTCATGAATTTGTTTACGAGATTTCTTTTCTTCTGGAACTTCTTTCCCGCAAGGGTTCTGAGTTCCTCGGCGTCGTAGAGATAGTCTTTGAGGTCAGTTTCTTCCTCAATGACATATTCGGGGTTATCAAATAATCCCAAAACTTTCAGAGCATCTTCGTCCGCAAGGTCAATCCTTAACGTGCTCTTTAATTCCTCGTGGAAATATTGCCTTAAAAGCTCGAAATACTTTGGGAGATCCTCTTCGCTGCAGTAGGGCATCGCCGCAAAATATCCCTTCTCATCCTTCATAAGAATGAGCGCAACGCCCTCCTCATAATAAACTTCCGTATTATACAGACCTTTCCAGATATACGTATCAAGCACCGTGCTGTCGCAGGTCTTATTGTCTCTTAGCGCATATATCTTGGAAAGCTCCGCAGCTTCTTCAAAATTCGGTTTGTGAAATGCAAGTTTTTTATCCATAATTAGACTCCAAACTAACGAATGAACATTATATTAGATTGTACACAATCAATTTAGTCCGCATTTCATCTTTTGTCAAATTAAAAAAATATGAACCATTACCCCCGTCATTTGGGACCATCCTTGGCATATTCGGTATATGACATGCCGGTGTGCCTTTTGAAGCATTTCCCGAAATAACTTACATCGGGAATTCCAACCGCCTCGGCAGCCATGTACATAAGTTCTCCTTTAAGAGCCATCTCCATTGCTCTTTCCATTCGATACGAGGTCAGGCTATCGACAAAGGTCTCTCCTGTGACTTCTTTAAACTTTCTACTGAAATATCCACTGCTGAACCCAAAGTGCTTTGCGGCATATGACATGCTAAGCTCAGGATTGGCATAGTTCTTTTTCATATAGGCCACATAGCGGTTGATGTTGTATTCGGAAGGCGAAGACTCCTTACTTTCATTGATTCTTTTTCTTCCTCTGTTTATCGAATCTGCGACCGTCTCATTCAGCTTATTTTCTGATATCGGTTTTAAAAGATAATGCTCAACGCCAAGCTCAATACACTGTCTCGCATACTCAAAATCAGAATACGCGGAAATAACGATAACGCTTATATTTTCATAGATCTCTCGAAGGTACTTGATGAAGGTAAGTCCATCCATAAAGGGCATTCTGATGTCGACAAGGATTATGTCCGGCATCAGATCGTCGAGCAATTGTATTGCTTCTATACCGCTCTTTGCTTCACCTACAAATTCCGCATCAAGCTCATCCCACTTAATAAGTTTTTTTATCAGATTTCTTATGGCCTTTTCATCATCGACTATCATTATCCTATGCATGACGATTCCCTCATGTATCAACATTTATCATACGGAAGAAGTAAGGTTATCCTAAAGAACTCTCCTTTAACTGACTCAATCCTGTAAAGGTTTTCGCTCTTGTACAGGTAACTCAATCTTTGAAGGGTCTTATACAAGCCAAAGCCACCGGTGTCTGTGTGTATCACCATTTCTATCTCTTCTTCCGTCATTCCGATTCCGGAATCATAAATGGTAAGTGCAAGATTATTATCTTCAAAATCCGCAGTTATCCTGATAACTCCTTTTTCATCCTTTTTGCGAAGCCCATGATATAAAGAATTTTCGACAAGCGGCTGCAGTATCAGCTTAGGTATATGAATATTCAGGACCCTGGGATTTATATCATAGTAGTCTTCAAACAAGTCATCATAACGCAATTTCTGAAGCTTCAAATAGTTCTGTATCATTTCCAGTTCAAGCTCTACCGTAGTCATTTCTTCGCCGCTGTTTAAGAATATCCTGTAAAAATCTCCGAGACTAACTATCGCTTCATATACTTCTTTCCTGTCACTTTCCAATGACATATAGCCCAAGGTTTCCAGTGTGTTATAAAGGAAATGCGGATTTATCTGCTCTACCAGAACATCCAATCTGCTCTGTGCAAGAACCTTCTCCTGCTCAACCAGTTCAAGGATAAGATCATTGATCTTTATGATCATGTTGTTATAGCTGTCTTTTAAAATATTGATCTCATCGACCTGAGTTGTAAGTCCTGCCCGATGCATGTATCCGTCTTTTACCTTATCCATTGTCTCGGAAAGCTTCTCAAGCGGCCTTATCACTATGATCCTCATATACATATTCATAGCATACATAAATACCACCGCCAGGATGAGCAGGATAACAAGTAGCCATATTATTTCCCTCTGCATCTGCGACACAACGGATATTGCCATTTTCTTTATGAGAAACAGATCGGAATTGGCAATGCTTGCCGTAGCTATAGAATATTTATCAAGAGCATGAACGTTCCCGTCATCATTCCCCTCAACAAGCTCACTCAGATGCTCACCTATAAACTGCTTACTGAATTCTTCTCCGAAGAAAACATTTCCGTTACTGTCAAACAGTGCCAGATCCTCACTGTCTCCGACAGCACTTTCCAAAAGACTGAGCGGACAATTAATCGCTATCACTCCTATCGGCCGCAATGTTTCAAGATCATTGATGGCACGGATAAAAGTAAAGAATTCGCGGTCTTTTCGGATAAATAATCCGTTTTTGTCTGTAAGCACGCGATATCCTCCGCCCAGTGACGTAATATCTTTTATCAAATCAGTGTTTTTTACCTTATCTCTGTCAACGCTCACATGCCCGAATGATGTATTGATATTTACGTATTCACCGTTTGTTTTAAACACGTAGACCGAATCGATCTTGTCATAGTAATTGGTGCACAGATACATATATCTTATGGCTTCCTTGGTATGCGCGTAATGCGATGAATTATTATCCGTAAGGTATGCCGTTATCTCATCCGAAAACATTATTATCTTACTTAGGGAACTTAGATTTTCAAAGACCTTCTCACAGCTTATCTTTGCGGTCTCGAGTGCATCCTCGTTGACGCTTCTGTAATACGGGATAAGCCTGTGCTGAAGAACAATGCAAAAGAAAAGCATAGATACCCCGAGGTAACCCGTAAGCATAAGCGCAAGCATTATACGCATGTGCTTTTTTAAATTACCTTTAAAGAGTATTCTATGCTTTAAATTTTTGAACATAATCACCCCTTCACAGCTCCTGCAATGAGGCTTTGCTGAACTTTGTTACTCATAAATAAATATACTACAATTGTCGGGAATGTTGCAATTGCAAGGGCTGCACCTATGGGCCCCCAATTGGTCGAATAAGTGCCTGCAAGTGTTTGGATACCAACTGTGAGTGTTCTATGCTGAGAATCGCTTATAAATACAGTTGCAAACATCAATTCATTCCACGCCTGAAGAAATGTAAAAATAGCTATGGTAGAAAGTGCAGGTCTCATCAGCGGAACAATTACCCTAAAGAAGATCCCCAAGGTTCCGCATCCGTCAATGCAGGCAGCGTCCTCCAGTTCGTAAGGGATACCCGCCATAAAACTGTTGCATATAAGTATTGCCATAGATAATGCAAAGGCAGAATAAGGGATTATAAGCGATGCATATGAGTTAAGAAATCCTATTTTCTGCAGTATCAAAAAAACAGGCAACAGCGCAGCATGTATCGGGATCGTAAGTCCCAGTACAAACAGTATATTTAACATCTTTCTTCCGACAAATATAAGTCTGCTGAGCGCATAGGAAGCCATAACCGAAGTGATTATCACGATCACTATCGTAAGTGCCGTTACAAAAATGCTGTTTCTAAAATATACGAGCACGTTTCCTACCGACATAGCGCTCTTATAATTTTCAAACTGCCATACCTTAGGAAGTGCCAGAGGATTTCCGTTAAAAATCTCATTGTTGTTTTTTAGCGAAAATGCCAACAACCAATATAGCGGAAATATACACAATACCAACCATATGATAAGGATAATGTGCTTAATCTTTTTTGCTATCTTTTCCTTCACTGTCACACCTCCCAACGTTTAAAAATACGTTTGATAATGATGGCAGAAGTGAAGCATATCAGTATTATAAAAATAGCTATCGCGCTACCGACACCATAATGGTTCTTTTGAAAGATCTCAGTAAACATCAATGTACTCGGAACTTCCGAAGCATGCGCAGGGCCGCCTCCCGTAAGAATGTAGATAAGATCGAAGGACTTAAATGCACCGGTAACCGCAAAGATAGTACATACTTCAAGCACCGGCATGAGCATTGGTATTGTTATGCGACATGCAATCTGAAATCCGTTCGCTCCATCTATTTTGGCAGCTTCTATTATCTCTGAGTTGATGGATTTGATACCTGCATACATTAACAGCATATGGTATCCGACATATTGCCATATCATCGGGACAAAGACTGCCGCCAGTACTTTTCCCTGATTGCCAAGCCAAGAATCCGCATAATTCTCAAGACCTATCATGCTTAAGATCCCATTTAACAACCCGTGAGACGGGTTATATATCTTGAGCCAAAGCTGACCGATCACAACTGTCGAAAGCATAACAGGAATAAAGAATACCGTCATATACATCTTTTCGCCCTTTATTCCTCCTGATATCAGGATCGCAAAAACAAGAGCGAGAGGAAGCTGGATACCTACAGCGCACAGAGCCAGTAGAAGCATGTTTTTAATAGAACCGCGTAAAACTTCTCCCTCGAACAATTCACGGTAGTTGGAAAAACCGATAAATACTTTATCCCTTATCCCGTCCCATTCCGTAAGACTGTAATACCCGGAACATATAATAGGTATGATGATAATGGATACAAATAATATTATTGCAGGGAGCAGCAATATAATTGCTGCCCCCTTGTTGTGTCTGACTTTATCCATGTTAACACCTACTCTGTCAACATCTTATTCATTGTTTCAACAAATGTCTTTGAATCTATGTTGCCAACAAAGAACTCCTGAAGAGCAGACTGATAATCTGTATAATCCTCTGCGCTCATGAGTGTTCCGGACCAAACTGTCAGTGAGTTTGCCTCGTTTACGCACTCTGCCATGCGCTCGGAAATAGGGCTCTGTCCTTCCACTTCATAATCAACTTTCCAAGCTGCCAGACCGGCACCATCCTGATATCCGTACTTGGACAGGCTCTTAGCTATCTCAAAAGCAGCGTTTGCAGCAAGATCGGCATCCTTTGTTTTGGGATTTACCATCAACATATCCTGAGCTCCGCCCATTGAGTCCTCAAGAACAGCCTGATCGCTACATGCGGGGAAAGGCATGAATGAGAAGTCATCGGGATTCTCTGCTCCGGATTGGATTGAACCATCAAGCCATGCTCCTGTCACATACATAGGAACTGTTCCTGCCAAAAATTCCGAAACAGCTTCGTCATTTGAAAGTGCAGCCGCATTTTTATCAAATGCTCCCATCTTAAAGAGCTCGCTGAGCTTCTCAGCTGCATCCGTAAATCCTGCATCTTCGTATCCTGTTCCGCTTCCTGTAAATGCCTTATCAAGCATCTCAGGTCCTACACACTTAAGAGTGAGTGCATCGTTAAACATTGCCATAACCCATGCTTCCTTAACGCTTACACCAAAAGGTGTGATTCCGTTATCCAAGAAAGTTTTGGTAACGTTCATCAGATCGTCCCAGGTTTTGGGCTCGCTAAGACCATATTGTTCAAACATTTTTTTGTTATAGAAAATTCCTGAAATAGAAACCACGTAGGGAACGCCATATACAGATCCGTCGTAGGTAGCATATGACATAGTTCCCTGTGGTAATTCATCCTGATAATCAGTGTAATAAGAATCCAGATTCAAAGCCTTGCCTGCCTCAACAAAAGGCTGTGAAAATCCGCCGCCCCAAGTAAAGTAAATATCGGGTAATTCATCCGAAGCGGCAACGGTTTTGATCTTGGTTTTATAAGACTCGTTTTCGAAGGTTTCCATCTCAACAGTCACATCGGGATGTGCACTCATATAATCAGCGATAGCTGCCTCATAAGCATGATGAGACGAATCTCCCTCCGTTGCAATAGACCATATCTTTAAAGTTTGTGCACCACCGGCTTTCGCACTATCATCGGCACCTGTAGGAGCTGATGAATCGGTAGTTTTTCCACATCCGCTTAAGATGCTGCACAGTGTAAATGTAGCGATCAATATCGCCGCCAATCTCTTTTTCATACCGTCCTCCTTTACAAATAAGGTTATTCATTACACTTATACTTTGCATCTAAAGCAGATCGTTTAATACGTATTTTTTTTACCTAAAATATAACTTTTTTTACCTGATTTTAAAATGGACCATTAACCCTTCCCCAAAGTGCATCCGGCTCAGGCTTTTCCGCCATATTCGTATCCTGCTTCCTCGACAGCCGCCTTGATGAGCGCCTCGTCGATATCCTTGGTGGTTTCTATAGTTACAAGGTTCTTTTCGTGAGATGCTGTCGCACTTGTGATTCCGTCGATTGCCTCAAGTGCCTTTTTTACGTGTGCTTCGCAGTGCTGACACATCATTCCGTTAACTGTAATATTCATTTGATTGTTCTCCTTTTCTATTTCATCATTGCTTGTTTTATCTATCAAATTCCCTGTAAGCGGGAGTTTTATCGATTTATCTTTCGTACTGTCATATACCTTGAGAAGATTCAGCCTCAGCGCATTCGATACCACACAGAAGCTTGAAAGTCCCATTGCTGCGGCGCCGAACATCGGATTGAGTGTCCAGCCGAATGCAGCTACATAGCAGCCTGCCGCGAGCGGGATTCCGATGACGTTGTAAAAGAATGCCCAGAATAGATTCTCTTTTATGTTCTTAAGTGTTGCTCTTGAGATCCTGATTGCTGCCGCGACGTCGAGAAGGCTTCCCTTCATAAGCACAACGTCCGCCGCATCTATGGCAATATCTGTTCCTGCTCCTATCGCGATCCCTATGTCCGCACGTGTAAGTGCAGGTGCATCGTTAATTCCGTCTCCGACCATGGCGACTTTGCCTTTTGCCATAAGCTCTTTTACCACAGACTCTTTTCCGTCGGGCATCACTTCCGCGACAACTTCGTCAACACCGGCCTGATCCGCAATCGCCTTGGCTGTTATCTTGTTATCGCCCGTCAGCATCACGACATGGATTCCCATGTTTTTAAGCTGTTTTATCGCATCGGCCGAATCCTCTTTTATCGTATCTGCGACAGCAATTATTCCGAGCAGTTCATTGTTCTTGGTAAAAAGAACCGGTGTCTTGCCCTGCTTTGCAAGCTCATCCATTGTGCTCTTATGTGAAACGACGGCGTCACCTGCGATTCCCGTGATAAACTTAGCGTTTCCGCCCGCGATCACGTTGTCGCCGAGCTTTGCTCGAAGTCCGTTTCCGGACAAAGCCTCAAACTCTTTTGTCTCCTCAAGCTTGATTCCCTGCTCTTCAGCGCATGTTGCGATTGCCTTTGAAATCGGATGTTCGCTCTTTGCTTCAAGTGAAAAAGCTGTGCTAAGAAGTTCTTCTTTACTGTATTTTTCTGTCGGGATCACGTCCGTAACTCGCATTATTCCTGTGGTTATCGTTCCCGTTTTATCGAGCGCGACGATATTTATTTTGCCCGCAAGCTCCTGAGCTGCAGCGGTTTTATACAGAATGCCGGCTCTTGCACCGACTCCGTTTCCGACCATAATGGCTACGGGTGTGGCAAGTCCAAGCGCGCATGGGCAGCTGATGACAAGAACGGATACCGCTCTCGCGATCGCGTAGCCGAAGGTCTGTCCGACAAGGAGCCAGACGATGAATGTGATAAGTGCGATGGCGATTACAACAGGGACAAAAACGCCGGATACTCTGTCGGCGATCTTCGCGATCGGTGCCTTGGTCGCTGCCGCGTCGCTCACCATGCGGATGATTCCCGCAAGCGTTGTGTCTTCTCCGACTCCGGTTGCTTCGCAGACCATATATCCCGAGGTGTTTATTGTTGCGGCAGAAACCTTGTCTCCGACTTGTTTTTCCACGGGAATGCTCTCACCCGTAAGTGCGGATTCGTTCACGGCGCTCTCGCCCTCAGTCACGATACCGTCCACGGGTATACTGTCGCCGGGTCTTACAACGAATCTATCTCCGACTGAAACTTCCTCGATCGGAACCTTTTTTTCCACGCCGTCTTTTAGAAGAACAGCTGTCTTGGGTGCTATCTTCATAAGTGACCTTAGCGCATCGGTGGTCTTGCCTTTGGACTTAGCTTCAAGCGTCTTTCCGACTGTGATAAGTGTGAGTATTGTCGCCGCGGATTCAAAGTAGAACTGATCCATAAAGTACATGACCTTGTCGGTGTCGTTTGCAAGCACGGCGCCGGTCATCGCAAAAAGCGCATATACGCTGTACGCAAAAGAAGCTGTGGCTCCGAGCGCAACGAGCGTGTCCATGTTGGGCGACCTGTGGAGAAGCCCTTTGAAACCGCTTATAAAGAATTTCTGATTTATGACCATGATAAGGCCCGCTATCAGAAGCTCGTACAAGCCCATCGCGACATGGTTTCCGTCAAGGAATCCGGGTAGCGGCCAGTTCCACAGCATGTGTCCCATCGACACGTACATAAGTGGGATCAAAAGAACTATCGAAGCGATCAACCTCTTTTTTAACTTGGGAGTTTCTGTGTCTTTCAGAGAATCTTCCGCTTCCTGCACAGCGTTACCGCCTGCTGCCTTGGATGATCTCTTAAGGCTTGCTCCGTATCCTGCGGCCTCTACCGCTTTAATTATTTCTTCGCTGGATGCGCTGCCTTCAACGCCCATCGAGTTTGTGAGAAGGCTTACCGCGCAGCTCTCGACTCCGTCGATCGCGCTCACCGCCTTTTCTACTCTGGCTTGGCATGCAGCACAGCTCATACCTGTTACGTTGTATTGTTCCATATTTTTTCCTTCTTACTTCATAAGCTTCTGTAGTGTAACAACAAGCTCATCTATGATCTCGTCGTTACCATTTCGGATATTATCCGCAACGCAGGACTTCATGTGATTGGCAAGAAGCACCTTGTTAAAGCTGTTGAGCGCACATGTTATCGCCGACACCTGCACCAGAATATCCGTGCAATAAGCATCGTTTTCAAGCATTCCTTCTACGCCCCGAACCTGCCCTTCAATTCGTTTAAGCCTGTTTATGAGATCTTTTTTCTCTTTATCTTCTCTGTCTTTATGCTTACCGGAGCAGTGCGGGCAGCTTATGCTCATCTCTTCTGTATCGTGCATGTCTTCTGCGTTTTCCTTCTTCCTTGCCATATCTTCCTCCTACCGAACAGTACATCTTTTATGATATAAAAATACCCTAGAGGGGTATACCAATCTTTTGAGATTAATATATACCCCCCTAGGGTATTTGTCAATTAGATTTTGTAAAATTTAATTTTTTGCAGCGGGCTGTGTTTTCCCCGCCCCGATTTCAAAGTGGCGTCTTACAATTCCGATGTCCACTTGGCTGAAGGGGCCGCCTTTGTCAACGAATTCTATCGTTTCGTCGTCTTTTAGTTTGATAAGGAATCTCTGCTGATTGATCGCAGTGGGCGCCAAAAGAGCCATCTCCATCCCTTTGTCGAACCACTCAGGTCTGCTGCCGGGCGCTTCGCATAACTGCGAAATGTCTTTTGACTTATGAGGATTGCCTTGATTCTTGCCGTATCCGATCGCGATGGATATCACAAGTCGCTCACCGTCCAAAACCTCAGCTGCAATCTTCTTGCGGTTGAAGGTTCCCGCCCAGCAGGTGTTAAGTCCCAAGGTCTGTGCAAAAAGGACGAGCTTCTCGCCGTAATATCCGACTCTTTGCTCTAAGTCTTTTGCATCTTTTCCGACACAGGCTATAACGCTCGGCGCGGAAGCCAGGCCCATGGCCTTGTTGAGAAGCCTGTTGTACGCATCTCCCGCATCTTCGATGAACTGCAGATGAAGATTTCCTTCTTTGTTGAGCTCATCCACTTTTTCTTTTATCAGTCTAACCTTTTCAGGTTCGATTCTTTTTTCCAAATAGTTTCTGACTGAATGTCTTGCAAGGATTGCTTCTATATCGTTCATAGCTGCTCCTTTCAGCGCGCCATTACAACACTGCTTTTTTCCACTCATCTTCCTTAAAGCCTGCGAGCACGGTTTTGTCTTTTATGAGCAAGGGTCTCTTAACGAGCATTCCGTCTGATGCAAGAATATCCAGCATCTCGTCGTCGCTCATGTTCGGAAGCTTCTTGGAAAGTTCCATTTCTCTGTAAAGCATTCCGCTTGTGTTGAAGAACTTCTTCAGCGGAAGACCGCTTTTTGCGTTAAGATCTTTGAGCGTCTTCTTGTCGGGATGGTTCTCTTTTATGTCGATGTTTTCGTATTTAACGCCATTGTCATCAAGCCATTTCAAGGCTTTTTTGCAGGTGGAACATCTTGAATAGCAATATACTTTTATCATTGTGTGTCCTCCTAGGTTATCTAAGTCTCAGCATTTTCTTCTCTCATCTTCATTCTATTATAAATGCATATCATGGCTATTGCGAATGTAAACTTACAAAAGCCGACGTTCATAACGCAGGATTCGACGCATCTTATAAAGCCTTCTCTTCCGGTTCCTTCCGTCAAAATAGGCAATCCATCTTTTATAAGACTAAATACAAAGCTCCACAAGTAACTGATAATAAACGGGGCAAAAAAGAAGATTGTCTTTACCTGTTTCCCTTTATTGATCATGTTTAATACTATTATCATCAAAACTCCGATGATGATTGAATCTAGTCTGACTGCGAATCCAAACATGATATCTTTTAGCCCCAAATGCTTTAAGATGTTGAAATTACTGAATCTCCATAGCGAAAAAAGATAAATCGGAATCTCCAACAGATAAGTTAATACAACAGATATATAACTAAAAATCTGCTTTTTTGACCGGTCAAAGATTATTAATGAAACCGGTAATGCTGATGCCAGAACATATAAGATGTTTTTCAGATCTCCCGGCTTTCCGTACGGCCTCCCGGTCACATATATATAAACAAATGCTATCACGAGATGTACTATCAGTACTATAACCGCTATCGTCTCGAACAGCTTTCTTTTTTCCAAATTCTTTAAAGACAAAATCAAAAAATAGAAGTACCACGCCAAATATATTAGGATCACATTTGCCATAAATCCGCCGAAATAGCTGCTTGGCACAAAAAATGCGATCATGATAACGGGTATTACCAATAACGCTCCCATGATGAAATATTTACAACGCGTTGTCTCATCAACATCCGTTATGTTTACAGAATTCATTGCTCCTCCTGAAAAGTTATCTGTTTTTTATTCAAAGACTTCAAATTTCTTGTCCATTTTCTTTACCGCAATAAGGACATGTCTTATCTTCAATTCCCAGATTACTCCCGCAATACTTACACTTCATATTTTCCCCAACTTTTATCACTTATAATTTTTATAGTATTTCTTAGTTACTTTATAAATCTTAGTTCTATCTACATGAGGCGGATACATAACCTTATCTCTGAATCCCTCCATGTCTTCAATCGTAAACCCAAGCCTATCTGTGATGATCGGAATAATTTCATCATTTCTTATTGGGTCAAAAATCTCATCGTCTTCATCATCATACGCCTCGTAATAAAAATAGAAGCAGTAATATGTTATCTCCTCGGCCTCTTTTGTATCAATCTCTCCACTATCCAAAACTTCCAGGCACTGTTTTAGGTTCATATAATTGCTTGAAACAATTGCAGCCTCATAATGAGGAACTCCGTAAAGCGATACCCTGTCCTTGTAATAGGCCTTATCATATATCTTAGCCATTTTCTCTATATCTTTTTCTTTATAAGCCTTCTCAAGCTCTTCACCGGCTATTTCTTTATATGCCGACGCATAAGCTTGTTCAGAAGGAAAAAGATTTCTTGCAATTTCAACAAAAAACAGCACTACAAGCAAAGCAATAATAGTTAAGGTTATTACTTTAATCCTTGTCCCGCTAAAAAACCCTTTTACAAGCGCCTTACCCGGATCTTTTTCCTTCTTTTCCGTTTTGTCTTTTATACTTTTTATGACAGCATGATATTTTCTCTCTACGCTTTCTTTACTCATATAGCCGCAGTATGGGCAACGATCGACATCTTTTTCTATCTCTGCTCCGCAATTTGGACAAATCATCATTCTCTTTCCTCCGTTCTTTTATGTTTCTCTATCAATAATACAATAAACCCTTTTTGTTGCATATAAAAAGAGATAACCGAAGTCATCTCAAAATGGGTTCTCTGCTTGAAAAAATTTCTTCACATAAGGCTCGGATTTTGAAGACAGCACCTTGTATCCCGTACCTGCTATGGCCTGTGTGATAACTTCGATATTTGGTTCCTCTGTTGTAACAAGCATGCTTTCGCCCTTGGTGTGAGAGCTTTTTACCTTTTGCACACCGGGGACGTTTTTCCTTATAACTTCGTTTATATGCGCTTCACACATTCCGCACATCATTCCTTCGATTTTTAATACTGTTTTTACCATGTGAACTCCTTGTATTACTTCTTAAACTCAACTCTCATGATCTTCATCTTTACTGCAATGTCGCAGAACATGATAAGAAATTTATGAAGTAGATTCATATCTTTGAAAATATCTCGATAGCCTCTCATATAGCTTCGCGCGGTCACAGATTCGAAGTCGTCGCTCCACGCTTCGATTTCGGATTTATCTTCCACAGAGAAATAAACGTTCACTTCTCCCATGTCTGCTTCCTCAAGCCAGGTCTTAGACATCATTCGCACGCCTCGCTTATTACAGCTGTCAAAAACGACTACGCCTCCCGGGAATTTCTTCGCCATCTTACAAAGTAGCGTCTTTATGGCTTCATTTTTAAAATAGTAAAAAACTCCCGCTGCAAAAAATATCGCGCCGTCCGAAGCATCTATCTTATCCATCCATGCTTCGTCATTGAGGTCTGCAACCATATTCTGCTCTCTTTCGGCAGGCGGCAAAAGTTCATTTCTTATCTCTATCACATCCGGCATGTCGATGTTGTAGCCTTTGCAGGTTCCGTTATCACATCTTCGAAATGTATCATCAAGACCGCATCCGAGATTGACTACCGCTGCACTTGGATGTTTTCTCAAATAATCTTTTACCTCCCATGCAAGACCATATTGTCTCTGCGCAACTTCAAGCGCTCCGTGAAGTCCTGTCTTGGTCTCCATCTTCTTGCACTTTTCTTCAAAATCGTAATCGATCATTGAGCATATGCGCTCAGCCTCGGGATCTTTAAATAGCTCAGGGAAATGTTCGGAACACACTTTTCTTCCGATCAATGGTATTATCAGTGTTTCCTGCACTGTATTTTTTTCTATATGGTACATAAGCTTTTATACTCCTTAAAAATTCTCATGTTCTTATAATACTACAGTCGAGTTAGCTTTTGCTAACTTTAGATTAAAGAATTTACAAAATGTTGTTGACAAATTTCTGAGCTGGGGTTATTGTATTATTGTACTAGCCGCTTAGTACAGTAATACAGAATGAAATAAAATATAGAAAGGAATAACGTACTATGCCATGGAACCTTAATTCGGACAGTCCAATCTTTGTCCAGATTATTGAGCATCTTAAGATCGATATTGTTTCGGGAAAGTACAAACCGGGAGATAAGCTACCGAGTGTTCGCGACCTCGCTGCCGAAGCCGGTGTTAATCCCAACACAATGCAAAAGGCACTCAGTGACCTGGAATCGACTGGACTTGTTCACTCAGAAAGAACCAGCGGCCGTTACATAACGGAGGATGATAACATGATCAAAAATTTAAGAAAGTCACTTGTAGACGTACAGATCGAAAAATTCTTCAAGAGCATGGAAAAGCTCGGATTTACCGGAGAAGAGATCTTAGAACTTGTTAAACAATACGCAGAAAAATGATTTTAAACACACATTATTTAGAAGGAGAGAAGTATGAATAATCTTTTAGAAATTCAGGGATTATCTAAGACATATGGAAGTGTTACGGCATTGAATGATGTAAGTCTTTCAATCGAACCGGGACACATAATCGGTTTACTTGGTCCCAACGGAAGCGGAAAGACAACGCTTATTAAGATAATATGCGGATTGTTGCAGGCTAACAGCGGAACAGTACTTGTTGACGGTAATCCCGCAGGAACGGCAGACAGCAGAGCGGCAATATCCTATCTGCCGGATCAAACTTACCTTGACGGGAATATGACAATTAAAGCCATAGTTGAGATGTTCAAGTACTTTTATGAAGACTTTGAAGAGGACAGAGCAATGGAGATGATCTCAAGTCTTAATCTTAATCCTAATGCCAAGCTCAAGACTCTTTCAAAGGGTAATCAAGAAAAAGTACAATTGATGCTTGTGATGAGCCGCAGAGCCAAGCTCTACATTCTTGATGAGCCTATCGCAGGCGTGGATCCCGCAGCAAGGGATTACATTTTACGAACCATTATAAGTAACTATGAACCAACAGCTTCGATGATAATCGCAACTCACCTCATTTCCGAAGTCGAGCCTGTGCTTGATGAAGCTATTTTCTTACAGAACGGCAGTATCAAGCTCTTTAAGCCTATTGATGACATAAGAGCTGAGGAAGGGATGTCGGTTGATGAATTGTTCAGGGAGGTATACAGATGTTAGGAAAGTTTATTAAATACGACCTTAAAAAGACAGCGCCGGTAATGGGAGTACTGTGCGGCTTAACCATACTGTTAGGTGTATTTTGCAGTATATTCATGCACGTGTCTCAGAATCCCGGGAAATATGCATTATATGAATTGTTGGGATTAATGGTACTATGTGTAGTCTCACCTCTATACGTGATCACACAGTACTACTACAAGAGTCTGTACACTAACGAAGGGTATCTGACATTTACTCTTCCGGCAAATAACAAAATGATCGTTTCTTCTAAGATCATTGTTACCTTAATATGGGCGACAATTTTTTGTGCATCGGTGTTCATCTCTTTGGTGGCAATTACTCCTGAATCGGTTGTACATGTCTTTAAAGAAGGCATAGATCCGAAAGCGTTGTTGATGATAATATACTTACTTATTGTTATGTTTCTCATGGGCCTCTCAGGGGTTATGGCACTGATCTTTAGCATATGCATCGGCAGTCGTTGGCGCAATCACAGTACTATCGGATCGATACTTTGCTTTTTTGTATTAGGAATTACTTTGCTGTCCGTTTATTTAAAGAATTTAGGCATGAGCGTGGCACATCGCGGCGATATCTTTTGGGGATATGAGGATCTTTTTTGTGTACCTAACCTTATTTGCTCGATCGTATTAATAGCAGTTTTCTTTGTTGCTACCGTAAACATTACAAGTAAAAAGCTCAATTTGGATTGAGCCGGGGAATTTTTATAAAAGGAGAGAAAAATGAAAAAGGAAAGAAATATTAAGACACGAAGTGTCATAGGGAAAGTGACATGTATTCTTCTTACATTGACACTTGGAATGACAGCTTTTACCGGATGCGGTAAAAAGATTGATTCTGCATCGGCTTTTGAGGAAGCCAAGACAATTGATAAGAACTGCATTTACAAACAGGAAGATTTTGCCAAGGTCCTTAATGATGGCGATAAGGTGACTGCCCTCGGACGTAACGGTGACAGAATAGTGTCAATCTGCCATAGCGCAGAAGGTACATTTAAGTACATTTCATTTAATACGGACGGATCTGATGTTCAGTCCGCAGATATCGGAGGACAGAAAGATGATTATATAACTATATGCACTTTCGATAATGACAGAAATGCCTATATGGTATACAGAGAATGCAGCGATGATGGAGTAACAGGCTCATTTCTTGAAAAGGTTACTCCTTCGGGAGAGGTTGTTTACAAATATGATATAACAGAAGAACTTGAGAAAAATTGGGAATATCTCAGAACTATGACATGGACCGAGAAACACGGCCTTGTATGCGGTATGTTGGATGGCCTTGCGACTTTTGACGAGCAGTCCGGATTTAAAGTGATAGTAGACAAAAAAGCTTTAAGCGGCATGGGCGGAATTACGAATGTTCTCGAACTTGCGGATAATAAGCTGTTTGTAAATTATTTTGATGAAAAAAGTTATGATCAATCATTCGTTATAGTTAACGCTGAAAACAATAAAGTAGAAAAGAAACTCGGCGGTTTTGAGTCACACGGATACTATACCTTCTTTAAGGATGAAAACAACACATTATATGGGGCGGATTCAGACGGAGTTTATAAATATAACGAGCAATCCGACACGGCTGATAAATTGCTTGATTACACAGACTCATCCATCAGTTCCGATCAAGTGTTGTCACAAGTAGGATTTATTGCCTTAAATGAAAAAGAGATTCTTGCGGATACCAGTGCGGATTATAATGCACCCGAGTCGCTTGTAAAGCTTACCAAGGTAAATCCTGAGGATGTGAAAGATAAAACCATAATTACATTATCTGCTATGTATCTGGAGAAACAAATTAAAGATCAGATTTTGGAATTCAACAGAACAAACGATAAGTATGCTATAAAGATAATTGATTACAGTGAGCTTGGTAATGGCAACTACGAAGACATTATTAAGCAGTTTAACCTTGACCTTACTGCCGGAAAAGTGGCCGATATCATGTGCTTTTCCGGAAATGAATCTGCTATAGAAAAGTACGCCAATAAGGGCATACTGCTTGATCTTGCACCTGCTTTTGAGCAAGGCGGACCTTTGGGAGATCTTGAGATACTTCCCAACATCAAAGAGATGATGAATTATAACGGCAAGACTTATACATTCATCCCTTCGTTTGAGCCCATTACATATGTGGTCAAAGCAGAAGATGCAAACGGTAAAACATCTTTGTCATACAAGGACTGTGATGAGCTTATAAAAAGCAGAGGAACGGATTATAAAGCCGCGTTTGGTTCAACAGACACAAGAATGAATGTCTGCTCATATTTTTGGGTATATTATGGAAAAGAATTCCTCGATATTAAGAGCAAGAAGTGCAACTTTGATTCACCGGAGTTTGTTGAGTTTTTGAAATTTACAAATAATTTCCCTGATGAAGAACCGGTTGATGTTGTTAATGATTTTGATATCGATGCGCCATACACCACGGGAGATGCAATATTTTACGGCTTGGGATTCAGAAATATATGGGAATATGCTAAGCTTAAGCAGGTTATATTTCATGGTGATATTGAGATGGTGGGATGTCCCAATAATCTCGGAAAGAATCTGGCTGCGATCCAGGGACCTTCATTTGCTATAAACAGTAAGACAGAGCATATGGATGTTATTTACGATCTTATCAGAGATATGATGACTGCAAATACACAATCAACAGGCGGCTTTTCTCCGGTAAAATCCGTATTTGAAGAGCAGCTTCAGTCAGCCACCAAGGAAGCAAGCGATAATGATACTTTTGCAAACACATATGATCCTGTGACCTTCGAAGATATAAAATTAGATCCTTTATCAGAGGATGATATTAAGAAGTTTTATGATTATGTAGTTGCAATAGATACATTTGCAAGCGTTAACATGCAGATTTCAAATATTGTCATGGAAGAAGCTTCGGCATATTTCAAAGGGGAAAAGACTGCAGAAGAAGTTGCAAAGATTATTCAGAACAGAGTCGGTGTTTACATTGACGAAAACAACTGATGAAATCAATTCCTAAACCAAATAATATGTTTATATAAAAGAATCCCGTAACTGTCGGATCACTATGTTGACAGTTACGGGATGATTTTTGTTTTGATCGGATTTATGCAGCCAGTTTCGCTGAATCTGTGTTAGCTTTCTGATTTCTTCCAAGCAAACGATCTATCAGCATAAAGATAAATCCCAACACTATGAAGAATACCAAAAGCACAAGGATCCAAGTGATCACTCCCTGTACCCCTACTCGCTCCGGATTAAGGAAAAAATAAGGATAAATGAGTGGATTGGTTCCTGTATGGTTCATTATACTGCTGTCAAAATTTCTGAGCGCTGCATGTATGAATACATAGCCCACGTACGCAAGCGGGAACAGCGATGATAACAGCGGCATTTTCACATTCATTTTTCCGTGCTCATAAAACAGTAACCAGTCTGCTGTATACATGATCGGCAAAACGATGTGACACAAGATACATTCAACTTTATAGTTCAGTGCCGGATCCCTTCCGGCATCACCTGCAAGCAATATGTTGAAAACCAAAAATGTAAGGATGATCCCCAATAAACTGATCACTCGAAGACAAGGCGCTACTGTCACATAGCCATCCTCTTTTTTTCTTAGGGACTGGATCAGCTCAACCAGTATTATCCCTGCGCATAGATAATTACTGATATTGGTGAAGAAGATATAAAAGTCTCCTTCAAACTGCATGTTAAAAAACCCAACACTTCCTACGCACGCCACTAGCGCAAGCGCGCAGTAAAAAGACTGAAATACGATCTGCGCATCTCTGCTTTTAGAAATTTTACTCATATTCAATTACCTCTTTCCTTTTTGTCCCCTTTTCCCCATATTGAATGTTATTCTAACTCAACTTTGCAATTTGAGCAAATCTATTCAACAAGCACATCGCTCTTGTCGATCACTGACTTTCCGAGCCATTTCTTTTTATACCAGTAATACATGACTACAAGGCCTCTGATACATTCATCAGTGGCTGTTCCAATAAAGATCCCTCCAACACCAAGTCCGAGGGCTACTCCCACAGCATATCCCGTGGTAAGTCCAAGTCCCCAGTTACAAACCACACCCGCTATGAACGGGAATATATAAGCTCCTGCTGCCTTGAGACTGCTTACAAAAGTCATGTTGAGGCATCGGCCTATCTCAACAAATATGTCCACTATCATTATGGTCTGAGCGAGATTTATTATGTTGGCATTGTCCGTAAAAATGTGCAATGTATATCTGCAAAGGATAGCGTTGATAGTCGACAGCGCTATTGTTATGGGCATTGAAGTTCTGAGGGTCTTGAAGACTCTTTTGTATGCCTCGTCTGTCTTGTCGGCTCCAACAAGGTGTCCTGTGATTATCTGCGTAGACATGGCCGCAGCGTTTGAAAATATCATGGCAAAAGAAATTATGGTATTGCAATACGCTCTCGCATTGACCGCGTCATTTCCCATTGCATTAACAAAAGAAAGAAGCGTCGTCTGATAAAGATTGTAAGTAAGATTCTCTCCTGCGGAAGGAAGTCCGATCCTTATCATCCTTGAAAGGAGCTTTCCGGGGAACGGGTTCAAATAGCGAAGAGAGAGCTTTCCTGTCTTAGTAACATAGAAAAAGACAATGAGAGCGACCGCTGCAATAAATCTTGCAAAAACCGTTGATATAGCAACGCCGGCGACACCCATGTTCATGAATTTGAGCGGTCCGTACAGGAAGCAATAGTTGCCGACGATATTGATGATATTGATCCCAAAGGTAACCCACATGCCGATCTTGGTGTATCCGTTACATCTAAGTATCTGTAGCATAACGTTAGACACTGCCATCAGAAAGCCTCCGCCACCGACAATATAAATGTATGTCATCGAGAACGATCGCATCTGAGGTGATACATGAAGGAAGTCCATGATAAACGGATTCGCCGCGCAAAAGGCTGCGCTGAGTGCGACTCCGAATACAAGATTCACCACGATCGCAAGTGTATATATCATGTTCATGCGGTCATACATTTTGGCGCCCAGATACTGAGCCACAACTACACTTGTAGCTGTGGCTATGATATTGAAAAGTATGATCATCATGAACATGATGGTGTTTGCATTTCCCACCGCTCCGACTGCATACTCGTCATAGTGACTAAGCATTACAGTATCAACGTTGTGTAGCATGGTATTGAGAAGGAGCTCCAAAAACATGGGACCTGCCAATACCAGAAGCGGTGTTTTTTCATCTATAACTGTAGTTCTGTTTCTTTCCATTTATCTTATAAGTCCTTACATACTTGCGCGATAGATGGCCAGCATGGCTTCTTCGTTCAGCACCTTGGCTGAGCCCTTTTCGCCGCCGACTCCTATTGCACATTTTTTTGCCATGAGCTTAAGCTCTTCTTCCGTAGGATTAACTCCAAGCTCACGTAAATTGGTAGGCATGTCGATGCTCCTGTAGAACTCCTCCATAGCCTCGATTCCGCAAAGAGCTATCTCTTCGTCGGGACCGACCTCGTCAACTTCCATGACGTTAATAGCAAACTTCTTAAATCTGGGAAGACAATCTTTGTAAACATATCTTGCCCAGCTTCCCCATATTGCTGCAAGTCCGGCACCGTGAGCCACATCGTAAAGTCCGCCGAGCTCATGCTCAAGCTTATGTGTCATCCAGTCTCCGCCATCATTTCCGCAGCCGGTAAGACCGTTGTGCGCAAGGCTTCCGGCCCACATAACTTCTGCTCTTGCATCGTAGTTCTTGGGATCCTTGTGAAGGATAAGCGCATTCTTTTTCACTGTGCGAAGAAGTCCCTCAGCAAGCGCATCTGTCAGCTCCATGTTACCACCGTTAGTGAAATATCTTTCCATGGTATGCATCATGATGTCCGTACATCCGCACGCTGTCTGATAATCAGGGAGTGTCATGGTAAGTTCGGGGTTCAAGATCGCAAACTTTGCTCTGCCGAAGTCGCTGCTGTATCCGCGCTTTACAAGTCCCTCTTCCTTGGTGATAACAGAAGAATCACTCATCTCACTTCCTGTTGCAGCTATAGTCAAAATAACTCCGAGAGGAAGGCAGCCTTTTGCTGTGCGCTTGTAATCATAAAAATCCCACACGTCGCCTTCGTTGGCGATTCCGTAGCCGATCGCTTTTGCTGAATCTATAGCACTTCCGCCTCCGACAGCGAGAAGGAAATCTACATTCTCTTTTTTACAAAGCTCGATTCCCTCGTAAACAAGTCCAAGATGGGGATTGGGAACAGCACCGCCAAGCGTCACATAGCTGATGCCTGCCGCATCAAGACAATCTGTCACGCGCTTAAGAAGTCCGGAGCGCACAACGCTTCCTCCACCGTAGTGGATCAAGATCTTTTTTCCGCCAAATTCATTTATAAGATCCGCAACCTTATTCTCTGTGCCTTTTCCAAAAACAACTTTTGTAGGTGTGTAGTAATTGAAATCAAACATACTGTGCCTCCTTTTATACGCCTCGATTCTTTTAACCTATCTAATTGTCACTATTACATCATAACCTCACATATCATTTTATTACTTCTCATAATACGACAAATGATAGTGCAGATTTTGCTATTTCCGAACATAAAAAAAGCCGGCTCTTCTTGTAAGAGTCAGCTTTTATACAGTAATCTCTATTTCGGATATTTGTCAGTCCGGCGCCAAATCAATAGCTAACCAGCATTTCCTTTAAACCATTCTCATCAATACCATTATTGCATGCAATTACCTTATCATCTATAACGATCGCAGGTTTACTTATTATTCCATATTCAGATGCGGCTTCAATGCTGTCCGTATATGTCAGCTTTGCGGCAACATTTGATTCTTTTATTATCTGCTTTAATTGCTCATATAAGTTGTAACCGCTCTTGCAGCAGTTACTTCCCACAACAATGATATTTTTTAGTTCACTGCCTTCTACCGCATTCACAAATTCATTATCTTTGCCGCAACACTCTTTTTTCTTATTCAACATATCAAATATTTTCATATTATCCATCCTCATATCAATAATATTTTTTGAATAAAATTAAACATGTATCCTACTATCATGATCCCCACCAAGCATATTGCCAGAAAGGTATAAAACAACTTGCCTTTTATTATCTTCCTCAGCATGATAAGTGATGGTAAAGAAAGCGTAGTGATCGACATCATAAATGCCAGGATCACTCCGAGATACGCTCCTTTTTTCAATAATGCCTCTGCAATTGCAATGGTCTGAAATATATCCGCATAAACAGGCGCGCCTACGATAGTTGCAATTAATACAGCAAACGGATTTCCCTCACCAAGAATTCTCACTACCAGCTCTTCCGGGATCCAGTTATGGATCACTGCACCTATAGCCACTCCAAAGATCACAAAAGCCCATATGTTTTTGATCGTGCGAAAACCCTCGCCAAATCCATATTTTATTCTTTCCGGTTGTGTCTTATTTAAAATTTTAACTTCGTTAGCTTTCGCTTTTTTCCTAACGAACTCTTCTACTTCATCCTCCATATTAAGGGCTCCGATGATCCATCCTCCGACGATCGCGATTATCAGTCCTGTAATAACATAGACGATCGCAACCTTCAGACCAAAAACACTCGCCAGCAATACGCAGGAAGCAATATCGACCATTGGAGAAGAGATCAAAAAAGAAAATGTGACCCCGAGAGGTAATCCTGCATTCGTAAATCCTACAAATATCGGAATAGATGAACACGAACAGAAAGATGTGACCGTTCCAAACAATGCTGCTACAACATTGGCCCACAGGCCGTTTAGTTTATCCAAAACAGCTCTCGTTTTTTCAGGCGGAATGTAAGTATCAATATAACCAAAGATTGAGATCAAACTAAAAAGCAATATCAGAATTTTTATTGTGTCATAAACAAAAAAATGTATGCTTCCTCCCAGCTTGGTTTCGATATCGATTCCGATCATCGTAAGAAATCTTCCGATACATATGGCAAGCCACTGCATTCCCAACAATTCATCCTGCAAAAATTTAAGTATTTTTCCCATTTATTCTCCCGAGCTTAAGCCTATAAATTTATTTATTACAGCAACAACCTTCATCACCTATCACAAGATCCCCAAAGAATCCTTTAAAGCGATCAACTGTGTCTTTGTTAATGCTGTAATATACCCATTTTCCGTCTCTTCGGCTGTTCACCAGCTTGCATTCCCCAAGCACTTTCATATGATGAGATAGTGTGGGCTGAGTTATTTTCAAATATTCATCTATGACGCAAACACATTTTTCTCCGGACAACAGTATCTGAATGATCTTAAGCCTATTCCTGTCACCTAACGCTTTACAAATTTTAATTACTTCATTTTCGTCCATAGAGCACCCCTTTCTTTTCTCATATAGATGATCATGAATATGACAATACCACTCATATTGATGATTGTCAATATGATAAATATTCGAATGCTTCTTTTCCGGCATAAAAAAGAAGTCGCCACTTATTTCAGTAGCAACTTCTTATAATCTTTTTAATCCGGACCATATTTATCTTGCGCATAAGTCAGAGACCCAGGCAAGACAATCTTCGTTAAGCTTTGTAAGCTGGTCTACTGCTTTAACTTTCTGAAATCCGCCGTCAAGGATTGCGGCTATGACCGGTGATGCCAAAGATAGGTCGCATAAACCCATATGGCCTATATTTTCGTAATGGATATTTGTATAGAAAGTGTTGGAACTGTCCAAAAACTTTGCATTATTTCCGTACTGTCCCCATTCCCTCAGATGTGGATAGCTGGAGTCAGAATATATACTTAACAGGGGCACATCATAGTCACTGTCATCGAAAATAAAATTGCCATCTTCCACGCCCTTAATGTCATACATAAAAGGGGATTCCAAAGCTATGCATCCGATAACATCATCTCTTATCCTTGCCATGGCGTAAGCTGCTGAGCCTCCAAGAGAATGCCCCTCTGAAATAAAGTGAGTTGCTCCTTCTTTTTCCACCCAGTCATTCATGACCGCATTCAGATCATCAATTCTTATTTCCATCCACTTGTAAAATACCTTGTACGCTTTCTCAAGATCTTCTTCCGGCTTCAATGCTCCCATTTCTTTTAGGAATTCTCCGCTAGGTCCGCCGGACTTTCCGTTTTCATATTTAACGCTTGCTGCCTGTCCCGGATGCACCACCGAAAGCACAGTATAACCATGGCTCGCCAACTCGCGATACAAGCTTCCGTTATTATCAATGGTCCCGCAGGATCCATGAGACGCCACAACAACCGGCTTCTCCTCAGTGCAATCTATGGGATACCACTTTCTTACCTGAAGTTGTCTGTATCCTCCGTTTTTAGAATATGGATCTTCCTTGTCCTCAGTCACCCAATAATCTTCCGAGGCAATCTGATACTCGCCTGTGGTGGGTATCTCTTTTACCGGTGGAAACAATATAAACTTAAGAGCCACTATTACAACCGCAACTATCACTAATGCGATGATCATGCGTTTTACCTTCCAGTTTTCTGATTTTTTCTTCATTGCTTTTTGCATCCATTAGATTCAAAACCCTATCGCCGTTATCGTAAAACAGATTGCCTCAACCAATGACATAGGCGTCATTATGTATTTTTCTTTTTTACTTGTCGAAAAAAAATTCATGACCGTGTTCCCGAAAAAGAATACCGCAAAACAGATGCATGCAATCTTCGTCGCGTTTTCCGATATGAATATGTGAAGTATCTTTCCTGCAGCAAGAAGGATATAAAGAGCAAATCCTTGAACAAACAACTGGCTTACTGCGATCCCACGCATCTTCACCGGCCACACTTTATATCTTCCTCCCATAGTCAGTTCACCGAGAGGAAGACCGCATATCAGAAGAACGCTTAGGATCATGACTATTATCAATAATATCGCTCCTAGGTATATCTGCATTTTATTTCTAGTCTCCCTTTAGCTCACGCTTAAGTATTTTTTTGTAAAAATTCAGATCCGCTTTGATTTTCTCAAGACCGTACTCCAGCATGTAGATCTGATAATTGTCTATATTGGTTACTGCCTTTTCAACTGTCTTTTCTCCGGAAACCTCTAACAGGTTACCGGTTAGAACAGGATCTTCTTTTATACGTTTGGTGTTCCTAGCTATAGCGGTATCCTGAGTTTTATCAACGTAGTCCTTTATGACAAGAAGTTTCTCATACTCTACCTCCATATCGGAAATAAGAGCCTTAAGAAATGCTACTCTTTTTTCTCCCGGAGCTATTCCAAGGAAGAAAAACTTCCCCTCTTCCATACTCTTCATTTTCTGTATATTGATCGGTGTCCCTACCCAATCCTTATAATATTTCACGCCTTTATCTGTTACGCTGTACTGCTTCTTAAGTGTATTATTCTCCACATATTCGGTTACGGATACATATCCTTTTTCAACAAGTTTCTTTATTGCAGTCTGCAAGCTTCCGAGACTGTCGCTGCAAACCGTAGAAAGATTCAGTTGTATGTATGCACGCATTTCATAGATTGTCATTGGTTTTAATAAGATCAGACTGAGGATAATATTCTCCAATTTGTGTACTCCTTCCATGTGTTACTAATAGGTATATTACTATTAGCAATATACACTGTCAACTCTATCTCCGACCATAACCGCATTCTCAGGTTTACAATTTGCTCTTGATAAAGCAAGCTCAAATATCCTCCTGTCAGGCTTCTCTAATCCTTCTTCAGCAGAAGCTATAACAAGATCGATGAACTTCAAAACTCCATGCTCTTCTAATCTGGAAGCTGTTCCCGGGATCTGATTAGCTATAACTCCGATTTTGTATTTCTTACTCAATCGCTCAAGGCACTCATAAGACTCCGGGAATAATTCCTCATCCTCACTTCGCCAGCGAGGTCTTTCTATCCCATGATCCAGGATCAGTATATACTCACCCTTTTTCTTTTCCTTGTATAGCTGAATCACCTTATCCGGTACTCTAGATTTAATATATCAGAAAAAGAGCCCTCATTTCTTTTTTCTCATTCATAAAACAAAAAGGCACCTACCATTAAGGTAAGCGCCTGTATGCCATTTCCAGCATTCCTATATTGAGAATCGCAAATATCAAAAGATATATCGGCATGATCCCGATTCCGATATGCTGCTGTAGAATTCCGAAAAACATTGGCATGAAAGTACTGCCAACATAGGCTGCTGCCATCTGAAGTCCTATGACTGCTGCGCTGTATCTTTTGCCAAAGTTCTCAGGAGCCATATGCTGGATTGCAGGATACACAGGGCCCATGCCGGTTCCTATGACCACAAACCCAATCGCCGCAGGAAGATAATGACCAAACGGAAGCATGACCATAACAATACCGATCAGTTCCATCAAGATTCCTATCCTAATCAGTAGTCTGTCTCCAAGCCTGTTTGATACAAATCCGGAGATAAATCTTCCAAGCATCAGTCCGCCAAATATCAGTGATCCAAAGGAAGCGATCATACCGTCTGTCAGTCCCTCTTTAGTTCCGGCAAAAAAGCTTGATGTCCAGAGGAAACAAGTATTCTCACCGGAGCAGTATGCAAAGAATGCGATAAGTGTAAGTATGACTCCCGGAACCTTTATCGCCTCTCTTATGCCGGCTCCTGCCTCTTCTTCACCTTTTGCTTCATTCTCATTTCTTTTCCATAGAGGAAGTGAAAAAATACATACAAGGAGTATAGCCACCTGGATATATGCTGTCCACCTGTAGCCTTCATTCCACCTAGCGCGACTAAGCGCCAACCCCATGATGTTTGGGCTTATCACTGCGCCCACACCGTAGAAGCAGTGAAGGAAATTCATTACTGAGCCGGAGTAGTTGTTTGCCACATAGTGGTTTACAGATGAATCGATCGCACCGGCGCCGAGGCCATAAGGGATCACGAAAAGAAACAGCATCCAATAGGAAGATGATATTGAAAAGCCTATAAGTCCCATGATGGTCAGGAATATTGATACGATAACGATCCACTTCGTATGAAAGCGCCTTATCATCCTTGGACTTAAAAGAGCGGATATTATCGTCAAAAAAGAAATAGACATGGACACATACCCCGCATAGGATGAGGGCACTCCAAATGCAACCTGCATAGTCGGCCAGCCGGATCCCAGAAGCGAATCCGGGAGTCCCAGACTTATGAATATCAGGTAGATTACAGCAATCAGCAAAGAATACATAAAGTCTTACCTCCAAAGCATAACGTATTTTTCTTAACTGCATTGGAGTATATCATTTATCAGAAATTTACATATAGAATTAAATCGCATATAATCGTGGTTATAATAAGACAATATCGTCAGAAAGGATTTATATGGCTCTTTCATATTCTACAGATAAAACAGATGACACCGGCAGAGAACTGCTTACATACGGAACTCCGGATTACCCCATCGCCTTTTTCGACGATGATCTTACGAAAGTCAAAGTACCATGGCACTGGCATGATGAACTTGAGCTTGTAGTCATCCTTTCCGGAGAAGTCAGCGTTTTTATCGCCGGATGTGAGATCAAGTTAAAGACCGGCGAAGGTTATTTTGCTAACAGCGGTATTCTTCACTCAGCAGAGCTTAGTTCCAAAACCGGAAGACAGCACTGCATGGTCTTTGATCCCCGCCTGATAGCAGCACCCGGTGATATCGTTTGGAATACCTACGTATCACCGATCCTTTCTCACGAGATTCTTCCATTTATCAAGCTCACTCCTTCCGTTCCGTGGCAAAAAGACATTCTCTCTTTTGCAGAAAAAGCCTGGAACAGCGGAGCACATGAAAAAGCTGACTATGCGCTGACTGTACGTTCTTCACTTAGTCAGATCGCGAGTCTACTGCTCCACAACATTGATTCAGAAACAGAACATCCCTTCACGTCCAAGACGCAAAGGGATGAGCTTAGGATTAAAAAGACTCTGTATTTTATTGAAACTCATTTCAGAGAACAAATAACTATCGAGGATATAGCAGCAAGTGCAAACATCAGTGTCAGCACTTTGCTCAGGCTTTACCACGACATACTTCATACCACGCCTATTCAGCATGTACTAAAATTCCGCCTGGAACAGATAAGGGATGAGCTCCTTGCAAGCCCAAATACTCCAATCGCAGATATCGCCTATTCCTGCGGGTTCAATGACATAAGCTATTTCAACCGCTGCTTTCTGAAGGCATATGGTAAAACTCCGTCAGAGCATCGTAAGAAACATTCATAATTCGTTTATGTATGTCTTAATCTTCGTCCATATCTGATTCAGGATCACCTATGAATCCGGCATCTTCAAGCACCTTTTGTGCCTTTTCTTCGCAGCTTTCAGGAATTATTATCTCTATGCACTGCGTTGTGTTTGTCCCAAACACAATCGAAAGATACTGCCCTGCACCATGTTCACGTTTAAATGAAGGGATGCCTTCTGCTTCAAGAAGCGCGGAAACTCTTTCTGCTTCAAACGCGTCAAATGTTTTGAAAATAGATAATTCGTTGCTATTCATAGACCTTCATCTCCTCTACAATTTCTTCTTGTTTTACCGTTCACATTGTCTATTGTAAATATATCACACTATAAGTGGAAGTACTTTTTTCTCTATGAACTCCACCCTGTCAAATATCCTAGGCTTAAATGTTCCGGTAACACCCACAGAAACGTTCTTCTCTTTGTTCACATAGATAATGTTTCCACTGTCGCCTATCGCGGCATATACCTCTTTGTTTTCGTAAGGTTTATACCACAGATATCCGTATTCCATAAAGCCAAAGCGTTCACCAAGCTTCAGATAAGGAGTGAGCATCTGCCTGATCCACTCTGCTGATACTATCTGAGTTCCGCCATATATCCCTTCGTTTAAGACCATAGACCCAATCTTTGCAAGGTCTCTTCCCGATAAGCAAAGTCCCCAGCCTGCAGTAACAGTATCCTGAGGATCCGAATACCACTCATTCTTCCTTGGTCCCTTGTTCATAAAGAAATCAAACTGATCCTCTTTGCTACCGGCACCATGGATGGTGTGTTCCGGTATTCCCATCGGAACGAACAAATACCTGTTAGCAAAATCAATGCATTTCTCTCCTGTTGCTCTCTCAATAATCCCGGCAAGTATCTGTATTCCAAGAGTTGCATATTTGAATTCTCCGGTTATTCCGCTGCGTCCGCCAAGAAAATCCAGCGCTGCTTTAGTCCAATCCTCGGAAGTACAAACTTTCTTCCAGGGTTCAGACTTTCCCTTATAGGGAGCGGTCATGGTAAGAAGGTGTTTTATTGTGACATCGTATATTGTTTTCTCACCTCTCTTGACCTGATAATCCGGGAAAAAGGTTATGACCTTTTCATCAAGGCTCTTAATGGCTCCTGTATCAGCTGCAATGCCTGCAAGTATTGCCATAACACCTTTAGTCACAGAATTGACATTTACAGGATCCTCTGCTTTATACCCTGGCCAGCTATCCTCATATACTATTTCTTCATCTCTTATGGCACAAATCTGGCAGATATTACTCTCATTTCCCTTACTCTCGGAAATGTAACTGTGTAGTTCTTCTTTATTCATTTGTAGCCTCCTCTTAGGTAAGATTCGGACGTCCTAAGAAAAGGCTAATCGAATTAAAAATTGTTTTCAAGAAGAATCTTAAATTCTTTGTTCCATGACGGAACTGCACAAAAAACCACTGTATCCATCAATTCTCCTTCGTTATCAAACAACGATTTGAACAATCTAATAATGAGTCAAACCAAAAGATTATGCTCTTTTCATTACCATTCTGACTATTGAGACAGGCGTGCCAAGAGTCCATTCCTTTTTACATCCATCGAATTCAAAACCATATTTGTGATAAAAATTTATGGCCCGCTCATTCTTTTCGAACACCCACACAAAAAAGGTATTGTATTCACTAAGCCGGGAAAGTGCCTTATTCATTAATCTATAGCCTACTTTCTGACCATAGTATTCTGAGAGCACATAGATTGCGTCAACCTCTCCCGCATCCGGCAGATCTTCATCTCTCGATGGACTATAAACCGCAAATCCTACAACTTTATCTCCATCCTTAGCTACAAGGGTATTGTCCGGATAATTCCTGGCACGTGCTGTTGTAGCCTCTACAGTCATCGTATCAAGATATCTGTCGCACACTATGCCTCTATAGGCTTCCTGCCATGCAGTACAGTGGACGTATCCTCTTCCGCACAGCTCCTCATCTGTTTCAGCTGATTTGATAACTATTGAATCGTTCATTTCTTCCATATAATCCTCATTTAAATTAAAAGTTATTACCTTTCTAACATATCATACTTGGTTGATTGGATTATCCATAAGAAAGTCAAACAAATCGATAATCATAACTCCCTTCTCATCATAAGAAGGTTTTAATCCTGTTTTTGCCACGACTATCTTTTTAAAAGAATCATCAATATAATAAAGGCTCTTCTTTTCCTGTAACTGTTTATCAGCATCGTCCATCGAAAGTGCTGATTGAATATAGTATTTTATATCTCCTTTAGATGCTATGAAATCCACTTCCAGTTCTTTCTGTGCATATATATACTTTCCATTAGCATCTATTCTGTCTGTCTTCTCGCTGACGTTAACTTCGCCAACATCAACATTAAAACCTCTGTATCTAAGCTCGTTATATATGATGTTTTCCATAATATGAGTCTCTTCAATCTGTCGGAAATTAAGCCTGGCATTCCTTACCCCGATATCTTCAAAGTATAACTTGAATGGAGTCCCAATATATTTTCTGCCTTTTATATTGTACTTACTGACCTTGGATATAACGAATGCATCCTCAAAATAACCTATGAAATTGCCAATCGTGTCATCAGTAATATCTTTTCCACTAACACTTTTAAATGTGTTTGTGAGTTTACTTATATTTTCCGGTGAACCAATAGTTGAAGCTATGATGTTAAATGTATCAGCAAGTTCAGTTTTCTTTTTTATTTTATTATGGGCTATTATATCTTTAAGATATGTTTCCTCGCATAAAGACTTTAGATAGAATATCTTTTCATCGCTTCCCACCATTTGCGCAACAAGCGGTATCCCACCAGTTATAATGTACTCTTTCCATGCCTCTTGTGGGCTTATACTCTGTCCTTGCATATACTCGGAAAAAGAAAGTGGTAAAACATGTACAATAGTACCTCTTCCCTTAAATTCTGTAGCTATGTCCGACGAAAGAAATCTTGAATTTGAACCTGTAACATAAACATCTAAATTCTTATGACGCAGAAAACCATTCAAGGTTCCAATAAAATTATCCAGAAGCTGAACCTCATCAAGTAACAGATAGAAATCCTCTTTGTCATTGGTCCTATCCTTGATATATGCCCTGAATTTCTTGGCATTTATATAATAGATCCCATTTTTCTGTTCAAGTTTTGTCTCTTCATCAGGGAAATACGAATCAAGCAGATCGATATCCTCGTCGGCATCAAAAGCGAACCTGATAACATTGGCACTTGGCACGCCACTAGCCAAAAGGTACTTATAATACAATTCATTCATAAGATATGATTTTCCTGAACGTCTTGCCCCGGTAATCACTTTGATCAGACCGTTTTGTCTTCTTTCAACAAGCCGATTTACATATTTTGCTCTAGTGTATTCCATATTTACTCCATAATAATAAAAGTCTTTGGAAATTTTCGATTATATTTTACCACGATTCCACTCGCGCGGCAATGGTATACTCGAATTTTCCCAAAGTCTTTAAAATATATCTATTATAAATTCAAATGTATTCTATCCTTAGCAGTTCCTTATATTCCGGAGTATTACCCCACCGTTCTTTTGCACGCTTAGCGTATTCGTCTATTAAGAGTCCTATCTTATCGTAATAATGCAGTGTGCGTATACTCACTCCTGTCAGCTTACTTACTTCATTTACTGTCTTCATGGCTATCATCTCCTTCACGTGTGATTACATCATAAACTATTACGTTACGTCATAGTCAAGCAAAAATATATATTTTTGCAAAAAAAAGATCGGCCTCAAATCCATTTCTGAACTCTTTGCCGATCCTCTGCTTTTCCTTCTTTCGATTGTAAATCTTTCCGCTCGGTACGCTCCTTGTCATGGGATTAAGTTCTCCCCAGGTGCGCCTCTGCTTTGCGTGATACTCGCGCTGAGCTTTCTTACTTCGCTTATCCAGCGAAACATACTTGTTCATGACTGTTACCTCCATAGTATATTGGGTTGCCCACCCATTATATCGGATGAGCAACTGTCTGTCATTATATCTGCGGATCCTCCTTGCATCGGAGTTTTAACTTTCGATTTAATGCACTATTCCTTTTCCATATAGACAAATACGAGTTCATCCGTAATCTTTTCTTCTTTGAACTTCTTATATCCCATCTTCTCATAAAGCCTAATATTATCTATGCTTCTTGTGCTCGTAAAGAGTTCAAAACGCTTATTTGTATAATACCTTTCTATCTCGCAAAGAAGTTTTTTACCATATCCTTTTTTCTGTTCGTCCGGATGTACCATAAGCTTACCGATATATACTGTATTCTCATTAGACTTAGAGCGTACTGAGCCTATGATGTTTCCTTTATCATCGACCATCTTCAGAATTATTCCTTTTTTGAATTCTGCCTCAAGTTCGGATAGCGTCTCTTTAAGCGGAGGTATCTCTTTACTTCCAAATAGAGCTGCCTCACTCTGATACGCCAGGTACTGAAGATCTAAAATCTCCTGAAGATCAGTATTATCGGCCCTCATAATATTCATATAGGTTATTTCCTTTCGTACGTAAAACTGAAAGATAATTGTT